>NZ_JBBOTE010000003.1:602500-727115 GCF_038005385.1 Bacillus sp. FSL K6-2944 | reverse complement strand
ATAAAACGCTCTCGCTTTCACACGTCGATACGTACGTTCACTCATGCCAATTTCGTTATACACCATATAATCGCATACATCTTCGTCTTCTAAATATCGTTTCACTATAATGTCCCGCTGATTTTTCCCAGCTGTACTGTTTCCGAATCGACTCAATGCTTGTTCCACTCGAAATGCCATTTTCTCTAACCATTCTTCACGTTTGCTTTGTTGGATATTAGAGATTGCTACATCCTCTAACGGTTTGCCAACTGTATTTGTAGGACCATGCTCTCTCACTTTATAAGAAGGCGTGACTTTCATTTCCTTACGTATCATTCCAAATTGCTTATATATACGTACACTTTCCAAAATTTCCTCTACATTCTCTTGTGTTGCTGCTCGATCTATTTTTGGTAAAAAAGATAATTGCTCCGTCATTCCAGACCACTCCTTTTTCTTCTGTATTACTTTTGTCTTAACGCTCCACGTCTACGCTCATAACGTGGTCCATGCACCCCCATTAAATCCTCAATTTCACGAGTGCTAAAATTCTCTTTTGATTTTTTCTTTTTTATTTGTTTTTCCCATTCACGTAATAGATCCCTTCGCGCTTTCATTCTTTCCATCCCCCTTACAAAATAAGAAAAAGGGCACCCTTTCCTAAAACAGTTTGATTGCTGTTCTAAAAATCGGTGTCCTCCAGTTTTCTAGCCGGACTATATGTATTTCATCATGCTCAGCTATATAAAAAGATTTCTCCAAGCTTTCTCTAGTCTGTCTTTCTCTTCTTTTTGCATAGCCTTTGTACGACGAGCGATTGCCTTTTTTAATTTCTTTTTCTTCATCTTAGCTAAACCCGTCACTCCTTCTCTTTCAACACCCTTACTATCCATGTTCGGACGTTTTAATTCATTTAATACCCATTAACATTTAAAAATAATTGAATAGTGCATGGCACCCATCCATTCCTACTTACAAACGAATTATTTTATAAAAATTATTTAGTCAGGACCTCTAGACTCATTCCTCATATACAAAACTAACTTATTCTTCAAAAGCAGGTGAAAAACATGCCCTCTATCTTTGGAAATGTAGTCTTTCAAACAAGCAATGGTTCATTTCATTCGGGTAATTTTTATAACATTTCTCCCAAAGAAAATAGAAAAGGTTATCATGATTCTGATGCATCTCATGCAGCCTTCATTGTCAATACCTTTAATGGTGTTTGTTGTAAACCAAGACCAGGTTGGAACAACTTCATTGCCTCACTCTGAATACAAATCAATATTCTGTTCATGCTATAGATAACCCATTTTTGAACCACATTCCATGATTAGAGTAGTTAGCTTTTTGCTAGCTGCTCTTTTCTTTCGTTCCCCTTCCCAATTTGCACACACCCTAGATCATGTAAACCGCTTTCTTATCCATTTCCGGAATAATTCCTCGTTTCGTTAACATGTCATGAATAAACAATCTACCCTTTTGTGTCCAACGCGTATTCATTTTTATAGACCGACTACCGTCAGAATGCGTTACATCAACCGTTTGTGATTTTGTATAGCCGTTATTTTGATGTTTCACATATAGTAGCCATTGCTCGTTTACTTTATACTGTACTTTTTCATCCTTTAAGATTTTATTTAATCGAACGGCAGACAATCCATAATCAGCTGCAATTTGCGAAACGGTTACCGTATCTTTTGATTGAAGAATTTGATCGAGGTAGGTAATCTTGGATGCATTTTCTGCGACTTGCTGCGTTAACATGAGATTATTTTGTTCCGCCACTTGCCTAGCCAGTTGTTCGTCTTTCAATTGTGAAGCAAGGCTAATCAACAAGTCTGGATCTTGTAATAACGCGTTAATAGTAGGTGGTGTCATGTAAGCCCCATGTTTTCGAATACTTGGCAGCACTTCATCAAATACCCATTTTTCAAATTGTTCTGCTTGTGGAAGTTTGGATTTTACGAGTAATCTATATAAATTCCCCTCGTTTATGAATTTCTTCTCTTGTGTTCTTCCGAGTGAATCGATGACCTCGCAAAACGCGACCCCATCTTTTTTACAATGTTTACTTAAAGCATCATGAGGATTTGAGTACCCTAAAACTTTCGCAACATCGATTGCTGGAAAGTACTCTTTTCCACCCTTGATAAAAATCTCTATATTCCCGAACATGTTATGTGAAAATGTTTGCATTTGCGGCATTCCTCAATTCTCCTTTTCTACAAAATTCAAATTTTATGACTGAAATTTAACAGTTGCTGTTGTTTGTGTATGTGTCACCTTTCCATTTACCCAATATACAACTTGTTGCCCATACCCACTTTCTGGCGGTTTCACCCATGCGGCCGCTCCATCCGTCACAATATATACGCCATTTATCGTTACATTGATTTCTCCCTTCATATCCAGCACCTCTCCCCTACATTTTCTAGAAGGAACCCTTAATCTAGCTCCATAATTTCTTGTAACGTCAGCTTGGACACATACGCTTTGATGACTTGAATCTTTCCGAACATATCCCTGGCTTGTTCTTCCGCTCCCGCCCCAGATTTTGCTTCAAACCAGAACAACCTTTGTTTTTCATCTCGATCAAAAAATTCTACTGCGTATGTTCGTTTCGCTATACACTGCGATACAAACCGTTCTGCTGTACACTCCTCCAAACTACCTACCACATCTTCAAATGTGAGTTGTCTCATGCGCCTAACCCTATGACTCTTTTTTCAATCCTTCCTTTTCTTGCTAAATCCATAAGAAGTAAAGCCACTTCATCTGGGTCTCGTTCTATCCTCTGACCAATTGCAAATACACTCTCATTGTTGTTCCATGCCTCTTGTACTCGCCATACATCATCTTCATCCCAAAACATGTCCAGTTCTTCTAATGCAATATAAAGTTTGCGGCGTTCACTCTTCCTATATTTTCGATTCTGCGCGGCCATCGTATAATTTTCTAACTGTAACTCTGTCATACGCTTTCCCATTGATTATCTCCTCCTATATCGTTTTTTTGAAATTTCGCAATCTATAATTTTCACCCTGCATGTGTAGCACCTCTGCATTTTCCATCATCCTGCTAAAATCTCGTTCTCCATACATTGCCCCTAGTTCTTTTACCGTAAAATTCGTAGTAAATAATGTACTTTTTCCGACACGGCTGTCCACGATTTCATTTGTCTTCGTTTGTTTCCACGTTACGCCCTCTCTGTCTTTCTCTGTAAATTCCGCTCCAAAGTCATCCAAAATCAATACATCAACCTTTGCAAGGAGTGACATCAGCTTTCCTTCTGTCATGTCGCTATTTTTATTCCATGTTTCTTTAATCTTTGTAAACAGCATGTTCATCTGAATAAACAGTGCGCTGTGCCCTCTCTTCATGAGTTCTTTTGCAGCCGCTACACAAAGGTGACTTTTGCCAATTCCATACCCACCTGTCAGAATACGACTTGTTGGTTCTGTTTGCGCAAACGAGTCTACAAAATATTTCAAGTCTTGTTTGGCACCTGATAACGATTTGTTCGGTGGTATGTAATTTTCGAACGTTGCTTTTTTCAATTTTTCATTAATTAAACTATGATCTGCAAACGAATCATACAAACTTACAATTTCCTGTTTCTGTTTGATGTGTACCGTTTCTTGCGCTAACCGTTGGTCTTCCTGCTCCACAACTCTACAATGTGGGCAAAATTCTTCTTTCGTTGCAATATCCTTCAACATTCGCTTGTTACAAACATCTTTGATATGATGTTGTCCAACTACAAATATATTTTGACATCGATTCGCTGACACCGTATACTGTTGGACCCTTTCTTTAAAAGTCGTATGCTTCGATGAAGCGATTGTCTTTCCGAGTGATTGCATGATTCGTTCCTCCTCCATTTGGTCCATCTGAATGATTCACTGGTTCTTCGTTTAGATAACTTTCAAATTTCGTTCCAAATAACGTTTCTGGTCGTATATACTGTTTCATACGTGCATCTGTTAACCACTGCACTGTTTTTTGATCAATAACTTTCTGAAAATCCGATAGGATAAATCCTTCTTGCCATCTCGCTTTAATTAACGTTCTGTTTTTAGGCGTTTGATGTTTAAATGATTTATTGGCTTTTTCATTCAAATACAAAATAATCTCTTCGTAGGGGATAGTGTCTTTTCCTGTAGTAATCTCTGTAGTAGTCTTTGTAGTAATCTTTGTTAAAGAATTTCCCCTTTCGGTAAGTTCCATTTCATCCAAAGAGGCATTTGAAATTTTCCCAAAGGTCAAAATGGATTTTACCCTTTGGTTTATTTCAGGAATGTTGAGTTGAATATGATGTGTAGGTGCCCCATTAAACTTAAATGTTTGCACATTTACAAACCCTTTTTCTATTAAAATTTTAATCGCTCGATCATATTGTTTCGGTGTAATGCGAATCTCACTCCCCCAATCTTCACGGCTTTTCGCCAGCCAAAATGCACCATTCTTTTTCACTTTCAATTTACTCTTCCCCTGCTCATTCGGCAGATACCAATACACAATTTGTCCCAACAAAATCCCCGCTATTAAATCCCCTGTGAGATCTACATACGCGTGACGTACTGTAAAACCATTCCTCGCAAAAGCTTCCACCTCAAATATCTGTCCACTCATCTCCTGTTCTCACCCCTTCCACAACATACACTCTCGTAACTTATCTACTTGTCTTTTATGTACATGATTTGTTATACTATAAGAGCTTTCGAGTAGCTTGTGTTTTCAGTTTGGTATCTTGCTCTATACTAGTATCGCGGATAGAAAGACCTGATTTCAGGTCTTTTTGTCTGGTTATAAATTTTACATACTGACGAATCCGTTTACATATGATATACTAATCAAGATGAATGTTCATTTACATCAAATATGATGGCTAGGTACAGAAAAGGTCCTATTTTATAGGGCTTTTTCATATTTAAACGCCTTCCTCAAAAAACGTAATACCATGCACCCTTTCCACAACATCCTTTTTCGCACGATACAGCTCTGCCAATTCCCTTCGGGCTAATCGAGCTTCTTTAATCCAGATGCAAAACTGATAGGGATCATTCTTTTGCAGAGCTTCAACTTGTTTCTTTTCACAATACTGTAAAAATTCATCGAGTATTTGTTTCTTTTCTAAGTCTTTTGTTAGGACTGATTTGGTCACACCAATTCCCTCTCTTCTTTACATACGATAACCTCTCACCATTTGGACACATTTCCCAGTGCTTTCTAGAAAAGGATTATGCTATATTAATCATGTCGAAATATTTCGACACTCATAAGTAAGCGTTTTACAAATAGACATTGATACCGCATTCTCATTACACCTACATTCATCGGTATCGAAAAGCCCTTTATTGGGCTTTTTTCTTTTTCAGCCATTATGCATAATTACATATTTTTTCTATATATTGATTCGAAAAAATTATGTTATAATACATTCGCGTACAAAACTCTTATCCCATATTGACGGCTCTAGCATTCCGCTAGAGTCCTTTTTTTGTTCATACACCCTGCGTACTCGGAATGACTCGTATTGAGTTCGTATGACGATGTACTAAATGTAATTCGCCATCTACTTTCTTGTAGATCAACCAGTTATCTGGATTTAAGTTATACGAGTTGATATGTATCTTCTCTCTCTTCGTTGGTCGTTTACCATTTTTCATGCTTGTCCTCCCTCTATTTTTCAAACAGCTCATCCACTGTTGTTTTGAAATATTTTGCTAGTTTTTGAGCTTCTTTGAGGGTGAAGTCACGTTTGCCAGATTCTTTTAAGTAATACGTTTGCTGGTGCATGTTCACCATTTTTCCAACTTCCTCTTGCGTCATGCGTCGCTCTTTTCGAGCGATGAATAGGTTTTTGTTCATGGTACCCTCCTACTATAGATAACTTTTAGAGACGTCTTTTTTAGAGACCTTAACTTCAAAAAAATACTTACTTTGTCAATTCATCAATAGTCATTCCATATAAACCTGCCAATAGAGATAACTTAAATAATTTAGGTTCACGTTTGCCAGTTTCCACTTGAGAATATGAGTTTCTACTTGTATAACCCATTATCTTAGCAACTTCATTCTGAGTTAAACCTTTAGACAATCTAAGTTCCTTGATTTTCTCCGTATCCAATTTCATTTTTTATCATCCTTTACTCATATCGTTATTTAGAATATACCACACAGGTCTCCTTTTGAGAATACCCTGATTTACAAAAAAATAATATTTTTATAAAAGGTTGTCATTTAGAGAACATGTTTGTTAAAGTATACCTTATACACCCTTATTATAATTTTGTAAGATAATTGATTAAATAAAATGAGGTGCTCAAAAATGGATTATAAATTAATCAGTAGACGGATTAAGGATATACGAACGAATGTATTGCAACTAAGTCAACGTGAATTTGCTGAAGTTTTAGGCATGCAAAGTCGATCAGCTATTTCAATGTGGGAAAACGAGGATAGTAAAAAATGCCCTTCAAAAAAAATGAGCTTAAAAATCGCTAAACTGGCTAATATTTCCGTTTCGTATGTATTAGGTGAATCTAACGAAAAAAATCCTGAACTTGCTGTACAAGATGAATGGATGCAACTCATGTCACAAGTTAAATCTAAAACACCTGAAAAACAGAAAGAACTTTTGGAACTTATTCAAAACTTAGTTAAAATAACAGGCGATTGATAGCTTTAGTTGCTACCAATCGCCTGTTTTATTTTCGACAATACTTCAAAATACTCAAAATCCCCTTCTTTTACATTCTCTAAGATGTGCAATAAACTCTCTCCTATTTCTGCTACTACATTTTCAACGTTTTTATCTTCCATTCCTAATACCCCCGTTCTCTATATTTTTTGGTGAATACTAGGTGACAACTTTTTATTGACCCCCACACAAAAAATTGTCACCCTTTAAACGCACTGAAAGCCGCTACACAGTAGCGACTTTCTTTTTTATAGTTACTTATTTCACTTAACTTCCCCCGGGATCGTGTACAGCCATTCTTACTTCTTGTTTTACTTTTTTGTGTTGTTCTATTTTCTCAGCGTGTATTAAATCTCCATTCATCCCTATTACTCCCAAAACTACCAGAAATATAGATATCACCTGTTTCACGTCAGCACTACCCCTTCCCTATTTAATACCATTTTATACATTTGTCCATAAAAACTCAACCCTGCTAATTCAAAATCCAATAGTGCCTGTTTAATGCCCTCCATGTCTCCGGTACACATTGAATATGAAATACGTTGGAACGGCGAAAAACCTTTTTTCTTCAACTCCTCAAATATTGATAGGCCTAACTCTCGATTTCCGAAAAGACATTCATATGTCGCCCTTTCATTCGGATGAAGTAAAGTTACATCAATTTTATCAATATTGATATTATTATGTATACGCACATGAGCTAAAGTTGTATGTAACGCTATCGACTTTTGAACTTTTTGAGTAACATTAATCTCTTTCAGTGATTCTGTAGCCTGAACCAAAAGTGTCTCAGCTGTCTTAGGACAATCTATTTGATACCCTTCGCCAAGCCCACAAATTGCTGTACACTTAATCATAGGGACATCTACTTCCGAATTTATAATGCTATTAAACATTCTCCTACTCTGTTCTAATTCAACCCTCCATAAATGCATATATGCAATCCTCTCATCTGCTAACATGCGCAGATAATTTTTGATACGGCCTTCTTCAAGAAGGTTCAAATTCGATTCAACTTCATCTATATATTGAATTATCGCATTGTTATTAGGCCTATCTGCTAAAGCTAACATATACAAGATATTAACCATAACTTGGACGTGTGGATTAGCAGAGAATTGAGTCTCTCCAAGAGTTTTATATAGTGCCTGTCCTCTCAATTCATTTTTATTACGTTTGTTAAATAATTTGTAAATTGTAAAATAAATTGACAAACTAGCATTACCTTTGTGTTTATCCAGAATTTTATTCATTAAAGTGTATTCGCCTTGCACCTGACTGTAAATTAACCCAACGATAGTATTAGATGGCTGCATACAAGAAGAGAAATATTCTCTGGTAATCTTTCGTTTCGCTTCCGCATTATCATATAAAAAGTTTGTAGCTTTGAAAAATACCTCCACATCCATTTCACTTCCGCCAGCTATCCCCTTGCGGAAAGTTTCTCGACATACACCTAACTTTATCGCAAACTGTCTTCTCGAAAAACCTGCTGAATCGATTCTTGAAAGCAATTGATTCATTACCTTTTGCAAATGATTTCCTCCTTTCTTAAAACATAACTCCACCATCCTATTTTCTCAACCTCGAAACTGCACTACGAATGATGAATGTATGTTAAACTGAGAAGGAACTCGTATGTAGCGAAGTGTTTGTCCTAAGTTAGTAGGATGAACGGTGATAGAGGTTTTGTCATGGGCACCTCTTACACACGCTCTGCGAGTTTTTATGTTTTGATTTAATTGTTTTTTATGATTATTCCGTCTATTCTTTCGACAAAAATCCCTAAAGTTGTACCTGCACCCAATTTTAGCACGAACTCACATTCTATTCCACCTTCAAATTTATTTCTCAATATAATTTAAAAGAAGTTTATTGTTTTTTCATAATATTACCTTGGAACATTTTCTGTTTATAATGAATAACGGTTCATTTTCGTTATATTCTACTAAAATCAATGCTGAAACCAGCCAATTTTTAAAAATCGAACCCAACCATTTACAAGTAATATCCATTTATTAAGAATACAGAATTTTAAACTTTCTCAAATTACTTCAACTTATGATATGTTATAATAAGTTTTATAGTTATCCGTTCCACACAAGCGGTATGTTATATATGTGATTAAAATTAAAGTGGTTCAAGTCGAAGAAAGGCTCTCAATTTATTTTGAGGGTCTTTTCTTTTGGTAACAAACAAGTTATACTCTAATCAATAAATCGAATTATCAATCTTTTCATATACAGGAGGGATTCCCTATGGTGATTTACAAAGATAAAGAACGAGGAACATATTTTTTCGTTGTCAGAGTTCGACAGTTTGATGGTACTCAAAAACAAGTGAAACGTCGTGGTTTTAAAACAAAAAAAGAGGCACGTGAAGCCGAAGCGAAGATGTTAGTTGAAAAAGAAACAAACTCAAGCTTAACATTTGCTCAAGTTGCAGATAGTTATTTTAATTGGTATTGTCAGAGGAGAAAGCAATCGTCTATTAATGTGATTAAGAATGTCATATATAATCATTTACTTGATGAATTTGGAAAAGTGAAAATCGATCAGATTACAACAAAAAACATAATGAACTACCAAAATAAAATCATTAATAACTATTCTGCTGAATTTTTAAAGAAAATACATACAATACTTTCAGCAATATTTAATTTTGGTATAAAATTTCACGGTTTAAACATCAATCCCGCTAAAATCGCTGGGAATTTCGAAAAAGAATCAAATAAACGCATGAATTTTTGGGAATTTAACGAATTTAAGCAGTTTATAAGCATTGTGGAAGATTCCATTTTTAAAACATTCTTTTCCACACTCTATTACAGCGGGGCACGAAAAGGAGAACTTCTAGCTTTAACATGGGAAGATATTAATTTTACAGAACAAACAATCAGCATCAATAAAACTGAATATAATCGACAAGTCACAAAACCCAAAACAAAAGCTTCAAATCGAAGTATTATGTTACCGAAAACTGTAATAAACTTACTAAAAATGATAAAAAAAGAAGCTGCATTAGCAGCACCTGTTAAAAATGATTACGTTGTTTTCGGTACATTTTACGACAGTATTTCAACCACAACTTTAGATAGAAAGTATTCGCAGTACGTAGATAAAGCAAAAGTCAAAAAAATTCTACTTCATGAATTCAGACATTCCCATGCATCTTACTTAATAAATAAAGGCGTTAGTCCACTTGTAGTAGCCCAACGCCTAGGTCATTCAGATGTAGCAACAACTTTAAATACTTATAGCCACTTATATCCATCAAAACAAACCGAAGTAGTTGCTTATATGGAAGAAGATCTGATATAATAGTTACCAAATCAATACCACAACCGCTTAAACTGTTGATATTACTACATAAATGGAGACGGTGGGAGTCGAACCCACGTCCAAAAATATCGGCACTTAAGCTTCTACGAGTGTAGTCGATATATTAGCATTTCGCGAACTCTTCGGCCTATCGACAGGCTTCCAAGTTGCTAGTCTGGTTGTTCTCTTCCTTTGTCCTCAGACGGCGAACTCCGGCGTAGTCCACTTAGTTTGAGTCCCTTACCCTACCACATGGACGATGGAGGGAGGAACCTTTAGTGCAATTAAGCAGCTAAAGAAAGATTGTTTTGTTTGCCAATTATAGGCTTTGACGTTTTAACGAGGCCGATCCCCTCGACTCGCAACCTAAGCTCGAACTATCCCTGTCGAATCCGTAACGTCCCCATGATAAAAATGGAGCATACGAAGAAAATATCGTGATAGCTACTAAGAGCTGTTTTTCAATGTGCAACAACCTTACATAAATTATTATAACATACGCGCTCCATTTTACAAATGTAAATATCTGTATTACATCTTTTGGCGATCACGGAACGCGCGTGCAATTTCACGTTTAGCTTCTTTCTCTTTTAAATCGTGACGTTTATCGTATTGCTTCTTACCTTTTGCTAAACCAAGTGCCATTTTTGCAAATCCATTTTTCAAATAAATTCTAAGTGGAACTAATGCGTAACCTGTTTCTTTCGCAGCGCCCGCTAGTTTATCAATTTCTTTTTTATGCAGAAGTAATTTTCTCGTACGAAGTGGATCATGGTTGAAACGATTCCCTTGTTCGTACGTATTAATGTGCATATTATGAACCCATACTTCACCATTATGTACACGTGCAAACGCATCTTTCAAGTTTACGCGTCCAGCGCGAATCGACTTAATTTCCGTTCCTTGAAGGACAAGCCCTGCTTCGTATGTTTCTTCGATGAAATAATCATGAAATGCTTTTTTATTCTGTGCAATAACCTTACCTGTACCCTTTGGCATATAACGTCCCTCCTCTATTTTTACTATTGTAACAAATGTTAATAAAAAGCGAAAGTGGCTCGCTCAGAATCTTTGGACATTGGAACTCCCGACAGAGGAGCGCTTTTTGCTTCATCCGAGGGAGTGAAATGGCCAACAGATTCTAGCCACTGTAGCTAGATTCCATCAAAAAGCGAAAGTGGCTCGCTCAGAATGTGAGATGGATGGAGCTTCTGACCTTGAGGCGCTCTTTGCCTCTCGGGAAGAAGTGAAGCCGCCGAACATTCTAGCCACTGTAGCTGGATTCCGATAAAAAGCGAAAGTGGCTCGCTCTCAAGCCACGAAGAAAAAAGAAAACGGCCCCGCTTTTCATCAAAGCGAAGCCACTCTTTTCTTACTTACGCTTTTTCTTTTTCTTCTTGAATCCTGGTACGTTTTCGAAGAATGCTTTTTTCTTCTTACCGTTACCATCTTTTTTTCCCGGCTGGCTAGCAGAAGCGGATGCAGATGCAGATCCTCTTCCTTTTCCTTTACCACCACGGTCAAATTTTCTACCTGTGCCACGTTCACCGCCGCGCTCATTACTGCGCTCGCTACGTCCACCGCGTTTCTTTCTGCCTGTTCTTGGCTGCTCGATAACGACTGGACGATCTTTGAACTTACAGCGAGGTGTGCCTTTCATGCCAACGATTTCAAAGTCGATTGCACGCTCGTCTTTGTTTACGTTAATAACGCGAATTGTAATTTCGTCACCGATGCGGAATACGTTTCCTGTACGTTCTCCGATCATAGCGAAATGTTGCTCGTCATAACGGTAGTAATCATCCGTTAAATAACTAACGTGTACAAGACCTTCAATTGTATTTGGAAGCTCTACGAATAAACCGAAGTTTGTTACAGAGCTAATCATACCGTCATACTCTTCACCGATCTTATCAACCATATACTCTGCTTTTTTCATCTCATCTGTTTCACGCTCTGCTTCAACAGCACGACGTTCCATATTAGAAGAATGCTCTGCAATCTCAGGTAATTTTTCACGCCATTTTGCTTGCGTTTCGTTGTCGACTTTACCGTTAATAATGTATTCACGAATTAATCTATGAACGATTGTATCTGGGTAACGACGAATTGGTGATGTGAAGTGTGTGTAGAACTCAGTTGATAAACCGAAATGTCCTAAACTATCCGCATCGTAACGAGCTTGCTTCATAGAACGAAGCATAACTGTTGAAATAACTACTTCTTCTGGCTGTCCTTGAACCATTTCAAGAATTTGTTGTAGCGCGCGAGGATGCACTTCATTCGCACGTCCTTTTACGGCATATCCGAAGTTCGTTACAAACTCGAAGAAACGCTCTAGCTTATCTTCTTTCGGATCTTCATGGACACGGTACATGAATGGTACGTTCATCCAGTGGAAGTGCTCTGCTACTGTTTCATTCGCAACAAGCATAAATTCTTCAATTAACTTCTCTGATACAGAACGATCGCGCATGACAACATCAGTCGGTTTTCCTTCTTCATCCACTAATACTTTCGCTTCTTTAAAGTCAAAGTCAATTGCACCACGGCGCATACGTTTTTCACGTAAAATTTGTGCCAATTGACCCATCTCTTTAAACATCGGTACGAGCGGCTCATAACGCTTAATTAACTCTTCGTCCTCATCTTCTAAAATGCTTCTTACGTCAGCATACGTCATACGCTCTGTCGTTTTAATCACACTTTGGAAAATCTCGTGTTTAACAACATCACCTAAGTTGTTGATTTCCATTTCACAAGATAATGTCAGACGGTCTACTTTCGGATTTAATGAGCAAATACCGTTAGATAGACGATGCGGAATCATCGGGATTACACGGTCAACAAGATACACACTTGTCGCTCTTTCCGCTGCTTCAACATCAATTGGAGAGCCTTCTTGAACGTAATGACTTACGTCCGCAATGTGAACGCCTAGCTTGTAGTTACCATTTTCAAGCTTCGTTACTGTAACAGCATCATCTAAGTCTTTCGCATCTGCACCATCAATCGTTACGATCATTTGATCACGCAGGTCGCGGCGATCTTTTAAATCTTCTTCTGAAATCGTTTCTGGTACACTGTTTGCATGCTCCATCACTTCCTCAGGGAACGCTAAAGGTAAATGATGTTTATGAATGACAGATAAAATATCTACTCCTGGATCATTTTTATGACCTAGAATTTGAATAACTTCACCTTCTGCGCTTAAACGATTCTCTGGATAGCTCGTAATTTTCACAACTACTTTATGACCTTCTACAGCACCCATTGATGCGCTTTTCAAGATAAAGATATCACTCGTCCAGCGCTTATTATCAGGTATAACAAATCCAAAGTTTTTCGATTCTGTATATGTACCAACTAGCTCTTTCGTTCCACGTTCTAAAATGCGTACAATTGAACCTTCTTGACGCGAACCACTCGATTGAGAACTAAGGCGTGCTAATACTGTATCGCCATGAAGTGCACCGTTTAATTCTGTAGGCGGGATGAAAAGATCATCGTCTCCTGTTTTCTTCTCATCTGGTACAACGAATGCAAAACCACGTGCATGTCCAATTAACTTACCGCGTATTAGATTCATCTTTTCAGGAAGACCGTAACGGTTGCTACGAGTACGAATAACAAGTCCCTTTTCTTCCATCGTTACAAGTGCCTTTACGAAATCTTTAAAGCCCTCAGAACCTTCAATCCCAAATGCCTCTTCTAACTCTTGTATCGTTAGCGGTTTATACGCTTCTTCTCTCATAAATAATAACAACTTATCAATATGTTCTTGTATGATTTCTTCCAAGCAAAAATACCTCCTTTAAAACCTTATATTATTTAGTGTATCCGAAAGATAGGGGATGTATAAAGTGAAACTTCAATACTCCCCTTATGATTTTTACAGTTTTCACAAAAAATTCCTTATGAAAAAAAGAGGCAACTAGATCTTACCAATCTAGTTGCTCCAAGAAGTTATATACATCCTCATGTAGCTCGTCACGTTGTTTATCAAGTGTAATGACATGCGTAGAGTCTTCATACCATTTAATGTCTTTTAACGTAGATTCTACACCGTTATAAATAATGTTAGCACTATCTGTATTAATCATTTCGTCATGACGTGCTTGTACAACAAATGTTGGTGCATAAATCATATCCACATTGTTACGTACGTCAGCAATTAATTGTTGTAATGCTTTTAATGTATTCATCGGTGTCTTTTGGAATTCCAACATTTCTTGTTCAATTTGTTCAGGTGATTTTTGCTCACGTTTTTTATATTCGCGGGCATATGCCAATATACCTTGGTACATCGTTTCTTCGCTCTTAATATACATCGGTGCACACATTGGTACTACACCTAAAACCGGTACTGTATAACCTAATTTTAAAGAAAATACGCCGCCAAGTGACAATCCAACAACAGCAATTTTCTCAAAACCTTTATCTTTTAAAAGCTGATATGCCTCCGTTACATCTTGCCACCAATCTGTAGGCCCTGTATGAACAAGCTCTTCTGGTGGTACACCGTGCCCTTTATAAATTGGCGCATGACAAGTATAGCCCTTCTTTTCTAAGAAACGCCCTAACATACGTACATCAGCTGAGTTCCCTGTGAATCCATGTAGTAATAAAACAGCGCGGTCTCCACCCTCAAATGTAAATGGTTTCGGAGATGCTAATTTCATCATGTATTTCTCCTCTTTCTCTTCTGTAATCTAGTCGTATTCTTTCTATATCTAGTGTACCATATTTGTATTTCTATAATCTAATTAGAAACATCTTTCAAATAGCAAAACAAAAAAAGAAGAACCATTAGTACCATTCACTAACGCTTCTTCTTTCAATTCTATAAATTGAAGTACGTAACACCAATTGTTAATACAAAGAACAATACAGCTAAAACAATTGTAATACGGTTTAATACCGCTTCAATTCCACGTGCCTTTTGCTTACCAAATAATTGCTCCGCACCGCCTGAAATTGCACCTGAAAGGCCTGAGCTATTACTAGATTGCATAAGTACCATAACAATCATTAAAATCGATACAATAATAAGTAAAACTGATAATAACGTATGCACTTGGCGTACCTCCTACAAAGATTCAGTTATTGTAACTGTAGCATAAATTCTATAGAAAAGCGAGAGCTATAGAGGCGCTCTCGCTTTTCTTCTATTACATAAACATCATCGCAAATAACGGTCCAAGTAAACATGTCAAAATTGCTGTTAATGTCATTGTTACCGATCCAATAACACCTTCATGTTCGTTATTTTTCATCGCTCTCATCACGCCCATAATATGAGAAGCACATCCAAATCCGATACCTTTACCAACTGAGTTTGTAACACGGCTCCATTTTAATAAAAGGGGTCCTGTAATCGTTCCAGTAATACCTGCGATAACAACGAAAGCTGCTGTTAAGGAAGGTACACCACCGACTTGCTCTGAAACACTCATCGCAACTGGCATTGTCACCGATTTTGGTAATGACGATAAGATTAAGCTTTTATCCGTTCCCATAAGTGAAGCAATCGCAAAATCACTAGCGATTGCAACTGTTGTACCTACTAATACCCCGCCAGCAATCGGTACAACATATTTTTGCAGAACATGACGTTGTTTATAAAGAGGAATTGCAAATGCTACAACACCGGGTCCAAGTAGCTTTGCAATCCAGCCACCACCACTTTCCATATAATGTTGATATGGTATATCAAGCACGATAAATAGGAAAGCCATTAATCCAGTTGCTACAAGCATTGGAATGGTGAATGGTGTTGGAAATAATTTATAGATTTTTTTAGATAATTGATATAATAGCACCGTAAAAAGAACCCAACCGACTCCGATTAATATTTGGCTCATCGCGACTCTCTTTCCTTCCTATTCGCAAGATATTGTCCTGTATGTCCTGCGACAATAATAATTAAAAATGTACTCGCTACAACTGTAATGAAAAGAGAAATTCCTTTACTCATAAAAAAAGCACCGTAATTCATTAGGCCAAGCGTTGGCGGAATTAATAAAAACGGCATAATAGCAACGAGTGTTTCTGCTCCTAAATCGAACCATTTCACTGGAAGAACTTTTAGGCTAAGTAAAACAAGTAAGAGGAACATCCCAATCAAACTTCCTGGAATTGGAATATTTAACATTTCTTGCACCCAAGTTCCAACCATATAAAACACGTAAAGAGCAGCAATTTGGACAAGAATCTTTGTAAATTTCATGTTCATCATCCCTCATGTTTATACGATCTTCTGTTAATATCTTTATCATAGTATAAATTGTAAAAAGCTGCAATTTATCAACTTGACAGCAAAAACAGCCTATGTTATACGCTTACAACCTTGATACGACTGCATTTCTAAACGAAAATTACGTCAAAAACCTTGACCTAATATAAAAAGTTTTTATTTTCTGAATTTAAAAGACTATTATTTCAATAAAATAATCTTTTTATTCTTAAACTTACATATATATAAAGTGAAACTTTAATCCATGAGATTCCCCTCATCCTTATTGATTATTAGCCCTCACCAAGCTGGTTTGTACGGGATAAACAAGATAGGTGGTGAACATATGCCCAAAAAAGTTCTCATTTTTTGTGATCCTGGGATTGATGATACGATGGCTCTCCTCTTAGCATTCTTTATCGATGAAATAGAAATCGTCGGTATCGTTGCTGATTACGGCAATGTTCCAAAAAAAATGGCCGTAGAAAATGCTCATTTTTTTAATAACGAAACAAAGAATAGAAATATCAAGATATTCGGTGGTTCAGAACGTCCCCTTACTGGTGCCCCACCTGCGTTTTTTACGGATGTACATGGAAAACAGGGGCTCGGTCCAATTATTCCAAAGGTGAATGTGACTAACGGAGAAATGGAGAATTTTTTTGAAGTTATTCCTCTTATTGAACAGTATAAGGATGAATTAATTATTGTGAGTTTAGGAAGACTTACCTCCCTAGCAATTTTGTTTATCATGTGCAAACAGTTGATGAAACAAATTAAATCTTACTACGTAATGGGCGGTGCCTTTTTACATCCTGGTAATGTTACCCCTATTTCCGAAGCAAACTTTTATGGCGATCCTACTGCCGCTAATATAGTCCTTCAATCCACAGCTAACATGTACATATACCCATTAAACGTCACTCAATACTCCATCATTACACCAGAAATGGCAGAATACATTGAGGCAAAAGGAAAAGCTCCACTTGTCAAACCGTTATTTGATCATTATTACTACGGATATTATAAAGACGCCCTACCACATTTAAAGGGGAGCCCCTTCCATGACACAATACCAATACTCGCTTTACTTGATAACTCTATGTTTACCTATCACAAATCACCTATCGTTGTCATGACAGAATCTTATGCACAGGGGGCAAGCATTGGAGAATTTCGCTCTTTAGGAGAATCTAAACCATTTATTGATTGGCCGAGTCATCAAATAGCAATTGATTTTGATTATAACCGCTTCTTCAAACATTTCATGTCACTTATGACGGGTGAACAATTTTAGCATAAAAAAACAGACCGTGATTTCTCACGGTCTGTCGTTTATTTTCTACAATTATCGTTTGATGTTATAGAAAGATTTGATACCATCGTAAACAGCTACTTCGCCTAGCTCGTCTTCGATGCGTAATAATTGGTTGTACTTAGCAATACGGTCAGTACGGCTCATAGAACCAGTTTTGATTTGGCCAGCGTTAGTTGCAACTGCGATGTCAGCGATTGTAGCATCTTCAGTTTCACCAGAACGGTGAGATACAACTGCTGTGTAACCAGCACGTTTAGCCATTTCGATAGCTTCGAAAGTCTCAGTTAAAGTACCGATTTGGTTAACTTTAATTAAGATTGAGTTAGAGATACCTTTTTCGATACCTTCAGCAAGTTTTTGAGTGTTAGTTACGAATAAATCGTCACCAACTAATTGTACTTTATCACCGATACGCTCAGTTAATAATTTGTGACCATCCCAGTCGTTTTCGTCTAAACCATCTTCGATAGAGATGATTGGGAAGTCTTTGCAAAGCTCTTCATAGAAATCAACCATTTCTGCAGAAGTTAAGCCAGTACGGCCTTCGCCTGCAAGGTCATATTTACCAGTTTCTTTGTTGTAGAACTCAGAAGAAGCAACGTCCATTCCTAAGAATACGTTCTCGCCAGCTTTGTAACCAGCTTTTTCAATAGCTTCGATGATTACTTCTAGAGCTTCACGGTTAGAACCAAGGTTTGGAGCGAATCCACCTTCGTCACCTACTGCAGTGTTAAGACCTTTGTCATGTAATACAGCTTTAAGTGCATGGAATACTTCAGCACCCATACGGATTGATTCTTTGAATGTTGGAGCACCAACTGGTAAGATCATGAACTCTTGGAAGTCAACGTTGTTATCAGCGTGAGAACCACCGTTGATGATGTTCATCATTGGAGTTGGTAATTGTTTTGCATTGAATCCACCAAGGTAACGGTATAATGGAAGACCTACGAAGTCAGCTGCTGCGTGAGCTACTGCCATAGATACACCAAGGATAGCGTTAGCGCCTAGTTTACCTTTGTTTGGAGTGCCATCTAATTCGATCATAGCACGGTCGATACCAGCTTGGTCAGTTACATCGAAACCTTCGATTTCTGGAGCGATAATTTCGTTAACGTTGTTTACTGCGTTAATAACACCTTTACCAAGGTAACGAGATTTGTCACCGTCACGTAATTCTACTGCTTCGTGTTCACCAGTAGATGCACCACTTGGTACGATAGCGCGTCCGAAAGCGCCGCTTTCTGTATAAACTTCTACTTCTACAGTTGGGTTACCACGAGAGTCAAGGACTTCGCGAGCATAAACATCAATAATTGTTGGCATAATAAATTCTCTCCTTTTTATATAAGCAAATTATTTAATAATTGTTTTACCTGTCATTTCTTTCGGTTGTTCCACATTTAAAAGTGTAAGCATTGTTGGAGCGATATCTCCTAAAATACCACCTTCACGAAGCTCTACATCATTTTTTGTAACGATGAAAGGAACCGGGTTAGTTGTATGAGCTGTCATAGGACCGCCATCAGCAGTTAACTCCTGATCAGCATTACCATGGTCAGCAGTAATAAGTGCTACACCATCTTTTGCAAGAATCGCTTCTACAACTTTTCCTAAACATTCGTCAGTTGCTTCTACTGCTTTAATTGTTGGTTCCATCATCCCAGAATGGCCAACCATATCACAGTTCGCAAAGTTAAGAATGATAACATCATGTTTATCATTTTCGATTTCATTTACTAAAGCGTCCGTTACTTCGTAAATGCTCATTTCAGGTTTCAAGTCATACGTTGCAACCTTTGGTGAGTTAATTAAGATACGTTCTTCTCCTGGGAATTCAGCCTCACGACCACCGCTAAAGAAGAATGTAACGTGCGGATACTTTTCAGTTTCCGCGATGCGAAGTTGCTTTAATCCCGCTTGCGCAACAACTTCACCTAAAGTGTTATCAAGGTTCATTGGCTTGAATGCCACGTATCCATCTACAGTTTCACTGAAGTGTGTCATACATACGAATTCTGGAATGTGAGGTACTTTTTCACCACGATCGAACTCACGGAAGTCTTCGTTTGTAAATACACGAGCAATTTGAATTGCACGGTCTGGACGGAAGTTATAGAAGATAACTGCATCATCATCATTGATTGTTGCAACTGGCGTGTTATCTTCGTTAACAATTACAGACGGCAATACGAATTCATCATAGATACCGTTCGCATAAGAGTCTTCTACACACTCTTCTGCTGATTTATAAGTAGGGCCTTCACCATTCACCATAGCACTGTAACATTTTTCTACGCGATCCCAACGCTTGTCACGGTCCATAGAGTAATAACGACCAGAGATAGTCGCGAATTGTCCTACTCCTGTTTCTTTAATTACTTCATTCGTTGCATCGATATAACCTTTTGCTGTTTGTGGTCCAACATCGCGGCCGTCTAAGAATGCATGGATATAAACTTTCTCCACGCCTTCTTTTGCTGCTAAGCGAAGAAGAGCAAACATATGGTTCATGTGACTGTGCACACCACCGTCAGAAAGTAAACCGAATAAATGAAGTGCAGTACCTTTTTCTTTTACGCTTTTAATTGCACTTTGGAACGTTTCGTTCTTATCGAACTCACCTTCACGAATTGCAACGTTCACGCGTGTTAAGCTTTGATATACAATGCGGCCAGCACCGATATTTAAGTGACCAACCTCAGAGTTACCCATTTGACCTTCTGGAAGACCTACTGCCTCGCCACAAGCTGTAAGCGTTGTGTGAGGGAATTTGTTCCAGTAACCATCAAAATTAGGTTTCTTAGCTTGTGCTACAGCATTCCCGTAAGTTTCTTCACGAAGTCCGAAACCGTCAAGAATGATTAAAGCTGTTGGCTTTCTCATTTTACCGCCCCCAGAAGACCTAAGAACGAAGCTGGCTCTAAGCTAGCACCGCCAACTAAAGCGCCGTCGATGTCAGATTGTGCCATATACTCTTTAATGTTTTCTGGTTTTACGCTACCGCCGTATTGGATACGAACAGCTTCTGCAGCTTCTGGAGAAACAGCTTCTGCAACAACTTTACGGATGTGCGCACATACTTCGTTTGCATCTGCAGAAGAAGAAGATTTACCTGTACCGATAGCCCAGATTGGCTCATAAGCGATAACAGTTGCTTTAACTTGCTCTTCTGTTAAACCTGCAAGTGCTTT
Organism: Bacillus sp. FSL K6-2944; assembly: GCF_038005385.1. Lineage (NCBI taxonomy): Bacteria > Bacillati > Bacillota > Bacilli > Caryophanales > Bacillaceae > Bacillus > Bacillus sp. FSL K6-2944. Next base: position 706,357 of record NZ_JBBOTE010000003.1, on the reverse strand, counting down.
TGTCACTTGACCTGCTACTAGATCAAATGTTTTTCCGCTTTCGCGCTCTTCTAAAGTCTCACCACAACATACGATTGGTGTTAAACCATGTTCAAATGCTGCGATAGTCTTTTTGTTTACTGACTCATCTGTTTCAGCAAACATTTCACGACGCTCAGAGTGGCCAAGTACTACATAGCCAACTTTTAAGTCGCTAAGTGCTACTGGGCTAATTTCGCCAGTGAATGCACCATTTTTTTCGAAGTGCATGTTTTGTGCACCTACTTGTAAGTCAGTTCCTTCAGTTGCCGCTACAAGGCGCTCTAAGAATAGAGCTGGAGAGCAAACTACTGCATCAACAGCTGAAGCTGCTGGGATTTGACCTTTAACTTCCTCTACGAAGCTAACTGCTTCAGATAGAGTTTTATTCATTTTCCAGTTACCTGCGATAATTGGTTTACGCATGCTTTGCACCGTCCTTTTTCTTTGGCTGCTACTTATTTGTCGTTAAGACAAACTACACCTGGAAGCTCTTTACCTTCCATGAATTCTAATGACGCACCGCCGCCAGTAGAAATGTGGCTCATTTTATCAGCCATACCGAATTTTTCAACAGCTGCTGCAGAGTCACCACCGCCGATAACAGAGTATGTATCTTCTGCATCTGCTAATGCTTGTCCTACTGCTTTTGTACCTTCTGCGAATGGAGTCATTTCGAATACACCCATTGGTCCATTCCATACAACAAGCTTAGAATTTTTAATTACATCTGCATAAATTTCACGTGTTTTAGGACCGATGTCCACGCCTTCCCAGTTAGAAGGGATAGAGTCGATACCAACGATTTTAGTTGTTGCAGTTTCAGAGAATTCCTCAGTGATTACAACATCAACTGGCATGTAGAAGTTTACGCCTTTTTCTTTTGCAAGTTGCATAAATTCTTTAGCTAGTTCGATCTTGTCGTCTTCACATAGAGATAGACCAATTTCATGACCTAAAGCTTTAACGAATGTGTAAGCAAGTCCACCACCGATGATTAAGTTATCTACTTTGTCTAATAGATGACGAATTACACCGATTTTATCTTTTACTTTCGCACCACCGATAATAGCTGTAAATGGACGTTCTGGGTTAGAAAGTGCTTTACCAAGTACATCTAACTCTTTTTCCATTAATAGACCAGATACTGCTGGTAGGTAGTCTGCGATACCTGCTGTAGAAGCGTGAGCACGGTGAGCTGCACCGAATGCATCGTTTACGAAGATGTCAGCAAGTGCTGCAAATTCTTTCGCAAGTTCTGCATCGTTCTTTTCTTCGCCCGCATAGAAACGTACGTTTTCAAGAACTAATACGTCGCCTTCGTTCATTGCTGCAACCATTTCTTGTGCAACTGGTCCGAATGCTTCGTCCGCTTTTTTAACGTCTTTACCAAGAAGCTCGCCTAAACGTGCTGCTACTGGAGTTAAACGCATTTCTTCTACTACTTGACCTTTTGGACGGCCTAAGTGACTTGCTAAAATAACTTTCGCACCTTGCTCTACTAAATATTGAATTGTAGGAAGAGCTGCACGGATACGAGTTTCATCTGTAATTTTGCCTTCTTTCATAGGTACGTTGAAATCAACGCGGCAAAATACACGCTTACCTTTTAAATCTACGTCACGAATTGATTTTTTGTTCATTGGATTTCCCTCCGACTACTAGTTAGGATTGACAAAACCCACTCAAAAGCTTAACACATTTGCTTTTAAAACGAAAGAAGAGAGAGAGGGAACAAACCCTCTCCCTCGTTTTGTCATTGATAACTTATATAATTAAGAATTAAAGACCTTTTGAAGTCATGTAAGCTGCTAGGTCTACTACGCGGTTAGAGTAACCAGTTTCGTTATCGTACCAAGAAAGTACTTTAACCATGTTACCTTCCATTACCATTGTAGATAATGCATCGATTGTAGAAGAAGCTGTACATCCGTTATAGTCGATAGATACTAATGGCTCTTCGCTGTATCCAAGGATACCTTTTAATTCGCCTTCAGCTGCTGCTTTGAATGCTGCATTTACTTCTTCAACTGTTACTTCTTTGTCAAGTTCAACAACTAGGTCAACTAGAGAAACGTTAGCAGTTGGAACACGTACAGCGCCACCGTTTAATTTACCTTTAAGTTCTGGTAATACTAATGCTACAGCTTTAGCTGCACCAGTAGATGTTGGGATCATGTTTTCAGCTGCTGCACGAGCACGACGTAAATCTTTGTGTGGTAAGTCTAAGATTTGTTGGTCGTTAGTGTAAGAGTGAATTGTTGTCATCATTCCGCGTTTTACGCCGAATTTTTCGTTTAATACTTTAGCGAATGGAGCTAGACAGTTTGTAGTACAAGAAGCGTTAGATACTACGTTGTGGTTAGCTGCATCGTATTGTTCGTGGTTAACACCCATAACTACAGTGATATCTTCGTCAGAAGCTGGAGCTGAGATGATAACTTTCTTAACTGATCCACCTAAGTGTTTCTCAGCGTCTGATTTTTTAGTGAAACGGCCAGTAGATTCTACTACTACTTCTACTCCGTAGTCGCTCCATGGTAATTGAGCTGGGTCACGCTCAGCGATAACTTTAATTTCTTTACCGTTAACAACGATGCTGTTTTCGTTAGCAGATACTTCTGCATTTAAAGTTCCGTGAACTGTGTCATATTTTAAAAGGTGAGCTAATGTTTTAGCATCTGTTAAGTCGTTGATTGCTACTACTTCTACCTCAGAGTTGTTAAGAGCTGCGCGGAATACGTTACGTCCGATACGTCCAAATCCATTAATACCAATTTTAGTCATTTGAATTTCCTCCTTGGGGGATTATATTAAAGGGTAAAACCCTTTGTTAACTGTTTTGCTGCACCTTCATCTGTAATTAGAATTGAAGTGTGCCCTTGTTTAATTACAGCCTGTATTGCTTTTGCCTTTGAAGAACCTCCAGCGACTGCAACAACGTGAGATACATTTTGTAAATCCTCTAGTTGCATACCAACTGTTCTTACTTTATGAACAACATTTCCTTCTTCATTAAAGTAGTAACCGAAAGCTTCGCCAACTGCTTCGCTTGCCTGAATCTTTAACCAATCTGCTTCTGAAGTACTTCTGCGACGTGCCATTGTTAACGCATCACCTATTCCATGAATGACGATATTGGAAGATCGAATCAACTCAAGAACTTCTTTCACGGAAGGCTCTGTCACAATAGACGCATATGCTTCGCTACTAACATGGTCTGGAACATACAATAAGCGATAATTACTCATCGTATTTTGCGCCATCTTGGCACAAATGGTATTGGCTTCTAATTCGACGCCTTCTCCAATTCCACCACGTGCTGGGACAAATAGCATATGTAAATCTTTGCAATCAAGTTGCATCATGTCCGCAGCAGCAGCTAGCGTAGTTCCTCCAGCCACAGCAACGATATTATTCGCTGTCAGACGGTCTTTTATACAAGTCACACAAGCACGGCCCATCTCCAGTTTGACCCAAGGTGATTCATCACTATCACCAGGGACAACGAAAACTTCATCCAAGTCTAATGTTTCCTTAAGTTGCTTTTCTAAAACCTTTAACCCGGAAATTTCTTTCATAAAGTCTTCCAAAGCAAGAACTAAAGCTGTTCCTTCTTCTGTCAAAGTCATTCCAGAAGAAGCGACGTGAACTAAGTTTTGTTCTTTCAAAACTTGAACTTCACTTCGCAATACTCGTTCTGTCATACCGAGACTTGCTGATAAGTTTCTTCTTCCAATCGGCTGCATGAGCCTAATGTATTGAAGAATTTGCATTCTCGTTTGCATAACAGGTAGCAGATCAGGTAATAATTTTTTTGTGTTCTGAATCCATGAGCGCATATCTTTTCTCCTCACTACATCGGTTCATTTTTCCTTCATGGTCACTTTACGTCCCGTAGTGACATTTTGTGTCCCACATAGGTTAAAAAAATAATCCCTGCTACGTGTATTATTGTAACAGGAGATAGAAACTTATTCAACTCTTAACTGCATTCTTTATATAGTTTATTATGACACCTTTGTGAATGTTACCATATTCTACTTGTTTTCCGTCCATTTTTACAACCGGAATCATTAAGTGATATTTTTCTAAAAGGTCATTATCTTCATATATATCTATTTCCTCGATTTGAAAAAAATATTCACATTGTACTTCCTGTAAAACTTGTTTTGCCTTCACGCAAAGGCCACAATCTTTTTTAGTATACAGTACAACTTTCATCTTCTTCACCTATCCGATCGTTTTTCGTAATGACGAAGCTGGGATATGCATTTGTTCTCTATACTTCGCCACTGTTCTTCGAGAAATAACAATTTCATGCTCTTCTTCTAATAATTTTGAAATCTTTTGATCTGAAAGTGGCTTTTTCTTATCCTCTGCCCCAATTAACGTTTGAATAAATTGTTTTACACGTTTTGTAGAAACTGCTTCATCTTCAGTCGTCGAAACGGCATTGCTAAAGAACGATTTCATCTCAAATAAACCGTGTGGTGTTTGCACATATTTATTTCGCGTCGCACGACTAATTGTCGATTCATGCACACTTAACTCTTCAGCTACCTCTTTTAAAGCGAGAGGTCTTAAATACTCTGGACCTTTCCAGAAGAAATCACGTTGTTTTTCCATAATAATGTTCATTACTTGCAGCAATGTCTGTTTTCTCTGCTTCAAACTGCGCATAATCCACTGCACATGCTGATACTTCTCTGATACGTAAGATGCTACTTCACTTTCACTATTATTAAGAAGCGCACTATATTCAGAGTGAATTTCAATTCTCGGCATATTTCTCTCATTCATTTGTAAAACGAGGCGATCGCCATCTTTTTTCACCGCCATATCAGGCACAATATAAAGTGGTTTATCTGAAGAAAACGCAAGACCTGGTTTTGGTTGTAATGACGTTATACAATTTACCGCACTCTGTAATTCCTCATTACTACATTTCAACACTTGAACGAGCTTTCGCCAATCTTTCTTCACAAAATAAGCGAAATGATCTTCTACAACCTCTTCTGCTAATCCATTCCGTCTTTGTAAGCGCTTCAATTGCAAGGTTAAACATTCCTGAATATTACGCGCCCCTACCCCTGCTGGTTCCAGTGATTGGACAAGCTCTACAGAGCGGTCGACTACATGAATATGCGCAGAAAGGAGCTCTGCTAACTCTTCATTCGTTTCTTGTAAATATCCATTTCCATCCATGTTCATAATAATGAAAGAAGCTACTTTTCGCTCTTCTTCATCTATTTTATAATACTGTATTTGATTTAATAAATGTTGCTGAATCGTTGTAGAATCCACACTGTAGATCTCCATCTGATTCTCGACTTGTTTGCTGGTACTTTTACTGTTGTTAGAGCTCTTTTTCTTCTCCCTCTCAAAACCACCTAACTCAATAAGGGGATTCTCTAACGATTGCTCATACAAAAACTCCGATAATTCTTGTACATTATACTGGAGCATTGTAATCGCTTGCCTTAACTCTTGTGTCATTGCCAAACGTAAGCTTTGTTCTTGTAAAAGACTTGCCTTCAAACTAATCTCCCCCTTGTTTCTATTGTACAATAAGTTTGGTAAAAGGAGAATCCTCACGCAGATACCCATTCCAAAATATTATTAATTTATATGTATTAATGAGATTTACAACTTACAACCGAAATTTGAATAATATTGAAAGAAAATAATAAGTTTAAAAATTATAATCAAGTACTAATAGTAAATCTTATCACCAGATATAACAAGAGAAAAATAAAAAAAAGTCCTAACCTACAAAACGTAAGTTAGGACTTTTTGACGCGCCCAGAGGGATTCGAACCCCCGGCAGACGTGGTACCGGAAACCACCGCTCTATCCGACTGAGCTATGGGCGCATGATTATAGAAAACACTTCATTTTCTTCTCATAATAATAGCAATAAAATCCATCTAAATCAATAAAAATATCCCCGTAATACCTTATGCATCTTAGCTAAAAGCATATAAAATCTATTTCACCCCTAAATTTTCCAATCATAAATTCACCCCAACTCACAAATTATAATCTTTGAATTGATATTCCAAAGGGGGCTTCATTCAATGACTGTAATTACGAAACTAAAGCAAACTGTTTCTGGATTAAAAAGTGCACAAGCTAGCTTAGAGGGATTCGCTCTTGATACGGATAACCAACAAGCGAAGCAACTTTTCCAAACAGCTGCGCAGCAAACACAAACGATTATCGATTCTTTAAACCCACGCGTTGAAGAAGTCCAACAAGAAGAACCACAATACTCACAGCAATAACAAATCAGTCTTGCTGTGAAATAGAAAAAGGATGATATGCAGTCATCCTTTTTCTATCACATTACATATTGTAATAGAAATGGAATGATAATTATGCGAAAACTCGGCCTCATAACCGCATTATTTGCACTTCTATTTAGCTCTTTTACCGGATGTGATAATAGTCCTTTAGATAAAAAAGTGAAAGAAGAAGCAAAACGAACGGAGAAAGAAAAAGGTCCAAAGTTAACAAAGACGAGTACGGAATCCTTTAATCAATCTATATCACAAGGAGCGAAAAAAAGAGCTCTCGCTATGGATGAAATTATAAAAAGCACAGCAGTGAATTCAAATTTGGATCTCTACATAGCAGTTACACCTGAGCATCACGAAAGGTTTGGATTAAAACCTCTTCGTAAAAAGCTTCAAAAGCAGCTAAGTGATGAGCATCCTACTTTCGATGTTCGTGTCAGTACAGATAAAAAAATCTTTATGTTACTCGAAAAACTCGAAAGAAAAATTAAGGAAAAAGAAGTATCTAAAGATGAAATTAATAAACAATTAAAATTCATTGGTAAAAAAATGGAGTCTAACACTTAACGCTTTTTAAAAGAAAAGGAAGGATTGCAATGGCTAGTAAAGATAAAAACTTAACCCCTGTACAACAGGAGTATAAAAAATTCGAACAAGAACGCGAACCGAAACGACCTGTCTTAAAAAATTGTATAAAAGCCTTTTTCGTCGGTGGTTTTATTTGCTTCATCGGACAACTCATTTCTACTTTTTATATCACATATTTTGATTTCACTGAACGCTCAGCAGGCAATCCAACAGTCGCAACTCTCATTTTCATCTCCATGTTACTAACTGGATTTGGTATATACGATCGTTTTGGACAGTTTGCCGGAGCAGGTACAGCTGTACCTGTTACTGGATTTGGTAACTCTGTTATTGCCGCATGTATTGAGCATCGAACGGAAGGATTTGTCCTTGGCGTTGGCGGCAATATGTTTAAACTAGCTGGTTCTGTTATTTTATTTGGTGTATTTTCCGCTTTCGTCATCGCACTTATTAAAACTATTCTCGTTCAATGGGGAGGGCTATAAATGTTACAAGGACACCGAACGTGGGTATTTGAAAACAAACCAGTCATTATCTCAACAGGGGTTGTCGGTGGACCATTTGAAGCAAAGGGGAACATCCCAGAAGACTTCGATATCCTTCATGAAGATTTATGGCTTGGACAAGATTCCTATGAAAAAGCACATAAAATTTTATTCGAAGAAGCTTGTAGCCGCGCTACTGAAAAAGCAGAACTTCGTAAAGACGATATTCAATTCGTACTCGCAGGAGATTTAATTAATCAAATCACTCCAACAAGCTTTGCTTGCCGCACACTTGGCACTCCTTATCTCGGACTATTCGGGGCTTGCTCTACTTCTATGGAAGGTTTAGCACTTGGGGCAAGTATCGTAAATGCAAAAGGTGCAAAATATTTATTAACTGGAGCTTCAAGCCATAATACTGCTGTAGAAAAACAATTCCGCTACCCTACCGAATACGGCGGACAAAAGCCGCCTACTGCACAGTGGACAGTAACCGGAGCAGGAGCCGCTATTTTAAGCGATACTGGACACGGTCCAAGAGTAACCTCTGCAACAATCGGACGAGTGATTGATATGGGATTAACGGATCCGTTTAATATGGGAGGCGCAATGGCTCCAGCTGCAGTTGATACAATTGAAGCCCATTTACGTGAACGCCAAATTGATGCCTCTTACTACGATTTAATCGTAACAGGCGATCTCGGACATGTAGGACGCGAAATTGCTTATGACTTACTACATAAACACGGAACGAAAGTAACGAGCGAACAATTTCAAGATTGCGGAATTATCATTTACAGAGAAGGACAACCTGTCATAGCTGGTGCTAGCGGGCCTGGATGTTCCGCAACAGTCGTTTACGGTCATTTATTAAACCGAATGAAAAGAGGAGAGTTCAAAAAAATACTTGTCGTTGCGACAGGCGCTTTACTATCTCCACTTACATTCCAACAAGAAGAAACGATTCCGTGTATCGCTCATGCCGTTTCGATTGAATTTGGAGGTGCAACGCAATGATTTTTTTCTGGGCTTTCGTCATTGGCGGACTCATATGTGTAATCGGCCAACTTATGTTTGATGTCGGCAAACTAACACCCGCTCATACAATGGCAACACTCGTTGTTGCTGGAGCTATATTAGATGGATTTAATTTGTATGAGCCATTAATTGATTTCGCTGGAGCCGGGGCAACTGTACCTATTACAAGCTTTGGTAATGCCCTCGTTCATGGCGCAATGGAAGAAGCTGCAAAACATGGCATCGTTGGCGTTATTACCGGCATGTTTAAAGTAACGAGCGCCGGTGTATCAGCAGCTATTATTTTCGGCTTCATTGGAGCATTATTATTCAAACCGAAAGGATAAGAGGTGTTTATATGACTGTTATCGCTAGCGTAAAAACTTGCCTTGCTAGTGTAAGGGGAGCTCAAGCAAGCTTAAGCTCTCTTTCATTAAATTCACAAGACGAAGAATCAAAACGCGTATTTCATGAATGTATGTTAGAAATGGACAGCGTCATCGCTGATTTAAAGGATAGAATTTCAGTATTAGAACGTGAAGAACCTCAATATAAAGGGTTTTAAGTAGACTGGAGGAAACGACTATGTCTCACCTGCCGGAATGGACACTTGTCATTCTTCGCTCTGTATTCATATTAATTATTTTATTCGCTATTACGAAATGGTTAGGGAAAAGACAAATCTCTCAGCTTTCCTTTTTTGAATACATAGCCGGAATGACGATTGGTGACATCGCTGCCCAAGTATCTACAGGGCTCGATTCAAAATTTTTTCACGGCGTCTTTGCGATACTCATTTTCGCTGTGGTACCTTTTTTAACAGGAATCCTCTCTTTAAAGAACAAAACAGCTCGGGACTTCTTTGAAGGAAAATCTACCGTATTAATAAAAGACGGAAAGATACTCGAAGATAATTTAAAGAAAGAAAAATATACGAGTGACGAATTACTGGAACTTCTCCGTGGAAAAAGTGCGTTCAGCGTAGCTGAAGTCGAATTTGCTGTCTTAGAACCGAGCGGAGAATTAAATGTATTATTAAAGAAAGATTCTCAGCCACTTACAGCAAAAGACATCGGTTTAAAAGTACCAAACGAGAAAGAACCACAAACTGTTATTATGGATGGAAATGTACTAGATGAACCTCTTTCAGCAAGCGGACATAACCGCACTTGGCTACATTCAGAATTAGAAAAACTCGGTGTTGTTATTGAAAATGTCTTCCTCGGTCAAGTGGATTCATACGGACAACTTACTATCGACATTTACAATGACAAACTCCAAATGCCTTCTCCTCAAAATAAACCTTTATTATTAGCATCTTTAAAAAAATGTCATGCTGATCTTGAACTATTTTCCCTAGAAACAAAGTCGAAATCAGCAAGCGAAATGTATAGTAAAAACGCCAAACAAATCGAAAAGATTTTAAATAAAGTAACCTATCTTTTAAAAGACTAATTATCGAAAGAACGCTTCAGTTAAAAGGCGTTCTTTTCTTTTTTCTCCAGTTTTCATAACGTTTAAATTTATATAATTCGGTTATGATGTTGAAGATACATAAGCAGGGAATTTCGAAAACATAGCGAATATTTCATGGTACAACTACATATTTTTTTGATTTAAAGCGGTTTCGTTTGACCTTTATTGACCATAATTGTATTATAAGACTAAGAAAGCTTTATAAGGAGGAAATAACAGATGAATTTAATTCCTACAGTAATTGAACAAACAAATCGTGGAGAACGCGCTTACGATATTTACTCTCGACTATTAAAAGACCGCATCATTATGCTTGGTAGTGCAATTGATGACAACGTAGCTAACTCAATCGTTTCCCAGCTTTTATTCTTGGAATCTCAAGATCCAGAAAAAGATATTCACATCTACATCAACAGCCCTGGTGGTTCTATCACAGCGGGTATGGCAATCTATGATACAATGCAGTTTATTAAGCCACAAGTATCAACAATCTGTATCGGTATGGCTGCATCTATGGGTGCATTCTTACTTGCAGCAGGTGAAAAAGGAAAACGTTACGCACTTCCAAACAGTGAAGTAATGATTCACCAACCACTTGGTGGAGCACAAGGTCAAGCGACTGAAATCGAAATCGCTGCAAAACGTATCCTATTCTTACGTGAAAAACTAAACCAAATTCTTGCTGACCGCACTGGTCAACCACTTGAAGTACTACAACGCGACACAGACCGCGACAACTTCATGACAGCAGAAAAAGCTTTAGAATACGGTTTAATCGATAAGATCTTTACAAATCGTTAATAACTAAAAGCGGAAGCGGCTCGTTCAGAATCGCAGGGCGATGGAGCACCTGATTCCGAGGCGCTTTTTGCCTCGAATGAAGGGGCGAAGCGACCGGAGATTCTAGCCGCTGGAGCTGGATACATAAAAAAGCGCCCTATTACAGGGTGCTTTTTTATTATCATGCACCTCCTTCTGGATACCCACCCTGGTATTCACCTAAATATATCAACGATTTTTCAATTATATCGAACAAAACTTAAATTATATCAACGATTTTTTTAATATATCAACGGTTCGACACAACATATCGATTGACCGACAATCTACGACAAGGACAAACCACCTACATACCCCCTATCCCGAAAACTCCCTTTAAGTAAACCGCAAAAACAAAAAGCTATCGCATATACGCGATAGCTTCTTATTGTACATATGCAGCTAATGCTTCTAAAGCCTCTTCTGCATCTGAACCTTCTGTTGTAATTGTTATCATGCTTCCAGTTCCAATTGCTAAGCTCATAATCCCCATTATGCTCTTTGCATTTACTGTCTTTCCATCTTTCTCGATGAAGATATCTGCATGAAAGCGATTTGCCTCTTGTACAAACAACGCAGCCGGACGTGCTTGTAAACCGTTTTTTAATGAAACCTGAACTCGTTTTTGAACCACAGCTCCATTTCCCCTTTAACCTCTTATTTTTTTACTAACGTTTCCCCCGCGCGTAATTTCTCTGCGATTTCATCGATTTTACGCAAACGATGATTAATACCCGACTTACTAATCTTCCCCCCGGATACCATCTCACCTAACTCTTTCAATGTTACATCTTGATAATCTCTTCGTAATTGTGCAATCTCTTGTAATTTATCCGGCAAAATATCAAGACCAACTGTCTCATCAATATAACGAATATTTTCAATCTGTCTTAGTGCTGCACCAATTGTTTTATTTAAATTAGCTGTTTCGCAGTTCACTAAACGATTTACAGAATTACGCATATCACGTACGATTCGAATATCTTCAAATCTTAAAAGTGCATTATGAGCACCTATAATATTTAAAAACTCTGTAATTTTTTCTGCTTCTTTCAAATACGTAATGTACCCTTTTCTTCTTTCCAACGTCTTACTATTTAAATCAAATCCGTTCATCAGTTCACATATAGCATCATTATGTTCCTTATATAACGAAAAGATTTCTAAATGATAAGATGATGTTTCTGGGTTATTTACTGAACCACCTGCTAAAAATGCGCCACGTAAGTACGATCGTTTACAACATTTCTTCTCAATCAATTCTTGTGATATATTTCGAATAAATGAAAAGTCATCTCGAACGATATGAAGATCAGCTAATATTTCGCGAGACTTCTCAACAAGCCGCACAATATATACATTATTTTTCTTCAAGCGCATTTTTTTACGGACAAGCAATTCTACCGTCACGTCATATCCTTTTTTCAAAAGCGTATAAATCCTTCTTGCAATTGCCGCATTTTCCGTTTGAATATCGATAGATAGACGACGGTTTGAAAAAGAAAGCGACCCGTTCATTCGAAGTAACGCTGATAATTCTGCTTTCTCACAGCATTCCTTCATCTCAAGATTCGTCAACTCTTTCTTTGTTTCTGATGCAAATGACACAGTCAACACCTCCTCGTATATTAATATTTAAGCCCTATTACAGGCTTAGATTTTCTTCTTAATAAGAGCCCTATAAATAAAAATACTTGGACGTCTCAAGATATTTCTAGATAATGATTGTAGGATCATTTGGGACAATTCTTTCACCTCCTGTGGATTTACCACATTTGAAGAGTGTTTCTCAGTGAACGTGCGGGACTCCCTACTCGCAGGCTGAGCAGCCTGCCCCTCGAACCTAGATGATAGTAGCTCTAGGGCGGCTTTCGATTCAGGACTAGCTCTCATACACGAGGTTGTTGGTCGGCGTACACACTAGAGATATCTCGAGACGTCCAAGAAATGATTCTAATATAGAAGGGAGGTCTCTTACATGAGATTATTTGTTGGTTTAGATGTAAGTTCGTTTGATATGAAAGTTTGCTTTTTAAATGGTGATGGAGAAAAACTGGATTCTTTTTCGGTCAGTAATGACCTACCAGGAGCTACTACACTCAAAGAAAAATTATTACAGTGTGTTGCAGGGAAAGAGGTCGACATCCTTAAGATTGGCCTAGAATCCACCTCTGTTTACAGCTTTCATCCTTCTATGTTTCTTCACCATGATATAGATTTACAGCGTTTTGGAGCAAAAGTATTTCTCCTAAACCCAAAGCAAGTCGCAAATTTTAAGAAAAGCTATTCTGACATGAATAAAACCGATGAGATTGATGCCTATGTCATTGCTGATTACTTACGATTTGGCCGCAATCAAATGTCTATCGTAAAAGAAAGCCAGTACGTGGCACTGCAGCAATTAACTCGATCACGATACCAACTTGTCAAAATGTTAACGAAAGAAAAACAACACTTTCTTCAACACCTAAGTTTTAAATGTAATACATTTTCACAAGAGGTGGATACTTCCGTATTTGGTAGCGCCATGACAGAACTATTTCTTGAAAAATTCAGCTTAGAGGAACTAGCTAATATGCCTTTAGAAGAACTCGCTGAGTTCCTACAGGAAAAAAGTCGAAACCGTTTTGGTGATCCAAAATGCGTAGCAGCATCCATTCAAAAAGCTGTGAAAGCTTCTTATCGCTTGGATAAGGTTGTAGAAGATTCAATAGATGTCATCTTAGGTACATCCATCGCAGTCATTCGTACGTTTCAACAGCAAATCAAGGAATTAGAAAAGTCTATTAAAAAAATCATGGCTGGTTTGACCCAAACACTTGAATCTATTCCTGGAGTAGGTCCTGTTTTCGCTGCCGGTATCATTGCTGAAATTGGCCAAATCGAAAGATTTGACGATGAAACAAAAATAGCCAAATACGCTGGATTATACTGGCGAAAGCACCAATCTGGTCGTTTTACAGCTGAAGATACTTCATTATCCCGTACAGGTAATCATTACTTGCGTTATTACTTAGTTGAAGCCGCCAATTCAGTAAGAAAGCATGTATCAGATTATCAAGAGTATTACGTGAAAAAATATAATGAAGTACCAAAACATCAACACAAACGTGCACTCGTTCTAACCGCAAGAAAATTTGTGCGATTGGTGGATGCGCTACTACGTAGCCACCAACTTTTTACGCCTGGAAGGTGTGTGAAAGAATGACATAAATTTTTGTCATCGCTACCTTTCATTATTTTCCAGTAAATTACATTCGTTACTGGTTTAGTTTCGTGATGCCTTTTTTAAACAAATTGACCTTTGGCAACTTTAAACTTTGTTATTTCTCAGTTGACATACTACCGCAGGTCTTATACGATTATTATGGAACAAAATTCTTGTCCTATATGAATGAGGAGCGCTACCTCAAACGAGGCAACGCATATTTATAACAATGAATATAAAATGGACGCTAACTTTAACGTATCATGCCTTACAACATGATCATCATACTTCGCTAATCCCTCTTGAATAACATCAATATTATTTTCAACTAAACGTTCTTCATCCACTACAACTGGTGTAGACATTTCTTCCTCATATGACTTGCGTAATTCACAAGGAATCTCACGGTTATTTACAATTGCAGTATTGATAAATGGTTGCCCTAAATGATCGTGTAACGCCTGCACATGATCAAAAGCAGTATATCCCATCGTTTCACCCGCTTGTGTCATAACGTTACATACATATACCTTCTTCGCCTTTGCAGCAAGAACAGCGTCTCCAATTTTGTTAACAACTAAATTGGGCAATATACTCGTATACAAACTTCCAGGACCGAAAACAAGTAAATCAGCTCGTTTAATCTCAGCCAACGTTTCATGCAATGGCTCTACATCTTCTGGAGTTAAAAAGACACGATTAATCTTCTTTCCGTAATAAGGAATCTTTGATTCACCTGTTACAATTTCCCCATCTTCAAGTTCCGCATGAAGTACCGCACTTTGATTCGCTGCTGGTAATACACGTCCTCTGACATTTAATACTTTACTTGTTTCTGTAATTGCATGGAAAAAGTCTCCTGTAATCGAGGTCATACCTGCCAACAATAGATTTCCTAACGCATGACCTTTCAGTCCGTCTCCTGTTGTGAAACGGTGCTGAAATAAAGCTTCCACCAGTGGCTCTACATCCGATAACGCAACAAGTACGTTACGGATGTCACCTGGAGGTGGAATTTCTAGCTCATCACGTAATCTACCCGAACTGCCACCATCATCAGCAATTGTAACAACTGCTGTAATATCAACAGGATATTGCTTTAATCCCCTTAATAAAACAGAGAGTCCAGTTCCGCCTCCCATGATGACAATTTTAGGCTTTCTCTCTTTTTTCATCCCTTAATGGCCCTTTCTCTTCTCCACATCACGATGAGATACATGAACACTATACTCTGGTTTCAAATGTTTCCCAAGGTATTCTGTAAGCGTAACAGAACGATGCTGTCCACCTGTACATCCAATTGCAATTACAAGTTGACTTTTGCCTTCTCTTTTATAATGAGGCAGCATGAAAGTAATCAGATCCGTCAACTTCTCTAAAAACTTATGTGTCTCATTAAATTTCAGTACATACGAAGAAACTTCTTCATCTAGTCCTGTTAATGGCTTCATATGTGGAATGTAATATGGATTTGGTAAAAAACGAACATCAAATACTAAATCTGCATCAATTGGAATACCGTACTTAAATCCAAATGACATAACATTTACACGAAATGCTTGCTCAGTTTCTGTTGAGAACAAGTGAACAATTTTTTCACGTAATTCTTTCGGTTTTAAATCCGATGTATCAAGCACAATATTCGCTCGTGCCTTCATATCTGTTAATAAATTACGCTCTGCTTCGATTCCCTTTAACGGCAAACCAGTTGGTGCAAGTGGATGCGAACGTCTCGTTTCTTTATAACGAGTTACAAGCGTACTATCTTTCGCATCTAAAAATAAAATATGAGGAATAATCCATGTACGTTCTGATAA
This sequence comes from Bacillus sp. FSL K6-2944, assembly GCF_038005385.1. Taxonomy (NCBI): domain Bacteria; kingdom Bacillati; phylum Bacillota; class Bacilli; order Caryophanales; family Bacillaceae; genus Bacillus; species Bacillus sp. FSL K6-2944. The sequence goes on along the minus strand of NZ_JBBOTE010000003.1, from coordinate 690,630 downwards.
ATCATCAAGTGCTCCCCATAAATGTTCGAAAAACTCGCGGCCACGTAAATCAATACCAAGTGCCACTTTATTCATTTTCCCTTTTGAATCCGCCATAAGCTCAATAAACTTTGGCAATAACATCGGTGGTAAATTATCCACACAAAAATATCCTAAATCTTCAAAACTTTGTAAAGCTACTGTTTTTCCGGCTCCAGACATCCCTGTAATAATTACCATTTTTATATCATTATTCTCTGTCATTGTATCCTCTCCTTGACGGTTTAACTCGGATCTAATCGATATGAAAGCAACTCAAAATCTGGGGTATATACAAATGTACCGTAGATTATGCCATTTCCTTTAATTAAATAATCAATAATGTGATAATCTCCTGGCGCCATTGCTAAATCATCAATTTTATCAAATGTATGCCAACCAATGATGCCTTCTTCGCTCTCTAGTTTGTTTTCTCCTGCAAAATCTGTCGCTAAAAAGGAGAACATCATCCATTCAGAAACAACTTTATCACCTTCTTGGATGACAAAGGTGAAGACCCCCTTTAACGCTGGGTTTTTCAAATAAATACCTGTTTCTTCACGATACTCGCGAACAACGGAATCTCTTACAGTCTCACCACGCTCCATTTTCCCGCCTGGTGCAACCCACCAATTTCGGCGAGGTTTTTGGAGTAAGAGTACTTCATTATCTCTAATTAACACACAGTTTGTCACTCTTTGCATGTTTCTTCACCTCAGCTACTTGCAGTAAAATTTCTCACTGCATACTTCTTTCATTATACTATCAAAAACAGTTTGCTACAACGAAGGAGCCAGTCCTCTTTCGCTAAGCATATGCTACTCAGCAATTTTAAAAAAGCTTTCTATAACAAGCAATGTAAATGCTTATACTTTGAATGAATAGCATGAAAAATCCCCTTAACGATTTTTATCGCCAAGGGGATTAAAGCCCTTATTTCTTACCGAAATAAGTAACAATCGCAAATCCTAAAATAAAGGTAATGATTGAACTTATAATTGAAAATCCACCAGTCGGAATCCCAGGGAATACAATTACAATCGAACCGATTACAAGTCCAATAATTGCCGCAAATGTCATACTTTTATAACGATCTAATAAAAAACTAATGCCTTTACTACTTACAACAAATCCAACCATAACACCAGCACCGATAACCACGATTAAAGGTAAGTTAAGTGTAGTTAAAGCGTTAATTGCTGTTGGATACACACCAATAATTAATAAAATAAACGATCCACTAATTCCAGGAAGCAGCATGGCCATGCTAGCCATCCATCCTGCGAAAAATAAACCAATTGCATTTAAAATTGTTAACGTCGTAATTGGATCTGCTGCCTTATCTGGTTTAAAGAAAGCTGTAATCGCAACAAGAATTGCTGCAACTATTAATAAAACGATGTGCTTACCTTTAAACGACGACTTTGCATCAGCTTCCCTCATTAACATCGGTAATATACTAATAATTAAACCGAGGAAGAAAAATTGAGTCGGTTCATAATGATTTGCAAGTAAATATTTAATAACGTGACTTAACGTTAAAAATGCCGCTGCCACACCAGCTGCAAGTGGAATTAAAAATCCTAAATGTTTTTCCATTCACGACTAAAGAATCCACTAATTGCCGCAAGCAATTGTTCATAAATCCCTAACACAACAGCGATTGTACCGCCGCTCACACCAGGAATTAAATCACTAACGCCCATACAAAATCCACGATATATATTACGCCATTCCATACTGAATAAATTCCTCATTTCTTATAGTGATTTTTTCCGTAAAGTCCAGTATATCAATAAGAAAGCTTATAATCCTTATATTTTTTGACAAAACTTTGACATTTTCACACAAAAAAAAAGGTAACTACTCAGCTTCTTCAAATAAAAAAACAGGCCAAATACATGTTTCCGATTCGAAAACATGAAAAGAAAATACTCCAATCAGAGAAAGAATCTATGCCAAATAGAGAAATTCTCTTATGAAGTCGTGTTATTCCAAGGAACCGTTCTAGTTTCTATGACTTGGTTTATCGCTTGTAAGACCGATTGTTTTTGTTTTTTCATGGTACTCATAAAGCTTCGTATCTGACAAAAAGATTCTGCGCCTTTCTTACTTCGGAAAGTCCCAGACACTTTCTGTTTTACTTTCGTCATCCGAATATCCCGTTCTGCTTGATTGTTATCAAATGGAATGGCTGGATGTTCTAAAAACGCTAGAATTCTGTCAGAATACTTGACGAAGCGATTCCATAAATTTTGAGAAGGCGTCTGCTTTCCTTTCTTCTTTTGTTTCGTGGAAAGAATCTGTTGTTCTTTCAATATGGATTGATACATAATAAACAGATTCTTTTGCGTCGCTTTTGGCATGGTACCTTCGGATTGCTTTTTCATCGTCAACGCTTGCGTTAGAAATTTCTGCATCTGTTGTGCCCATTGTTCTCCAGTACTATCTATAATTCCTTGTAAATCTCGTAAGAGATGGGCATTACATAAAACGTGACGACAATCTGTATACGCATCATACGATTTCCAACCATCATGCATCGCAATTCCAGAAAAAGATGGCAAGATTTCTCCAGCATCCATTGCTTCTTTTCCACGTTTTTGATGAATATGTTGCAATGTCACCTCCGGTGTACTGGCAGTATGTAACCATTGTGTTTTGTTTTCTACACGCATACCAGTTTCATCAAAATGGACAACAGGAGACTGCAGAATCTTTTCCTTTACTTCTTTTATGAATGGCTGCAATTGAGAAGCGAAAGCCTGTGTATGATTTACCAGGGTTCCTTCGCTTATAGAATGTCCAAAACAATCCTGAAAGAATTCTTTTGTTCGCTTCAAAGAAATGCATTGATAATGCGTTAAATAGGGAATCAGTCTTTTTATATTTGGACCATATTGAACAGGACGAGATACTGTCGAAGGAAATTGGGCTTCTTGGATAGAATGGCAATGTGGGCATTCTTTCTGTTCTACTTTATGTTCTGTCACTTCGATCTGAATAGGTGGTAAGTCATACACTTGGCGAATGCGATACCCTTTTACAGGCTCGTGGTTCAAGGAAGTATGACAACAAGTACAATATGTAGGAGAATGTGTAATCGTATGATCTGGAGTCGCTGTCAAACCAAGAGTATGTCCCTTGTGGCCCAACTGGCCACCCGTTTGACGATGAGACGGTTTGCGCAAACTTTTTGTAACGGGCTTACCCAAACCATCTGTAGAAGGTGGCTTATGACTATTTTTGGAGTTTTTTTTTGAAGCATTTTCTAGTTCTTGTATACGTTTTTCTAACTTAGAAAATGTTTCTTCAAATAAAGAAATAACAGCTTCAGGTCCTTTTTTATATGTATCTAAAATAATTTTTCGATCGACCATAAGATTCACCTCCCCTGTTTGATATACTCAGTATTTACAAATGGGAGGCATATGAAACTAGTAAAATTTAAAAAAGACACCGAAAGGTGGCTGAGTAGTTACAAAAAAAGAAGAAAGCTCCTGTCGGTAGCTTTCTTCTCACAAGGTATATTATCCCTTATTTTTCTGATACAGTTTTTAATTCCTCTAATAATTCTTCTACGTAATGTTGTGCACTTTGCGCTGCAATACTACCGTCACCTGTTGCAGTTACAATTTGACGAAGCATTTTTTCACGAACATCACCAGCTGCGAAAATACCAGGAATTTTCGTTTCCATACGCTCGTTCGTTTCAAGGTAACCATTTTCATTTGTAATACCTAGTTCAACAAATGGTTTTGATAAAGGTAACATACCGATGTATACGAATACGCCGTCAGTTTTGACTTCTTTCTCTTCTCCACTATTTACGTCCACAAGTGTTACACTTCCTACTTTACCACTTGCTTCGTTGATTTCTTTTATCGTGTGGTTCCAAATGAAATCTACTTTTTCGTTTTGGAAAGCACGGTCTTGTAAAATTTTCTGTGCACGAAGCGTGTCACGACGGTGAACGATCGTTACTTTTGATGCGAAGCGCGTTAAGAACACACCCTCTTCAACAGCAGAATCTCCGCCGCCAATTACGATAAGTTCTTTTCCTTTAAAGAATGCTCCGTCACATACTGCACAATATGATACACCGCGGCCGCCAAGTTCTGTTTCACCCGGTACACCAATTTTTTTATACTCTGCACCGCTTGCAACGATAATTGCACGTGCTTTATATTCTTTTTTACCAGCAATAATTGTTTTGTATTCCTTACCATCGATGACTTCTTTCACATCACCGTATGCATATTCAGCACCAAATTTCTTCGCATGCTCGAACATTTTATTTGATAAATCTGGTCCTAAAATAGACTCATAACCTGGGTAGTTTTCTACATCTTCCGTGTTTGCCATTTGGCCACCTGGAATACCACGCTCAAGCATTAATGTGCTTAAATTTGCACGAGATGTATATACTGCAGCTGTCATACCAGCTGGTCCTGCACCAATAATAACGACATCATAAATTTTTTCTTCTGACACACTATTCACTCCTATCCATTCCTACACAATTAAGTTACCCTCATTATACTGTTAGCATCATTTTTTTCCCAATGATTTGCTTATCTTATGTGTGCGTACGCTTAACAGCTTGCACATACTTTCGGACAGTCGCTACAGATACATTATATACATCTCCAAGCTCCGACTGTGTCATTTTATTTCCTTGTTCGCCGCGTACAATGTATTCAATCGCAGCTGACCAGCCGTACACATTTGTAAATATGTCTCCAGATGTATATAAACGTATGAACGTACAAAACCAAAAGTGTAAACACTCTTCAATTAATTCATCATCTTTTTTCGTATAATTGTATAATGCATCCGCGATTCTCGCGCACTGCTCAAATTGCTGTAAATCAGCTGGAATACTCTTATGACTATTAAGTAAAAAGAAGTACTTTGCAAGTTGTGATACGATGGGAACACCGTTCTTCGCTTGCGTTATATCAAAGAAGAATCCCACCTTCTCCGGCGTTGACAATTCATTCATTAAATATAAAGCTAGCATTTGTTCTTCTAGCGTCGCACTTTGCTGAAATGATTTTCGTAATTCTTCAAATAACATGTTTTGTCCTTCATCTGCTAAATTCAGCGCATTCCACGGTTCTTTTCCCTTTTTATCAGGATGCAATTCCACGACATATTGCCACATTTTTTCAGCTAGTTGCTGATCTTTCACCATATAAGCAGAATATGCAAACCAATAATAAAAACTAACGTCTCCCTCATATCCTTGACGCTTTAATAGTTTGAACCATTTATATGCATGCTCGAAATAACCAATTGTTGCAAGTGTAGTTCCCAGTTTCAAACGATGTTCAAATGAAATTGGATATACTGAAACTAGCTGTCCCGCTAATGCTTCTACTTGTTTATGCTCTCCAATTGAATATAGAAAAATAAGTGTATTACAAAGCGCATGTATATTACCAGGATTTTTCTCTAAAATCATTTCTGTTAACTTCAGCGCTTTGTCTACATTACCCGATTGAAAATGTGCAATGGCTAAATTATTATGACCTGACCAAAATTCCGGATAATCTTTCGTAACAATTTCTAATGTAGCAATTGCTTCTTCTAATTGTCCATTACGAATATAACGATTCGCTTCTTCCTGCATAACAATTAAATCATCTTCATCTTCAATCTCTTCCGCACCCATTGCTTCTTCTTCCATAATCTCTAGAAGTTCTAATGTATCTTCTACGAATTCCTTCTCTTTTGCAACTTCTAAATAGCGATCCGCATATTTCTTCGCCTGTTGAAATAACCCCATATATGCATAATTATTTGCAATAAAATAATAGCACTGTTCAAGTTCAGGATTAGATCTAACTAACTTTAAGAAGGTTTGATTCGACTCTTGATATTCACCAGCCTCAGATAATACTGTTGCTAATTGACATAAAATAAACGGCTCCTTCTCACTTTGTGCCGCTCTTCGAAAATATTTAATTGCATCTTGCAATTTTTGTCCTTTGTAAGCTCTCATCCCTTTTTTATAAAAGAAGTCCGCTAATTGATTAAAAGAGATAACTTGTCCGTTCTCCTTATATATCCTTTGATTTTTCCCCATATATCCTCCAGTTTTTTGTTTTCTTCGTTCACACATTCTTCTATCTATAAGTATAAACGATTCCGTAAAAAACAAAACAGTATATTATACTCAATTATTTCCTTTTTATTCATAAAAAAAGAGGAGAAATGTTACATTTTCACCATGAACCTTCTCTGGCGGTCATTTGCTCTTTCGTATAAATAATACGCATTGGATTTCCACCTACGAAAGCACCGCTCGGTACATCTCTATGAACAAGTGTGCCAGCTGAGACAGTCGCACCGTCTCCAATTTTCACACCTGGTAATATTGTTACATTCGCTCCAATCATCACTTCATTTCCAATGACGATTTCCCCAAGTCGATATTCACGAATTAAATATTCATGTGCTAAAAGCGTTGTGTTATAGCCAATAATCGAATTCTCTCCCACAGTTATCTTTTCTGGGAACATAATATCCGGCATTACCATAAGCGCAAATGATGTTTTCTTTCCTACTTTCATCCGTAAAAAAGTGCGGTACAACCAATTCTTCACAGATAAAAATGGCGTGTAACGTGCAATTTGGATAATAATAAAGTTTTTCATTACCTTCCAAAAAGACACTGTTTTATACACATTCCATAATGAATTTTCTCCTGAAACAGGATAGCGCGTTGTCCGTCGCACTTAGCTCGCTCCTCTACTAACTTACTTGGACCTTTATGAACGGTTCATATTAGACAAAATCGGTAGCAAATCACTCATTTTATCTAGCATAAAGTCCGGCTTGTAAGCCTCTAAATACGCTCTACCTTTCAACGTCCATGAAACCGCAGCTGTTTTCGTCCCCGCATTTTGACCACCGACAATATCATGATGATTATCCCCAACCATCAATGCTTCTTCTGGTTTTGCATCTAATAATTCAAGCGCTTTTTGAAGTGGCTCTGGATGTGGTTTCACATGCTCTACATCATCAATTGTCACGACAACATCAAAAAATTCATCAAGCTTTGACAACTGTAATCCCATCTCAACGGTTTGTCTCGCTTTCGTTGTAACAATACCAACTTTATAACCTTGCTTCTTCAACTCTCGAACTGTTTCATATACAGTTTCATATTCTTCTACTAATTCATCATGATGATCATGGTTAAATTCGCGATAACTTGTAATCATCTCTTCAACCTTACTTTCATCAATCTTACTGAAAGTATCATGCAAAGATGGACCGATAAATGGCAATACATCTTCACGCTTATATTGATTTGGATAATATGTATTTAAAGTATGTAAAAAAGAAGAAATAATAAGTTCGTTTGTATTAATTAAAGTTCCATCTAAATCAAATAAAACTGTATTTATTCTCATCGCCTTAGTCCTTTCGCCTTCCTGAATATGAAAGAAGCAGCATCTTATAATAAGATGCTACTTGTCTCTAATTTTCTAAATATCTTTTATCAGCTTGCCCCATTTTTCGTCTCACAATAATGAAAATAATAGAAATAACAACAAGTCCAATTGACATTACTTGTGCAATACGAAGTGGTCCTAGCATTAAACTATCTGTACGTAAGCCTTCTACGAAGAAGCGTCCTACTGAATACCAAATTAAATATGTGAAGAATAATTCCCCGCGACGTAAATTCACTTTTCTTAATGCAAGTAGTAAAATTACGCCTGCAAAATTCCATAATGATTCATATAAAAACGTCGGATGATAGTACACACCCTCAATATACATTTGATTAATAATAAAATCCGGTAAATGAAGACCTTCTAAAAACTGTCTCGTTACTTCATCACCATGCGCCTCTTGGTTCATAAAGTTTCCCCATCGGCCAATTGCTTGTCCTAGTAAAATACTTGGTGCAGCAATATCAGCCAACTTCCAGAAAGAAAGTCCGCGTCGTTTCGCAAAAAGAACACCTGTAATAACAGCCCCGATTAAACCACCATGAATCGCCAAACCACCTTGACGAATATTAATAATTTGACTCGGATTTTGTGCGTAATATTCCCATTCAAAAATAACATAGTACATTCTCGCAAAAAGAATAGCGATCGGTACTGCAATTAATACAAGGTCAACAAATGTATCTTTTGGAATACCTAGCCTTTCTCCCTCGCGAGTTGCCAGCCAAAGACCTAATAGCACACCTGTACCGATAATAATCCCGTACCAATACACAGGAAATGGCCCAAGTTGGATAGCTACACGGTCAAGCTGTGGTACAGAAGCTAACAGCATATGTATATGACCTCCCTCTCCAAAGTTTACTCCTGATTTCCTAACTCAATTGCACTCATTAATCGTTCAGAGAACTGCTGTGCTGCATTGACTCCCATACGTTTTAAACGGAAGTTCATCGCTGCTACTTCAATAATAACAGCCAAGTTTCGACCAGGACGAACTGGAAGTGTAATCTTCGTAAGCTCTGTATCAATAATTTTCATCTTCTCTTCATCAAGACCTAGGCGATCGTAATTTTTCTTTTGATCCCAAATTTCAAGATTAATAACAAGTGTAATACGCTTATAATTTCGTACTGCCCCTGCACCGAATAACGTCATAACGTTAATGATACCTAGACCACGAATTTCTAATAAATGCTCGATTAAATCTGGTGAGCTTCCGACTAACATGTCTTCATCTTCTTGACGAATTTCTACACTATCATCCGCAACAAGACGGTGACCACGCTTTACAAGCTCAAGAGCTGTCTCACTTTTACCAACGCCACTTTGACCTGTAATTAAAACACCAACGCCGTAAATATCTACTAACACACCATGAACAGCAGTTGTTGGTGCTAACTTACCTTCTAAATAGTTTGTTAAACGACTTGATAATCTCGTTGTCGTTTGAGAAGAACGTAATAAAGGCATACCTGATTCACGTGATGCTTGTAATAACTCATCTGGTACATCTTGATTACGAGTTACAATAATACATGGCGTCTCCTCAGTACAAAGCGCTTTCATTCTCTCTTGTTTTTGCTCTGACGTTAACGTGTCAAAGAACGTAAGCTCCGTCTTTCCAAGAAGCTGCACACGATCTGCTGGATAATATGTAAAAAATCCTGCCATTTCAATTCCCGGTCGTGATAAATCACTTGTATCAATCGGACGATGAATGCCTTCTTCACCACTGATTAACTCCAATTGAAATTGTTCAATTAAATCTTTTGTCCTTACTTTCGGCATATGTATAAACCTCCACTCCGCTGCGGGTTCAGTCTCGTTTGATGTAAAATTCCATTCTATCGGATATTGTACCATTTTTTTCTGGAAACAAGAAATACGGTTTCTAATAAATAGAAAAAAACATTTCATACGAATAATGAAATGTTTTTCTTTTTGTCACTTTCTCTTTTTTTCATATAGAGGTTCAACAATTGCCTTTTCAATTATCATATTAAAAATTGAAATACAAATTGCCGCAACAATCGCTACACCAAATCCTGATATATTAAAAGCATCTCCTAATAATGAATCTGCTATTTTTAACGTAATCGCATTAATAACAATTAAGAAGAAGCCGAAAGTTACAACAGTAATTGGTAGCGTAATTAAAATTAAAAACGGCTTTACGAACACATTTAAAACCGCCAATATAATACTAGCAATAATTGCAGTTTGTATATTTGCTACGTAAAATGCATCTGGTGCAATCCCTTTTAAAAGTCCCGATACAGCGATTAACACAACGCTATTTACAAGAAGTGATACAATCCATCTCATTTCGTCACACATCCTTTTAAACATATATATTTCATCATACGCTAATAGATAATAAACGCAAGTATGATACAAACACTTATATCAACTTATTCTATCTTTCATGCTTGTATACCTACTAACATGCTTACCAGTTTTTCCTCGTAAAATAAAAACCGAGCGTCATTTCCACTCGGTTTTCATCAATAAACTTATTGCGATAACTCTACTTCTTTTATTTTCTCTTTCATTCTTGCTTTATCACGATTTAAAATCTCTTTTAAATACTTACCTGTGTATGAGCGTTCTTCTTTCACTACTTGCTCTGGCGTTCCGGAAGCAACGATTTGTCCACCTTTATCTCCGCCCTCTGGTCCAAGGTCAACGATATAATCAGCTGTTTTAATTACATCTAAATTATGTTCAATTACAAGTACCGTCTCACCGCTCTCAACAAGACGTTGCAGCACTTCTAGAAGACGTGCAATATCATGCGCATGCAAACCAGTCGTTGGCTCATCTAAAATGTATAACGTACGACCTGTAGAACGACGGTGTAATTCAGAAGCTAATTTCACACGCTGTGCTTCCCCACCAGATAACGTTGTTGCTGGTTGACCTAATTTCATATAACCAAGCCCAACATCTACAAGCGTTTGAAGTTTACGCTTAATTTTAGGAATATTGGCGAAGAATTCTACTCCATCTTCAATTGTCATCCCTAACACTTCAGAAATATTCTTATCTTTATATTTCACTTCTAACGTTTCACGATTATATCGTTTACCGTGACAAACTTCACACGGAACATACACATCTGGTAGGAAATGCATTTCAATTTTAATAATTCCATCACCACGGCACGCTTCACAACGGCCACCTTTTACGTTAAAGCTGAAACGTCCTTTTTGATATCCGCGCACTTTCGCTTCATTCGTTTGGGCAAACACATCACGAATATCATCGAATACACCTGTATACGTCGCTGGATTAGAACGTGGTGTACGACCAATTGGCGATTGATCAATATCAATTACCTTATCTAAATGCTCAAGACCTTTAATCTCTTTATGAGTACCTGGCTTTGCTTTCGCTTTATATAACTTTTGTGCTAACGATTTATATAATACTTCATTAATCATCGTACTTTTACCAGAACCAGATACACCCGTTACCGCTACAAACGTACCAAGCGGGAATGACATTTTCGCGTTCTTTAAATTATTCTCTTTTGCGCCGACAATCTCTACTTTACGTCCATCACCTTTACGTCTTTCAAGTGGAACTGGAATAAACTCTTTACCACTTAAATACTTCCCTGTTAATGAATTCTCATCTTGCATAACTTCAGCCGGTGTCCCCGCTGAAACGACCTGTCCACCGTGAATACCTGCACCAGGCCCTATATCAAGTAAATAGTCAGCAGCCATCATCGTATCTTCATCATGTTCAACAACGATTAACGTATTGCCTAAATCGCGCATTTCTTGCAATGTACGAATAAGACGATCGTTATCACGCTGGTGTAAACCAATTGAAGGCTCATCAAGAATATAAAGTACGCCAGTTAGACGAGAACCAATTTGCGTCGCTAAACGAATACGCTGCGCCTCACCACCTGATAAAGTTCCTGCGGCACGACTTAACGTTAAATAATCTAAACCAACGTTCACTAAGAACCCAACGCGCTCCTGAATTTCTCTTAAAATTAAATGAGCTATTTTTTGTTGCTTCTCCGTTAGCTCTACATTTGAGAAGAATTCTTGTACTTCTTGAACTGAATACTTCGTTACGTCAGCAATCGTTTTATTGCCAACAAATACAGCTAAACTCTCAGGCTTTAAGCGTCCACCTTTACACTTTGGACAAGCTTGTTCTGCCATATACTTTTCCATTTGCTCACGAATGTAATCGGAACTCGTTTCGCGATAACGACGTTCAATGTTTGGAATAACACCTTCAAATAAAATCTCATTTTCCTTTACTTGACCAAATTCATTTACATAGCGGAAATAAACTTTCTCTTCCCCGCTTCCGTACAACACTTTATCAAATAAATCTTTCGGTATATCTTTCACAGGCATATCCATATCAACGCCGTAGTGATTACATACAGATTGTAAAAGTTGTGGATAGTATTGTGAACTTGTCGGTTCCCAAGGTGCAATCGCATGTTGATTTAATGATAAATCCCAGTTCGGGATAACAAGCTCTAAATCTACCTCTAACTTTGAACCAAGTCCATCACAAGAAGGACATGCTCCGAACGGACTGTTGAATGAGAACATACGCGGCTCTAATTCTCCGATTGAAAAACCACAATGCGGACAAGCATGATGTTCACTAAACAGAAGTTCCTCTTCTCCCATTACATCAATTAACACTCGGCCTCCGCCAAGCTTTAATGCACTTTCAAGTGAATCAGCAAGGCGGCTTGCGATTCCTTCTTTTACAACAATACGGTCAATTACAACTTCAATGGAATGCTTCTTATTTTTATCTAACGTAATATCTTCAGATACATCAAGCATTTCACCATCAACACGTACACGAACATATCCTTGCTTCTTAATATCTTCAAGTACTTTCACATGCGCACCTTTACGCCCAGAAACGATAGGCGCTAACACTTGTAATTTCGTACGTTCAGGATATTCAAGAACACGGTCTACCATCTGCTCTACTGTTTGTGACGTAATTTCAATGCCATGATTCGGACAAATTGGCGTACCAATTCGTGCAAATAATAAACGTAAGTAATCATAAATCTCCGTTACCGTTCCGACAGTTGAACGTGGGTTACGACTCGTCGTTTTTTGATCGATTGAAATTGCTGGTGACAATCCTTCAATCGTGTCCACATCCGGCTTATCCATTTGTCCTAAAAACTGGCGCGCATACGCAGATAACGATTCTACGTATCTGCGCTGCCCTTCTGCATAAATCGTATCAAATGCTAATGATGATTTCCCCGAACCAGACAATCCCGTTACAACGACAAGCTGATTTCTCGGAATGGTTACATCAATATTTTTTAAGTTATGTGCTCTAGCACCTTTTACAACGATAAAATCCTTGCTCTTACTCACTTTTTTCACCCTTCCGCTTTTAATTCTAATAGTAAATCTCTTAGTTCAGCTGCACGCTCGAAGTCTAACGCTTTTGCTGCTTCTTTCATCTCTGCTTCCATCTTCGCAATTGTCTTTTCGCGCTCTTTTTTCGTCATTTTCTTAGCAGGAGTTGCTTCGTATGTTTCTGTCTCTTCAGCAGCTGTCGTTGCACGGATAACATCACGAACGCCTTTTTGAATCGTTTTCGGCGTAATACCATGCTCTTCATTGTAAGCTTCTTGTATACTACGACGACGCTTCGTTTCTTCAATCGCAATTCCCATAGATTTCGTTATACGATCTGCATACATAATAACGCGGCCGTTTTCATTACGCGCGGCACGACCGATTGTTTGAATTAATGAACGTTCTGAACGCAAGAACCCTTCCTTATCAGCATCTAAAATAGCTACAAGTGATACTTCCGGAATATCTAATCCTTCTCGCAATAAGTTAATGCCGACAAGTACATCAAATTTACCGAGGCGAAGATCGCGGATAATTTCAATACGTTCTAACGTTTTAATTTCAGAGTGAAGATAGTTAACTTTAATTCCTACATCTTTTAAGTAATCCGTTAAATCCTCTGACATTTTCTTCGTTAAAGTCGTAATTAATACACGTTCATTTTTTGCAATACGATCTTGAATCTCTCCTAATAAATCGTCAATTTGCCCTTCAATTGGTCGTATATCAATTGGTGGATCTAAAAGCCCTGTTGGACGAATAATTTGTTCTATTACTTCTGGCGACTGCTCTAACTCATACGGTCCTGGCGTTGCTGAAACATAAATAACTTGATTCGTTTTCTCTTCAAACTCATCGAATGTGAGCGGTCTATTATCTAAAGCTGACGGCAGACGGAATCCATGATCCACAAGCACTTGCTTACGCGCTTGGTCCCCGTTATACATCGCTCTTACTTGTGGTACTGATACGTGCGATTCATCCATAACGATTAAGAAATCTTTCGGGAAATAGTCTAATAGCGTATACGGCGTTGCCCCCGCTGGACGAAGTGTTAAATGACGGGAGTAGTTTTCAATACCTGAACAAAATCCCATCTCGCGCATCATTTCTAAATCATAACGTGTACGCTGTTCTATACGCTGCGCTTCTAACAACTTGCCGTTATCATTTAATTCCTTTAAACGCTCTTCTAATTCTTTTTCGATATTTTCAATAGCGACCTTCATCTTTTCTTCACGTGTAACGAAGTGAGATGCTGGGAAGATTGCTACATGATCACGTTCTGCTAATACTTCACCTGTTAACGCATTTACTTCACGAATACGATCGATTTCATCACCGAAAAATTCGATTCGAATACAATGCTCATCAAGTGATGCCGGGAAGATTTCAACTACATCTCCTCGCACACGGAATGTACCACGCTTGAAATCAATATCATTACGTCCATACTGTACATCAACAAGTTCACGAAGCAATTGATTACGGTCTTTTTCCATACCAACTCGAAGCGAAACAACTAGCTCGCGGTATTCTTCTGGAGAACCTAAGCCATATATACAAGAAACACTCGCAACAATAATTACATCGTCCCGTTCAAATAATGCAGACGTTGCCGAGTGACGCAATTTATCAATTTCATCATTAATCTGCGCATCTTTTTCAATAAACGTATCTGTTTGTGGTACATACGCTTCTGGCTGATAATAATCGTAGTAACTAACAAAATATTCAACTGCATTATTCGGGAAAAAGTCTTTCAACTCACTATATAACTGCCCTGCTAACGTTTTATTATGAGCCATAACAAGTGTTGGCTTTTGCACTTCTTTAATGACATTTGAAATCGTAAATGTCTTACCCGTTCCTGTTGCTCCAAGCAACACTTGCTTTTTCTTTCCACTATTAATTCCCTCTACAAGCTTCTCTATAGCTACCGGCTGATCACCTTGCGGGGAATACGCTGAGACAATTTCAAATTGACGTTCCAAGAAAATCCGACCTCCTCATAAAAATCTGTATTATTATTTTACCACGAATACCTATAAAAAACCTAAAAAAACGAACAGATATTCGGTAAAGTTTTCGACAATATACACATAGAAAAAGGAAGGAGTAAATACTTCCTTCCTCTACTAACTCTATTTTTTTGATACATATAATAAGTCATATCCATTGCGTCCATCTTCATTCGTACAATCTGTTAACCGATAAGTACTTTCTGATTCGCGCTGCTCTTTAACAATACTTTTACAACTATCTTTATGTAATCCTTTATGGTCACCAGCAAACTTGTCTTGTCTACTATCTAACACATAAAGGATATCTTTCCCACTATGCTCTAACGTTTGAAAAACCGGGTCACCTTCATCGGTATACTGTACAATTCTTATTTTATCAACTTCCCCTTGATCAACGTTCATAACGAACTGTTCGAATTTATCTAGATTGGAAGTTCCTACTCCCTTTACAATGACATCATTCTTCTTATCAATTGTAGTGCTAGATGGTGAACATGCTACTAAACTAAAGAGAAATAGACATATACAGCTGATTCTTTTTTCTATTGTCATCCTCTCCTATAAAAATTATTTGTATACCAGAAAAGCTACTTTCAACTATGAAAGTAGCTTTTCTTTTCCTTTCTCCTTCTTCGGAAAAATCACATATGAAAATGAAATTGCTGTATCAACTAAAAATACAATCGCCCACACTTGGCTCACGCGACTTGCAGCTTTATTTAAAACGATTCCCGATTCTAACCAATTACCCCATTGTTCAAATGGAATAAATCCATACGCGAAGAAAAAGAATATGTGCACACCAACGAATAAAACAAGATGTAATACCCAATTTTTTATTTCCTGCTTTGCATAGGCCATGCCTGTTAATTCTACCTGTTCTTCAATAATAGGCGCCGGTTCATTACGCCATTTCGCAACTGATTTTTGTGCAAATATATCAAGCTTCTTCAAATCCTTTTTCCCGTAGAAAACTGCATACAATAAAATAATTACAGTAATAATTTGAAAGTTAGAGAACTTTCCTGTTTGATAATAGTCCACTACTCCTAAAGTTAAAATAAACACTTCATTTACGAGGAGTACAATTCCCATAATAAAACTCGCCTTTTTCAAACGGAATCCGTAGCGAAGTAAAAAGAAACCGATAGCTGATAACCAAAATACAATTTCTGCCCCAATTAAAAAATACCAACGATATTCTGCGAGTATGCTCATTTATCCTTCTCCCTTTCATCATAAATACGAAAAGCCTCATCCATATACACTAAAAGTTCTTCTTCAATTGGATACATGCTCATTTTCTGTGAATCTTCCTTCGATTTTCTAACTTCCCATAACTTATCTAAAAACGCTTCATCACCATTGGCCATTTCTAAACACTTCTGCATTAATCTCTTCATTGCCCCTTGTACCTCATCACTAGCAGCTTCTTTACCGTCTTTCATAAAAGTGCGTAATTGCTTTAATAAATCTACCCATTCTAAAACATTCGGATCTTCCTTACTCATGTTTGGTAAATTATGAAGCAATTTTTGTTCTTCCTTTGAAAATACTTCATTTTGAAATATTTCACGTATACGAGGAGACTGCTTCGAAAGCTGAATCAGTTCAAACATAACTTTCCAATCGAGTTCTCCCTCCACATCTACCGAATAAACAACTGCTTGTAAAACACTCTCCATTCGATTAAATTTCTTTTGTTCTTCCTGTACAAACCGAAGTTGTTTTTCAAGCGAATTTTTTAAATCCAGCTCACCTTTTACTAACATATTCGCAGTTTCTTTTAATGAAAATCCCATTTCTTTTAAAAATAAAATTTGTTGCAAACGAATAACGTCACTTTCACTATATAACCGATGTCCACCCTCTGTTTTTCCGCTCGGCTTTAATAAATCTATTTGATCATAATAACGTAGTGTACGTACTGTAACCCCTGTTTCTCTCGTCAGTTCTTGTATTGAAATCACTACCATCACCTCTTCCCTTTCATTATAAAAGATGACGTTACGTAACTTTCAAGCTTTTTGTAAAAAAAATACAAAAAGCTGTTTATACAAAATGTATAAACAGCTTTTATGGAAATAACCCCTTTTGTATGGCGCGCCCACAAAATAAAATAAGTGCTCCAACAACAACACTCGTTGCCGTTTTATGATAATGGGCTAATAATAATAAATAATACGATAAACCTACAGTACCAATCATAATACAAATACTCGGCACTGGATTACGAGAAAAGTTTTGCATTCCCCAAAGAAGCGAAAATATAGCTGTAGCGACACATAACACCGGTAATCCCATCCCAGTTCCCCTTTTTCTATCTATTATTCCTTGTTGCTAACACACTCGTTGATGCGATACTAATTAATAAATCAAAACCAATCCTTATATATTTAAACGTTTACTCTAATTGAAATCTCTCAAGCTTATCATTTATTTTCTTTCTCCTTACTCCAGCGTAAAGATTTCCTCCACCTTCACTCCAAAATATTTGGCAATTTTTAAAGATAACTCTAGACTCGGATTGTAATGATGATTTTCAATCGCCACTATCGTCTGCCGCGTCACCTGCATCGCCTTTGCCATTTCAACTTGTGTTATATGATTTTGCTTTCTTAACTCTTTTATTTTATTTTTCACACCCATAGGATCCACCTTCAAAAGTAAAGATATCTTTACTTAAATTATAAATATTTTCCAGTTATAAGTAAAGATATCTTTACAAATTTTAGAAAAATGTTTCATTGAACATCTACTCTAACAAAGTACAAGAGTAATTCAATTTATATCAGCGATTTTCTAAATATATCAGCGCAACTTGAAATATATCGGCGATTTCCCAAATATATCAGCGCAACTCCATTTATATCGGCGATTTTCCAAATATATCGACATCCGTAGCGCTACTATAATCATAAGAAAAAGCTGTCCCCAAACACCTTCGGGAACAGCTTTCTCCTCTACTACATAAATCCTAACGCATATACAAGAACGTATCCAAGAACCGATAAGCAAACCGAGCCAATCAGCCCCGCCACAAATGCTTTACTTCCTAATTTACGGAACGTTTTAAACTCTACATTTAAACCGAGCCCTGCCATCGCCATTGCGATAAGCATGTAAGCAAGAACAACAATGTATCCCGCAACAACTTCTGGAATAATCCCGAGCGAATGCACTGCACTCATCGCTAAGAACCCGAAAATGAACCATGGTATTGGAAGTTCGCGCCACGATTTCTTTTCTTTGCTACCTTCACTCTTACCAAACCATAGACCAATTAAAATCGCTACTGGCACAAGCATTGCTACGCGCGTTAACTTCACAATAACTGCGATGTCTACAGCAGTACTTCCTCCTGGCGCCGCAGCTGCGATGACATGAGCGATTTCATGAAGCGTCGCACCTGAGAATACACCATAACCGTACGGAGATAAACCAAGCACCGGATATAATAACGTATAAATAAGCGTAAATATGGTACCTAAAATCGCGATGATTGCTGCCCCAACTGCTGTTTCATCGTCCTTCGCTTTGACTTGCGGTGCAATTGCCACGACCGCGGCTGCGCCGCAAATTGCCGTACCGCATGCTGTTAAAATCCCAAGTTTCTTTTCTACTTTAAATACTTTCGTTAGTCCGTATACAACAAAAATAGTAAATGTAATAACAACCGCCGCGATGACCAATACTTTCGGTCCCGCCTTCGCAATATCAACAAGATTTAATCGCATTCCAAGTAAGATGATCCCAAAGCGCAGCAACTTCTTACTCGCAAAGTTCGTTCCTGCTATCGCATCGTGAGGAACTCCAATTGCAGCGCGCCAAACCATCCCAATTAGAATAGCAATTACTAATTGTCCCATAATATTTAAAAATGGAAGCTCTGCTAAATATTTCGCGGCAATTGCGATTAATAATGTAATCCCAATTCCTTGCGAAAATCCAAAACGCTTCTTCTTTTGTATAACAAGTGTTTGTTCCATTTTGAACCACTCCAATAATCGTATTGGAACATGCATGTTCTTTCTACTTACATTATAAGAAAGTTTCTATAATAAGTTTAATACCAATACCAAATCTCTATCATCAGAAATACTTATGATAAGATGATAGAAAAAGAAAGGAGCCCATTATATGAACGTAGACATTTTAAAAATTTTTGTTACTGTCGTTGAACAGAAACACTTCTCCCGTGCAGCAGAATTATTAAACCTTTCACAGCCTGGAGTAAGTATGCATATACGCAACTTAGAAAACGAATTTGACACTACACTTATTCAACGCTCCCCGAAGCACGTCCAAGTTACGGAAGCTGGAAACATATTATATATACATGCAAAGCAAATGCTCTCTCTTTACGAAGATGCTAAACAAGAAATTAATGAACTACATAACGTTGTAACAGGAACACTTCGCATTGGTGCTAGTTTTACAATTGGCGAATACTTACTTCCAAAAATACTGGCTAACTATGCGAATGAAAATCCACACGTCGAAGTTCATACTTTCATCTCAAATACAGAAGACGTTTTGCAAAGCCTTCGCTCTAATCAAATTGATATCGGCCTAGTGGAAGGACAAGTCGTATACGCCGACGTAGATGTTGAAACATTTATGCAAGATGAAATGAAGCTCGTCGTCCCGCCAAATCATCCATTACTCCGCACAAATGAAATAAATGAAAGTACACTCCAAGATCAAGTATGGGTATTAAGAGAAAGTGGTTCTGGTACACGCGCTTATAGTGACCGCTTTATTCATCAACACCATTTAAAAATGAAACGATTCTTTACATTCAGTAGTATCCAAAGCGTAAAGGAAGCTGTTAGTGCCGGGCTTGGCATCGCTATCCTTTCTGATTGGACTGTACGGAAAGAGCTATTAGCAAAAGAACTATTCCACGTCGAAGTTCCAAATGAACAACTAATCCGTCCGTTTTCCATCGTACGCGGTAAATATTTCATTCCATCTAAAGCCATTCAAGTGTTCTTAAATCATGTAGATTCTTTTGCGAAAAAACAGAGTTGACCCTCACATTAGTGTGAAGGTTTACAATACATGTAGAAGGAGTGAAACGCATTGCGAATTGGAGAATTATCAAAAAAAACTGGCGTTAGTGAAAGATCACTAAGACATTACGAAGAAAAGGGCTTACTCCCTTCTAAGCGCCTTGCAAATGGTTACCGTGATTTTGATGAAAGTGCCATCGAAAAAGTGGAGCTTATTCAAATGTACTTACAAATTGGCTTAAATTTAGAAGAGACGGCAAGGATGCTGCGCTGCCTTGAAATTGAACCGCACCTGTACGACAATCCGTGTAGCAGTATCCTTACGCTTTACGAAGATAAACTCAATGAAGTAACAAAGCAAATCACATTACTTTCCAACATCCAAGCGAATTTGCAAAAACACGTTTCACTCCTAAAACAAGCAAAAGAAAAGGAATGATTACATGTTTGTTATACATGGCAGTTCAAGACAAAACGGAAATACAGAAGCTTTAACACATATGATGATAGAGGACATTGAAACAGAACAAATTTATTTGCGTGATCATACCGTCTATCCTATTACAGACCAACGTCATGATGCAGAAGGATTCCAATCCGTAAATGATGACTATGAGCAGTTAACCAAACGCATGCTAGAGCACGACACGATTATCTTTGCTACACCATTATATTGGTACGGAATGAGTGGACATATGAAAAACTTTGTTGATCGCTGGTCACAAAGCTTGCGCGATACATCTCTTCATTTCAAAGAAAAAATGAAAGGCAAAAAAATGTATGTTGTCATCGTTGGCGGGGATAATCCAAAGCTAAAAGCATTACCGCTTATTGCTCAATTCCAATATATCTTTGATTTTGTTGGTTCTTCATTTGAAGGTTATGTTATTGGAGATGCGAATGGACTGGATGAAATTAAAAACGATGCTGAGGCGCTAGCTAAGGCACAAGTTTATAATAACGAATTCAAAAATCACAAGCTGAAATAAGTTTGACAAACTATTTAGACTTAGCGACGCAAGAAGAATTAGAAATCATGTTACAAGAATACCCTGGTACAATACTTTTCATTAGCCATGATCGTGCCTTTATTCGCTCTGTTGCAGACCATATTCTACAAGTAGACGAGAGTGAACCAAGGGTATTCCACGGTAATTACGAACAATACACAAAAAGAACAACGGGGGATTCTGTAAACGTTACTGAACAAGAACTATTACGATTACAAACAAAACTAACAGAAATCATTGGCCGAGTTTCCATACAAAATCATCACGATGACATCACATCTCTCAACCAAGAATACGAAACATTATTAGCTCAAATCCGGAAATGTAAGGAAGCGCTCTAATGTCTTCCCTATATATCGACAAGGCCTTCCGCATTTCCCAAGAAATATTGAAACTTCGACATAGAATATAAAAAGCCGTGCATTGAAGTGACCCCTAAAAGTTAGACACGGTTATTTCATTAGGCAGCTCGATAAAAATGAGTCCGGTATTGCACCGGGCTCATTTTTAATTTTGCTTTTATCCGTTTTGTATTGTAATAATCTATATATTTTTCTAATTCTATTTTGAAGTGCTCTACACTTTCAAACTCTTTTATGTAGAGAAACTCAGACTTCATGATTCCAAAGAAATTCTCCATTACTGCGTTGTCATAACAGTTGCCTTTACGAGACATACTTTGTACGATACCTCTTTTTTGTAATGCGTGACGGTACTGTTTCATTTGATAATGCCACCCTTGATCTGAATGCATCATTAGTTGGTGATTTTCAGGTAAACCTTCTAATGCTGTCTCTAACATTTCTGAAACAAGTGAATACGTCGGTCTAGAGCCAATTGTATAGGTAATGATTTCACCATTATACAAGTCTAATACAGGTGATACATAAAGTTTCTCACCGAATAATTTAAATTCTGTAATATCGGTTACCCATTTTTCATTTGGCGTATCTGCCGTAAATTTACGCTCTAAAATATGAGATGCAATTTTACCGACTGTTCCTTTATAAGATTTATATTTTTTCATACGTACAAGACATTTTAAACCTAACTCTTTCATAATTCGTTGCACTTTTTTATGATTCACTATTTGATTACGATTGGCTAACTCATCACGAATACGACGATATCCATAACGACCTTCGTGTTCATCATAAATCGCTTTAATTTCTACTTTTAAATCGGCATCTGGATCGATTCTATCCATTTGTTTTACATAAAAATAATAGGTGCTTCGAGGGATATCCGCTAACTTTACTAATTCTTTCACTTGAAACTCATGCCTTAATTCATAGACTACTTGTGCCTTGTCTTGTTTGGTGATTTTTCCTTGTTTTGAACTAAGGCATTCAACTTTTTTAAATACGCATTTTCCATACGTAAGCGTTCTAATTCAGCTTGTAACGCTTCAACTGAACCTTCTGCCGGAATCTTTTTAGTATCATGTTTTGTGTTTTTATTTTTCATGGATGGACGCCCCTTTTTCTTTGGTTCAAGGGCATCTAAGCCACCTACTTCAAATTGCTTCTTCCATTGATAAACCGTTGTAAAAGAAGGAATCATGAAGATAGCCGCTGTATCCATTAACGATATACCCGATTGAGCCATAAAATTTAGTACGTCTAGTTTAAACTCTGCGGTGTAATTTGTATAGACCTCGTGTAAACCTTCTTCTCCATGGAGTTCGTATAAGCGTAACCAGTATTGAAATTGTGCCTTTGTAATATGCATCTGTTTTGCATATTCTGCTTGAGAAATTATTTTCGGATTAAATCCTTGAACGAGCGTTAACTTTAAATCCTTCGTAAATTTTGTCATACAAAAAACTGCACCTCCAATTGTTAGACTGTGTCTAACAATTGGGGTGCAGTTCACATTAGCACGGCTTTTTACTTTAAATACGAACAGCAGTCCCGCTCACTGCAACCATTAGCATCCCTTCGCGAACTACTTCATAATCCACGTCGATACCGACAATTGCATTTGCATTTTTTTGTCTTGCGAAAGTTTTCATCTCTTCCATTGCGATGTCACGCGCTTCTTTTAATTTACTTTCATAAGCGCCAGCACGACCGCCGACAACGTCACGGACAGAGGCAAAAAGGTCACGAACGATATTCGCGCCCATAATCGCTTCTCCATTGACGATATCGATATACTCAATAATTTCTTTTCCTTGAATTGTAGACGTTGTTGTTACAATCATACTTTATAGCCTCCCATATGAGATTTTTACCTACTTATGGTGCACTAATTCTGTACAAATTATATTTACGAACTAAACTGAGCTTCGTATAACCTACTGTATCCTCCACCTTGCTCAATTAATTCATTATGTGAACCTTGTTCTGCAATACCATCTTTATTTACAACGACGATGCGATCTGCATTTTTAATCGTTGCAAGTCTGTGAGCGATAACTAATGTTGTACGGCCAACAGATAGCTCCGCAAGCGATTTTTGAATCGCAAGTTCTGTCTCTGTATCTAATGCAGAAGTTGCTTCATCCAATATTAAAATTGGAGGGTTTTTCAAGAACATACGAGCAATAGCTAGACGCTGCTTTTGTCCACCTGAAAGTTTCACGCCGCGCTCACCGATAACAGTATCTAAACCGTCCGGCTGTGAGTAAATTAAATCTTCTAATTGCGCACGTTTTACTGCCTGCCAAATTTCAGCTTCTGATGCTTTTAAATTTCCGTAAGCGATATTTTCACGAATTGTTCCTGAGAATAAGAACACGTCTTGCTGCACAATTCCAATTTGCTTACGAAGTGAAGATAATGTCATATCTTTCGTATCAATTCCATCAATTTGAATCGATCCAGATGATTGCTCATAAAAACGTGGTAATAGGCTACATAACGTCGTTTTCCCAGCTCCTGATGGTCCAACGAACGCAACTGTTTCACCTGCATGTATTTTCAAACTAATGTCATTTAAAATCGGTTCTTTGTTTTCATATCCAAACGTAATGTTGTTATATTGAATATCACCGTGTACATGCTTCACTTCCATTGCATCTTTAGAATCTACAATGTCAGGCTCTGTTTCAAGAAGCTCTACATATCTTTTAAAACCGGCGATTCCTTTCGGATAGCTTTCGATTACCGCGTTAATTTTTTCAATTGGGCGGAAGAAAATATTCGTTAATAGAACGAATCCGATAAATCCACCGTACGTTAATTCTCCTTGCAGAACAAACCATGTACCGCATATTAAGACGAAGAGCGTTACGAGACGCATGAGCATATAACTAATCGATGAATTTAAAGCCATAATTTTATACGCCATTAATTTCGTTGTACGGAAACGAGCGTTGTTCACAGCGAATTGCTCTTTCTCAAACTTTTCATTTCCGAATGCTTGTACAACACGAATGCCCCCTACATTGTTCTCAATGCATGCATTAAAATCAGCAACATCTGAGAATAAACGTCTAAATGTACCTGTCATTTTTTTATTGAAGTACAGCGCTAACCATAATAGGAATGGAATGACGAAGAACGTTAATAACGCTAACTTCCAGTTGATCATCATCATAAATGAGAATGCCCCAACTAAAGTCATTACGGCGATAAATAAATCTTCTGGTCCATGGTGAGCAATTTCCCCAATTTCCATTAAATCGTTTGTAAGGCGTGAAATTAAATGACCTGTTTTATTATTATCAAAAAATCTGAATGATAGCTTTTGAATATGATCAAATAATTTCTGCCTCATATCTGTTTCAATGTTAACACCAAGCATATGTCCCCAATATGTAACGACATATTGTAAGCCTGCGTTTAACATATAAACTGCGAGTAAACCGAAACAAGCCCATAAAATAAGCGTCCAGTTTTGCCCTGGCAATAACTTATCAATAAATTGATTTACGATAAGCGGGAAGCCGAGTTCTAATAATCCTGCGACAACCGCACAAGAAAAGTCGAGTATAAATAAACCTTTATACGGTTTATAGTACGAGAAAAATTTACGCAGCATATTTTACCTCCATTTTCCAAAATTAAAAAGACTCCCTAAATGATAACCATTATCAAATAATTATTCAAGTTATCCGTCTATGAAACTACAAAAATGAACAAATCTGAAAAAGCCTAACTCCCCATTTATACCAATGAGAAATTAGGCTTTTTTCTATATGTTACGTATCTTATTAAAACAAAGGTGCTCTACTAGTAGAGATGCCCTTCTATTTCCCCACAAATACACTCTTTAAATAATTTGAAACTTGTAATCGTGCTTGGAGACCTTTATCCATAATGCCCGCCATCCAGAAGAAACCATGGACCATCCCTTCGTAGCACTTATATTCTACAGGAATCCCAGCTGCCTCTAAACGTTTTGCGTATGCAGCGCCATCATCTCGTAGTGGATCATATTCCGCTGTAATAATAAGCGCTGGTGGCAAATTCTCTAACTCATTATTCACTGAAGGGGATGCAAAGACATTGTACCTATCAATTTCGTCACGTAAATACATTTGTGTTGCCCAAAAAACTCCTTCAGTTGTAAGTAAATAACCTTCAGCATTGTCTCGATATGATTGTGCTTTGAAAGTTAAAGTAAGATCAACTACAGGATAAACTAATACTTGAGCCACCAATGAAAGATTGTTGAATTTTTGAGCCATAATAACAACTGCTGCTGCAATATTTCCACCAGCACTATCTCCACCAATTGCGATTTTTGTTTTATCTGCATTAAGCATAGAACTATTTTCAGCTACCCATTTAGTAGCTTCATAACAATCTTCTAACGGAACCGGGAATTTATGCGTAGGAGCTAAGCGATACTCTACCGCAACAACTATACACTCCGCGTCATGCGCTATATTTTGGCATAAAGTATCTACAGCCTGAATATCTCCTGCTACCCATCCACCACCATGTAAATATACAAAAACAGGTAATGATTCCTTTTCATTCGGTGTATAAACTCGAAGTTTAATTTCACCGTCCTTCACAGGGATATAGAAATCTTCCACCTTAAATACAGCTTTTGCTTCTCCGTGCTCTTCTCCTGTAAGTGTATTCAAATTTCCACCTTGCGCAAGAAACGATTGAACTTGTAAATCTAAAGTCATACATAAACCCTCCCTAAAATTTTCTCATTATATTTGGATTTGAAAATAACGACGAACCGTTTCTTCAATCTCATGTTTTTTTAGTTTTTCTTTTATTCTCTCTTTTCCGTTAACGATAATCAGCATATCTCCTAGCAAAGTAATACGCCCATTTTCTGTCACTCTTGAAAGGAAATACATTTTGTTGAACATCGAATCTGGAGCTGTTTCAGTTAAAACACAAATTGGATGAATGTTCTCTAGGTTCCATTTATGAGAAGGCTGCTCAAAACGATATAGAATTTCCCACTTATCATCAGTCTTTTTTTGCAAATAATAAAATGATGTTGTCTCGTCTTTATTTACTCGGTAAAGACCATCACTATCCACAACTTCCTCTCCATTCAGCGGGACAGGAATTCGTGGTGAATTACCGCCCATACCTACATCCACCAAATACTCTTTATTATCAATTGATACGATTATGAATAAATGAGCATTTTCAAGAGCCCACATTCCTTCTCTTACATATACAGTCCCTGCCATAAGATAGGGATCAAATCCTAATTCTTTTAGCAGAAAATAAAATATTCCGTTTAACTCGTAGCACACGCCACCCTGCTTCGCATGAACAATTTTTTGATATAAATCTTCTTTACGCAAAGATAGAGGTTTTCTTGCAAGAATATCAAGATTCTCAAAGTGAACGTTGAGTACATGTTGCTTTTGAAGATGAGATAAGTAAGAGAAACTCACCTCTCTTTTTTCAGATTGAATATGCTCTAAATATTTTTGAATATCCAAAATTATCCACCTCATTTTTTATCTATATATAAATTTTTACAGTATTTCTTTTCACACTCATATTATAAAATTGATTATTGATAAACAAAAATATAAAATAATTATCATATTAATAACTTCAAGTATATAAGAGAAGGTGAACATATTTTATGGAATTACTGCAGCTCAAGTATTTTAAAACAGTCGCTCGGACGGAACATATAACAAAAGCGGCACAAGAACTGCATATCTCTCAACCAGCTTTAAGCGTTACTATCGCTCGATTAGAAGAGGAAGTAGGAGTTCCCTTATTTGACCGAATTGGGCGTCAAATTCGCCTAAATGCTTTCGGAAAAACTTTTCTCAAACAAGTGGATACGGCCCTTGAGGCTCTGGAAACTGGTAAACGACAAGTTACAGATATGGCTGGATTAGAACGAGGAAGTGTTTTAGTAGCTACTACAACTTTAAATCGTGTCTCTGAATTGCTAGCGCCTTTTCTAGCCTTATATCCACACATTAATTTCCGTATAACACAAGCATCTACAGAGGAATTAAAAATTCAGCTTCTTGAAAAAGGCGAAATCGACTTTTGTCTCACACCTTCACCTATTGATCGACTAGGAGTCTATAGTCTTCCATTAATGACTGAAGAGATCGTACTAGCTGTACCAAGTACACATCGACTCAAAGATCGCGACCGTATCAAGCTAAGTGAAGTAGCAAACGATCCTTTTATCTCCCTAAAACCAGGGTATAGCTTCCGTGAGATTACAGACAATTTCTGCAGACAAGCCGGGTTTACGCCTAACATTGTATGTGAAGGAGATGAACCTGCAGCAATAAGCGGCTTAGTACGCACTGGACTTGGCGTTGCTTTTTTACCAATCGCAGCAAAAAAGGAATTACCACCGCTAACGCTTCTCCAGCTTGAAGAACCCGTTTGCCAATGGACACCTCATTTAGTATGGAATGAAAAACACTACTTATCACTTGCTGCACAAACGTTTCGTGAATTTGTTGTGCAACATTACGCTCAAGTAAAACCGTAAATCAAAAAAGAAGAGGCTATATAACTACAATGTTATACAACCTCTTCTTTTATTTGTTACATCGCTTCCGAATCCCACTCATGCTCCTGTTCAACGAATACAATACCTAATTCGTGATGTCCACCAGCATATAATGCAGTTTGTGCAAGACGAAGCTCACCATTTGTATCTAATACTTCTAATTTACAAAATGCTCCTGTCGTCTTCGTTTGAAGCGCATCATAAAATTCCTCGGCGCTTTTTGGAATGACTCCATTTACTTTCGTAATAATTTCTCCAGGCAGTAATTTCAGCTCTGTTCCAATTGTATTTGGAATTGTATCTAGTACAATGAGCCCATCATTGCGTGCAGCAAAATACGCTGGTCTTGTTTCATCGGCAATTTTCTCTTGCATCGAAATTGTGAAACGCCCAAGCATCGCGACTCCCATCGCGATAATTGCAAGTACGTGCCACCAGTAACTTGCGATTCCTAAAACGAGCACAAGTCCTGCTAACCCATAAACCCGTCTTCCTGTAAATAATAAAGCTTCCGTCGGCTCATAACTTTTAATATTTCTCATAAATCCAATTAAAAATGGAACGAGGAATAGAGAATATGTATTTGAACCTATTGAAACGACAGGCCACCATGAAATAAACTGCGTTACCGCATCACCCGGTACAAGAATAAAAATAGGAACGATCCATAAACGCTTTGATTCGTGTAAACCAATCTTTAATCCACGCTTCCCCTGCCTAATCCTCGGCGTCGAATATCCTACTGCGTTTTTAGAAATCAATAAGCCTTCTACAATAAGCATAACGCCTAGTAAAATAACAAGGGATACAATGGTACTCTCTTCACCTTCTCGAAGCTGTAAAAAGGAAACTGGTAGCTTAGAAGATAATAGAACACATACAATCGCAATGCTAAATGTATAAGCCGCCGATAAATATCGATACATAGCCGTTAATCCAAATAGTAACGTCCAAATTAAAATGGCCCATAAGCTTGCTTTAGAAACAACAAGTCCAAGCCCAATCGTAATAATAGATACTACTAATCCGTATCCAATCCCTGCAAATAGAGAGGTTCGCAGTTCAAACCAAATATCATAAACTTTAAAAGAAAAATCTTTTCGTTCTCTTAACATACGTAAGTATCCAACGAAGATACTACTTATTACAAATATATAGACAGCAGGGTGTAAGAAAAAACGTCCAACTGCCCGCATTATTTCAAAAATCCACGCCTCCACGAACTCATTCACCACCATTTATATCATTCTTTCTTTTTATATTATCATAACTAAACAAACGTTTGTTTAACACAAAAAAATACAGGCAGCAAACTGCCTGTATTTCTTCTTATTTTGCCATTAATTTTAATGCTGACTGTAATTGTAGATCATTTTCTCCAGAACGGATTTTTTCGATAATTTTAGTTTGAATCGCTTCAGCTGTCTTTTTATCAAGCTGTCCTGTCGCTTCCATTTCATTTGCATTTTGGAATGCTTTCAGAGCCGATTCTGTCTCTTTACTAAAGTATCCATCTTCACGACCTGGTACATAACCTAAGCTCTTAAGCATTTCTTGAGCATGTTTTACTTGTACATCATTTGAATTGTATGAAAGTGTTTTTTCAATTTGAATTGGTGTCGCATGATAATAATTTGGTTGCTTCACTTCTACTGTTGGCGCGATTCCTTTTTTATGAATCCAGTTCCCATCCGGTGTTAACCATTTAAACATCGTTAATTTAATGTTGCTGCCGTCTTTAAATGGAACAGCTTGCTGGACAGTACCTTTACCAAATGTCTTTTCACCAATTAAATCGTATCCTTCTCCTTCTTTTAGCGCACCCGCTAAAATCTCTGAAGCAGAAGCACTTCCATTATCAATTAATACTGAAATTGGATATGGTTTTCTCTCTTTCAGTTCCGTAGAGAATTTCTTCTTCTCACCATTTCGCTGCTCTACTTGTAGCATCGGCTTTTTATTCGTCATAATTTCCCCTAGTATATCTTCTACACTATTTAAGTAGCCACCAGGATTACCACGCACGTCAATAACTAAGCCTTTTATATTTTTCTTCTCTAACTCTTTTAACTGATCCTTAAATTCTTTCGCTGTATTTTCAGCAAAAGAAGTGATTTGCATATAACCGATATCTTTTCCGCTCTCTTGCTTCACAGAACTAAACACTGTAAAGATCGGAATCTTTTCACGCTTAATTTTAAATACAATCGGATCAGTTACTCCCGCACGTTTAATTTCAATTGCGACAGTCGTTCCCTTTTTACCACGAATTTTTAATACTGCTTCTTCACGTGATAAGTCTTTCACACTGTTTCCATCTACAGATAAAATTTGGTCATTCGGTTTAATTCCTATCTTTTCTGCTGGTGAACCTTTAATTGGCGATACGATAATAAGCTTACCGTCCGTCTTGTTCACCTCAGCCCCAATCCCCTCTAATTCGGGATCAAGCGATTCACTAAACTGTTTGGCTGTTTCTTTATCCATATACGTGGAATAAGGGTCCTTCAGCGTAGACAACATACCTTGTATTGCACCTTCAACTAACTTTTCATCTTTCACGTCTTCCACATAACGTGAATCAATTAGTGCATACGCCTCATTAATCTTTGCCAAATTCCCTTGCGCAGTGCTAGCATTCCCACTCGAAATTGTTTGCGTTACTTCTGATGGGTTAACCCCAAATACAGACATGCCTGCAAACATTCCGCCAGCACCAATTAAAAATGCAACAACCATTCCAATAATTGCAACTCTACGTTTCAATGCGGAATTCCCCTTTCCAAAACACACAGGTGGTGTAGCAAAAGGCATCACACATTGTGTGATGCCTTTACCTATTTCTACTATATGATAAGCTTGTACGAATTATGTTTGCAACTTTTTATACTTTTAAGAAGCGACGAATTGACATTACACTTCCCCACATACCGATTAAAGCACCGATTAACACTAGTAAACCAGCTAATTGGAATACGAATGGACTGTATGGTAGAAGCTCGAAAATTGTTCCGCCAAGTTTTTCATTAAACACACCTTGCAACGAATTATACGTAATTAGAATTAGGCCAATTGGAATAATTGATCCTAATACTCCTAAGAATAATCCCTCTAGCAAGAATGGCCAACGAATAAACCAGTTTGTTGCACCAACAAGTTTCATAATTTCAATTTCTGTACTACGAGCATAAATTGTAATTTTAATTGTATTAGAGATTAAGAACATCGCTGTGAATAAAAGACCAGCAATTAACGCAATCCCAATGTTACGACCAGTTTTTACAGTATCAAATAATCGTTCAACTTGCCCTTTTCCGTACTGAACATTACTAACAAACTGCATTTTTTCAACCTTCTTCGCGATTGTCGCTGTATCGGTTGGTTCTTTCGCTTTTACAACGAATACGTTTTTAAGTGGGTTATCTTGTTCAAATAACTCAAACGTTTTTCCACTATCACCTAAGCTTTTAATTAAACGTTTTAACTCTTCTTCTTTAGAAGAATATTTAATAGAATCTACTTTTGCAATCTTACTCATATCTTCTTCTAATTTCTTTTGATCCGCTTCTTTTGCAGCTGGATCAATGTGTACACGAATCTCTACATCTTGCTCTACTTTCGTCGCAAAATGGTTCATATTCATAATCGCTGTTAAAAAGACACCTACAAGTAATAATGTAACTGTTACTGCACTAACAGAAGCAAATGTCATCCATCCGTTACGTGATAGATTCTTTACACCTTCTCGCAAATGTCGACTAAGGGTCTTAGCCTTCATATCCGTATCCTCCCTCAATCTCATCTCGAACAATTTTTCCGCCTTCAATCGCGATTACACGATGACGGATTGTATTTACGATATCTGCATTATGCGTCGCCATAACAATCGTTGTGCCGCGCTCATTAATGCGAGTAAAAATATTCATAATATCAAGAGCTGTTTCAATATCTAAGTTACCTGTTGGCTCATCGGCAATTACAACCTTTGGTCTATTTACAATTGCTCTTGCAATAGCCACACGTTGTTGCTCCCCGCCCGAAAGCTCACTTGGAAGTGCGTCTGCACGATCTTCAAGGCCTACAAGACCTAGAACTTCTGTTACACGCTCACGAATTGCATCCGGTTCTTCTTCAATTACTTCTAAAGCAAACGAAACATTCTCATATACCGTTAATTTAGGTAGCAATTTGAAATCTTGGAAAATCACGCCTAATTGACGACGGAAATACGGAACATCTCTTTCTGCCAATGTTTCGATAGTAAGTCCATTTACATTAATAGATCCTGTAGATGGTTTCTCTTCACGATACATCATTTTAATAAATGTAGATTTTCCGGCTCCACTCGGTCCAACTACGTATACGAATTCACCTTGTTTAATGTTAACTGTAAGACCAGCAATGGCTTTCATACCATTCGGGTACTCCTTATAAACATTCGTCATTTTTATCATTATTTATCACCCAATACTTAATGATTTTTTTCGAAATACTTTTCTGTACATCTGAAAACAAAAGACATCCTTCATTTTCATTTAGTCATCCTTGTTGAAGATAGTTTACTTATGCTTTCTCATAAGCAATACCACT
The DNA here is from genome assembly GCF_038005385.1 of Bacillus sp. FSL K6-2944. Lineage (NCBI taxonomy): Bacteria > Bacillati > Bacillota > Bacilli > Caryophanales > Bacillaceae > Bacillus > Bacillus sp. FSL K6-2944. The sequence goes on along the minus strand of NZ_JBBOTE010000003.1, from coordinate 658,196 downwards.
CTATGTAATATATTTCAGCAAAATTCTACAAACCCCATTGTAACATCAAACGGTTTCCAATTTGGATACATTTTTGTTACAGTTATGTTACATACCAGAAAAAAGGAAAACGAGTTGACTATATTATCAACTCGTCCATTTCACCTTTTTTATTTATGTTCAGCTAACCATTCAGACACTTTTTTCGCATCTTCACCTTGAATAAGTCCTGGTGACATTGAACCGCGGCCTTTTTTAATAATCTCTTCGATATCTGCAGCGTCGTACTTACCGCCTACTTTTCTTAAATCAGGTCCAGTTGCCCCTGATAAATCTGTTGCGTGACATCCCGCACAACTTCTTTGGAAAATTTGTTCTGCGCTGTCTGTGCTTGCAGACTGTTTCGAAGACTTACTCTCTTCTTTATTTCCGCATGCTCCTAAAGCAAAAACAACCGATGTCCCTAGCGCAATAGCCAACAATTTCTTTTTCACTTCTATCGCTCCCCATTGTTGATATTCTTTTTATTCCTAACACACTCATTTTCATTATAAGCATTATCTTTATATAGAAAAACTAAGGTGTATTTCATATTCCTCAAAAATACAGTGAGAACCTTGATAAAATAATGCTTTCATAAGTTGTTTCAATTCTGTGAACAACTTAAAAAACTCCTATAAAGCATCCTTTTTAAAAGGAAAATTAGAAAGTTCTATATAAATCTTTACCATATTACCGCTCTATTTTACTATTCTCTACTTTTTACAAAACAATATACAGCATTGTAATCTACATATAATCCCATCAAAAAGAGAAGTTGTCGTTTCCAACTTCTCTTCCTCTTTACTTCATCTATAAAAATAAAATCAAATTCTTTATATCCTCTATTGTCCTCAGCATGCGCCAACAATTTCGTTGGCTTTTTTTCGCTTATTAGATGCGAGAACGTAAGTAAGCATCAATAAATGGATCAATCTCTCCATCCATAACAGCTTGTACGTTACCAACCTCCGTATTTGTACGATGGTCTTTTACAAGAGAATACGGGTGGAATACGTAAGAACGGATTTGGCTACCCCATCCGATTTCTTTTTGCTCTCCGCGAATTTCATCTAATTCTGCTTGTTGCTCTTCTAGTTTCTTTTGATATAATTTCGCTTTTAACATTTTCATCGCATGCTCACGGTTTTTAATTTGAGAACGCTCCGACTGACATGTTACAACCGTATTTGTCGGTGTATGTGTAATACGAACTGCTGAATCTGTCGTATTTACGTGCTGTCCACCAGCTCCACTTGCTCGGTACGTATCAATTTTTAAATCTTCTGTACGTACTTCGATTTCAACTTCATCATTGAACTCTGGTACAACTTCACAAGATACGAATGATGTATGACGACGCCCTGAAGAATCGAATGGTGAAATACGTACAAGACGATGTACACCTTTCTCTGCTTTTAAGTAACCGTAAGCGTTATGACCTTTAATTAATAAAGTTACACTCTTAATACCAGCTTCATCACCTGGTAAATAGTCAACCGTTTCTACTTTGAATCCGCGTTTTTCAGCCCAGCGTGTGTACATACGTAATAGCATAGAACCCCAGTCTTGTGACTCAGTTCCACCTGCACCTGGATGTAATTCTAAAATCGCATTATTTTTATCATAAGGATCACTTAATAGTAACTGAAGCTCATACTCATTCATTTCTTGAATTAAGCCTTTTACTTCTGATTCTAATTCCTCATGTAAATCTTCATCATACTCTTCTTTTAAAAGCTCATGCGTGATTTCTAAATTTTCGAACGTCTCATCTAACTGACGGAACTTTCCAACCATATCTTTTAACGCATTCGCTTCATTAATTACAGCTTGTGCGCCTTGTTGGTCATCCCAAAATCCTGCGCCCATCATTTTCTCTTCTAATTCTGCAATTTGTTTCTCCTTAGTAGGGAGGTCAAAGAGACCCCCTAAAAGCCGCTAATCGCTTAGCCATTTTCTCTAATTCCTGTCTAATTTCTACTAATTCCATTTCCTTCACCTCTATGTAATTGCTGTTACTTTCGTATGAAAACAAGGGAAACTCTCTCCACTTATTACGGAGAGAGTTTAATCCTTCTTAATTATACATTTTTGATATAAAAGTTTGCAAAACAGCCAAAGCTATCGTCCTATATTACTGAACGATACCACAGCAGTTTTTATATTTTTTACCACTACCACATTTACATAAATCATTGCGGCCCACTTGGTCACCTTTTACAACTGGCTTTTTCTTTGCTTCTTCGCCATCGCTAGAAGGATGAACAGCTTCACCTTGAACAACTTCTTGACGTTCTAAGTTTTGTTCAATTTCAGCTTTCATAATGTAACGAGAAATTTCCTCTTCAATAGAAGCAACCATTGACTCGAACATCGCGAACCCTTCCATTTGGTACTCACGAAGTGGATCGATTTGACCGTAAGCACGTAAATGAATACCTTCACGAAGGTGATCCATCGCATCAATATGCTCTGTCCATTTCGTATCTACAACGCGGAATACAACAACCTTCTCAAACTCACGCATTTGCTCTTCTGGCATAAGCTTTTCTTTTTCATTGTATCGCTCAATTAATTTCGCAATAATTGGCTCGCTCATTTCCTCAGGAGCAAGGCGACGTAATTCTTCTTCTTTTACATCTCCGTCTTGAAGAAGGTTTGTATTTAAGTAGTCAACAAGACCTTTAATGTTCCAATCTTCTTCAATTTCCTCTTGTGTATGAAGAGCAACAGCACGTTCTACTGTAGATTTCATCATACCTTCAATAATGCCGCGTAAGTTGTCAGACTCCATTACCTCTTGACGCTGTTTGTAAATAACTTCACGTTGCTGACGAAGTACATCATCATATTGCAGTAACTGCTTACGTGCATCATAGTTATTTCCTTCAACACGTTTTTGTGCAGATTCTACCGCACGAGAAACCATTTTACTTTCAATCGGCTGAGAATCATCCATACCAAGGCGGTCCATCATTGCTTTCATATTATCTGAACCAAATCGGCGCATTAATTCATCTTCCATCGATAAGTAGAACTGCGTAACACCAGGGTCCCCTTGACGACCAGCACGACCACGTAACTGATTATCAATACGACGACTTTCGTGACGCTCTGTACCGATAACTGCTAAACCAACGTTTTTCACATCGTCTCCAAGCTTAATATCTGTACCACGACCTGCCATGTTCGTCGCGATTGTTACAGCACCTTTAATACCAGCCTCTGCAATGATATCTGCTTCACGAGCATGGTTTTTCGCATTTAAGATGTTATGACGTACACCTTTACGCGTTAACATTTTTGAAATAAGCTCTGAAGTTTCAATTGCAACTGTACCTACAAGAACAGGTTGCCCTTTTTTATGACGATTTACAATATCCTCAACAACAGCATTGAACTTACCTTCCATTGATTTAAAGATTAAATCGGCACGATCATCACGAATAATCGGTTTGTTTGTCGGAATTACAATAACGTTCATATTGTAAATGTTACGGAATTCCTCTTCCTCTGTTTTCGCTGTACCAGTCATACCAGATAATTTTTCATACATACGGAAGTAGTTCTGGAATGTAATTGTTGCAAGCGTCATGCTTTCATTTTGAATTTCTACACCTTCTTTTGCTTCAATCGCTTGGTGTAATCCTTCGCTATAACGACGACCTTTCATAAGACGACCAGTGAATTGGTCTACAATTACAATTTCGCCTTCTTGTACAACATAATCTGTATCACGATGCATAACAACGTGTGCACGAAGCCCCTGATTAATATGGTGAAGAAGTGCTACATGTTTTAAATCGAATAAGTTTTCAATATGGAAAGCTTTCTCTGCTTTCGTAATACCATCTTCTGTTAGCATTACATTTTTCGTTTTCACATCAAATGAATAATCTTTTTCATTTTCTAACGTACGAACAAATGCATTTGCAAACATGTATAGCTCTGTTGATTTTTGAGCTTGTCCTGAAATAATAAGCGGCGTACGTGCTTCATCGACTAAAATAGAATCGACTTCATCGATAATAGCAAAGTGAAGTGGACGTTGAACGCACTGCTCTTTATATAAAACCATGTTATCACGTAAGTAATCGAATCCAAGCTCATTATTTGTGCTATACGTAATATCAGCAGCATAAGCCTCTTGTTTCTCTTCGCGTGACATACTATTTAAGTTAATTCCTACCGTTAAGCCAAGGAACTCATGAAGTTGTCCCATTTCGCTCGCATCACGTTGTGCTAAATATTCATTGACTGTAACAACGTGAACACCTTTTCCTGTTAAAGCATTTAAATATACAGGTAATGTAGATGTTAACGTTTTACCTTCACCCGTTTTCATCTCAGAAATATTCCCTTCATGTAAGGCAATACCACCCATTAACTGTACGCCATATGGACGCATTCCAAGAACACGAGTTGCCGCTTCGCGAACAACTGCAAAAGCTTCAGGTAGTAAATCATCTACTGTTTCACCTTTTGTTAGACGTTCTTTAAATTCAAGCGTCTTTCCTTTTAATTGTTCATCAGTTAGTGGCTTAATAGATGACTCTAATGCATCAATTTGCTCAACTGTCTTTTGCATACGTTTAATTTGGCGTTGATTTACATCAAACACCTTTTTTAAAATACCGATCATAGGAAATACGCTCCTCTTTTTATTAAAATAAAACTTCCGATTGTTTTTCTTTTTCTCTATTACAATCAGTCGTTATAAAAATCAAATGTATGTTATGCCAATTTTTCTCCTAATTAAAAAAACTAAAATGTATATACCTAATGATAATTGTAACACTTGTCTTATAACTATGACAACAATCGGCCGATTGTCTCGTTCTAAATTAAGAAAAGTTTTTTAAAAATCTATTTTCAGCAAAAAAAGCGCAGCCTCATTCGGCTGCGCTTTCGAATTATTATTTAGTTTCGATTAAACCGTATTTCCCATCTTTACGGCCATATACAACATTAGTTTCATTTGTATCAGCATTTGTGAAGACGAAGAAATTATGTCCTAGCATATCCATTTGTAGGATTGCCTCTTCAACGTCCATCGGTTTTAAATCGAATCGTTTTGTACGTACAAGTTCTAATTCATCTTCTTCTACCTCATCCAAAACAGCTACTGCTTCCGGAAGGATAAAGTTCGTTTTTATAGAACCTTTCTCACGTAACTTACGATTTACTTTTGTTTTATGTTTACGAATTTGTCGCTCAATTTTATCAACTACTAAATCGATAGCAGCGTACATATCGCTATTAGTTTCTTCTGCACGAAGTAATAAATCAGTAAATGGAATTGTTACCTCGACACGTTGCTTGTCAGAGTATACTTTTAAATTAACTTTAATCTCTGGGAATGTATCAAAATAACGCTCTAACTTACTTAGTTTTTTCTCTACATATTCCTTTAATGCTGGAGTTACTTCAATATTTTCACCACGAATGTTGAATTTCATAGATGAATTCCTCCTTTCAAGCCTATGTACTATAATTTCGACATTGGCTTAAAAACTCCTTCTAACTTTTTTAAAAAAATTAGTGGAATTGCGATTTTTTTATCGTTTTTTGTTGAAATGAAAAGATGCATCGTTTCTATCTTTATTTTATCCTATTAACATCGTGAATAACGAATATTTCTGTGGACAATTCGTTACAGAAAAGAAACAACTTTTTGACAACTTACCCTATAACAAAAACCCCTTGCGAAAAACAAGAGGTTCTACTACATATATATAACGTTGCCACAAACGCAGCTTTCTCTTCCCAAAACAATATACCCTACAGTTTCACAACATTAGCTGCTTGTGGTCCACGTGCTCCATCTACAATGTCAAACTCTACTTGTTGCCCTTCTTCCAATGACTTATACCCATCTTGTTGAATAGCAGAAAAATGGACAAATACATCGTCACCATCTTCACGCTCAATAAACCCAAATCCCTTTTCTGCATTGAACCATTTCACTCTTCCTTGCATGTTCATTCCATTCCCTTCACTCTAAAAATCAGGGCATTCGCCCCATATTTTGACTATAACGAATGACAACATATGAAGTCAAAGAAGACTTATCGCCTTTTTATTATCGCTTTCGACACTGTCATATTAACTTCTACAAAGTGTCAAACTAGATACTTCCCTTGCCCCTCTTTCATATAACAAACTTCCGATTTGCCTAACTGTAATCCCTGTCGTATACACGTCATCAACGAGTAAAATATGTTGCCCAGAAAACATCTCTTCTCCCTGAAAATAAAAAGGATTGCTTCCTGACACCCTTTCTTTACGTGTCTTCTTACTTTGCTTTTCTGTTTCCCTTCTTCTTAATGATGGATAAGAAATTTTGACAGGCAAACAAGTTGCTAATAACTCAGCTTGATTAAAACCACGTTCAATTTCCCTTTCCTTACTAAGCGGAACAGCGATAACAGTTGAAACATTGGCAAAACACTTTTGAAATAAACTTCGAAAAGGACGATAAAAAATGTGCACTAACTCTGCATCCCCCCGAAACTTAAACTGCGCTACTATTTCTTTCATCTCATCATCATACATATATAACGAACGGTTTTTAAAAGAACGATACTTCTCCTCTTTCATCCACCTTATACAATCTATACAAATACCGTCTTCTTGAAATGAGGCAGGAACAAATTCTAAAGGTCGCCCGCACTCCATGCAAATTTCTCCTATAATATAGGAAAGTTTCTGCTCACATCTATCACATATATATTTTCTATGACACTTTACAAAAAAAGTGTACCAACTAACCTTTTCTACAAAACACTCATCACAAAGTAAACAATGCATTAATCGATCAATCCTTGTTCTTTCGCATTTTTATTCATACCTTGAATATGTTTTTTCGCGCGCACCATCGCCTCTGTCTTACCATAGTGAAAATAAACGACCTCTCCATACGGTGCTTCAAAGCTCCGCCCTGCTCGGCCCGCAATTTGTACGAGTGCACTTTCTGAGAATATTTCTTCTTCCGCCCCTAAAACCGCTACTTGCAAATTTTTTACTGTTACGCCTCGCTCTAAAATTGTCGTTGTAACTAATACTGGGATTTCTCCTTTTCTGAACGCTGCGACTTTCTCTTTTCTCATCGGATCTTCTGCATGTACCCCTTCAACTTTATTATGCAATGATTTCAATAACGAGCTTATTTCTTCTATATATCGTACATGGGGAACGAATAAAAAAACAGGATACTTTTTGTTTAAGTACATCTTTAACCATTGTAGTAAAACTCGAGGAATTCTTTCACGGTTGAGGCTTTTCTTCCAATTTCCGCACCAGCAAAATAGGGGAACTGGCAACGGATGACGGTGATATCGTCCAGAAACAATAACACCTTTTTGTTTACCTTGTTTAAGTTTTCGCTTCCACGTTTCATCTGGAGTCGCAGTTAAATAAATACGCGCCGCTTTTTCTTTCATCGCTTGTTTTACCGCGTACTGTAACATTTGATCTGCACAATATGGAAAAGCATCTATCTCATCTACAACTATGACATGAAACGCCCTATAATAACGTAATAATTGATGCGTGGTCGCAACGACTAGTACTGCATCTTTTTCTTTATCTACACTCCCTCCATATAAAGCCGCTACCTTTATATATGGAAATACTTTTTGTAATCTCGGTGCTAATTCCAAAACAACATCCGTTCTTGGCGTTGCGATACAAACTCTTTCTCCTTTTTGAAGCGCTTCGTTAATACCGTAAAACAACATCTCTGTTTTCCCAGCCCCGCAAGTAGCCAGTCTTGAATACCGAAAAAAATTCGAGACAAAACAAAAGAGCACAGCGTGTGTATAAAGTGCTACCAACACTCTATATACCGTTCACCTGATTACGCCAGGTAAACATTTGCTATACTCTCATGAATTATTTTACATCATGTAGGGTTTATTCAGCAACGTTTACCAAATTGGTGACGTTGCTTTTTTGTTTCCACAAAGGGGACGTATACTATGGAAAGAAAACGTATCGATGTTATCGCAACTAAAGAATCCCTCCACAACTTATCATCATTCAAAGATTTGGAAGAACTAAACAAAGTAGTTAGAACGTACAGAGACGTCATTAGAACGTCTGTTAAACGTGTCGATGTACAAGCTAGACTTATTACATTATTGGATATTTTAAAGCGTCACAGTTGCAAATATGTGGGCGTTAGTTTCCTTTGCAAAAATTCAATTGCTGACATGATTGGAGTTTCATATAAAACTGTACAACGTTTAATGAAGAAACTTGTGGATCTAGAGATGATTAAACAAGTAGCAATGAAGCGTACAAAAGATATGTTACAAACTTCTAATGCTATTATCATTCAACCAATTGTGGAAGAAGTGTCCAACAAGGTAGCTGCAAAAAGTTCTGCAAAGTGTCCTACCATTAAAACAAAACCTGTTTCCTTAAAACAAAATATAAAAGATATAAACAAACGTAATAGTAATGAGAATAGTAATATTTCAGGAGAAAACATTAAAGACGCTAATTTCGTAGCACATTGGGTGCCAGAGCGTTTTATTTCTTTAGTTGGCTCTTTTTACAGTGAATCTAAAACCATTCAAGAACTGTGGAAGGTCGTAAGACAGTGTAATAAAATCATTAACCATACAACAGGTGATAAAGCATTTACTAAAGACCAGGAACTTACTATCGGCTTACAAGCTATTAAAGAGCTTATTATGAAAATTAAAGCGGGCACAAAAATGAACAAGGGTAAGTTCGCTTATTTCAACGGGATTGTTAACAAGTTAATGGACAAGTTCTATTTTGACGATACATTTATTATTTGAGTATCTGTTCTCCACAAGATTACCTATGTTTAAACATCATTCGAAGACAAATTCACCGGCACATTGTATATTAAAACACCGGTTAATAATATTGCTAATTTTTACTGAACTTATTTATAATACATATAATTTATTTATATTGGCATACTTGGTAAAAACTTAGCTATTAATACCAAAATTGCTGCTAAGAATACCGCTTTAATAATGAATGGAATAATAATCGGAATTAATGCTTTCACTTTGCTTAAGCCAGCTGTAATATGCAATCCAAGCCAAATTAAGACTAAATTCCATACATAGAATATTTCAATTGTATTACCAATTCCATATGCAAGTGAACCTTGCTCAAATAATGGTCCTAAACTTGTATACTGGGTTGCTCCACCATCTAAAATTAGGGCTATAATACCATTAATAAGTCCACCAATAATAAGAATAATATTAGTATATACAACAATCGTTAATAACTTCTTATAAGACGTATCATTTCCAAAGAACATCATAAATACTTTATAAATAGCCGCTACAAATAGCGCTCCAATCATCGCTCCAACAAAACCAGATCCAATTCCATAAATAACTTCTGATGTTATTGAACCCTTACCAGCAAGTTCACCTAATTCTTTCTGCATTTTAATCATTTCAGGTGACGTGTTCACAACATATGTTGTCAAACCACCTACAAGCCCTTGTAACAATGTAACTAAAAAGAACATACCCCAAACTTTCTCGCTCGCCTTCATTCTCTCAAACTGTAAACCAGGAGAAGTAATCATTCCAAATAATGATGGCTTCTCTCCGCCAACCTTTTGCGTATTCAAATTCACTTCCATTATAACGCCTCCTTCTATTTATATAACCCGTTCTAACGGGCGGTTCACTTCCTCGCAAGAGGCTACGAACCGCCCACTAGAACGGTAATGTGTAGTTCTACTACACTATTAATTACTCATAACGCAATGCTTCAATTGGATCTAATTTCGCAGCTTTATTTGCTGGAATTAATCCGAAAATAATACCGAGTGTCATCGAGAACAGTACGCCTCCAACGACAACTTCCCATGAAACGAGTGGTGGCCATTTTGCGAATGTAGAAACGATATATGCTCCGCCATACCCAAGACCAATTCCGATTAAACCACCTAGAAGTGTTAACATAACTGCTTCAATTAAAAATTGTAGTAAAATTTTACTACGCGTTGCTCCAAGTGCTTTACGTACACCAATTTCACGCGTACGCTCCGTTACAGATACAAGCATGATGTTCATAACACCAATTCCACCAACGACTAATGAAATACCAGCGATACCGCCGATGATCATTGTCATAATACCGGTCATTTTCGAAATACCTTCTTGAATTTCTTTTAAATTCATAACTTCATATTTACCAGTTGCATCAGTCGGTTTACGACTATTTAAAACATCTGCAGCTTTTTTACCTGCTTTTTCTAGATTATCTACATTTTTTGCTTGCACAGAAATATTTTGAATTTCATCTTTTCCATACAGTGTCGGCCATAATGAAATGGGAACTAGCGCTTCTGATGGTCCCATTCCCATAAACTCATTATCTGATTTGTAGACACCGATAATTTGCATCGGTTGACCTTTCATTTCAATAATTTTACCGACTGGATTGGTATCCTTAAACACCTTTTCTTCCATTTGTTTACTAATCATAACAACGTTATTACCTTGATCCACATCTGATTCTTGTAAAGAACGTCCCTTTAACAACTTTACTTTATTTACTGCAAAGTACTCACTATCTAATCCAGTAATACTCACCATTTCTTTTTTATCTTCAATATCAAGTGGTTCCATGGTTGAATTTGTTGTTACCACATGTGCGATTTCTGGAATTTTTTTAATTTCAAAAATGTCTTCTTCAGTTATCTTCGGTGCTTCTACCATTCCCATACCGAAAGGATCGTTTATATCTGCACTATAATGAATCGGAACTGTTTGATTACCTGCCCCAACAAACTGCGATTTCAATGCCGCTTCCCCGCCTTGCCCGATTGCAACGACCGTAATAATCGAACCTACCCCGATAATAATACCGAGCATCGTAAGAGCAGAACGCAATTTATGAGCTAAAATAGAAGATAGGGCAATTTTTATACTATCTAGTAAACTCATACCGCACACCTTCTATCTTCTGTAACTTTCCCGTCTCGCAGTACAATGCGGCGGGAAGAATACGCTGCTACTTCCTCTTCATGCGTAACCATAACAATTGTTGTACCTTCTGCATTAAGCTTCGTGAAAATATCCATAACTTGCTCACCAGACTTCGTATCAAGTGCACCAGTCGGTTCATCGGCCATAATGAACGTTGGGTTATTCGCAATCGCTCTTGCAATCGCTACACGCTGCTTCTGTCCACCGGATAACTCATTTGGTAAATGATGCACGCGGTCTGCTAATCCAACTTTACCTAGCGCCTCCAAAGCACGCTTGCGACGCTCCGCTTTCTTCACGCCACCATATACGAGCGGAAGCTCAACATTTTCCACTGCGGAAAGACGAGGTAGTAAATTAAAATGCTGGAATACAAAGCCAATATATTCATTACGAATTAAAGCAAGCTTTGACTCGTCTGCTGTTAAGATATTCACGTCATTCAGCATATATTCGCCTTCTGTTGGACGATCTAAGCAACCAATAATATTCATAAGCGTCGACTTACCAGAACCAGACGGTCCCATAATCGAAACGAACTCACCACTCTGAATCATTAAACTAATACCATGCAAAATCGGCACCGCCAATTTTCCTTGATAATACGTTTTAGCAATATTATTTAACGTAATCATTTCTCTTTCACTTCCATTCCGTCATACACATCGTCGGAAGGATTTTTAACCACCTTTTGCCCCACTGTTACGCCTTCTACAACCTCTGTCCAGTCTCCATCAGTAGAACCTTTTTTCACATTTTGTTTACGAAGCTTCCCTTTATCCTCAACATAAACAAATGCATCATCGCCTTTTTCTACAATGCTTTTACTTGGAACAGCAACCATCGTCTTATTCTCTAAGTTTACTTGCAATGAAACGTGGTAACCCGGAGATAAACCATCTTGACTATCAAGACTTGCTTTATATGTATACTGAGACATATTTTGAGTTGCTTCACCCACGCCGCCAGCTTGCGCCATCTCTGCGCTCGTTGGGAACTCACTTACCTCTGTAATCTTACCTGTCCACTTCTTCTTGCTATTTGCTTTTGCAGTTACAGTGAATGTTTGATCCTTTTGAATTTGTGACTTCTGAAGCTCAGTTAACGTACCTTGAACTTGGAATGGATCTTTAGAAGCTACTTGTAAAAACGATTTTCCTTGACCACCTAACGCTTGAGATGAACTTTGTGCTGCATCTTTATCTAACTTTTGAACAACACCAGCGAAATTACTATAAATCGTAAGCTCTTTCTGCTTTTTACTTAACTCTTCTTTCTGCAACTTTCCCTTTTCTTTCTCAAGATCAGTTGTCTTTTGAGCTATCTCTAATTCGTTTACTTGCTCGTCCATCGGATCTGTTACTTCTTTCCCAGCTCCGCTATCTTTCGCCTTCTTAATTTCTTTCTTTAGCGAATCAATCTTCTTTTTCCCTTGATCATAACGCATATCTGCCATCTTTTGATCAAGTTCAGCTTGCTTCATTTGAAGATTAATCTCTTCATTATCATAAGAGAATAACTTCGTGCCTTTTTCTACCTCTTGCCCTTCTTTTACCTCAATATCTTTCACTTTTCCTTTAGCCGGATCTGCATAAAAACTTTCAATATTACCAGGCTTCACCTGACCAGAAATTAACTTTGTATTATTCAGCTTACGCTCTGTCACTTTCTCAAAACTTACAGCATCAGCATTTGTTGATGCACCCTTCTTCTTACCTTGCATAACAAAAATATTAATTGCCGCAACGATAATTATTAATATAATAATTCCGATAATAATCCATTTTTTCTTCCGTTTCGGATGAGAGATAATAGTTAATTGCATAATAGGCCTCCTTTAATTGATAAGTTTCTTTAAAATCATGCATGTTAATACAAAACCAATTCTTAATCTTATCCTAAATTCTTTCAAGATGTTCATATATTTTTACCTTTGTAAATGGAATTTTTAATTAATGTTACTTAAAAAATTGTATGATATATTTTTTAAGATCGCGACTTACATACATTATATTTTTTAAACAAGGAGGTGCTTAGAATGTTTGAGGCTATGGGATTCTTTGGTGTAGGTAAACCAATGGGAGAGGCAATCGTTAATGTCGTTGATTCAGTAGGTTATGGCATCATCGCTGCATCAACAATTGCTGCAATTATTTCAGCAGGTGGTTTATCTGTTGCAGCTGCTACAGTTGACGTTGCAATCTTTACTATTAAGGAATACATCAAAAAAGATATGAAAGCTGCTGCAGTTGTTTGGTAAGCTCTAATTATCGCAATTATACTTTATTACTTAGGGGGAGATAAATATATCTCCCCCTATTTCGATATATTTTATATATAGAAAGGTGGTTTTTAAAATTTTCTACAAAATTATTTTGAGAAATATTATTTTGGAACAACTTAGGCAAGACTTTTCAGGTATGAGTGAGCAGTTAAGGACAAAGCTAGGATTGAAATTACCTACTATGTTAAATTGGATTATAATACTTTTATCGCAAAATATTTTCTTTTTATTTTTTGTCTTTTTCTTTGAAAGTATTACCAATGATACAGTTAGAACCTGGATCATATTTGCTGTGCTCTTGTTTAATTTCATTCTCCCTAGTTCAATGGCTAGACAAAATTCAAATCGTATTAGCAATAATCCATTATTCGATACACTGTGGCAGTCTCAATATAATCAAAATCAACTTCTAAATGTAACATTATTAGCTGAAGTAATTATGTTCTGGGTTCATGAATTTATGTTACAAGCTATGGGAGTATATATCATAATAAAAGTTTCTCCTAACTTTATCATTGGTGTTTTTTTTATTATGTGTTGGATCATATTAATTTCATCAATTTACTTTTCAAGATTGAAGAAAGCAATATTACAGTCTTGGGATACTCAGGTTCGTAATACAAAATATAATGAAAGTTTTTATTTATTAAGGGTCATTTTAATATCAGCAGGAATTTGGCTACTCATTAAAACGCTATTTCTTCCTTTAATCAAAGAACCCATTCCAAGGAATATCTATAGCCAAGGAATATTTAAAACATTTTCTACCTTTTCAAAGCATATTGAATTAGTGTTTATTAATCATTTTCAAGCATTATTAAAGGCGGTTCACCATGATTGGATTTATTACATCTTAGGTATGGGTATCATTGGTTATTTGGTTATGACAGTCTTTTATTTTGTTTATTATTCTAACGCAAAGAATTTTACAGAAAAACGTAATACACTTGCCTTAAAAAAATCTAAAAGTGATATTTTTAAATTTTATCAATGGCTTGGTAAAATAGTTTATTCTAGGGACCCATGGATACGTAGAGATTTAATAATTCTTGAAAGATTAATCATACATACAAAGATTTCCCAGAAAACATTCTTGCTTATTCCACCCGCTTTTTGTTCAATTGTGGGATTTTCAATATTTTTCATCGGAAATTTGGATAACTTCACAAATTTCATATTAGGATTTTGGTTTATATGTTGGATTGCAATTTCACAGACTATTTGGTTATGGTTATGGAATTATCCTATCCTTCATCCATCAAGTGAATTGAGACAAATAGATTTAGTGAAATTAACTCCATCCTTTTCAGATAAACAATATATGGAAAGTAAACGAAAATTATTAATGCTATTATTGTGCCCACTACAATTAATAATTAGTGTTATATTTATGATTGGCTTTATACTTATGGACGGTTCCATTCTCGAATTATGTATAGGGATTATTGGTAGTTGGTTGCTTTCTTTCGTGAGCTGTATTTTATCAACTTATTGGCTACAATTATGCAGTCGGTTTGATTATGAAAATATATTTATGATTCGTTTAGATACTTATGAAACGAAAGTTCTTCAATATTTCTTTACTATCCCGAAACGAATACTAAATGGTCTGTTATTCATCGTTTTCTTTATAGGGGTATTTCTTGATCATTCATTAGGAAGAACATTCTTCTATGATATTTTTATGATGCTAATCATTGTATGGGGATTTAGTTTCTTTTTCTCTAAAAAGAAAAAGAAGAAGATAGGTGTGTAATGAAATGAGGAGTGAACAAAATAAATTATTTCAAAGTATTTGGTCTAAATATTCTAGAAAGCTTGCATTCATTACATTGATTTTTTTAGCTGCTTGTTTTTGGGGAGGTATTTTTCAACGGCATCATAATCCTTTTCCACCGGATCCACCTAGCTATTCATGGTTTCATTATTTTTCTCATAATATTAATCAATCAATGATCTCTATTGGATTAGGGATAATCACTTATGGAATCGGTAGTTTAATTTTGCTAGTTCTGAATGGCTCATTAATAGGTATTGTGCTTGCTGTAATGGTTCAAAATGATATGACTTTAGAAATTTTTACAGCTTTTCTCCCTCATGGAGTTTTTGAGATACCTGCCATTTTATTATCATGTTTATACCCATATATGATTTGGGGATTCATATTTCAAAGTACCAAAAAGAGAGGGATTGATTTCAATTTATTAAAAAGAGAAATAATACCTGTACCAATAATAATTACACTTTTATTAATAATTGCAGGATGCATGGAAACTATGTTCGCATTATAAGTTTTATCTTACATTATTCACAAGATTCTATTTAAAGGAGAGTAAAAATGTTTCATATACAAAATTTAAATTTTAGATATGATAAAAATCTTAAATTAATAGAAAACATTTCATTTTCAGCCAATCCTGGTGACATCATTTGGCTAAAAGGAGACAATGGATGTGGAAAAACTACATTACTACGTATAATTGCACAACTGATTAATGCGGAAAGTACATTTTCTTTCAAAGGGAAATTGATTGAAAATAGAAGAGAAATATTAGCAAATTTAACATATATACCTGCAGAACCTTATTTATTTAATTATTTAACAGGAACTGAAAATGCAGATTTTTTACAAAAACTATTTAATGTAGATCAAAAGCAATTTTCAAGCTCCTTCCTTAAGATGATAAATGAATTTCAAATGGATCATGCTCTAAATCAATTTGTACAGGAGTATTCACTAGGAATGAAACATAAATTGTATTGGTCTGCTGTATTAGCACGTAAATCATCAATTATTCTGCTTGATGAACCACTTTCAGCATTTGATAGTGATGCTCAAAAATTAGCTATCGATATTATTAAACAGAAAGCAAGCGAAGGTTCTATTATTCTGTTCACCTCACACCTTTCGGAAATAAGCGTTAAATTAGCCACTAGAGTTCTAGTTTTGCATGAGGGAAATCTTAAAGAGGAAAAAATATAAAATAGTTGTCATAAAGGGAGATTGAAAAATGAATAAATTAAAGCTAACTTTCGCTGTATTTTCAGGACTAATTATGTACTTATGTATATTAATGAGCATTAAAATTAATGAGAGCTCTTATCTAGGTGATTATTTGCTACATAAATTTAGTATACAACACAATAGAATCGTTATTATTATCGTCTTTTTTGTGTGCTTTTGGATTCAAAATAAACTATTAAAAGATACTGAATCAATATTAACAAATTGGATGCGTGTAATTCTTACAGGTTTAATGTTTATTGCCTTTGTTTCTTATTTTATTTTCTAGCCTCAGTTCACTACTAAATAGATAAATATATAATGAGTACATCCGTTTACTTTTATTCACCATATTCCTATTACCAGATTTCTCCTCTCATCGAGTTGTGGACAACTATAGCTATAGAAACAACCAAAGCCATTTACTCAACTGAAACGTCTAGCTGTTATGAAAACAATTAAAGGCTATTTTTCATGACAGCTGGATACACTAGCCTCTGATTTTTGGAATATGTGATATTTACAAATTGCTGCTTATTTTAGTATGATTTACTTAATTTTAAAAGCATAGGAGCTGAACATAATGTTAATGAAATGGGCATTGGAACGTTTCGCTGCAGATAAACAATGTATTGAACGTGCATTAACAATATGGAAAAAATGGATGAGTAAAAAGAAGACATACTCCGATGACCTTGCCGCTAGAGGTACGATGTACGTTGTCAAACATATGAAGTTACGCGAACATCAAGTTGCGGTCATTTTTGACTTTTTTGATGAATATTTGAGTTTATTAGATGATGGAGAAGAACAAGCTGAAGCTTTTTATAAAAAAATTATGGAAATGTAAATTCTAATTACATAGAAATACAAAAACCGACTCAATTAAGAGCCGGTTTTATTTTTTTACTTTACATATACATAAGCTTCATTTACAGTTACATAATATGTTTTGCCTTTGCTATTGTGTACTTTATATTGCGAGGAACCATCCACACCTACTTTTGCCTCAATTGTAAATCCTAACCCTTCATCTACAGTTCCTACAACGTCTCTATCTAACCAAGAAGGTTTTGAATAAAATCGTAAGTCATTCACTTTAGAAACAACACGTTTGCCTTCCACAGATGAAGATTCTTCTTTATATCGAATGTATGAGGAATCGTTATAAATCCACTGATTTCCTCCAAGATTCAACCAGTTGCCTACTTTACCCCAGACTTTATATGCTTCACCTTTTTGTAATTTACGAATAACACTATTTGTTGTGGATGGACCAGAACGAAGGTTTATATTGTATCCATCAATATATGCTACTCCCGCTTCATTCATAACACCAGGTACTTCACTTGGTTGCTTTGGTTTCGCTTCAACTGAAATGGAATTTCCATTATATGCTTTTAATACATCAGCACGAAACTTTGATTCTGATACACCATGACTGCGAAGATAATCAATCGGATCTTCGTGATCTGTGCCACCAAGCTTATACGTAATGCCTTTATGCGTCCACAATCCAATGGATGGATCAATGTTTCTATCACGTAAAATCTTAGCTAGTAGCTTCACATATCTCTCATAGGATTTTTTAAATTTAATAGGGTCACTCGTTTCAGAGAGCTCTACATGAACAAATCGTTTATTGGCTGCTGGGCCTGCTCCCCATGCCTGATACTTAGTAGAAGCAATTTGAATTGTTTCATCCCAATCTGTTGCATAATGTACAAATGCGGAACGCCATGTTCTTGCTTCATAGTTTCGGATATTAATAGCAGGTGCTTCTGGAGTGGCTGTAGAATGTGCTACTACACCTTCATATGCCCCATATCCATTGTGATATTCAGCTTTAGGTAACCCTGGAATAATCATTTCTCGATCAGCAAAGACACTCCCTGCCGAAGTAAATATAATGATAGCTGCAGTAGAAATTGAGGCTAATAATTTAATAGATTTTTTCATTTTTCGTCACCATTCCCCATAATTTTTTGTTTAATGTCTGATACATCTTTTGAAAGTGAACCAAATGCTTTTGCCTGTTCTTCGATGACTGCCTGGTTTTTCTCGATTACTTTTTGATACTGTTCTTCACGCTGCTCATTCTTTTTTTGCGTAGTAAAAAGCATCCACACAAATAACGCTGCGAATGCTCCTTGTTGAATCATTGAATTGAAAATCTGTTCCTCCACTTTTCTCATCTCCTCTTTTAGCAAAATAAAAAAGCCTGCTTATGCACGCTTAATCTGTAATATTCAAATTAAAAAGCTCATTGCAATATGAAAAGTACTTCCACTTTGAACACCATTCACGAAAATCCCACCATCTTTTTTTACTGTAACTTCACAAAAGTTTGTATTCACTCCTCCAGTTATCATAATAGCTGGAACCGCAATGTCTTGAACAGGTCTACATCCAACTGGAAGTGTAGCAAATACTGTTGCTTTTTGCGCATTTCGAATAGAACCAATTACATTAACGTGTTCTCCACTTCTTTTATACTTCAAAATTCTATCAGGAACATTCTCTACACCAGTTGTAGGAAGGTTAATCCATCCTGTATCATACGCTTGTCTGATTGTGCCATCAGTTCGAAATTCTACTCGTTTGGACCAATCCCAAGAATCACCTTGTTCTTTTGTAGAAGGAGCAAATATCAGCTCTCCCTGTGAACCCTTATGAATAACTGATTTAAAAGAACGACTTCCCAAAATAATTGCGTTATCGCTCTTAAATTCAAGTAATCCATTTATGATGTCGCCAGCTTTTTTTAGAAGATTATCAGCAAAAACATTGAATACCCCAGTAGGTGATTTATCAAGCAACACTTTATTGTTTTTCCAGTCTTTTAAATAGAATTGACCATCCGAGGCTCCTACAAGACCGATATCTAATAACTTATCCTCACTATTGAATCCAACTCCGATATTGGAACCGGGCGTTGGTCTCATTGTTAGATAACCTGTCATTATCCCACCAGATCGCTTTACAACATCCATTTTATCAACCGCTTGCTGCAAAGCATCTATCTGTTTCTTGAGCTTATCGAACTCTGAAATATAGTTTTCTATTTTAATGTTTCCTTCTTTTACATCCCGTTTTAAAGTAATCCGAATGTCTGGTGTACTCATTCGTTCTGTACTTTTTTCCATCACAAAATAAGCTGTCCAATCATCCGATGTGGAAACAGCTTGCGAGGACAATGTGTATGAAAATACGCCATTCTTTGCATCAACTATTTGGGCATCATCCCGAACGAACAGTCCGACTTGATTAATCGCTTCGTACTTTACTGCATACCCTGTTAAATCAACAATTTGCCCCTTTTCTCTTACATATACAGTAAGCTTCAATCCGTTTTTATCATTTTGTCTCGAACGAATTGTTTTGGTAAACACAGGATCTGCTAAATCTATAATAATTTCCTCATTTCGCATGACTACACCTCTCTCTAACTATTCCTTTTCACGCGTCTAGGTGGTCTTCTTTGACGTTTTACTTTGTTCCTATGTTTTATATTCCCTTTAGGCTTTATCGGCTCTATTTCTTCGAATTTAACCCTAGTTTTAGTTACATACTCTTGAAATGCACTTGTTAATTGTGAAAGCATTCCATATAAGCCTACACCATTTTCCTCTGATTCTTTTGGAATAACTAAACCATAATGTGTAGGAATTGCATCTGTAGTAATTGTTGGCTCTCCTTCCTTACGATTCATACGCATCTCATACAGTTTTGGAATGTCGGTTTTCAAATTGTATTGTTTAATTTCCCATTCCATTACCTGTTCCAGTGCGCTGAATGCAACAGGGCGGATATTAGTTTTATAGGTTTCTTTTGAAGAAACTTTGAAGTCTGAAGCAATTACTCCTTGATAATATGTCCCAAGAGCGGTTTTCACTTGGATATACCCATTATCCCAACTCGAATTTCGTATTATTGCATTAGGGAGCATAATATCCGTATCCCCTCCAGATGCAACTCCAATACTTGCAATCCAATTGTCATTCCGATAAAAGCGAAACTGATCTTTAACCTTAAATCTCATTTCACTTTCGGCATTTAGGACAATCATTTTATCAGCGTCAAGCATTGCGTTACCTGTTTGTGAAAAGTATAAGGATGCTGCATTCAAGTATCCATTGCCATCAAGTCCTTTAGTAATTCCAATTCCCCCAGACTTAACACTCGTATCCGAGAATTGGTACACCATAATAGCGCCATTTGCCCCTGTGGAATCTGAATCTCCACCTAAAATAAGAGTAGGCTGTATTTCATTTCTACTATTTTTGTAATACCCTACAAACACCCTTGTTTTAGATGACTCATACAAGCGTATAAATTGCTTTGAAATATTTACATAGTTCACACTATCTGAAGTTCGTAATGTTGAACCTGTTATTTCTCCCCCTCGAACAACGTTCCCGCTTAATGTACCTGCAGTAATAAAATCAGCAACAATTCTTCCGTCACTTGTAATGGCAGTTCCATATGGGCCATTCACACCTGTGGAAGAATACCCTAATCCATTCAAGTTCCATTGCCAAACCTTTTTCGCACTCTTTTCATCTTTCGTATCCATAATTAAAATACGATCTGGATAAACGCGGACATGTCCTCCGAATCCCGAATTAATAAGGCTTGTAGCATTTGCTTTTGCTGCATCTAAAATAGAGCTTGGCATATTGGATAACTCTTCTTGTACCAGGTCAACCCTACCGGAAACGTCCGTAAAGGATTCTTTGAAGTTACCAATGGTTATATCCAGATACTCTTTTTTTATTGGATCATATTTATAAGCAATTACCTTCGCTTTTATATCAATACCATCTTCTTGATGTTCAACCGTAACAGTATCTGCCATATAAACACTTTGTAAATGCTTATAATCCTTATACTCTTCCGTTTGTGATAATTCCTGAAATTTAACGTTATAATTTGCTTTAGGCTGATCAATCTTTTGAGTCGTAAACATATCTTTGGCGGCCTGTCGTAATAATCTATACGCTTCTTCTAACGGAACTGCATCTTCATCGTCAGCATTTTCACCAATAGCCGCTTTAATATTTTTAAATTCAATCACTTTAATTTTAGGATGAGGATACTTATTTATAAGTGGACTATCCACATATTTTTCAGGAAGAAATAACCCATCAAACCCTTGTGGCATGATTCTAGTTATAGGACTTTTCCAATCCACATTACCTTCATAGCCTAATAAATCTTTTTTATGACGAATCACTACCCCACGATCCATACCACGATTTTGTAGCATCTTCACGTCAAAATTATCTCGTTTTAATTCGCCACCCCAACGATTAACAAATGAATTGTCTTGACTAAAATCCAATAATGCTTCCACAGGATTTTTACGGACAATACGTGCACTGGCTATCTTTGGTACATCTGAATAAAACTGAAAAGGATGCTTGTATTGGCATCCTGCTGACATACGATTCATAGCTCCGTTACCATTTGTTGTTTCAGCGAAAATGTCTTCAATAAGATTTTCCGTTAAATCATAAAAGATGTGGTAACATTGTGCTGTAATCTCACCCATACTGACTTTAGGAGCTGCCACTCGAAATAGTTGTTCACCATCAGGAGTTGGGACTTTAATGATACTCATTCCCTCTATTTCCAAACCACGTGGTGCAAACAATGGATAACTAAATGAAAATAAAAATAAACCATTGAGTTCTTCCTCAACAGTTGCGTTATAAATATTTTTATCTAAAGCCCCTATACCATTGTGTGTAAAGTCAGTCTCATTTGGTTTATATAAAGTAATCATTTATATCTCCACCTAGGTCGAATTTCCATAAATTGAATTGCGCCTGACCACTCTATTATATTTTCTCCTACGTTAAATATAGGGAACTGCCCGACCATTTTATGATTCATTGATATGGTATCGGTATATGCTTCAAGTATTTCTGAGTCTATGACAACAAAACCATTCACATCTTTTATTTGAAAAGAGACGTCATTGATTGTTATACGGAAAGTACCATTTCCCACAATCCAAAACTTAGGATCAGATTCAATTGTACCTGGATTATAAATCACACCAGTTTTTTTGGTGAGCTTCAGATTTACATCCTCTGTATATTCAAAGGGATCTAGCTTAAAATCCACTTCAAATTCACCGTGTTCTTCAATTTCATTTACAATATCACCTACTACAACATGTTTAATTTTTCGATAAACATCATCATCAGTAAAATATAATGTTTTTCCATTCATCAACCACGACTTCATACGTCGCACTAACGGCTTAATATTCTCTTCTTCAAGCATATTGAACTTTATTTTTAAAGGGACGTCTTTAAACGCCCTTTTTTTTGTCAGTGAACCATGTCTACCAGATACTTCAATATGTTCTACTTCTTGTTCTGCTGTAGGAATAACAGGGCGCTCTACCATACATATTCCATAGTCACTTGCTAACTGATTATCGATACCTATGTCTAGCAATTTAAGTCCTCCCTATTCCTATTTTTGAATTACGCCCTTTTTGAGCAAGTGCATCATCTATTTTTCCGACCATGCGGTCGATATCACGATCATCCCTCACTGAAGGATTATAAATATTAATTACAGTTGGTTCATTAGACATCGTTGCTGCAATCCCTTCACCAATCGCGCCTAATGTTTTTTTATTCAACGGTAAAACCGCTTCATTTCCAGCTTCTCCTGCCCCTTGTAACTGACCATTACTCATACCGAAAATTGTAGGTCTAGTAAAAATACCGCCTTTTGCACGCCATTGTACACCAATGCCAGATGGATACGTAATGTCTTTCCCTAAAATGTTTTTCGTGCTAGTTTCTAAACTAAAATGCGGCATTTTAGGCATTTCCGGTTTCGGAATCTTTAATTTCAAATCACTGAAAAATCCTTTGATTTTATCAATGAATCCCTTCACTTTATCCACCGCATCTTTTATCGGGTCAATGATAAATCTCTTTGCTGCATCAAATTTTTCTTGCGCTGCATTCTTTACAGAATCAAATTTTTCCCGTGCCGTATTGTACATATCATTGAACTTCTCTTTTACAGAATTATAAGCTGAAATCACTGGATCAATAATATATTTATAAACTAGATTCCATGCCGTAAGTGTATAAGATTGGATTTTGGCCCAATTACCTAGTATCCAATTCGCCAAATCATTCAATTTTTCTTTCGTTGCATTCCACAATTCCTGAACAGGCTGAATCACATATTGTTTTACTAGATTCCACGCTGCGGAAGTATATGATTTCACTGTCTCCCACTGTGAATGTAACCAAGAAACAAGCGTACCGATCTGTTCTTTAACCCAATCCCATGCTTCTTGAACAGGTTGAGTAATATATTGTTTAAATAAGCCCCAAGTAACTTGTGCAGCAGCCTTTATAAGTTCCCACTGCGTACTAAGCCATGTGACTAATTCGCAAATTTTTGCACTTATCCAATCATATGCTTCCTGGATGGGTTGTATAATATATTGAGATATTGCAGCCCATGCAATTTGTGCCCCTGCTTGAATGAGTAGCCAACCTGCTTCTAAAACTGTGGAAACTGCTGAAATAATCGGATCTAAAACTGTAAATATTGTATCCCACGTTTCTTGCCAAGCTGTCTTTAATTGATCCCAAATAGAAGTTGCCGTTTCAACAATATCCGTCCACAATTCACTGAAAAATTCACTTAAAGGAGACAATATACTATCTGCTAATTCAATGAATGAAGACCATGATTCTGAAAAATAATCAGTAATACCTGTCCAAATTTTCGATACTGTATCAGAAATTCCAGTCCATAGATCAGCGAAAAATTGACCGATAGGTTCAAAGAACTCATTTGCCATATTCAAAAAATCTGACCAGGCTCCAGAAAAGTAATCAACTGTGGATGACCAAGCATCTTCACAAGTTTGAACTATGCTATCCCACAATTCACCAAACCAATCTTTAAATTCAGACCACTTTTCAGAAAGCCAATCCGTTATGGCACCCCAGTTTTTTATTAACATGATAATACCAGTTATCACTAAGGAAACTGCTGCAATGGTAGCTATCACAGGTAAAAATGCCAGATTCAACGCACCAAATGAAACAACGAGAGCTGCTACAATTGGAGTTAGAATAATAAACGCTGTACTTAATGCACCCATCACGATTAAAAGTGTTTGATCAGCTTCAGACAACTTACTAAACCAATCCATTACAGCTTTAACTCCATCAACAATTGGAGGTAAAATATCTTTCGCTAATTCTGCAAATTTCTTTCCAAGTGGCTCTAACGCAGCCTGTGTTTCTCTTAATGCTTTTTGAAATTGTTGTCCCAAAGATTCTTCCTGAAGTTTCTTCATTTCATCCATACGTCCAGTTACATCACCAAGACCACCATGTACATTATTTAAACTAAGTACCGCTTCAGCGCCCATGTCTTCCCATTTCACGCCAAATAAAGCAACACCAATCTGGTTTGCTTTTACTTTGTCATCCATCTTTTGAAGATCACCTAACACAGCATGAAAAACATCGGCTGCAGTTCCCTTACCTTCATTGAATGACTTCCATACTTTTTGTGTCTCTTCAGATAAATCGCCGAATCCTTCTGATACACCTTTCGAACCATCTTGTACACGGATACCAAATTCTTTCACTAGGTCATTGATATAGTCTAAGTTATACGAACCACTTTTTGTTCCATTTGCTAAAATCGTAAACATTTCTTGCGCACTAAAACCACCTTGTTTAAATAAAGGCGCATATTCAGAGAGGTTATCAAATAACTCGTCTGAATAATTTAGACCTTCTTGAGCACCAGCAGCAAGTAAGTCAAAGGTTTCCTGTGTAGATAAACCAAACTGACTCATTAACTGTCCTGCACCTCTAGTCGCTTCATTTAAATCAACATCGTAAACTTTAGCGAGCGTTAAAACGTTTTCCGATGCACCTTGCAATTCTTCATGTGGTACATCACGCATATTTTGATAGACTTTTATCAGTGCATTGTCTACCTCTTCAAGATTTTCACCAAAGCCTTTTTTCCATGTATCAACTGCAATTTTTTGAAGATTCTCGGCACCTTTCCCAGTCAATCCTAATGAAGCTTGAATTTTTCTCTGTGATCCATCAAATTCTATTGCTGTATTTACAATCGACTTTCCCATTTCAATTAACTTTTCAGATATTCCTTGTAGAACTTCAGCGGCTTCCATTAAATTGTTCATATCAAGTTTCTTATTGATTTCCGCCATACCATCCGCTGCTTGTGAACCACTTCGCCCAACACTCTGTAAGGAGTTTTCAAATTGCTTTACTGTCGTTTTTGCTTGGTTTAATTTAGCCTCAAGTTGCTGCACTTCAGTAGAATTCTCACCATACACACGCTTTGCGGCACTTAATTGTTGTTCTAAGTTGTGGACGACCCTATCAGTCATTTCCATTTGCTGACGTAGTTGTTTCTGTGCTAATTCCAACTTATCCGCTTCACTAGCATTTTGACCTAATTCAGCATTTTGAAGTTTGAATGAACTTGTCAAACGCTTCTGTTCAGCTTCAAGCTTCTTAGAATTCTCTTGTAAATCCAATAAAGTTCCACGTGCTGCCCTCGCTTCAATTGCTTGTTCGGAAAGTCCTTCATTCACTCTTTTCATTGCATGTTCAAGAGAAGTTTCAGCACGTTCTGCATCAAGCAACTTCCCGTACATTTTATTGAGTTGTTCAGCGGTTGTACTTGTGTCCTTGGACATAGCTTGATATTCAGCACGCAACATAGCTGTACGCTTTTTAGCTGCTTCCATTTGAATTTCAAGCTTCTTCTTCTCAGCAAGAAGTTTATCAGTCATCGTTGCATCTTGACTCATTGCTGCAATATGATTTTTATATTCTTTCGCTGCATTATTCATCACCATATTGATTTGCTTCAATGTATTTGCATACTGAACCTGACCATCCATTTTAAAATTAAGGACGACGTTCCTTTCTTTACTATTCCCTGGCATTTTTTCACCTCATTTCTTATAGGAATGGTGTTTGATCTAGCGTGTAGATTTGTTTTGGTTTCTGCTCATGTAATGCATCCGGATTGTTGTATCTGAGATACATGATGAATTGCTTTAAAAAATGTGCAGGTGTGATTTTCCAGAAGTCATCCATACTTAAACCAAGCAATGTATTACCGACATAAAAATAAAAATCCCAGTCGAGTTCCGACTGAGATTCCTCATTTTTAGTCAGTATGTTTTTTACTTTTTTTCTTGCTTCAGCTTCTCCATATCAGAAGTTTGGAAAGTTTGTCCACTGAAAATTTCGTATACAACGATGAAGATATCAGGTAAATCATTCATAGGAATGGCACCTTTCAATTCAGCTAATGTACATTCTGTACCGCCGCTACGTACCATCGCATAAATTAATGCACGCATCAATTTCGCTTCATTTTCTCCCAGGCTAAATTGACCTTTTCCTAACATATCATTCATTTCTTGTTCAAATTCATGATAGGGTGTTCCATACGCCTCTTCCACATAAGGAAAAGATTCAAAAGTAAAAACAACAGGGATTGTAACACCCTGTATTTTAATGCTGTTTCTAGTTATATTAACGTTAACTAAATCACTTAAACGTGACATACTATCACTCCTTATTTCCCTGGTGTCGATGTTCCACCAAGTTGCGTTAATTGAGATTCATCACAAATGACTTGTTTTAGGAAATCTTCAGCTTTCATTCCTTTTGCCTCTGGATCGCCAGTATCCAATTCAGCTTGTGTTACATCGTTACATAACAATGGATCTGCTGTAATTGTGTAAGCAATGTCATCCACAGCCATTTCATCACCTTGTGTTTTCCAAGATTCTTCTACTGGCGCAACTGTACATTTTGGATACCAACGTAATATTTTAGTTCCATCATTTAAAGGGAATACAACACCTACTGCGAACTTTGGATACGCCTTCGCCTTCGCTGTTTCAAAAGACACGCCTTTTTTACGTGTTTTAGCAAAGATTTTATCTTTCACTTCACGATTTAGACCAGCAAGATTAAAAGCTAATCCAAATGCTGTATTTTTGACAATGTTAATCATTTTTTTGTTAGATGCCCACTTTGTAAAATTAGTAGAAGTAGTGGAAATCGTTAAATCAGAAATATTCGTTTGTCTATAAACAATATCCTCATAAGTTGGTAGTGCACTAGAAGTTTCATTTCCCTTCATCAAGCATAGATATAAATCTTCAATCCCTACGGAGTATTGAATTTCTTTATTTTCAATTGTCATGTATATCATCCTCACATTCTATTTATTATTTTTTGTGCCATCATATCAGCAATTTTGTCACCTTCTGCATCAAAGGTATTCTGGACAAAGTGTTTTCCTTTCACACGCCCCTTACCTTTTGCTTTTTTATGGCCATGTTCAACTAAATACCAATACCAAGCTTCATCTTTAAATTCCACAGATACACGATCATCTTTCACAACAACCTTTAGGCTATCCCTTAAATGTGTCCGCTTGTTTTTATTGGATGCTTTGATTTTTGGTTTTAATTTACTCGCAAAATACTTGGCTGCTTCGTCCAATACATCCAGTTCGACCTTTTTATTCACACGTAATAGCGTATTAATATCTTCTAAAGCTTCAGAAAAGCCATTGTTATTGGAAGCCATTACTGGATACACCTCACATACGTGATAAACTGCGTGATAGTGTCGTCATTCTCGTCATAACCCATTCCATCAAACTGAGAATAAGACACGCCTACTGCATTAAAAACAGCCTTTAACGGCTCATAATCTTTTTCAGTTCCATTTGTAATAACAGAAATTTGATAAAGTGGCATATCTTTTAGAACCTTATTTGAAGCCCGTTTATGCTGTTCATTCACAAATTCATACACAATGTAAGGATATTTTGCTGTTATAGGTGCACTATCACGATAAACTGGTATACCAGATTTCCTCATGATATCTCGTAACTCTTGAAAGCTAATTTGCATAGGACAATGACACCTCCATTAATCGATCTTCTTCACGTACATAAATACGCTCAATATCATAGATACGCCCACCCACTTTTACACGATAATTCTTTTGATCGGTTTCAATATCTCGATCCATACGAACTTCAATTTTCTTTACAATTTCATTCGTATCTTTCGTTGTAAATTTATCAGTGGCCGTAACTCCAATGTTGTTATAACGAATGTTACGTTCTAACGGATATCCCATCACAACACGGTCTGTTTCCGAATCAATTGTTTCTCCTAATTGAAGTAGCTCACCCATCCATTTGAGTTTATTCGTCTTCCTCTTCGGCATCATAAACCTCCTGGACAAAGAATGGTGTTAAAGCATCAAGTGCCTGTTCTAATTCTTTTTCAGAGACTCTGTAATCATAGATAATACCGGCGACCATAATAATTAAATACTCGGTCTGTTTGCCTGTCGCATTCTTTACATAAGTCTTTGCTTGTTCAATATAAAAAGAGAGCATAGAATCATCCATACCCTCTTCCCAATGAATATGAGATTTTAATTTCTCAATTAAATCATCCATATTAAGACCCAGTAGAAGCTTTTAGAACATACTTATAAACTGGAACTTCAAATGGAGAATGAATTAATTGAGCGTCTAGTAAGTTCCAGATACGGAAGCCTACACGGTTTGTACGTGAGAATAACTCAACTAACTTTTGTACTTCTAGTGATCCAATAACATCTTGAATATAGAACTTAGAGAAATCACCGAAATAGAATACTGGT
Source organism: Bacillus sp. FSL K6-2944 (assembly GCF_038005385.1). NCBI lineage: Bacteria > Bacillati > Bacillota > Bacilli > Caryophanales > Bacillaceae > Bacillus > Bacillus sp. FSL K6-2944. The sequence continues at coordinate 629,135 of NZ_JBBOTE010000003.1, read as the reverse complement.
GTATCTGGTGAATCAGGAATATCAATTGCATCTTCTTCCTCAACAGGGAAGCCTAATAATGTATAACCAATGCCGCCCTCTGCTTGATTAAATGGACGAAGTAATGGGAAACCATCATCCGTCTTCATTGTTTCAATTTTTGTTAGTGCTGCTGTATTTAATACCCATCGTGCTTTTTTACGTACTTCTTTAACAGGTGTATTTTTCATTTTCACTAATGCATCATAAAGATTCTTTTCATCAGTTGTAAACTCAACAGCTTTCTTTGCTAATGCACCATCATTGATGTTATTCGCTTCATCACCATTCACCATATATTGCGTTTCCTTACGAACATAAGCTTTTTTCAGCTCGTCCATGACAATTTGTTCAATTGGTAAACCTGTACGCGCTAATAACTTTTTCGTTACAGTTGCAAGTGCATCGAACTCCGTTGGTGATAATTCGATTTCATCGAATTCAATATCCGTTTCTGGAATTTCATTATTTGTTCGCTCATTTTTATGACCCTGAGCTTCTGCCTTTTTCACTAAAACAGGGTACTTAATGTTCTCTTTTGTTTTTACCCCTGTCCCTAATCGGCGTAAGAAGTTTTCTTCTTGAGCATACGTAATAATTTCTTTACTTAAAAAATCTGGAATCGTAACAGAACCATTACCAGTCACTAACCCTAATGCACGGGCTTCTGTTTCATCAATGTTACCTACAATGTAGTTTGCAAAAGCTGAACGAGTTTCCTTTTCTTTATTTTTAGTAGATTTATGACCTTTAGTAGAAAGAGCTGCTGCGATAGATGCTGAAATAGCGGAACGTTGTTCTTCTGACAGTTCCGTTTTTTCATTCGAATTTTCTTTTGCTGCTGGGTCTTCTTTTTTATCTGGATCATCGTCTTTCTTTTTGGCGGGATCTTCTTCTTTTTCTTTCTCTTCTAACTTTGCTAATTCCTCAGAAATAGTTTGAATTTCTTTTGTTAATTGCTCTACTTCTGCTTTTACGGCTGCTAATTCTTCTGAACGAACTTCATTTTTTTCTACTTTCCCTTGTAATTCTGCTAATCGAGATTTCGTTCTTGTTAAAGATGCGTTTAAGATTTCTTTTAAATTCATGTTAATTTTCCTCCAAAACTTTTTTTATTTGTTTGATAAGGTTGCTTCTTTCTTCTGTATCATCTTCCACAACTGTTTTTACAGCTGCTTCTTCACTTCTCATTTCAATCATGGCTGTATTTTCGCCCCTGGTTTCAATGGAAGTTGCAACATAGGCTGGTGTCATATCTAAGATAGATACTTCTAAAAGCTCTAGTTCTTCAATAGATCGTTTTTGAACACCCGATTCGCCTTCTTCCCATGAATCTTTTTCAGAAACAAAACCAAATGACCAACCACGCAATTCTTTATTCCTTGCCTTCTCAATCACTTGTTCATCTGTAACTGTAGCAATAGCTCTTAAACCAATATTGTCTTCACACAATTCCAGATTGCCATTTTTAATGGAACCCAGATTTCGATTCTTATCGTGGTTAAAAAGTAAATCCACATTCTTTGCTTTCTTTAACGCTTTTTCAAACGCCTTTGGAACAATTCTCTCTTTGAAATATCCCCTTGGAGAAGGCAACATGCGACTTTCTCTGTCCACAACATTCACATAACCATCAAGTATGACTTGATCTCCTCGGACCTCAATTTTCATTCTCTTCACCTCCCAAAGAACCATCTCCCGCTTCTTTCTTGCCAATTTCAGTTACATCATTTGAAATATAAATGGCCTGTGATTCCTTTTTATTTTGTTTAGGGAATCCAAGCATATCGGCAACATGATCAGGTGAAGTAATAGCTGTACGTACCAGGTTGTAACCGATATTTGTCTTATTGCTATACGTAACAAAATCAAGAATATTAATCTTAAATTTGATACGTTTCCCTGAATTTTGGCCATAAAAAAGAAGACTCAAATGGTCTTCAAAATTTTTCATTATTGGTCTAACTGCTTTGTTGTGGATATACATCATAGCTTTCTCAATATCTTCTTTAATTAGCTCTGTGTATGTATCCACGTTTATGCCTAAAAACTTACCCAAATCCTTTTTGTATACATTTAGATATGCTAGAGTTTTTTCATCGTCTAGTGGGCTTTTAAGCGTGTCTATTGAGTACCCTTTTCCAAGAGGAATCATTTTTACAGATCGTGATTCATCGATGGATTCCAGTTGATCTAAAATGGCATTGATTAACTTTGACTGCGCACCATTCTGCGGATTGATATGAGCATCTAAATTTAACAAGAATGCTAATAATCCACCTTTTTTATATTTGTCAGTTAAAGTTCTCTCGGCTGACATAACACCCTCGAGTGTATCTCTTCCCAAGTCAAGAATACCTTTTCCTCTTAAATGATCCGCACCAATATTTTTTACATGACGAATCATAAACGGAGGAATTTCGTGACCACCAATATTAAAATGCTCTACTAAATTATCATCTAACTCTGTAAAAACATTTGAAGCTAAATGTATTTGAGTGCCATTTAATATAGGAAACGTTTCTCCCTCGAGTAAATAAGTATTCGTCATTAATTTAATGAATTCAGATTGTGTAAGATAATCATTCGGATTCTTTAAAATACAAAGTGCAATATCATCTTTAGTTTCATTCCCAAATTCATCTTCCACAACGATATCAGCCAATACCATTTGATTACTGATATCTTGCAACAACTCGTAAACATCGCTAGATTGTAAGATGTTTGAATCCGTAACATATACACCGCCGTAACGAATGCTTTTTCCTAAAACGTCATCCAAATAACCACGCTTTTCAGTCTTTTTAAATAAATAATTTGAAAACCGATCTCGTAAACCCAATTTCTCACCGCCTTCCTATCTATAAATCTCACCAATTAATTCATCCATTCCCTCTTCACTCACATCATCCATAATCATCATGGTTTCTTTATGAGCAACTAAAAAAGCAACAAATCCATCAATCTTCTTTTTGGACTGTCGCTTACTAGGGGCTTTCATCCCGTTAATATTTGTAACTACTACAACATTAAGAGCACAATAAACAAATAAAGGATTGTCAGTAATTAAACGTTTTTCATAAATTAGTATTTCTGAATCATCAAGCATTGCATTCATAACATTAGGGAATTGATTTACAGCAATACATTCAAGGCCTAGGTTCTCAAGTTTTTCAATTAACTTTTGTGACATCGCTGGGTCGTAGTTTATTTGTTGTACGTCATATAAATTCATACATTCCACAATGTAGTCCATAACCTGATCTTGGTTTATCATCTTGCCATCACAAAAAGTAACAAAACCACGTTCAACCATATCGGTATAAGGAACATTATCTTCTTTTTCTCTAAATTCAATGTTATCGGTGGGAATAAAGTACATTTGTTTCACTTTTAAAATGGAATTACCTTCCTCATCATGAGTGGGGAAATTCAAACTTACACAAGTTAAATCCGTTGTTTTCGATAAATCCAATCCTATATAGCATACTTCTCCTGTGAGATCACCTAAATCTTCTACAAGTACATGTTGAACTTGATCGTGTTCAAAATAATTGTCTGCACTATTTACAAAGACATTTAGATGCTTGGAAAGAAATTCTGCTTTTGAATGTGCGGATTGTTTTGCCTTTTTAAACTCTATTTCAAGTTGTTCCATGGTGACGGAAACACCAATGTTTGGATTCACCATCGCCCAAACTTTACGATTTTCCCAATCATAATTTTTATTCGGCTCCCAAATTGCAACAAATAAAGAATCGTCATTATCATTTTCAAGAACTTGTTTTGCATATTTATATACACGCATACCAACAGAAGATGAGCCTTTACCAGCCGTCGAAATATTTAACATAATCGGCTGTTCACGAGAAATCTGTGCTGATTTCAAGTTATCATACATATCCATATTCTCTTGCGCATGAAGTTCATCATTCAACACAAAATAAGGGTTCTTTCCTTCAAGACCCTTTGTATTTTTTGTTAGTACTTTGAATTTATTTTGATATGCAATTCCATTAATGTTATAACGATACATCGCACCACTGACTGTACCATTCACACCTTTATAAATTTGTGTATGTCGTGCCAGAGGTTCGGAGTTTTCTATCGCTTGTGCAATTGGTTCAGCTGCATTTTGTGCTTGTTCATAATCCGATGCCGCACAATAACAATCCGCACCAAGTTCACCTTCTCCATACATCGCATAAAGCAATGCCCCAGCTGCAATAATGGTTTTCCCGTTCTTCTTTGGAACTTGCACATACGCCTCTCGAACAACACGAACAATTTTCCCTTTTTCATTTTTACGATACCAACCATACATGTTTGCAAAAACAAACATTTCCCAAAGTTCTAATTCCATCAATTGACCTGCGAGTGGCCCCTTAACATGACGGATGAACGACTGAACAAAATCCAACATCTCATTTGCACGATCCACCTCAAACCAAATATCTTTACGCTTTTTCCACTTCTTATAACGCTCTACCGCAAGAATGATCGATTTTGGGTATTTCTTTTTAGTACACATCACATTATTCGCATACTGATCAGCATAGTTAACGCCTGGTGTAATCATCATGTAGATTTCCGCCATTTGGCTCGATGAGCCGCTAATTCATCTTTTGGTTCATGAGATGGGCTATTTTTTTCATTTTTGGACGCTTTTTGTACACTTTTTCCCTTATTCGTCATTCCGAGAGCTTCTAACATTTTATTCTTTTTATCATTCCAAGTTTCTACCTGTTGTGCCAGTGGATGCTTCATTTCATTTGTCGCTCCAGCCTTGTTCTTATGCGTTTTTGTAGGCGGAAGCCCATCATCTTTCCACTCCTCAAACATGGTTTTATAAATAATAAACGCATCTACATAATTATCGATTAATGGTTCTAAGGAAGGTGTGAAATTGTCCTCCTCATTCAATAATTGTATGATTCTATTTCGCTCTTCATCCCTTGCTACGTCTAGCATTTCCAACCTTTTCTTCTTTGACATACGAGCCATTTTCACACCCCCTTCCTTTTTCAAAAATGGCGCAACTATTTGCGTGCCCCCTACGCTACCTATCCTCCCCAGAGGAGAAATTTTAATTTTTGATAGGGGGGCTTCCAAAATAACTTGGAAAAACTTTTTTTGGTTTATCTTCATTTTCTTCAATTGTATGGCAAACTGGACAAAGTAATCTGAGGTTATTCTCTTCTAATTTAAGAGTTGGATCTTCTTTGATTGGTATTACATGATGAACATGAGCACTTCGGCCAAAGACGAACCTTCCACATCGTTGACAGCAGCCATTCTCTCTTTCGTAAACTTGAGACCTGACAAACTTCCATGCATCCGTACGATAGAATGGCTTGTTCTCATGATGGTAGATGTTCTTCTTATCCTTCTTCTTCCTCGGCTTGTTACGCTTATGTTCCCCGCAGTAACGTCCTTTGCTTATCTTGTTAGAGCAGCCATTGAAGTCACAGTACTTCATGATAGTAATGCAATGATGTCTTCTTTCTTTTTCCTAGCCGTTGGAATCCATACATTTCTCTTTTCTATTTTGTACTCACATTCTTTTCCTGCTGCAGTTTGTCTTGTTTCTATCATCATTTCCCCATCCCCTACAACATACGCACCCATTATAGATGCTGTTTCATTTTATATTTGTATTGGTATTAAAAACCAAATCATACTAACCACAGATGAACAGTGTACTCGTACCCCCCTAACAAACTTCATCTTTATAACGATACGGTCACTCTTCATCCTTGATTATTTACCTGTATGAAATAGCATCTTTCCCATTATCATGTGACGCTCCTCATGTTATGATGAAAACCAGTCAACATAATCCTTCCCCCTTAGAAGGGTATTATGTTTTTCACGATCTATTCACTCTCTACACAGCCAGGTTATGTATCCTACAATAATTCGGCTGTTCTTTTTCATGCAAATAAGAAAAACGTTCTATCACTTCTCATCCTTTGCACGTTTCTGGACCCACTCCGCTATTCCTCCTAACGACTTCATCTTTCCCCTCCATATCCATATACCCATCTTTCTTTTTAACCGGTTAAAAAAAGACGGACTACATTGTATGCACTTTTCTTTATCCCTTTTTAACAACTCTTCCATAGTTGAACGCATGACATATTCTTTTGAATAGGGCACAAAACATTGTCCATACATTTTATAATACGTAAAACGCTTTGTATAAAGCCCTAATTCCTCGTATGCCTTCAAATGCTCCTGATAAACACAATCATCCACAGGACATAGCTGTAACCTATCAATTTTCATTTGTAAATCTGTATTTGTGGTATCCATCTTTTCACGCCCTTTTCACTGTTTTCCACTAAAAGAACATCCTAGTAGATGTTTACCACATGTATATGCTCTCATTTGGTATATAAAACCATTTGTAATCATGTTGATAAAAAAGAAGAGAGCAACCAAAAGGAATGGCTGCTCTTACATCATTTATATAGAGAGGTAGGTCTTTGGAAAAAGCACCATCAATAGGTGTTGTCCCATGCTTCATTATATGCTTATCTCACCAAAAAAGTTCTAGACAATACATTATTTTGGTTTTAAAAACCATTTTTCCGCATATACTACAAATGGTTGGAAAACAAACCATCTAAACTGTTTTCCTCCAGCATTTCTTTCAGAAGGTTGAAGAATGCTCAGGATACCTTACACCTACTACGGCCTACCCACACTTATATATGCTGGCATTCTTCATTCCTTCCCCCTAAAAACATACGCCTCCATTATGTGTATAGCGCCTCTTTCAAACGCCAAGTATATATGTAACTTGCCCACATTACACATACCTATCTATCTCCATCTTGGCGCCTGAAAGAAGAGCAACCGCTCTCCCGTTACTACCATAATCATTCCATTAACAACTATGGTTGCTGGTTACGGCTCTTCCTGTTACAATGGTTGCCCGTGAAAGCCTGTAGACATATATAGTAAGAAACAGTTTCCGCTATTTCTTACTATTTCTTACTATTTCTTACTATTTCTTACCTTTTCTAAATTATCATATAGTCCCCTCATTAACCTACATTTTTTATCCTTTGACAAATATCATTTTTTGCATCCACTAAGATACCTAACATGTTATAATGCATGGATCCTAATTAAATTTCTGCGAAGGCATCACTTCCTTGTCTTCCAAACCATTCTTACAGCCATATGACTTTACATAAGTCATGTGGCTCTTTTTTATAGAACTTTTATGCACGATAGTCGCTCTTCAAAATCTTATCTTATTACTATAACTCATTTTTTCAATGGTTTCGATTCACTTTAAGAGTGAACCTAAATGATACCTTCTTGTTCTATGAATTTGATAAGCCGAACGATTTCTGCATGTTTCTTTTTTATATGACTTAGACTATACCTACTAGCTTCGGCTATTTCTTCCAATGTCATACCGTCCACATACTTCATTTTGAGTATTTGATTATCCAATCCTCTAAACTTATTCATTAACTTTATTAAGGTATACATTTCATTCATTTTATGAGCCAGTTCATATGTAATTACTTCCATACGTTCCTCTACCTTTGCACCTTCCGATGCTGCAGATAAGCGTATACTTTGTAAATCACCATAGATCCAACGTTTTAATTCTGCTTTGGTTTTATCTAGATTATATTCTAAATATACAATCTCCTCTTCTAATCTTTGATATTCTTTCAGCCAATTGAACAATGACGATACACCTACTCGTTACTGTTATTTTTACCTTACCACGTCTACACTGTTATAATTTTATGATGCTATAAACCACACCGGTTCCATGTTTACTTTAGCCCTCTTTTTTTAAGGTGATGAGACAAACTGTTCCGACTACACCCTAATTGCTGACAGATTGCTTGATAAGTAAGTCCTTTTTCACGTAACATGACAGCTTGTTTACATCGTTCATCCCATCTTTTATGAGCATTTTCTTGTATTTGTTTTCTGCTTGTTGACTGCCACAATCCCATTTTTTTGAGTTGCTTCTGCAACGTGTTCACTTCACAGTTTACTTCTATCGCAATTACATACATCGGTAGTTCTCTTTGTAACATTTCTAAAATTTTCGGCATCAATTCTTCCCAATTTTTCCGTTTCGGATTTTCTCTGACTTGTCCTACACAAGGAGCTAATTTTTTCCTAATCTATACAATTCTTCTCCGACCTTACAATTCTTCAAACAATACTTCGGAGACTGATTTGCCCGATATTCACACGTTGCGCAATGCTTGTCTTGCAAATCTAATATATACATTCTTATTTCTTTTGCATTCATGGTGTGGACTCCTCAAATTTCTCTATTTTTCATGATGGCAAGGTAGGTTACAGATAATCCCTTCAAAAACACACCTTGCATTCTCAAAACTCATTATACATACTTAACATCCATTTACAGATACTTTACCCTTCTAGATACCTATGGTATTCAGAAAGAATTCAACCCCCGATTTCCTAGGTTTCTGTCAGTCTTTTTTCTTCAAAACATACTTTTGTTTCACTTTATACTCGTATACATGATGTACCTAGCCTGCTATATTAAATTCCTCTTAACAACTGGGCAGTTAGCATTTGCTAGCTGCTTTGTTGTATATATTTTTATACTTTGGATATACTATTCATACGCCAATTTTTTGAATTTGCGATTCACCTAATTTCCTCTCAGGGCTCTTATATAAGAGTCCTCTTTTTTATCTCCTAAAAAGCCCCCAATTTAAAGTAATGTTTCGCTTGATAATAAAAATGATGATAAATCCAATTCCCACTGAATTTCTTATCCAAATACACGATTTCAAAACCGTATTTTGCTTTAAATGTATTTAGCCTTCCCAGTAACGCTAGTGGATTGTATTTGGAATGATACTTCCCTTGCCCCTTTTTCATATAACAAACTTCCGATTTGCCTAACTGTAATTCCAGGCGTATACACATCATCAACGAGTAAAATATGTTGCCCAGAAAACATCTCTTCTCCCTGAAAATAAAAAGGATTGCTTCCTGACACCCTTTCTTTACGTGTCTTCTTACTTTGCTTTTCTGTTTCCCTTCTTCTTAATGATGGATAAGAAATTTTGACAGGTAAACAAGTTGCTAATAACTCAGCTTGATTAAAACCACGTTCAACTTCCCTTTCCTTACTAAGTGGAACAGCGATAACGGTTGAAACATTAGCAAAATACTTTTGAAATACACTTCGAAAAGGACGATAAAAAATGCGCACTAACTCTGCATCCCCCGAAACTTAAACTGCGCTACTATTTCTTTCATCTCATCATCATACATATATAACGAACGGTTTTTAAAAGAACGATACTTCGCCTCTTTCATCCACCTTAGACAATCTATACAAATACCGTCTTCTTGAAATGAGGCAGGAACATATTCTAAAGGCCGCCCACACTCCATGCAAATTTCTCCTATAATATAGGAAAGTGTCTGCTCACATCTATCACATATATATTTTCTATGACAATTTTAAAAAAATTGTATTGACCAGATCATTCTACAAGAGTAGACCTAACGGTCGAATTTCCTTGTTTTGTAATTGAACTTCGACTGATTTTCTCTCCACTTGAGCTTTCGCTTGGCGTCAATCCTACATAAGCCATAAATGCTTTAGCCGTGGGAAAACGAGTGAAGTCTGCAATTTCCATATGAACAGTCATTGCCGATGTTGTGTCTATACCTTTTAAGCATCTTAACTTTGCAACTGGTTCTTCATATCTTTCACTATGAGATAATTCGTCTAATCTCAGACTGACCCGCTCAATTTTATCAACTAGAACATTATACTATAATAGATATTCGTCTAACGTTTCTTTGCATAATCCTTGTAGATCAAGGTTCTTTAACCATTTCATATAAGCGATTGTCCAGCTTGATTTCCCTTCATACACATAGCCATGCCTTAGAACCTGTTTAGAATCTATGATATAATCTGTACAAAAAAGGATATTTTCTATGATACATAATTATACAAGTAACGTTTCACATGAACAGTTTGAACTCATTCGAGAAGATTTGGAAAACGCACGTAAAAGGACGCGTCCACGTACAGTTGATTTATATGAGGTATTCTGCGGCGTACTATACGTGCTTACCACAGGTTGCCAATGGCGCAATCTACCAAGTGACTTCCCAAACTGGCAAACTGTTTATTTCTACTATCAGATTTGGCGGAAAGTAGACGAGAATGGCATAAGTCTTCTCGAAAAAGTGCATAAAAAAATTGGTTAAAACCTATCGCGAACAAGATGGACGTAAGAATGAGACAAGTTTCTGCATCCTAGATGCACAAAGCGTGAAAAACACATGGATAGCTGGTGAAAAGGGTTATGATGCTGGAAAGAAAGTGTCAGGAATCAAACGTCATATCGCTGTAGATACGAATGGTCTCATTCATGCGATTGATGTAACAACCGCGAACATAACAGACCGAGAGGGTGCCATCCAAATGTGTGAAAGGCACAAGAAAACATTGGAAAAGGTGACAAATATACTTTGTGATGGCGGATATACAGGGCCATCCTTTGCGCAATCCATAAAAGAAACGATTGATTGTTCGGTTGCAATCATCAAACGATCTGAACTTCACAAATTTGTCGTGTTACCAAAACGCTGGATTGTGGAACGCACCTTTGCTTGGTTGGAAAATTACCGTAGACTGTGGAAGAATTGTGAACGAACACTTGAAAATAGTAGACAGATTTGCTTATTGGCAGGTGTGGCAATTTTATTGAAAAGATTTTAAACAGGTTCTTACAATTTCCCCAGTTGTTCCGTGCAATGCACATAAGCTAAAGCTGTCCTTATGGACATCCATCCCAATATAGATTATATTTTCCATAGTGGCCTCCTATTATCATAGGGTATAAACCCATTCATAATGTTTGTTTTTACTCATTATTATGAGTTAAAATCCCTGACTTGATAATCTAGGAGGTCACTTCATATTATCTCTTTTATTGTTTTTTGACTGCCTGGTAATTGAAATCAACATTACGATTACCGCCCCCGCCCTTACTCCCACAATCGATACAGTGATTTGGTAATTGGTAATTGAAAATTTCACTTCTTTTATATTTTTATACCTTCACTTTTTTATTGGATATTAAAAATTATTACTAAAAGTTAAGAAATTACGATTACCCAATTACCAAGCACCTATAAACCCTTGGGGCTGTAAGTTTTATGGGGGTAATTGAAAAGTAAAATTCCAATTACCTTTCAATTACCCACTTACCACTAAACGACTGTTAATCTTGTATTTTCATATGCACTTTGATTTTTCTTTTGATCGGGAAACCCAAACCCTAAATTCACCTTATCCAAGTCCCCTACATAATTTATAAGACTGTCATAACGAAACTTCCCTTGTGCACTCGTATTCCATTCTTTACCCAAATACGCTTTAAATTGCTTGTGGAAAAGCCTATCTGATAAAGGTTTATAACCGTTGTCCATACAAAATTTCTTATAGAATCCATAAACTATATACTTCGGTACTTTAGGTATTTCCCACTTATCAAATACAGATACTTTAAAATCAAGTACTGGGTCATTGTCCTGTTTAAATACTTCCAGTTCACGCTTAGAAACTTCCGGAATATCGAACCTTTCAAAATCTAAGTGAATTGCTTTATGAAGAACATATTGCAGCACTTTTTCATTTCGGATGTATTCATCTTTAATCTTGAAGTTCTCCACACTTCCATTGAAATCAGCCTTAAAAGGTACGATTACAATCCTTCTTATCGTTCCGTTTGTTTTGTTCTTAAATTTCGGCATTCCATTTGTTGATTGAATCACGCTACACCTAAATGTGGTACTGTATAACGGCTTATTTTTAAACTCAACTTGTACCCGATCACCAGTAACAACACTATTAAAATTAGAGGAATCATCAATGTACACATTAACTGGCACATCATCACCAATAACGGCCGTTTTCCCTTCCAGTGCGCTCAATCTGAACCGCTCGTCAAATTCATTCACTTTCAAAGTAGCGATATTTTGAATACCAATTAAATTGATAATCAGCTCTTGGAAAGTACCCTTACCGTTGTTTCCGTCACCCACTAAGAAAACCGCTTTCTTTCGTGTGTAGTTACCATTAAGCGAATCATTTATGACTTGCCATAAAAGCTTCTCAATTTCTAAATCCCCGCATGCTATTGAATTTATCCAGTTATGTACGTCCCAGCCATCTATAACAGGGTTAACAGGATTTTCAATGTAAGGTGTGGTAATCTTGGTGGTGAACACATAATCAGCGGTAAATGATTCTAGTGTCTTGGTTTTTAAATTGAATACACCATTTTTAACTGGAATTAAATATCTTGATTCCGTTTTTTCCTTCATATCGGTTTTGTTCGTTAAATGGTAAATGACGTCCTCAGCTTTTGAATTGTTCAACTTAGGTTCTAACCATGAGATCACTCTTTTTATGAGCGTGACGTTTCGTGTATATGTTCCCTCTATTGGCTGGTACATTGCCAATCTAGTATTTTCCTCATAATCAAAAAGTATGAAGCTTATATATTCGGGCAATATTTCTGCACACCTTATAGGGCTAATGGTAGTAGGTTTTCTTCCTTTGCCTCCGTTCGCTTCCCATTCTGCTTCCATTTCGACTAATTCCCTAAAATATCTATCTCTTAATTCTTTTTTCAGGTCAATGGTCGGTGAATCTTTAATGTATAAATGAAAACTTTCATTAGGTGTCGGCTGCTGATACGTTGCCTTTAGTCCATCTAAGGCATGTTGAATAGTACCATCCTTATAATCCTGTCTTTCCCATTTGTCATCACGATATAAGCCGCTTCCAGTAAAGATTCGATCAATCTGTTCTGGGTCTTGTGTGTAAAATGCAATCAAATTGCATAACGCTTGATCCGCTTCACTTTGACTGCCGTAATTACTCCAATTACCCGAATAAAGACCCTTGAATTTTTGACCGTTTTTTGCCTTGAATCCGATGTTCAAAACATCCTCATCTGATAATTTAGGTGATAAATCCAACTTAGACGGCTTTATCTCCTGCGTTTTTTTACTTGCAGGAAAATAACTATCATAGATGTAACTCAAAATATCTTGCCGTTCATGTATTTCTGTTGGTGTACCATCTACATGGTCCCCAGTCATCACAATGAAACGTTCGCTATCATATATTTCAATACCCTTAGTTGAATTCTTTGATCGCTTACCTGACTTCTTAGCTTTTATAAATATGTGAAGACCTGTTCCGCTTTGGCTATATTCAGTGTAGCTATCCATCGCATTCACAATGGATTGTGCTTCTGGTTGAATTTCCCCATCTTTTATATGGTCATCTAAGTCAATGGCTGTGTAAGGGTCATCTTCTGATAATACATACCCTATGCCGTTATGTTTATTGGTACTCTTGTAAGCTTTGACTGTTTCATCATAGCTTGCCCATGTAGATGGGATTGTTGAATCTGCTTTTAAACCGTTTATTTGATAGGGTACTTTGGTATATTTGAATTGTCCGTTTTCTTTATTAACCTTATATTCACCAGTTTTTTTATCAATTATCGGTTCAAGTTTCCATAATACCCACTGGGGGCGCGTGGTAAGTTCTACCGGAAACGATTGGTACTCTTTTATTGAAACGGCTTGCAAGTCCTCACCACCATTGTTGTATTTTTTGCAAAAAGCTGATATACTGTAAGCAATAATATTTTAAAAATGATTTTTCAAAGGTATATGAATTCGCCGTTCATATATCTTTTTTTATTGGTTTTTACCATTCTTCTTCACAACCTTATTGAATATCTCTTCTTCGTCTAATTCATGGATAATTTCTCTTAAATTACTTCTGCACAAGAATCACCTTTAAAAGAATCCTTAGAATACATTTTTGCATTTCCTCAACTTGCAACTGTTGGTTGTTCATTGACTGTTAACTGGGCCATGTTTTTTTCTCCTTCATTATGTAATCTGAAAAATGATGATATTTCCTACTTCTTATTTTTATAAAACTTTATGTCATTATTAGTAGCATTCATATTGGAAATCATATCATCCAAAAATGCATCTACTTCACTTTTCCTAAAAAGATATTTGCTACCAACTTTGTAGTATCGTAATCCATTTTTGACTAACCGCTCTTCAATGGTCGGTTTGCTAATGTTTAGATATTCGGACAACTCTTTATAAGTCATGAAGTATTTTTGTGCAGCTAATTCCTCAACTTTTTCATTAATTGCTTTTTCTAACATTGAATTAACCGTCTTTTCATCAATCTGAACATTTAACAATTTAGATCACCTCTTTATTTTTTGCTCGACCTCTCTTCAATTGCGAAAATATCATCAAAGTTTAATAGCAAAGTATCGCAAATTTTTTTGCAGTATCAGGTCTTGGTGATTGTTTTCCATTTGATATTTGAATGAATGTTGCTTCTGACATACCACTTTTACGTGCAAAAGCACGTTTAGAAAACCCTCTTTTTGCAATAATTTCATTAAATTCATTATGAGATTTTAATACAATCAACTTCTCCACCACCATTATAAATAATACACAAAACAAAATGATCAGTTCATTGGTTATTTTGTTTTACATATCCATCATAATGATTCGTTAATTGGTTGTCAAGTCATTTTGATTAGTCTATTGGTTATTTTGATTAGTTATGATATCATTAGGGTAAACTAATTTGAAAAAGGAGTTTATTCTTATGGGATTAATTCATTGTAATTTGAGGGTTTTAATGGCTGAACGGGGACTCAATATTCAAAAAGTTAAAGATAAAACTACTTTATCTAGGACAACCATTTCTAACTTATACAATAATTACGGATCGGGAATTCAATTTGATACCATAAAACAATTGTGCGAATTACTAAAGTGCAAGCCCGGTGACCTAATTTCTTACATTGATATAAAGCCAGAATTCAAAGTTATTACTGAAGAACCAGAAATATCAATGAATGAAGAGACTCATATTGTAGATAAAGAAGGAAACGAATATCAGTATATTTCAAAAATCGAAACAAAATTAAAACTACATTGCAAAATTTTGTATGAAGGAGAAAATCATGAATTTGACTTTCAAGTGGAAGTAAAGTACTTGATAAGCAACGAAAAACTTATCCACAGTGTATTCATAGGGACTTCTACCATTTTTGAATTTAATTTAGATTTACTTCAAGTACCTCCGTATGCGCAATCATACGTCCATGACATATTAGATGATTATATAATCGAGTGGGGAGTTGAATTCTTTTATGGTGAAGAAATAGAAGGAGTTGACAACTTATTTATCGATCACTATGATTTACTAACATAAAAAAGAGGGGAATCCGATGGCATACATCTATAAAAAGGGAAAAAAGTGGGCATTTCGTGCATATATGAGTACTGATCCCGTAACAGGAAAGGAAATAAAAAAGAGTAAATCTGGTTTTTTAACTCAAAAAGATGCGAAACTTGCAGCTGCTTTATTTGAAAGACAATTTCATAATGGGGAATATGTCGAACCATTAAAAATAACCTTCGAAACAATGTGTAAGGACTGGTTAAAGCATTATGAATCTCAAGGGGCAAAAGTAAGTAGCATAAGAGCAAGAAGGATTGCGTTAGATCGTGTTATTGATGATTTAGGACAAATACCTATTCAAAAAATCACTAAAAAAACATACCAAGACACAATAGATAAGTTAGCAAATACTTTCAGTTTCAACTACATTTCAAGTATTCATTCATCTACCAACATGGTTTTTGTGTATGCTCAAGAAAATAAATTGATTAAAGATATACCAACTAAAGGAATTAAACTACCTAAGAAAAAGAAAACTGTCTCTGATCTTGAACAAGGTAACGAAATTCATGAAAAGTTTCTTGAAAAAGAAGAATTAGAGGAATTTCTAACGATTACTAAAAATGATGGATTAGAAGGTGACTTATTAGCTTTTACTATGCTAGCGTATACTGGCTTACGAATAGGTGAAATGATTGCTTTAAAATGGTCTGATATAGATTTTTATGAACACACACTAAGAGTTATAAAAACTTACTACAATCCATCAAACAACAAGTTAAAATATACATTACTAACACCAAAAACAGAGGGGTCCATTCGGACAATAACAATAGACCTTCTTTTAGTTGCTATGCTCAAACAACACAAACAACAACAAGATAAAATAATTATAGATAACAAACCTTTTTATAAAGACAATGATTTTATTTTTTCAACTAATGAAGGTTATCCTAAGACAATTAAGCATTTATCAATCAGAATGCAACGATTACTGAAGAAAACATCTATTCAAAAACAAGTAACACCTCATTCATTTAGACATACTCATACGTCTTTGTTAATTGAAGCAAATGTACACATAAAAGAGATACAAGAACGATTAGGACATTCAGATATTAATACAACCATGGACATATACGCACACATGACAAAGAACATAAAAAAAGAGGCTTCCAATAAGTTTGGCAACTTAATGAAAGACCTCTCTAAAAATCTTATTGACTAATATCGGTCACTTTTCCGGACACTACATTAGGTGTAAAGGCCTACGAATGTTGATATAACAATGTTTTTACACCTAAATTACATCATTCCGCCCATACCGCCCATACCGCCCATGCCCATGCCGCCCATGTCAGGCATTGCTGGTGCATTTGGTTCTGGCTTGTCAGCTACTACAGCTTCAGTTGTTAAGAACATAGCTGCAACAGATGCTGCGTTTTGAAGTGCAGAACGAGTTACTTTAGCTGGATCTACGATACCAGACTCAAGCATGTTAACCCATTCGCCAGTAGCTGCGTTGAAACCAACGCCTACTTTTTCGCCTTTTAGACGCTCTACAACTACAGATCCTTCTAGACCAGCGTTGATTGCGATTTGACGAACTGGCTCTTCTAGTGCACGAAGTACGATGTTGATACCTGTTGCTTCGTCGCCTTCAGCTACGATAGAAGCTACTTTTGTGTATACGTTCATAAGTGAAGTACCACCACCTGCAACGATACCTTCTTCTACTGCTGCACGAGTTGAGTTAAGTGCATCTTCAATGCGAAGTTTGCGCTCTTTTAACTCAGTTTCAGTTGCTGCACCTACTTTAATTACTGCTACGCCACCTGCTAGTTTAGCAAGACGCTCTTGTAATTTTTCGCGATCGAATTCAGAAGTTGTTTCTTCTAATTGCGCACGGATTTGACCGATGCGAGCTTCGATTTGTTCTGTGCTTCCTACACCTTCAACTACAGTTGTGTTTTCTTTTGTAACAACAACTTTACCAGCGCGTCCTAAAGATTCAACTGTAGCAGATTTTAAGTCACGGCCTAATTCTTCAGTGATCACTTCGCCACCAGTTAAGATTGCGATATCTTCTAGCATTGCTTTACGACGGTCACCAAATCCAGGAGCTTTAACAGCTACTACATTGAATGTACCACGAAGTTTGTTCACTACTAATGTAGCTAATGCTTCGCCTTCTACATCTTCAGCAATGATAAGAAGTGGTTTACCTTGTTGTACCACTTGCTCTAATACTGGTAAGATTTCTTGAATGTTAGAAATCTTTTTGTCAGTAATTAAGATATATGGGTTATCAAGAACTGCTTCCATTTTGTCAGAATCAGTAATCATGTAAGGAGATGCATAGCCACGATCAAATTGCATACCTTCTACTACGTCTAATTCTGTTGTGAATCCTTTAGACTCTTCTAAAGTAATAACGCCGTCGTTACCAACGCGCTCCATTGCTTCAGCGATTAATTGACCTACTTCTTCGTCAGCTGCAGAAATAGCAGCTACTTGTGCGATAGAAGATTTGCCTTCGATTGGTTTAGAAATCGTTTTTAATTCTTCAATTGCAGCAGTAACAGCTTTTTCGATACCTTTACGAAGACCCATTGGGTTCGCACCAGCTGTTACGTTTTTAAGACCTTCACGAATCATAGCTTGCGCTAATACAGTTGCAGTTGTTGTTCCGTCACCAGCTACGTCATTTGTTTTGCTAGCAACTTCTGCTACTAATTTCGCACCCATGTTTTCGAATGCATCTTCTAATTCGATTTCTTTTGCGATTGTTACACCATCATTTGTAATAAGTGGTGAACCAAATTTTTTCTCAAGTACAACGTTACGACCTTTTGGTCCAAGCGTAACTTTTACTGCGTTTGCAAGAGTGTCGACACCGCGAAGCATCGAACGACGTGCTTCTTCACTAAATTTAATATCTTTTGCCATAATAATTGACCCCCTTGGATTTTTTAAGATTTATATAATTAACCGATAACTGCTAAAATGTCACTTTCACGTAAAATCAAGTAGTCTGTACCTTCATATTTCACTTCAGTACCTGCATATTTTGAGAAGATGATAAGATCACCTGCTGCTACCTCTAAAGCAACACGCTCACCATTCTCAAGCACTCGACCAGTACCTACTGCAACAACTTTACCCTCTTGTGGTTTTTCTTTTGCAGTATCTGGTAATACGATACCACTTGCTGTTTTTTCTTCTGCTTGAACAAGCTCAATTACAACGCGATCACCTAATGGCTTTAGCATGAACAATAACCTCCTCATTTTGTTATGTAAATTTCTTTTATTAGCACTCAAGTCATCCGAGTGCTAACACACTTATAATAATAAATAATCTCAATTTCTTTTGCAAGTAAAAAAATCATAATTTTTTCGCAAATCACTATATAAACTTTCTATATACAATACTGCCTTTACTATATGAATCGTTGTTTCCACTGCTCGTATGTTACAATATGAAAGGACACCCTAAGTTGTTTTCGCTACACATACAACTTTCTCCTGTCTTCTATTATAATTTCAAATAAGGATTTACGAAAAAAA
Organism: Bacillus sp. FSL K6-2944; assembly: GCF_038005385.1. NCBI lineage: Bacteria > Bacillati > Bacillota > Bacilli > Caryophanales > Bacillaceae > Bacillus > Bacillus sp. FSL K6-2944. The sequence continues at coordinate 610,247 of NZ_JBBOTE010000003.1, read as the reverse complement.
CATAATTCAAGAGGTTTATATCGTAGGTAGCATATTTACATGTTATCCTAACTTATCTCATACACTATAGTTAGAAAGGATGGTTAAACCATTTGAAGAAACAATACTGGTGGATTATCATTACATACATTTTAATGCAGTTATCTGGCGTTGTTGGATTACCACTTCTCCTAAAAACAGGACTCTATGATAATAGAGGATTTACCATTGAAGAAAAAGGACAAATCATAACGGGACACTGGGCAATCATTAGCTTCTTTATTGCATTATGTATCGTGCTTTGGTTACTTAGAACAGATATTCGTGACAGGCATTTAGATCCAATGCGCTCTTCTGTTCCAGCTACTATTGGATGGATTTTTATCGGGTTCTTCTTAGCAATCATCTCACAATCCATTGCAGGTATGATTGAAATGTATGTATTTGGGGTTCCACGTGGATCTGAGAATACAGACAGACTGATGGACATCGCAAGAACGATACCTTGGTTCCTTATTGTTGTATCTATAATTGGACCTATCTTAGAAGAAATCGTATTTAGAAAAATTCTATTCGGCACGCTTTATAAGAAGTTTAACTTCTTTATCGCAGCTATCATTAGTTCGCTTGTATTCGCAACAATTCATTTTGATTTTACTCACTTATTGGTATACACTGCTATGGGGCTCGTATTCGCCTTCTTATATGTGAAGACGAAACGTATTATCGTTCCGATTGCAGCTCATGTTGCGATGAATACATTAGTCGCTATTGGGCAAATTTTTATGAGCAATGAACAAATTCAAGAAATGATTAAAGAAGCTGAAAAAATGCAAGGCTTTATCGGAGGATTTTTTGTATGAGAAACTCACCATTGTTCATGGCTGCACTATACTTCCTTCTTGGATGTATCTTTACACGCTTCGCCATTACGAACGTGACAGATACAATCTGGAATATGTGGACAATACTATTTGCAGTTATGGCAACAATTGATTTTAATTTGGCACTTCGCCTTATATTAGTTAAATTCACAAAGAAGAAACAATAATAAAACGCAGAGGTCGCTTCCTCTGCGTTTTATTGTGGATAGTTTTTCAAAAAGTAAACTAATGTTTGTAACTCTACAGCTAAGTCAATATGATGAATTCTAATATTCTCTGATACGTTTAATCGCGCTGGTGTGAAATTCAAAATACCGTGCACGCTTGTTTCAGCTAATCTATCTGCTACAGCTTGTGCTACTGTAGCCGGTACTGTTAATATTGCCACTTGTATATCATTTGATAATCTCTCTTCTAATTCATCTAAATGATATACAGGAATGCCCCCGATTTCTGTTCCAACTTTCTCTTCACTAACATCAAATGCCATTTCAATTTTTGTATTATTGTTTTTCGTGAAATTATAATGTAAGAAAGCGGTCCCTAAATTACCTACTCCAATAAGTGCTACACGTGTTATATCATCTTGATCAAGTGTTTCGCGGAAAAATGATAATAAATAATTTACGTTATATCCATATCCCTTTTTCCCTAACGCTCCAAAATACGAAAAATCTCTTCGTATTGTTGCGGAATCTACTTTTACTGCCTCACTCAATTCGGCCGATGAAACACGCTGCTTACCAGAAAGAGATAAGTTTTGGATAAATCGATAGTATAGAGGCAATCTTTTAGCAGTGGCTTGTGGAATCTTTTGCTGATCCATATGACCTCTCCTCTCTTCCTATCTTTATTCATATACTTTAATCAAATACAGAAGTTTAGCACTCATTAAATTCCTTGTATAATAAAGAGAAGAAGTATTCTCTCTTTATTTTAAACTATACACTATTTTTAGTATGATTGAGAAATATAAACATGGCAAAGTTAAGAAATTATTTGAGGTGAAAACATTGATTTTATTACAAGTAAACGCGCTTTCGAAATTATACGGTGCAGAAACGATTCTTGCAAACATAAAATTGGAAGTACAAACAAAAGATCGTATCGCATTAGTTGGAAGGAATGGAGCAGGAAAATCTACATTATTAAAAATTATCGCTGGTGAATTATCTCATGATGGTGGCGAAATTATAAAACCGAAAGATGTCTCAATCGGATATTTAGCTCAAAATACTGGACTAGAAACGTCTTTAACAATTTGGGATGAAATGCTAACCGTCTTTACCCACTTACAGCAAATGGAGACAAAACTTCGAAGGCTTGAGCAAGAAATGGGAAAAGAAGAAAACTTTTCAAACGAAGCTACATATGAAAGATTGTTAGCTGATTATGACCAACTACAACTCAATTATAAAGATCAAGGTGGATATCAATATGAAGCGGATATTCGCTCCATTTTAAGCGGCCTTGGCTTCCCAGTTGAAACGCACCAGACGACGATCTCTACTTTAAGCGGCGGGCAAAAAACAAGATTAGCTCTCGGGAAATTATTATTAACAAAACCAGACTTACTTATTTTGGACGAGCCTACAAACCATTTAGACATCGAAACATTAACATGGCTTGAGCAATATTTGCAAGGTTATCCTGGCGCAATATTAATCGTCTCACATGACCGTTATTTCTTAGACAAACTCGTTACACAAGTATATGAAATTTCGAATAAAGAAAGCAGACGATTTGTTGGTAACTACAGTAAATATTTAGACTTAAAATCAGCATTATATGAGCAAGAAATGAAACGTTACGAAAAACAACAAGATGAAATCGCAAAACTTGAGGACTTCGTTCAAAAGAATATAGCTCGCGCTTCTACAACGAAACGTGCTCAAAGTCGCCGTAAACAACTAGACAGAATGGAATTATTAACGAGACCATTAGGGGATTCTAAGTCAGCATCATTCCACTTCGATATTGAAAAACAAAGTGGAAATGATGTTTTACAAGTAAATGATGCAACCATCGGCTATGATGAAAACCCTATAATTGAACATGTAACTATGCGCTTAACTCGCGGAGATAGTGTTGCTTTAGTTGGTCCAAACGGAATTGGGAAATCCACATTGTTAAAATCCATTGTGAATAAGTTACCACTATTAAATGGTGATGTTTCTTTCGGATCAAATGTATCTGTTGGTTATTATGATCAAGAACAAGCAAACTTAACATCTTCTAAACGGGTTTTAAATGAACTATGGGATGAATATCCACTGCAACCGGAAAAAGAAATCCGTACTATACTTGGGAATTTTTTATTCACAGGAGATGATGTACTGAAACCAGTATCTTCCCTTAGTGGTGGACAAAAAGCTCGATTAGCTCTTGCAAAACTTATGATGCAAAAGTCAAATTTGTTAATTCTAGATGAGCCTACGAACCACCTTGATTTAAATAGTAAAGAGATTTTGGAGAATGCTTTAATTGATTACCCAGGTACTCTTCTATTCGTCTCACATGACCGCTACTTTATTAACCGTGTAACAACGACTGTGGTTGAGTTATCAACAGAAGGTGCACAGGAATATTTAGGGGATTACGATTACTACGTTGAAAAGAAAAATGAAATGATTGAACGTGCAGAACTTGAACAGCAAGAAAGTGACGTTCCTGTTCAAAAGGTGGTTGCACAAGAGAAATTAAATTATTTAGAAGAAAAAGAGCGTAAAAAACTAGAGCGTCAACGCACTAGAAAAATTGAAGAGCTAGAACAAAGTATAGTGGAATTAGAAGAAGAAATTGCTACGTTAGAAGATCAACTTTGCTTACCAGAAATATATGCAGATTATGAAAAAGCTAGTGAAATTACAACTAAAAAGCAAACGCTACAAGAACAACTTGAAACTTGTATGGCAGAATGGGAAGAGCTGCATGTATAAGCATATTTAAATAAGGAAGATGTCTCATAAGTCAGGATTTTTGACTATGTGACATCTTTTTTTAGTACTTAAACAATTTTTTGAATATATCTATCGTAACTTAGAATATACTAACGATTTTTTAAATATATCTATTGTAACCCTATATATATTAACAATTCGACACGAAATATCGTTTTAACGACAAAGATTGACAATATTAGCATCTTCTATAATGGGGAGATGTTTCAAAATGTTTTTCGGGGATATCTTCTTGCTTTTTATTTCCCGAAAAAGAACAAATTCAAAGGTCTGACATCAACCTATTTATCCACAAGTTTATACACATATCCATCTTTATAAAATAAACATCAAAATAACTTTTCCACATTATCCACAGTCAATAAAAAAGTTATCAACATTTTATATACACAATAAAACCCACATTATCAACAGATAATATGGGTTTTATCCACAACCTGTGGTTAATTATGTGTATAACTATGCTTCAATATCTAATCCTGGATTTGCATTTAAGGCTAATGTTGCACGCTTACCTTGTTCATAAGCAATTGTCCCTGCCGCTGCAATCATCGCTGCATTATCTGTGCATAAAGATAGTGGCGGAATAATTAATTCAATGTTTTCTTTTTGTGCAAATTCCTCTTCTAATCGCGCACGAAGTCCTTTATTAGCAGCTACTCCACCAGCAAGAAGTAATTGCTTTACATTATAAGCTTCTGCTGCACGAGCTGCTTTCGTTACAAGTACATCTATTACACTTTCTTGGAAACTTGCCGCTAAATCTTCTGGTGCAATTTCTATACCGCGCTGTTTTGCGTTATGCACAGTGTTGATAACTGCTGATTTCAATCCACTAAAGCTAAAATCATACGAATCCGGTTCTAGCCATGCACAAGGCAAATCAATTGTCGGTTCTCCTTCATGTGCAAGGCGATCAATATGAGGACCACCTGGATATGGCATAGATAACGTACGAGCTACTTTATCATATGCTTCTCCAGCTGCATCGTCTCGTGTTTCACCAATTACTTCGAATGAACCATGTTCTTTCATATAAACAAGTTCTGTATGCCCACCAGATACAACAAGTGATAATAACGGGAATTGAACTTCTTTTACTAAACGGTTCGCATAAATATGACCAGCAATATGATGAACACCGACTAACGGAATATCATGTGCAAACGCTACTGCCTTCGCTGCATTTACTCCAATTAGAAGTGCTCCTACTAAACCAGGACCTTCTGTTACAGCAATTGCATCAATATCATCAAATGTGATGTTTGCTTCCTTTAAAGCTTCTTCTAACACAACTGTAATTTCTTCTACATGATGACGGGATGCAATCTCTGGTACAACGCCGCCAAAACGTTTATGACTTTCAATTTGTGATGCAACGACATTCGCAATAATTTCCGTTCCATTTTTAACAACTGCTACTGCTGTTTCATCACAACTTGTTTCAATACCAAGTATAATCGTATTTTTTTCCATTATATATTCACCCACATTACGAGACCATCTTCCTGATTGTCTGCATAGTATCGTTTACGAATCCCACCATTTTGAAATCCGTATTTTCTGTATAACTGCTTTGCTACTTCATTTGATACACGTACTTCAAGTGTCATTGTTTTTACCCCTAGTTCTTTCGCTTCAGAAATAACTGCTTTCAATAGGGCATCTCCTAACTTTTGACCTCGGTATTCTGGCAAAATAGCTATATTTGTTATATGTGATTCATCAATAATTATCCACAATCCACAATACCCGACTACACGACCATCTTTTTCTAACACAATATAATGTGCATGTTCATTCATCGTTAATTCACGGTGAAAGGCATCTGCAGTCCAAGGAGTTGAAAAAGACGCTTCTTCAATAGCTACAATTTGAGCAATATCATCAAGCTCCATCTTTCTAAATATCATATCCATCTTCTGCAAGCTCCTACTTGTTTTGACTTTCTAACCACTTTGTTTCAGCTTCAGCTAAACGAAGATAGCTTGGAACAAACGTATGCACATCTTGTTCTTCTTTTTGTAATCCTAAGAATGCTAGCTCACTTGGTCTTGGGTTATTTTTAGTAAATGGAGCGAATACAGCTTGATCACCTAAATGTTCTATAATTGTTTCTTTATGCAATTTAACATCGTTACCGATAAATAAAACAGGCTGTCCTTTATCTTTTAACATTTGCAACCAGTCTACAATAAGAATAATTCGGTCTTCTTCTATTGAAGTTAACTGCTCTCCTTCATATGTATATAACCCAGTATAAATTTGCCCACGTCTTCCATCAAATAAAGGACAAATTAACCCGTTAAAGTTAGCACCGTTTGCAGCTACTACCTCTAAACTTGATACACCTACAATTGGTATTTGAAGTGACCAAGCTAATGTTTTCGCCGCTGTCACGCCTATACGAACACCTGTATAGGATCCAGGTCCAGCAGCTACAACGATTTTAGTTAATTCCTTCGGTTTTACGCCACACTCTTTTAACAGTTTCTCTACAGCTGGCATAAGACGTACAGAATGGTTTTTTGTTAAATTTGTAATGATTTCCCCAATTACGTTTTCTTCCTCAATAAGGGATACACCCATTACGTAATTTGAAGTATCAATTGCTAGTACTTTCATCTTGTAATAGCTCCTCACATAATCTAATATAGCGATCTCCAATTGGCTCGAGTATAATTTTTCTTGTGTCATCTCCAGCATGGAATAAACTAATTTGTAACTTTTCATTCGGTAAATATGCTTCTATTAAATGAGCCCATTCTACTACCGTAATTCCTTCACCGTAGAAATATTCATCAAAGCCTAAGTCCTCTTCACTTTCTGCTAAGCGATACACGTCCATATGATATAGCGGTAATCTTCCTTTATATTCTTTGATGATATTAAAGGTAGGACTATTTACAACTCTTTTCACTCCAAGACCTTTTGCTAGTCCCTTTGTAAAAGTCGTCTTACCAGCTCCAAGATCTCCTTCTAAAATAATTACGTCTTGTGCCTCTACGAGCTCACCTAGTTTTTCTGATAACCTTTGTGTTTCCTCAGAAGATTTTGTTGTTACTTCATATTTACTCACAGACTTCACCTACTTTACTCACAATGTTCTCTGCTCTTTATTATACAGGTTTTGAATATATAAAAAAGTCCTTAGGAGTTGTCCTAAGGATAGTTTGACTGTCTTTATTAGTTTTTTGTTAAAACAAATAAAAAAATACGAAACAACTTGTTTCGTTCTTTTCTTTATATGAAATGGCGGTCCCGACCGGGGTCGAACCGGCGATCTCCTGCGTGACAGGCAGGCATGTTAACCACTACACCACGGGACCATTTGGTTGCGGGGACAGGATTTGAACCTGCGACCTTCGGGTTATGAGCCCGACGAGCTACCGTGCTGCTCCACCCCGCGACAATATAAATAGCTTGGCGACGTCCTACTCTCACAGGGACAAGGTCCCAACTACCATCGGCGCTAGAGAGCTTAACTTCCGTGTTCGGTATGGGAACGGGTGTGACCTCTCTGCCATCATCACCAAACTATGAAGGCATATTCCTTCAAAACTAGATAACATTGCTACATATTATATGGTTAAGTCCTCGATCTATTAGTATTCGTCAGCTCCACATGTCACCATGCTTCCACCTCGAACCTATCAACCTGATCATCTTTCAGGGATCTTACTAGCTTACGCTATGGGAAATCTCATCTTGAGGGGGGCTTCATGCTTAGATGCTTTCAGCACTTATCCCTTCCGCACATAGCTACCCAGCTATGCCCTTGGCAGAACAACTGGTACACCAGCGGTGCGTCCATCCCGGTCCTCTCGTACTAAGGACAGCTCCTCTCAAATTTCCTACGCCCACGACGGATAGGGACCGAACTGTCTCACGACGTTCTGAACCCAGCTCGCGTACCGCTTTAAT
>NZ_JBBOTE010000003.1:500000-597500 GCF_038005385.1 Bacillus sp. FSL K6-2944 | reverse complement strand
GCTATATAGCAGAAGTTAAAATGGCGGTCCCGACCGGGGTCGAACCGGCGATCTCCTGCGTGACAGGCAGGCATGTTAACCACTACACCACGGGACCATTTGGTTGCGGGGACAGGATTTGAACCTGCGACCTTCGGGTTATGAGCCCGACGAGCTACCGTGCTGCTCCACCCCGCGACAATACTATTCATATAAAATTATATGGTGGAGGATGACGGGATCGAACCGCCGACCCCCTGCTTGTAAGGCAGGTGCTCTCCCAGCTGAGCTAATCCTCCGAAGTGGTGACCCGTACGGGATTCGAACCCGTGTTACCGCCGTGAAAGGGCGGTGTCTTAACCACTTGACCAACGGGCCAATATGTATGGCAGAGAAGAAGGGATTCGAACCCTCGCACCGCGTTAGCGATCTACTCCCTTAGCAGGGGAGCCCCTTGAGCCACTTGGGTACTTCTCTGTATGGCTCCGCAGGTAGGACTCGAACCTACGACCGATCGGTTAACAGCCGATAGCTCTACCACTGAGCTACTGCGGAATAATGAAGACAATTTGTATCTTATAAAAATTCTCTCTGTAAGTCAAGATGTTTTTAACAACATCTTGTTCAAACGTGACATGTTTATAATATACTGGATTGCGTTTTTACTGTCAAGATGTTTTCGATATCGGTTTGAGTTTCCCTTTACACTTTCCACAGACATATCTTTTTATATTTATTTGACGCCTTCTTACATATTGAAGTGAACACTCCATACATTCATACTTATAAATCTTTTTTTCCTTCTCTTCATTAATCATTCGTTTACAAAAACGTGGTGCATCAACTTTCTTTAACAACTCACGAAAATCCCTGTCCCCGTGCTTATACCCTCTTCCTGCAATATGTAAGTGATAATGACAAAGCTCATGTTTAATAATCCCGACTAACTCTTCTTCACCATACAATTCGTAATATCGATAATTCAGTTCGATATTATGACTCTTCAATAAATAACGCCCACCAGTTGTACGTAATCTATTATTAAACACCGCTTTATGTAAGAACGGCATCTCAAAGTATTGTAGTGACACTTCTTCCACTAGTCGCTGAATTTCTTGCTCATCCACTCTCATTCCTCCTAAACAAAAAAATATTTTTACACTTTTCTCCCTTCTTATACATATATTAAATAGTACATATACCCATCCTCATGTAAGAAGCGTGGTTTCTAAAAACAAAACATGAATAGAAATCCACTCACCAACCTCTCATCAATAGCATTTTAGATTTTTGAGAGCAGGATTAAACAAGGAGGGATTCCTATGCCTACGTGGCTAAAAAAACAAATGCAACGTGCATATTTCGAAAAAAACCGGTATCAAATTAAGTTATTAAATGAATGCTGGTTTTATTATAGCAAAATACATCAAAGCTCATAATCCATTACACTTTTTATTTCATAAAAAAAGAGCAGTTTCATCTGCTCTCTTCTCTTACTATTCAATCGGCAACATAGATAGTGCAACGCGTCCTTTTTTTGTATCAATATCATCTACCCATACTTTTACAATTTGCCCTACTGATACAACATCTAACGGATGCTTTACAAACTGTTTGCTAAGTTTAGAAATATGTACTAAACCATCTTGCTTTACACCAACATCAACAAAAGCACCAAAATCAACAACGTTACGAACTGTTCCTTCTAGTTCCATACCACGTTTTAAATCTTCTAATTTCAAAATCCCTTTTTTCAAAAGTGGTTTAGGCAACTCATCCCTCATATCTCGTTCAGGACTAATAAGCGCATCTATAATATCAACTAACGTCGGCTCCCCAACTCCTGTTTCTTGAGATAACTTAGAAATCTCTACTTCTTCCAATCTCTTTTGTAATTGCGGTTGTCCTACGTCATCTATCGATAACCCTAGACTCTTCAATAACAATTCAACATTTTTATATTGCTCTGGATGAATACCTGTTCGATCTAATGGATTCGCTCCTTCTAGTATACGTAAGAAACCTATACATTGTTCATAAGTCTTTGCACCTAAACGTGGGATTTTCTTTAATTCCGTGCGCTTCGTGAATTTCCCATCTTCTTCTCTCTTTGCTACAATATTTTTCGCAACAGTTTTCGATAAACCTGAAACATATTGTAACAATGCAACCGAAGCCGTATTTACATTAACCCCAACTTGGTTAACAGCTGTTTCTACTACAAATGTTAATGACTCATTCAGTCTCTTTTGAGATACATCATGTTGGTATTGTCCAACCCCAACTGATTTAGGATCAATTTTCACAAGTTCAGCAAGTGGATCTTGCAGACGTCTCCCAATAGAAACGGCACTTCTCTCTTCAACTTGTAAATTTGGGAATTCCTCACGGGCTAAATCAGAAGCTGAATATACACTAGCACCCGCTTCATTTACAATAATATAAAAGACATCTCGGTTCACGCTTTGTAATACATCTACTATAAACTCTTCTGTTTCTCTAGATGCTGTCCCATTACCAATTGCAATCATTTCAACTTGATATTTATCTATAATAGAAAGAACTTTCGTTTTTGCATCATCATATTTACGAACAGGTGGATGCGGATAAATAACATCGATATGTAGTACTTTCCCCGTATCATCTACTACAGACAATTTACAACCAGTTCTATATGCCGGATCTACCGCTAGCACGACTTTCCCTTTCATCGGAGGTTGTAATAATAAGTTACGTAAGTTCTCAGAAAAAATATGTATTGCTTGTTCTTCAGCTGTTTCTGTTAATTCTTTACGAATCTCTCTTTCGATTGAAGATTGAATTAATCGTTTATAACCATCTTCAATCGCTAATTGTACATAATGTGCACTTTTCGAATCGTTATCACGAATTACTTTCTTATTTAAGAAGGTTACTATCTCATCTACTGGTGGAACAACAGCAACTCTCAATATATCTTCTTTCTCGCCACGATTCATTGCTAATACACGATGTGGTACTACTTTTTGCAATGGTTCTTCATAACTGTAATACATTTCATATATATTCTTTTCATCTTTTTCTTCATCTTTCACGGAAGAAGACATAACACCTTTTCTAAAAGTAACATTTCGAATCCAACTACGATACGCAGCTTCATCTGAAACCATTTCTGCAATAATGTCTTGTGCACCTTGTAAAGCTTCTTCTGCAGATTGCACTTCTTTCTCTACATTAATAAATTCCACTGCCTTTTTAGCCGGATCTTCTTTCTTATATAACAATAACCATTCAGCTAATGGTTCTAATCCTTTTTCTTTAGCAACTGTCGCTTTCGTTCTTCTTTTCTCTTTATATGGACGATATAGATCTTCTACTTCTTGCAACTTTGTAGCTTTAACAATTTGCTGTCGTAGCTCTTCTGTCAGTTTCCCCTTCTCATCAATAAGACGAAGAACTTCTTCCTTCCTATCTTCAAGTTGCATCATATATTGCCATCTCTCTAAAATCGTACGAATTTGCACCTCATCTAAAGAGCCTGTCCATTCTTTTCGGTAACGAGCAATAAATGGAACTGTGTTACCTTCTTCTGTTAATTGAATAACATGACGAACTTGCTTTTCGGTAAAGCCTAATTCTTTCACTAACATTTTCATTAACGCTTGTCGATTATCTACCATTTCCATATACAACCGTAACCTCCTCTATAATAAAAAAAGTTGCCCTTCAAAGAGAGCAACTTAAACTGCCGATTTAAAAATCTATTAGTCCTAAACTAATTTGTAGCGCTTCATCTACACGAATCATCATCACTTCATCTAAGTGAGTGATTTTGTCCGTTAAGCGCTGCTTATCGATTGTTCGAATCTGCTCAAGTAAAATAACAGAATCTCTCTCAAAACCGTACTTTTTCGCATCAATTTCCACATGAGTGGGTAATTTCGCTTTTTGAATCTGTGCAGTAATAGCCGCTACAATCACCGTTGGACTAAAACGATTTCCGATGTCATTTTGAATGACAAGAACCGGACGAACGCCTCCTTGCTCAGAACCAACAACTGGGGAAAGGTCTGCAAAATACACGTCGCCGCGTTTTACAATCAAAATATTACCCCCCGCTAACTAAGCGTTCTACTGTATGAGCTGCTTCATACTCTGCTAAGAAAGCTTCAGATGCAATACCAAGATTAATTTTTCCCATTTCAATGTACCCACGTCGCATTGATTCATGTTGGTAGCGTTTCTTCGTCTTATGTTGACGCAATAACAATTGTGTTGCCTGGCAAATTAGTTCATGGCGATTCTTATTCTCTTGTTTTCCAATTCCGTCCAATTCCGTTACCATTTGCTTTGGCAACCGAACCACGATTTCAGTAGTTACACTTGATTCGGACACAAAAATACACCTCCACCGTCAACTACACACCCAAATATATATATGACACCTATTGTAATAATACCATTGTATGGAGCCTGTTGCAAAGACTTCCTTATTCCTTGCTTATGTTTTCCAATTCACAAACAAAACATTCATCTTCTTAAATTTTTTATCTCATAACTAACTAAAAACAATAGAACTCCTCTTCAAAACTTACGTGCAACTTATATAAAAAATGATTATAAGTAAAAAGCTTCTCATCAAAAAGAGCTTATTATCCAGCAATGAACAGTCACTCCAATGACAAGAAGCAATCATACTACCTTCTATATATTGTTCAAGTAATTAATTATCTCTACAACCTTACCATTCCGTATAAATATTCTCGGCACACGGAAACTGATCGTTGCAATAATTTCATAATTAATAGTCCCTGAGTATTCCGCAACCTCTGTAGCGCTAATATACTCATCTCCTTGCCTTCCAATAAGCGTAACTTTCGTACCAAGTGGCACTTCACAAGGAAGATGAATCATGAACTGATCCATTGTTACTCGCCCTACAATCGGTACCCTTTTACCATTTATAAGCACTTCAAATCCTTGTAACCTCCTAAGCCACCCATCTGCATAGCCAATCGCTACAGTCGCAATCCATTCTTCAGTTTTCGTTCGGTAGGTGACGTTATAACTAATTCCATCACCTTTAATTACCTGTTTAATATGAGCGACTTTCGTATGAAGTGATAGCGCCGGTTCTAATTCAAATGGTAAAAAAGGACGTATTTCTACAGAAGGAGATAATCCATACATTGCAATCCCAATTCGCACTGCATTAAATGTAATCCCTTGAAAACGTAACGTCGCAGCACTATTAGCTGTATGAACAAACTTAGGATCCACTCCGAATTCTTTCAACCAACTTAACTGCTCTAAGAACGTGTTATATTGCTTATCAAAATACGAAGTCTCAACTTCATCTGCCGTTGCAAAATGCGTGTATACTCCTTCTAACTCTAAAAACGGTGCACCCTCTAAACTCTTTAAAAATTCTTTTAGCTCTTTTCTTTCACGTATTCCAATTCTCCCCATACCACTATCAAAGTTAATATGGAATTTCATTACAGATGAACCATCCCAAAGTTTAATTGCTTCGTCCACCCATTCTTTTTGAAAAACCGTTAGCGCTACATCATTTTCAGCAGCTACATTTACATCACGCGGCGGCGAGGGACCTAACACTAAAATCGGCTCAGTAATACCAGCCCTCCGAAGCACTAAAGCTTCATCTAAAAAAGCAACAGCTAACCTTGTTGCACCTGCTTCTAATGCCGTTTTAGCCACCGGTACATAATCGTGCCCATATGCGTTTGCTTTAACTACAGCAAAAATCTCTACATTACTTGGGATGAACTCTTTAATATGTGTAACGTTGTTATAAATGGCATCTAAATCCACTTCCACCCAAGTGTCACGGTAAAATGGCGCTTCTTCCATAAATACACTTCCTTATACACGATATGCGAAGCTTATTCTTTTATATGCTTCTTTTATGAAATCCACCTTCAAACTAAGAAAAGACGTGGTGCACATATATCACCACGTCTAAGAAGTTTACTTCACCTGCTTCGCTGTAACTGAACGAGCAACCATTAACAGCTCCTTCGGCTCTAAACCTTTAGACACGAGCATATATTCTACTCCGTTATGCGACCACGTTACAGAGTCTTTCGTTAATGCACCAATCGTAAATCCAAGATCAACTGGTTCTCCACTTACACTTACCGCTGATGATGCCTCTGCAACTTTTGCCTTTTCTTGTATTAAAGTAAAGGATTTCTTATTTCCAGTGTATGTGAGTATCGCACGCTTGCCACTGTCTGTCTTCAACTCTTTTTCATCTTGCAGAGTCATACCTTGTGGTGTATCAAGTGGATACAAAATAGCAAACGGTTTGTCTTCTTTCGCTGTTGTTTGAACATCTACCTGCGCTCTAGACATATTTTGTTTCGTATCAAATGCACCTTTATCAAATTTCGCATCGAATTTCACTTTAGAGAAATCTACTTTCACAAGAACATTTTGATCATTATCCATTAACTTCACTGAAACTGGAGTCAAGTCGCTCTTATTCAATGTAATCTCTTGTCTCGGCAACATATTTTGATGTTGATAGTTTGTTTTTGTTTTAAAAATATAATACTTATCTGTTTTCTCAAAAGTAAGGTTTTTCTTGTCCTGCAAAATATCTCTTACAAGTGATTCATATAAATAAGCCTGGCTACTATTTTGCGGCCAATCACTTTGAAAACGGAAGCTCTTATTAAGTGCTGGCGTTAATACAAATACACCTTCTTCATTTCTCAAAATAATTTGGCTCTGATCTTTTTTTGCATTTTTTAAATTCACACGATAAAAAGACGGTTCCTTATGCCAAATCTCTACGTTATACTCTTGAGGCTCATTGCCTGTTTTAATAGATAATTTTGCCTCAGCTTGATAACTTTTCATCCCTTTTACTTTTGATTCTAAATCTCTCACGACATCATCTTGCTTCTTTTCCATACAACCCGCCAACACAAAAACGGTCAACAAACCGACAAGAACTAAAAACAGACGCCTTTTCATCAATTCAGCCCCTTTGCCCCTATAAATGAATGGAAGATGTACCTTCCTTATCGCTACCTCAAATATATGAGACAAAGATATAAAATATGCAGACTAGCGTGACAAGCTTTCTAAAACAACTTGAGCAACAGCAAATTCCTTACTATGACTAATTGATAAATGAACAATATACTCTGTACTTGTAATCAGAATTGGCTTACCTCTTTCATCATTTTTCACTTCAATATCTAAAAAACTCACTTCTTTTCCGATACCAGTACCTACAGCTTTTGAATACGCCTCTTTCGCTGCAAACCTTCCAGCTACAAACTCTGTAAGGCGACTTCCTTTCAGCTCCATAGCAACATTACGTTCATTTTCCGTTAAAATACGTTCCATAAATTTAAGCTTTCCATCTAGCATTTTTTCAATACGATTTAATTCAATAATATCGATACCAATCCCTATAATCATTTCAAAATCCCCTTCTTCTATTTAACTTTCTTCTTTCATATTGATAAGAATAACAGAGAATCTTTCTGATGCAAAAGGGGTGATAGTAACCGTATGCTAATAAGATCCACTCATATTTCTTTACAACCGACTATTCTTACCTTACTGCTTATTCATTTAGTCATGATGATATTAGGCGACTTTTTTCTCTTACCACTGGCAGCCTCTAATGAATATATCGCGAAAGGAGAATGGTGGCGTGTCATAACTTCTCTTCTCGTACACGTAGACTTACAACATTTTCTTTCTAATAGTATTTTTTTGTTTGCTCTTGGTTCTTCTATCGAAAAGCAACTCGGACACTTTTCTTTTTTTATTCTATTTTTTCTCTCTGGAATTTCTGGAAATATTTCTTCTTATATTATTATGCCGCTTGAATATATTCACGCAGGTGCATCAGGTGGTATTTTCGGACTATTAGGTGCACAGTTATTTTTATTGTACAATCGATACCGCTCTTCAAAACCAAAAGAAATTGCCATTTTCTCAATTATGATACTTCTATTACTGCTATTTACTTTCTTTAACCCTTCTGCCAATCCGATCAGTCATTTAACAGGTTTAATAACCGGTGGCATTTTAACCCCTTTTTTAACAAAAAAAAACGATGGTGCAAAGCTTATTTAATATAAAAGCTTGCACCATCGATAATTTCTACATCTACTTGTTCACTTAAATCTCTCATTAATTGAAATAAAGACTCATCCTTCATCTTCGCCTCAATCATACAATCAATTTGCGGAACACTTCCCTTTATCCTTCTGTAACTACTCAGCTTCTTCAAATAAAAAAACAGGCCAAATACATGTTTCCGATTCGAAAACATGAAAAGAAAATACTCCAATCAGAGAAAGAATCTATGCCAAATAGAGAAATTCTCTTATGAAGTCGTGTTATTCCAAGGAACCGTTCTAGTTTCTATGACTTGGTTTATCGCTTGTAAGACCGATTGTTTTTGTTTTTTCATGGTACTCATAAAGCTTCGTATCTGACAAAAAGATTCTGCGCCTTTCTTACTTCGGAAAGTCCCAGACACTTTCTGTTTTACTTTCGTCATCCGAATATCCCGTTCTGCTTGATTGTTATCAAATGGAATGGCTGGATGTTCTAAAAACGCTAGAATTCTGTCAGAATACTTGACGAAGCGATTCCATAAATTTTGAGAAGGCGTCTGCTTTCCTTTCTTCTTTTGTTTCGTGGAAAGAATCTGTTGTTCTTTCAATATGGATTGATACATAATAAACAGATTCTTTTGCGTCGCTTTTGGCATGGTACCTTCGGATTGCTTTTTCATCGTCAACGCTTGCGTTAGAAATTTCTGCATCTGTTGTGCCCATTGTTCTCCAGTACTATCTATAATTCCTTGTAAATCTCGTAAGAGATGGGCATTACATAAAACGTGACGACAATCTGTATACGCATCATACGATTTCCAACCATCATGCATCGCAATTCCAGAAAAAGATGGCAAGATTTCTCCAGCATCCATTGCTTCTTTTCCACGTTTTTGATGAATATGTTGCAATGTCACCTCCGGTGTACTGGCAGTATGTAACCATTGTGTTTTGTTTTCTACACGCATACCAGTTTCATCAAAATGGACAACAGGAGACTGCAGAATCTTTTCCTTTACTTCTTTTATGAATGGCTGCAATTGAGAAGCGAAAGCCTGTGTATGATTTACCAGGGTTCCTTCGCTTATAGAATGTCCAAAACAATCCTGAAAGAATTCTTTTGTTCGCTTCAAAGAAATGCATTGATAATGCGTTAAATAGGGAATCAGTCTTTTTATATTTGGACCATATTGAACAGGACGAGATACTGTCGAAGGAAATTGGGCTTCTTGGATAGAATGGCAATGTGGGCATTCTTTCTGTTCTACTTTATGTTCTGTCACTTCGATCTGAATAGGTGGTAAGTCATACACTTGGCGAATGCGATACCCTTTTACAGGCTCGTGGTTCAAGGAAGTATGACAACAAGTACAATATGTAGGAGAATGTGTAATCGTATGATCTGGAGTCGCTGTCAAACCAAGAGTATGTCCCTTGTGGCCCAACTGGCCACCCGTTTGACGATGAGACGGTTTGCGCAAACTTTTTGTAACGGGCTTACCCAAACCATCTGTAGAAGGTGGCTTATGACTATTTTTGGAGTTTTTTTTTGAAGCATTTTCTAGTTCTTGTATACGTTTTTCTAACTTAGAAAATGTTTCTTCAAATAAAGAAATAACAGCTTCAGGTCCTTTTTTATATGTATCTAAAATAATTTTTCGATCGACCATAAGATTCACCTCCCCTGTTTGATATACTCAGTATTTACAAATGGGAGGCATATGAAACTAGTAAAATTTAAAAAAGACACCGAAAGGTGGCTGAGTAGTTACATCCTTCTTAAAAAAGATAAAAATGCGTCTACATTAATATAATCTGCATGAGCTCTTGGATCTTTTCCCTCTCTAGGGCTAGAGATATGCATTTTAATCGGCAACAAAGACGTTTCCCACGTATGAACAACACGTGCCCAATCTTCATACCAATCTTCTTGCTCATTATTCATCATATGGTGATGCAAGTCAAATACGACGGGAATATCTAATTTTTCTCCTAAATATAATGTTTCCTCTAACGTAAAGGTTGTATCATCATTTTCTAATATAATCATTTCTTGAATACCCCTTGGGACATTCGACCAATTCTCTATAAAGCGCTCTAATGCAAGTTCTTTATCTTTATATCCTCCTCCAACATGCAGTACACATCGTTGCTTATGTTCAATCCCCATGCCTTTTAATAATTTTTTGTGCATCTGCAATGTTTTTACAGATTGTTTAAAAACACTCTCTTCAGGTGAATTTAGTACAACAAAATGATCTGGATGGAAATCAATTCTCATATTCATATGAACTGCATATTCACCTAGTTTTTTTAAATTTTCTTTTAACGGACGAATATAGTTCCACTCTAGCAATTCCTCATGATTCGCTAAAGGAATGAGCTTTGAACTGAGCCGAAAGAAAGATATGTCATGCCCTTTATTATGCTTTAATAAACGTAAACAATTTTCTAAATTGGAATTAGCAATTCTTTCAAGCTTACGAATTGCAGCATCACGATCATCTAATTTCTGAAACTGTGCATACGTCATCGTTTGAGATGGAGATGCATTCTTCAAATGCACACTCATCGCAACGTAACCAAGCCTTACAAGCATATAACAGCCCCTTTTCTATCATAACTATTATGTAGTATGCACAATTATAGAAATAAAAAAAGAGAATGCCCGCAAAGGGCATTCTCTTTTTTTTATTAAGCTTGTGGACGGCTATGATGTTTTCTTTCGCCGCGTCCATTTGAAGAACCAGGGCGACCTTGGCCTTCACCTCTACGACCACGACTACCACCATCACGATTACGATCGCGGTTACCATCACGATTGCGATCACGGTTTCCGTCACGATTACGTCCATCACGGTTACGGTCACGATTACGTCCATCGCCACCGCCGCGTCCATCACGACTACGATTACGGTTACCATCACGGTATCCGCCTCCGTTACCGCCGCGTTTTTTAGAACCGCCGCCTCTTGAAACAACAGGTGGTTCTGATGTTAAAGCGATCGGAGTTGTATCCGGCTCTTTAGTCATCATTTTTAAAGCAGCAGCTACTACTGTTACAGAGTCATTTTCTTCTAACATTTCTTCTGCAATACGCTTGTAGTATGCTAAGTTTTCATTTTCAATTGTGCTTTGAAGCTTTTCAGCGATTAAACGTTGTTGACCTTCTAATGCCTCGTCAAGTGTCGGTGCATCCATACGGTCCATTTTACGTTTTGTTGTACGCTCGATATTTTTTAATTGTCCTGATTCACGTGGTGTTACAAATAGCATTGCAATACCTTTTTTACCTGCACGACCAGTACGACCGATACGGTGAACGTATGATTCTGGATCTTGTGGAATATCGAAGTTATATACGTGCGTTACGCCTGAAATATCAAGACCACGCGCAGCAACGTCTGTTGCAACAAGAACTTCAATAGAACCTTCTTTAAATTTACGTAATACAGACATACGTTTCGCCTGAGTTAAATCACCGTGAATACCTTCTGCAGCATAACCACGTAAGTTTAATGCTTCTGATAATTCATCAACACGACGCTTTGTACGACCAAATACGATTGCAAGCTCTGGAGATTGAATATCTAATAAGCGTGTTAACACGTCAAACTTTTTCTTTTCTTGCACTTCTAAATAGAACTGCTGAATGTTTGGCATTGTTACTTCTTTTGCTTTTACTTTAATGTGTTGAGGCTCAGTCATG
Organism: Bacillus sp. FSL K6-2944; assembly: GCF_038005385.1. Classification (NCBI taxonomy): domain Bacteria; kingdom Bacillati; phylum Bacillota; class Bacilli; order Caryophanales; family Bacillaceae; genus Bacillus; species Bacillus sp. FSL K6-2944. The sequence continues at coordinate 585,722 of NZ_JBBOTE010000003.1, read as the reverse complement.
AAACGCTCAGCAATACGGCGGATTGGATCCGGCATTGTCGCTGAGAATAGTAATGTTTGATGTGTTTCTGGCACATCTGTTAAAATTGCTTCAATGTCTTCAATGAAGCCCATGTTTAACATTTCATCCGCTTCGTCAAGAACAACTGTCTCTACGTTTTGCAGACGAAGTGTTTTACGGTTAATATGATCTAAAATACGACCCGGCGTACCAACAATAATGTGTGGGTGTTTTTTTAGAGCACGAATTTGGCGGTTAATATCTTGACCACCATAAATCGGTAAAATACGAACGCGTTTATGCTTACCAATTTTGTATAATTCTTCTCCAACTTGAATTGCTAATTCACGCGTTGGCGCGATAACAATACCTTGAACCGATTCTTTATGTGTATCCACTTTATCTAATAGTGGTAATCCGAATGCTGCTGTTTTCCCTGTACCTGTTTGCGCTTGCCCAATAATATCTTTACCTTGCAATGCATGTGGAATTGTTTCAGCTTGAATTGGTGTAGCCTCTTCAAAGCCCATACTTTCAACAGATTGCAGTAAAGAATCACTTAATCCTAATTCTCGAAATGTTGTCAATGTTACTTCTCCTTTTCTATCCTATACTTATCATTTAAAAAAAGGCGTTTTCCGAATTTGCGGAAAAGCCCTTTTCCTGAATGCTCACGTATATAAACGGGCGTATATTCTTCACGAAAATACTTCTAAACGTTATTACACTTTATCAATTATAAGTTTTGTATGTGTAAAAAGCAAACCCAACTGTTACCTTATTTTCATATTCAGAGTTTTTTTCTTCACTTTTATTTTTTTATATTTACTGTAAGCGCTTATTATAAGTTTCTTCTATTTTCGTAACTATCATCCCTATTTATATACACCAATTATTTCAACATCGTAATTACTTCTTCTAATTTCATACCGCGAGATGCTTTTATTAATACAACATCTTTCACATCGACTACTGCTTGTAAATCTTTTACTAACTCTTCTTTATTATCATACGCCTTTACACGTTCATTAGGGAAATTAATTTTTGCTCCTTCAGCAATTTGAGCCCCTAATCTACCGTATGTGAATACATGTGAGATTTTTGCTGGATCGATTAATTTTCCTACCTCATAATGGAACTGTACTTCTTGATCTCCAAGTTCTAACATATCACCGAGCACAACGATTTTTTTAGCAAAACCATCTAAACCATTCATTAAATGGAATGCTGCTTCCATAGCCGTCGGGCTTGCATTATAAGCATCGTTGATAATTGTTAAACCACTATTTGTTTTCACAATTTCCATACGCATGCCCGTCATTTGAAGTGTTACTAAACCTTCTTTCATCTCTTCCCACGTTACACCAAAATGTTTCGCAATTGCCATTGAAGCAAGTGTATTATACACATTATGTTTTCCTAACACCGGTAAGTAGAATGAAATATTTTCATCTCTATTCATTTTGAAATGTGTCCCAGTTGCTTGTAATGTTACAGTCGTGGGATAATAATCGTTTGCTCTTGCATCACCAAACGTAACCGTTTCTGCTGCTAAATTCATTCCAGGAACACGATTCGTTAATAAAGGCTCATCTCCGTTATATACGAACACGCCACCTTCTTGTAATCCTGTAACAATTTCTAATTTCGCTTCAGCAATTGCCTCACGAGATCCTAAATCCATTAAATGTGCCTCACCAATATTTGTAATGATAGCTGCATTAGGACGAGCTAACTTAGATAAGAATTCAATTTCGCCTCGGCTTGACATACCCATCTCTAATACTGCTACTTCTGTATTTTCTTCTAAGTTTAAAATGGTAAGAGGTAATCCGATATGGTTATTGAAGTTCCCTTCTGTTTTTTGCACTTTGAATTTAGTCGCAAGAAGACTTGTTACAATATCTTTCGTAGATGTTTTACCGTTACTACCCGTTACACCTACAACTTTAACATCCAATTGATCGCGATAGTTTTTCGCTAACATTTGCAATGCCGATAGCGTGTCTTCTACAAAAATAACCGGAAGATTCTCAGGTGGATTCGCTACATCTTTCATCCATAATGTAGCCACAGCTCCATTTTCAACAGCTTTATCTACAAAAGCATGTCCATCGAAGCGCTCCCCTTGAATCGGAACATACAAGTTTCCTTTTTCAATTTTTCTCGTATCAATAGACACGCCTTGAATAGTAATTCCCTCATATTGCTCTGCTAATTCAGTACCATTTACCATCTGTTCCACTTGCTTTAACATTCGCTTTATCATATATAAACGCTCCTTACATAGAGGAAGCACTATTCCTATGAATAGTGCTTCCTCCTTTTTTGTTAGATTGTATATTTAATTTTTTGTTTTTCTTCGTGACGTTCAATCGCTAAACGAATTAGCTCTTCGATTAATTCTGGATACGGTAACCCAGTATGTTGCCATAATAGAGGGAACATACTGAACGGTGTAAATCCTGGCATTGTGTTTACTTCGTTAATATACACTTCTCCATCTTTCGTTAAGAAGAAATCAGCTCGCGTTAAACCTGCACCGTCTAATGATTGGAATGCAATAATCGCATCACGCTTAATTACATTAGATTCTTCTTCTGTCATTTCAGCTGGAATAATTAGCGCCGTATCACCATCGATATATTTCGACTTATAATCATAGAAGTCCTTTTTCGGAACGATTTCACCTACAACTGAACATTTCGGCTCATCATTACCTAGTACCCCAACTTCTACTTCACGACCTACAATATTTTCTTCTACAATAATTTTGCGATCAAATTGGAATGCCTCTACAAATGCATCCTCAAGTTCTTCACGATTTTTACACTTATTAATACCAACACTTGAACCAAGGTTCGCTGGTTTTACGAAGCAAGGATATCCTAACTTATCTTCTACTTTAGAATAAGCTTCCTCACGATTTTTTTCCCATGCACTACGAATGAAGGATGCATATTTTGCTTGTTTTAAACCAGCCTCTGCAAAGATGTTTTTCATAACAACTTTATCCATACCAGCAGATGATGCTAGAACACCATTTCCTACATAAGGGATATTCATTAATTCTAATAGTCCTTGAACCGTTCCATCTTCACCGTTTGATCCATGTAGTAATGGGAAAATAACGTCAATAGCGTTCTCCTCAGAAGCTGCAGATGGGATAATTTCTGTACTTAATGATAACGGAGAAATCGCATTTTCTGCACCGCTCATTTTTAAAGCTTCAACATCTGTTACTTCGCCTTCAATACGCTCACCACGTACCCATTGACCTTGTTCTGTAATATAAATTGGATGAATCTCGAATTTATCTTGATTTAACGCTTTAATAGCAGCAAGAGCCGTCTGTAGCGAAACTTGATGCTCAGCTGATTTTCCACCATATAATAAACCTAATTTAATTTTCGTCAATGAAATCACCCTAACCAATTGTTTTCATTTTTCTATTTTAGCACTTTTTATAAAAATAGGTAGTTCCTATTTGAAATAAAATGTAACTTCCATAAATAATTAAATAACATCACTTATTGGTTTTTCATTTCATTTTCTATATAGCTACACAAAATAAAATGGCAATCTAATCTAGTTATGTACCTAAAATATGTAGAAATCCCCTTTTTTGTGTATGTCATCTATTCACTAAGAAGATTGTTTGGTTAGTGTGTCTTTTTGCCTTTGCTCAACAAGGCGATCTAAAGAAACATATACAATACCTGCAACTACACATCCTACAGCTAAAATTGTAAATAGAAAGTGACCAAGTAATCGATCTAATAAAAAACCGCCCAAAAGTGGACCAAATGCGCTTCCTGTAATCCACTGCAAACTTGCAGCTCCCATATAAGTCCCTCTCAAATGCTCAGGGGCCAAATTTGCTACAAATGTCATCTGTACAGGCGACATAATCATTTCACCTAACGTATATAAAGCATAAACGAACAGTAGTGTTATTAAAATAATTGTAGCATTTGTATTAAATTCTCCAAACCACTTCGGTAACCACCCTATAAAAAATAATCCAATCCCGAATAAACATGCACCATATAACATCGTCTTCCCGACCGGTTTATCCGTAGCCCATTTTGAAATTTGAAACTGGAATAAAACAACTAATAGTCCGTTTAACGCCATTAAATATGGATATGGATTATTCGTTCCAAAAATATGCTTCATTTCATTATCAAAATGTAGTGGCAACATGCCTTCGGTTTGAGAAAACCCCATCGAAATGATAATGCCTGCTAATAAGTAAATCATTAATACCTTATCTCGCATTACAATTTTCCAAACTGTCCCAGCTTCCTTTTCTTTATGTTCTTCCTTATCTGTCCTTTTTGGCATCGTCTCTTGAATAAGAAGTAATACAAGTAACGCATAAAATAGCATTGTAGAAGAGGCAATAATAAACACAAGGTTCTTTGACAACACAACTACTGATGCTCCCATTATCGGACCAATCGCAGCACCTATATTGTGTCCCATTCGTAATAAACCATATGCCTCTGTTCTTTTTTCTGGTGCCGTTACATCCGCGACCATAGCTGATGCAGCTGGATGAAATAAAGAATTACTCAACCCTAAAAAAATAGATAAAATTGCATATGGAATAAATCCTTCTATAAATAGAAAACCGAGCATTAATAATGCATTACTTGCCATAGAAAATATCATAATAGGCTTTCTTCCATATATGTCAGCAATTCTCCCTCCTATAAGTGATCCAAAACTTGCAGCAATTGGAGAAAGCGCCATAATAACCCCAACTTCCAACAACGAATCTACCTTATCTTTTAAATATAATGCAAAAAAAGGCATTAACATCATCATTGCAATTCCATTTAACGTCTCTCCAATAAATCGAATCCATACGTTACGGTCCATCTCCCTTAACTCACGCCACGTATTTTTCATCATTTCACCCCTTTAGTTAGCCAACAATTATCTTATAATAAGTTCAAAAAAATGTAAATTTTCAAATAAAAAAATCCATTCTAACAGAATTAGAATGGATTTTTTCGCTTATAAATTTGCAACATCTTCTTCTTTTTTACTATTATTTAAAGCACTATGTTTTCGGCTATATAAAAAGTAAACCGCTATACCAATAACCATCCATATCCCAAAACTAATCCATGCTGTCCCTGATAATTGAAGCATTAAGTATAAACAGAAGATCACTGTTAATGCTGGTAAAAATGGTACAAGCGGAGCCTTAAATGCCCTTGGTAAGTCTGGATGTGTTCTTCTCATTACGATTACCGCAACAGCTACGAGTGCAAATGCTGACAATGTCCCCATATTTACAAGATGTGCTAAAACATTTAAATCTATTAATCCTGAAATCAGTGCCGCAATAATTCCCGTTGTCCATGTATTTAAAAATGGCGTTTTAAATTTCGGATGAACTTTAGCAAGACGCTTCGGTAGTAAACCATCTCGACTCATCGCATAAGAAACACGAACTTGTCCATACATCATAACTAGCATTACTGTTGTAATTCCTGTAATTGCTCCTACTGAAATTACCCCCGCTAAACCATCTTGTCCAATAAATTGAAGTGCAAAAGCAACTGGATCTGATATATTTAGCTGTCCGTATGGAACAATTCCTGTCAAAATAAGCGAAACAACGATATAAAGAACTGTACAAATTAATAACGATGCAATAATACCAATTGGTAAATCACGTTGCGGACGTTTCACTTCTTCTGCCGCTGTTGAAACTGCATCAAATCCTATAAATGCGAAGAATACTGTAGCCGCTCCAGCCATTACACCATCTAAACCAAATGGGATAAAAGGCGTCCAGTTTTCAGGTTTCACATAATTAAAACCAGCAAAGATAAAAATAAGAACAACTGCTATTTTAATAAATACCATAATGTTATTTACTCGTGCACTTTCACGAACACCCCTAGATAAAAGAACTGTCATCACTAAAATAATTAGAACTGCAGGTAGATCAATTATTCCACCCTTACCTGTACCAGGAGCCGAGGAGAGAATAGTCGGAATATGAATTCCAAACCCCTTTAATAAAGATTGAAAATATGCAGACCAACCGTTCGCTACAGCAGATGTAGCAAGTAAATATTCCAGCATTAAGTCCCAGCCAATTAAAAATGCGAATACTTCTCCCATCGTCGCGTATGTATACGTATACACACTGCCCGAGACAGGAACTGAAGAAGCAAATTCAGCATAACAAAATGCAGCAAAGGCACAAGCTAGAGCGGCAATCGCAAATGATAATATAATAGCTGGCCCAGAATGTTTCGCTGCCACAACACCCGTTAGAACAAAAATACCAGTTCCAACAATTGCTCCGATTCCAAGCATAGTTAAATCTAGCGCGCCCAATGTTCTTGCTAACGTTTTTTGCTTACTTTCTTGCATTAACTTTGCAATTGGCTTCTTTTGAAAAATTTGCTTCATCTTTCACTCCTCCAAGTTTTAAATTTTCTGAAAATTTTTAATTCGCTTTTTTATTTTACTCATTACGCTTTTCCTAGTCAATACTTTTGTCGAAACAAGTAGAAATTCTTCTGAATATGCACAATCCTTATTATTCTTTCTATATATCTTCCCATTATTTTTTTGGTATTATTATACATGTCGATTCCGTGAACAAGGCATGCCCCCTTATTGAGAGCATGCCTTTTTTACTTATTTCACAGTATATGAACCTTGTTCAATCCAGCTATACATATACTTTTCATCTTCTGTTTCATGTGCTTGTTTTACAATACGAAGCGGACGGAATGTGTCTATCATAACAGCTAATTCAAGCGTCTCTTTCTTCCCTATACTTGCCTCTGTTTTCCCCGGATGCGGTCCATGGGGAATCCCGCTCGGATGAAGTGTAATAGAACCTTCTTCCACACCTTTGCGACTCATAAAGTTTCCTTCTACATAGTAAAGAACTTCATCACTATTAACATTACTATGATAATATGGTGCCGGAATTGACTCTGGATGATAATCGTATAAACGTGGTACGAAAGAGCAAATAACAAAATTATGTCCTTCAAATGTTTGATGTACTGGCGGTGGCTGATGAATGCGCCCTGTAATTGGTTCAAAATCCTCTACATTAAATACCCACGGATATAAATAGCCATCCCATCCCACAACATCTAACGGGTGGTGTCCTAAAACATGTTTATGCATATAGCCTCTTGATTTTGTCATTACGACAAACTCGCCTTTTTCATCATATGTCTCTAATTTTTCTGGACCACGAAGATCTCTTTCACAAAACGGACTATGCTCTAACAATTGTCCGTATTCATTTCGATAACGACGCGGCGTTGTAATTTGGCTATTCGCCTCTACAACAAGAAACTTAGTCTCTCCTTCATCTGGAATAACACGATAAATCGTTCCAATTGGAATCGTTACATAGTCGCCTTTTCTATAGTGAATCGTTCCAAACATCGTTTCAATTTTCCCTGTTCCATAATGAACAAATAACATTTCGTCGCCATCACCATTACGATAGAAATAATCCATTTTTTCTGTTGGACTCACTACTCCAATTAATAAATCTTCATTTCCAAGTATGAAATTCCGTCCACTTATTGCATCACCACTTTTTTTACTTTCTTTCGTTCGAAAGTGGCGATGAGAAAGAGCAACATCCTCTTCATACTGCAACTGACAAGAATGCGATAATGCAGAATGACCTACTTCTGTGGGCATATAATGATGATACAAAATAGACTGCGTACCAGAAAAACCTTTTGTTCCCATTACCTGTTCACGATAAAGCGATCCATCTTTTTTACGAAATTGTACATGTCGTTTATGAGGTAGTTCTCCCATGTGACGATAAAACATGCCCATCACCCGCTTCCTTTTCTTTTTTGATCGTATTACGTAGTGTACCTAAACCAGTAATCGACAGTTCTACAACATCTCCATCTTGTAGCCACTCTTCTGTACCCAGTTCTAAAATACATCCTGTTCCTACTGTCCCAGAACCAATCACATCTCCTGGATATAACGTAACGTCCTCTGAAGCACGTTCAATCATTTCAGCAAATGTATAGTAAATATCTTGGAAGTTTCCTTTTGATAATAGTTTTCCATTTACATGAGCAGTCATTTCTAAATTATATCTATCACCATTACGATAAACGTCTAATTCCTCTTTCGTAACAAGATGTGCTCCTAAAGAAGTTGCAAAGTCTTTTCCTTTCGCTGGACCGAGACCTACTTTCATTTCTGTTGCTTGTAAGTCTCTCGCACTCCAGTCGTTCATAATACAATAACCAAAAATATATTCCTCTGCTTGCTCACGAGAAATATTTCGCCCTTCTCTTCCTATTACGCAAGCAATCTCCAACTCATAATCAAGCTTTTTAGACTTTTTCGGACCAATTACAAAATCACTGGAACCAATTACAGCACGATGATTAGTAAAATAAAAAACCGGAATATCATACCATTCAGGCACAACATCTAATCCTCTTCGTCCGCGAGCTGTTTTTACATGTTGTTCAAATGCGTAAAAATCTCGAATACTACTCGGATTAGGAAGAGCAGCTGTCAATTGTACTTCTTCTAAAGCATATATACCCTTATTTGGATTCTTAATATTCCGCACTACCTCTACATACTCATCCGCTTTCTCTAAAAAAGCAATCATAGAAGAAGGGATTTTCCCTTCACTAGCAAGATTCATATCTATTACTTTGTCACCTTCAAGCCATCCAGCCCGTAGTTCTTTTGAAGGAAGACGAAATGTAACAAATTTCATCCTGATTCCTCCTTATAAAAATGAAATTTCCACCAGCAAAGGGACTTTTGCTGGTGGATACAAATCTTATAAGTTTCCGCGACGCTCTTGTTCTCTTTCAATTGATTCGAATAACGCTTTAAAGTTTCCTTCACCAAATCCACGAGAACCTTTACGTTGAATGATTTCAATAAATAAAGTCGGGCGATCTACAATTGGTTTCGTAAAGATTTGTAGTAAGTAACCTTCATCATCACGATCTACTAAAATCTTTAATTCTTTTAACTTATCAATTTCTTCATCGATTTTTCCAACTCGTGCAGTTAACTCATCATAATAAGTATCAGGTGTATCTAAAAACTCCACCCCATTTGCACGAAGCGCTTCAACTGTTTTAACAATATCACTTGTTAATAAAGCAAGATGTTGTACACCAGCTCCATTATAGAATTCTAGATACTCTTGAATTTGTGACTTTCTCTTTCCATCTGCTGGTTCGTTAATAGGAAACTTAATACGACTTCCATTCGTCATAACTTTCGACATTAACGCCGAATACTCTGTACTAATATCGTCATCATCAAAATGAATCATTTGTTTAAAGCCCATAACATTCTCGTAATAACTAACCCACTCTTCCATTTTTTCAACATTACCAACTACATGATCAACAGCAATTAAACCAGACTCTTCAAATGGAATATTAAATTCTACCTTTTGGAATCCTGGCATAAATGCCCCTTTATAATTTTTACGCTCTACAAGCGTATGAATTGTATCACCATACGTACCAATAACTGCTTTTTTCAATGTACCGTCCTCATCTGTTAATTCCTGCGGTGGAGCAATTGCGACGGCACCACGTTTCACTGCTTCTGAGTATGCTTTATCAACATCATCAACAAGTAGTGCCACATCCTTCACGCCATCACCATGAGTCTTTACAAACTCTGCAATACGATTTTCACTACTTAAAGCTCCAGACACAACGAAACGCATATTTTTTTGCACAAGAACATAAGATACCTTTTCACGGTTTCCAGTTTCTAATCCAGAGTAAGCCACAATTTTGAATCCGAACGCTCTCGCAAGATAATAACTCGATTGCTTTGCATTCCCTACGTAAAATTCCAAATGATCTACATCACGTACTGGAAAAAAGTCCTCCATTTGTGCAGCTAGCGTATCCATAGATTTTTGTTTCATAATATCTTCATCCCCCTGTAAATAGATTAAATGGTCCATACTTAAAACCAACCGAAAACGCTTCCAACGTTAATTAATAGAAATTAGTTAGCAAGCTAACAAATTCTGACCTTTAAAATTTTCTATCTTTTCTGTCAAATTCCTCTTTTTTTCTTACATATAAAATTCGACTTTTTTCTCTTTGAAATAAAGCGGGATTTTATTCAGTGGATTTTTGATTATTCGTTGAATCAAGTTTCAACCGCAACGTTTAATTAGCCATGCATGCTGGATAATGAGGTAACTTTAATACTTGAGGGGATATAAGAAGAATATAAAAAAGACTCCAACATATTAACTACTTACTAATACGTTAGAGTCTTTATTTTTTTTGAATGATTGTATTTATATATCTCATACTAATACATTTGCAAGGAATAGAATAAATGATGTTAATATTACCGCTCCACCTAAGGATCCTAATAAATCTGTTTTTGTTACTTGAAACACTTGTTCACTGTTCATATCCCTCATTCTCCTTCCTTTTTTGTTTGATTTAAAACTTCTATTATACTAATACACTTGATAAAAATACGATTAATGCTGTTAATACTACCGCTCCACTTGCTGATCCTACGAAGTCACCTTTTGTTACTTGTAATACTTGCTCTTTCATATCTTTCATTCTCCCTTCCTTTTCTTTTGTTACAAAGCTTCTATTATACTAATACGCTTGATAGAAATACGATTAACGCTGTTAATACTACTGCTCCACTTGCTGATCCTACGAAGTCACCTTTTGTTACTTGTAATACTTGCTCTTTCATATCTTTCATTCTCCCTTCCTTTTCTTTTGTTACAAAGCTTCTATTATACTAATACGCTTGATAGAAATACGATTAACGCTGTTAATACTACCGCTCCACTTGCTGATCCTACGAAATCACCTTTTGTTACTTGTAATACTTGCTCTTTCATACCTTTCATTCTCCCTTCCTTTTCTTTTGTTACAAAGCTTCTATTATACTAATACGCTTGATAGAAATACGATTAATGCTGTTAATACTACCGCTCCACTTGCTGATCCTACGAAATCACCTTTTGTTACTTGTAATACTTGCTCTTTCATATCATTTATCCTCCCTTTTTATAAGTTATCTATATGTAATTTCTAAGAAATGTTTATTTCATAGTTTTTATGTTAACGTTACATTAAATTTGATAACGTAACGTTTGTAACATTAATGTAACATAACTATTATTACGTTGCAATATAATTACGTAAAATTTATTACACTTTTTTTACGTTTTTTTATAATAACCCTCAAAAACCTTTATTTAATGCGTTTTTCACTTAGTTCACGTTTGTAACATTCGTGTAACATTACAGTCATAAAGTGAAATGTCGTCATATTCCTCTCTATTTTTGTTACAAATCGTTTATTTAGTGACACTAAACCTATCTAATCTTTACTTACTTTTAATATGAGATAAAATACCGTCTTTCCAAGATAAGTTTATATGTTTCCTCTATATAACTATGTATAATAAAAACAAAGAGGTGGTCATTTTGAAATTAATCGCATTAGATATGGATGGTACACTACTATCATCTAATCTTGAAATCTCCAAAGAAAACCTACAAGCAATCCAAACTGCACAAGAAGCTGGTCATATTGTAATGATCTGTTCTGGTCGTGCGAAAGAGGATGCTTTAAAGCTATTGGAAGAATATAAATTATCTCTTCCAGTCGGAGCAAGCAATGGGGCTATTGTTTATGTGGATGGAAAAGTAATTAACTCGCGTTGTATACAAAACGACAAAGTTTACAAACTTGCAAAATTACTAGAATCTGAAGGTTTCCCATATAAGCTATATACGAATAAAGGAGTTTATTCTCCATATACATGGCAAGATCAAGTGATGCAAGCATTCGAAGAAAATAAGCATGCGCTTGATGTTACATTAGAGGAACTTGAACGAATTACAGAAAAGCAAAAGAAATCGAACCTAATTACTGATTTCAAAAAAATAGAAGATGTTGTAAATAACCAAGAACTAGAAATATCTAAATTCTTCATTTTAACGTTTAATGCAGCGCATCGCGCACAACTATTAAGTATATTACAAGAAGATGCTGATATTATGGTTACAGCATCGGCTCCTACTAACTTAGAAATTATGGATAAGAATGGACATAAAGGAAACGGGATACAGCAGATGGCAGCTCATTTTAATATCCCTATTGAAGATACAGTTGCTATTGGTGATAATTTTAATGATGTACCGATGTTAGAAGTAGCAGGCTTATCTGTTGCAATGGGCAACGCTGAAGAAGATGTAAAAAAGCTATGTGATGTTGTAACACTAACAAACAATGAACATGGTGTTGCTCACGCAATCGAGCAATTTGTATTGAAACAAACTTCATCTATTAAATAAAAAAAGGACTCTTTCAATTTGAAAGAGTCCTTTTTTATACGTGATGACAAGCAACAAAATGCTCTGCACCAACATTACGGAATTCTGGTACTATTTTTTTACAAACATCCGTTGCAAATGGGCAACGTGTATGAAAACGACAGCCCGAAGGTGGATTTGCTGGACTTGGAATATCCCCTTCTAGTATAATTCGCTCTCGCTTCACTGTTGGATCTGGTATTGGAACAGCTGATAACAATGCTTTCGTATAAGGATGTAGCGGATTGGTAAATAACTCATCACGCGGTGCTGTCTCCACAATCGTACCTAAATACATAATTCCGATTTTCGTACATAAATGTTCTACTACACTTAAATCATGCGAAATGAATAAATAAGATAATCCCTTTTTCTCTTGTAACTCACTAAATAAATTAATAATTTGTGCTTGGATAGATACATCTAGTGCCGCCACAGGTTCATCAGCTACAATAAATTCCGGATTTAATACCATAGCTCTTGCGATTACGATACGCTGACGTTGTCCACCAGAAAACTCATAGGGATACCGGTCAATATGATAAGGAGCTAATCCACATAACTCCAATACTTCAATTACCTTTTCACGAACATTTTCTTTCGTCGCTAATCCGTGGGCCAACATTGGCTCTCCAAGCGCTTCTCCAATTCTCATTCTCGGATTTAATGAGCTAAATGGATCTTGGAAAACGAGCTGCATATTAGGGCGATGTTTTCTTAATTCATCCTTGGATAAAGAATGAACATCTTTCCCTTTAAACTTCACTTCTCCCTCCGTTTTTTGAACGAGGCGTAAAATTGTTTTTCCTATTGTTGTTTTTCCGCTCCCTGATTCGCCAACGAGACCAAACACTTCACCTTTATTAATAGTAAAACTTACTCCATCAACCGCTTTTACATGCCCAATTGTTCTACTAAATACGCCACCCTTAATTGGAAAATATGTCTTTAGATTTTTCACCTCTAATAATGGTTCACTCATTGTTCCGCACGCTCCTCATATAACCAGCAAGCTACTTTATGATTTTCATCATTTACATTTAGATTTGGGGCTTCTTTTTCACATATTTCCATACAATGCTCACAACGCCCACTAAAGTAGCAAAACTCACCTAAACCAACTAAATTCGGAACTTGCCCTGGAATAGAATATAGTTTATCTATTCGTTTTCCCATTACTGGTTTTGATTTCAATAATCCTTTCGTATAAGGATGTTTTGGATTTTGGAATATCTCTAGTACTGGGGCTTCTTCGATAACTTTCCCGCCATACATAACGACAACATAATCAGCCATTTCCGCTACGACACCTAAGTCATGTGTAATTAATAAAATCGACGTTTTAAATTCTTCTTTCACTTGTCTTAGTAGATCCAATATTTGAGCCTGAATGGTAACATCAAGAGCTGTTGTTGGTTCATCCGCAATTAATAACTTAGGATTACAACTAAGTGCAACAGCAATCATAATACGTTGTAACATCCCGCCGCTCAGTTCATGCGGATAAGAATGGACGATTTCATCAGCGCGGGCTATGCCAACTTTACGAATTAACTCAATTGCCTTCTTATATGCTTCATTTTTACTAAGTAATTCATGCTCCCTTAACGTTTCTACAATTTGCTCTCCTACAGTGAAGACGGGGTTTAGCGATGTCATCGGTTCTTGGAAAATCATCGCAATATCATTCCCTCGTAAACTACGAAGCTCTTTCTCTTTCATTCCTAAAAGACTTTTTCCTTCATATAAAATATCTCCACCTACTACACTGCCTGATTCAGCAATAAGTCCCATAATAGATAACGCCGTTACACTTTTTCCGCAACCAGATTCACCTACAACACAAACAGTTTCACCTTCTCGAACAGAAAAACTAACATGATTCACAGCTTTTACTGTCCCTTCTTCTGTCTGAAAGTGTGTTTGTAAATCTTTCAGCTCTACTACCGCTTTACTCATATCTCCTCACCTACCGTCTCATCTTTGGATCTAATGCATCACGAAGTGCATCACCAAGTAAATTAATTGATACAATTGTTATAAAGATTGCAAAACCAGGCGGAATCCATAACCATGGACGCTTTTGGAAATCGATTAATGAGTTAGCTGCGCTAATCATGTTCCCCCATGATGGTGTAGGTGGAACGACTCCAAGACCTAAGTAACTTAGTGCGGATTCTCCCAAAATAGAACCTGCAACACCTAATGTAGATACGACAATTAAAATAGGTAAAACATTAGGTATTAAGTGATATATAATTTTCCGGTAATCTTTTATTCCTAACACATCCGCAGCTTGCATAAATGCTTGCTCCCTAAGTGATAAAATTTGCCCTCTTACAAGGCGTGCAAGCCCTGGCCAACCTACTAAACTTAAAATAATCATAATGACATACAAACGATAATCAGACGGTACTTTCCACTCTGATAAAATCGCACCCATTATAATAAGTAACGGTAATCCTGGCATCGACATTAAAATATCTGCAAGTCGCATAATAATATTGTCCACAATACCACGATAAAAACCTGCAATCGCTCCTAATAAAGCTCCAAGTATAACCGATAAAACCATTGAAGCTAAACCAATGGTTAATGAAATACGTCCCGCTTGCATAAGCCTTGTTAAAATATCTCTTCCTAATTGATCTGTACCAAGCCAATGAGAAAAACTAGGTGGTTTGTTAATGAGCGCAACTTGTATTTTTCCTGATGCATATGGAGAAAAGAACGGACCGATAAAACAAAATAAAAACATAAAAATTAATGCATAAAACCCTACAAGTGCCATCTTATTTTTCTTTATCTTTTTAAAAGCTTGTCGCCATGGTGATGATTCATTTCTTCTCTTTTTTTCTTTTTTTTCTGTAATTACTGTAACAGTCTCCATTTCTTTCCCCCCTTACTTCAACCGAATTCTTGGATCAACAACTGCATATACGATATCTGCTAAAAAGTTTGAAACGATTGTTAAACAAGAAAGAAACATCGTAAATGCCATCAATACTGTATAGTCACGGAAATTTAATGCTTCTAATTGAATATTACCAATCCCTGGCCAGTTAAAAATTTGTTCAATAATAATTGCCCCAGAAAACAATCCAGGTAATTCAAATGCTAATAACGTAATTGCCGGTAAAATTGCATTTTTTAATGCATGCTTATAAATAACCGTCTTCTCCTTCAAACCTTTCGCTCTTGCTGTTCGTATGTAATCTTGTCTTACAACCTCTAACATACTTGTTCTAAAATAACGAGTTAGCGAGCCGACCCCAAGAAGTGTCAAAATAAATACTGGTAAAATCATATGTTTTGCAACTTCTATCACGTAAGCAAATCCTGTTGAATTACTGCCAACATCAATCATTCCACCTATCGGTAATAACTTAAAGTCAACCGCAAACACCTTAATTAAAAACAAACCGATAAAGAATGAAGGGAATGACATTGCTGCAAAAACACCGATTGTTACAAGTTTATCGAATAAAGAATGTTGCTTCGTCGCCGAGAATACACCGATAATAAGTGCAATTAGCCAAATAAAAAACAATGCAATAATTGCTACACTAAAAGAATTCCAAATAAATTTATTTAATAATGACGTTACAGGCTCTTGATATTGAAGCGAGAAGCCAAAGTCCCCTTGCAATGCATTACCTAACCAATGAAAATAACGCTCAACAATTGGTTTGTTCAACCCATATAACTCCCTCAGTTCAGCTGCTCTTTCTGGTGTAATTTTCGGGTTTGAATCAATATAATCCCCAGGAAGAAGTGCGAACAGGACGAAGATAATAATTGATGTACCAAGCAGTGTAGGAATCATTTGTAACAACCTACGAACAATATATGTTTTCACCCTTTTTCTCTCCAATCTTATGCTTAAAATAGAAGAACATTTTTTCAAAGCGGCACATTACTAACCGAATGAAAAAATGTCTTCTACTTATACATTCTTATCGTTATTTTTCAAATGATAATACTGGTAAGTTTGCACTAATACTGTTGTACTTTTCAGGATCAATTCCTTTTATATTCCCGTTATAACCAGTAATTGTTCTACGGTAGTTTAATAGAATTACTGGTGGATCATCACTTAATTCTTTATACAATTCTTTATAAATAGGTTTACGCTTTTCGATATCTACAGTTTCAATACCTTTTTGAATTAGCTCATCTACTTTTGCATTCTTATAACCAAGACTAGTTTCATTTGCAGTAGACAAATATTCACCAGCTGTTTCACTCGGATCACTTGTAATCGGTGTCGAAACAGAAGCTAAATCATAATCCCCTTTGTTTACCTTAGAAAGCATCGTATTAAAGTCCATAAATTCAGGATTAAACTCTACACCTATTTCTTTATAATTCTCTTTCGCAATCGGAATTAATAAATCACTATCTTTAGCCGAACTTGGACCGAAATAAGAAAGTTTTAATTTTTGACCATCTTTTTCACGAATTCCATCCGAACCAACTTTCCACCCTGCTTCATCTAATAATTTTTTCGCTTTTTCTTTATCGTATTCGTATTTATTAACTCCTTCTTCCGTATAAGCCCAAGAAGTTGGATGAATTGGTACATTGGCTACTGTACCGTATCCTTTTAACGCTGTATCAACATATTTTTTGCGGTCTAATCCGTAAATAAGTGCTTGGCGAACCTTTTTATCCTTTAAGTAAGGCTTATTATTATTCATATAAATATAACTAAATGACGGTGCTGTTTCGATTTGGATATTGGCGAATTCTAAAGCCTTAGCCTGTTCAAGAACCTCATCACCAGTACCTAAGCCAGTATGGTCAACTTCTCCTGTTTGGAATAACTGAAGCTTCGTATCACCAGAAGTAATTTTATAAATGAAGTTTTGAATTTTTGGTTTACCCGCATAATAATTTTCGTTTGCTACAAAACGAACTTCTTGACCTGGAATATACTTTTCAAATTTATATGGACCCGCAGCTAATGGCTTTCCATATAAATCTTTTAAGTAATCTAAGCTTGTATTTTGCTTATAATCTTTTCCATAATAAGCTTTTGATAGTACTGTACCTCCTAAAACAAATATAGCTTGTGAATTCACTTTTTCAGTTGTAATTTTAATTGTTTGTGGATCAACAACTTGAATACCTTCAATTGAAGTTGCTTTTCCTTCCTTATATTCTTTACCACCTTTAACCGCATATTGAGAGATATCTACTTCACCTTCATATGCCTTATCATGTAAAAGCGTCAATGTGAAAGCTACATCATCCGCCGTTAATGGCGATCCATCACTAAATTTCAAATCTTTACGTAAATGGAATGTATATGTTAACTGATCAGAAGAAACGTCCCACTTCTCAGCTAATTCTGGAATTGGTTTCCCTTGTTTATCGGTTGATACGAGAGATGCAAAAATAACTGAAGTTACGTTTCCATCCCAACCATTTTGTTGGAAGTATGGCAAAAATACGCCGCCTGGCTTACTAATACCAACTACTAACGTATCTTTTCTATTCTTCGCTTTGTCTGGCACTTTCGTTTTATCTGTCGCAGCGATCTTTTCAATTTTCACATTTTTTAAATCCTGCTGTTTAACCGGCTCTGTAGAAGCCGCGTCCTCCTGTCCCCCACAAGCAGACAACACAAGCGAACTACTCATTAATACCGAAAATACACCAGCCCATTTTTTTGTCTTTTTCTTCATTGTCCCCACCCTAACTTTTTATGATTATACCCTCTGAACGAATTACCTTATGTATGCCTCCCACAGCAACATTTATAGCCAATCGGAAAAGTCGGTTTTAATCGTAAAAAAATAGATGTTTTTGAGGGGTAACAATCTTATTCCGACCTTTCAGGTAGACTTTATGGTTATTAGCTTATATCGTTCATTATGTTTTGTCAATTCTTTCTAAATAAATATTTTGAGAATTTTTCCAAAATTATCACTCTACATTTATACTTTAAGAAAACTCAGCTATAATTCGTATTAAAAAACTTAAAAATCTACTTCTATTCCTTCAACATGAAACATAGAATACTAATAAACAATTACCAAAAAGGGGGCGAAAATATGGACAACCTATTCCAATACGTCCTGCACTACGTATTATTAACAATTATGATAGTCGGAGCGCTATTACTATTCCCGTTCTTCCCAAAGTTCGTCCTCTTTTTAGCTTTTTTTATCATGCTCGGGATCGCTATTATAATTTCAACGAGAGAAGATGCCACGCAAAAAGAGAGCAGGGTTCAGCGCGTAAAGCTGTAACTTTGCTCTCTTTTCGTTTTCATTCACTAGTCTCTTTTATACATATTTATCCCGCTATTTGCCGGGCAGTAAGAACCCCACCTCAAAATTCAGCGAAAGCAAAAGAAGTTAGGTCGGGGTCGGGCTGCCCGTAAAAGCCCTCACTTTATCTCTCGGGAAATAATTAGCCTTTGTTTTTGTGATTACTCCTATTGAAAAGCCACTAATGACATTTATTTTTCACCTTATCATTTCATACGCTTCACAAGCTATGCAAATTGAGGAACACGGATTTATCTAAGTTACTGTTTCACGTGAAACACATCGTTTCATTTAATCTTTAAAGCAAAATATCATTATGAAAAAGCCACTTCCTCCAACAAAACTGAAAGGAAGTGGCTTTCTACTCTTTACTCCACAATATTCTCTAACTCACTATATAACTTCGCTCGTAACAACTCTTTCATCGTTTTTTCCTCATATAATTTTTCAAGTCTTTCAACATCAGCTACATGTTCCATTTCACATTCTATTGCATATATATCTTCTTCTACATGCATTAACTCATTTTCAATCTCTTCAAGATTCCTAGCTTTTTTCTCTTTTACTGGAACCATTTCAACACTCTTTCTCCCTTGGCGTTTTTGCTTTATTACTTGCTTCTCAAGCTTTTCTTCCCATTTTTGACGAGCCCATGCATAGTTTCCTGCAAACTCAAATAATTTACATTCATCAATCCAGTACGTCTTTTCAAATAACTTATTTAAAAAATAACGATCATGTGAAACAGCTAGGATTGTTCCATTATATTGCTCAAGGGCTTCCTCTAAAACTTCCCTTGATTCAATATCAAGATGGTTTGTCGGCTCATCTAAAATTAGAAAATTGATGTCTTGATACATAAGTTGCGCAAGTCTTAACCTCATTTTTTCTCCACCGCTCAGTTGCGTTACTTTCTTAAATACTGCTGGACCATAAAATAAAAACTTAGCCAATATATGTCTTGCTTCTCCTTCTGTTACAGCTACATACTCTCTAAACGCTTCCAATACATTACTCTTCACATTTCCATACGTATGCTGTGATAAATAACCAATTTTGACACTACTACCAATTCGAATTTCACCAACGTCTGGATTTATTTCTTCTAATAGTAGTTTTAATAATGTAGTCTTTCCTGTACCATTACGACCAACGATAGCCGCACGCTCTTGAAAACGAACATGTAAATTCGCTTGTTCAAATAAAGGTCGTCCAGCAAAACCTTTACTCACTTCTTTCATTACAACAACATCTTTCCCGCTTCTCTCTTGCCCTTCAAACTGAAGACCCATCTGTTTTCGTTCTAAAATTGGCCTCTTTAATTTCTCTATACGTTCTAACGCACGTTCCATATTTCTCGCTCTTTTATGCAATCCTTCATTCGGAGGGTTCGCTTGATTTGCCCATTCACGTAGACGCTTAATTGCTTCTTTCATTTTCTTTATTTTCTTTTGTTGCTCCTGATAAGCTTGAAACTCTTGAAGTAATCTTTCTTCCTTCTCCTCAACGAACTGAGAATAATTCGTATGGTACACGTGAATCTCTCCATCTTCCAAATCAAAAATTTTCGTTACAACTTCATCAAGGAAATAGCGATCATGTGAAATAACTATAACTGTTCCAGTGTATTCTTTTAAAAATTGCTCTAACCATTCAACTGCAAATAAATCTAAATGATTTGTTGGTTCATCTAATAGAAGTAAATCTGGTTTCTGCAATAGCATATATGCAAGGCTTACTTTCGTCTGTTCTCCTCCACTTAATTCCGTAAATACTCTTGAAAATAAGTCTGTCACTTGTAAGCCATTTGCTACCTTCATTATATTTGCCTCGATTTCATAACCACCGAGAAATGCAAATTTTTCTTGAATGACTCCGTACCTCTCCATTAGCTTTTCCAAAGCAGATTGTTCCTGTTCCACCGCCATATTTTTTTCTAAAGCATGCATTTCTTTTTCTAATTCCTTTTCTACTTTAAAAGCAGAACTCAATACATCATATACAGTCATAACCTCATCAAACTTCGGAATTTGTGCGACATGACCAATACGTGTACCTTTCTTCATATGGATGGCTCCTGCATCCAAACTCTCCTTTCCCGTTAGAAGTCCAAAGATTGTTGTCTTCCCACTACCGTTACGACCAACTAACCCAACACGTTCACCATTCTTTATTTCAAGCGATATATTTTCAAATATGATGTTTCCACCAAAAGATTTCATTACATTATTTACACTACAAATAGTCATTTTCCGTACTCCTTTCAATATAAAAAACCATGAGAAAGAAACATTCCCCATGGTTTTCGGCATAGAAAAAGGAAGCCAAATAGCTCCCTTTTCACACGTTTATTAAAAATGGGTGAAGAGATTTCTATCGTTCAATAGTCACTATGCAATTGTTAAAAAAGGGCATACGTATCCCGTTAACAACTACATCATGAAAAATCGCACGACAAAAATAAATAAAATCTAAAAATTTGGCACGCGCAGCTAAAGAACGTTTCATCTCATTCACCCCTTTCGTACGGAATTTAATACTTACTTCTTTATTATACTTTCCAATTTCATGTTTGAATAGTCATTTTTCTGAAAATAATGAAGATAGACTAAACATTTCAATAAGTGACATCAAATCTTACAAAACTGTTATGTTCACGTAATGGAAAGCGATAGTACGAAAAGATGCCTCCCTATACAATAAAGATGTAAACAAGCGAGACAAACAAAAGGAGGAAACAAACATGATGAAAGAAATCGTAAAAGCAATCTTTGAGGTATTAGTGAACGGACAAGCAGTTGTAAAAGAACTAAATGAACTATAAAAAGGAGTGAAGAAATATGATGAACATGGTGAAAATGATTTTACACGCTTTAGTCGATGCAAAAGCAGTTAGCCAAGAATTAAACCAACAATAAAAAGGGGTATATGAATATGAAGAAAGCCATTATTATAATTGCAAGCACAGCAATTACCTTATACACAATAAAAAAGAGAAAAAAGAAAAATAATGAAAATGTTCTATATTATCCATACACACTATTAGAGAAAAAATAAAAGACAAGGTACCCTATCGTAATGAGGATATCTTGTCTTTTATTTTTCCCCTATTCCTTTAGAGGATTTCCTTCTCCTTTTCCCGAATGTATTAAGCGGGATTTTTACACATATTTTAAAGGGGCATATATACAAATGGATACACAACAACTATATTTTTTAAACGATATCGGTAAACAAAAACCAGAAAGTATTCGGAATAGAAGCGCTGCATGTCCATTTTGCGATAAAGAACAATTAACGGATATTTTAGCAACTGATGGCTCTATTATTTGGTTAAAAAATAAATTTCCTACATTACAAGATACATTTCAAACAGTGTTAATCGAAACCGATAATTGCGAAGATCATATCGCAACATATACAGAAGAACATATGAGAAAATTAATGCAATTTTCTATTCAACATTGGTTACACTTACAGAAGAACAAGGAGTTCGCATCTGTGATTTTATATAAAAATCACGGTCCATTTTCAGGTGGAAGTTTGCATCATGCACACATGCAAATTATCGGAATGAAATATGTAGATTATCTTGAAAATATTGAAGAAGAAAATTTCCAAGGGTTAATTGTTCAAAAAAATGAATGCATTGAGCTTAATATTTCAGAGCGTCCCATTATTGGCTTCACTGAATTCAATATAATCATTGATAACATTTCATATATAGATGAAATGGCAAATTACATTCAGCAAACTGTACGTTACATACTGACAGATTTCCATAAAGGATGCAGTAGTTATAACTTATTCTTCTATTACTTAAATGGAAAAATCATTTGTAAAGTTGTTCCTAGGTTTGTCGTTTCACCGCTGTATGTAGGATATAAAATACCGCAAGTTTCTACAAAACTAGAAGACGTAAAAATACAACTAGCGGAGTATTTCACAAAATGACACGATTATCAAAAAAAATAGAGTAGGTATCAAAACCTACTCTTTTATTACACCTTTATTTCGATAGTACACATCTTCTAATCCGATGTTATACTTCATGTTATTATCCGTCCACTCTGGCCCTAAATTCCCTGGCCATCCAGATGTATTCGCTATATATTTCAGTAATGCAAAATCAGTCAAACCTTTTTGCACCCCACGCTTATATCCTTTCATTAAATGCGGCATTGCAATTTGCGCATTTGTACGTGGATCTTTCAGCTCATCATCAGTTAAATGCTCTGGTGCAAGCCCGCCGCCGCGGTGTAGTTGAAACAATCCGAATGAAGTTCCATTATCTCCAACACTTCTTGGATTTAATCGACTTTCATGCTCGGCAATTGCAAGAGGTATCCATTCTGGAAGATTTACTTTCTTCGCTTCCTCTATAATGATTTGTTTCATCTGTTTTGCTTCTTCTGAATCAACATAGCTTGTTCCATTCACTAGCTTATCCATTCCTTCAGACTTTCCTTGGAAATATAAATATACTCCAAGAACAACTAAAAATCCTACAAAGAATTTCTTCACTACCTCTACCTCTTTCTCCGCTGAAATTTGTCCCCTTTCAGCCTTCCCTTTACAATTACCTACATTCTATTACTCTTTTATCATAGCAAATAACTATACATATTATCATCATGCTTTAGACCGATTTTGTGAAAAAACAGCTGGTAAATACGTGCAAAAATGTAACTTTCATAGACTATAACGCATTTATTGTATATAATTGTAAACTGAACTCTATATATAGAATAGGAGCATACAAAATGAAAAAATGCCTAACACTCTTGTTCAGCATTTTACTACTCATCCCTACCTACACCTCTGCACAAACATCATCAAAACCAAAAGTACTTGTTTTGTATAGTACACAAGACGATAAATTTTCAAATAATGTCCAAATCCTTAATACTCAATTAGGACATTTTACAAATGATATAACCGTAAAAAACTTAAAAGAAGCAACTTCAATTAATAACGTATCCTCCTATACACATATTGTTTATATCGGTGAAACAAAAGAAGCGTTTTCTGATGAAACGAAACAATTTCTAGAAAACTTCTCCGGCCCTGTATTAGTATTAGGACAAAATGTTGAACAATTATCTAAGCGTTTTTCTTTCATTACTTTGAATAGTGATGATATACGAGTTAATAAAATTGAATATCCAGACAAGAAGCTAAAAAATACCTTAGAGGAGGAACGATTAATTCAATCATTTGATACGAATGGAACTGTGCTTGCTAACGCCTTAAGCTCAAATAACACTAACCCACTAATCGTTCAGCATGAAACATCTTATTATGTTGCAACACCTAACCTCTTTGACTGGATGTCTCATTACGTCGGTGAAATGTTATTTTCTTATTTCAGCCAAAAACCAACGAAAAATAAAGTTGAAGCTTATTTACGCCTTGAGGATGTTCACCCCGCAGCAGATATAAATCAATTGAAAGAAATTGCTGAATTACTAAAAGAGAAAAAGATGCCTTACATGATTACTGTTATTCCGGTATATAAAGATCCAGATACAGGAAAGATAATACATTTAAAAGATAAACCAGAACTAGTTAATCTTTTACGCTCTATGCAAGATGATGGTGCAGCAATTATTATGCATGGTTATACTCACCAATTTTATGACAGTGAAACAGGTGAAGGCTTTGAATTTTGGGATGTAAAAACAGATCAACCAATTCGCCAACCGAAGCATGAAAAACCGAAGACAAAAGATGACTTTCCAAATATAGAGTCATATAACCAATATGTAAAAAAAGGGGAAGAATTCGAGGAAAAATATACGAAAGATCATATCGAAAAAGGAATTCAAGAACTTGTAGATGCTAAACTATATCCTGTTGCCTTTGAAGCACCTCATTACACGATGTCTCAAAAAGGATATGAAATATTATCAAGGTACTTTTCAACTTATGTAGGACAGCTACAGTTAAATGATACAACTTGGAAATCCATGCACTCACCATATTATACAAGTACTCCATCATTTTTACATGGAATGAAACTATTGCCTGAAACAGTCGGATTTATTGAAGAAGATACGCCACAAACTACTGCTAAAATGAAAGAGCGTGCTCTATCTGTTTCTAAATTATCTGATGGAGTTATTGGTGCATTCTATCATCCTTACTTAGGTGCGAAACCATTAAAAGAAGTGTTAAAGGATCTAGAAAGTATTCCAAATATAGAATGGATTGATTTACAAAAGGAAAAGAATGAAGTAAAAATGAAAGATATTCATATTACGACGAATAAAGACGGCATTCACGTTGAAAAACCAACCAGTGCGAATGACATAATTGATTATATAAAGCAATATGGCTTCTTCCTTATACTGGGGTTCGTTATCATTGTCTTTCTTTTATTATTAAAACGTGCGAAAAAATTAGAATCCTAATACAAAACCACCGAGCGGACCGCTTGGTGGTTTTTTGTCCTATATCAAACCGTGGCATTTTATTAAATAAATTCAACTTTTACTTCTTCCGTTACATGATTAAAACTATAATTCTCCTATCCTTTCAAATAAAATCGACTTGTATTTTCATATATTGTTTCTGCGACCTTATCAATGGATATGTTTTTTATAGAACTAATTTCCTTTAATACCTCTCGAATCATTCTTGGGTGCGTTATAACATCTTCTTGAAATTCCCACGGACCATCTGTTTCTACCATCATATATTCAAGCGGATAATACGAAACGATTTTTCTAATCTTCTCCTTATGTAAAACATCCGGTGTAATCGAAATATAATAACCATTTCTCATCATCCGTTTCATTGTTTCATCGCTTCCTTTAAACCAATGGAAGTGTGCACGTGAAACTTTATATTTCTCTAGCAAATCACATACAATGTCAGCATCTTCATAAACTGCGTGTAATACAATCGGCAAATTATACTTACTAGCTAGTTCTATAAATTTTTTCAATACAGCTATGTATGGATCTGCAGCAATTCTTTCATCTTCTTTTCTCAAATAATAGGGCAAACCTACTTCACCAATCGCAACAATTTCCTCTGCGTTCTGTTCAATAAGTTGATAAATCTGTTCACACTCTTCTTTATGAATCTGTTGCTCTGGATGAAACCCTATCGCTGGATATATAAAGGGATACTTCTTCGCTAAAGATAACGTTTCCTTACAAGATTGATAATTCATAGATACCGCAATAAGCCCCTTTATTTCCTTACTATTTTCCACCTCTTTTAGCAATCTGCTCTTCTCTTCATCCTTATATTGATCAACATGTATATGACTATCAATCCATTTCATCTTTATGCCCCCATAAAAAAAAACAAGAAAGGACTTCCTTTCTTGTTTTAGCATCTATATTATTTAACAATTAAGTTTGTTATGATATCAAATAATCCAATACACACTACGGCAACAGTAAAGTAGCTACAGAAATCTTTAATTGGTAACTTCACTACTTCTTCTTTACGCATCCCATTTTTCTCCCTTCTTACTAGATCCCTAATTATTTTTCTATCTGTATCTATTATGCAAAAAATATGACAAATTTACTATCGAATTAACTTACGTAAACCTTACAATGTTGTAAGGTTTAAAAAAGGATCCCCATCTTTATTCAGATGAGGATTATTAAAAATTAGTTGGTTTTTCATTCTTCATTACAAACAGAAAGTAATACATTGAGACTTTCTAGTTACACTATATGAAAATTACTATCTTTTAACTATCGAATTACATTACAGAAGGCTTACATGTTTGTAAGTTATGTGTAATGTAATTCGATAGTTCCCCTTACTTATATTTCGTACAATAAAGTTAGAAAGTAAGCCAAATAAGAAGAACACTCACATAACCAAATTACATTGCTAGTAGCTACTCTTCTTATACCTTTCACCCATGCTACTACAATGTACCCCCTTCCCCTTTATATAATAAAAAAGCCTTAGTCTATATGGACTAAGGCTTTTTTGTTAATCTCAAAAATACCCTTACCCAGTATTTTTATTTTCGACAAAAAATAGCCGGGGGTATATTTCACTATCTCATCGTTAAAAGTTTGCTCTTCGCATTTATAGGAATATTTGCAACCTCAATCTCTTCAATCGATTCACCGTAACGTCCTTTTGCAAAAACCTTTAATGCTTCATCTCTCTTTAACATATGCTTAACCGTTTTCTTTATTTTCTGCTCTCTACCACGTTCATCGAATGCAATAAATTCATATTCATACCACTCATCACCAATATGCTGACCAATTGTATTCACAACCGTATAGTATTCTTTCGTCTTATAAAATGGATTATATTTATCGATAACTGGTCCAAGTTTCGTAGGCAGTAACATTACTACTATCACTATCATCGCTATTATAGTAGTGATCATTTTTTTCTTCATAATAAACATTCCTCCTCTGCAGGATATATATACATCCATTTTAAAAAGGGGGAATAAAATCTACTATTGAATCTCATTACATTACACTTACATTTTTGTAAGAATTAAAAAAGGTGAACGAATTTACTCGTTCACCTTTTAGCTTGCTTTAAAGCCACCGCCAAGTACATCACGTACATCATGTATAACAACGAAAGCATCTTCATCTACCCGGCTAATAACTTGTTTTAACTTAACAAGCTCTTGTTTATTAATAACAACATATAAAACTTCTTTATTTTTACCAGTATATCCGCCGCGCCCTTCTAATACAGTAACACCGCGTGTCATATTTTTCGTAATAGCTTCACGAATTAAATCTGGTTGATTCGAAATAATCGTAACAGCCGTTTTTGTGTCCATTCCTTCTACAATGAAATCAATCACCTTCGCTCCAATGAACACAGCCACAAGTGTATACATCGCCTTTTCTTGCCCTATTATAAATACAGAACCAGCAATTACAACAATATCAATAATTAGTACGCCTTTACCTACACTCCAACCTAAATATTGATTTGCTAACTGAGCTAAGATTGCTGATCCTCCCGATGTACCTCCGGCTTTGAACATACAACCTAATCCAATTCCCACAAATAAACCAGCAAATAAAGCTGCTAATAATGTATCACTATTTACATGATACTCAATATGTTCTGTAACGTATAAAAACAAAGATGTTTCTACAATCCCTAAAATTGTATAAATCATTGTTTTCTTATCAAAAAATTTATAACCAACAGCTAGTAAAATTGCATTTATAGCAAAGTTCACAATTCCTGGTGACCAATCAAATAAGTAGTACGTAACAACCGTTAAACCAATAATTCCACCTTCCGATAAACGGTTTGGAATTGCAAAGTAATTAATACCAATTGCGAATAATAATGAACCAATTGTAATTAGTGTTATTTCCTTTATACGTTGATTAACCATAGTTCATACCCTCCCCCCATTTGACATTGTATCACTATCTCCTAGAGGTTTAGAAGTGGTTTTTATTCCGCATTTTCCCTCTTGAAAATTGAAATATTATGTTTAAACAGAGGGTTGATTAATTATTCATATTTGCTCTAACTGCACGGACAAATCGCTCCACATTCCCTTTCTGAATATACTTAGCGCGAATGGTTTCATGACTACAAGTAAATTCAAAATACGGATGAAAATCTATGCTATCTATATACAAATATGAATACTCTTTAAATGTTGAAGAATAGTACGGAAATTTCCCGTAAAAAAGGAGACGTCTAGTAGTGGCAACAAAAACCCCATGTTGATACGATAATATAAAATTATCCTTCTCAAATATCCCTACCACAAAAGCCAGAATCTTTTCATCATCATCTACATACTTTTTCATACTCGATAAAAGTTCATTCATGCATATTCCTCCAAATTCTATTCACTGCATTAACACTTGAAAAGAATCCATGGATTATTACAGACCGGTTTAACTCCTTTATAAAGTATGAAACGCGTTTCCTGTCAAAGATATTTCAAAAAAATAATCCGTTATGCGATTATACACATAACGGATTACGATTAAACTGTAGAGCGTTCCACAAGTTCGTATGGAATTTCCAGCTTTTCTTGTTCAGAACTCTCGTCATTCACTTTTCTATGCAACATTTCAAAAGCAGTTTTCCCTATCTCCTTTAAATTTTGATCAATAGTTGTCAATTGTAACACTTGCGAGATAGGTTGATTATCAAAGCCAATAATCGCTAAATCCTCAGGAACTTGAATCCCTAATTTTTCAACCTCTGTCATAACCCCAATCGCAACTTCATCACCTGCTACTATTAATGCTTCAGGAAGATCCTGCATCTCTTTTAACTTATGAGCCACTTTTACACCATCTTCTAGTGTAAAACATTCTGTAAAAATCCATTCTTCATTAACCTCTTCGTCTATAGATTGCAATTGCTGTTTATAAACATCAAAACGCTTTTGACTACTCGGCCCTAATTTTCTTCCCGTACAATAACCAATTTTTTTATAACCTTTCTCAATCAAATAATCCATTCCTAATTGAAAGGCCGCTGAATGATTCGTATATACACTTGAGATGTTTGAAATATCATTGTCTTCACAAGCAATTATTGCGCCGTAAGAAGCATACGGTTCTATCGTTTCCCAATCATTTGCACGTGAACAAATAATAAGACCATCCAATTGTTTTGTTTTTAACATATGTAAACTTTTCATTTCTTCTTTTTTATTATAATTCGTTTGGCAAAGTAGCACCCTGTAATTATGCGCTAACGCAGTCTCCATCATTCCGCTCACCATCGCATCAAAACACGGATGATTAATATACGGTAAAATCACACCAACAATATTCGTTTTTCCTTTTGATAAATGAACAGCATTTGCGTTTTGCGAGTAATTCAATTTCTCAACTATCTCTATAACCGCTTTTCTTTTTTCTTCACTTACATATGGGTGATCATTCAACACTCTCGAAACAGTCGTAACTGAAACTCCCGCCATTTTTGCAATATCTTTAATATTAGCCATACACTCACCTGTTATGAAGTGACCTTTGTCAATAGTTTTTCACCCATAATATTTTTCTTGATGGCATACAAAAGCTTCAGAAATAAGATCTATCGACAGTTAACCACTCTGTTATTCGTGGATTGGTTACCTCAGGTTAATGGTTCGTCGTTAGGCTCTTATAATCTCACTGCGTGGATCACACCTTTTCAAATTCTAATAAATAGCTTGTTTATCAGAATTTCAGCCATGCCAGAAGAGGTGAGTCATAGATAGCCAGACCTGTAATTCACTATCTCTGAAGCTCATCTATGCCATCAATTGATACCTTTGATTTCTAACTATGAATCAATCAACTTCATATCCTTCCCTCTTTATTTTCGGTGAATTTTACCTGTTTCTAATCCCCATATAAAACACCCCAGTTCTCTTGCGATAGCTGTAACGGCAACATTTCTAGGCTTCCCTTGATATATCATGCGATAATATTTTCTTTGTAACCTTTCTACAGCCTGATCCGCATAAGCAATCACTTCGCTTCGTTGCCCTTTTTGTCTTGCTTTCACTCGCTTCGATTTTAATCCGATTGCTCCTTTTACCAACGCATTTGCACATTCTACAAGAGTAGACCTAACGGTCGAATTTCCTTGTTTTGTAATCGAACGTCGACTGATTTTCTCTCCACTTGAGCTTTCGCTTGGCGTCAATCCTACATAAGCCATAAATGCTTTAGCCGTGGGAAAACGAGTGAAGTCTGCAATTTCCACATGAACAGTCATTGCCGATGTTGTATCTATACCTTTTAAGCATCTTAACTTTGCGATTGGTTCTTCGTACCTTTCACGATGAGATAATTCTTCTAATCTCAAACTGAACCGCTCAATTTTATCGACTAGAACATCATACTGTAATAGGTATTCGCCTAACGTTTCTTTGAATAATCCTTGTAGATCAAGATTCTTTAACCATTTCATATAAGCGATTGTCCAGCTTGATTTCCCTTCATACACATAGCCATGTCTTAAAAGGAATGCTTTTATCTGTTGTTTTATTTTTTTCAAAGATGTTTTAAAATCACCTAACATGCGGATATACTCTTTCACGGCAACATCCTCTTCTTCTGGAACATATACTTCTTTATAGGTGCCATTTGCTAAATTAAGAGCAATCATTTTGGCATCGAATTTATCATTTTTCACCATTTTGTTTTTTGATGAACTGTACATTGTTGTGGGAGCTAAAATATCACAATCAATTCCATTTTGTTCAAGAAGATTATGAAGTGAATACCCTAAACAACCAGCCTCATATCCAGCTTTAATTTTTATATCTTCACCATATTTTGTTTTCAGTTTCTCAACGAATTTTTTTACGAGAGATACATTTGAAGCACATCGTGCTTCTCTTACAATTTCCCCAGTTGTTCCGTGTAGTGCACATAAGCTAAAACTTTCCTTGTGGACATCCATCCCAATATATATTATATTTTCCATAGTGGCCTCCTATTATCATAGGGTATAACCCCATTCATAATGTTTTCATTCATTATTATGGGTTAAAATCCCTGACTTGATAATCTAGGAGGTCACTTCATATTATCTCTACCTTTAACTTAATAAATCTCATGAACATATGTCAAATCTTCTTATCATTACACCTTCATTCGTTTCTCTTACAAAAGTGTAATTTTTCTGTAAGCTAATTCGATAGTGACTTTCCGCAACATTTCATACAATTAAGTCAGAAACAAGGTAACAACTATTCGAAAAGGAGCGGATTAATATGATGAACAAAATAAAAACGAACAATTTCTTACATACAATGGGCATGGTATTTTCCGCTCTTATCGACGCAAAAGCTGTTGCTTCTACATTAAACAAGTAAGGAGAATGTATTATGAATAACATCACTTTTAACAAATTAGATTTTTTAGGACTAGCTAGTGGCTCGATTCTTCTTACTACTTTTATTTACGCCGCTACGCTTGTATAACTTTGTGTCCCCTTTACCCCTTTATTATAAATAGAAATAGAAAAGACGACCGTCTATGCCCGGTCGTCTTTTCTTATTTTTGATTTGATTGCAAAGCTTCTTTTAACTCCTCAAACTTCTCATTTAATTGATCCGTCATCATTTTCATAGCGGTTTTTCGATCTATTTGTTCTCCAGCCTCAATTTGAATTGGATCTCCAAAAATCAATTGTGCCTTTTTCCCCTTTATTAATTCTTTTACACTTGATGGACCAACATAAGCTGCTGGTACTAACGGAACATTGGAACGCATCGCAATTGTCACAGCACCCGCTTTTAATGAAACATCTTCCGCTGATCTTGTTCCACTCGGAAAAATCCCTACTACCTTTCCTTCTTTTAATAAACGTGATGGAATTTTAAGTGTACTTGGTCCTGGATTCGCACGATCTACAGGGAATGCATTTACATTTTTAAAGAACCAATTTTTGAATTTCCCTTCAAATAATTCTTTTTTGGCCATGTAATGAATTTGAGTTGGATACATCCCTGTAGCTAACATTAATACATCCATAAAACTTGTATGTGTACATGCAACAACATAGGGTCCACCTTCTGGTAGCTTTTCTCTTCCTTGTACTTCTACTTTCCCAGCTGTTTTAAATATATATTTCAACAAAAATGTAATTGGTTTATACATTTATTTCGTTCCTTTCTAAACATCCGAAGTATAATCATATTCTTATAATAATTATAACACTAAGTTTTAGGAGTTGGTAATAAAATTAAGGATGAATTGTTAAATTTCAATTCTTACAAAAGTGTAATTTTCTTGTAAGCTAATTCGATAGTTACTTCTTACTATATTTCATACAATTAAGTCAGAAACAGGGCAACAATTATTCGAAAAGGAGTGGATCAATATGATGAACAAAATGAAAACGAACAATTTCTTAAATACAATGGGCATGGTATTATCGGCTCTTTTCGATGCAAAAGCTGTTGCTTCTGCATTAAACAAGTAAGGAGAATGTATTATGAATAACATTACTTTTAACAAATTAGATTTTTTAGGATTAGCTAGCGGCTCTCTTCTTCTTACTGCTTTCATTTACGCTGCTACGCTTGTATAACTTTGTGTCCCCTTTCCCCTTTATATAGAAAAAGACGACCGTCTATGCCCGGTCGTCTTTTTAATTTTTTCTTTCTTTCAATTCTTTTAAAAGCTGTATCAGCTCAGCTTGTTGTTTTATCTTTTTACGACCATTTCGATTAATTGCTGCAAGCTCACAGGCAACTCCGACGGCGAAGAAAAACAATAAACTTTCTAACATGTGAAATCCTCCATTTGCCTATTAAACAGCTTGACGTAATTGTTCTTCTTGTAAAACTCTCTTATTTATATTTTCTTCTTTTCTCTGGCAAACGTTATTGCGAATAAGCGCTGCAATAACAAGTACAGTCCCTATAATATCAAACATTGTGATTTGATACCCTTGCATCATCATAATAGCTAAAGTCGTAATTGGTACAAAATTAATAAATAAAATCCCATTAATGGATGATAAAATTTTCACACCATAGTTCCAAGCAAGTAGCGCTACAATACCTGGCAATGTCATCATGAATAACAAATCATATTTCACAATAGAAATCGTTCCCATACTTGGAACTGAAATATATCCAAGCGACGTAATAATTACCGTTATAATCGCTGTAACAGTCGTACCGAATACACACGTCAACGTAGAATAACGTAATGTTGACCAATCACTACAAGTTTGACCACCCATCGTATAAATAACCCACCCTACAACACCAATAAATATAAATGCTAATGGGAACATATTATCTTTCAATGTTA
This sequence comes from Bacillus sp. FSL K6-2944, assembly GCF_038005385.1. Taxonomy (NCBI): domain Bacteria; kingdom Bacillati; phylum Bacillota; class Bacilli; order Caryophanales; family Bacillaceae; genus Bacillus; species Bacillus sp. FSL K6-2944. The sequence continues at coordinate 552,287 of NZ_JBBOTE010000003.1, read as the reverse complement.
CAAAGAAACTCATGTCACCTTTTGTAATAACAAACACAGCTCCTACAAAAGCAATAACCATACTCGTTATCATATACTTCTTCGGTTTTATATGCTTATATCCCCATAAAATACCAATAGAAATCATCGGCATAAGTGCTTCCATAATGGAAGCTACCATTACACCCGACTTACCCATTAACATTTGCCCTAAAAATATGAGGACATTATATACTGTAAATGCCATCGTTCCAAAAAAGACGAGTAACTTTCCTCTTCCCTCTAAACAAAATGCCTGTTTTCCTTCTTTCACTAACAACAATACAATCAGCATTATCGCCACTGCTCCATAGCGAATAAGCGAAAAATAAAATGGATCTATGTATTCTAGCGCATGATCAGCAACTGGAAACATCGCTCCCCATGACATACTCGCAATTAAACACGCCAAAGCCCCTATTATCATTTGACCTCTTCTCACCGCAATCCCCCGTTTCTTTCTATTTGCACAAAGAGAATTGTAAAAGAAAAAATATATCACGTAAAATGATTCAAAATGATGTTAACTATCATTTATAATGATAGTTAACATCAAGGGGGATTACAAAATGGAATTAAGAGACTTACAAATCTTTAAAAGCGTTGCCGATCAGGGTAGTGTAAGTAGCGCAGCAAAGGAATTAAATTATGTACAATCAAATGTAACTGCACGTATTAAACAACTAGAAAACGAATTAAAAACCCCACTCTTTTACCGCCATAAACGAGGAATGACTTTAACAGCTGAAGGAAGAAAAATGCTCGTTTATGTTGGTAAAATTTTGCAAGATGTCGACGAACTAAAACAAGTATTTTTAGATAGCGAAACACCTTCTGGTATATTAAAAATCGGTACAGTCGAAACAGTAAGTACACTGCCTACCATTTTATCTTCTTACTATAAAAGCTATCCGAATGTCGATTTATCATTACAAGCGGGTCTAACAGAAGAATTAATTAGAGAAGTACTTGATCATCAATTAGATGGCGCCTTTATATCAGGTCCTATTAAACATCCACTAATCGAACAATACAATGTTAGTACAGAGAAATTAATGCTTATAACACAAAATAAAGCCTTTCATATAGAAGAATTTACAACAACGCCTCTACTCGTTTTTAACCAAGGATGTGGATACCGCTCCAAACTAGAACGTTGGCTTAAAGACGAAGGTTTGCTACCAAAAAGAATTATGGAATTCAATATATTAGAGACAATATTAAACAGTGTTGCACTCGGTCTCGGAATTACACTCGTACCACAGTCTGCTGTCCATCATCTTTCTAAAGCAGGTAAGGTCCATTGTCATGCAATCCCTGAAAAATACGGCAGTATTTCAACGGTTTTCATACGCCGTAAAGATAGCTATATGACGAATTCAATGCGTAGTTTTTTAAAAACAATTGAAGACCATCATCATATCAATATGCTGTGAAAGACATTCTTACATGAATGTCTTTTTTTCTTACAAAAGTGTAAGTCTTTCGTAAGCTAATTCGATAGTTGGAAGTATCCATATTCCCTATAATTAAGACATAAGCAGGGCAACAACTATTCGAAAAGGAGCGGATACGCATGATGAACAATATGAAATCAAATAAATTTTTAAATACAATGGGCATGGTGCTATCCGCACTTGTCGATGCAAAAGCTGTTGCAACTACATTAAACAAATAAGGAGAGATTATAATGAACAACATTACTTTCAACAAATCAGACTTTATCGGACTTGCAAGTGGAGCTACTCTTCTTACGGCTTTCATTTATACACTTGCTCAAGGTCTTATTTAACACTTTGTTTCCCCAAACCCCTTTATATATAGAAAAAGCTGCTCGTCTTATAGACAAGCAGCTTTTTAGTTTGTCCCGCTTTAATGGGCAGTAAGACCCCCTCCTCAAAATTCAGCGAAAGCAAAGAAGTTAGGTGGGGGTCGGGCTGCCCATTAAAGTCCGATTGGTGAAGGCTAATAATCAATGGGGGATGAAGAACCCCCACACTGATTAAAGTTTCACTTTATTTCATATACAATTTGACCTGTTTTCGTAATATCATATCCGCCAATCGCATTTAATTCATTATGAAATTCTTCCGATTGCAGAATGTCTTTCACAACTTCAATCAGCTCTTCATTTTCTTTATTCTTCAAAATTACTAAATCATACTGTTCTTTCATGATTGGAATAAAGTCCACATTTACAATTTGCGAAAACTTTTCTGAACCTACTCCTACATCAGCTTTTCCATTTGCAACTTGCGTGGCAACACCAAGATGATTCGATTCTTCCCATTCATATCCACTAATATCAGCTTTATTTAATTTTCGGATTCGTAATTGTTCATCCACTAACACTCTAATACCAGAACCCTTTTCTCGATTCACAAACTTTATAGTGGACCCGGATATGTCAGCCCATGTCTTTATTTTCTTCGGATTTCCTTTTTGAACATAAAACCCTACATTTCTGGACAATAAATTAATCATAAGACATGGCTGTCCTACTAAAATACGTTTTACGTAAGGAATATTATATGTACCCGTTTCACCATCAAACAAATGCAAACTAACGATACTTCCTTCTCCTTGATACATTTTCACTAAACTCGTTAAGCTACCTTGATACGCTCTTAAAACATTAGAACTTGGCAAACGATTTTCTATACGTTTAGCTAACATATCTAACGTTAGTTCTTGACCACTAATAATACACGTGTTCAAGATACTACTATCATCGTTTTTCACAGGATTAACTTGTACTTTCCCTGTTTTCATTTGCTTTATATATTGATCTAAATCTGCTGCATCAATGCGCATCTGTCTACCAACTCTATAAGAAGGAAGTTCTCCTTTTTTAATTAAGTCGTATACAGTTAATTTTGATACTTTTAATCGCTTTGCTACTTCTTCCGTTGTGTAGGAATGATGATCCATAGACGATTCCTCACTTTCTCCTTTCATTGTAACAAAGAAAAGAATATTTCTCCTATTTTTTAAAAATAGACATATGTTCAAATTATATTCAATTATAACTAGTTATATTTAGTTATATTTAGTTATAATTAGATGTGTCAAAATGAAAGGGGATTTTTTTATGAATAAATTTATATTACGTTCCATCGGGGCACTTATACTTTCTTTCCTTCTTATATTTAGCGCTGCTTGTACAAGTGGGGAAAAGCATACAAAGTCAGCTGCTAAAGAGGATAAAACAGTTGAACTGACTATCTCAGCTGCTGCAAGCTTACAAGATGCATTAAAAGAAATCGAAAAACAATATAAAGAAAAAGAGCCAAATATCAAACTTTCTTTTAACTTCGGTGCTTCTGGAGCACTTCAACAACAAATTGAACAAGGTGCACCTGCTGATTTATTCTTCTCAGCAGCAGAAGATAAATTCCAAACCCTTGTAAAAAAAGGATTCATTAATGAAAAAGAGGGGAAAAATCTCCTTGGAAACGAACTCGTTCTAGTCGTCCCAAAAGATAGTTCTCTTACAAAAATTCAAGATTTAAAAGATGAAAAAATAAAAAAAATTGCACTTGGTACACCTGAATCTGTACCTGCTGGCAAATATGCAAAGGCTTCTCTAACACACGAAAACCTTTGGAATGATGTTCAAAATAAAGTCGTATTTACAAAAGATGTTCGCCAAGTGTTAACATATGTAGAAACAGGGAATGTCGATGCTGGTATCGTATACAAAACAGATGCTCTCATTTCGGATAAAGTAAAGATTGGTGAGACAGCAGCAGCTACTTCTCATGAGCCAATCCACTATCCTTTAGGTGTTATAAAGGAATCTAAACATAAGAAAGAGGCGACTTCATTTTATGAGTATTTGCAGTCAAAAGATGCACAATCTATCTTTAAAAAATATGGATTTACAGTCCTGTCGTAATTACTATGAGCATTGATGCTATTTTATCGCCTGTCTTTCTATCTTTAAGAGTAGCTGCATGCGCCACTATTCTCGTTACAATTTTAGGGACAATTGTCGGGCGAGCACTAGCTCGCTCCTCATGGCGATATAAAGTACTATTAGAAACCATATTTTTATTACCAATGGTACTTCCACCAACTGTTATCGGCTTCTTTCTCATTATCATCTTTGGAAACAACAGCCCGATCGGAAAGTGGGTTGAATCATTATTTCAGCAGTCTATTATGTTCACATCTACTGCTGCGATCATTGCTTCTACAGTTGTTGCATTTCCTCTTATGTACCAATCAGCGAAAACGGGATTTTCTATCGCAAATGTACAAATTGAAGAAAGTGCTCGTGACCTTGGCGCAAGTGAATATCAAGTTTTTCTGCACGTTACACTTCCGCTCGCATTTCCTGCCTTACTAAGCGGGATGATTTTGAGCTTTGTCCGTGCGCTCGGTGAATTTGGTGCTACACTTATGTTTGCCGGGAACATTCCTGGTAAAACACAGACAATCCCAACTGCAATTTACATGGCTATTGATGCAAGTAATATGCAACTCGCATGGACACTTGTAGTTATTACTATCGGTATGTCACTCGTATTTCTACTATGTATTCAACTTATTAATAAAAGAATTACTAACTCTTAAAGCAGCTTTTTTCGAAGCTGCTTCTTTATTTCTTAGGAAATAAAATATACCACCGGGAAATAACTGAATTTTACCTCTTATTAAAATATACATTTTATTTGAATTCACTTTCTAAAATAGGCAATTTCCTGTTATTATATGGAGGTGTTTCAAAAAATGAAGAAATGAAAACGCATTTATATCGTGAATTCTTCATCCTGTTTTAGCGATCGGTAATCTTCTACTCTATTAGTGGGGCATTACCGATCGTTAGAACGATATGTAACTATATTGGTATAGCAAACCGAAGGGAGTCTTGTAATGGACATTTTATTAGCGCTTCTTCCTGCAATTGCATGGGGAAACATCTTATTAGTAAGCGTAAAAATGGGCGGTGGTGCATATAGCCAAACGGTAGGTATGACAATCGGTGCTCTATTCTTCGCAACAATTATGTATGTATTTACTCAACCAGCTTTAACAATGACAATCTTAATTGTTGGTTTTATTTCAGGTTTATTCTGGGCTTTAGGACAAGTAAACCAATTAAAAACAGTTGAAAAACTAGGCGTTTCAACTACTGTAACGATTTCTACTGGTATGCAACTTGTTGCAACTTCTATCTTTGGGGTTATCGCTTTCCGTGAGTGGACTACTACTACAACGATCATTCTGGGAACGATTGCAATCCTATTAATCGTAGTTGGTGTTGTATTCACATCATTAGATGATAAAGAAAATGCTCAGCCACCTGGACAATTGAAAAAAGGACTTCTTACTTTAATTGTTTCTACTTTCGGCTATCTTGTATATGTAATTATTATTCGTTGGTATAATATCGATGGTTGGTCTGCTATTTTACCACAAGCAGTTGGTATGTTTGTTGGTGCGGTTGTACTGACGTCTAAACATAAACCATTTAACAAATATGCAATCCGTAATGCTTTGTCTGGTTTACTATGGGGAACTGGAAACTTATTCTTACTTCTTTCATTACCACGTGTTGGAGTAGCAACAAGCTTCCCATTATCTCAAACTGGAATCGTTATCTCAACATTCGGTGCGATTGTATTCTTAGGTGAAAAGAAAACAAAACGTCAATTGATCTTTATTGCACTAGGTAGTGTTTTAATTATCGGCGGCGCTGTATTACTTGGTATGACAAAAGCATAATCTTATATTCTATTAGTAAACCCCTGAAGCATATGTACTTCAGGGGTTTTTTAATTCTAATTATTTTCTAGATATAATTATTTGTATGTTCTTGCCCCTTATAATTGCTCTTCCACTCTAGCAAACCAGCTACACATATAAAGAGATTAATAATAGCTAATATTAGCATGACGTATAAACCAGTAGAAATATAAATTACAATGCTAACTACGTTATATAAAATCCATAAATGCCAGTTTTCTAATATTTTTCGACTTAACATAAATTGAGCCACTAGTCCCAATACGGCATTTAAAGCGTCTAAATATGGACTTGTTGACTCTAAATAACGGACTTGATAATAACCCCAACCAATCCAAGCAACTAAAATAAAACTGTAACTACTCAGCTTCTTCAAATAAAAAAACAGGCCAAATACATGTTTCCGATTCGAAAACATGAAAAGAAAATACTCCAATCAGAGAAAGAATCTATGCCAAATAGAGAAATTCTCTTATGAAGTCGTGTTATTCCAAGGAACCGTTCTAGTTTCTATGACTTGGTTTATCGCTTGTAAGACCGATTGTTTTTGTTTTTTCATGGTACTCATAAAGCTTCGTATCTGACAAAAAGATTCTGCGCCTTTCTTACTTCGGAAAGTCCCAGACACTTTCTGTTTTACTTTCGTCATCCGAATATCCCGTTCTGCTTGATTGTTATCAAATGGAATGGCTGGATGTTCTAAAAACGCTAGAATTCTGTCAGAATACTTGACGAAGCGATTCCATAAATTTTGAGAAGGCGTCTGCTTTCCTTTCTTCTTTTGTTTCGTGGAAAGAATCTGTTGTTCTTTCAATATGGATTGATACATAATAAACAGATTCTTTTGCGTCGCTTTTGGCATGGTACCTTCGGATTGCTTTTTCATCGTCAACGCTTGCGTTAGAAATTTCTGCATCTGTTGTGCCCATTGTTCTCCAGTACTATCTATAATTCCTTGTAAATCTCGTAAGAGATGGGCATTACATAAAACGTGACGACAATCTGTATACGCATCATACGATTTCCAACCATCATGCATCGCAATTCCAGAAAAAGATGGCAAGATTTCTCCAGCATCCATTGCTTCTTTTCCACGTTTTTGATGAATATGTTGCAATGTCACCTCCGGTGTACTGGCAGTATGTAACCATTGTGTTTTGTTTTCTACACGCATACCAGTTTCATCAAAATGGACAACAGGAGACTGCAGAATCTTTTCCTTTACTTCTTTTATGAATGGCTGCAATTGAGAAGCGAAAGCCTGTGTATGATTTACCAGGGTTCCTTCGCTTATAGAATGTCCAAAACAATCCTGAAAGAATTCTTTTGTTCGCTTCAAAGAAATGCATTGATAATGCGTTAAATAGGGAATCAGTCTTTTTATATTTGGACCATATTGAACAGGACGAGATACTGTCGAAGGAAATTGGGCTTCTTGGATAGAATGGCAATGTGGGCATTCTTTCTGTTCTACTTTATGTTCTGTCACTTCGATCTGAATAGGTGGTAAGTCATACACTTGGCGAATGCGATACCCTTTTACAGGCTCGTGGTTCAAGGAAGTATGACAACAAGTACAATATGTAGGAGAATGTGTAATCGTATGATCTGGAGTCGCTGTCAAACCAAGAGTATGTCCCTTGTGGCCCAACTGGCCACCCGTTTGACGATGAGACGGTTTGCGCAAACTTTTTGTAACGGGCTTACCCAAACCATCTGTAGAAGGTGGCTTATGACTATTTTTGGAGTTTTTTTTTGAAGCATTTTCTAGTTCTTGTATACGTTTTTCTAACTTAGAAAATGTTTCTTCAAATAAAGAAATAACAGCTTCAGGTCCTTTTTTATATGTATCTAAAATAATTTTTCGATCGACCATAAGATTCACCTCCCCTGTTTGATATACTCAGTATTTACAAATGGGAGGCATATGAAACTAGTAAAATTTAAAAAAGACACCGAAAGGTGGCTGAGTAGTTACATAAAACTTATATAAAAAGTCCACCCTTTCAAATCTAAACGAACTGTTGCTTTTACCTCGCCCTCCCCACTTCGTGCAATCCAATAATACCAACCATATACATTAAATATAAATTGAAAAGCGGCTAATACTGCCATTGCATATAAACCTTGTGTAATAAAAATGTATAGAAATACCGCAACAGTAATCATGCCAAATAAAGAGTTGGATACTTTTTCTCTCGCTAATAACCAAACATTAATGATTCCCATAATTGATGCGAAAATTTCAATATAACTCGATTGAATATACAATCCAACTAATACACAAATAATACTAGAAACAAGTAAAAAAAGTGGACTTCTAACCATATTTATCTCTCCCCAGATGTGTAATAAATTCCCTATCACCAGTATAAGGAATAGCTCTTTCCTTTACCATGAATTTCCGCCTTCTCATTATCCATTCCATCTACGGTAAGTCTTTTCTTTTTACAAAATTCTCTTAAAGATGATATCGTTTTTATAACATATCTCTACTAGAAAGGAATAAAGGATATGCTAACTAAACATCGAATTTTATTTATTGGTGCCGGTCGTATGGCAGAAGCTATATTTTCCGGATTACTTAAAACAAGCAAAGAGTACATCGAAGAAATTATCGTCTCTAACCGAAGCAACATAGAAAAGCTAAAACAGTTACAACATCAATATAATGTGTCTACTACAACAGATTGGAAACAGCATGTTACATCTGTTGATACGGTTGTTTTAGCAATGCCACCTTCGGCTCATGAAGAGTTATTAGCTGAGCTATCTCCGTTAATATCAAATCAACTAGTCGTAACAGTAGCAGCTGGCATTGGACCATCTTATTTAGAAGCTAGACTCCCAAAAGGCACGCCTGTTGCTTGGATTATGCCTAATACAGCTGCTGAAATTGGAAAGTCTATCTCCTTATATACAATGGGACAATCAGTAAACGAGATACATCAAGAAACCCTGCAACTACTTTTAAAAGGTATTGGTACTTCGCAACTTTGTACTGAGGAAGAAGTTCATCAGCTTACTGCAGTTACTGGAAGTGCACCAGCCTTCCTTTATTACTTTGCTGAAAGCTTAATTGAAGCAACAAAAAGTTATGGAGTTGATGAAGAAACCGCAAAACATCTTGTCATTCAAATGATTTCTGGCTCTGCTTCTATGCTTGAACAAACGCAAAATCCAGCTAACCTTCGCGAACAAGTAACAACGCCAGGTGGTTCCACAGCTGAAGGTCTCAAAACTTTATACGAATATAATTTTTCAGAGGCAATTCAAAAAGCAGTAGAAGCAACAAACAAAAAAGCTAGGGGGAAATAATATGATTTTAACAAGTTTAAAAGACTATACAACATTACATAACGGTGTAAAAATGCCTTGGTTTGGTTTAGGTGTTTTTAAAGTAGAAGATGGTTCAGAAGTAATTGATTCTGTAAAAGCAGCAATTAAAAATGGCTACCGCAGCATCGATACTGCAGCAATCTATCAAAATGAAGAAGGCGTTGGGCAAGCGATTCGTGAATCCGGTGTTTCACGTGAAGAATTATTTATTACCTCAAAAGTATGGAATAGCGATCAAGGATATGAAACAACGCTTCAAGCATTTGAAACTACATTAGAGAAATTAGGTCTAGAATATTTAGATTTATATTTAGTACATTGGCCTGTAAAAGGGAAATATACTGAATCATGGAAAGCATTAGAAACACTTTATAAAGATGGCCGTGTTCGCGCTATCGGTGTGAGTAATTTCCACATTCACCACTTACAAGACGTATTTGAAATTGCTGAAATTAAGCCAATGGTCAACCAAGTGGAATACCACCCACGTTTAGCACAAGAAGAGTTACATGCATTCTGTAAAGAACATAATATCCAGCTTGAAGCTTGGTCACCATTAATGCAAGGACAACTACTAGATAATCCAACGTTACAAGAAATTGCGACAAAATATAATAAATCAACTGCGCAAATTATTTTACGTTGGGATTTACAAAACGAAGTTGTAACAATTCCCAAATCAATTAAAGAACATCGCATTATTGAAAATGCAAACATCTTCGACTTTGAATTAAGTGCTGATGATATGAAATCAATTCAAGCTTTAAATGAAGATCGTCGCGTTGGTCCAGATCCAGATAACTTTAACTTCTAGTAGAAAAACCACTGCCATATGCAGTGGTTTTTTCATTTAAGAAAACTGAAAATTTAAACTATATTTCATTTAGTTGACACTTCATTATTCAAGGTGTAAGATTTTGAATTATCAAAGAAACACAAAAATTAATAAAATTTATTCGTTTACTCATTGTATCAAGAGAGGTGGAGGGACTGGCCCTTTGAAACCTCGGCAACAGGTTCATTTTGAATACTGTGCCACTTCCTGCAAGCTTTATGCTTGAAAGATAGAATGAGGGACTTCGTTTATATACGGGTGCATAACTTGTACGTAAAAATCCCTCTTTCTCAATATGAAAAGAGGGATTTTTTATTTTTCATTTCCCTCATCATCATCCAAACTTAATTATTTAGGAGGAAAATCAAATGAAAAAGAAGTTTGTACCCGATATTGCATCAGTTGTAGGAGTAAGTATTTTATTAACTGGTTGCGGTAGTTATAAAAACGAAGCAAGCGGAGCAAATGCAAAAGACGAGGCACCTAGTAAACAGGTTTTAAACTTATCTTCACCTACTGAAATACGAACAATGGATACGGCTCGTGCTACAGATACTGATTCTGGTCAAGTAATGAGAAACGTATTTGAAGGTTTGTATAATCTTGGTGAAGGTAACAAACCTGTTCCTGGTGTTGCAAAAACTCATGAAGTAAGTGGCGATAAAACGAAATACACATTCCATTTGCGAGATTCAAAATGGTCAAACGGCACTCCTGTTACAGCTAAAGATTTTGTGTTCGCTTGGCAACGTGCCGTAGATCCAGCAACAGCCTCTGAATATGCATTTTTATTCTTTGATATTAAAAACGCAACAAAAATTAACAACAAAGAACTTCCAGCCGACCAACTTGGTGTAAAAGCAGTTGATGACCATACGTTTGAGGTAGAATTAGAGCGTCCTGTTCCTTATTTTATTAGCTTAACAGCGTTCCCAACATTTCTACCAATTAATGAGGAATTCTTTAAAGTACAAGGTGATAAGTACGCTTTAGAAGATAATACAATCTTGTACAATGGAGCTTTTACACTAAGCGATTGGAAGCACGAACAAAGCTTTAAATTTAAGAAGAACCCTACCTATTGGGATAAAGATACTGTCAAACTAGAAGAAATCAATTTTAATGTCGTAAAAGAAAAATCAACAGAAGTAAATTTATTCGAGTCAAAACAATTAGATCGTATAAAACTAACATCTGACTTCGTCGATAAATATAAAAAGGATGCTAACTTTAAAGAACGTCCAAACGTAGGCGTACAATTTTTACGTATGAATCAACAAAACAAAGTACTTCAAAACGTTTCTGCACGCCAAGCAATTGATCAAACAATTGATAGAAAATCCTTTGTAAATACGTTATTAAATGATGGCTCTACACCAACATTTGGTCTCGTTCCAAAAAACTTTGCAAAAGGACCTGAAGGAAAAGACTTCCGTACTGCAAACGGCGATTTAACAAAAGTTGATACAAAATCTGCACAAGAGTTATGGAAAAAAGCTAAACAAGAGCTTGGTTCTGAAAAGATAACATTAGAATTATTAACGAGTGATGCTGACCTTGATAAGAAAACTGGTGAATTCTTAAAAGGACAACTAGAAAAGAATCTAGATGGATTAACAGTAAATATAAAACCTCAGCCGCGTAAGCAACAAGTTTCGCTTTTATTAAAAGGTGACTACGAAATCGGAATTGATGGCTGGAGCCCTGACTTTGCGGATCCAATTACATTCCTTGAGCTATTTACAACGAATAACCCTTATAACTTAGATCATTACTCTAATAAGGAATTCGATGAAACAATAGCAAAAGTGAAAACAACTTTAGCTGGTGATGAAAAAGCTCGCTGGGAAGCATTACTAGCATCCGAGAAAATATTATTTAAAGACTCTGTTATCGCTCCTCTTTACCAAAAAGGCGAATCTTATTTAGAACGTTCTTATGTGAAAGGAATTGTGCAAGTAGACTTTGCAGGTCAATTAAACTTCAAGTGGGCAAAAATTGAAAAATAAAGTGAAACTTTAATAAGTGGGGGTTTCTTCATCCCCACTTATTATTAGCCCACACCAATTGTTTTTTTAGCAAAATATATTAAAAATAGGTTCTCTCACACATGAGAATCTGCTTTTTTAATATATTATTCTGAGAAATTAACAATCTATTTTTATTATTGACATATAGCTCTTTTCAGTGTTAATATTCTAAATAATCAAAGAAACAAAATATTTCACCATCAAAATATAATGTCTACTACGTTGAAACATATAACGATAGATTATAGTTCCACATGTATATACATATAGAACACCTGATTACCTATAAACAAATATTTATAATAGGTTTTATCTCCTTCTATAGCTACTTCAAGACACGGACATTATGACGTTACGAACAACACATTTAGGGAGGAACGAACAATGAAGAAAAAAGTTGCACCTGTTGTTGCATCTGTTTTAGGGGCAAGTCTATTACTAACTGCTTGCGGGGGGAATAAAGATAATGCAAGCGGAGCGAAAGCACCTGATAAACAGGCAATTAACTTATCATTCGCTTCAGAAATTCCAACAATGGATGTTGCAAAAGCAACGGATGGGGAATCCATGAACGTAATGCGTAATGTTTTTGAAGGGCTATATGCAATGGGAGAAGATAATAAACCGGTTCCTGGTGTCGCTGAGTCGGTTGACATTAGTCCCGATAAAACAAAATATACATTCCATCTCCGTGATTCAAAATGGTCAAACGGTACTCCTGTTACAGCAAAGGACTTTGCCTTCGCTTGGCAACGTGCCGTAAATCCTGATACAGCAGCTGAATACGCATTCTTATTCTTCGATATAAAGAATGCGAAACAAATAAACCAAAAACAATTGCCAATTGATCAACTAGGGGTCAAAGCTGTTGATGATAAAACGTTAGAAGTACAACTAGACCGTCCTGTTCCCTACTTCTTAAGCTTAACTACATTCTCAACATTCTTACCAATTAATGAAGAGTACTTAAAGTCTCAAGGCGATAAATATGGTTTAGAAACAAATCATTTAATTTATAACGGTGCTTTCACATTAGATAACTGGAAACATGAACAAAGCTTCCAATTGAAGAAAAATCCTAACTATTGGGATGCTAAAACTGTAAAATTAGAAGAAATCAACTTCAATGTCGTTAAAGATAAGTCTACAGAAGTGAACTTATATGATTCAGGACAAATTGATCGTGTTGCTTTAACTGCAGAGTTTGTTGATAAATATAAGAGCGATCCAAACTTCAAAGAACGCGCTGAAGTCGGTATTCAATTCTTACGATTAAATCAGAAAAATGAAACATTAAAAAATCAACATGCACGCCTTGCTATTAACGGCGCAATGAATAAAAAAGCTTACGTAGAAACAATCTTAAATAACGGCGCTGTTCCAGCTGAAGGAATGGTTCCTGCGAAATTTGCAAAGAGCCCAGAAGGCAATGACTTCCGTAAAGAAAATGGAAATCTAGTCAAGGATGATGTGAAAACAGCGAAAGAAAACTGGAAAAAAGCAAAACAAGAACTTGGTACTGACAAAGTAACAATCGAACTATTAACAAGTGACAATGCTTTAGCTAAAAAGACTGGTGAATATTTAAAAGGTGAATTAGAAAAGAACCTAGATGGATTAACAGTGAATTTAAAACCACAACCACGTAAACAACAGCTAAAACTACTATTAAGTGGTGACTATGAAATTGGTATTGACGGCTGGGGCCCTGACTTCGCTGATCCAATTACATTCTTAGATTTATTTACAACAGATAGTGCTTATAACTTCGATAAATACTCTAACAAAGAGTACGATGAGCTAATTCATAAAGTGAAAACAGATTTAGCTGGCGATGAAAAAGCACGCTTTGAAGCAATGAAGCAAGCTGAAAAAATTCTATTACAAGACGGCGCTGTCGCTCCTTTATACCAACAAGGCCGTTCTTACTTACAACGCTCTTTCATTAAAGGACTTGTAACAACTGACTTCGGTGGTGAGTTTAACTACAAGTGGACAGAAGTTACAAAATAATAAGTGCTAATAAAAAGGTATCCCACCGAGGATACCTTTTTATTTTATACTTCTTTAACTACAGAGCTTCTTCTTCCCTTTACCATTCCTTTTATAGCTAAAGTCATCACTGCTACTGATTGTGTAACCAATACAATAACTAATAATGAAATAATATTTCTCTCTAAACTAACTCCTCCAAATATTATTGTATAATAGCCATTCGCTGCATATGTTGCAGGAAATAATTCACTAATTGTTTGATATGTTTTAGAAAGCATTTCATGTGGCACAGTTACAACCATTTGTGTTAATGAAAGAAAGGCGAAAAAGACTATTGTCAATAATCCTCTTTTCCTTCTTTTTGCATTGAACCAAAACTCATCATAAATATAAACACAAACATCAAATATGTTCTCCACGTCAAAGAAGGTATATGCCCTGACCAAAGATAGCTAACTAAATAATTAATTCCCATAATACAAGACGATATTACTAAACTAATACTTATTAGTTTTACATATTTGAGCATATCTTTTCTCCTTGTTTTTATTTTTCTACTTCTTCAAACTGTAGATTCACCGGATCTTCTAAAAGTGTTTCATAAAAGTTCTCTGCCAAATCTGTTGAAGGGATTTTTTCATCTACTTCATCAAATCGAATACTATCTAGCCACACACAACCTTCTCCTGATAATAAAACACCAAATGCAATACCAAGTGCTTCTTCTTTTATATCTAATACAACCGAGTACGATTGCCAGTTATTCGTATTTTTAATGGGGCGATTTTGCATATTATCCATAGCGAGCGGTTCTGTATCTTTTCCATCTACTCGCATCCACAATCCTGCCCAATCTCTTACATTTTCACTCTTAATAAATGCTGTAAAACGTAATCTCTTCCCTACATATTTATCCGCTCGGAACATTTGCATTAATGTTGAAAATCCTCCATGCGTAACATTCTCTTTTGCTTTTATGTATGCAGATACTTTTCCTTGATGGACAACTTCATAATCTAAACCCATCTCATATTCAGCAGGATGACTTCCACTTAAGATCCATCCTTTCGGTATACCTTTTTGCATTGAAACACCCTCTCTTTCTATATAAAATGACTGAAAGTACTTTCGATATTTCTTTGGTGGCAATTGAAACATTCTTTTAAAAGCTCTCGTAAATGCCTCTTGTGAGGAAAAACCGTATTGCACTGCAATATCAATAACAGCTCTCTCCGTTGACACTAAAACTTGCGCAGCATGAGTTAACCTTCTCTTTCGAATATAATCTGTTACACTCATCCCAACATATCTTTGAAAGATGCGATGAAAATGGTACATCGATACTGCACTGTGGGATGCCACTCTTTCTGTTGTAAGCTCCTCATGTAAGTGATTCTCTATATATTCAATTGATTTTTTTATTATCTCTTTATATTCTTCATGCATTTTAGCCCCTCCCTCACAACTTCAATTTACCATATACATACAAATCGTTTTTGATTTAAATTGCGGATTAGTCCTTGTGACTGCAGGATAATAATTTATTTTCAACACATACATAATTACATGTTTTTGGGAAAAACTTGTATAGAACGAATTTACATAAGGAGGAATTTATAATGAGAATTCTACTATCAGTTTTATTAGCTCTTATGCTAGTACCTGCATTAACAGGATGTAAAGCTCCTGCCAAAGAAGACACAACTTCTAATAAAAAGACGACTGAAGAAGCAAAAAATGAGGCTCCTGCAGATTTAAAACTAAACTTCAATGAATTCGATTTAAAGGCAGACTACCAAGATACAAAGAAAGACTACGAAGCAGACTATAAAAATGTAGCAGCTGACAAGAAAATGGAAGCAAAAATTGAAGATCATAAAGCAGATGTAAAATTAACAGGAGACGAGGCTATCACAAAATTAAGCCCACTTCTACAAGAATTAAAATTTGATAAAGATACTCCTGATCAAGAAGTAATCGATCAAGTAGTGAACGTGTTCAAACTTGATAAAGACTATCAAAAATTCGATTTAGAAGTTGTCTTCTCTGATGGAACGAAAAAAGAATATAAAAGAGAAATAAAATAAAGAAGTAGGCGGTTGCCTACTTCTTTATTTTTGCATATCTTAAATCTGGTTTAGATCCAACATAATATTGAAGTCCAGATACCGTTTGTTTTTGTAAATAGGAATCCGACGGGAATATAATTGGAATTAATGGTGAATCTGTAAACATAATATCTTCCGCTTTATGCAATAAATCAAAACGCTTATCTTCATTTTGTTCTACTTCTGCTTCCTTCACTAAAGCATCAAATTCTTTATTATGCCATTTTGCATAATTGTTTGGACCATCACCTGCATATAAATCTAATTTAGTAATTGGGTCTAATAGAGAACCGCCCCATCCCATATAAGCTAATTGGAAATCACTTTGCTTATATGTGTCGATGTAACTCTTCCACTCTTTATTTTCTAATTTAATATCTACGCCAAGATTTTTCTTAAACATTTCTTGCATTGCTTCTGCTACTTTTTTATGTTGTGTATCTGTAGTGAATTTTAATGTTACTTCAGGTAATGTAGACCAGCCTTGTTCTTTCATACCTTCTTCTAATAATTTTTTCGCTTCTGCTGGATCAAATTTAACGTAACCACCTTTTTCTTTACGGAAATCACGCCCACTTTGTGTTTTTGCTCCTTCTGGAACGAATGCATTTGCTTCTTGTGCATTGTTTTTATACAGTTTTTCAACAATAAACTTACGATCAACTGCTAATGAGAATGCTTTACGTACTTTCGCATTTGTGAACGGCTCTTTTTCTACGTTAAACGAATAAATATAAGATGAAAATCCTGCAACACGTTTATATTCTTTATTTCCTTTTTCTTTCTCAATCATTTCTTGCGGTAAACTACTTAGTAAATCTAATTCTTTTGATTTGTATAATTGGTACGCTGTTTTAGAATCTGGAATAATACGAAACTCAATTTCTTTTAATGTTACCTTTTTATCATAGTATTCTTTATTTTTTTGTACCGTAATAGCCTGATTATGCTTCCATTCTTTTAATGTGAATGGTCCGTTCGTAATTAACTCTTTTGGATCTGTTTTTAATTTATTATTATCATCAATTGATTTTTTTGATAATGGAATGAATAATGAGCTTGCTAATTTTTGTTTAATGGAAGACACTGGGTGCTCAAGTGTTACCTTTAATGTTTGAGGATCAACAACTTGAATACCAACTTGTCCTTCTTCACCTTTTCCAGTATTGTATGCCTCTGCCCCTTTAATAAAATACATTTCTGTCGCATTCATAGAACCCGTTTTCGGATTTAATAATCGCTTCCACGCAAATTCAAAATCATTTGCTGTAATAGGAGAACCATCTGACCATTTAATATCTTTCTTTAAATGAATTGTATACTCAGTTCCATCAGCATTTACTTCTTCTTTCTCTGCTAATTCATTTTGATATTTTCCATCACTATCTTGCGTATATAAGCTTGAGAATAAATGTCCAATTACATAACCTGAAGTACTATCTGTCGCAATAGCGGAATCAAGTGTATATGGATCGCTACCAATATTCGTTACTAATCGATCTCCTTCTCCCTTACCAGCACTCGCCTTTTGTGTCTCTTTCTTACCGCAAGCGACAGAAGTAATTGCTAAAACAGTCATAATGACAAACAGTAAAAACTTCTTCATCCTACATTCTCCTTTAACCTGAAATTTTTGGTGTTGATGCCAATAGTGTTTTTGTATAAGAATGTTGTGGATTAC
Source organism: Bacillus sp. FSL K6-2944 (assembly GCF_038005385.1). NCBI lineage: Bacteria > Bacillati > Bacillota > Bacilli > Caryophanales > Bacillaceae > Bacillus > Bacillus sp. FSL K6-2944. The sequence goes on along the minus strand of NZ_JBBOTE010000003.1, from coordinate 534,530 downwards.
GGAATACTTCGTCCGTATTTCCAAATTCAACAAGTTCTCCTTTGTATAAGACAGCTACTTTTTCACATAAATAGTGAACCATCGGTAAATCGTGCGCGATAAATAAATATGTATAACCTTGTTCCTTTTGAATTTTTTGCAGCAAGTGCACAATTTGGATTTGAAGCGAAACATCTAATGCCGAAATTGGTTCATCAAGAATTAATACTTCCGGCTCACACAATAACGCTCTTGCAATAGCAATTCGTTGACGTTGTCCTCCGCTAAATTCGTGCGGATAGCGATCAATATATCGTCTATCTAACCCAACACGCTCTAGCGCATCACCTGCTACTTTATCTTTCAATCCTTTATCACCTAAACCAAATGAAATATAGCCTTCCGTTACGCTATCGCGTACTTTCCAGCGCGGATTTAATGCTGCTGTGGAATCTTGAAAAATAAACTGTACTTTCTGTAAGAAATCACGTTTATGAGTTGCCTTCAACTTGTGAACGACTTGACCGTTATAATCAATTTCACCAGACGTTGGGCTCTCAATCCCAGCTATGAGCTTACCAAGTGTTGTTTTTCCTGAACCACTTTCTCCAATAATGCCAAGCGTTGTTCCTTTCGGGATAGAAAGTGATATGTCTTTTAACGCTGCGATTTCTTTATTTTTACTTCCATACGTTTTCGTTACTTGCTTTACAGTAATTAAATCTGTCGTCATGAGGCATTCACCTTCTCTTTTGATTTCGCTTTATTATGCTCCAGAACATGTTGCCAGCAATGTGAACTATGCTCCTTGGAATATGTTGTTCTCTCTGGGAAACGATGAATACATTCTTTTATCGCTACTGGACAACGATTTACAAAAGGACAACCAAAGCTATTTAACGTCTCAATGGAAGGTGTCGTCCCTTCTATTGCACGTAATACTTTTTCAGAATCATCCATATTCGGAATTGCTTGTAATAAGCTTTTTGTGTATGGATGTTTAGGGGAACCTATCACTTCCTCTATCGTTCCTTTTTCAACAACACGTCCTCCATACATCACAACTACTCGATCCGCTACTTCACGTACAAGTGCTAAATCGTGCGTAATTAGTAAAATACTCGTATTTTGCTTTTCCTTTCTTTCCTTTAATAACTCCATAATTTGCTTTTGAATTGTTACATCTAATGCTGTCGTAGGTTCATCCGCAATAACGAGTTTGGGGTGGCAGGCAAATGCGATTGCTAAACAAATACGTTGCCTCATGCCTCCGCTTAATTGATGTGGGTACTGTTCAAAGCGTTTCTCTGCTTCATGTATCCCTAAATCATTTAATAAGTTAATCGCAATTTCTTTTGCTTCTTTTTTCGATTTCTTTTCGTGTTGCAAAATCACCTCTGTAATTTGCCTTCCCACCTTCATCGTCGGATTTAAAGATGAAAGTGGGTCTTGAAAGATAAACGAAATATCTTTCCCTCGAATTTGATTCCATTCTGATTCTTGTAGATTCGTTAATTCCTTTGATTCAAAAGATATATTTCCATCATCAATATGAATTGATTCTTGATTTAAGCCGATAATAGATTGTGCTGTAACACTTTTCCCTGAACCACTTTCTCCTACAAGTGCAACTATTTCACCTTCGCTAATAGAAAAGGAAACATGCTTAACAATTGCTTGGTTACTATTCTCTTTTTCAACGGCTAACGTTACGTTTTCTAAAGATAAGAGCTGTCCCATGTTTTTTCTCCTTTCGATTCCGTTTTACGATTTTTGGATCAATTGCATCTTGTAAACCATCACCAATCGCATTAAATGCGAACATAATGAGCGCAATCATGATTGCTGGGAAGAATAGCTGCCACCATTCTCCACTCAATAATGTCCCAAGTGCATCATTCGTCATCGTCCCCCAGCTTGCTGCCGGTGATTGCACTCCTAGTCCGATAAAGCTTAAAAATGATTCTGAGAAAATAGCTGCGGGAATTGTAAATGATAAATTTACGATAATAATGCCCGTTAAGTTCGGAATTAAATGCCCGTATATAATTTTCATATGGGATGTACCTAATCGCTCCGCTGCAATAACAAACTCTCTTTGTTTTAAAGATAAGACTTGCGCCCTAACGAGACGTGCCATACCAATCCATCCTGTTAATGCAAGGGCGATGATAATGGTAAAAAGACCTGGTTTCATAACAATTAATAGTAAAATAACAATTAATAAATACGGGATACCGTATAACACTTCGATTCCTCGTATAATCCACTCATCAATTAATGTCCCAAGGCGATTGCGCCCTCTCACATATCCACTAAATCCTCCGATTAGCACACCAAGTCCTATATCAAGAGCAGCTGCCACTAATCCAACTGTTAATGAAATTTTCCCGCCAGCCCAAGTACGTGCCCATATATCTCTTCCCAAATCATCTGTTCCGAACCAATGCTCACTACTAGGTGGTAAGTTTGTTGCCTCTTTTACTTGTTCACTCGCAGTAAATGGCGTTAAACTTTCACCAACAAGTGAGAAAACAATAATGAGTAATAACGTCACTGATCCTAAAACTGCGATTGGATTCGATACAAACTTACGAAACACTTCTTTCTTTCGGCTAATCTTTTGCTGATCTTTATTTATCGTTAATTCTTTCTTCTCTTCATTTGTTAATAACTGGTCATTAATTTCATAAGCTCCCATCTAAACATCCCCCTCCTTACGTAATAGAACGAATACGTGGATCAACAATACGATGAATAATATCTGTAATAAAAATACATACAATTAAAAGTGCACTATAAAAAATGGTTGTTCCCATAATCACTGGATAATCTCGATTAAAAATACTATCTACAAAATATTTTCCGAGACCAGGAATTGAAAAAATCTTTTCAATAACGAAAGTACCTGTTAAAAGTCCCGCCATTAATGGTCCAACAAATGTAAGTACCGGAACAATTGCATTTCGAAGAGCATGTCTTATAATAATCTTCTTAATCGGTATACCTTTCGCTCTCGCTAACTTAATATAATCACTCTGCAGTACTTCGATCATATTAGAGCGAACAAATCTTGTAATCACTGCGATTGGTCCTAACGCTAATGCAAAGGATGGCAATACCGTATGTTCAAATGTACCCCAAGCAGCTACTGGTAAGAGCTCGAATTGAATAGCCAATACTTGTATAAATAGTGGTGCTAAAATAAAGCTCGGAATAGAAATACCGAGGATGGCAAGTAAACTTACACCGTAATCAATTACCTTCCCATGATAGAGAGCAGCAAATGTACCTGCAGCAATTCCGACTAGCAATGAAATAATAAGTGCTTGTAAACCAATAATTGCTGATGGACCAAAACCAGTTGTTATAATTTCTGATACACCTTGCCCGGTTGATTGAACAGATTCACCAAAATCAAAATGAACTACGCCGTCTAAATAAGCAACATATTGATTCCATAACGGTTCATCAAGGTGATACTTCGCTCTCATGTTTTGGATCACTTCTTCAGGAAAGATTTTTGCATCTGATGAAAATGGATCCCCCGGAATAATATGCATAATTAGAAATGTCACCGTCGTAATAACCCATAGCGTGAACACCATAACTGATAATTTTTTAATTACATACACCCCAATAACCCCCTAAACACATATATTTACTTAGTTTTATAAACGTACTTTTTCCATTACTCCCTTTTCTCTTTTTAGAATACAAAAAGCCTTGATCTTAAAAAATAAGATCAAGGCTTAATAAACAAAGGCCCATCACTTATCTTTCAAGACTTGCTTGCTGGAATTAGCACGGTGTTCCTATTACAGAACCCGCTGCTGAGGTGTCATAGGGCCAGTCCCTCTACCTCTCTGGATAAGTAAATTGCTATATTATTATTTGGTTCAAATTGTATATTTCGAATTATAATTCTGAAAAAATGAAAAGTCAATCAAATTGGATATATTTAGAAAAATCAGTTTTTAATACTTTTATTTATCTATATCGTATTTCGCTTATAATAAAAAAAGATATGAAAGGAGTTATAAGATGGACCCCTTACTTCTAGCTACTATAGGATTACCCTTAACAATCGTTATACTTGTCATCATCGGCTTCTACAAACTCTTCATCAAAAAGAAAAGTATCACTTCTTTTTATACCCCTTTCGATAATATTACCGGGCAAACTATTTCCGAATTTCACGAAGAACAGAAGATATTAGTATCCGAGGATGAAGATGGAGATGGCAAGAAGAAAAAATAACCTTGCATAGGCAAGGTTATTTTTTCGTTTCTGCTTGAAAACGTTTATAGTATGTCGATGCTGTTGCAAAATTAATTTCTATATCACGAATCAACGATGAATCTTCTTCTTTAGCTAACTTCTGTAATTTTTTCATTGCTTGTTCTGATTCATTCAAGAAACCAACATATACCTCATGTTCTTGCTCTTTCGATTTTGGAACACGAATTTCTTTACGTATATGATCAATATCTTCTAACATGCTAGTTGTTACCTTTTGCACATCTTCTTTATATGTAGCATTCGTTATTTCCTTACCGCCCTTTTCTTTTGCCACTTCAAATAACTGCAGTGCTTTATTAATTTCTTTATTGATTTTTATATCGTATTTTTCATGTACTGCACGGTATTCTTTCATCTCTTCTGTTTGTTCAGTAGATTGCTCTACCTTTTCTTTCGTATCTTTATTTCCATTACACCCTGCTAGAAGGAGCATACTTCCCATTACAGCAATACCCAAAACCTTCTTCATCTCTTCTTCTCCTTTTATCTACAGCTATTACTCATTATAGTTTCTTTTATCTCCACTTGTTATTATACCGAGAACGCCCTACTTTTTACACTTAAGACGACATCGTAATATATATACCAACATGTTTGTCACAGTATCGTCACTTTATACAAATAACTTTTGCAATGCTTTACTACTCACCTGTTATGAAGTGACCTTTGTCAATAGTTTTTCACCCATAATATTTTTCTTGATGGCATACAAAAGCTTCAGAAATAAGATCTATCGACAGTTAACCACTCTGTTATTCGTGGATTGGTTACCTCAGGTTAATGGTTCGTCGTTAGGCTCTTATAATCTCACTGCGTGGATCACACCTTTTCAAATTCTAATAAATAGCTTGTTTATCAGAATTTCAGCCATGCCAGAAGAGGTGAGTCATAGATAGCCAGACCTGTAATTCACTATCTCTGAAGCTCATCTATGCCATCAATTGATACCTTTGGTTTCTAACTATGAATGAATCAATCAACTTCATATCCTTCCCTCTTTATTTTCGGTGAATTTTACCTGTTTCTAATCCCCATATAAAACACCCCAGTTCTCTTGCGATAGCTGTAACGGCAACATTTCTAGGTTTCCCTTGATATATCATGCGATAATATTTTCTTTGTAACCTTTCTACAGCCTGATCCGCATAAGCAATCACTTCGCTTCGTTGCCCTTTTTGTCTTGCTTTCACTCGCTTCGATTTTAATCCGATTGTTCCTTTTACCAACGCATTTGCACATTCTACAAGAGTAGACCTAACGGTCGAATTTCCTTGTTTTGTAATCGAACGTCGACTGATTTTTTCTCCACTTGAGCTTTCGCTTGGTGTCAATCCTACATAAGCCATAAATGCTTTAGCCGTGGGAAAACGAGTGAAGTCTGCAATTTCCACATGAACAGTCATTGCCGATGTTGTATCTATACCTTTTAAGCATCTTAAATTTGCGATTGGTTCTTCGTACCTTTCACGATGAGATAATTCTTCTAATCTCAGACTGAACCGCTCAATTTTATCGACTAGAACATCATACTGTAATAGGTATTCGCCTAACGTTTCTTTGAATAATCCTTGTAGATCAAGATTCTTTAACCATTTCATATAAGCGATTGTCCAGCTTGATTTCCCTTCATACACATAGCCATGCCTTAAAAGGAATGCTTTTATCTGTTGTTTTATTTTTTTCAAAGATGTTTTAAAATCACCTAACATGCGGATATACTCTTTCACGGCAACATCCTCTTCTTCTGGAACATATACTTCTTTATAGGTGCCATTTGCTAAATTAAGAGCAATCATTTTGGCATCGAATTTATCATTTTTAACCATTTTATTTTTTGATGAACTGTACATTGTTGTGGGAGCTAAAATATCACAATCAATTCCATTTTGTTCAAGAAGATTATGAAGTGAATACCCTAAACAACCAGCCTCATATCCAGCTTTAATTTTTATATCTTCACCATATTTTGTTTTCAGTTTCTCAACGAATTTTTTTACGAGAGATACATTTGAAGCACATCGTGCTTCTCTTACAATTTCCCCAGTTGTTCCGTGTAGTGCACATAAGCTAAAACTTTCCTTGTGGACATCCATCCCAATATAGATTATATTTTCCATAGTGGCCTCCTATTATCATAGGGTATAACCCCATTCATAATGTTTTCATTCATTATTATGGGTTAAAATCCCTGACTTGATAATCTAGGAGGTCGCTTCATATTATCTTACAAAACTGTAAGCACACATAAAGAACAAACCATGCTAGACTTACATATGCATAACGCAAACATATGTAAGGTTTTAAGGAGAATCATCTATGTACAACACAATACTTTTTATGGGAGAAGATATTCGTGTCCTTATTCGCGAAAAATCACTTCATATCGAAAATACAGAGAGCCTTCGCCGCGTATTAAAGAAGAAGCATGCTCCATTTAAGTTAGCTCAATATTTAAAACAACAACATACAAATCAATTTCATACCGTGCTCAATATATCGGATAAATCATTAACAATCGAAATCATCGGTCATGTCTACATTGGAAACTTTGCAGATACCTTAAAGGAAATCCCACGTATACCGAAGATTGCTCCTATTATCGTTAAAAAAGCGTATAAAATTACTGACCATACCGATATTATCGACTGTGGGGAAAAAGAAGTCGATAGTAATCGCTGGGTGTGGGATAAACTTGCTGTTTTATATGATACGATCATGAATAATATGTATGAGGTATTTCAAAGAAATGAAAAAAAGAACTGATTCAAACATTCCCTTTGAATCAGTTCTTTTTTGTTAAGCCTCTAAATTTTGTTTTTGCTGCAGTTCAAACTGCTTCTCACTTCTTCTGGCCATAAATAGATAACATAACACTGCTCCTACTTCACAAAGCGCAATAACAACCCCCATCGGTAATGCTGTATTACTTCCACCGATACCTACTAGCGGCGCAACAAGAGCTCCTGAAATGAACTGTAATAAGCCTAATAAAGCTGATGCTGTTCCTGCAGCTTGTTTCTGATTTCTCATCGCTAATGAAAACCCAGTTGTTGATACAACCCCGACACTTGATACGACAAGGAATAACGAACATAAAACACCGATTAAACCTATTCCTAGTACGATTGTCAGTAGTAAAGATAGGCCACCAACAGCTGCGATAATAATACCAGCAACAAATAATGTCTTCTCATTCACTTTCCCCGCTAAACGACCCGTTACCTGACTAGCAATAATAATACCGATGCCGTTAATCGCAAAGAATAAACTAAATTGCTGTGGTGATGCTCCGTATATGTTCTGCAACACAAATGGTGAGCCCGAAATGTATGCAAACATTGCCGCTGTTACTAATCCTTGTGACAATGCATATCCCATAAACAGACGGTCCTTTAACAATTTTCCGTACGTCGCCAAAGTCCCTGACAAACCACCCGTTTCTCTTTCTTCAGGAGGTAATGTTTCACGCAATACAAAAGTAGCTGAGATTAACATGAATACACTAATTGCTCCAAGAACGATGAAAACACCGCGCCACGTTGTAAACTGTAATAATTGCCCCCCAATAATCGGTGCCAAAATAGGTGCTGCTCCGTTTACTAACATAAGCAGTGAGAAAAACTTCGTCATTTCAGAACCTGAATACATATCACGTACCATCGCACGTGATATAACAATCCCGGCTGATCCTGAAGCTCCTTGTAGGAAGCGCAATAACACTAATGTCCAAATAGATGGCGCAACAGCACAAAGTAAAGAAGAAGCAACATAAATAATAAGAGCAATAATAAGAGGTTTGCGTCTTCCGTAAATATCACTAATTGAGCCAACAAATAATTGTCCTACTGACAGCCCAAGCAAACAAGCTGTTAATGTAAGCTGCGCGAGGGATGCACCTGTTTGCAAATCATCCGTTAACTTCGGTAATGAAGGCAAATACATATCAATAGATAATGGTCCAATCGCCGTAAGTGTTCCTAATACAAGAATCATCCATAACCTGTTTGCCTTTACAGGTTTATATATTTCGTGATTAACTTCATTCACTTTTTCAATTCACCCTTTCCTATACAAACTGAATCGTAACAATTATAGTTACATCATAAACATACGTCAAGTACAGCGCGTTTTCCTCTTTCATAATGTAAAAAAAGCGATAGAAATTCTATCGCTTTACTTTTTCACATTGCTATTCGTAAATTTAGATACTGAGGACATCATCTCTCCCGTATCTAAATATGTAATTTGAATTGGGTCTCCTACTTCTGTAAACATAGCATATGGGAATTTCTTCACCGGTATCATAAATACCTTTTGTTCATTCTCTAAAAGTACGTACACGATTGTATTTTCACCTGATTTTTCTTTATATACACGTTGTACAATACCTTCTTTTTGCGCTTCTTTTCCTGTTGAGGTTGGTCTAAATGTATCACCATTACCGCTCATTACGTTTTTATAATTCTCAAGCGCTTCTTTCTGCGAAGAACCTGTCGCAAATATTTTTGCATTAGCAGCATATACAACTGTATGTGCACGTACTAGGCCTCCGTCATCAACAACCGGAATAATCCAAGCTGGTTTACCGTATACGTTATAAATGACAGGCATTGTCCCATGCCATTTCTCTCTCTTAAAGGAATTATCTACTACTTCTGTAGCTGCTGAACCATCCATAATCCCCTTTACTTCTTGTCCATTATAGTAATATAGCTTGCCTGTGCGTGCATCTACTAATGAATAGCCTAGGGCTGAATCTACTCCTTCTTTTGGAGAAGTAAAGTCTGTAAAATAATACAGTGTTCCATCTTTACCAAAGATCGGGGTCACGCCTTCTTTCGTTCCCCACTCAGTCGGAATTTTCATATCTGTTTGTGAGAATTTCGTATTCCAAAATCCGTGAATATATTTACCAAAGTACGTATTTAACGTAGATGCAGTCTCATGATTTAATACACCATCAACAAATTTAGGTGCCTTTCCTTTATCATATCTTTTCACTTCACCTGTTTGTGCATCTACTACGACAACACCTTCTACCTCAAATCCAGATCTTCCTGAAATAAATTCACCATACGTCATTGTATAATATGGTTTTCCTTTATCATCAACCTCAAATTTAGGTTTTCCTTTAAAGATTAAATTTGGTTCTGCTTGCCTTACCACACGCTCTAAATTATTACCAAAAAACATGCTTGGCACATATTTCATTTTATAACCGAGGTGCAGTTTCGCTTCCGCATCAGGATTCGTACCTGACATCGTTACATACCCTGGAATTGTCTCAGCTTTACGCGCTTTAAAAAATCCTGAAACTTCAATCGGCGCTACATATAAAGCTTCGCCGTTTACCATTTGTGGCGTTAATTCTCCTAGCTCAAAATAAGCTACTTTCGGAATATCACCAAATACTTTTTTCATCTTATTCTCCGCTGTCTTTGGCGGCACTGTAAACGGCTGGTCATTTTCAGTAAATGGCTCTGAAATATCTTTCTCTACCTTAACAACAGAATCATATTTCTTTTGCGAGATTACTATATCGTGCAAATAACCAAAGTAGCCGTAACTTGCGAGTAAAATAAACATTAGAAGTCCTTTTAATGTACCTTCTAATTTCCCTATTTGATCTTGTGAAAATAAAACAAGCCCAATTAAAATTGCTACTGCAACAGAATAATGAGTAAGAATCGAGTCTACCCGATCATCAATTAGCCAAAAGTATTCATAGATTGCAATACCTATCCAAAATAAAACAGGAATAACTAAAATAGATGATTTCTTACCCTTTACAACCTTCTTATCTCCCTTCTTATCCACTGCTCGAAGCTTACTACTACTTCTTGTCCATGGAATCAAAAACAAAGTAAGAATAGCTAAAACTACAAATTTCATCAAAGGCACTGTCCCCTTTTCTTTTGTATTCCCTTTTAGTATAACAAATAAAGGGTATTAAGGTGAAAATAGGAATAGTTATATTTTTTTACTACTTAATACAATCCCGCTCACTACATATAGAATAGATGCAATATAAAAAATTGTACCAATCGTAAAGAAATCTACTAAATATCCCGTGGCAATAACCGCTACTGCTCCGCCAATGGATGTCCACACATGGTATTTTCCAATCTCATAACCAGCCTTTTCCTGCGCAACCTTTCGTGCTAATGAAGTCTTCTCAGTATTACGCTGCACAGCACCTAAAACTCCCATTACAATTTGAAGAATATACACATGCCATACTTCCGTGGCAATCGGAAAGCAAAGCATTAAGATTGCCATGGACCAAGCGTATATGATTAATAATTTTTTATCACCTACTTGATCAGATATCTTTCCCACTAGTGGATATACAAGTGCTGATGTTAAAGCAAATAAGCCATACGCCCAGCCAAATTGCGAGAAGCTATTTCCAATGTTTCGAAGCAATAATATATAAAAAGGAAATACCATACTTCCTGCCATCATGATGATACTTTGCGAAGCCAGAAATCTTCTATATGTCATTTCGTATACTCCCTATAAAATAAATTCACAAATCTCTCTTCTGAATCTACTTCCTTCTTTTTCTTGAGAAATTCTTCAATACGAGGATATGCCCTCTTTAACTGCTCTTTCGTTGGATAAGAATAGTACGGCAAATAGTAACTACCGTTATGCTTTAAAGTAACATCAATCATCTTCCGAATGACATCCTCTGTTTTCTTTATCTCACTCTCTGAGCGTCCCTGGTTAATCAAAAGAACCAGCGCAAACATATCATCTTTCGCATAGGACAAAACTGCATTTTCATTCTTTTCCACGTAACGAATCGTAATGTTGAGTAAATTAAACTCTTCTTCATTTAATACGTTACGTAAATCATCTATATACTCCGTGAAAGCATCTATAGGCACAAAGTATTCTTGTAACACTTCGGTCCTATTTGGATTTTCATATTCCATAAAAGCACTATCTGATCTCATAACATTATTACGCGTCTCATACTTTCCATCTGTACGTTCAAAATAACCTCTTTGTATATCCCAAAACGTATTCTTTCCCCAATCACTATAACGTGATAACCCAAGTAAAAATTTCGGTACCGCTATAATATTTTCTTCCTTTAATTCACTGTACTCTTCTCTCATATTTTGATTTTGTGCCAAAGTATAATCTGTCACATACATCTCTTTTAAAAATGAATTTGGAGCAACAGAAATACGCGCTAAGTGCATACGAACATTTTCATCTCTTTTCACTTTCTCTTTGAAATAAGATACGTATTCTTTATAATCTATCATTCTCGTGTGCATTTCATATAATTCATCATCTGTTAACTTCAGCGTCACATCTAAAATAACTCCAAATAAACCGTAACCCCCAATGACATATGGAAATAACTCTGCATTTTCTTCTCTACTTACATTACGTACCGTACCATCTGCCATTAACAATCTAAATGAATCTACTGTATCAATTAGTGCCTCATGACGAATATCACGCCCGTGTACATTTACACTTAATGAACCACCAACAGTAAAAATATTTTGAGACTGCATGACCTGTACCGCAAGGCCATATGGATTTATTTTCTTCTGAATATCATTCCACGTGACACCACTTTGAACTGTAATCTGCTTCTTCTCTGGATCAAATTCTAATATTTTATTATATCCTTTCATATCGAGCATCGTGCCATTTGGATAATATGTCTGTCCTCCTTGGCTATGTTGCATGCCTGCAATGGAAATTTTCTCTCCTGAAACTTTTGCATCTCGCACTAATTTTATTAACGAGCGCTCTTCCGTAGCACTTTCAACACGTTTTATTTTTGTCGGAAGCAATTTACCTACATCACTCATAATAGGATGATCAATTTGTTTTTTATACGTATGTACAGACGTTGCAAGCAAAACCGTATATGCAACAATGACCGCCGCTATCTTTCCTTTTTTCAAATGACACTCTCCTCTTCTACATCTTTTCCTCTTTATATTGTACCTATTTTCCTATGAAGAAAGAATACAAAAAAGAGGGACCTTATTTTAGGTCCCTCCTTATCAAAACTGTTACTTTGCTGCTGGCAATTGTATTGGGTCAAACTTTTCATACGACGTATATTTTGCGTTCGTAATAATGTGTGCTTTATCCTTGCCATTGCTACTCATAATCATGTCTATCTTTGCTGATTCATATTTAAAATCTTTTGTAATGATATATTCTGCATCCACTTCTTCTATCTTCGCATTTTGTGCTTGTAACATTTTCTTCTGCGTTTCATCCATGCTAGTTAACATACTTTCTGTTTCTTGCCCTTTTAATGTAAATTTCAGTTTATATTTATCTCCGCTTTTCTCCAGCTTCATTTTATCTAAAACTACTTCCGGTACTTCTAATTTATCTATAATATCTTGAGTCGCTTTCATTCCACCAGCGTTTAATTGCTCCTCTGGTACGGTTACAACTTCTCCTGTATTAGGGTTTTTTACCTCACCAGCAACTTTACCATCCACAGTATACACTACAACATCTGTACCGGAAATATTCATTTCAGAACGAGAATTCTTTGTCTTTGGCTCTAATTGCATCTTAGCCTTTAATATATCCATCTCTGTTCCCTCAGCTTTTACCCCTACACCATATGTCATCGTTACATGTTCTTCATTTTTAAAAGCTTCATTCGTTTTCTTGAAAACATCTTTCGCCGTTAATTCCTTTTCTTTTTGAACGGATTCTTTTTTCGGCTCATCCGTCTTTGCTGTTTTCTCATTACTACACCCTACCCCTAGACTGATTGCAAGTACTAAACTTGAAACAAAAATAATTTTTTTCATACTGTTGCCCCCTTTCCCAAAATAATATCACCTCTTTTCCTATGAAATCTATATAATTTTTAATCTATACTCACTATATAGCGACATGTTTAATAAAGATCTTAAATATGATGTAAATAAAGACAACTCATTTCAGGAGGACATTATGAAGGCGATCATTTGCACACAGTATGGACCACCTAACGTTCTTCAGCTTCAAAATATAGAGAAACCTATACCTAAAAAGAACGAAGTATTAGTTAAAATTCACGCAACAAGTGTATCGACTGGAGATTGTAGAATACGCGGATTTAATAGCCCTCTATTATTTTGGATTCCTATGCGACTTATATTAGGACTTAGAAAACCGAGAAACCCTATACTTGGCGTAGAATTAGCAGGAGAGATAGAGGAGATCGGGACAGATGTAACTCAATTTAAAAAAGGAGATCAAATTTTTGCATTAACAGAACTAAATCTTGGTGGTTATGCCGAATACACATGCGTGCATGAAAGTGGATTAATAACATTAAAACCTACCAATGTAACGTATGAAGAAGCGGCAGTTATTCCTTTTGGTGGAACTTCAGCGTTGCATTTTCTGAGAAAAGGCCGAATAAAAAAGGGGCAACAAGTTCTCATATATGGTGCCTCTGGATCAGTAGGAACAGCTGCCATACAACTCGCTAAATATTTTGGTGCGATCGTTACAGCTGTTTGTAGTAATTCAAATTTTGAACTAGTGCAATCTTTAGGAGCGGATAAAGTGATTGATTATACGAAAGAAGATTTTACTAAGCGGCGCGAGCGTTACGATATTATATTTGATGCAGTTGGGAAGCATAAAAAATCCCTTTGTAAACAAGTATTAGCGCCTAATGGAAAATATGTATCTGTGAATGGAATGATGGCAAAAGTAAGTAAAGAGGATATGATTCTACTAAAAAGACTAACTGAAACAGAACATTTAAAACCTGTTATTGATAGAACTTACCGATTAGAAGAAATTGCTGAAGCTCATATGTATGTGGAAAAAGGGCATAAAAAAGGAAACATTTCGATTACCTTAAAATAAAATATATTCAGAAAACAATATTGACAATTCTTTTTGTAAGATTTACTATTAGTACCATACTAAAAAACTACATACACATACTCTTATCAAGAGTGGCGGAGGGACTGGCCCGATGATGCCCGGCAACCGAGCTTATGACGTATAAGCTAAGGTGCTAATTCCTGCAAAACGAGTTTTCGTTTTGGAAGATAAGAGAGGAACCTATTTCGTCTATTCGGCACCTCTCTTATTTTGAGAGGTGCTTTTTATTTTGGAACGTATATGAAGGGGGAATCATAGATGAAGAAAGTATTATTAAGCATTGTAAGCGGAGCGGTACTATTATTAGGCGCATGTAGCGCAGGTTCAGATAAACAAGTAAAAGCGTTAGATGAGAAAAAGATTACTGTCGGTGTAACAGGCGGGCCGCATGAGCAGATTTTTGAAAAGGTAAAAGAAGTGGCAGCGAAAGATGGTCTCGAAATTGATATAAAAGTATTTAATGATTATGTAGCACCAAACGTATCCCTCGATGAAAAAAGCCTTGATGTAAATAGCTATCAAACGAAATCATATTTAGACGTATTTAAAGCTGAACGTAATATGAAATTAACCGAAGTATTTTCAACAGTAACATTCCCTATGGGCGTCTATTCTAAAGACATAAAAGATGTAAAAGAATTAAAAGAGGGCGACGCAATCGCTGTCCCAAATGACCCAACGAATGAACTTCGTGCTTTAAAGTTATTTGAAAAAGCAGGGGTTTTAAAAGTGGATCCAAAAGCGACAGAAAAAGCGACTGCGAAAGATGTAATTGAAAATCCAAAAAAATTAAAGATTGTTGAGTTAGAGGCATCTCAATTACCAACACAACTAAGTGAAGTAAAAGCAGCTGCAATTAATACAAACTTTGCATTAGGTGCAAAATTAAGCCCTGCGAAAGATTCCATTTTCCGTGAAGGCAAAGATTCGCCTTATGTGAACTGGGTCGTTGTTCGTACTGAAAATAAAGATGATGTTGTTGTAAATAAATTAAAGAAAGCTTATCAATCTAAAGAAGTAAAAGAATTTATCGAGAAAAAATTTGATGGTTCTGTTTTACCGTCTTGGTAGGAGCTGACGATAATGATTGAATTAAAAAATGTATCCAAAGTATTTACAACAAAAAAGGGGAATGTGGAAGCTCTTAAGTCCACTTCCCTCCAAGTAAAAAAGGGCGAAGTATTTGGAATCATTGGATATAGTGGCGCTGGCAAAAGTACATTAATTCGCTGTGTAAATTTATTAGAAAAACCAACGACAGGAAATATTATTGTAAACGAGCAAGATTTAACAACACTGTCTACAAAAGAACTAGCAAAAGCGAGACAAAAAATCGGGATGATTTTTCAAGGATTCAATTTGCTCAAAACTGTTACCGTTTATGAAAATATCGCATTACCGTTACGCCTTGCTGGCGTTCCAAAATTAGAAATTGAAAAAAGGGTAGAAAAGTATTTACGTATTGTCGATCTTTTTAATCGAAAAGATGCCTATCCGAGTGAACTTTCTGGTGGCCAGAAACAACGTGTTGCCATTGCACGTGCACTATCACATGAACCGGAAGTGTTATTAAGCGACGAAGCAACGAGTGCTTTAGATCCAGAAACAACTGATTCTATTCTTGACCTATTATTAAAGATTAATGAGGAAATCGGGATTACAATTTTATTAATTACACATGAAATGAATGTCATCCAACGTATATGCGACCGAGTTGCTGTTATGGAACATGGAGCAGTAATTGAAAGCGGGACTGTGAAGGAGATCTTCACAAACCCACAACATGTAACAACGAAGAAATTTGTAAATAGTGCATTTGCAGCAAAAATCCCAGCTGAAGTACAAAAAGAACTACAAAGAACCGGAGAAATCGTAACACTTTCATTTATAGGAAATTCTTCTGGTGAACCAGCGTTAGCTATCGCTACAAAACGTTTCCAAGTGTATCCAAATATTTTATCCGGTAATATTACACAGTTAAAACATGAGGCATACGGGAAACTTGTCATTCATATGCAAGGGGAACAAAATGAAATCAACCACGCTTTATCATTTTTACAAGAGCAAGGAATCATCGTAGAAGGGGGTAGAACAGATTATGGGAAACAAGTCCTTTTTGGATGAATGGGGTAAAGTCATATGGGAAGCAACCATTCAAACATTTCAAATGACATCTATTTCACTATTCATCTCTATCCTTATTGCACTACCACTTGGTGTCACACTTGTTTTAACAAGACCTGGTGGGCAGCACGAAAATAAAATCATTTACCCAATTCTTAATACAATTATTAATATCATTCGCTCTCTTCCATTTATCATTCTATTATTCTTCATTTTACCTTTTACAAAGTTTCTAATGGGAACCTCCATTGGTGTACAAGGCGTAATCGTACCGCTTGTCGTATTCACGGCCCCTTATATTGCACGATTAATGGAAACTGCTTTATTAGAAGTAGATCGCGGCGTTATTGAAGCCTATCAAGCGATGGGCGTTTCTACTATAAAAATTATTTGGCACGTTATGGTGAAAGAAGCTCGTCCCTCCCTTGTACTTGGATTAACAATTGCAACGATTGGCTTAATCGGCGCAACAGCAATGGCTGGTCTTGTAGGCGCTGGTGGGCTAGGGGACTTAGCATATCGCTTCGGACATTTACGCTATGAACCTGAAGTAATGTATGCAACTGTCTTTATTTTAATTATCCTCGTTCAAGGATTACAGTCTTTAGGGAATGGTATTGCACGAAGGTTGAAGAAAGATTAAAAAAGAAGGTATCTCACTAAGGTGAGATACCTTCTTTTTTATCTTTTAAATCCACCTTCTGAATGAATAACTTGCCCAGTAATCCACTCAGCTTCTTCACTTACTAAAAATTTAATGAGTCTAGCTGCATCCTTTGGCTCACCAATTCTGCCAAAAGGAAACATCGGCTTTAACCCTTGTTTTATCTCTTCAGTCATCCATCCTGTATCAGTTGGTCCTGGATTAATTGCATTCACTGTTATTCCTAAATGAGCTACCTCTGCTGACAACGTACTAGTAAGAGCATCAATAGCTCCCTTCGTTGTTGCATACGCTAGTTCTCCTACCATAGGACCTTGAAATTGCCCCGAAGTCATATTCACAATTCTACCACCAGATTTTTTATCAAATCCTCGGGCAAATTGACTACTGAGCAATGTAGTCGCACGAATATTCACCATATAATGCTTATCTAATTCTTCAGCAGTCAACGTAGAGAAATCATTATTCGTAGAATATGCTGCATTATTAATTAATATATGAGGGTACCCTAATTGTTCAGTAACTTTATTTATAAGCTCTTTCGGTGCATCATTCTGAGTTAAATCTAACTCCATACTTGAGACTTTAACACCGTTTTTTAGTAACTCTTCTTTTAATTGTATTTGTTCATTTTTATCAACGCCCCAAGGCATCTCTTTATCGTAAGCTGTCCAATACGTAAAAAATATATCGTATCCTGATTCAGCTAATTCTTTACAAACCGCTGCGCCTATACCATCTAGACGACTTACCCCTGTAATAACTGCTACTTTATTTTTTAATTGGTTCATCATATACTCCTCCAAGTTTAAAGGACGCATATTTTATATAAGAGATATAAACTTTCCCAAAAAAAAGACAGATACATAAAATAGGCACCTATCCTTATAAAAGGGATGTACAATCCAAATATGCATTCCTTGAATGATTTACAGATGACTAAATAAACCCTCGCTTATGAGAGCAAAATTCATCTATCTAGTTTCTAATCATTACAAGTTCATCCACATATTGAGTCTTTGTCTCCTTTACATATATCTCCAAATTTTATTTTAGCACTAAAGATTTAATATTTCAAAAAATAAAAGAACCACTCCTATTTATAAAGTACCGTGTACTATAAACCATAGTGAATAACTAATTTAAATTTAAGTGTATACATTTATCATTACCTATTCGTTGTATAAGTGTAGGGAGGAAAAGTGATGGGAAAAGAAAATATATTTACCTCCTATCTTATCAATCTAGGGGAGGAAGTGTTCAAACTACTACTAGCGAAAGGGGCTATAAAAGAAGATGCAGAAGACATCATCCAAAATACCTTCTATAAAGTATACACATTGCTAGATAATCTAACCGAGAGTAACATACGTCCATGGTTTTTCAGAGTCGCATTAAATGAATACATTGATTTAAAACGCAAAAAAGAACAGCAAAACATCTGCTTAACTGAAGAAATCTATTCAAAACTTCAATATACAGACCGAGAATTGGATACAGTTTTAAATAAAGATGAGATTTTCTATTTATTAAAAGATATAAAATTAGAATATAAAGAAGCCTTCTTTTTAAAATATTATTACAATTTTACATACGAAGAAATCGCTCTAATACTAGATATTCAAGTAAACAGCGTCAAACAAAAATTACATCGTGCACGTAAGACAATTCATTCTAAAGTAGGAGGAAAAAATTAATGGATACTTCTTTAAAAGATGCTTTAAAAAAGGCTAAAAGGAAACAGTTGCTTAAAATCATCATTACCTCTATTATCGTTGTCATGATGCTTATCCCTATCATTTATAAAGTTGGCAATTACTTCGCAGCGAAAAGCTCTACGAAACTTCACGAACATCTCTTTTTACATAACGCAATTGCAGAACCGAATGTACAAATTGATTCTCAAGTAACAAGTAATTCATCTATGTTTGGCGGCAATATTATATCAAACCGTTCCAAAAACATTAACGGTTATGTAGTCCCATGGAACACATTAACAAGTTCTTATGGTTGGTTCCTGACTCATATTGACTTCAATGAGTTAACACCTGGCTTTTATTGGTCAGATACAAATTTCTATGAGTATGATAAACAAACAAAGAATAAATTTGCGACATTTTATAATCCGGCTATTAAAGATTATCACGATGGTGTGCAAAATGAATTAGGTGAAGTTTCACAAATGAACAACTATGTTGCCGAAGTTGCCATCTCTTTCAATCAACCCTATACATTAAAAGAGGTTCAAACAAAAATACCAGATAACTTAAATATCGTATGGCTATATATGACCTCACCAATCAGAGATGAAAGTAAAGGACCTGCTGGTATGCCTGTTTACGGATTCAATCCAGACAAGTCTCCTAAAGAAGCGTACAAAGAGTTCATTGATTCACTTAATCAATACGATGACGATGGACATGACGAAGATATACAGAAGTTTTTAAAAGCAAACAAAAACAAACCATTTGATCAAGTGAAAATTTTAGGTGTTATGCTAACAGGAAAAACGGAAAACTTTAAAGCATTAGAAAACCAAGATTTTATTCGCGGTGCTTCTGTAGGGGTGACTGCGCAAGTTGTTCCTTATATAAAGCCAGAGAAATAATACGTAATGCCCAGATACACTAAAAAAACTACATGAATCTGTTTACTATGGGAGCTCTCTACTAAAATAGATAGCTCCCATACCACATTTATTCTTCACCTTCCAAAAATAAATTTCAAAATGCTTTATGTACAATTTTACAAATAAAAAATCATAAACTTGTTCACATTATATCCATTGTGAATTTATTCACAATGGATATATAATAAACTTGTAAATACAATATTGGAGGGATTTCAATGGTTATCAATTTTTTAAGAACTGATAAACGTGCTACTTTCATATTATTACTTTTACGGCTTTACATAGGGTATACATGGCTCGCTGCTGGGATAGGCAAAGTCTTCGGACAATCTTTTGACGCAAGTGGCTTTCTAAAGGGTGCTATTGCTCAAGCATCAGGTGACCACCCTGCAGTACAAAGTTGGTGGGCAGATTTTCTTCAACATTTTGTCCTTCCAAACGCAGACCTATTTAGCTTTTTAGTTCAATGGGGAGAAATTTTAGTAGGTCTAGGTTTAATTTTAGGCGGATTAACAAAAACAGCTGCATTTTTCGGAATCATAATGAATCTTTCATTTTTATTAAGTGGAACTGTTAGTGTAAACCCAAACCTGCTTATTTTGACTATGTTCATTTTAGTTGCAGGGCAGAACGCTGGACGTATTGGATTAGATGGCTATGTTTTCCCTAAACTTTTCCGTAAAAACAACCACGGAACATATAAATTAAGTAAAACTGCGTAGTAACAGTTTACTTTTAAAATATAAATAAGAAAAAGAGCCTGAATATAGGCTCTTTTTCTTATTTCTCCTAATTTAAACTTTTAACGAGCCACGAAAACCTCTGGCAGCATAGTAAGAGTCTGCTCCATTGTGGTACACGAAAACATGGCCAAAGCGATAATCGCAAAATAGAGCACCACCAAGCTCTCTAATATCTGAAGGTGTTTGTACCCAACTCGATGATTTCATATCAAAATCTCCAAGTTTTTGTAACTCTCGATATTGTTCTTCCGTTAATAACTCAATACCCATAGCGGCCGCCACATCAATAGCGTTATTTTCTGGTTTATGTTTTTTTCTTGATTCTAACGCTTCAAGATCATAACAAAGACTTCTGCGGCCTTTAGGACTCTCCTTTGAACAATCATAGAAAGTATATTCGTCCTTTTCTTCATCATAACCAACAACATCCGGTTCACCACCAGTTACTTCCATTTCGTTAAGTGACCACATTTTTTCATTATTAGTAGTCAGCTTCGCTTCAACTTTAGCCCATTCAAGACCTTCATGGCGGTTCATGTTTTTCTCAAAACGAGCTTGCAATACTTTCAATAACTCTTCACGTTTTTCTACTAGTAAGTCATTTTTATTTCCTGTCATATTAGTCCTCCCTGATGTATGTACTGATAGTAGTTTAAGTATATATTTTATAATAAATCATCTCAATATGAAGACCGTTTCAACCTTATGTCTTGTACAAACATCCCTTACAAAGTCCTAAAACCCTCCATACTCTCTCCAAGAATATAGTGTGAAAACCACATCAAGTTCTGCTTCATAATAGCCACATGAACTCCTGGTTGGTCAGAACTATATGCCATTCCTTTAAATATAATTAATTCTGTATCAACTTCCATATCCATTAATCCTTGATATAGATCATATGCATTTGTAATTGGAATTCTTGCATCCTTTTCCCCATGTTGAATTAAGGTAGGCGTACAAGCTGATTTAATATACGTCATAGGTGATGTCTTCGTATATATCTCTGGATCATTCCATGGAGTATTTCCTAAATACATTCTAATAAAGTAAGGTATATCTGTATTTACATAATGGGTACTCCAGTTAGTTATTCCACCGCCAACTGAAATAGCTTTAAACCGACTACTAAACGTAGAACAGAAAGCTGATACATATCCACCGTTGCTCCATCCCATAACTCCTACTCTATCCTTGTCTACCATCCCTTTTTCTACTAGTTCATCCACTCCAGATATAACATCATCGTAGTCAGCAATCCCCTGTTTTCTATAGTTAGCTTTTAAAAATTCATTACCATAACCTGAACTTCCTCTGTAATTTGGTTCTAAAACGATAAAGCCTTTTTCAACAAACTGTTCAATCGGATATTTCTCATTGAAGCAGTCTGAAAATATCGGAAAAGATGCCCAAGCCGGACCGCCGTGAATTACTACTAATAAAGGATATTTTTTATTAGTGTCCAACTCTACTGGCGTTGATAAAACACCTTCTATTTCAAGACCATCGCTACTTTTCCATGAGATGATTTCCCTGTTACTTCTAAGTTTCCCTTTGAAAAAGCTATTTTCATCCGTTATTTTTTTATCGTCTAAATAGATTTCAAAGGTTTCATTTGTTATAGCCTTATTGTAGGATATATGTTTGCCATCCTTTGTTATAGAAGCATCCATTATAAAGCCATCTACTTTTTCGCTTAATATTTCCACAGTGCCATCTTCGGCTAGCAATCCAATAAGATAATTCGTTTTATTCTGCCACCTAATTAAAACCCCTTTAGCTGCCCACTGTAATGGCATAACCGTACTATCAAAATCTGTTAAAGGTTGAATTAGCTCTCCGGTATTTATATCATATATCTCTAACGTACTATCTTGTATATGGTTTCTATAGTAACCCTTCTCTCTTATGCTTGCTGTGTAACATATTTCACTGCCGTCAGGAGAAAAGCAAACACTCCCTCCCAACAACTTATCCACATTCAGCTTTTGTAGCTCTCCAGCTTTAATATGGAGTATGTATAGATCTCCATTTATATAATCTGCCATATTTGAGCTTGGTGTCGCCATAAATACAACCTTTTTACCATCATTTGAAATATCAAATTCATGGATATGAAAATCCTTACCATCCGTTAATTGATAAACAACTCTGTTCTCGTGTTCATCTGTATCACTTTGTATCACCTTCTCTATTTCAATGTAATATAAACAATTATTCTGGTGTTCCTTACCTATATGTTGAAAATCTCCATATAGATCCTTACATTTCTTTATCTCCTCACATTCTTTTGACTGCGTAACATAATAAAGACCCTTGCCAGTAGGACCCCATTTGAATGTACTGACTCCTTCTTTCTCATCGGTAATTTGAACCTCTCTATAACCATCTAGTGACTTAACAAATATCTGATTTTTCCCATCACCAACTGGACTAAGATATGCGATACACCTAGCATCTGGAGACCATAATGGGTGTGTACTATCTATATCACCATTTGATAATGGGTAACTCTGCTTCTTATCTTTTTCATATATCCATACATGATTCCTATATGTATTGTCTTTCCAATCAGCCGTCTTCTTAACAAATGCTACGTTTTTACCATCATCACTTATGTTTGTACTTGATACGGTTGGCAATGAAATAATCTCTTCTATACTTAGATATGTTTTTTCATTCACTTTCATCAATATCCCCCCTTGAAATGTCCATAAATCTCTCGTCTCTTTTTGCCGTAATAAAGGAAATTGTTCACGAATACTTAAAATGATAACGGAAAATTCAGATAAGTAAAAGTGAAGTCGATAAAGTAAAACTTTAATTTATGGAGTTCTATCCACTTACCAATTCTAAATGTTCTTTTTCGACACAAAAACACCCCTTTTAGATACAAATTTGTAAATTTATTTTAAAGCTATAACTATATATTGGTTTGGAATAAAATTTGATAAAAATGAAGTCACAAATCTTTATTTAACAACAAAAAAATTCATTTTGAAAAAACGATTGATCAAAATAGAATCACTCTTTTTAACTAAGTATGAGATTTTTATAAAAAAATTTTAATCAAAACTCACTTAGAATCTTTACTTGAAGGAATAAAGCTTCGCATCTTTTTTGTGAACATCGTTAAACTAAGATAAATTTTGACCGTATCTGTAATTAATTGTAAAATATTATACATAGAAAGGTATTATAAAATAAATATAGAAGGGGTATGTTTTTTAGTTTTAAAGGGGCTAAAGCACATCTATTTTATGTTTTGAAAGGGAGAATTGAAAAATCATATGAAGAATTTCAAAAAGAGTACAGGTAAAATTTTACTAGCATCTGGATTAGTAGTTTCTATGTCAGCTTGTAGTGTAACAAATTTATTTGGAGAAAAAGAAAAAACAAATGCTGAATCTGGTAAACAAGAAAGTAAAGAAACTAAGACAGAAGGTAAATCATCTGAAACAAAGGAAAAATCAACTAACTCAAAAGAAGAAAGTAAAGATGTTAAGATGATTATGGTTTTGCCTGAGGATTACCCACAACTTATGGTAGACATTGAAGAAGACTTATTAAGACGTCTAGATTACTATGATGCTTCTGTGAGGGATAATAAAAAGGGAAGTAAGTCAAATGAAGAGGTACGAGATAGTATTAAAGACTTAGATAAAGTATTTAATAAAATAGAGCGTATAGATGCACCAGGAAAATACAAGGAAGATCATAAGGAAATTGTAAAAGCTGTTCAAAAGTTAAAAGAATCTTTCAAAGAAGTATCGAAGTTATTTGATTACTCTAAAACACTTAAAGATACGGATGATGCAATCATAGATAAAGCAAACAATAAATTAGATGAAGCAAAACGCATTTGGAAACCTGTATTTAATAAGTTAAAAGCGGAAGCTAAGGGTGGTTCAACAACTACTTCTACAACAAGTGGTACTAGTTCTTCTAACTCACCGAGTTTATCTAGTGGTAATACAGTTAAAACATACAGTACCCAAGATAAAACTGGTATATTCAAAGGAAAAATTGATACACCAGACGAGGATTCCGCTAAGTTTAAGAATGTACAGAACAACTATAAAGACGGTACAGAGCTTGTAGGTAATTGGGGTATTGATTACGGAGACGGAGTCAAAACTACGTTAGTCCTAAAAGCAGATAAGACATTTGAAACATATGCAAATGGTTCTTATCCAAATAAAGATAATTACTTAACAGGAACATACCAAGCAGACGTTTCTTCCCATCAGTTAACGCTAATGGTGGAAAAAGGAACTCAAAATGGTCAAGAAGTGAAATTGGAAAGACCTATTTATTCATCATATGAGGTTAAAAATTTAGATGGTAAAGTGTTACAGATTTTCCACATAGACGAACAAGTAACAATTTGTTATGTAAAACAATAAATAACTAAAAAAACTCTGTAAAATGATTTTTACAGAGTTTTTTCTTAGTTTTAATTTATTTCAAACGTATAACTATACTTATTAACCTACCAATCTCCTACTCAACAGTAACAGACTTAGCTAAGTTACGTGGCTTATCAACGTCACACTCGCGGTGAAGTGCTGCGTAGTATGAGATAAGTTGTAATGGAATAACTGCTACTAGCGGTGCTAGCGCTTCGTGTACAGCTGGTAATACGAAGCTGTCTCCTTCCATTTCTAAGCCTTTCATTGAGATGATACATGGGTTAGCTCCGCGTGCTACTACCTCTTTCACGTTGCCGCGAATTCCAAGGTTTACGTGCTCTTGTGTAGCAAGTGCGATAACTGGTGTACCATTTTCGATTAAAGCGATTGTACCGTGTTTTAACTCTCCTCCAGCGAATCCTTCTGCTTGGATGTAAGAGATTTCTTTTAGTTTTAACGCACCTTCTAATCCTACGTAGAAGTCTACGCTACGTCCGATGAAGAAACAGTTACGCGTTGTCGCTAAAAATTGTTTTGCTAATGCGTCCATTTCTTCTTTTTGATCACAAAGTTCTATCATTGCATTTGCTACAAGTCCTAGTTCGTGTGTTAAATCGAAATCAAGAACTTCACCTTTTGCTTTAGCAATATCAGCCGCTAAAATTGAAAGTACTGCAAGCTGTGCTGTGTAAGCTTTCGTTGATGCAACTGCAATTTCTGGTCCAGCGTATAACGGAAGTGTATAATCAGCTTCACGAGAAAGCGTAGAACCAGGCACGTTTGTAATTGTTAATGCTTTATGGCCCATTTCATTTGTTTGCACAAGTACTGCACGGCTATCAGCTGTTTCACCACTTTGTGAAATGTAAATGAAGAATGGTCTTTCTGTTAATAATGGCATGTTGTAAGAGAATTCACTTGCCACGTGTACTTCAACTGGCATTTTTGCAAACTTCTCGATAAATTGTTTTCCAACAAGACCTGCATGATAACTCGTTCCACATGCAATGATGTAAATACGATCGCTATCTAAGATCGCATTGCGGATGTCTTGATTTAATTCAATTTCGCCATTTTCATCTTGATACTTTTGAATTATATTACGGATTACAAGTGGTTGCTCATCGATTTCTTTAAGCATGAAATGAGGATATGTTCCCTTTTCAATATCACTTGCGTCTAATTCCGCTGTAAACGGTGCACGTTCAATCGTTTCACCTTGTAAGTTTTTAATTGTAATACTTTCTTTCGTTACGATTACGATTTCTTTATCCATTAACTCAATAAATTGATCTGTAACTTGTAACATCGCCATAGCGTCGCTTGCCACAACATTAAAGTTGTCACCAACACCTACTAATAGCGGGCTTTTGTTTTTAGCAACATAAATCATGTTTGGATTTTCAGCATCAAGTAATCCGATTGCATAAGAGCCATGTAAAAGAGATAGCGTATTACGGAACGCTTCTTCTACACTTAATCCTGTGCTCACTTGTTGTTCCATAAGCTGTACGATAACCTCTGTATCTGTTTCACTTACGAACGTTACATCTTGTAAATATTCCTTTTTCACTAATTCATAGTTTTCAATTACACCGTTATGAACTAATGTAAAGCGTTTTGATGTACTTTGATGCGGATGCGCGTTTACTTTACTTGGAACACCGTGTGTAGCCCAGCGTGTGTGTCCGATACCCACGCTTGCTGCTACGTTCTCATCTACGATTTCACGAAGTTTTGCGATACGGCCTTTTTCTTTGTATACAACAACACCGTTCTCTGCTTGTACTGCAATACCTGCTGAATCATATCCACGATATTCTAGCTTTTCTAAACCTTTTAATAAAATTTCCTTTGCATCTTGCTCTCCAATAAATCCTACGATTCCACACATGTTTAGTCGCCGTTACAAATGCTTACACTGCTCTGCGAACATGTAACGACATAGTCCGATACCATTTTTATTTATACTAAAAAACGGATTACATATTGCTAGCCCTGTAAGCTTGTAACGGCTTTCACCTTCCTCTCGATTGGGTTTAAGTCCGTATATACTTATACAGCTAGTTTTCATCCGTTCCTCTTCTCTCATCACACTTTCACCTTTGTCCACTAAGTCACCTTAATGATTTAAGTAAAAGCTTGCGGTTGTGATGAACAACCGGGAGTCATCCGCCGAAATCTCGATAAACCCCACCTCGTCAACTACACTATTTGTAGTTCTGGCGCTTTTATAATTTACAATATTTCCTTTGAGAAAAAGAACAAGACCATCTTATAACAAACATGGATAAACCGTCAATGAAATTTTTTTCATCGTCTATAAAACATATGAAAAAGGAGCACTTTTTGTGCTCCTTTTTCATATAAATTCAGCTAATTATTCAGCGCCAACTTCAGCTTTCACAACTTCTACAATGCGATGTACATATGCATCACAAACTTCTTGTGTTGGTGCTTCTGCCATTACACGAATAAGTGGCTCTGTTCCAGATGGACGAACAAGAATACGGCCATCACCGTTCATTTCTTCCTCTACAACACGAATAATTTCTTTAATTTTTTCATTTTCTAATGCTAATTTTTTATCTGTTACACGAACGTTTACTAACAATTGTGGGAATTTCGTCATTTCTCCTGCAAGCTCAGATAATGGCTTTTTCGTCATTTTCATGATGTTTACAAGTTGAAGTGCACTTAACATTCCATCACCAGTTGTAATGTAATCAAGTAAGATAATATGGCCTGATTGTTCTCCACCTAGATTGTAACCTCCACGCTTCATTTCTTCCATAACGTAGCGGTCACCAACTGCTGTTTTATCACTTGTAATATTATTTGCTTCAAGTGCCTTGTAGAAACCTAAGTTACTCATAACAGTTGAAACAACTGTATTATGTTTTAATTGACCAGTTTCTTTCATATATTTCGCACAAATGAACATAATTTGATCACCGTCAACGATGTTTCCTTTTTCGTCTACAGCAATTAAACGGTCGCCATCGCCATCAAAAGCAAGTCCGATATCCGCACCTTTTTCTTTTACCAATTCAGCTAAGCCTTCTGGATGTGTAGATCCTACACCCTCATTAATATTCATACCGTTTGGAGAAGTTCCCATTGTTGAAATATCAGCTTCTAGGTCTGCAAATAAGTATGGAGCTAGAGAAGAAGTTGCACCATGTGCACAATCTAAAGCGATATGTAGGCCAGAGAAATCTTCTTCAACAGTTTGTTTAATGTACTGTAAATATTTTTGTCCACCTTCAAAGTAATCGCTCACTTGTCCAAGATTAGTACCTGTCGGACGTGGTAGTTCATCAACTTCTTTGTCTAATAAAGCTTCAATCTCAGCTTCTTGCTCATCTGTTAATTTAAAGCCGTCTGAACCAAAGAATTTAATACCGTTATCTTGTACTGGATTATGAGATGCAGAAATCATAACACCCGCTTGTGCATCTAGTGCTTTTGTTAAATAAGCAACGCCCGGTGTAGAAATAACGCCAAGGCGCATTACTTCTGCTCCAGTTGATAATAGACCTGCTACTAAAGCTCCTTCTAACATATGACCAGATACACGTGTATCACGACCGATAATTACTTTTGGACGATCTGTATCTTTTGTTAATACATAACCACCAAAACGTCCAATTTTGAAAGCTAATTCAGGTGTTAACTCCTTATTTGCAACTCCGCGTACTCCATCTGTACCAAAATATTTACCCATTATGATTCGCTCCTTTTTCTTGCTCTTTTTGATTATCTACTGTTGGTTCTTGACTCGTTTCTTTATCTTTATCTTGATTTTGATTTTGGTTTTGATTCTTTTCCTGTTCTTTTTCTGAATCAGGTTCAGGATTTTTTGGTTTCTCATTTTGATTTTCTTGATCCGTATTTGAATCCGGTTGTTGACCGTTACCCTGTACTTCTTTATCTGGTTTTTCTTTCTTCACAATAGTAACTTTAGCACTTTTTTGTTTTGGCTCTATTGAAATATTACCAGGACCGCTCACTTGAATGGAAATATCTTTCGTCCCTGAGGATACATTTTGCAGATTAATTACCGCTGTTATTTGAGCAGCTGTTATTTTATCTACTATACTTGCTTCTCCTGAAATATCAACACTTATCTTTCCATCTTGCGGCGAAAGTAGCTGAGCAGTAACATCTTTAGACAGTCCATTTTTCTGGATTGGGATACCATCAATCGTTTTTGTTTTCGTTTGTTTTGTTTTTTGCACTCCCACCGAAACCTTCACTTGATTCGGTTTTGCACTTGTTACACCCTTGGGTAATAAAACAGAGGCATCGAATGTTGTAGACTCTGTCAATTGACTAAGATCTACTTCGACCCCCTCTAGCGATTGTATATTATCCAAAATATCTTTTGGACCAGCTATCGTTACTTCTCTCGGTTCAACACTGATATTTGTAACCGCCAATCCTTCTGCTAAACTCCCCTTCTTCGTATACGTTACAGGAACAGTTTTTTCAGTATTATTGGCTGTAGTTTGCGTTGCCACATTCAACGTTACACTAATCTTAGATGGACTTGTTCTTACATTTAAACGTTTTCCTTCTTTATTGTATAATGTAACTTCGGGCGTTTTTGTAACAGTTTTATTAACACCTTTTAAATCAACATACGCTTTGGCAGAGGAAATGCTTTCAATTTCTTCTTTCGTCCCAACTACCTCAACAGTATCCGGTTTAAGGCTTGATTTTTCTAGAGTAGCCCCCGCTGGCATCTGATCCTCATTTGATAATTTCAGATCTACATGAACATATTTTCTCGCCTTTTCATGAAGAGTAACTTTAATTGTTGATGGCTGAACTGTTCCTTTCACATCATCTGGAAGCCCGTTCGTTTTTAAAGAAATCTCATAAGTTCCTTTTGGACTATCTCGCAAATCAACCGGTATGTCAAATTGTTTTTTTGCTTTTGCTGTAGCAACTGATGCTTTTGGGCCTTCTAATTTTACTTTAACGCCCTCTGCCGGAATACCACTTACAATATATTTCTCCTCATCATACTTAAGATTAATAGCATAATTAGTTAATGTTTCTTTCGTATCATTTGCAAAAGGTAATATACCTGATGTCGTATTTTTTTCAGTTAACGTCGCTGACATAAAAAGCATACACGCCAATAGTAATGAGATCCCTTTTAAAAACCAATGATTCTCCATTAACTTATCCATGACGCTTTCTCCTCCAATTCCATAAAGACGAAGAAGTCGTTTTTTCGTTTCCACTAAATTCAGCTAATAACATATCTTTCAGCTGTTCTGTCTTCAAATCACGATGCAACTTACCATTTTTCGTTAAAGAAATTTGACCAGTTTCTTCAGACACAACTACTGTAATACTATCAGTAACTTCACTAACTCCCATTGCAGCACGATGTCTAGTTCCTAATTCTTTAGAAATAAACGGACTTTCTGATAATGGAAGATAGCATGCTGCTGCTTTAATTGTACTTCCTTGCATAATTACCGCTCCGTCATGAAGAGGTGTATTTGGAATAAAAATATTAATAAGTAATTCCGATGATACGTTTGCATTAAGCGGAATACCCGTTTCCACATAATCACCCATACCGGTCTCTTTTGACAAAGTAATTAATGCACCAATTCTACGTTTCCCCATATATTCGGTTGCTTTTGCTATCGCTGTTGCAACCATTTCAGGTTCATCATCCTCATGCGTTCCAACACGCGAAAATAAACTCCCGCGCCCTAGCTGCTCAAGTGCTCTTCGCAATTCTGGCTGAAAGATAATAATAACGGCTAAAAATCCCCACGTTAATACTTGTTCAGTTAGCCAAGATAGCGTACGCAATTCAAGGAAAATACTGATCATCTTAACGACGATAATAACTGTAATCCCTTTTAAAAGTTGAACAGCTTTCGTCCCTCGGATTATAAGAATTAGCTTATATATAATAAACCATACAATGGCAATATCTAATGCCGTACTAAGATATTTCAAAATGGTCGTATCTTCAAAAGGCATGCTATCCCTTCCTCCTACTTACGAGCAATTCTATCCATATATTGAAATATTGTTTTATGCTCTATCTGTATGTATTTCCAACAACTAGTTAATTATACCATACATGAAACAAACGACAATTACAAACAACCCCCTTTAGCTCAAATTGGTAAGATGTCAAACATTTTTATTGTACAGTATAATATAAATCATTATTATACGCTTATTTTCAAATAAAAAAAGCAACTTCTCAGTTGCTTTTCTTACATTTATTTTAGTTTTTCACCGAATAAAGAACCCATTAAAGCAACTGCTGTTGTTGCCGTTCTATTTCTCTCATCTAAAATCGTATTTACCTCAACAAATTCAGCAGATGTGATAATATCAGCTTCTGCTAACATTTCCATCGCCAAATGACTTTCACGATAAGATAGACCGCCAATTACAGGCGTTCCAACACCTGGTGCATCATGAGGATCAAGACCATCTAAATCTAATGATAAGTGTACACCATCGGTATGAGATAAATATGCGATTGTTTCTTCCATCACAGCCGTCATCCCCATACGATCAATTTCATGCATTGAGAACACTTTAATACCTTCATTGCGAATGAAGTCTTTTTCTCCTTCATCCAATGCACGCGCACCGATAATTACGACATTCTCTTTTTTCACCTTTGGATATGCTCCGTATAAATCTACAAGTGAAGAATGTCCATAACCTAAACTTGCTGCAAGTGACATACCATGAATATTTCCAGATGGTGAAGTTTCCTCTGTATTTAAATCACCGTGTGCATCATACCAAATAACGCCTAAGTTTTTATAATGTTTTGCTACACCAGCTAATGTACCGATAGCAATACTATGGTCACCACCTAATACAAGTGGAAAACGACCTTCTTCTATAATATGATCCACCTTACTTGCTAATTCATTACATACAGTTGCAACTTGTGTAAGGTTTCTTAATTTTGTATTTTCATCTATCTCTTTTTCTCTCTCTATACATATATCTCCCATATCTTTAACGTCATATCCAATTTCTTCAATTCTTTCAATTACCCCTGCATAACGGATCGCGCTCGGTCCCATATCAACTCCACGACGCATCTGTCCTAAATCCATTGGAACTCCAATAACTGAGATTTCTTTTTTCATAGATAGTATCCCCCTTTTATGCCTTCACTAAATATTTTAAATCTTTTATATAGTCTGACTCAACTCGACATTTTTCTGTATGGATATACAATTTATTCACTTATATTCACGTTGAAAACCAAATTTTAAGACTATTCTATGTATAAAGTTAACTTAATGAAACAATCGCAATCACTATTATTAAATAATAATAATAAAACACTCCTATATTTAGAAGTGTTTTTCTGATGCTATTTTCCATACTGTTGCAATATTCTTCGTTGTCATTTCAATATTTTCTTCTGCTACTTTATATGCTTCTTCTAGTGTCATCGGTCTCGTTGTGATACTAAATACCGCATCTATTCCTTTCTCGTACACAGCTGAATAATCAGATGATACAGACCCTCCAATAGCAATTACAGGCACAGAAAAACGTTTTGCACGCCCCGCAACACCCACAGGAGCCTTTCCATATGCAGTTTGTTTATCTATTCTACCTTCACCAGTTATAATAAGATGTGCATCTTCTATATGTTTATCGAAATTTGTATAATCTAATACAATTTCAATGCCCCTACGCAAGTCTCCCTTTAACACTGAAATAACAGCCGCTCCCATTCCTCCCGCTGCCCCTGCACCAGGTATTTCAGATACATCAAAAGATACATATCGTTTAAGCATATTCGCATAATGTTGTAAATTCTCATCTAGCTCTTTCATCATCTCTATATTTGCACCCTTTTGTCTCCCAAATACGAAAGATGCTCCCTGCATTCCGACTAATGGATTATCCACATCACATGCCGCTTCTATCTTTACCCCCTTTAAGCGTGGGTCCATTCGTGAAAAATCAATAGTAACAATCGAGTGTAATGTGCCTCCAGATGGATCTATTACTTCACCCTTACCATTTATAAACCTTACTCCTAAAGCCGCTAACATACCTGCCCCGCCATCATTTGTAGCACTTCCTCCAAGTCCTAAAATTATGTACTCCACTCCTTGATCTAGCGCATGTAATATAAGTTCTCCTGTTCCTTTTGTCGTTGTAATAAGTGGGTTGCGCTTTTCAACTGGAACGTGCTGTAATCCTGATGCTGCTGCCATTTCAATAAACGCTGTCTTTTTATCTTTAGAAATGCCATAAAAAGCTTGTATACCTTCTCTAAGCGGTCCTGTCACACTAATTGATATAATTCTCCCCCCTGTAGCATCAACAAGTGATTCAACCGTCCCTTCTCCTCCATCTCCAATTGGTATTTTCACATACTCTGCATTAGGAAAAATTGCTCTAAAACCTCTTTCAATAGCTCCACATACTTCTATAGCTTTTAGGCTTTCTTTATATGAATCAGATGCAATAACAACTTTCACAATTATCTCCCCATCCCTTATTTTTACGTTTTCTTCATTTTAAACGACAAGTATAAAAGTTGTCTTTTTAAACACAAAAAAAGCTTACATCGTATGATATAAGCTTTTTTATTTAGATGGAGCCTAGCGGGATCGAACCGCTGACCTCCTGCGTGCAAGGCAGGCGCTCTCCCAGCTGAGCTAAGGCCCCTTATTAATTAAGCGGAAGACGGGATTCGAACCCGCGACCCCAACCTTGGCAAGGTTGTATTCTACCACTGAACTACTTCCGCAAAAATGATGAGCCATGAAGGACTCGAACCTTCGACCCTCTGATTAAAAGTCAGATGCTCTACCAACTGAGCTAATGGCTCGTAAATGGCTGGGCTAGCTGGATTCGAACCAGCGCATGACGGAGTCAAAGTCCGTTGCCTTACCGCTTGGCTATAGCCCATTAATATTTACTAGTATGGTTATCTTTTCAAAAAAATAAACCCTCTCAGGTTATTTTAAAGAAAATGGTGGAGGGGGGCAGATTCGAACTGCCGAACCCGAAGGAGCGGATTTACAGTCCGCCGCGTTTAGCCACTTCGCTACCCCTCCGACATTTTAAATATATATGGTGGAGGATGACGGGATCGAACCGCCGACCCCCTGCTTGTAAGGCAGGTGCTCTCCCAGCTGAGCTAATCCTCCAAAAGTGGTGACCCGTACGGGATTCGAACCCGTGTTACCGCCGTGAAAGGGCGGTGTCTTAACCACTTGACCAACGGGCCAAAAAAGTTTTAAACCTATTCCCAAGCTTCCAACCGGGCTTGAACCGGTGACCTCTTCCTTACCATGGAAGTGCTCTACCAGCTGAGCTATGGAAGCATAATGGCTCCGCAGGTAGGACTCGAACCTACGACCGATCGGTTAACAGCCGATAGCTCTACCACTGAGCTACTGCGGAATAATATTAGCCTGGCAACGTCCTACTCTCACAGGGACAAGGTCCCAACTACCATCGGCGCTAGAGAGCTTAACTTCCGTGTTCGGTATGGGAACGGGTGTGACCTCTCTGCCATCATTACCAGACTTTTATCATTATAAACATTTCTTTCGAAATGTCAAGAAGAAATTTTAATATATATTCCTTCAAAACTAGATAACATTTGCTACATATTATATGGTTAAGTCCTCGATCTATTAGTATTCGTCAGCTCCACATGTCACCATGCTTCCACCTCGAACCTATCAACCTGATCATCTTTCAGGGATCTTACTAGCTTACGCTATGGGAAATCTCATCTTG
>NZ_JBBOTE010000003.1:432500-495000 GCF_038005385.1 Bacillus sp. FSL K6-2944 | reverse complement strand
TATCATCCATTATATCCACTACTTACGATATTAATCCTTTGTTCTCTTTTTTATATTTCCAGCATATATGTAACTGAAAAGGATTGGACAAAGGGGCGTAATATTATGTTTTTCTTTTTTATTACGAGTAAGAGAAATTTTAAACACATTAGCTTAATAGTAATACTGTCCTTATTTACAGCATGGCTACTCTTTTTAAAAACATATTCACATGAATCTGCTTTTTCAACTGCTACAGGCCCTAAAGTAATTTACAAAGGAGACACCGCTAAAAAGCAAGTTGCATTTACGTTTGATATTAGTTGGGGAGACAAAAAAGCAATTCCAATCCTAGATACTCTTAAAGAAAGAGAAATTAAGAATGCAACCTTCTTCCTTTCTGCTGCATGGGCCGAAAGACACCCTGATATTGTAGAGCGCATCATGAAAGATGGACACGAAATCGGTAGTATGGGGTACAATTACACATCCTATACTTCTCTAGAGACAAATGAAATAAGACGAGACCTTTTACGAGCACAAGATGTTTTTACGAAACTTGGTGTAAAACAAGTCAAGCTGTTACGTCCACCTAGTGGCGAATTTAACAAAGCAACCCTTAAAATCGCAGAATCACTTGGATACACCGTCGTGCATTGGAGTAATAATTCAAACGATTGGAAAAACCCAGGTGTAAATAACATCGTTTCTACTGTTTCTAATAATTTGAAAGGTGGAGATATCGTCTTATTACACGCATCCGATTCTGCCCTTCAAACAAATAGAGCTTTACCGTTGCTCCTGCAAAAAATAAAAAGTGATGGATATGAGCAAATATCCGTATCACAACTTATTTCCAACACAAGTACGAAAAGTGAAGATGTGAAGTAGCTTCTTCCCTACTACTCTTCACGCATAAAAAGCTCTACTACCTTTCAAGAAGGTGGTAGAGCTTTTTTAATCATACCATTTACAACATTATAACTGCTGTTGTATAAAACCTCTCTATTAAGCTGATTTACTTGTTTTTCCGATTAAACGATGTAATACAAGTAATTGATATGCATTACATAACAATAGCGGTATAACCATTAAATATAACCAATCTGTATCATTAATCCGAAGCGCCGGTACCCATTCAAGGATCGTTACAACAACCATAAAGAACAGAGCTGGCACAAATGCTTTTTTATTTGTTTCTTTACTTTTTACATAAGCAACAATTGCTCCAAACACAAATAACATTCCAGCAACAAGTATATTATTCCCTAACGAGACTTCCCCATTTGCAATAAGTACAGATCTTAAATACACAAAATCAAATAATACGAATGCAATAAAGAAGAGCTGGACTGCATTCCATAAAGAAGATGAGCGAAACATCCCTAGTCCAAAACGGTGGATTGTTAAATATGCAAAGAATCCCATTTGACTTATAACACTAAAAATAAATCCTACACCCATCAGCCAGAAAGATACTGCTAAAATCTCCTTACCGTCGAAATTTTGAAAAAATTTATTGTACTTGTCCCACTCCAAAACAAAACCAATAATAACTGTGCTAATCCCACCAAGAAACAACGTCGTTAAAAATAGTCGTACCCACTTGCGGCTATTCACAACACATCCCCCATTATCCTTATATTTCTAATTAAATTGTATCAATGACAATTTCAAAAAGCTAGCCATGTTCATGTATAAATTCCTTAAAGATATTTATATTAAAAAGAGAGAACTGTGCTGAAAGGAGTTCCAACTTATGAAACGGATGCTATTCATTTTCGTTTCTTCTTTTCTACTTATCGCACTTGCAGCATGCGCACAAGGAAAAGAAACGAAATCCGAACTAGATTACGATCAAACAAAGAAAATGATTGTTGATATTTTAAAAACAGATCAAGGTAAGAAAGCTATTCAAGATGTATTAACTGATGAAAAAATGAAACAAGCACTCATACTAGATGAAACAGTAGTAAAGAAAACGATTGAAGATGCCATGGTATCCGATAAAGGGCAACAATTCTGGGAAAAGCTCTTTAAAGATCCTGAGTTCTCATCAAAATTTGCTAAAAGTATGGGGAAAGAACAAACTCAATTAATGAAAACCTTATTAAAAGACCCTGAATACCAAGCAGGCGTTATAGAAATTATGAAAAATCCTGAAGTAGAAAAAATGATGTTACAAACAATGAAGAGTAAAGAATACCGTCAATATCTACAACAAGTACTAACAGAAACTGCTGAAAGTCCACTCTTCCAAGCCAAGATGATTGATATCATTAGTAAAGGTGTGCAAAAAGCTGAAAAAGGCGGATCTGGTAAGAAAGAAGCAGGCGGTGACGGTGGTTCTCAAGGCGAGAAGAAGGAAGAACAGTAAAAAATAATAACTATAATAACGAGTGGACAATTTATATATTGTTCACTCGTTATTACTTTATCTTGCTATTAACACACAAAATGGACCCCTCTAATTAAGCGAAAGGTTTACTAGCAACAAAAGCCTTATTGTTGTCAGTAACAGGTGAACCCCACTGATTAAAGTTTCACTTTATTTTTGTGTAACAGCTGTTTTATCAATTACTGTTTCAGCTATTTTACTATAAATAATGCCCGTTGTATGTGTATCTTCATATACTGAAGGAGCAAAGTCTTCTTTATTCCAATCGGGTTGTTGCAGTGGAATGCGACCAAGAACATTCGTTTGTAATTCGGTAGCTAACTTATCTCCCCCGCCTTTTCCAAATACATATTCTTTCTCACCAGTTACCTTACTTTCAAAATATGCCATATTCTCAACAACACCAAGAATACTATGTTCAGTGCGCAATGCCATCGCTCCAGCACGCGCTGCTACAAACGCAGCTGTTGGATGAGGCGTCGTTACAATAATCTCTTTGCAAGATGGCAACATTGAGTGCACATCTAACGCAACATCACCTGTGCCTGGTGGCAAATCTAGTACTAAATAATCTAAATCGCCCCATTCTACTTCTGTGAAGAAGTGGTTTAACATTTTCCCAAGCATAGGTCCTCTCCAAATAACTGGTGCATTATCCTCTACAAAGAAGCCCATTGAGATTACCTTTACACCTAAACGTTCCACCGGAATTATCTTGTCACCTCTTACGATAGGACGTTTTTCTATCCCCATCATGTCTGGCACACTAAAACCGTAAATGTCCGCATCAATAATACCAACTTTTTTTCCTAAACGAGCTAAAGCAACTGCAAGGTTAACGGAAACAGTTGATTTTCCCACGCCACCTTTTCCACTCGCTACTGCTAAGAATGTTGTTTTTGAATTAGGTGACAATAAAGATTCACTTTGCTCTTCTTCTTGTTCCGGTGCAAACTGAGCTAATTCCTCTTCTGTAAATTCTGCAAAACGAAGTCCAACTGTTGCTGCCCCAAGTTCTTTTACTAACTTTACAATTCCAGACTGCAACTGCATTTGTTCCGCTGTACCGGTTTTTACGATTGCAATTTTGACACTCACATGTTCCTTCTCTGGCTTGACTGTTACCTCTTTAATTGCACTTGTTTCTTTTAATGTTTTATGTAAAAACGGATCTACAATCCCTTCTAACGCTTCAACCACTTGCTCTTTCGTTACCATAATTAGCCCAGCCCCCTGTATGAAAAATAACGTAATGTTAATTGAATTTATCTCTGCTTATCCATGAAATAAATGCGTTTACATTTCCAGTATAACATATTTTCCGAAAACTTCGTTAACGAGAGAAGCTCAAAAAAATCCTCCTTATTCTGGAGGATTTCCTTTTTCCGTGAAATAACGTAATATACCACGGTATATTGCAGCTGCTACCTTTTGCTGATATTTCTCCGAATTTAACATATACCTTTCGTTCACATTCGATAAAAAGCCGGCTTCAATTAAAGCACCTGGTGTTTTAGAATACTTTAATAAATACACATGCGAAATTGTCTTAGCAGAACGATTCGTGTTCTCTAAACTTGTTCTCAATTCAGCCTGTATAAATTTTGCAGCACGTTCATTTTCAATCGAAGAGCGGTAATAGAACGTTTGTGCGCCTTTCGATCCACTACTAGTTAAAGCATTTAAATGAATACTTGCAAAAAAGTCTACATCAGGTTTATTGATGATTTCTACACGTTTTTTTAAATCCTCTGCTTTACGTCTACTATATGACTTTGTATCTTTGTTAGCTAAATCATAATCTCCCTCACGCGTTAAAATAACTAGTGCACCTTGTTCTTGTAAATAGTCTTGTACCTTTTTTGTAATTTCAAGCGTAATATCCTTTTCTATAATATCCTTTCCACCAACAGCCCCTCCATCTGGTCCACCATGCCCAGCATCTAATACAATTACTTTCCCTGATAAGGGTAAATTCCAAGCTCGCCACGATTTTGTAATTTGAAATTCTTGCTTGACTAAAAAAAACAATACAACCGCAGCGAGTGCAAAAGAGATAATTCGAATTCTCTTCATACCTTTCCTCCTCCAGCTAGTCCCTCTAATTACTTATATGGGACAAGAGGAAAGTTTATGCTTGTCTTAATGAAGCTTTAATCGATATCTTCTTTCACCTTTTTCATACCCTTCTTGCCACCACAATCCTATAAACTGCTGACAAGATTCAAAAAGTAATTCCTCATCTTTCAACTTTATTTCTCGCATAGTCATACTCGTTAAAAATTGAAATAGCGTTTCAGTTAATTGTTGTTCTTCTTCTAAAGCTCTATATTTCACATCAAAAAACGATTCACCATAATAACCAAATTTACTGTATCTCGCTCCTAATAAATAAGATTCTATCCCTAATTCAATACAGTAATCTTCATACTGACGATGAAGCTCTTGCATTTGAAAGGCATCACGAATATTTGAACGCAATGTTTTTAATGATAATTCCCGCAACATCTTCCGCTCGTATTTTAACTGCTTTTCTTTTTGTTTTTCTTGTAAGCTGATAATGACATTCATAGTACTTATAAACCTCCCTAATACGTATTAGTCTAAACTTCTAAAGAAGAAGCATACGCGCGGCGGTAGCACTAAAATATTCCAAGCTATAAAAATTGCAAAAGAGGAATGAAACATAAAAAACCCCAACCAAAATGGTTGGGGTTTGTAGTTCGCAAAAATTAACGTTTTGAGAACTGAGGTGCACGACGTGCGCCTTTAAGACCGTATTTTTTACGCTCTTTCATACGTGCGTCACGAGTTAATAGACCTGCACGTTTTAGTGTTAGACGGTATTCTGGATCAGCTTTTAATAAAGCGCGAGAAATACCGTGACGAATAGCACCAGCTTGACCAGTGTATCCACCACCATTTACGTTTACAAGTACATCGTAGTTACCTAAAGTTTCTGTTGCAACTAGAGGTTGTTTCACTACTTCACGTAATGCAGCAAATGGGATATAGTTTTCAAAATCACGACCGTTAATGATAACGCGTCCTTCGCCTGGAACTAGGCGTACGCGCGCTACTGAACTCTTACGACGTCCAGTGCCATAGTATTGAACCTGTGCCAAAGTAAGCCCTCCTTTAATTAATTATCCGCGAAGTTCGTAAACTTCTGGTTTTTGTGCTTGGTGTGGATGCTCTGCTCCAGCATACACGTTAAGTTTCTTAGAAACTTGACGGCCTAAGCGTCCTTTTGGAAGCATGCCTTTAATTGCAAGCTCTAACATTTGTACAGGGTAGTTTGTACGCATTTCAAGAGCTGTTCTTTGCTTAAGTCCACCTGGGTGGTTAGTGTGACGGTAGTAAATTTTATCGTTTAATTTATTACCTGTTAAATGAATTTTCTCAGCGTTAATAATAATTACATGATCACCCGTGTCAACGTGTGGTGTAAATGTAGGTTTGTTTTTACCACGTAAAATGGATGCTACTTCACTAGCAAGGCGACCTAAAGTTTGACCTTCAGCATCAACCACATACCATTTACGCTCAACTTCGTTAGCTTTTGCCATAAAAGTCGTACGCATGTGTTTCCCTCCTCGTTATCTTTTCCATAGAAAAAATCTATTGTTTATCTTAAACACGATTTCCTTCCGGGGCTAATCGTGGTTTTAGAAACAATACCATATGTTATGATATACTTTTGAGTTTCTAATGTCAAGCAAATGTTACACCAGGATTAGTTGTTATAGTTTACCTCCCACAAGTAAAGCCCATGACCTGGAGCCATCTTTCCAGCAAACTGACGATTTTGTTTCGCTAAAATCTCTGGAATGCTATCAGGATCAAGCTTTCCTTGCCCTACGCTAAGTAACGTACCAACAATAATTCTGACCATATTATATAAAAATCCATTACCTACAAAACGAAAAATTATTTCATCATCTTGTTCAATTAACTCGATTTCATAAATTGTTCGCACTTTATCTTTTTTGTCAGTTTTTGCCGAACAAAAAGAAGTAAAATCATGCGTTCCAATAAAATAAGGAATTGCTTTTCTTATATAGTTGATTTCGAGCGGGTATGGATATTGATATACGTAATTTCTACGGAATACATCCGCAGTCTTTGATAATAATACACGATAACGATATTCTTTTTTCTCAACACCGTAACGTGCATGAAATTCTTCTGTTTTTTTCTCTACTTGCCTAATAACAATATCATCTGGCAACATTGTGTTTAAAGCATTACTCCATTGCCATTCTTCAAGAGACAAAGGAGTATCAAAGTGTATTACTTGTCCTTTTGCATGAACTGTAGAATCTGTTCTACCAGATGCCTGAACACGAACAAGTTCTCCCTTATGCAATTTCTGCAATGCTTTTTCTATCTCCTGTTGAACAGTACGATGGTTCGGCTGAATTTGATAACCACAAAAATGCATGCCATCATATGCAACCGTACATTTTATTCTATCCATTTCTCTATTCTCCATTACGATCGCACCCATGCCAAAATACAAGCTAAACAAAATAAGCTGACAATCGTTACTGTATCGCTTGTTTTCCAGCGTAGTTGCCTAAATTTAGTACGTCCTTCACCACTTTGATATCCACGAGCTTCCATCGCAATGGCTAAGTCCTCTGCACGCTTAAAAGCACTGATAAACAGAGGAACGAGCAGTGAAATAATAGCTTTCATTCTATCTTTTATCGGTCCCCCGGCAAAATCAATACCACGTGACGCTTGTGCTTTCATTATTTTACTCGTTTCATCCATTAATGTCGGGATAAAACGAAGAGAAATTGACATCATTAATGCGATTTCATGAACAGGAACCTTTATACGCTTCAACGGCTTTAATAACGTCTCCAAACCATCTGTAATTTCAATAGGTGTCGTCGTTAACGTTAATAATGTCGTCATTAAAATAATAACGAAGAATCGTACAGAAATGTATATCCCTTGCTCTAATCCTTTTTCATATATCGAAAACCAACCAAGCTGGAATAGTACATCCCCCTCTTTATTTGTAAAAATATGCAGGAAAAATGTAAAAAGAAAAATCCATAAAATTGGTTTTAAGCCCGAAAGTACATAACGAATCGGCACTTTTGCAAAAAATAAAGCAATGAGTGCATATAAAAATAAAAATCCATATGAAATCGCATTATTTGCTAAGAAAACAACAAATACATATAAAAAGACAATCAGCAGCTTCGTACGTGGATCAAGTTGATGAATAAGTGAATTCCCCGGGATATATCTCCCAATAATCAACTGCTGCATGATTCATGACCACCTTTTCGTAACACCTGCACAACTTCATGAGTAAGATCCTCTAAAGATAAGGTAGCCTTTGGAATTGAAATACCAAACTTCTCTTCAATTGCACGTTTATACTTTAATGACATAGGAAGATCCACACCAATTTTCTCTAGTTCATCAGCATGTGAAAATACTTCCTCTGCACTTCCTTGCAAAAAGACCGTTCCTTTATGCATAACTACAATCTGCTCCGCATACTGAGCAGCATCCTCCATATTATGCGTTACAAGGATGACTGTAAGACCCTTCTCCTTGTGCAGCTTATAAAACATCTCCATAAGTTCGTTCTGCCCTTTTGGATCTAGTCCTGCTGTAGGTTCATCTAATACAAGCACTTCAGGTTCCATTGCCAGTACACCCGCTATAGCAACACGTCTCATTTGTCCACCACTTAATTCGAACGGAGAACGTGTTAACAGTTCTGGTTCTAGCCCTACAAGTTCAATTGCCTTTCTAGCCTTTTGCCTTGCTTCGTCTACAGATACTCCAAAATTAGTAGGGCCGAAACAAATATCTTTCTCCACAGTCTCTTCAAACAACTGATGTTCTGGAAATTGAAAGACAACCCCTACTTTTTTACGTAGTGGCTTTAGCTTTTTTTCTTTCTTTCCTGCCGAAATCAAATGTTCACCAATTTGAACTGTACCATTTGTCGGCTGCAATAAACCATTTAAATGTTGAATCATCGTCGACTTTCCTGAACCAGTATGACCGATAATGGCATAATAGCCCCCACTTGGAAACGACACGTCTACATCATAAAGTGCGCGTCTTTCAAATGGAGTTTTATATTGATAACGATGTTCTACTTTTTGGAATGTAATCTCCAAAGTTCGTTCACCAAGCTTTCCATTGTAAGATGCGTATTTTGCAAGAGAATTTCATTTCTTTTTAATAATTCTGCTATTTTCACCGAAAACGGTACATCTAAGCCAATTTCTTGGAGCATATGAGAGGATTTGAAAATTTTTTCTGGAGTCCCTTCCTCTAATATTTCTCCCTTATTTAAAATAATGACACGATCTGACTGTGCCGCTTCTTCTAAATCGTGCGTAA
Source organism: Bacillus sp. FSL K6-2944 (assembly GCF_038005385.1). Taxonomy (NCBI): domain Bacteria; kingdom Bacillati; phylum Bacillota; class Bacilli; order Caryophanales; family Bacillaceae; genus Bacillus; species Bacillus sp. FSL K6-2944. The sequence continues at coordinate 486,239 of NZ_JBBOTE010000003.1, read as the reverse complement.
TTGATAACACGGTAATACCTTTTTGAGTAACAAGTTGTCTAACCGTTTCTACTACTTCACGTCTCCCTTGAGGGTCTAACATTGACGTTGCTTCATCTAATATTAAAATAGATGGTTGAAGTGCTAAAACGCCTGCTATTGCCACTCGCTGCTTTTGCCCACCAGATAAGGAATGAGGCTCATCATTAAGAAAATCTTCCATACGGACAAGTTGCAAGGCCTGTTCTAATCTTTCAATCATTTGTTCTCTTGGCATTCCGATATTCTCCAAGCCAAATACAACATCATCTTGCACTGTCGTTCCAACAAATTGATTATCTGGATTTTGAAATACCATTCCAATTTGTTTTCGAACATCCCATACCGTTTCCTCTGATAAAACCATTGTATCATTTACTGTAATAGTCCCTGCTTCTGGCAAAAACAAACCATTCAATAATTTTGCAAGTGTAGACTTTCCTGAACCGTTTTGTCCAATAATAGATACCCATTCTCCCTCATATAAGGAAAATGAAACATCTTTTAATGCATAAGTGGCTGCCCCAGGATATTGAAATGATATATTTTCTATCCGAAGTTTCTCTTTTTTCAATAGAAGGCACCCTTTCCTTCGCCAAGTTAGCCTATTTTTATATTTAAAAAAAAGGGCCATGACCAGTTTCTTGAAAAGAACTGTCCTGCCCTTTTAATTATCATTATACTAACTCGATAATTACCATTGGTGCTGCGTCTCCGCGACGTGGACCAATTTTTGCAATACGAGTGTATCCGCCTTGGCGCTCAGCATAGCGTGGAGCTACATCAGCGAATAGTTTTTGAAGTGCATCTTGACCAGTCTCAGCGTTAGCTACTTCATTGCGAATGAAAGCTGCTGCTTGACGACGAGCATGAAGATCTCCGCGTTTACCTAAAGTGATCATTTTTTCCACTACAGAACGAAGTTCTTTTGCACGAGTTTCTGTCGTTTGGATGCGCTCGTTGATAATTAAATCAGTAGCTAAATCACGTAACATAGCTTTACGTTGCGCACTTGTACGGCCTAATTTTCTGTATGCCATTCGTAGTTCCCTCCTTTGTTGATGGGTTTAAATCCTCAGTCGTCTTTACGTAAACCTAAACCTAATTCCTCAAGTTTATGTTTAACTTCTTCTAAGGATTTACGTCCTAAGTTACGAACTTTCATCATATCTTCTTCTGTTTTGTTCGCAAGCTCTTGTACAGTATTAATTCCTGCACGTTTTAGGCAATTATAAGAACGAACAGAAAGGTCTAGTTCTTCGATAGTCATCTCAAGAACTTTCTCTTTTTGATCTTCTTCCTTCTCGACCATAATCTCAGCATTTTGTGCTTCATCAGTTAAACCAACAAAGATATTTAAATGCTCAGTTAAGATTTTGGCACCTAAAGAGATAGCTTCTTTTGGCCCGATGCTTCCATCCGTCCATACATCAAGCGTAAGCTTATCATAATTAGCCACTTGTCCGACACGTGTCTTTTCCACTTGGTAAGTCACACGTGATACTGGAGTATAAATAGAATCAATAGGAATTACTCCTATTGGTTGATCTTCGCTTTTATTTGCATCAGCTGGCGTATACCCACGGCCACGCTTTGCAGTTAAACGCACGCGGAAATGCGCATCTTTTGCTAACGTTGCAATGTGTAAATCTGGATTTAAGATTTCTACATCACTATCGTGAGTAATATCAGCAGCTGTGACAATACCTTCGCCCTGTACATCAATTTCCAACGTCTTCTCTTCTTCAGAGTAGATTTTAAGAGCTAACTTTTTCAAGTTTAAGATGATCGTCGTAACGTCTTCTACTACGCCCTCAACTGTTGAAAATTCATGTAATACGCCATCGATTTGGATAGCAGTAACAGCGGCACCAGGGAGTGAGGATAAAAGAATACGACGTAAGGAGTTACCCAAAGTAGTACCATATCCACGCTCAAGCGGTTCAATTACGAATTTACCATATTTAGCATCTTCGTTAAGTTCAACCGTTTCGATTTTCGGCTTTTCGATTTCAATCATTAACTAAACCCTCCTTCAAAACGTCGAAACCCCGGTTAAACAAAGGTATAACCCCTGTCTAACCGAAAGTCCCCCTTAGGCAGTTCCCGATTGTGCACAACAAGCGATGTTTCTGTACGAAATTTCTCGATAATGCATCATATCCATTATAGACAAAAGGGAAAATTCTATACAGAAAAATTACACACGACGACGTTTTGGTGGACGACATCCATTATGAGGAACTGGAGTAACATCTCTAATTGCTGTTACTTCTAGACCTGCAGCTTGAAGAGCACGAATTGCAGCTTCACGACCAGCACCAGGACCTTTAACAGTAACCTCTAAAGTTTTTAAACCGTGTTCCATTGCAGCTTTAGCAGCAGTTTCAGCAGCCATTTGCGCAGCGAATGGAGTAGATTTACGAGATCCACGGAAACCAAGTGCACCAGCACTAGACCAAGAAAGTGCGTTACCGTGAGTATCTGTAAGTGTTACGATTGTGTTGTTGAAAGTAGAACGAATATGAGCTATACCAGCTTCAATATTCTTTTTCACACGTTTTTTACGAGTGTTTGTTTTACGTGCCATTGTTAGTTCAACCTCCTTTACTTATTATTTCTTTTTATTTGCTACTGTACGACGTGGACCTTTACGTGTACGAGCATTGTTTTTAGAGTTTTGACCACGAACTGGTAAACCACGACGGTGACGAAGACCACGGTAAGAACCGATCTCCATTAGACGTTTGATGTTAAGAGATACTTCACGACGAAGGTCTCCCTCAACTTTAATACGATCGATGATATCACGGATACGTCCTAATTCGTCTTCCGTTAAATCACGAACTCGTGTTTCTTCAGAAATACCTGCTTCAGCAAGAATTTTTTCAGCAGTTGTGCGACCAATGCCGAATACGTAAGTTAAAGAAATAACAACGCGTTTGTCTCGAGGAATATCTACACCTGCGATACGTGCCATTACGAATGCACCTCCTTCTGATTAACCTTGTTTTTGTTTATGTTTAGGGTTTTCACAAATAACCATTACTTTTCCACGTCTACGAATAACTTTACATTTTTCGCAGATTGGTTTAACTGACGGTCTTACTTTCATGTCTCGAACCTCCTTAAAGATTACGGAGTGCTATATTATTTAAAACGGTACGTAATACGACCACGATTTAAATCGTACGGAGATAATTCTACCGTAACTTTGTCTCCTGGTAAAATACGAATGAAGTTCATACGGATTTTACCAGAAACGTGAGCCAATACGACATGCCCATTCTCTAATTCTACTTTGAACATAGCATTTGGCAACGTTTCAAGAACGGTACCTTCGACTTCAATTACATCATCTTTAGCCATTCAATAGTTCTCCCTTCTTCAAATCAGTAACATTTTACACTGCTCTGAAATCCCGGAGAGCCAGCTACTTATAAAGTGGTAAGGATTTCGTATCCTGCTTCTGTAAGAGCAATCGTGTGCTCAAAATGGGCACACCATTTACCATCTACCGTTACCACTGTCCAGTCATCAGATAGTGTTTTTACATATCGTCTTCCTTGATTCACCATCGGCTCAACACAGATGACCATTCCCGGCTTTAATCTAGGGCCTCTATTTGGTGGACCATAGTGCGGGATTTGAGGGTCCTCATGTAAGTCTTGCCCGATTCCGTGACCAACATACTCCCTAACGATCGAGAATCCATTCTCTTCAGCATGGGTTTGAACCGCATGTGAGATATTTGATAATCTCTCGCCTGGTTTTACTTGTTCTAGACCAAGATACAACGATTTTTCTGTGACATCAAGTAGCTTTTGAACAGATTCAGAAATGTTTCCAACTGGATACGTCCATGCAGAATCTCCATGGTACCCATTGTATTTCGCACCAATATCGATACTGATGATATCGCCCTCTTTGAGCTTGCGCTTCCCTGGAATTCCGTGTACAAGCTCTTCATTTACAGAAGCACATATGCTCCCCGGAAATCCGTTGTATCCTTTAAAAGATGGCGTAGCACCATATTTTTGAATCGTCTTTTCCGCTATTTGATCGAGCTCTTTCGTTGTAATTCCTGGAGTAATGTGCTGTTTCAACTCTTGATGAGTCAAAGCAACGATCCTGCCAGCTTCTCGCATGATTTCTATCTCGCGAGGAGTTTTGCAGATTATCATTACGCTAAGCCTCCGATGAGAACATCGATATCAGCAAATACTTTATTGATATCTTGCTCACCATTAATGCTTTGTAAGTAACCAAGCTCTTCGTAGAAATCAAGCAAAGGTTTTGTTTGCTTAATATTTACATCTAAACGATTTGCTACAGTTTCTTCATTGTCATCAGAGCGTTGATATAATTCGCCACCACATTTATCGCACACATCAGCTTTTGCTGGTGGATTGAATTCTAAGTGGTAAGTCGCACCGCACTCTTTACAAATGCGACGGCCTGTAAGGCGTTTTAATAACAACCCTGAATCCACATTAATGTTTAAAACATAGTCGATTTTTTTGCCAAGATCTTTCATAATTTCTTCAAGAGCTGATGCTTGTGCAACAGTTCGTGGGAAACCGTCTAGTAAGAAACCTCTTACGCAGTCGTCTTGACTTAAACGTTCACGAACGATTCCGATTGTAACTTCATCTGGAACAAGTGCACCTTTATCAATAAAAGATTTTGCTTGTAGACCCATTTCAGTTTCAGCCTTCATAGCTGCACGGAACATGTCTCCTGTTGAAATGTGAGGGATGTTATACTTGGCAACAATCTGTTCGGCTTGTGTACCTTTACCAGCACCAGGAAGCCCCATTAAAATTAAGTTCATCCTTGTTCCCCCTCAGAGTACATGAGCATGTAGGGAAGACAATTCTTCCCACTTACTCACTGCTTGATAAACCCTTTGTAATGGCGTTTTACCAGTTGGCTTTCTAGCTGCTTCATTGTTTCTAAAGCAACGCCGACAACGATTAACATACTCGTTCCACCGATCTGTGCAGATGGAGGAAGATTTCCCAATTTCGTAAAGATAACTGGTAAGATTGCAATCGCTGCTAGGAAAATTGATCCTACAAAGGTCAAACGATACAAGATTTTTGTTAGATATTGTTCCGTATTCTTACCCGGACGAATACCTGGAACATATCCACCTTGCTTGTTTAGATTCTCTGACATTTGCTCTGGATTAACCTGAACAAATGCATAGAAATATGTGAAGGCTACAATGAGCGCAACATATATGATCATTCCCACTGGGTGAGAATAGTTAAAGTTTGCAATAATCCACTGCGATACATCATGTTTCGGGAAGAACTGTGCAATAGTCGGAGGCGTAATTAAGAATGAAACAGCAAAAATTACTGGAATAACACCAGCACTATTTACCTTAAGCGGTAAATGTGTGTTTTGTGCTCCAGCATAACCACCATTTCCTCCTGTTACACGCTTCGCATATTGAATTGGGATCTTTCTAACAGCCTGTTGAATGAAAATAACACCCACAATAACTGCTAGCACAGCTAGTAAAATCAATGCAACTTTAACGATACTCATGAACAATTGATCTCCGATATTTTGAAACTGTTGCTGATACACTTGAGATATAACACTTGGGATCGCTGCGGCAATACCGCCAAAGATAAGGATGGAAATACCATTACCTACACCTTTAGCTGTAATCTGTTCACCTAACCACATTAAAAATGCAGTACCAGCAGTCAGTACCGTAGCAATGTATAAATAAGTGCTCCAACCTGGATTCAAAATTAATTGTCCACCTACCATACCGTTAAAACCGATTGACATACCAAACCCCTGAATAAACGCAAGAACAATTGTAAAGTAACGCGTGAATTGCGTTAATTTACGACGGCCCATTTCACCTTGCTTCGACCATTCCGAAAATTTAGGAACAACATCCATCTGCAATAATTGCACGATGATGGATGCTGTAATATACGGCATGATTCCCATCGCAAAGATGGAGAAGTTTTTCAAGGCTCCACCGCCAAATGTATTTAGAATACCTAAAGCATTTAATTGATCTTGTGCCTTCAGTACGTCTCCATTTGTAAATGGCACGGGGATAAACGTGCCAATCCTGAATACGATTAACATCGCTAAAGTGAATAATATTTTACGTCTTATCTCAGCAACGCGCATAAAGTTGGAGATTGTACGAAACATTAGATCACCTCAACTGATCCGCCAGCTGCTTCAATTGCTTCTTTAGCACTTGAAGAGAACTTGTGCGCTTTAACAGTTAGTTTTTTCTCTACTGCTCCGCTTGCAAGAACTTTAACACCGTCGTTTAACTTGCTGATAACGCCAGTTTCCAGCAATAATTCAGGTGTTACTTCTGTACCATCTTCAAAACGATTTAACGTTGATAAGTTTACAATAGCAAACTCTTTACGGTTAATGTTTGTGAAGCCGCGTTTTGGTAAACGACGGAATAATGGAGTTTGACCACCTTCGAAGCCAAGACGAACACCGCCGCCAGAACGTGCGTTTTGTCCTTTATGACCTTTACCAGCAGTTTTACCGTTACCAGAACCGATACCACGACCGACACGGTTACGTACTTTACGAGAACCTTCTGCAGGTTTTAATTCATGAAGTTTCATTCCCAGGCACCTCCTTATATTAATGAGTTATCCTTAAGCTTCTTTTACAGTTACAAGGTGAGAAACTTTGTTGATCATACCAAGAATAGCAGGAGTTTCTTCCTTAACTACAGTTGAATTCAACTTTTTAAGACCTAAAGCTTCTACCGTCGCACGTTGATCTTGTGGACGACCAATTACACTACGAGTGAGGGTAATTTCTAACTTTTTCGCCATTTGTTTTCCCTCCTTAACCTAGTAGCTCTTCTACAGATTTACCGCGTAATTTTGCAACATCTTCAGCGCGCTTAAGTTCGCTTAATCCGTTCACAGTAGCGCGAATCATGTTGATTGGTGTGTTAGAACCAAGAGATTTCGAAAGAATATCTTGTACACCAGCTAATTCAAGGACCGCACGAACAGGTCCACCAGCAATAACACCAGTACCCTCAGCAGCAGGTTTTAAGAATACTTCACCAGCGCCAAAATGACCGTTGATTGTGTGTGGAATTGTTGTACCAACTAATGGTACAGCGATTAAGTTTTTCTTAGCGTCTTCGATAGCTTTACGGATTGCGTCTGGTACCTCTTGTGCTTTACCAGTACCGAATCCAACATGACCGTTTTTATCGCCAACTACAACTAGTGCAGCAAAGCGGAAACGACGACCACCCTTAACAACTTTCGCGACACGATTTATCGTAACTACACGTTCTTCAAGTTCTAATTTACTTGGGTCAATGCGATGCATCAATTTTCCCTCCTTTGACCATTAAAATTGTAATCCAGCCTCACGAGCAGCTTCAGCTAGAGCTTTAACACGGCCATGGTATAAGTAACCACCGCGATCAAATACTACTTCTTTAACGCCTTTCTCTACAGCACGCTTAGCAACTGATTCTCCAACTTTCGTAGCAGCTTCAATATTGCTAGTACCGTTAAGAGCAAGGTCTTTATCAAGAGTAGATGCACTTACTAACGTTACACCATTCACATCATCAATAACTTGAGCGTAAATATGTTGGTTAGAACGGAACACGTTTAAACGTGGACGCTCTGCAGTACCAGTAAGTTTAGCACGTACACGTGCATGTCTTTTCTTACGAGTCGCATTTTTATCAGCTTTAGTGATCATTCTTGTCACTCCTTTCTCTCACCTAACGGGTTTACTTAGCAGTTTTACCTTCTTTACGACGAACAACTTCGCCTTCGTAACGAATACCTTTACCTTTGTAAGGCTCAGGAGCACGTACAGCACGGATGTTAGCAGCGAATTCGCCAACACGTTGCTTGTCGATACCTTTAATTACGATCTTAGTTGGTGCAGGTACTTCAACTTCAAGACCTGCTTCCGGAGTCATTTCTACTGGATGAGAATAACCTACGCTTAATACAAGTTTATCACCTTGTTTTTGAGCACGGTAACCAACACCGACTAATTCAAGTCCGCGTGCGAAACCTTCAGTTACACCTTCAACCATGTTTCCGATTAAAGCACGAGTTGTACCGTGTAATGCACGGTGTTCCTTCTGTTCAGATGGACGCTCAACTGTTAATGTATTCTCTTCAATTTTGATAAGCATATCAGCATTGAAAGTACGAGTTAATTCACCTTTAGGGCCTTTTACTGTTACAGTATTGTCTTCTGCAACTGTAATAGTAACACCTGCAGGGATTTCAAGAATCTTTTTACCAATACGAGACATGTGGTCACACCTCCGTTCGTTTTAAATATATATTACCAAACGTATGCTACTACTTCTCCACCAGTTTGTAATTGACGAGCGTCTTTGTCTGTCATTACTCCCTTAGATGTAGAAACAAGAGCGATACCTAATCCGTTAAGTACACGTGGTACTTCGTCAGCTTTAGCGTAAACGCGTAAGCCAGGTTTACTGATACGTTTTAATCCAGTGATTACACGTTCATTGTTTGCACCATATTTCAGGAAAATACGAAGGATACCTTGTTTGTTATCCTCGATGTATTCTACATCACGAATGAAACCTTCACGTTTTAAAAGTTCAGCGATCTCTTTTTTGATTTTAGAAGCAGGAACCTCTAATTTCTCATGACGTACCATGTTCGCATTACGGATGCGAGTAAGCATGTCTGCAATTGGATCTGTCATCACCATGTGTTTTACCTCCTTCCCATTTGTGGGTTTTACCAACTAGCTTTTTTAACACCAGGAATTTGACCTTTATATGCAAGTTCACGGAAACAAATACGGCAAAGTTTAAATTTGCGGTATACAGAATGCGGACGACCGCAGCGTTCGCAACGTGTATACTCTTGTACTTTAAACTTAGGAGTACGCTTTTGTTTCGCTATCATAGATTTTTTAGCCACGTTTTCGCCTCCTCTACTTAGCGTTGGCTTCCATTATTTTTGGAATGGCATACCGAATTGTGTTAAAAGTTCACGAGCTTCTTCATCAGTTTTCGCTGTAGTAACGATTACGATGTCCATACCGCGGACTTTGCTTACTTTATCATAATCAATCTCAGGGAAAATAAGTTGCTCTTTAACACCTAATGTATAGTTTCCACGACCATCGAATGATTTCTTAGAAACACCACGGAAATCACGTACACGTGGTAAAGAAACTGATACTAATTTGTCGAAGAACTCATACATTTGCTCGCCGCGTAAAGTTACTTTCGCACCGATTGGCATACCTTCACGAAGACGGAAACCAGCGATTGATTTTTTAGCACGAGTTACAACAGGTTTTTGACCTGTGATTTGTGTTAATTCTTCTACTGCGTTGTCTAACGCTTTTGAGTTAGATACCGCGTCACCAACACCAGTGTTGATTACGATCTTTTCGATTTTTGGTACCTGCATTACAGATTTATAGTTAAACTTGCTCACTAGAGCAGGAGTAATTTCCTTTTGGAACTTCTCTTTAAGGCGATTCAATGAAGTGACCTCCTTTCTTAAGAAAATTATTTATCTAATAATTCACCAGATTTTTTTGCAATACGAACTTTTTTACCATCTTCTACTTTGAAGCCTACGCGAGTAGGTTCACCTGTTTTCGGATCTAAAATCATAACGTTAGAAACGTGAATAGGTGCTTCTTTAGTAATAATTCCACCTTGTGGATTTAATTGAGATGGCTTAGAGTGCTTCTTAACGATATTGACACCCTCAACGATAACACGGTTTTGCTTTGGGAAAGCCACAAGGATAACGCCTTGTTTTCCTTTGTCTTTACCAGTGATTACCTGTACTTTATCACCTTTTTTTACATGCATCTTAATTCTGCACCTCCTTAGCAAGGCAATACCTTAAATTATAGAACTTCTGGAGCTAAAGAAACGATCTTCATGAAGTTGCTATCACGTAATTCACGAGCTACTGGTCCGAAGATACGAGTACCACGTGGGCTCTTATCGTCTTTAATGATAACCGCTGCGTTTTCATCAAATTTGATGTAAGAACCGTCCGGACGACGAGCTCCGCTCTTCGTACGTACTACTACTGCTTTAACAACGTCACCTTTTTTAACAACGCCACCTGGTGTTGCTTGTTTTACCGTAGCAACGATAATGTCACCAATGTTAGCATATTTACGACCAGAGCCGCCTAATACTTTAATTGTTAAAAGTTCACGTGCACCAGAGTTGTCAGCAACTTTCAAACGAGATTCTTGTTGGATCATGTTATGAAACCTCCCTTCGGACTAAAAATTCCGATTCGTCTATTTAGATAATAACCGCTTCTTCAACGATTTCAACTAAACGGAAACGCTTAGTAGCAGAAAGCGGGCGAGTTTCCATGATTTTAACGATATCGCCAAGTTTCGCTTGGTTTTGCTCATCATGGGCTTTGTACTTCTTAGAATACTTAACACGTTTTCCGTACAAGGAATGAGTTTTGTAAGTTTCAACTAAAACTGTAATCGTTTTGTCCATTTTGTCAGACACTACACGACCAGTATAAACTTTGCGTTGGTTACGTTCGCTCACTATGCAAACCTCCCCTCAATTTATCGATTAATTCCGATCTCTCTTTCACGAACTACAGTTTTCATACGAGCAATTGCTTTACGCACTTCACGAATGCGAGTTGGATTCTCTAATTGTCCTGTAGCAAGTTGGAAGCGAAGATTAAACAACTCTTCCTTTAAAGCTTTAACTTTTGTTTCGATTTCGGCAGTGGTTAATTCACGAATATCATTAGTTTTCATTAGATTCACCACCATTTTCTTCACGTTTTACGAATTTACATTTCACAGGTAACTTGTGAGCTGCAAGACGTAATGCTTCGCGTGCTACCTCTTCAGATACACCCGCGATTTCGAACATAATTTTCCCAGGTTTTACTACTGCTACCCAGCCTTCTGGTGCCCCTTTACCGGAACCCATACGTACTTCTAGAGGTTTTGCAGTGTAAGGTTTAGAAGGGAAAATTTTAATCCATACTTTACCGCCACGTTTCATGTAACGAGTCATTGCACGACGAGCAGCTTCGATTTGACGGTTTGTAATCCATGAAGCAGCTTGTGCTTGTAAACCGAATTCACCGAAAGCAATTTCAGTTCCACCTTTAGCACGACCACGCATTTTACCACGATGCTCTCTACGATATTTTACGCGTTTTGGCATTAACATATTATTTTCCTCCTTCCTCAGAAGCTTTCTTTTTTGTAGGAAGGACTTCTCCACGGTAGATCCATACTTTTACGCCTAATTTACCGTATGTTGTATCAGCTTCAACTGCTGCATAGTCAATATCAGCGCGAAGTGTATGAAGTGGAACAGTTCCTTCACTGTAAGATTCTGCACGAGCGATATCAGCTCCGCCAAGACGACCAGAAACCTGTGTTTTAATACCTTTAGCACCTGCACGCATAGCACGTTGAATAACTTGCTTTTGTGCACGACGGAATGATACACGGTTTTCTAATTGACGAGCGATGTTTTCGCCTACTAATTTAGCGTTAAGATCAGCTCTCTTAACTTCTAAAATGTTGATGTGTACACGCTTGCCTGTTAATTGGTTAAGAGCTTTACGAAGTGCTTCAACTTCAGTACCACCTTTACCAATTACCATACCAGGTTTTGCAGTGTGAATTGTAACATTTACACGATTTGCTGCACGTTCGATTTCTACTTTAGCAACAGCAGAATCTTTTAAGCGTACATTAATGTACTCACGGATTTTGATGTCTTCATGTAATAATGTAGCGTAATCTTTCTCAGCGAACCAACGAGATTCCCAGTCACGGATAACGCCGACACGAAGACCAATTGGATTAACCTTTTGACCCATCGATTATCCCTCCTTCTTTTCTGATACCACAACTGTGATGTGGCTTGTGCGTTTGTTAATTTGGCTTGCACGACCCATTGCACGTGGACGGAAACGTTTTAACGTTGGACCTTCGTCAACGAAAACTTTTTCTACAACTAGGTTGTTAATGTCCATCTCATAATTGTGCTCTGCATTTGCGATTGCAGATTTTAAAACTTTTTCTACAACTGGAGAAGCAGTTTTTGGTGTGTGGTTAAGGATAGCAATCGCTTCACCCACTTGCTTACCTCGGATTAAGTCTACTACTAAACGAACTTTACGAGGAGCAATACGAACTGTTCTCGCTACTGCTTTAGCTTGCATTGAAGTGCCTCCTCTCATTATCTTCTAGTTTTCTTATCGTCAGCAAGGTGACCTTTGTACGTACGAGTTGGTGCGAATTCACCTAACTTATGGCCAACCATATCCTCAGTGATGTACACAGGTACGTGTTTACGACCATCATATACAGCGATTGTGTGTCCGATGAACTGAGGGAAGATTGTTGAACGGCGAGACCAAGTTTTAACAACTTGTTTTTGCTCAGATGCAACTAATTTTTCCATTTTGCTCATTAAGTGATCATCGACAAATGGTCCTTTTTTTAAGCTACGAGCCATTTTGGTGCCTCCCTTCGTGATTGGCGTACGGTTCTAGAAATGAACCGTACTACAATCCCATTATTTTTTACGACGACGAACGATAAATTTGTCAGACGCTTTGTTTTTTTTACGAGTCTTGAATCCAAGAGTTGGTTTACCCCATGGAGACATTGGAGACTTACGTCCGATTGGAGAACGTCCTTCACCACCACCGTGTGGGTGATCAACAGGGTTCATTACAGAACCACGAACTGTTGGGCGTTTACCTAACCAGCGAGAGCGACCTGCTTTACCGATTTTGATAAGTTCGTGTTGTTCGTTACCTACTTGACCGATTGAAGCGCGACAAGCAGATAATACAAGACGTACTTCACCAGAAGTTAAACGTACAAGTACGTATTTACCTTCTTTACCAAGTACTTGAGCAGATGTACCAGCAGAACGAACTAATTGTCCGCCACGACCAGGCTTAAGCTCGATGTTATGAACAACAGTACCTACTGGAATGTTGATTAATGGTAATGCGTTACCGATTTTAATGTCAGCTTCTGGGCCAGACATAACTTCCATACCTACTTCTAAAGATTTAGGAGCAAGAATGTAACGTTTTTCACCGTCAACGTAGTTAATTAATGCGATATTCGCAGAGCGGTTTGGATCGTATTCGATCGTAGCAACGCGTCCTGGAATTCCATCTTTGTTACGCTTAAAGTCGATGATACGGTATTGACGCTTATGTCCGCCACCTTGATGACGTACAGTGATTTTACCTTGGTTATTACGACCAGCCTTCTTGCTTAAAGGAGCAAGTAATGACTTTTCGGGTCTATCAGTCGTGATTTCAGCGAAATCATTCGTAGTCATATTACGACGACCGTTAGTAGTTGGATTATACTTTTTGATTCCCATCTCAATTTCCCTCCTTCTTTAGTAAGAATTAAACGCCTTGGAAGATTTCGATTTCTTTGCTGTCAGCAGTTAGCTTAACGATTGCTTTACGACGACGGCTAGTAAAACCAGCGTGACGACCAACGCGTTTTGCTTTCGGCTTGTAGTTCATGATGTTCACTTTTTCTACTTTAACACCAAAGATCGCTTCAAGAGCATCTTTAACTTCTGTTTTATTAGATTTAACGTCCACATCGAACGTGTATTTTTTTTCAGCCATCATTTCCATAGAACGTTCAGTGATAACTGGGCGCTTAATGATATCACGAGGATCTCTCATTATGCAAGCACCTCCTCTACTTTTTCCACTGCCGCTTTTGTCATGATTAGCTTATCATGATGAAGCACGTCTAAAACGTTTACGCCATCAGCAGTGATTACTGTTACTCCAGGGATATTGCGAGCAGATAACTCTACAGATTCGTTTGCATCAGCAGTTACGATAAGAGCTTTCTTCTCAACAGTTAATCCTTTAAGTACTGCTAGCATGTCTTTTGTTTTTGGTGCATTTAACACTAGGTCTTCAAGAACTACAATGTTGTTCTCAACTACTTTAGTAGCTAATGCAGATTTGATTGCTAAACGACGAACTTTCTTAGGAAGTTTGTACGCATAGCTTCTTGGTGTAGGTCCGAATACCGTACCACCACCACGCCATTGAGGAGAGCGGATAGACCCTTGACGAGCACGTCCAGTTCCTTTTTGACGCCATGGTTTACGACCACCACCGCGAACTTCAGAGCGAGTTTTTACTTTGTGTGTACCTTGACGTAAAGATGCACGTTGCATCATTACAGCTTCGAAAAGTACAGCTTCATTTGGTTCGATACCGAAAATAGCTTCAGCTAATTCGATTTCACCAACCTGTGAACCAGTTTGGTTATATACAGTAACTTTTGGCATTGGAATTCCTCCTTCCTATTGTGAATTATTTGCTAACCTTCACAGCGCCTTGAACAACTACAAGAGATTTCTTAGCACCTGGAACGTTACCTTTTACTAGTAATAAGTTGCGCTCAGTGTCAACTTGAACGATTTCTAAGTTTTGGATAGTAACTTGGTCTCCACCCATACGTCCAGCAAGTTTTTTGCCTTTGAATACACGGTTCGGAGCAACTGGGCCCATTGAACCTGGACGACGGTGATAGCGAGAACCATGAGACATAGGTCCGCGAGATTGTCCGTGGCGTTTGATAACACCTTGGAAACCTTTACCTTTAGAAATTCCTGTTACATCAACGATTTCACCTGTAGCGAATACGTCAACTTTTACCTCTTGACCAACCTCTAATCCGTCCACGTCTGCATCGCGGATTTCGCGAATGAAGCGCTTAGGAGTTGTAGATGCTTTAGCAGTGTGGCCTTGTTCAGGTTTGTTAGTTAACTTTTCACGTTTATCTTCAAATCCTAACTGGATTGCATTGTAGCCATCAGTTTCAGTTGTTTTCTTTTGAAGAACAACGTTTGGATTAGCAGCGATAACTGTTACTGGGATTAACTCACCGTTCTCAGCAAATACTTGAGTCATACCGATCTTTCTTCCTAAGATTCCTTTGGTCATGAGTTACACCTCCTACATTTTTAAGTTATATAAATTATAGTTTGATTTCGATATCTACACCAGATGGTAAGTCTAAACGCATTAATGAATCTACTGTTTGTGGAGTAGGACTCACGATGTCGATTAGACGTTTGTGCGTGCGCATTTCGAATTGCTCACGAGAATCTTTGTACTTATGAACAGCACGAAGAATTGTGTAAACAGTTTTTTCAGTTGGTAATGGGATCGGACCAGAAACTGTTGCCCCAGAACGCTTAGCTGTTTCTACAATTTTCTCAGCTGACTGATCAAGAATACGGTGATCGTAAGCTTTTAAACGGATACGAATTTTTTCTTTTGCCATTATTTTCCCTCCTTCGTTCGCCTATTTCTAAAATAGACCTTCTCCATGGAAATTTCCCCACACCATGCCATGGCAAAGCGGCCGGGTGTGTCAGCAACCTTCCACTTCATCGCAGTCAAAGACCAACATTGTCTATTATACAATGTTATTCGTCTAGATGCAAGCATCTTTTTGTTTGCATCTGCTTTTCTCTACTTTTGCTATTATACATGGCACTTTAAAGAATTTCAAGTTTTCATCTAACAGAATTCATTTTACAGTTTCTGGATTATCTTTTGTCGTTTTTATAATACTATAGAAGAAACTCGTCAAAACAAAAAACACCCTCTTCTTCCTTATATAAACGCAAACAAAAAACCTAAGGGAAAATCCCTTAGGTTTTTTTATATCAGTTAAGATTACTCAACGATAGTAGCAACTACACCGTAACCTACTGTACGTCCACCTTCACGAATAGAGAATTTAGTTCCCTCTTCGATAGCGATTGGAGCGATAAGTTCGATAGTCATTTCGATGTTGTCACCAGGCATTACCATTTCAGTACCTTCTGGTAATTGGATGATACCAGTTACGTCAGTTGTACGGAAGTAGAACTGAGGACGGTAGTTAGCGAAGAATGGAGTGTGACGTCCACCTTCTTCTTTAGATAATACGAAAACTTCAGCTTTGAATTTAGCGTGAGCTTTTACAGAACCGCTTTTTGCAAGTACTTGTCCACGTTGGATGCCTTCACGAGCAACCCCACGAAGTAAAGCACCGATGTTGTCTCCAGCTTGAGCTTGGTCAAGAAGTTTACGGAACATCTCTACACCAGTTACAGTTGTAGAAGCATTTTCTTCAGCAAGACCGATGATTTCTACTACGTCACCAACTTTAACGATACCGCGCTCAACACGACCAGTAGCAACTGTACCACGACCTGTGATAGAGAATACGTCCTCTACAGGCATTAAGAATGGTTTGTCAGTTTCACGTTCTGGAGTTGGGATGTAAGCATCAACTTCAGCCATTAATTCAATGATTTTTGCTTCCCAATCAGCTTCTCCTTGAAGAGCTTTAAGAGCAGAACCTTTGATTACAGGAATGTCGTCGCCTGGGAATCCGTATTCAGATAATAGGTCGCGAACTTCCATTTCTACTAATTCTAATAATTCTTCGTCATCTACCATGTCGCATTTGTTTAAGAATACAACGA
Organism: Bacillus sp. FSL K6-2944; assembly: GCF_038005385.1. NCBI lineage: Bacteria > Bacillati > Bacillota > Bacilli > Caryophanales > Bacillaceae > Bacillus > Bacillus sp. FSL K6-2944. Next base: position 469,657 of record NZ_JBBOTE010000003.1, on the reverse strand, counting down.
TGTAAGGAACACCTACTTGACGAGAAAGAAGGATGTGCTCACGTGTTTGAGGCATTGGGCCATCAGCAGCAGATACTACTAAGATACCGCCGTCCATTTGAGCAGCACCAGTGATCATGTTTTTAACATAGTCAGCGTGACCTGGGCAGTCAACGTGTGCATAGTGACGAGTTTCAGTTTCGTACTCAACGTGTGCAGTTGAGATTGTGATACCGCGCTCTCTTTCTTCTGGAGCAGCATCGATTTGATCGTATCCGCGTGCTTCAGCACCACCAGCTTTTGCAAGAACTGTAGTGATCGCAGCAGTTAATGTAGTTTTACCATGGTCAACGTGGCCGATTGTACCGATGTTAACATGGGGTTTAGAACGTTCGAATTTAGCTTTAGCCATTCTAAATTCCTCCTTAGTTTATATAGGTTATTTTATATTTAGACTAGAAAGTGAAACTTACGTCCCACTTTCTAAGCTTACATAAGTAGTTATACTTGAACAATCGATAAAAATCAATTATTCACCTTTATTTTTTTTGATAATTTCTTCAGAAACAGACTTTGGTACTTCTTCATAGTGGTCAAACACCATAGAGAATGTTCCGCGTCCTTGAGTGTTAGAACGTAATGACGTTGCATAACCGAACATTTCAGAAAGTGGAACCATAGCGCGAACAACTTGTGCGTTACCGCGAGCTTCCATACCTTCTACACGTCCACGACGAGATGTTACGTCACCCATAATGTCACCCATGTACTCTTCAGGAATTACAACTTCAACTTTCATCATTGGCTCAAGAATTACTGGGCTACATTTAGAAACCGCAGCTTTAAGTGCCATAGATGCAGCGATTTTGAACGCCATCTCAGATGAATCGACATCATGGTAAGATCCGTCAACTAATGCAGCTTTAATGTCAACTAGTGGATAACCAGCTAGTACACCATTTTTAAGTGCATCTTCAAGACCTGCTCCAACAGCTGGGATGTATTCACGAGGAACTACACCACCGACGATCTTGTTTTCGAATTCGAATCCTTTACCTTCTTCGTTAGGTTCAAACTCAATCCAAACGTGACCGAATTGTCCACGACCACCAGATTGACGAGCGAACTTACCTTCAACTTTCGCAGCAGCGCGGAAAGTCTCACGGTATGCTACCTGAGGAGCACCAACGTTTGCTTCCACTTTGAATTCACGGCGCATACGGTCAACGATGATATCAAGGTGAAGTTCACCCATACCAGCGATGATAGTTTGGCCAGTTTCTTGGTCAGTGTGAGCACGGAATGTTGGATCTTCTTCAGAAAGCTTAGATAATGCTGTACCCATTTTATCTTGGTCAGCTTTAGATTTTGGTTCGATAGCTACAGAGATAACTGGCTCTGGGAATTCCATAGACTCAAGGATAACAAGGCTCTTCTCGTCACAAAGAGTATCACCAGTAGTAGTATCTTTTAAACCTACAGCAGCAGCGATATCACCAGCGTAAACTGTTGAAATCTCTTCACGGCTGTTAGCGTGCATTTGTAGGATACGACCTACACGCTCACGCTTACCTTTAGTTGAGTTTTTCACGTATGATCCAGAGTTTAACACACCAGAGTACACACGGAAGAACGTTAACTTACCAACATAAGGGTCAGTCATGATTTTGAATGCTAAAGCTGCGAATGGTTCTTCATCGCTAGACTTACGTTCTACTTCTTCATCTGTATCCGGTAGAGTACCTTTAATAGCAGGTACATCTAGTGGAGATGGAAGGTAGTCGATAACTGCGTCTAACAGAATTTGAACACCTTTGTTTTTGAATGCAGAACCACAAATTACTGGGAAGAATTCTACAGAAGTTGTAGCCTTACGGATACCAGCTTTAAGCTCTTCTACAGTGATTTCTTCACCTTCTAGGTACTTCATCATCATTTCTTCATCAAGCTCAGCTACCGCTTCAATAAGTTTTCCACGGTATTCTTCAGCTAATTCTTTGTGCTCTTCAGGAATTTCAACACGTTGAATGTCTGTTCCTAAATCGTTACCGTACATGTAAGCACACTCTTCAACAAGGTCAATGATACCATTGAACTCATCTTCAGCACCGATTGGTAACTGAATTGGATGTGCGTTTGCTTGTAAACGATCGTGGATTGTTCCTACAGAGTATAAGAAATCTGCACCGATCTTATCCATTTTGTTAACGAATACGATACGAGGTACGCCGTAAGTAGTAGCCTGACGCCAAACAGTTTCTGTTTGTGGTTCTACACCAGATTGCGCATCAAGTACTGCTACAGCGCCATCAAGTACGCGTAAAGAACGTTCTACTTCTACTGTGAAATCTACGTGTCCTGGAGTATCAATGATGTTTACACGATGACCTTTCCATTGTGCTGTAGTTGCAGCAGAAGTAATTGTGATACCACGCTCTTGCTCTTGCTCCATCCAGTCCATCTGAGATGCACCTTCGTGAGTTTCACCGATTTTATGAATACGTCCTGTGTAGTACAGAATACGCTCAGTTGCTGTTGTTTTACCAGCATCGATGTGAGCCATGATACCAATATTACGAGTGTTTTCTAAAGAGAACTCTCTTGCCATTTGGTGTCTTGCTCCTTCCATATATGGATTGGATTTTTTTATTTTAAGTAGCAAAAAAGCCACTTTATATTGTTACACATGTCAGTATGTCCAGTACTCTCATTATGTAAAACGAGCGCCCGATGAAAGGGAGAGGCATTCTCCCTCTCCACACTTCCATAAGCGACAAATAAAGCGGTTTATGCTTACATTTATTTTACGTTGAATCCTACCAACGGTAATGAGCAAATGCTTTGTTAGCTTCTGCCATTTTATGAGTGTCTTCACGTTTCTTAACAGATGCACCAGCGTTGTTAGCTGCATCTAAGATTTCGTTAGCAAGACGCTCTTCCATAGTTTTTTCACCACGAAGACGAGCGTAGTTTACTAACCAACGAAGACCTAAAGTTGTACGGCGTTCTGGACGAACCTCAACTGGAACTTGGTAGTTAGCACCACCAACACGACGAGCGCGTACTTCAAGAACAGGCATGATGTTCTTAAGAGCTTGCTCGAATACTTCCATTGGCTCTTTACCAGTACGTTCGTTTACGATATCGAACGCATTATAAAGAATTGTTTGAGATTTACCTTTTTTACCGTCAACCATCATTTTGTTGATAAGGCGTGTTACTAGCTTCGAATTGTACATTGGATCTGGTAACACGTCACGTTTCGCAACAGGTCCTTTACGAGGCATATTGAGTTCCTCCTTTCATTTTAAAGTTATTATTTTTTAGCAGGTTTTGGTCTCTTAGTACCATATTTAGAACGTCCTTGCATACGTTTGTCAACACCAGCTGTGTCAAGCGCACCACGAACGATGTGGTAACGTACCCCCGGTAAATCCTTTACACGACCACCGCGAATTAATACTACGCTATGCTCTTGTAGGTTATGACCGATACCTGGGATGTAAGCTGTAACCTCGATACCGTTTGTTAAACGTACACGAGCGTATTTACGTAACGCTGAGTTAGGTTTCTTTGGAGTCATTGTACCAACACGAGTACATACACCACGTTTTTGAGGTGCAGAGATATCAGTTGATTTTTTCTTTAAAGAGTTAAAACCTTTGTTTAACGCAGGTGATTTAGATTTCCATACTTTATCAGTACGACCATTTCTCACTAATTGGTTAATAGTAGGCATTTGATTATCCTCCCTTCGCATGTTTGTATGACCACATATCCAGGTGGTTCATTATTAGTTGAAAACAAAGTTTTTGCAAGGAAGAGCAAATGCTCTCTCCTCACAAAAACAGTTTTAACTTATTATTCCTATTGCTGAAGCTCCCACTTGAATCCCCGAAGCTTTACCAAGCTTACGAACTGATTCAACTTTTGTTATGGGCACGTTATATTGCATTGCAATACGAATGATAGCATGGGTTAACCGCATGTCAGCATCCTCTGCGATGACAACTTCTTTAACTGTACCATTTTTGATTGCTTCCAATGTGCGTTTATGACCAACGACTACATTTTCAGCAGTTGATACTTTTTGATAAGACATATAAATATCCTCCAAAGCATCGTTCAGGAGCAACCTTGATTATAGTAACATTTTGACTCATACAATGTCAACTAAGATTAATTGTTTTTATACAAAATTTATGACGGAAAATTTTACTGTTCCACATAAACCTCATCGTTTTCTACGTTCATGTCATCTTGTGTTGTTTTTACAAGATCCACTTTGCGATAACGATTCATACCTGTTCCAGCAGGAACAAGTTTACCGATAATAACATTTTCTTTTAATCCTAGAAGTTCATCGCGTTTACCCTTAATTGCTGCATCAGTTAAGACACGAGTTGTTTCTTGGAACGATGCTGCAGATAAGAATGAATCTGTTTCAAGTGAAGCTTTTGTAATACCAAGTAGAACAGGTCTAGCTGTTGCTGGTTGCTTACCTTGCAGTAAGACCTTAGCATTCGCATCAGTAAACTGATGGATATCTAGTAATGTTCCTGGTAATACATCTGTTTCACCTGCATCACTTACACGAACTTTACGTAACATTTGACGTACCATTACCTCTACGTGTTTGTCACCAATTTCTACCCCTTGCATACGGTATACTTTTTGAACTTCACGTAATAAGTATTCTTGAACCGCCGTAATGTCCGTTACTTTTAGTAATTCTTTCGGATCAATAGAACCTTCTGTTAACTCTTTACCGTGGCTAATTGGCTGTCCTGGAGTTACTTTCAGACGAGCACCGTAAGGAATAGCATACGTACGAGCTTCAACTTCACCCTGTACAACTACTTCTTGGCGATCTTTAACGTCGTTGATCGCTGCGATAACACCGTCGATTTCACTGATAACTGCCTGACCTTTCGGATTACGAGCTTCGAAGATCTCTTGGATACGAGGTAAACCTTGAGTAATATCATCTCCGGCAACCCCACCTGTATGGAATGTACGCATCGTTAACTGTGTACCTGGCTCACCGATAGATTGAGCTGCGATAATACCTACCGCTTCTCCTACTTCTACGTCTGTTCCAGTTGCTAAGTTACGACCGTAACACTTCTTACATACACCGTGGCGAGTGTTACACGTAAACGCTGAACGAATGTTTACAGTTTCAACACCCGAATTTTCAACGATATGAGCGATATCTTCAGTAATTAATTGATTTTCAGCAACTAATACTTCACCTGTTTCAGGATGTTTTACAGTTTTTCTTGCAAAACGTCCAACAAGACGATCATATAATGACTCGATAACTTCATTACCCTCTTTAATCGCACCAATTAATAAACCGCGATCTGTTCCACAATCATCTTCACGAACGATTACATCTTGTGCAACGTCAACAAGACGACGTGTTAAGTAACCAGAATCGGCAGTTTTAAGTGCTGTATCGGCAAGACCTTTACGCGCACCATGCGTAGAGATGAAGTACTCAAGTACTGTTAAACCTTCACGGAAACTCGATTTGATTGGAAGTTCGATGATACGACCAGATGGATTGGCCATAAGACCACGCATACCAGCAAGCTGAGTAAAGTTAGATGCGTTACCACGGGCACCTGAGTCACTCATCATGAAGATTGGGTTGCGTTTATTCAAGGATTTCATCAGTTTTCCTTGGATAACATCTTTTGCATTACTCCAAATAGAGATAACGCGATCGTAACGTTCTTCTTCCGTGATTAAACCGCGACGGAATTGTTTAATTACATTATCTACTTTTGCTTGTGCTTCGTGGAGAATTTCATCTTTTTCGCCTAATACAAGAATGTCAGATACCCCAACTGTAATACCAGCTTTTGTAGAGTACTTGAATCCTAAGTTTTTCATACGGTCAAGCATGCGAGACGTTTCTGTAATTTGGAAACGTTTGAACACTTCCGCAATGATGTTACCAAGGATCTTCTTGCTAAATGGCGCCACTTCTTCGCGACTAGCAATAATTTCTTTAATGTTCGCACCTTTTTCAACGAAATATTTCGCTGGTGTTTCTTTTTCAAGGTTTGAATTTGTTGGTTCATTAATATAAGGGAACGACTCTGGTAAGATTTCGTTAAATATTAATTTACCAACTGTTGTTAATAGAAGCATACTCTTTTGCTCTTCAGTAAATGTTGCGTTGTTTACTGCACTTGCAGCTACTGCAACACGTGTATGAAGATGAACATATCCATTTTGATATGCAAGCAATGCTTCGTTTGCATCTTTGAAGACCATACCTTCACCGATTGCACCTTCACGCTCAAGTGTTAAGTAATAGTTACCTAATACCATATCCTGAGATGGAGTAACAACTGGTTTACCGTCTTTCGGGTTCAAGATGTTTTGTGCCGCTAACATAAGAAGACGAGCTTCAGCTTGAGCTTCTGATGATAAAGGTACGTGAACGGCCATTTGGTCACCGTCAAAGTCCGCGTTGTATGCAGTACATACAAGTGGGTGAAGACGGATTGCGCGACCTTCTACTAATGTAGGTTCAAACGCCTGGATACCAAGACGGTGAAGTGTTGGTGCGCGGTTTAGAAGTACTGGATGTTCTTTAATCACAGACTCTAAAACGTCCCAAACTTCAGGTTGTACACGCTCGATTTTACGTTTCGCACTCTTAATGTTATGTGCTAATCCTTTTTCAACTAACTCTTTCATTACGAAAGGTTTGAACAGTTCAAGCGCCATTTCTTTTGGCAATCCACATTGATACATCTTTAAGTTCGGTCCTACAACGATTACAGAACGACCAGAGTAGTCAACACGTTTACCTAATAAGTTTTGACGGAAACGTCCTTGTTTACCTTTAAGCATGTGAGATAGTGATTTTAATGGACGGTTACCTGGCCCAGTAACTGGACGGCCACGACGACCATTATCGATTAATGCGTCTACAGCTTCTTGTAACATACGTTTTTCGTTTTGAACAATGATGCTTGGTGCACCTAAGTCCAATAGACGTTTTAAACGGTTGTTACGGTTAATTACACGACGGTATAAGTCGTTTAAGTCAGAAGTAGCAAAACGTCCACCGTCTAACTGTACCATTGGGCGTAGTTCTGGTGGGATTACTGGTAGAACATCTAAGATCATCCAAGACGGTTCATTTCCAGAGTTACGGAATGCTTCTAATACTTCTAGACGTTTAATAGCACGAGTACGGCGTTGTCCTTGTGCTGTTTTTAATTCTTCTTTTAAGAAGTCTACTTCTTTATCTAAATCGATGTCTTGTAGTAGCTTTTTAATTGCTTCTGCACCCATAGCAGCTTGGAATGTGCTACCATATCGATCACGATATGCACGGTATTCTTTTTCAGAAAGTAATTGCTTCTTATCAAGTGGTGTATCTCCACTTTCTGTTACAACATAAGAAGCGAAATAAATTACTTCTTCAAGCGCGCGAGGGGACATGTCTAAGACAAGTCCCATGCGGCTCGGGATACCTTTGAAATACCAAATATGAGATACAGGAGCAGCTAATTCGATATGACCCATACGTTCACGACGTACTTTTGCACGCGTTACTTCAACGCCACATCGATCACAAACTACACCTTTATAACGTACACGTTTGTATTTTCCGCAATGACATTCCCAGTCCTTTTGTGGTCCGAAAATACGCTCACAGAATAAGCCATCTTTTTCAGGCTTTAACGTACGATAGTTAATAGTTTCTGGTTTCTTAACTTCACCGTATGACCAAGAACGAATCTTGTCAGGTGAAGCAAGTCCAATCTTCATATATTCAAAGTTATTTACATCTATCAAGGGGCCTACCTCCCTTTTAGTCTACAGGTTATCCCAATTATTCCTTAGTTGTCTCAACTTCGACATTCAATTTATCTGCTGATTGATGATCATCGTCATCTTCTGTATCACGCATTTCAATTTCTGTATCGTCGCTAGACATCATTTTAACGTCCATACCTAAACTTTGCAGCTCTTTAATCAATACTTTGAATGATTCAGGAACGCCTGGTTCTGGAACATTTTCGCCTTTAACAATTGCTTCATAAGTCTTAACACGTCCAACAACATCATCAGACTTCACTGTTAAGATTTCTTGAAGAGTATAAGCAGCACCGTAAGCTTCAAGTGCCCAAACCTCCATCTCACCGAAACGCTGTCCACCGAACTGAGCTTTACCTCCAAGAGGTTGCTGCGTTACAAGTGAGTATGGTCCAGTAGAACGAGCATGAAGTTTATCGTCAACCATGTGCGCAAGTTTGATCATATACATGACACCAACAGATACGCGGTTATCGAATGGTTCACCAGTACGTCCGTCATACAGGATTGTTTTCGCGTCATTTGCCATACCAGCTTCTTCAATTGTGCCCCAAACATCTTCCTCACGAGCACCATCGAATACTGGTGTTGCAATGTGAATGCCAAGGTATCTTGCTGCCATACCAAGATGAAGCTCTAATACCTGACCGATATTCATACGAGATGGTACCCCTAATGGGTTTAACATGATATCGATTGGCGTACCGTCTGGTAGGTAAGGCATATCTTCTTCTGGTAAAATACGAGAAATAACACCTTTGTTACCGTGACGTCCGGCCATCTTGTCACCTTCAGAAATTTTACGTTTTTGAACGATATATGCACGTACAAGTTGATTCACGCCCGGTGGCAATTCATCGCCATCTTCACGGTTGAATACTTTTACGTCTAAGATAATACCGCCACCACCATGTGGTACACGTAGTGATGTATCACGTACTTCACGCGCTTTTTCTCCAAAGATAGCATGTAATAGACGTTCTTCAGCTGTTAATTCTGTTACACCTTTAGGTGTTACTTTACCAACAAGTAAATCTCCATCTTTTACTTCAGCACCAACGCGAATGATACCGCGCTCGTCAAGGTTACGTAATGCGTCTTCCCCAACGTTTGGAATGTCACGTGTAATTTCTTCTGGTCCAAGCTTCGTATCACGAGCTTCTGATTCATATTCTTCAATATGAATAGAAGTGTACACATCATCTTTTACAAGGCGCTCACTCATGATGATCGCATCCTCGTAGTTATAACCGTCCCAAGTCATGAAGCCAACAAGCACGTTACGTCCAAGTGCTAGTTCACCTAATTCCATAGAAGGACCATCCGCAAGGATTTCACCTTTTACAACTTCATTTCCAACACTTACGATTGGACGTTGGTTGTAACAAGTTCCTTGGTTAGAACGAATGAATTTTTGCATTTTGTAGCGATCTAAGTCGCCTTTTACTGTTTGACCGTCAACTTCTACATAGCGACGTACCCAAACTTCACGTGCTTCTACGCGCTCAACAACCCCAGGATGTTTACAGATTACTGCAGCACCTGAGTCTTTTGCTGATACGTACTCCATACCTGTACCTACAATCGGAGATTCCGGATTCATTAACGGAACCGCCTGACGTTGCATGTTCGCTCCCATAAGTGCGCGGTTAGAGTCATCGTTTTCTAAGAACGGAATACAAGCTGTCGCTGCCGACACTACTTGTTTTGGAGATACATCCATGTAGTCGATGCGTTCTCTATTTGTGACAATGTTTTCACCACGGAAACGAGCTACGATATCTTCACTTAGGAATTCACCTTCGTCAGATAATTTCATATTCGCTTGGGCTACAACATAGTTATCTTCTTCATCTGCTGTTAAGTAATCAACATGCCCTGTTACAAGACCAGTTTCTGGGTCAACACGACGGTATGGTGTTTCAATGAAACCAAACTCATTTACTTTCGCGAACGAAGATAATGAGTTAATCAAACCGATGTTTGGTCCCTCTGGTGTTTCAATCGGACACATACGACCGTAGTGAGAGTAATGAACGTCACGCACTTCAAAGCCTGCGCGCTCACGCGTTAAACCACCAGGTCCTAATGCAGATAGTCTTCGTTTGTGAGTTAACTCTGCTAATGGGTTTGTTTGGTCCATAAACTGAGATAACTGAGAACTTCCGAAGAACTCTTTAATAGATGCAATAACAGGACGAATATTAATTAGTGCCTGTGGTGTAATTGCATTTGTATCTTGGATCGACATTCTCTCACGAACAACACGTTCCATACGAGAAAGACCGATACGGAATTGATTTTGTAACAGTTCTCCAACAGAACGCAGACGACGGTTTCCTAAATGGTCAATATCATCTGTATCCCCTACTTTGTATAGTAGGTTGAAGAAGTAACTGATAGAAGCAAGGATATCACCTGGTGTAATGTGTTTCACATCACGAGTAATGTTTGCATTACCAATTACATTAATTACGCGTTCGCCTTCCGACTCAGGAGCATAAATCTTAATAGATTGCAGCTCAACATCGCCTTCTACCACTCCACCCATTGGTTTCGCTGTTTTGAATCCAATGTTTTTCTCTAAGTAAGGTAAAATGCGATCAAGTGTACGACGATCTAAGATTGTTCCTTCTGCCGCTAAAATTTCACCAGTTTCTGGATCCACTAATGTTTCAGCTAAACGTTGATTAAACAATCTGTTTTTAATGTGTAACTTCTTGTTGATCTTATAGCGACCTACATTTGCTAAATCGTAGCGCTTTGGATCAAAGAAACGAGACACAAGTAAGCTCTTAGCATTTTCTACCGTTGGTGGTTCACCAGGACGTAGACGCTCATAAATTTCAAGCAATGCTTTTTCTGTGCTATCTGTGTTGTCTTTTTCTAATGTGTTGCTTAAGTATTCGTTATCACCTAAAAGCTCGGTGATTTCTTGATCAGAGCCAAACCCTAATGCGCGTAACAAAACAGTTACAGGAAGTTTACGCGTACGGTCAATACGCACATATACAACATCCTTAGCATCTGTCTCATACTCTAACCAAGCTCCGCGGTTTGGAATTACAGTAGCAGTAAAACCACGTTTTCCGTTTTTATCCACTTTGCCACTATAGTATACGCTTGGAGAGCGAACTAACTGGGAAACGATAACACGTTCTGCACCGTTAATTACGAATGTTCCAGTCTCTGTCATGAGTGGGAAATCTCCCATGAACACATCTTGTTCTTTTACTTCACCAGTTTCCTTGTTGATTAGACGCACTTTTACACGAAGTGGTGCTGCATACGTCACATCACGCTCTTTGCATTCGTCTACAGAGTATTTAGGTTCACCTAAGCTGTAGTCGATAAATTCAAGCGATAGATTTCCCGTAAAGTCTTCAATCGGAGAAATGTCTTGGAACATTTCTCGCAAACCCTCATCAAGAAACCACTGATAAGAAGAGGTTTGAATTTCGATAAGATTTGGTAACTCTAATACTTCACTAATACGGGCATAACTTCTTCGTTGGCGGTGGCGTCCGTATTGAACTAGTTGACCTGTCAACTGCTTCACCCCTCAAATCATGAGTATTATAAATGCACAAAAAAATTTGTGCAAAATCACAAATAAATACAACTACTGCTATTAGCGTAGTCTCTTTCTCTTAAAGATAAATACGTTGAGTCTTTCTACCTGCTCAAAAAAGAAAAATGGCTTCTATAAGAAAACCATCATTCTGTTTCATAATCTGCTGATTTTACTATCTTTTCCAAGAGAAACAAAAATATACATCTTTCTCAACGCAGAAAATCATATATTGGCATTGTATAATGTTAACATAGCCAAAAATAACCGTCAACGTTTTTTTGATTTTATGATATAATATCCTTTTTTCTTTTCTACAACCTCAACCTCAGAAAATACTTCTTCTAGTTTTTTTAGCGCAGACGGTGCACCTTGTTTCTTTTGAATAACAATCCAAAGTTCTCCACCTGGAACTAAATACTCCACAGCTTTTTCTAAAATCTCATGTACGATATCTTTACCCGCACGAATTGGAGGGTTAGATAGAATAGCAGCATACTTACCATCTACATTTTCATAGACGCTACTTTGAAAAATACGTATATTCTCGATTTTGTTATTAGCGGCGTTTTCTTTCGCAAGCCCAAGTGCCCTCTCATTCACATCCACCATGTGAACTTCACGACCTTGAAACTCTTTCGCTAACGACAAACCAATAGGACCGTATCCGCAACCTACGTCTAATATATTACCTTTAATATCTGGCATTTGAAACGCTTCAATTAAAAGACGGGAACCAAAGTCCACTTCGTTTTTCGAGAACACCCCATGGTCAGATAAGAAAGTAAATCGAGATCCACGAAGGTCAAACTCCCATCGCTTACGATCACTTTTACTAGAAGGGTCGTTAGAAAAATAATGGTCTGCCATATGGCCACCTCTTTTCTTTACAGTTAAAAAAAAAGCTCGCATGAGAGCGAGCTTTTTTTAAAGCATCAAAAGTTAATTACTTAACTTCTACAGCAGCGCCAACTTCTTCAAGTTTAGCTTTGATTTCTTCAGCTTCTTCTTTAGCAGCAGCTTCTTTGATTACTTTTGGAGTGTTGTCAACTAATTCTTTAGCTTCTTTTAAGCCAAGACCAGTGATTTCACGAACAACTTTGATAACTTTGATTTTTTGTGCACCAGCGCTAGTTAGTTCCACATCAAATTCAGTTTTCTCAGCAGCAGCTTCTCCAGCGCCACCAGCAACAGCTACAGGAGCAGCAGCAGTTACGCCGAATTCTTCCTCGATAGCTTTTACTAAGTCGTTAAGTTCTAATACAGTCATAGATTTAACTGCTTCAATGATTTGTTCTTTAGTCATTGTAAATATCCTCCCTTAAATAGGTTTGTATTGTTTTATCGATAATACGTAATTATCTTTTAAAAAATTAAGCGCCTTGCTCTTCCTTTTGGTCTGCAACTGCTTTAGTAGCAAGTGCAAGGTTACGGATTGGAGCTTGAAGAACGCTAAGAAGCATAGAAAGTAAGCCTTCACGTGATGGAAGAGTAGCGATTGCTTTAACCTCATCAAGTGTTACAAGTTTACCTTCGATTACGCCCGCTTTAATTTCTAAAGCTTCATGATCTTTAGCGAAGTCGTTTAATACTTTCGCAGGAGCAACTACATCCTCGTTACTGAACGCGATTGCGTTTGGTCCTGTTAAGAATTCATTTAACTCAGCCATTTCAGCAGATTCTGCAGCACGACGAGTTAGAGAGTTTTTGTAAACTTTGAACTCAACGCCAGCTTCACGTAATTGCTTACGTAATTCTGTTGCTTCAGAAACTGTTAAACCACGGTAGTCAACAACGATTGTAGATTTACTAGCGCGAAGTTTGTCCGCGATTTCAGTTACAACTTGTTGTTTAGTTTCGATTACTTTGCTCATGTTATTACACCTCCTGTAGATTATATAGAAGATGTACCGAAAGTGCACTAAAAACCTCCATGCCCAACTTGTAGACATGGAGGCATATAGTCACAGAAAAAAGATTCCGCTTCGTATATTAACACCTAGGTAGGAAATTAAGTCTATTGACACCTACTGTCTACGGTACACTAATTAAATTCACAACATAAATGATTATATTAAAACTTCTTTATGAAGTCAACTTCCAAAATTTACGCTAATGTAGAAACGTCTACACGTACGCCAGGTCCCATTGTAGAAGCAACTGTTACGTTCTTCATGTAAGTACCTTTTGCAGCAGCTGGCTTAACTTTTTGTAAAGTGTCAGCAATTGTTTTGAAGTTTTCTACTAATTTAGCATCTTCGAAAGATACTTTACCGATTGGAACGTGGATGTTACCAGCTTTATCAACGCGGTATTCAACTTTACCAGCTTTGATTTCGTTAACAGCTTTAGTTACATCGAAAGTAACTGTTCCAGTTTTAGGGTTTGGCATTAAACCTTTAGGTCCTAATACGCGACCAAGTTTACCAACTTCACCCATCATGTCAGGAGTTGCTACTACTACATCGAAATCGAACCAACCTTGTTGGATTTTACCGATGTAATCAGTATCGCCTACGAAGTCAGCTCCAGCAGCTTCAGCTTCTTTAGCTTTTTCACCTTTAGCAAATACTAATACACGTTGTACTTTACCAGTACCGTGTGGAAGAACAACTGCGCCACGGATTTGTTGGTCAGCTTTCTTAGGGTCAACACCTAAACGGAATGCAGCTTCTACAGTTGCATCAAATTTAGCTGTGTTTGTTTTCTTTACTAATTCTACTGCTTCTGTTGCAGAGTAAGCAGCTGCACGATCAACAAGCTTTGCAGCTTCTACGTACTTTTTACCTCTTTTAGCCATTTTTATTTCCTCCTCGAATGTGGTTTTAGCGGAATAACCTCCCACGTTTACGCCTGTTTTCAGGTATAACCTGAGGATGAGCGCCATCCATTTATTTAAAAACGATAATCATTTACGATAATAAAGGTTGCGAATTGGAATTCCAGACCCGCAACCTTTTTTAAAACAAATCGAATTAGTCTTCGATAACGATGCCCATACTGCGTGCAGTACCTTCAACCATACGCATTGCAGCTTCTACGCTAGCAGCGTTTAGGTCAGGCATTTTAGTTTCAGCGATTTCGCGTACTTTATCACGCTTAACAGTTGCCACTTTATTACGGTTTGGTTCACCAGAACCAGACTCAATACCAGCTACTTTCTTAAGAAGAACAGCAGCAGGAGGAGTTTTAGTAATGAAAGTGAATGAACGGTCCTCAAATACCGTAATTTCAACAGGGATGATAAGACCAGCTTGATCTGCTGTACGAGCGTTAAACTCTTTACAGAAGCCCATGATGTTAACACCTGCTTGTCCTAATGCTGGACCAACTGGTGGAGCTGGGTTAGCTTTACCTGCAGGAATTTGAAGCTTTACCATTTTAATTACCTTTTTAGCCACGAGACACACCTCCTTAAGTCCGTGATGTGGTCAATTGGACAGTGATTTGCCCTCCCACGTCATATTTTATCTGTAAGGATAAAATCTTTCAAAAAACGTCTCCGATAACGAAGACGTACTGACTTAAAAGATATTATCACTTTTTACAATTCATTTCAAGTTTCATTTTATAATTTTTCAATTTGATGGAAGTCAAGTTCAACTGGAGTCTCGCGACCAAACATGTCCACAAGCACGCTAACCTTTTTCTTCTCCACATCAATTTCTTCAATAGCACCTGTATAATCTGCGAATGGCCCCTCATTTACACGTACTGTCTCATGAAGTTCAAAGTCGAAATCAACCACTTCGTTGTCCATTCCCATATGTTTCATAATGGTAACAACTTCCTCTTCTAATAGAGGTGATGGTTTAGATCCAGAACCAGAAGAACCAACGAACCCAGTTACACCCGGCGTGTTACGTACAACATACCAAGAGTCATCAGTCATGATTAATTCTACTAATACATAACCTGGGAACACTTTTCTTTTCATTAATTTTTCTTTTCCGTTTTTCATTTCTACTTCTACTTCTTCCGGGACAACAACACGGAAAATTTTATCTTGCATACCCATTGATTCTACACGTTTCTCTAGGTTTGCTTTTACTTTATTTTCATATCCAGAATAAGTATGGACAACATACCAACTTTTTTCCATTCATTTAGGACGAGCGTCCTTCCCTCCCTGACGTACATTTTTTTGCGCAAATGAAAAAACCCGTTCACCGGGCTTTTACACAGTTCTTATAAATAACATTATATCATGGATAAGTGCTTCTTATTCAAGAATTAACCAAGAATTAACCGAATTAAAGAAGAAATGCCCATATCAACTACTGCGAAGAAAATCGCAAAGAACACAACTGTAGCAACAACAGTCGCTGTTGAGCGGAGTAATTCATCTTTTTTAGGCCAACTTACTTTTTTCATTTCGCGACCTACATCGCCGAAAAAGTTCGTTAAACGCATCTGCGGGACCTCCAGTGTATTATTTCAATTATTTATTTTGTTTCCTTGTGAACTGTATGCTGATTGCATGTTTTACAAAACTTTTTTATTTCAAGTCGCTCTATTGAGCTCGTATCTTTCATAGTAGAGTAGTTTCGATTTTTACACTCTTCACATGAGAGTACAACTTTTTTCCTCATTAGTTACACCAACCTTGTAACATTATGTCCCTAAAAATGTATCATACAATAAAAGACAATGTCAATGACATGCATTTTGTACTCTCTACAAAAGAAAACAGGTGATTTATTTTACACCTGTAGCACTTGTTACTTCTTATGAATTTAAAGTTGTACTTTCTCTCATTTCCATATATCGTTCCAATTTTCTCTTTACTCTTTGTAAAGCGTTATCAATAGATTTCACATGCCTGTTTAACTGTTCTGAAATCTCTTGATAAGAACGACCATCTAAATATAAAGAAAGCACTTTCCTTTCTAAATCGCTTAATAATTCAGATATTTTTGATTCTATGTCTGTATATTCTTCCTGGCTAATGATCATCTCTTCAGGATCAGTCACCTTCGCTTCAGAAATAACATCCAATAACGTTCGATCAGATTCCTCATCGTAAATCGGCTTATCTAAAGACACATACGAATTTAAAGGAATATGTTTTTGTCTTGTTGCCGTTTTAATAGCGGTAATAATTTGTCGAGTGATACATAGTTCAGCAAATGCTTTGAATGAAGACAGCTTATCCTCTTTATAATCACGAATTGCTTTAAACAACCCTATCATACCTTCTTGAACAATGTCTTCTCGATCGGCACCCACTAAAAAGTAAGATCTTGATTTCGCACGAACAAAGTTCTTATACTTGTGAATTAAATATTCTAGAGCGTCAGTATTACCTTTTCGAACTAACTCAACGATTGCCTCATCCTCTAAATCACAAAATGTAACGTCGCCTATACTTACGAAGCCTGCTTCCACCTTGATCCCTCCGACCGCTATTTATTTAGCAATATTATACAGTAAAAAGATAAAGAGCGTCAATGCTTCAACGCTCTCCTCTTCTTAATTTTTCTAATTTTTCTGTAATATCTTTACTAAATATCTTTCGCATGGCGGGCTGCTGTTCTTTCGTGTCTTTTGTGCGCCTTCTTACTTGTTGTTCCATCGCTTGTACTTCCAACTCTAATTCACGCGCAGATTTTCGAAGGGCACCTTGCCCAAATATAACCCATTGTTCTGTATAATCAGAAGTCGCAACATATATTTGTGTATTTATATTTCTAAGCTCTATCGCAAGTTGCTCTATCTTTTCGTCTGCAGTTTGATTCTTTCGTGTGAATATTACTTCTACACGAGATTGTTTCATCTTTTTTTCAATACCATGGACTGTATAGGCATCAAAGACTATCATCACTTTTATACCTGTATAACCTTGATAATCCGCCATCTTATCAATAAGCGCATCTCTTGATGATTGTAAATCTACATCCCGCAGTTTCTTCAAATCTCCCCAAGCTCCGATAATGTTGTAACCGTCAACGATTAAAATATCGTTCATTTTTTATTTACCAATTTCGTGACGTTTACGATATACCTCATACATTAACAAACTTGCGGCTACTGAAGCATTTAAGGATGTAACTTTACCAACCATCGGTAAAGTGATTAAGAAATCACACTTTTCACCAATAATACGACTCATACCTTTTCCTTCACTACCAATTACTAACCCAATCGGCATTGTACCATCTAAATTACGGTAATCCGTTTTCCCTTTGGCATCTGTACCAGCAATCCAAAGTCCACGCTCTTTTAATTCATCAATTGTACGAGATAAGTTTGTTACGCGCGCAACAGGAATGTATTCAATCGCTCCTGTTGATGCTTTCGCAACTGATGCTGTAAGTCCCACAGCTCTTCTCTTCGGAATAATAATTCCATGAGCTCCTGTTGCATCAGCAGTACGCATAATAGAACCTAGGTTATGCGGATCTTCAATCTCATCTAAAATCAAGAAGAATGGATCTTCATTACGTTTTTCTGCCACTTTGAATAAATCTTCTAACTCTGCATACTGATATGCAGCTACTTGAGCAATTACACCTTGATGATTACCCTCAACTAATTGATCTAACTTTTTCTTTGGTGCATGTTGTAAAATAATCTTATTTTCTTTCGCTAACGCTAGTACAATTTGTACTTGTCCTTTGGCAGCACCTTCTGCGATCCAAATTTTATTAATATCTCTCCCTGATCTTAACGCTTCAATTACAGGGTTACGTCCGATAATATATTCACTAGTCATGATGATGTGCCCCCTTCCTTTTCTTCTAAAACTGCAATTGCCTTATATACAATTTCGTCTAATCTTTCACGATTATTTAATAAATGATGATAACCAATTAGCGCTTCAAAGGCTGTACTATGTCGATATGTTTGTACATCCGTATTTTTCGGAACTGTACCTGAATTTGCATTACGCCCTCTTCTTAATACCGCCTCTTCTTCCTCTGTCAAAAATGCCGTCTCTAATAAATGATAAACAACTTTCGCCTGTGCTTTTGCTGAAACAAAGCTCGTCCCTAAGCGGTGTAATTGATTAGGGCGAACTTTTCCTTTTTGAAGGAGGTGATAGCGGATATATTGTTCATATACCGCATCACCCATATACGCTAACGCCAAGCTGTTTAATTGCTTTGCATCGATCATCCTTATCCTCTTTTCCATCTTGTACCTTGAGCAGTATCTTCTAAAATAATATTACGTTCTTTTAAATCGTCACGAATTTGATCAGACAATGCAAAATCACGATTTTTACGAGCTTCAATGCGCTTTTGGATAAGCTCTTCAATTTCTTCATCCAGTAATTCTTCTTTTGATAATTCTAATCCCAAAATATCAAATAACGTTTCCAGTTGTTTTACGTATGCTTCAATCACAACTTTAGATGTATGCTCTTCAAGTAAATATTGATTTGCATGATTTGCTACGTTGTATAATTCGGTAATTGCATTTGCAGTGTTAAAGTCATCATTCATTGCCTCTTCAAATGCAGTCTGGAATTTCTCTATTTCAGCTAACCATTTCTCATTATGGTCCGTTAAATCCGTACTACTCTCCATACGATGCTTTAAGTTTCCATAAGCTGTTTTAATTCTTTCCAGTCCATTATTCGTACTTTGTAATAACTCTTCACTAAAGTTAATCGGGTGACGATAGTGTACTGATAACATAAAGAATCTAATTAACTGCGGGTCGTATTGCTTAATAATATCGTGAACTAAAATAAAGTTACCAAGCGATTTAGACATCTTCTCATTGTTAATATTAATATATCCATTATGCATCCAGTAACGTGCAAACGTTTTTCCAGTCAATGCCTCTGACTGCGCAATTTCATTTTCATGATGTGGGAAAGCCAAGTCTTGACCACCAGCATGAATGTCAATTGTATCCCCTAAGTACTTACGCGCCATTGCTGAGCATTCAATATGCCATCCTGGACGTCCTTGCCCCCAAGGGCTTTCCCAGAAGATTTCTCCTTCTTTCGCAGCTTTCCATAAAGCAAAATCAAGAGGGTCTTGTTTCTTTTCCCCTACCTCAATACGAGCACCGTGACGTAAATCTGCGATTGGTTGATGTGATAATTTACCGTAACCTTCGAATTCCTTCGTCTTAAAGTACACATCACCCTCTGATTCATATGCATACCCTTTATTCACAAGTTCTTGAATAAATTCAATAATGATATCCATATTTTCTGTTACACGAGGATGAACTGTTGCGTGTTTGCAACCTAGTGCTGTTACATCTTCAAAGTACGCTTCAACAAAACGATCAGCAATTGTCGGTACATCTTCACCTAATTCATTTGCCGCTTTAATTAATTTATCATCTACATCCGTAAAGTTAGATACATATTGCACATCGTATCCTTTGTATTCTAAATAACGACGCACTGTATCGAATACCATAGGAGGCCTTGCATTCCCAATATGAATGTAGTTATAAACTGTAGGTCCGCATACATACATCTTTACCTTATTTTCTTCTAATGGAACAAACTCTTCTTTTTGACGTGTTAACGTATTATAAATGTGAATAGTCATTTTTATCCTTCCTTTCTACCTTTAATTCCAATTGTTTCTTCAATTTATCAAGTTCTACTTCCATAGCCTTTAATTTATCAAAAATCGGATCCGGAAGGTCAGAGTGATTTAATTCTTGACCAATCTTTACTCCATTTTGAATAACGACACGGCCAGGTATACCTACAACTGTAGAATGTGCAGGAACTTCTTTTAATACGACAGACCCTGCTCCGATTTTAGAATTCTCTCCCACAGTAATAGAACCAAGAACTTTAGCACCCGTCGCAATTAATACATTATCCTGAATTGTTGGATGCCTCTTTCCTTTTTCTTTTCCTGTACCACCTAATGTAACCCCTTGATAAATCGTTACATTATCACCAATTTCACAAGTTTCTCCGATTACAACTCCCATTCCATGATCTATGAAAAAACGTCGACCAATTGTTGCTCCTGGATGGATCTCAATGCCAGTAAAAAAGCGGCTCACTTGTGAAACAAAACGTGCAAGAAAGAAAAAATTTCTTTTATAAAAAGCATGTGCAATTCGATGGGCCCAAACTGCATGTAATCCAGAGTAAGTTAAAATGACTTCGAAATAACCTCTTGCCGCTGGATCCTGTTCAAAAACGACTTCAATATCTTCCCGAAGCCTCTTAAACATCGGTGTTCCCTCCCCTTTATGGGCTGCTTTTTTGTCGAGCGAACTAACTCCCCTAACTCATCACTTCTCCCCTAATTCTTTATATAAGGAGATAAATTCTATATTCATACCTATTTACACGGTATAAAAAAAAGGCGTCTCTGTCATATTGACAGAGACGCCTTTTAAGCGCGGTTCCACTCTGTTTAGGCTTAAAAAAGCCTCAAACTCATCCATGATAACGGTGTAAACCGCTTCTGCTTACTTTGCGGCCTAAGACATCCCACGAAGCAATTCGCTGTTCAGCAGAAGACTCGAAGGGGCATTTCAAAAATCCGCTTATAAACCACTCCCAGCCTAAAGGTGGTTCTCTCTGTAAAAAGCCTGATTTTCTACTTCTCCTTCTCGTCGCTTTTCCTTATTAGGTTTTAGGTATACTTATTATATTTCTAAACCTAGAAAATGTTAACCAATTACTTTTTGAAGACGATTTAAAACTTTTTCTTTTCCAAGAAGTGCAATAGCATTCGGAAGCTCTGGACCATGCGTTTGTCCTGTAGTTGCAACACGGATTGGCATAAATAAATTTTTACCTTTATGTCCTGTTTCCTTTTGAACTGCTTTAATCGCTGCCTTAATTGCTGCTGGCTCCATTGCTTCTAGAGCTTCTATTTGACCAGCAAATGCACGAAGTACTTCAGGTACTTGTTCACCATTTAATACTTCTTGTCCTTCTTCTTCATAATCAACATGATCTTTAAAGAACATTTCAGAAAGCTCTACAATTTCAGCTCCAAAACTCATTTGTTCATGGTATAAAGCAATTACATCACGAATCCAAGCTTGGTCTTGTTCGCTTAAAGTTTCTCCCACACGTCCAGCTTTCACTAAATGCGGTAAGCTTAACTCTACAACCGTATCTAAATCTTGCTTTTTCATATACTGGTTGTTCATCCATTTTAGTTTTTGAGAATCAAATAATGCAGGTGATTTTGATAAACGAGCTGCATCGAACATTTTGATAAACTCATCTTTAGAGAAGATTTCTTCTTCTCCTACCGGAGACCAACCTAGTAGTGCAATAAAGTTAAAGATTGCTTCTGGAAGATACCCAAGCTCTTTATATTGCTCAATAAATTGAATAATAGATTCATCACGCTTACTTAACTTTTTACGACTTTCATTAACAATTAGAGTCATATGACCGAATTGTGGAATATCCCAGCCGAAAGCTTCATAAATCATCATTTGTTTCGGTGTATTTGAAATATGATCATCACCACGAAGTACATGTGTAATTTCCATTAGATGATCATCTACTGCTACTGCAAAGTTATAAGTTGGAATTCCATCCTTTTTCACAATAACAAAATCACCGAAATCATTTGAATGGAACGCAACTTCATCTTTTACAATATCTTTGAATGTGTAGTCACGATCAGCTGGTACACGGAAACGAATACTTGGAATACGTCCCTCAGCTTCAAATTCTTTCACTTGTTCTTCAGTTAATTCACGGTGGTTACCTGCGTAACGAGGTGTTTCACCGCGAGCGATTTGTCCTTCACGCTCTGCTTCTAGCTCTTCTTCTGTCATATAACATTTATAAGCTAGACCACGCTCTAATAAATCTTCATATAATTTTTTATAAATATCTAAACGCTCTGTTTGGCGATATGGTCCAAATTCACCACCAACATCAACACCTTCATCCCAGTCCATACCGAGCCATTTCAAGTATTTTAATTGGCTTTCTTCTCCACCAGCCACGTTACGTTTTACATCAGTATCTTCAATACGAATAATAAATTTGCCATCTAAATGACGAGCAAATAAATAATTAAATAATGCCGTACGCGCATTTCCGATATGTAAGTGTCCTGTTGGACTTGGCGCGTAGCGCACTCTCACTTGCTTTTCCATAATTGGTACACCTTCCATTCTTAATGTCAACACATTCTATAATTGTACACCAAAAAAATGTGATTATCCATCTTACGAATTAAAAACCATTATTTTTTCTGTAATAAAACAACCGCTTGAGAAGCAATCCCTTCTTCTCTACCTGTAAATCCTAATTTTTCTGTTGTTGTTGCCTTTACATTAATGTTATCGATAGACGTTTCTAACAGTTCACTAATGCGCTTACGCATACTCTCAATATGTGGTGCCATTTTTGGTTTTTGAGCAATAATTGTACAATCTAAATTTCCTAACTCGTAACCTTGTTCACGCACAAATTCCCAAACTTTTTGTAACAATACAGCTGAATCTGCATCTTTAAAAGCTGGGTCTGTATCAGGAAAATGCTTTCCGATATCTCCTGCTGCAATCGCACCTAAACATGCATCAGCAATCGTATGTAACAATACATCTGCATCTGAATGGCCGATTAATCCTTTCTCGTGTGGAATTGTAATTCCACCGATAATCAACGGGCGCCCTTCCGCAAATTCATGTACATCAAAACCTTGTCCAATTCGAAACATCCTTACTTCCTCCTTAAGCTAAACTACTGAGCTTTATGACTCTATATTATATCGCTATCCTTATAAAGAAAAGCCCGGCTGTTGCCGAGCTTTTCTTTATTAACACGTCATCAATGTTATTTCTTTTGAACACGTAGGAAACTTTCAGCAATTAATAGATCTTCCGGAGTCGTCACTTTAATATTATAGTAACTCCCCTCTACTACACCTACTTGCTTCCCAACACGTTCTACGAGACTTGCATCATCTGTGCCAAGAAAACAACTTTGCTTTGCGCTTCTATGAGCTTCTAACAAAAGAGAAACAGAGAATCCTTGTGGTGTTTGTACAGCGTTAAGTTGAGATCGCTCTACCGTTTCTACAACAACACCCTGCTCTACTTTCTTAACAGTATCTTTTACTGGCACTGCACAAATGGAAGCTCCATATTTTTCTGCTGCAGTTAATACATCGCGAATCACTTTATTCGTTACGAACGGGCGCGCCCCGTCATGCACAAGAACATATTCGACACCACTCGCATACTGAAGTGCGTTATAGACGCTATCTTGTCTTTCGGCTCCACCCTGAATGAATTGTACGTGCTTTTCAATCTGGTACTTCTGCATTAACTCTTCAAAATACGGGCGTTCTTCTTCATTAATTGCCATAATAATACTTTTGCACGCTTTATCTTTTTCAAAAGCACGCAATGTGTGCACAATAATTGGTACTTCATCTATAAGTAAAAATAACTTATTTTTACCAGCACCCATTCGTTTTCCTTGGCCTGCTGCCGGAATAATTAATGTATACATATTAATAATCCTCTACTTATAATGCTTTTTCTAGCAATTTACGTTTTGCGAAAATCATACGACCAGCCGATGTTTGTAATACGCTAGTAACAAGTACGTCAAGTTGTGAACCCACATACTCTCTACCATCTTCTACTACAATCATCGTACCATCATCTAAGTATGCAACACCTTGATTTTGTTCTTTACCATCTTTCACAACATAAACACTTAATTCTTCACCAGGGAGTACGACTGGTTTAATCGCATTAGCTAAATCATTAATGTTTAACACCGTAACCCCTTGTAATTCAGAAACTTTGTTTAAATTGAAATCGTTTGTTACTACAGTTCCACCAGTGATTTTTGCCAACTTTACAAGCTTGCTATCTACTTCTTGGATATCATCGAAATCGCCTTCATAAATTTCTACCGGAATTGGCATCTCCTTTTGAATACGATTTAAAATGTCTAGCCCTCTGCGGCCACGATTACGCTTTAAAGCATCTGAAGAATCGGCAATATGCTGAAGCTCTTCTAATACGAATTGCGGAATGACAATTGTTCCTTCTAAAAACTTTGTTTGGCAAATATCTGCAATACGTCCGTCAATAATTACACTCGTATCGAGAATTTTCCAATGAGTCGTAGATTTTTCTGCTTCGACCTCTATCTCTTCATTCTCACTATTGTTTTTCTTCTTACCTCCGCGTTGGGGTAATGTAAATAATCCTAGCAATTCATTCCTTTTTTTAAATCCTACTTGGAATCCTAAATATCCAAGTAAAAGGGTGAAGAACACTTGCAACACCGTACTAATAACTGGAATTGTAAATTCACGAATTGGTATCAAAATTAAATATGCAACAATAAGACCAGAGATTAATCCTAATGTACCAAATAAAACATCTGCTACAGGCGCCTTTACAAGAGCCTCTTCAATATGCTTAATAAGTTGAACAATATAATCTACAAGCCAAAATGTTGTTAAAAATAAAATAATTGCACCAATAATTGCACGAACATACGATCCTTCCAACAAAGGAACCGCACCGATATCTAATACATTAATAATTTTGGGGATTAAGTAAATCCCTAACGCTCCCCCGATCACTAAAAAGAAGAGCTGTACAATCCGTTTTAACATCCAACCACCTCCTACTCATTATTAACCATTGTTTCGCTAATCAAAACGCCGAATGCAAAAGCGGACGTGTTTTTTTGTAAATAGTTTTATTTACCAATATATCATATCATATACCAAAAATGTTCTAGTGTCGTTATATTATAGAATCAATGTAATATTCTTAATTGTGTCTACTCATATAGAGATGCTCTTGAATTCTTTTTAGACCTTCTCGTATTTTCTTCGCTCTCACTTCTCCAATTCCTTCCACATCATCCAATTCATTAATAGTTGCTCGGCAAACACCTTGCAATGTTTTAAATCGATTAATTAAATTCTCGATAATAAGTGGCGGAACACGAGAAATCTTGCTTGTGATTCGGTACCCTCTAGGTGTCACACTTTCTTCTAAACTTGTTTGTCCTGGATAGCCAAGCAATTTAACGTAACTACTCAGCCACCTTTCGGTGTCTTTTTTAAATTTTACTAGTTTCATATGCCTCCCATTTGTAAATACTGAGTATATCAAACAGGGGAGGTGAATCTTATGGTCGATCGAAAAATTATTTTAGATACATATAAAAAAGGACCTGAAGCTGTTATTTCTTTATTTGAAGAAACATTTTCTAAGTTAGAAAAACGTATACAAGAACTAGAAAATGCTTCAAAAAAAAACTCCAAAAATAGTCATAAGCCACCTTCTACAGATGGTTTGGGTAAGCCCGTTACAAAAAGTTTGCGCAAACCGTCTCATCGTCAAACGGGTGGCCAGTTGGGCCACAAGGGACATACTCTTGGTTTGACAGCGACTCCAGATCATACGATTACACATTCTCCTACATATTGTACTTGTTGTCATACTTCCTTGAACCACGAGCCTGTAAAAGGGTATCGCATTCGCCAAGTGTATGACTTACCACCTATTCAGATCGAAGTGACAGAACATAAAGTAGAACAGAAAGAATGCCCACATTGCCATTCTATCCAAGAAGCCCAATTTCCTTCGACAGTATCTCGTCCTGTTCAATATGGTCCAAATATAAAAAGACTGATTCCCTATTTAACGCATTATCAATGCATTTCTTTGAAGCGAACAAAAGAATTCTTTCAGGATTGTTTTGGACATTCTATAAGCGAAGGAACCCTGGTAAATCATACACAGGCTTTCGCTTCTCAATTGCAGCCATTCATAAAAGAAGTAAAGGAAAAGATTCTGCAGTCTCCTGTTGTCCATTTTGATGAAACTGGTATGCGTGTAGAAAACAAAACACAATGGTTACATACTGCCAGTACACCGGAGGTGACATTGCAACATATTCATCAAAAACGTGGAAAAGAAGCAATGGATGCTGGAGAAATCTTGCCATCTTTTTCTGGAATTGCGATGCATGATGGTTGGAAATCGTATGATGCGTATACAGATTGTCGTCACGTTTTATGTAATGCCCATCTCTTACGAGATTTACAAGGAATTATAGATAGTACTGGAGAACAATGGGCACAACAGATGCAGAAATTTCTAACGCAAGCGTTGACGATGAAAAAGCAATCCGAAGGTACCATGCCAAAAGCGACGCAAAAGAATCTGTTTATTATGTATCAATCCATATTGAAAGAACAACAGATTCTTTCCACGAAACAAAAGAAGAAAGGAAAGCAGACGCCTTCTCAAAATTTATGGAATCGCTTCGTCAAGTATTCTGACAGAATTCTAGCGTTTTTAGAACATCCAGCCATTCCATTTGATAACAATCAAGCAGAACGGGATATTCGGATGACGAAAGTAAAACAGAAAGTGTCTGGGACTTTCCGAAGTAAGAAAGGCGCAGAATCTTTTTGTCAGATACGAAGCTTTATGAGTACCATGAAAAAACAAAAACAATCGGTCTTACAAGCGATAAACCAAGTCATAGAAACTAGAACGGTTCCTTGGAATAACACGACTTCATAAGAGAATTTCTCTATTTGGCATAGATTCTTTCTCTGATTGGAGTATTTTCTTTTCATGTTTTCGAATCGGAAACATGTATTTGGCCTGTTTTTTTATTTGAAGAAGCTGAGTAGTTACCAATATAATCTACAAGCCAAAATGTTGTTAAAAATAAAATAATTGCACCAATAATTGCACGAACATACGATCCTTCCAACAAAGGAACCGCACCGATATCTAATACATTAATAATTTTGGGGATTAAGTAAATCCCTAACGCTCCCCCGATCACTAAAAAGAAGAGCTGTACAATCCGTTTTAACATCCAACCACCTCCTACTCATTATTAACCATTGTTTCGCTAATCAAAACGCCGAATGCAAAAGCGGACGTGTTTTTTTGTAAATAGTTTTATTTACCAATATATCATATCATATACCAAAAATGTTCTAGTGTCGTTATATTATAGAATCAATGTAATATTCTTAATTGTGTCTACTCATATAGAGATGCTCTTGAATTCTTTTTAGACCTTCTCGTATTTTCTTCGCTCTCACTTCTCCAATTCCTTCCACATCATCCAATTCATTAATAGTTGCTCGGCAAACACCTTGCAATGTTTTAAATCGATTAATTAAATTCTCGATAATAAGTGGCGGAACACGAGAAATCTTGCTTGTGATTCGGTACCCTCTAGGTGTCACACTTTCTTCTAAACTTGTTTGTCCTGGATAGCCAAGCAATTTAACTAAATCACTATCCTCTAAAAGTTGTGTATTTGCAAGATCTTGTAACTTTTTCAAGATTTGATGATGGTCTTGTGTTTTCTCCTGGTGATAATCTTTAATTAACAATGCTGCCTCTGCCTCTAAATCAGCTAGTAATTCTGTAAGCTGTAAACGAATTAACCTACCTTCTGTTCCTAACTCATGAATATAGCTCAATATTTCATTTTTAATACGCAGCACCATTTCAACACTATGTAAAACGTGAACCACCTCGGACATTGTAACGACCTCTTCAAATTCTAGAAT
The DNA here is from genome assembly GCF_038005385.1 of Bacillus sp. FSL K6-2944. NCBI lineage: Bacteria > Bacillati > Bacillota > Bacilli > Caryophanales > Bacillaceae > Bacillus > Bacillus sp. FSL K6-2944. The sequence continues at coordinate 441,760 of NZ_JBBOTE010000003.1, read as the reverse complement.
ACCCAAATTCGTAATGCCGTCATTCCATACAGCCTTATATTTTTCTAGCGTTTGAATTGCTTGATTTGCCTTCGTTAAAATGACACCTATATCTTTTAATGTATAACGTAAGTTCCCTTGATATAGCGTAATTACATTACGTCTTTGTGAAATGGCCACAACAAGGCTGCCCGTCTGCTTTGCTACACGCTCTGCTGTTCGGTGACGCATACCTGTTTCAATAGAATCAATAGATGAATCTGGAACTAACTGTGCGTTTGCAATTAAAATTTTACTTCCAGTTTCATTTAAAATAAGTGCTCCATCCATTTTTGCTAATTCATATAAACTAGCAGGAGAGAATGCGCAATTAATATGAAAACCACCATCAACAATGCTTTTAATCTGCTCATTATACCCAAGAACAATTAGTCCCCCCGTTTGTGCGCGAAGTACATTATCTATCCCTTCGCGCAGTGGTGTTCCTGGGGCCACGAGCTGTAAAATGTTAATCATACTTTTGACACGTTGCTTATTTTCTTCCATAGCCTAGCCTCCTAATGTCAAACGAAGCGCTTCTCCCAAATTAGAAACACCTACAACCTCAATCCCCTCTGGAATTGTCCATCCCCCTAAATTTTTTCTAGGAATGATAGCACGTTGAAATCCTAATTTAGCTGCTTCTTGTACACGTTGTTCAATTCTTGATACTCTTCTTATTTCTCCAGTTAATCCAACTTCTCCTATTACCGCATCAGTTGGTGCCGTAGATTTATCTCTAAAACTTGAAGCTATACTTAAGGCGACAGCTAAATCAATTGCCGGTTCGTCTAATTTCAAACCACCAGCTACTTTTAAATACGCATCTTGATTTTGTAATAGTAAACCTGTTCTTTTCTCTAGTACCGCCATAATAAGCGAGACACGATTATGATCAATTCCTGTCGCCATTCTTCGAGGATTTCCAAAACTAGTAGGGGAAATTAATGCCTGTATTTCTACTAAAACTGGTCTTGTTCCTTCCATTGAGGCAACTACTGTTGAACCTGCAACTCCAACTGGTCTTTCCTCAAGGAAAATTTCAGAAGGATTTAAGACTTCTGCAAGGCCAAGTTCTTTCATTTCAAAGATACCCATTTCATTCGTAGAACCAAAACGATTCTTTACAGCTCGTAAAATACGATATGTATGGTGTCGATCTCCTTCAAAGTAAAGAACTGCATCAACCATATGTTCTAGCATACGCGGTCCCGCAATTGCACCTTCTTTTGTCACATGTCCTACGATGAAAATTGGGATTCCCTTTGTTTTTGCAAGTTTCATTAATTCTGCTGTACATTCACGTACTTGCGCCACACTACCAGGAGCTGATGTTACCTCAGGTAAATGTATCGTTTGAATAGAATCAATAACAACAAAAGCAGGATTCATCTCTTCAATATGTGCTGCAATACGCTGTAAATCTGTCTCTGATACAACAAATAGATTACTACCATTTACATGTAAACGATCTGCACGAAGTTTAATCTGCTTTGCTGACTCCTCACCTGATATATACAATACATCATATGAAGCATCTGCTAATTGCGAGGAAATCTGTAATAATAACGTTGATTTTCCAATCCCAGGGTCCCCACCAATAAGTACTAAAGATCCATCTACAATTCCGCCACCTAGTACACGGTTAAACTCTTGAAATTTTGTTTCAATACGTGCCTCAGACTTTGTTTCTACTTCTGTAAGACGTCTTGGTTTTGTTACTTCTGTTTGAATTGCATTTGCATAATTTAGGCGTCTGGATGATACAACGGGTTCCATCTCTTCAACAAGCGAATTCCATTGACCACACCCTGGACATTTACCCATATATTTTGGTGATTGATAACCACACTCTTGACATGTGAATTTTGTTTTCTTTTTAGCCATATCTTTTTATATTTCACTTCGCTTTCATCTATAAACATTTGACCTTCTCGTACAAGAAAGAGGGCTATCTCGTAGCCCTCTTAGTTTGTCTATACTTATTTTACCTTTTCAGCACTATGAATGACAAATGTTTCCCCTTCTACATCAAAGATAACTTTTTGACCTTTCTCAATAGCACCTTTTAAAAGTTCTTCCGATAGTCTATCTTCTACATGCTTCTGAATTGCTCTACGTAGTGGACGAGCACCATATTCACGATCAAACCCTTTATCAGCAATAGCTGCAATCGCTCCTTCTGTTAAGTGCAATTCAATTTCTTGTTCTTTTAAGCGATTCACTAACTGATTTACCATAAGAGTCACAATTTCTTGAATATGTTTTTTCTCAAGCATATGGAATACGATAATTTCATCAATACGGTTTAAGAATTCTGGACGAAATGCCTTTTTCAGCTCATCCATTACTTTACCTTTCATATCCGAATAATCACGGCTTTCATCTTGTACGTTAAATCCAAGATGTTTGTTACGTTTTAACGCCTCAGCACCAACGTTAGACGTCATAATAACAATCGTATTACGGAAATCAACTGTACGTCCTTTAGAATCAGTTAAACGACCATCTTCCAATACCTGTAGTAGAATATTAAATACATCAGGATGTGCCTTCTCTACTTCATCTAATAGGACAACTGAATAAGGCTTACGACGAACCTTCTCTGTTAATTGTCCGCCTTCTTCATACCCAACATATCCTGGAGGAGAACCAACTAAGCGAGAAGTTGAATGTTTCTCCATATACTCAGACATATCAATGCGAATCATTGCATCCTCATCACCGAACATAGATTCTGCCAATGCTCTTGCTAATTCTGTTTTACCTACACCTGTTGGCCCTAAGAAAATAAATGAACCAATTGGACGTTTCGGATCTTTCAATCCTGCTCTTGCACGACGAACAGCTTTCGCTACAGCCACTACAGCTTCATCCTGACCGATGACACGATCATGAAGAATGGATTCTAAGTTTAATAATTTATCAGTCTCTGTTTGTGCAAGTTTAGAAACAGGGATACGTGTCCATGTAGAAACGACATTTGCAATATCTTCTACCGTAACCTCTGAATTTTCTTTTCCTTGTTGTTCTTTCCACTGACGTTTTGTATCTTCCAATTTCTCACGTAAGCGTTGTTCCATATCACGTAAGGAAGCAGCCTTTTCAAACTCTTGACTTTGTACAGCCGCATCTTTTTCTTTTCGAATTTCCTCAAGCTTCACTTCAAGCTCTTTTAAGTTTGGTGGTGTTGTATAAGAACGCAAGCGAACTTTTGAAGCAGCTTCATCAATTAAATCAATTGCTTTATCTGGTAAGAAACGATCCGTAATATAACGATCTGAAAGTTTTACAGCTGCATCAATTGCATCATCTGTAATAGACACACGGTGATGCGCCTCATAACGATCGCGTAATCCTTTCAAGATTTGAGTTGATTCTTCTAGACTCGGCTCATCAACATGAATTGGCTGGAAACGTCTCTCTAAAGCTGCATCCTTTTCAATATATTTACGATACTCATCTAAAGTTGTCGCACCAATACATTGTAATTCTCCGCGTGCTAAAGATGGTTTTAAAATATTCGATGCATCGATTGCACCTTCTGCTCCACCTGCACCGATTAATGTATGAAGTTCATCAATAAATAGAATAATATTCCCTGCTTGACGTATTTCATCCATTACTTTCTTTAAACGATCTTCAAACTCACCACGATATTTCGTCCCAGCTACCACTGTTCCCATATCTAGTGTCATAACACGCTTATCTCTTAACGTTTCAGGAACTTCATTATTTACGATTTGCTGTGCTAACCCTTCAGCAATTGCTGTTTTACCTACACCAGGCTCTCCAATTAACACTGGATTGTTTTTTGTTCTACGGCTTAACACTTCAATTACACGTTGAATTTCTTTACTACGTCCAATAACAGGATCCAAACGATTCTCACGTGCAACAACTGTTAAGTCGCGCGCTAAACTGTCTAGTGTCGGTGTATTTGCATTTGTCGATGAACCACCTTGGTGACCTGAACTTGCTTCGTTACTTCCAAGAAGTTGTAACACTTGTTGTCTTGCTTTGTTGAGGCTTACACCTAAATTATTTAATACACGTGCCGCTACACCTTCACCTTCACGGATTAAGCCAAGTAAAATATGTTCTGTTCCAACATAAGAATGTCCTAGCTTACGCGCTTCATCCATAGACAATTCAATAACTTTTTTAGCACGAGGTGTATAATGTACAGTTTGAGAAGCTTCTGTTCCACGTCCAATTAACGCTTCTACCTCTTTTTGCACTTTCTCCGGGCTCAATCCAAGAGCAATTAACGCTTTTGCTGCAATTCCTTCACCTTCGCGTACAAGCCCAAGTAAAATATGTTCTGTTCCAATGTTATTATGCCCAATGCGAATTGCTTCCTCTTGAGATAAAGCTAATACTTTCTGTGCTCTTTCTGTAAATCTTCCAAACATCATAGAAATCGCCTCCTACTTGCGCTTAGTTTTTTTCAATACGTAATCGCTCACGGATTAAGGTTGCTCTTCGATAATCTCTTTCTTCTGGTCCTAAAGGTCCTCCTGCATATTGTTGTAAAATACCAGGTTGCGTAAGAACCATTAGCTCAGTCAAAATATTTCTCGATATACCTTTTATATATCCTAGATCAATACCGAGTCGTACATCCGATAAGCAAGTTGCCGCTTCTGCAGATTGAATTAAACGACTGTTTGCTAGTATACCGTAAGAACGATAAACCTTATCTTCAAGCTCAATGCTCGAATTTTGTACAATTAATTCTCTGGCCAATTTTTCTTGTTGTATAATTTGCTGCATGACACTCTTTAAATCTGCAATAATATCTTCTTCGGATTTCCCTAACGTCATTTGATTTGATACTTGAAATATATTACCTAACGCTTCGCTACCTTCACCGTATATTCCTCTTACTACTAAACCTAATTTTTGAATTACTTGTATAATACGGCTAATTCTTTTTGTTAAAACCAGCCCTGGTAAATGAATCATTACAGAAGCTCTTAATCCTGTACCAACGTTAGTAGGACAACTCGTAATATATCCAAGTGATTCATCAAAAGCATATTCAACCTCTTTCTCAATCCAATTATCTATTTGATTGGCGCTTTGAAGCGCCTTTGATAACTGTAGTCCTGGAAATAGGCACTGAATCCTAATGTGGTCTTCCTCATTAAGCATCACACTAATGTGTTCGCTTTCTGATAACAGACATGCTCCATATTCGGTCCCTGCTAGATTTGGACTAATTAAATGCTTTTCGACTAAAACTCGCCTTTGAAGAGGAGTTAGTTCATTCATTTTTAATAGTCCAAACTTCCCAAAGGGCTCTACCGCTTTATTTATAAATTTCTTTTTAAATAATTCTTGAACCTTTTGAGCTTCCTCTTCGTTTTGCATAGTAGAAAATTGATATTGCTTAAAATTACGAGCCAAACGAATTCGACTACTTAAAACAATATCAGAATCAGGGCCATCCCCCTTCATCCATGGACTAATCGCTTCATTCATAATTTTGTCCAGTGACATAGAACTACTCCCCCTCTCTATGCTCACTAAGCTGAGTTTCAAGCCCTCGAATCTCATCTCTTACCTCAGCAGCTTTCTCAAACTCCTCATTCTGTACATATTGTTTCAGAATAAGTTTTAGTTCATCTAATTCTTTCTTTAAGTGGATATTTCCTTCCATTCGTTCCGGAATTTTTCCACAATGTTCTGTATGTCCACCATGAAGTCGCTTTAACAATGGGTTTAAGTGTCCTTTAAATGTATCGTAACAAGAAGCACAACCAAAGCGTCCCACTTTTGTAAAATGTTCATATGTCATCTTACAATCTGGACATCTTACTGTATTTGTATTTGAAAACCCGTTTTTTCCTTCTCCAAACATTGTTGATTCACCGTGTAATAAACCAGCAAATACATCATGAAATGAAAAGTTAGACTGTGATGATTGAAAGAAAGACGTATAGCCACTTTGCTCCGCACATTGCTCACAAAGATGAACTTCCGCCTTCTTCTCGTTGATTACTTTTGTATAATGTAAAGTTGCTGGTCTTATATTACAGTTTTGACAAGTCATCAATATCCCCACCTTTACAACAGGAACGATCTACCTCATGATACTTTTCATACATTACTAGATTGTCCTCTTTCCTTAATCCACTCAGATAAAAGTACATGCTCTTTTTCAAAACTTCTACAATATTTAACTGCCCTATCTTAATTATCATTCTTTTACAAAAGCTGTATTTATTTATATTTCAGTGTTCTTAACATTGCGCATAATATTCCAGCCCTAAGTTCATCTCGAGAAGGAATATCCATTGATAATACAGAACGATCTAGTACACTTAACATTAATTTTGCTTCACGGCCTGTTATGATTCCCTCTTCTAATAAACGTATAATCATACTCTCTGCATTCCCTTGTGCAACGCTATGATCAATCATATGAAGCATTTGATCAATAATGTCTATATCATCATGCAGTTTGACTTTTATAATGCGAATGTAACCTCCTCCACCACGTTTACTTTCTACTACAAATCCTCTTTCTAATGTAAAACGGGTATTGATTACATAATTGATTTGAGATGGTACGCACTCGAATCGATCCGCAATCTCATTTCTTTTGATTTCAATCACATTATTATTACTTAAGTCAATAACTTGCTTTAGATATTGCTCAATGATATCAGATATATTTCTCATTTATCCGCCACCTTTATTGACTTTGACTATCTTTGACTTTAATTATATACGTATTAATAAAATTTGCAACTCTTTTGCTTATTCACTATCCTAGCCACATTCCCCTGCATTTAATCAAAATAGTAATTATTTAAGCATATTTTTTTAATTACTATGGATTATAAAAGAAAACACGAAAAAACACGAGTCATTTGACTCGTGTTTAGTTGCTTGGCGACGTCCTACTCTCACAGGGACAAGGTCCCAACTACCATCGGCGCTAGAGAGCTTAACTTCCGTGTTCGGTATGGGAACGGGTGTGACCTCTCTGCCATCATCACCAAACTATGAAGGCATATTCCTTCAAAACTAGATAACATTGCTACATATTATATGGTTAAGTCCTCGATCTATTAGTATTCGTCAGCTCCACATGTCACCATGCTTCCACCTCGAACCTATCAACCTGATCATCTTTCAGGGATCTTACTAGCTTACGCTATGGGAAATCTCATCTTGAGGGGGGCTTCATGCTTAGATGCTTTCAGCACTTATCCCTTCCGCACATAGCTACCCAGCTATGCCCTTGGCAGAACAACTGGTACACCAGCGGTGCGTCCATCCCGGTCCTCTCGTACTAAGGACAGCTCCTCTCAAATTTCCTACGCCCACGACGGATAGGGACCGAACTGTCTCACGACGTTCTGAACCCAGCTCGCGTACCGCTTTAATGGGCGAACAGCCCAACCCTTGGGACCGACTACAGCCCCAGGATGCGATGAGCCGACATCGAGGTGCCAAACCTCCCCGTCGATGTGGACTCTTGGGGGAGATAAGCCTGTTATCCCCGGGGTAGCTTTTATCCGTTGAGCGATGGCCCTTCCATGCGGAACCACCGGATCACTAAGCCCGACTTTCGTCCCTGCTCGACTTGTAGGTCTCGCAGTCAAGCTCCCTTATGCCTTTGCACTCTACGAATGATTTCCAACCATTCTGAGGGAACCTTTGGGCGCCTCCGTTACACTTTAGGAGGCGACCGCCCCAGTCAAACTGCCCACCTGACACTGTCTCCCGGGTCGATAAGACCCGTAGGTTAGAATTTCAATACAGTCAGGGCGGTATCCCACCAGCGCCTCCACCGAAGCTAGCGCTCCGGTTTCAATGGCTCCCGCCTATCCTGTACAAACTGTACCAAAATTCAATATCAGGCTACAGTAAAGCTCCACGGGGTCTTTCCGTCCTGTCGCGGGTAACCTGCATCTTCACAGGTACTATAATTTCACCGAGTCTCTGGTTGAGACAGTGCCCAAATCGTTACACCTTTCGTGCGGGTCGGAACTTACCCGACAAGGAATTTCGCTACCTTAGGACCGTTATAGTTACGGCCGCCGTTTACTGGGGCTTCAGTTCAGAGCTTCGCTTACGCTAACCCCTCTCCTTAACCTTCCAGCACCGGGCAGGTGTCACCCCCTATACTTCGCCTTACGGCTTCGCAGAGAGCTGTGTTTTTGCTAAACAGTCGCTTGGGCCTATTCACTGCGGCTTTCCGTTAAGAAAGCACCCCTTCTCCCGAAGTTACGGGGTCATTTTGCCGAGTTCCTTAACCAGAGTTCTCTCGCACACCTTAGGATTCTCTCCTCGCCTACCTGTGTCGGTTTGCGGTACAGGCACCTTTTATCTCGCTAGAAGCTTTTCTTGGCAGCGGGGAATCAAAGACTTCGCTCCATAAGGAGCTTCCCCATCACAGCTCAGCCTTTACGATAAGCGGATTTGCCTACTTATCAGCCTAACTGCTTGGACGTGCACAACCAATCGCACGCTTCTTCTATCCTTCTGCGTCCCTCCATTGCTCAAACGATAAAGAGGTGGTACAGGAATATCAACCTGTTGTCCATCGCCTACGCCTGTCGGCCTCGGCTTAGGTCCTGACTAACCCTGAGCGGACGAGCCTTCCTCAGGAAACCTTAGGCATTCGGTGGACGGGATTCTCACCCGTCTTTCGCTACTCATACCGGCATTCTCACTTCTAAGCACTCCACCAGTCCTTCCGGTCTGACTTCACTGTCCTTAGAACGCTCCCCTACCACTGATACCATTGGTATCAATCCGCAGCTTCGGTGGTGTATTTAGCCCCGGTACATTTTCGGCGCAGAGTCACTCGACTAGTGAGCTATTACGCACTCTTTAAATGGTGGCTGCTTCTAAGCCAACATCCTAGTTGTCTAAGCAACTCCACATCCTTTTCCACTTAATACACACTTTGGGACCTTAGCTGGCGGTCTGGGCTGTTTCCCTTTTGACTACGGATCTTATCACTCGCAGTCTGACTCCTAAGGATAAGTCATTGGCATTCGGAGTTTGACTGAATTCGGTAATCCGATGAGGACCCCTAGTCCAATCAGTGCTCTACCTCCAAGACTCTTACACTTAAGGCTAGCCCTAAAGCTATTTCGGGGAGAACCAGCTATCTCCAGGTTCGATTGGAATTTCTCCGCTACCCACACCTCATCCCCGCACTTTTCAACGTGCGTGGGTTCGGGCCTCCATTCAGTGTTACCTGAACTTCACCCTGG
>NZ_JBBOTE010000003.1:427500-430000 GCF_038005385.1 Bacillus sp. FSL K6-2944 | reverse complement strand
TTTTCAAAGAACTAATGGTGGAGCCTAGCGGGATCGAACCGCTGACCTCCTGCGTGCAAGGCAGGCGCTCTCCCAGCTGAGCTAAGGCCCCAAACAAGTATCGGGAAGACAGGATTTGAACCTGCGACCCCCTGGTCCCAAACCAGGTGCTCTACCAAGCTGAGCCACTTCCCGAAAGAAAACGCGCCCGAGAGGAGTCGAACCCCTAACCTCTTGATCCGTAGTCAAACGCTCTATCCAATTGAGCTACGGGCGCATATGGTGCCGAGGGCGGGGGTCGAACCCGCACGGTGGTCACCCACCGCAGGATTTTAAGTCCTGTGCGTCTGCCTGTTCCGCCACCCCGGCATGTCATATTGAAAATTGGAGCGGAAGACGGGATTCGAACCCGCGACCCCAACCTTGGCAAGGTTGTATTCTACCACTGAACTACTTCCGCAAGACATATTTGAGATATTTTATTAAAAGTGCGGGTGAAGGGAGTCGAACCCCCACGCCAAAGGCGCTAGATCCTAAGTCTAGTGCGTCTGCCAATTCCGCCACACCCGCATATTAATTAAAATGGTGAGCCATGAAGGACTCGAACCTTCGACCCTCTGATTAAAAGTCAGATGCTCTACCAACTGAGCTAATGGCTCTTACAATAAAAACTGGTGCCGACTAGAGGACTTGAACCCCCAACCTACTGATTACAAGTCAGTTGCTCTACCAATTGAGCTAAGTCGGCTAAATGGTGGAGGATGACGGGATCGAACCGCCGACCCCCTGCTTGTAAGGCAGGTGCTCTCCCAGCTGAGCTAATCCTCCGGATTGCCTGGCAACGTCCTACTCTCACAGGGACAAGGTCCCAACTACCATCGGCGCTAGAGATCTTAACTTCCGTGTTCGGTATGGGAACGGGTGTGGCCTCTCTGCCATCATTACCAGACTGTATTCATTTAAGACAAGAATCATTGTAACTCATTTAACTTTTAAAGTCAACAAGTTTTTTATATTCTTTCAAAACTAGATAACATTGCTACATATTATATGGTTAAGTCCTCGATCTATTAGTATTCGTCAGCTCCACATGTCACCATGCTTCCACCTCGAACCTATCAACCTGATCATCTTTCAGGGATCTTACTAGCTTACGCTATGGGAAATCTCATCTTGAGGGGGGCTTCATGCTTAGATGCTTTCAGCACTTATCCCTTCCGCACATAGCTACCCAGCTATGCCCTTGGCAGAACAACTGGTACACCAGCGGTGCGTCCATCCCGGTCCTCTCGTACTAAGGACAGCTCCTCTCAAATTTCCTACGCCCACGACGGATAGGGACCGAACTGTCTCACGACGTTCTGAACCCAGCTCGCGTACCGCTTTAATGGGCGAACAGCCCAACCCTTGGGACCGACTACAGCCCCAGGATGCGATGAGCCGACATCGAGGTGCCAAACCTCCCCGTCGATGTGGACTCTTGGGGGAGATAAGCCTGTTATCCCCGGGGTAGCTTTTATCCGTTGAGCGATGGCCCTTCCATGCGGAACCACCGGATCACTAAGCCCGACTTTCGTCCCTGCTCGACTTGTAGGTCTCGCAGTCAAGCTCCCTTATGCCTTTGCACTCTACGAATGATTTCCAACCATTCTGAGGGAACCTTTGGGCGCCTCCGTTACACTTTAGGAGGCGACCGCCCCAGTCAAACTGCCCACCTGACACTGTCTCCCGGGTCGATAAGACCCGTAGGTTAGAATTTCAATACAGTCAGGGCGGTATCCCACCAGCGCCTCCACCGAAGCTAGCGCTCCGGTTTCAATGGCTCCCGCCTATCCTGTACAAACTGTACCAAAATTCAATATCAGGCTACAGTAAAGCTCCACGGGGTCTTTCCGTCCTGTCGCGGGTAACCTGCATCTTCACAGGTACTATAATTTCACCGAGTCTCTGGTTGAGACAGTGCCCAAATCGTTACACCTTTCGTGCGGGTCGGAACTTACCCGACAAGGAATTTCGCTACCTTAGGACCGTTATAGTTACGGCCGCCGTTTACTGGGGCTTCAGTTCAGAGCTTCGCTTACGCTAACCCCTCTCCTTAACCTTCCAGCACCGGGCAGGTGTCACCCCCTATACTTCGCCTTACGGCTTCGCAGAGAGCTGTGTTTTTGCTAAACAGTCGCTTGGGCCTATTCACTGCGGCTTTCCGTTAAGAAAGCACCCCTTCTCCCGAAGTTACGGGGTCATTTTGCCGAGTTCCTTAACCAGAGTTCTCTCGCACACCTTAGGATTCTCTCCTCGCCTACCTGTGTCGGTTTGCGGTACAGGCACCTTTTATCTCGCTAGAAGCTTTTCTTGGCAGCGGGGAATCAAAGACTTCGCTCCATAAGGAGCTTCCCCATCACAGCTCAGCCTTTACGATAAGCGGATTTGCCTACTTATCAGCCTAACTGCTTGGACGTGCACAACCAATCGCACGCTTCTTCTATCCTTCTGCGTCCCTCCATTGCTCAAACGATAAAGA
>NZ_JBBOTE010000003.1:375000-422500 GCF_038005385.1 Bacillus sp. FSL K6-2944 | reverse complement strand
CTTCGTGGTTCATGTTATCCATGATATTGATATCACTCCAGCTCTATTTAATTTTACAATATATACAGTATAGCATTTTCTACTCAACTAGAAAAACTGCCAGCAACTAACTGGCAGCTCTTCTTTCTTTCACGTAATTATAGGAAGTGTATAGAAGAATGTCAATCTCCTATGTCCATTATTAACCAACGTAAATTGTTTGTTGTTTCGCTTCCACTTCTTCTACAAATGTACCTAACACATTCGCAAGGTCTTCCCGTGTGTTACAAGCATTAATACCATTACGTACACTCGCATTACCACGAACACCTTTTAAATACCAAGCTGCATGTTTTCTCATCTCTCTTACAGCGACACTTTCGTTCTTTAAGTCAATAAGACGATCTAGATGTAACATACATACATCAATTTTCTCGCGCACTGTTGGTTCCGGCATTAATTCACCTGTCTCCAAATACTTTACCGTACGATAAATCATCCACGGATCTCCAAGAGCCGCACGACCAATCATAACACCATCTACACCAATTTCATCAAGCATACGCTTTGCATCTTGCGGCGTTGCGACATCACCATTTCCGATAACCGGGATATTTACAGATTGTTTTACTTGTTTAATAATATCCCAATCCGCTCTTCCTTCATACATTTGCACTCGTGTACGTCCGTGAACCGCCACAGCTTGGCCACCAGCACGCTCAACAGCCCTAGCATTTTCTATTGCGAAAATATGTTCTTCATCCCAACCGATACGCATTTTAACTGTAACCGGCTTTTCTACAGCATCTACAACCGCTGCTACCATTTCATATATTTTATTCGGATCTAAAAGCCACCTTGCCCCCGCATCACATTTAACGATTTTCGGCACTGGACAACCCATATTAATATCAATTATGTCTGCTGTCGTATATTTATCTACATATTTCGCAGCATCTACAAGAGTTTCTTTCTCTCCACCAAAAATTTGTAAACTTAATGGCTTTTCTCTCTCGTCGATATATAACATATCTAATGTTCTTTTATTATTAAGTAATATTGCCTTATCACTTACCATTTCAGCACAAACTAAGCCGGCACCAAATTCTTTTACTGTTAAACGGAATGCAGAGTTACACACTCCCGCCATCGGTGCTAGTACAACCGGATTTTTCATCTCGATATTTGCAATCTTTAACAATCAACCTACTCCTTCCTGTACAATCACTTTGGCATTAATTCCTCTATCGAAACATTTAATGCCTTAGCAACTTCTACTACAAAATCTTGAGAAGGCGATCTATTCCCTCTCTCAACCTCACCTAAAACAGATACAGATACCCCTAGTTCTTTAGCAAAACCTTCTTGTGTATAGCCTTTTAACTTTCGAAAAGCACGAATGCGTCTTCCCCATTTTTCTGCTTCCATACCGTTACTCCCTCTCGCCTTTTCATTTCTTCTACTTGTGAACGTGAAATGTTTTGTTTTATGTCTTGATTAATCTCTAACAACGGAACGATAACAAAAGCTCTTTCAAACATCCGCGGATGCGGAACAATAAGATTCTCTGCTTCAATATTCTCTTGATTATAAAGTAAAATGTCAAGGTCGATAGTCCTCGGCCCCCACCTAATTTCCCTTTTTCTTCCTAGGTCATTTTCTACTTTTTGTGTTACTTTCAATAACTCTTGTGGTGATAAATTGGTAGAAATTTTTATAACTAAATTTAAAAAGCAACTTTGGTCAGTATAGCCAACTGGCTCAGTTTCATATACAGATGAAATATCATCAACCTGAATATAAGGATTTTTATTTAAAAACTGAATCGCTTCAGTTAGATACGTATAACGCTCTCCAATATTTGACCCTAATGCAATGTAAGCTATATTGTTCATGGACGTTCTCTCGTAATTTCTACTGCTACAGCACGATAATGACCCGGTATCGGTGGATCCGGCTTAATTACCTTAATTGTACAGCGTGAAATACTTTCATATTGTTTTAATATATCTGCAGCAATATTTTCAGCGATACTCTCCACAAGCTTATACTTTCTATCCTCAACAACTTTTCTACATAATTCGAAAAGCTCTCCATAATTGACCGAATGCTCTAAGTCATCACTTTCCCCTGCACGCTTTAAATCCAACTCCACCGTTAAGTCAACTTTAAATCTCTGACCTAATTTATTCTCCTCTGGGAACACACCATGATAACCATAAAACTCCATATCATGGATATAAATTTTATCCAATTACCTTACCCCCTTACCAATCATCGCATCCATCATTTTAGCCATACGCGCCATTTCTTTCACATCATGGACACGAACAAACTCACAGCCCTTTTCAATACCAAGACAAACGGTAGCTCCTGTTCCCTCAAGGCGTTCCTCCACTGGCAAATCTAATACGTGCCCAATAAAGGACTTTCTCGAAGTACCTAAGAGAACTGGATAACCTAGCACATTTAACTGTTCTAAATTACGCATCGCCTCTAAGTTCTGCTCAGGTGTTTTAGCAAAACCGATACCTGGATCTAAAATAATATTCTCATCTGGCACACCAGCATTTTTAGCAATTTTAATACTGTCATACAAATCAGCAATCATATCCGCCATTAAATTACGATAATTCATATTATCGCGGTTATGCATTAAAATGATGGGTACATCATAATGAGCTGCGACTTCAGCAATTTTTGGCTCCGCCTTCGCTCCCCAAATATCATTAATAATATGAGCACCAGCCTCAATTGCTTGCTTTGCAACTTCAGCTTTATATGTATCGATAGATATAGGCAATTTTACTTCTTTTGAAACTGCTTGAATCATCGGGACAACTCGCTTTATTTCTTCTTCTACTGATACTTTAGCAAAACCTGGGCGAGTAGATTCGCCACCAATATCAATAATATGAGCACCTTGACCTTGCATTTCTTTTGCGTGACGTACCGCAGCATCTACCTCGTTGTAACTCCCACCATCAGAAAACGAATCTGGTGTTACATTTAAAATCCCCATAATTAATGTTTTTTCATTTAAATTCAATGTATATTCGCCGCAGCGCAAATCATAATCCCACTTCAAACTACACATCTCCTCTTCGTAATTCATTTCTGCTCCATAATTTCTCTCTTTGCATTCCATAAAGGTACATTAAACTTTTTGTAACCACTCCTACTTTACCCGGGAAATCCTGCGCTTCTATACGATAAAGCGGAACAATTTCTTGAATGGAGTTTGTTACGAAGACTTCATCCGCTGAAAGTAGCTCATCTTTTTTAAAGAACCCTTCCTTTACTTCTATATTTAATTCTTCAGCACTCTTTATAATAAACGCACGAGTGATACCATTTAAAATCCCTGTCTCTAACGAAGGTGTATATAAAACATCACCTTTCACAAAAAATAGATTCGAAACAATGCCCTCTGCAACATAACCTGCTTCAGTGAGGAAAATACCTTCCTTACTCACAACATTTCCAATTTCACGCTTCCCTAAAATATTATTTAAATAGTGATGAGACTTCAGGCGAAATGTCCCTTCCGGTGTATTTCGCACTTGTTTTAGAATAACACCTTCTTTTTCCACTACATCCCCTGGAGCTGTTAAAGGTTTTATAAAAACAATAACAGAAGGCTCTTCATACATTTCCGTTTGTAATCCTATTTCATCTATACCCGCCGATACATTAAAACGTACATATGCATGCTTCAATTCATTCTTAGCGAGTAAATCTTTCAAAATAAGCATCACATCATTTTTTGTCATTGTCCATTTAATTTGCAATGTATCCAGCGCCTCTATTAAACGGTTATAATGATCATCCAATAAGAAAGGATGACCATTATAAATACGAAACGTTTCAAAAACTCCAAGACCATATAAATAACCATGATCATAAGGAGAAATTCTCGCTTCACTTGCTTCTACATACTGACCATTTACGTAAATTAACATAATGTCACACTTGGACTGTATTTACGAATGAAATTCTGCAACAGCTCTTTCCCATGAGAAGTCATAATAGATTCTGGATGGAATTGCACACCCTCTATCGGTAATGTCTTATGACGAAGTGCCATAATTTCCCCTTCCTCTGTCCAAGATGTTACCTCTAAGCAATCGGGTAACGTCTCTTTCTTAACAATAAGGGAATGATAGCGCGTCGCAGTAAACGGATTAGGAATATCCGAAAAAATCGTCTTTCCATCATGATGCATAAGCGACGTTTTTCCATGCATTAATCGGTCTGCACGGACAACCTCTCCACCAAACACTTGTGCAATGGATTGATGCCCTAGACAAACACCAAAAATCGGAATCTTTCCAGCAAAGTATTTAATAACTTCCATACTAATCCCAGCTTCATTAGGACTGCACGGACCTGGAGAAATCATTAGAAAATCTGGTTTCATATTCTCAATATCTGAAATAGTCACTTCATCGTTACGTTTAACAACGAGCTCTTGTCCAAGTTCTCCAAGAAACTGCACTAAATTAAATGTAAAAGAATCATAATTATCAATCATTAATATCATTTCTCTCACCTAACCGTTTCTTCACTACGTTCTTTTGCACGCCATAAAGCAATCGCCTTTTTTAACGACTCTTTATATTCATTTTCCGGATTTGAATCAATTACAATTCCCGCCCCTGCTTGTACATGAGCTTTTCCATCTTTAGCAAGAAGTGTTCTAATTACAATATTCAATTCTGTATCTCCAGAATAACCAATCCAACCGATTGAACCTGTATAAATCCCTCTTCGAACAGGTTCTAATTCCTCAATAATTTCCATCGTACGTATTTTTGGGGCACCAGTAATTGTTCCCCCAGGGAATACAGCCTTCACTAAATCAAAAGCATCTTTATCTTCTTCCACCTCACCACGCACATTAGAAACAATATGCATAACATGTGAGTATTTCTCAATTACCATAAATTCATCTACTTCTACAGTGCCATATTTACAAACACGTCCTAAATCATTTCTTTCTAAATCCACAAGCATTACATGCTCTGCTCTTTCTTTTTCGTTCTCAATTAATTCTCTTGCTAATTCTTCATCCTCTTGCTCATCCGCGCCTCTAGATCTCGTTCCAGCAATTGGTCTTGTACTTACTTCAGTTCCTTGTTTCTTAATTAACAACTCTGGCGATCCACTAACGATTTGAAAATCCCCAAGCTCCAGGTAACCCATATATGGAGATGGATTAATTTCACGAAGACTTGTATAAATTTCTAGTGGGTGTGTCTGTAACGTTCTTTCTTGTCTCGTCGACAAGTTTACTTGGAACACATCACCCGCTCCAATATATTCTTGAATACATTCAACTGCCTTCATAAAGCCAGCTTCAGTAAAAGCAACTGCTTCACTTTTCTTTTCAGGACTTTCAAAGGGCACGGTCACTTCAGGCGCTTCTGTCATCCAAAGACTCTTCCACTCATTTAGCCGTTCTTTCGCCTCTTCATATTTATCTACATAATGCGTAATAACCCATAACACTTGTTCTTTTTGATCATAGACAAATACGTCATCAAATAATAAAAAGAAGATGTCAGGTATATCAATATCATCTTCCGCAAGAGAAGGCAGCTTTTCAATATAACGGATACAGTCATAACTGAAATAGCCAATTGCACCACCTTGAAAAGGCGGATACTCTGGGTTATAGTCCGTCTTCCATTGTTCCATATATTCTTGCATTAAATCTAACGGATTCCCTCGTTTTATTGTTTCCTTACCACTTTCACTTATATGTAACGTTTCACCCTTCCCTCGGATTACCGCTACTGGGTTCAGCCCTACAATGTTATAACGACCGCCACGGCCGCTTTCTAACAAAATATGTTGCGATTTACCCTGAGAAAGAAATTTATATTGCTTAAAGAAATCTAACTGATATGGAATAGAAAGCGCTAAAGATTTTCTTCGTTGCATATCAACACCCCGTCTTCTTTTATCCCACCCTCTTAGATAAACCAGCTCAAACTACATAAGTTATTTATATAGAGATTGATTATACTCGAAGGCTAGTGAAAATAATTTAATTATACTACCTCTTATTTTACATGAAGTTTTCTAGTCATTCACTCTTTTCCTATTTCCAATCCCAAAAGAAAAAGCACCCTTTTTCAAGGGTGCTTTTTCAATCGCGTTTAATTAGGATTCAAATTGATAAAGTGGTGTACTTAAATAACGTTCACCGTTACTCGGGATAATAACAAGTACCTTTTTCCCTTTTCCTAACTTTTTCGCAACCTCTGTTGCTGCATAAATAACTGCGCCTGAAGAGATACCAACTAAAATACCTTCCTCTTTAGCCACTCTTCTCGCATATTCAAATGCTTGCTCTGTTTTCACTTGAATAATTTCATCATATACTTCTACATCCAACGTCTCCGGAACAAATCCCGCCCCAATTCCTTGGATTTTATGTGGACCTGGCTTCCCACCAGATAATACTGGTGAATCTGCAGGTTCTACTGCATAAATTTTAATATCTTTATACGCTTCCTTCAGTACTTCACCAGCACCAGTAATCGTTCCACCTGTACCAATACCTGCAATAAACGCATCTAATTGGTCGCCCATTTGTTCAATAATTTCTGGACCTGTTGTTAAACGGTGAATTTCTGGATTCGATTGGTTTTTGAACTGTTGTGGTATAAAGTAGCCATGTTCTTTTGCTAATTCAGTCGCTTTACGAATTGCTCCACCCATTCCTTCAGGCCCTGGAGTCAATACTAATTCCGCACCGTAAGCACGTAATAAATTACGACGCTCAATACTCATTGTTTCTGGCATTACTAAGATTGCATTATATCCTTTAGCAGCCGCTACCATCGCTAAACCAATTCCTGTGTTACCACTTGTCGGCTCAATGATTGTATCGCCCTCTTTTAATAATCCCTTTTTTTCAGCATCTTCAATCATAGCTAATGCGATACGATCTTTAACACTACTCCCCGGATTCATAAATTCTAATTTTAAGTATATATCTGCGCTGTCTGATTCTACGATGCGGTTCAACTTAACGATCGGCGTTTTCCCGATTAATTCTGAAACTGATTGTGCCACTCGCATTCCTGTCACTCCTAACACCGAGTATTTTTATTGGTTTTATCTATATTTAGATTTTGTCAGAAAATTCCCTGTTTGTCAATTCATTTGGAGGATTGCTCCTCTTAATTCCCTTATTACAAATTCTCGATTAAATTTGTAATATCTTCTTTAGAGAACTTGTATCGTTCATTACAGAAATGACAGTGAACTTCTGTCTCTTCCTCTTCTTCACGAACTTGCTCTAACTCTGTTTTACCTAAACTAATTAATACACTCTCAATACGCTCGCGTGAGCATGTGCAATTAAATTGAACATCCATTGTTTCTAATACTTTTACTTTATCTTCTCCAAGAACTGCATATAGTAGCTCTTCCGGAGAAAGACCTTGTTCAATCAACGTTGATACAGGTGGAATCTTTTGTAAACGGTCTTCAATAAATGAAATCGTTTCATCTTGCGCACCCGGCATAATTTGAAGGATGAATCCACCTGCCGCTAATATGCTATCATCTCCATTTACAAGAACACCAACACCTACAGAAGAAGGCGTTTGTTCAGAAACTGCAAAATAATACGTAAAGTCTTCTCCTAATTCTCCTGAAACGATTGGAGATTGACCAATAAACGGCTCACGCATTCCAATATCTTTAATTACAGTTACAAACCCCTCTGTACCTACCGCTTGATATACACGTAACTTCCCTTGTTCTGTTCCTTCAAAATCAACATGCGGATTCGTTACATAACCACGTACATCTCCATTTGCATGAGCATCTACTAAGATAGGGCCAATTGGACCGTTACCTTCTACCTTAATCGTTAACTTTTGCTCACCCTTTAACATTGCGCCCATCATTGTACCCGCAGTCAAAGAACGCCCTAGTGCCGCTGAAGCTGTTCTCCATGTATCATGACGTCTTTGCGCCTCACTTACTGTATTTGTTGTACGTACACTATACGCACGCACTTCTCCATCAAATGCTAACGCTTTTACTAAATAATCTTTCATACGTATTTATTCACCTTTCTCATGCTGTAAATTTGCATTACGTTCATATAACATATACAAACCTTTTAACGTTAAAAACGGATCTACAATATCAATTACATTCGATTCTTCGGAAATTAATTTTGCCAATCCACCTGTTGCAATAACTTTAGGTTCTTGTCTAGCTTCTTCTTTCATACGCTTAACAATACCTTCCACTTGTCCAACATAACCATAAAGAATACCAGATTGCATCGCACTTACTGTATTTTTCCCAACAACACTGCTTGGTTTTGTAATTTCGATACGAGGAAGTTTTGCTGCTCTGCTATATAAAGCCTCTGCTGAAATCATAATTCCTGGCGTAATAACTCCACCCATATAATGTTTTTCTTCGTTAATATAACAATATGTAGTAGCCGTACCAAAATCAACAATAATGAGCGGACTTCCATATAAGTGAATTCCTGCTACTGCATTTACAATTCGGTCTGCGCCTACTTCACGCGGATTTTCATATTTAATATTTAGTCCTGTTTTTATCCCAGGCCCTACTACAAGCGGTTTAATTTTAAAATATTTTTCACACATGCGCTCTAAAGCAAACATAATTGGTGGTACGACTGAAGACACAATAATACCTTTCACATCTTCAAACGAAAGACCCTCATGCTCAAGCAATTGCTTTACAAGCATTCCATATTCATCTTCTGTCTTATGACGATCTGTTTCCATGCGCCAATGCTGACGAAGTTCCCCCTCTTCAAACACACCTAGTACAGCATTTGTGTTCCCTACATCCAATACAAAAATCATATTCTCACCACTTATCTTATTTAATCTATATTTGTGCAGTATGTATAAAACTTATAAAAACATCATATCACACATACTTATATAATCAGCTTTCCTATCCTCATCATTTTACAAAAAGATTGCTCTCTATTTCAATTTTTAATACTAGTTTTACTTAAATTACTTTATCCACTAAGTTCTCAATAGTAATTAACAAAGATTTTAACAAACAAAAAAGGAGTGACGATAGTCACTCCTTCACTTCTTACTTATCTTCTTTATCTTCATCGTCTTTCTTCATGTTGATGTTTACTTTCACATCATCTGAAGATGTTGGACGTTCTGGCAATCTGCCGTAATCACATAAATGATTGATTTGCTCTGCATCTAACGTTTCTACTTCAAGTAACGTTTGTGCGATAATATCTAGTTTATCACGGTTTTCAGTAAGAATTTGTTTTGCACGAGCATAACATTCTTTCATAATTGATTGCATTTCCATATCGATTTCATGTGCAATCGCATCACTATAGTTTTGTTCTGAGTGGAAGTCTCTTCCTAAGAACACTTGACCACCTTGCGAGCTACCAAATTGCATCGGTCCAAGTTTGTCACTCATACCAAATTCCGTAACCATACGTCTTGCAATACCAGTCGCACGTTGGAAGTCATTATGAGCACCTGTACTCACTTCACCAAATACAATCTCCTCAGCTACTCGGCCACCAAGTAAACCAGTGATTTTATCAAGTAACTCTGGTTTCGTCATGAAGTAACGATCTTCTTTCGGAAGCATTACCGCATATCCACCAGCCTGACCACGAGGGACAATTGTTACTTTATGAACGACATCTGCTTCATCAAGAACAACACCAATTACAGTATGACCTGCTTCATGGAAAGCAACGATATTACGTTCTTTTTCAGAGATAACACGACTTTTCTTAGCTGGACCTGCAATAACACGATCCGTCGCTTCATCGATATCACTCATATCAATTTTCTTCTTATCTTGACGTGCAGCTACTAAAGCAGCTTCGTTTAATAAGTTTTCAAGATCCGCACCAGAGAATCCTGGTGTACGAGTCGCAATTGCTCTTAAATTAATATGCTCATCAAGTGGTTTATTACGTGCATGTACTTTCAGTACAGCTTCACGGCCATTTACATCTGGACGATCTACTGTAATTTGACGGTCAAAACGACCTGGACGTAATAACGCTGGGTCAAGAATGTCTGGACGGTTTGTCGCAGCAACGATAATAATACCTTCGTTTGCACCGAATCCATCCATTTCAACAAGTAATTGGTTCAATGTTTGCTCACGCTCATCATGACCACCACCAAGACCTGCGCCACGTTGACGACCTACTGCATCAATTTCATCAATGAAAATGATACAAGGAGCATTTTTCTTTGCATTTTCAAATAAATCACGTACACGTGATGCACCGACACCGACAAACATCTCTACGAAGTCAGAACCACTGATAGAGAAGAATGGAACGCCAGCCTCACCTGCAACAGCACGTGCTAATAAAGTTTTACCTGTACCTGGAGGTCCAACTAATAGGACACCCTTTGGAATACGAGCACCAACTTCAGAGAACTTACGAGGGTCTTTCAAGAATTCAACTACCTCAACAAGTTCTTGTTTCTCTTCATCCGCACCAGCAACATCTCTGAAACGAACTTTTTTCTTTTCATCATTATATAACTTCGCCTTACTTTTCCCGAAGTTCATAACACGGCTACCGCCGCCTTGAGCTTGGTTTAATAAGAAGAAGAATAAAATGAAGATGATGACAAATGGAATGATTGAAGTAAAGAATGTTACCCAAGCACTTGTTTCTTCTGCTGGTTGATACTTAACTTCGGCACCTTTCGCTTTATCATTAATTTTCTTTTGTAATTCCTCAGTATTTGGTGCATAAGTAACAAATTGTTCTCCTTGGCTAGAGTTATTAAATTGTCCTTTTACCTCAAATACACCATTTTTCGGTTGAAGTTGCACATTACGCACTTCACCGCTTTCTAGTTTAGTAATGAATTTGTCGTAGCTAACTGATGTCGTTTTTTGTGTCGAACCATTAAAATAGCTCACGATTCCAATTACTACTAAGAATATCAGTAAATAAAAGATGGTATTACGGAAGATACGATTCATTCCTAACCTCCTCTCACGGCATAAACACTATAGTAAATCGTAACATAGAAAAACTTTCCTATACAATTGTGAAGCCTATATTTAATTAATTTGAGTAAACGCTTGGTTTTAATACGCCTACATAAGGAAGATTACGGTATTGCTCTTTATAATCTAATCCATATCCTACTACAAATTCATGTGGAACAGTAAATCCAACATAATCCGCTTTCAGATCAACCTTACGGCCTGTTGGCTTATCTAATAATGTAACAATTTTTACAGACTTCGCTTTACGATATTTGAATAAGTCTACTAAGTAGCTTAGTGTAAGACCACTATCAATAATATCTTCGACGATTAAAATATCGCGACCTTCTACAGAAGTATCAAGATCTTTTAAAATTTTCACTTCGCCTGTTGAAACTGTAGAGTGACCGTAACTAGATACAGCCATAAAATCCATTTCAAGATATGTATCTGTTCTCTTTAATAAATCTGCCATGAATGGCATTGCGCCTTTTAATACACCAATTGCAAGAGGTACTGTGTTTTTATAATCCTCTGCAATAATTGCACCTAGTTCGCGCACCTTTTCTTGTATTTGCTCTTCAGAAATTAATACTTTTTCGATATCTTGATTCATCATTTCATTATCCTCCCGGAAGACTCCTTGCTTTTGTAGTGAATAATCATATATTTATCCTTCTTTGCCATCTCTTTCGAAATTGCAAATGCAGATCGTTTCAACAAGGGTACCCAAATAATAGTCCCACTTGCATCACAAACGACCGGCCATTCTTCTCTTTTTTCTTTCGGTACTTTCGCTTCGATAAAAATAGCTTTTATCTTTTTCGTGCCATTCATACCTTGTATTGACATGCGATCTCCATTTTCTCTAGAACGAATACGAAGTGGATATGATATATCATTATACTTAGCAACAAATACTGTTTCATTCATGTTACTTGGTATATCTTCGCTCACCTCTGTTACAAATTCATCCCCGTTCAATAGCGTAATGGTCCCGGGTACTAATAAATCTTGTGAAAAAGGAGAGACAATTTCTTGTTTAAATCTAAAGCTACACTCCTCGTATGAACGAACAATTTTCAAATCACCCGGAAAATCAAGTGAACCTGAAGGTTGTGTCCGCTTAAAAAACTCAATCAACTTGTCAATATGTATAGAAGAAAGAGAAGATGGAATCTTATATTCATAAAGATAGTTTAATATTAGTTGAATCCCTCTTCTTTGTAAAGGCATAGACATGGATTCAAAGGCAGGAATTGATAAGCTAATTTGTTTATCACTTTTTTTTGTAATTACTTTATTCATTTTCTCAAAAGCTAATTCCTGCAAATAAGCCTCATCCTCTTGCATCTGCACGCTAAATTTTTGGAATTTCTCATGCATTTGTGGATTTTCTTCTTTCAAATGAGGAAGGACATATTTACGTAATCGATTCCTTGTATATACTTCCTTTTTATTACTCGGATCTATACGTGGCATTAAATTTAGCTTATTACAGTAATCAACAATTTCTTCCTTCGTTACGCCAAGTAACGGCCTAATTAAATATCCATTATGAAAAGGACGCTTCACTGCAATTCCTGCATATCCTTTCGGAGTACTCCCTCTTACAAGACGCATTAAAATTGTCTCGACTTGATCATCTCCATGATGTCCAAGAGCAACATATCTTGCATCATATTTCTTCATTATTCTTTCCAAAAATGCATATCTGCATTCTCTCGCAGCAACCTGTGCATTCATTCCGTATTGCTGTTGATATTGTGATACATTAATCCTTATCGTTTCACAAATAATTCCCAGTTCTTCACAAAGGCCCTGCACAAACTGTAAATCCTCATAAGATTCATCACCTCTAAACATATGATCCACATGAGCAACTACAATTTCCAACTGTTTTTCCGCTCTTTTTTCTAATAAATAATATAAAAGCGCTAACGAGTCAGGACCACCAGAAACTCCCACAACAATTGTTGAATCATTCTTTAATACATCATGCTGCTTTACAAAGTCATCTACTTTTTCAACAAATGTATCTTTCAACTTCGCAATCACCTTTCATTAAACAAGAACAGCAACCTTAGTCACCTTGTCTACAATGGTACAACTTTTACAAACATTGTGCAAAAAAAAGATATACAAAAATTACATTTTTATCTTACATCCTCCGTGTATATTCACAAAATTAATAACATTACCTTTTCCCACAAAAAAACCTAGGTATTCACCTAGGTTTTTAAAATCAAATTATAGATAAACATTCCACTTACATTTTACTGCGCTTGCATTCCTACAATCGGAATCGTAGCCCACTTCGGCATATTTTTCTTCACTTTTGCCACTACAATAGTCATATCATCATTTATATAACCATCACAAGAGCGAATCACTTCTTCCATAATGATATCAGCAATTTCTTGCGGGTCTTCGGTTTGCAATTCTTTAATTTTTCGTTTCATCCACAATTCATGATTCTCCACATGCTGTGCTCCTTCAAAAATCCCATCACTCATCATAATAAGAATATCGCCCGTTTTTAATTGTTCACCCACCACATCAACTTCAACATCTTCGATGATTCCCATCGGCAAATTACTTGCTTCAATTTTCAAAATATTATTTGCGCGTTTAACAAAACTCGGCGTTGATCCAATCTTTAAAAACCTTGCACTCGCATCCCGCAAATCTACCATAGCTAAATCTAATGTCGTAAACATTTCTTCTGTCGTTCTCAAAGAAAGAATTGAATTGATAGACTTAATTGCTATTTCTTCATCAATGCCTGATTGGAGTATTTTTTGTAATAATTTCACCGTTTCCTTACTTTCCATATGAGCTCTTTGCCCATTACCCATACCATCACTAATCGCAAGTGCATATTTACCAACACTTAAATCCATCATCGCATAAGAGTCACCCGAAACAAATCCACCGCCTTTTGCAGCTGTAGCCAATCCTGTATCAAGAGAATACGTCTTCGCCGAACCAAATGATATTAAACTATGGCCATTTGGATAAGAAGACTTTTCTTCATGTTTAACGACAATATTTTCTTTAAGGATATCTGAAAGCATCGGTGCAACTAACTTTTCACACTCACCATGTTCATTAGATGCAACTGGAATTAACATTTCAATATCAATACTTCCTCTATCTAAACAATAAATATCAACATGCTCTACTTCGACACCAAAATCTCGGAACGCTTGCATAATCTGTTCTTCCTGCACTTGATGATTTTCACGCTCTCGTTGTATCTCCTTAGCAAAATCCTCCATAACCTTTGATACACCTAATAGTTGCTCCGCTACTATTCTACGATTTTCCTTCATTTGTTTTCGTAATTTTTGTCCCTCATAGAAGTGATCTAATTCACCGGCTACTAAATCCGTCACTTTTTTCCCTCTCACACAATGCTTGTCCCACTCACGAACTAATTTACGATTATGTTGCAGGGTTCCTTCTTCCGTTTCATTCATTATTTGTTTCATATAATCGTACGTTTTATCAAAATTCACTACCCAGCATTGATCCTTTTTAAAGCATGTTTGACATGTTTTCGCAGTAATTGTACTCAAAAACAAATCTGCTTCTGTCTCTTTATCTTCTTCCTCTACATACCCATATACAGAAAAGCTATTAGATAAAGCAGCAAATACATTTGCAAATTGGTTGATTTTATTTGCTGTAACATCACGCATCCTTCTTAAATATTGTTGTTGATCTTGCGAATGCTCTTGTGTACCTGGCATAAATTTAGCAATACGATCCAAAACAAGCTTCGGTGTTAATAAGAAGACAACAATCGCTACACCTGACTCAATTAAAGTTGTTACAATATTTGTCTGTTTGTCTACATATAATGTAATTAAGCTTGTCCCAATTAATAAACCTAAACTAACACCTAAACGCTTTCCTTCTTTTAACAATCCACCAAGCAATCCAGAAAAAGCAAGAAGGCTAAGCTGAGACAAGCTAGACACATTTGCTAAACTTAATATTAGTCCTGTTACAACCCCCACTGTAGACCCTGTGGCAGCACCCGCAATAAATGCAAATACTAGCACTAAATACCTTGTAAAAATATGTTGAATAGAAGCATCATATACAAACCAATCTGTTGTACCCGTTAAAACAGATGCTAGTAATATAATCAAACAAACAATTTCTTCCGTCTCTAATGCCTGTTGTTTTCCTTTCCTTTCCACTAAAAGTGGGACACTTTGTAAAAATATCATAGTTAATACAAAACTAAGCCCAGCCTCAATGGTACTAACGAGTAAATCGTACATGGTGACAGTTTGTTGTGCAAAATATACAACAACTAAGTGTGCGGTTAATGCGGAGATAAATACTTGAAATGGAACAAGTCCAACAGTTTTACGTGTAAATCGACTAAAGAAGATATTATAAATGAAGAAGGTAAAGATAGATGCAAAGGTAAAAAACAAATTATCTATCGATACTGAAAGAGCTCCTCCCATTAGAGCTAAAAATGCTAGCGGCATCTTATCCCGCTTCATAACATAAACAGCAGCAAAAAATGGCAGTGCAAACGGTAAAATATTTGTTAATATATATGCTCGTCCCAAAAGAAAACCAATAACAACAATAATAAATCCCCATCTAAAGAAAACTTGCTCAAATTTCATTCGCAACTTACTCGTCCACTTTATTCCATCAAGCTGACTCTCATTCATTGCCAATGCACTTGTATTCATAGTATTCCTTCCTGCTTTAGGCATATTTTTAACACCACCTGCATAGTTTAATTACTGTCATTATAAAAGATGATTGTTGGTTTTTTTGTCAAAACAACAGTTTTCACTTTTATAATCGTTCGACTTTTTATTCGAAATAACTCTACAGATATACAGGGTATGTAAGTTATTTTCGAGATTTTAATTAAACATTCAGAAAATATAGGGTGATTTTGTAGAAGTGTTGTATATCTTAATTTATTTAACAAAAAAAGATCATGCAAATTTGCATGATCTTTTTAGATGACCCGTACGGGATTCGAACCCGTGTTACCGCCGTGAAAGGGCGGTGTCTTAACCACTTGACCAACGGGCCGTTAAATTAAATATAGCGGCGGAGGGGATCGAACCCCCGACCTCACGGGTATGAACCGTACGCTCTAGCCAGCTGAGCTACACCGCCATGTCGTCTTATTTAACGGACAATTAGTATCTTACATCAGATACTAATTAAAGTCAACACATCTCAAAAACTTTTTTGAAAATATTTTTTACATATAAAAAAGCACCCTGAGACATTACTCTGGGTACCTCTCTATATGTTAAAAACTAAACGTCCTTATTATCCGCGACGCGCGCCACGGCCACCACGTTTAGACTCTGTGTTACGCTTTAAAGAAGTTAAACGATCTTCGCTATCTTTTAAGAAGCGTGCCATCTTTTGCTCAAATGTTTCTTTCGGAGCTCGGTCGTTACCGCCACCGCGATTATCTCTGTTGAAAGAGCGATTATTACGTTGTGGACGTCCAGAACGTTGTTGATCACCACCGCGTTGGTATTCACCACGTGGACGATCTCCTTCTGTTTTTTCACGTTCTTTCGCTTTTTTGATAGATAAACCAATCTTTCCATCTTTTTCAACATTAATAACTTTTACTTCTACTTGGTCGCCCACTTTTAAGTGATCGTTAATATCTTTTACATAGTTATCAGCAACTTCACTAATATGAACAAGACCCGTTAAGCCCTCTGGCAGCTCCACAAAAGCCCCAAAATTTGTAATACCTGTTACTTTACCCTGTAACTTGCTGCCTACCTCGATTGACATAAAAAAAATGCTCCTCCTTAGTGGTTAAAAAGTCAAATTTTACTTTATTATATATAATCCTAAAATATAGTGTCAATAAGACATACTCTACTTAGAAACAGGAAAAATTATCTCCCCTTTACCAGAGAAGAAATAATCCCTTCTAGCAATCTTTAATACGTACTCTTCATCATTTAACTTTTGAACTTCGTCTTTTAGACTTTTTTCTTTATTCGTTAATGAATCCAGTTCTTTTTTCATGTCCTTAACTTTTGCTTCTTTTGCTTTAATGGAACTGTTTTGTTGATAAAACGTTACACTAATACTCGCAATAATTGTAAAAGTAAAGACAAGAAAAACCGCTAAACGGCGATAAAGTCGCTTCCTGTTCTCATCCGTTTGTATTATATGCTCTTTAACAGGATTTGGACTCTGTTTTTCGATTGTTCTTTGTCTCAGTTCCCTCATTTCCGAGGTCCCCCTAACTTCTTTTTTATATGCTCCCATAGTTGGAAGATATGTCCCTTCAATTTTGCTATATATTGCAGGAACCCTATATGTTTCACTATAAAAAGTTTAACACGATTAGGGAGAAGTTTCCATATGAGCGAAGCAATAAATCGAACAGGCCAGAAAAAAACTTTCCATATGAAAAGTAATATCCAAATCACCATTTTCCATAACACATGTCCAATTGAAAGCAGTATACGAAATAAGAATAATATAAATGCAATAAATAGCTGCGCTATAATAATAACAGGTTTTATCATGAGTAGCTGTATAATTCGAACAAAAAAATATGTTGTTTGCATAAAAATATAGATGAGAAAATTTAACAGCTTCATGTATAGTGCCTTCAATAAGCTTTGATATGCCGCAAAACCACATAATAATGCCAAAAACACATATATACGTAGCTCAGCTTCATTTACGAGAAGCAATACATAAAAGACGAATAATGCTTGGACAATCCAAAATAATATATCATGTATAAATACAAGCCAACGTTTACGTTCTTGGCGCTTTAAAAAACGTTGATATGTATCTAAAGACGCTCCAATCCAAGCACCCATTCCAATCATTGAAAGCATTGTATACAACTGAATTGTTAAGCTCATTTAAACAACTTACTAAAGAAACCTTTAGTTTTTTCCCCTTGATTTTCATCAATATACAGCATCTCATTAACTTTCCCTTTAATCGACACAATACCTTTTTCCACATCTAAATTTTTCATTTGTAAATTTTGACCACGAATCGTTAAAAAACCCATTACGGTCTCTAGTAAAAACTCTTCGCTATCAAAACTCTCTACCTGCTTCACACCGGTAATATCAATTATACGCCTGCCACGCATAATAATGTCATGCTCTACAGAAACATTTTGTTGATTAGAAGACGTAGGTGAGTAACCATTATTCACGTAAATCCCCCCATAGGTTTTTACTAGCTAATAGTAATGTATGAGGGGATACATGATTTTAGAACAAGCCTTCTTCCGCTTTTACTTTTTCTTCACGAACTAAGCTATACATATTTGCTGCATCTTCTTTTTTAGTTGTTTCTTTTAATTCATTTATTTTCACAGTCACTATTTTTTGACCAAAACGAATTGTTAATTCATCAGCTACTTTCACATCAGAACTCGCTTTTGCCACTTGACCATTAATAGATATTCTTCCTTGATCAGCTACTTCTTTCGCTAATGTTCTTCTTTTAATTAAACGTGATACTTTTAAAAACTTATCTAGACGCATATCAAATCCCCCTATTAACGCTCTGTTTGTTTCGCTTCTTCCCATAAAACATCTAACTGTTCTAATGATAAATCTTTCATCTCTTTATTCATTTCAGCTACTTTTGCCTCCATGTATAAAAAACGACCAGTAAATTTCTCATTAGTTGAACGTAACGCCTCTTCTGGATCTATTTTGTAATGACGAGCTATATTAACAAATGCAAATAGTAAATCACCAAACTCACCCAGCATCTTTTCCTCATCCATATTTGTAACCTCTTGTTGGAACTCTTGCCATTCTTCCAAAGCTTTCTCTATCATCGGTTGCACATCAACCCAATCAAATCCAACCTTACCAGCTTTCTTCTGAATTTCATAGGCGCGTAGTAACTGCGGCAAACTTTTTGGAACGCCATTTAAAACAGATTCTTTCACGAATCCTTTTTCTTGTTTTTTAATTTCTTCCCAATTTGCAATCACTTCATCAGCGCTGTTTACATCCGTATTTCCAAACACATGCGGATGGCGACGAACCATTTTCTCAGATAGAGTTCGAATGATATCATCTATAGAGAACCAACCTTCATCTTCTCCGATTTGAGCATGAAGCATAACTTGTAATAATATATCACCTAATTCTTCTACTAAGTGATCATCATCCTCTTCATCGATTGCTTCCAACACTTCATAAGCTTCCTCAATTAAATATTTCTTTAATGATTGATGTGTTTGCTTTTTATCCCACGGACAACCATTTGGACCACGAAGTTCCGCAATAATTTCTCTAAGAACATCAAACTGTTGATACAAGGACGCACGCTCCTGAACTGGCGGCACGTACACACTCGTTAAATTATTCAATTCCGTTTCATGATCTAACATGTACAACGGTACCTTCTTTACTTGTTCAAATGAAGTTCCTGCAGCTGTTACGATATACACTTCATAATCATCTGGTAACATCTCCATTAATGTTAATTTCACATCAGATGCAACGAATGCATCATATACTTGGCAAAAGATTAAATGTTGACGCAGTTCTAATTGCCCTCTTTCAAATGATGTAGCATCAAGTAATTGGAATCCTTCAATCGGATCAATCTTTAGACTTGCAAACATAGGATCAAGGAAACTTTGTCCACCCTCAATTCGCACTTCAACATTTGAAACTTCTCCTTTTTCTAACAGTAGCTGAACTGTTCTTTCTGCTACAAGTGGATGCCCGGGAACAGCATAGATAATTTCTGTACCTTCAGCTTGTTCTAGCAATTTATTCGCAATTGTTTCATATACAATTTCAAACGTATCATGCGCTTCATATACAGCATCAAAAGACGTATATTGTACGCCTTCTTTCTCCAATTCTTCTATAACTGGATGTTCCTTCGTTCTAACAAACAGATGGTCTGCTTCTTTTATTTTTCGATATACACCCATCGTTAGCTGATCTAATTCACCAGCTCCTAAACCTAAAATAGTAATGATTCCACTCACAACCAGTCACCTCTATCCACTCTTCTTCAATGAACCTTCTTTTTTCTCTTGTTTCATAACGGTTCCTAATTCTTTTTTTGTAAATACACGTAATTTCAAAATAAAAAACATATATGTCAATCCGCCGATGGCTACACCTAACAACGCTTCAAGCGTCGCGCTTCCTCTATGTTCCGTATTAATTACTAATCCAGACATCTGTAACACACGTGTGAACATCATTAATATAAACCCCATACAGATACCACTAATTACTATCCCTAACATATTTCGCTTATTGATAAGTGACCCTGATACAGCTCTCGTAAGCAACAAACTATTTAATCCAGAGATTATAATTAACGCACATAAAGTCGCAAAAGCTGCACCTTTCACACCAAAATAAGGCATGAATATATAATTTAACGCTAACTTTAAGCAACCTCCAAATACAACAAATAACGCTGGCTTAAACGTTTGCCCTAATCCTTGTAAAATAGAAGCTGTCGTAATTGACAATGAACTAAATAAAATAGATAACGATAAAATAGATAAAACATCTGATCCATCACTGTTTTCAAACAACATAATATTGGTAGGTTGAATAATACAAGTTAGTCCAATAGCTGCTGCAAGTCCAATAACAAATGTTATTTTCATTGCTAACTTTACCTTTTCTTGAATAAAGGAAAGATCTCCTCTTTCCTTCGCCGCTGTAATAATCGGAATAAGTGACAACGAGAAAGAAGTCGTCACAACAGCACCTAATTGCATTAGCGGAATACTTCTATCATAAACACCCTTTAATACCTTTGCATTTTCAACCTGTTCTCCCGCACCAATAAGTAAGCTGTAAAAGGACACTGAATCAGCCATCTGTATAAAAATAAGCACTAAATTACTAACACAAATCGCTAACCCCTGCCAAAAAAGGATTTTAACTATCTTCCTTTTACCCTTAATTCTCGCTGCACTTTTGAAGAATATAGAACGAAAATCTTGACGCATATACAATATAAGTACAATAATCCCAATAAGTCCACCCGCAATTGAGCCTAACATAGCCCCTGCACCAACTGTATATAAATCAAATCCGTGAGCAATTAGGAATAGCGATAAAAATACAATAATAGAAACTCGAATTGTTTGTTCTATTACTTGCGAAACAGCCGTTGGCATCATATTATTGAATCCTTGAAAATACCCTCTTGCTACAGACAAAAATGGCATCAATAAGAATGAAAATGAAATAACACGTAGTAACTTATCTAAGTGTATATCGCCCATAGCTACCGCAATTGTTTCGGCCCCAAAAAACAGTGTAAAGAAGCCTATAAAACCAATCCCTAATAAGAACCAAAAAGATACACAAATAATTTCTTCTGCTTCTTTTTGTTTTCCCCGCTCTAGTCGTTCTGCAACCATTTTCGAAATGATAACAGGAAATCCATAAGTAGCTAAAATTAAACAAAATCCATAAAACGGGTAAATTTGTTGGTAAATATAAAACCCAATATCCCCCGCTATATTTTGATATGGAATACGGTAAAAAGCGCTTAATACTTTTGTAACGAAACTTGCAATCGTTAATATAATAGCCCCACGCCAAAAGGCTTGATACTTCTTCGCTTCCATACAAGAAAACTCCTTTTTCTATTCTCACCTCTCGTATTATATCATAAAGAAAAGAACAAACTCCCTTACCAACACGGGTAATAATGAGTTCCTAAATGTTAAAAATATTCAACGAAAAAAGGTAGCAAAGTGCTACCTTCATTCAATATACATATATCTCCAAATAATTGATTTCTCAAAAAGAAAGATCATAATTAGGAAAGATTGCTACTTCTAAAATCAATATACCCTTACTGTTCCATTTGTTTCGCTAAGAAACTGGCAGCAGTATTAACCGCTTTATGCTCGATCTCGCTTATAATGGCTTCTTTTGAAAAAATAATGACGGCTCCAATCGGATCTCCGTTTGCAACAATCGGTCCAACTGTATAAGAATGAACCTTTTCTGTTACACCATCAATAATGGAAATATCACTTTCATCCGTCATAATAACAGACTTTCGTTCTTCCATCGTTTTTTCAATTAGATCGCCAACACTTTTATTTAAGTATTCTTTTTTCGATACGCCTGATACTGCGATGATAGAATCTCGATCACACACAAGCACATTATGTCCTAAGCTGTCATATAAAGCGTCAGCATATTCTTTTGCAAAATCACCTAGCTCACTAATTGGAGAATATTTCTTTAAAATTACCTCTCCATCGCGATCAACAAATATTTCTAGTGGGTCTCCTTCTCGAATACGTAAAGTTCTACGAATTTCCTTCGGGATTACTACCCTGCCTAAATCATCAATTCGACGTACGATTCCAGTTGCTTTCATTCTAATGCTGCCTCACTTTCTACTGATGATCAAAGTGGTGAATTTACCTGTTCATGTAAAAATCACCAACTGTTAGACATAGTATTTTACACATTAGTTCTTCTATGCACGTCGAATTGTATTTTTTTATCTTATTTTAGGCATTTATTACTTCTTTTTTTACATCTGGTAAGCCTTTTAATAAATTTTCAGCAATTGTTAACCACTTCGATGTCTCTAAGCCATTTGTTTTCATAACAATTTTCAATTGTGATCCTTCCATTCCTAAACCGATCATACGTCCAAAACTATTTCCGAGCATGAATAATTTTCCACCATCAATATTTTGACTTGCTTGTTCAGAAAACAGGAATGTTACTTCAAATTTATTCTGCTTAATTAATTCAATTTGTTCTTTCATTGCCAACACTTTAATATTTGCAATTTGTAATAAATAACCAACTTCTTGTGGATAATCGCCAAATCTATCGATCATTTCTTCCTGCAATTCTTCAATATCCTCAATTGCAGAAACACCTCTAAATTGTTTATACATCATAATTTTTTGCTTACTATCTGAAATATAAGCATCTGGTAAATATGCATCTACCTCTAAGTCAATTTCAACATTAACTATATTTTCAGCCCCATCTGTTCCTCTACGCTGTTCAATTGCATCTTTTAACATTTGCGAATATAGATCAAATCCGACAGAATCAATAAATCCATGCTGTTCTGCCCCTAACAAATTACCTGCTCCACGAATAGATAAATCTCTCATCGCAATTTTGAAACCAGATCCAAGTTCCGTGAACTCTTTAATTGCTTGTAGACGCTTCTCTGCAACCTCTGACAGCACTTTGTCACGTTTATATGCAAAGTATGCATACGCAACACGATTAGAACGTCCAACACGCCCACGAAGCTGATACAACTGTGATAATCCCATACGATCTGCATCAAATACAATTAACGTATTTACATTCGGAATATCTACACCCGTCTCAATAATTGTTGTACTTACAAGAACATCATGCTGTCCTTCTAAAAATGATAGCATAACAGACTCTAATTCGCTTTCGTTCATTTTCCCATGTGCGTACGTTACGCGGGCATCTGGAACTAACATCGAAATTTCATCTGCTTTTCTTTCAATATCCTCTACACGGTTATATAGGAAGTAAACTTGACCACCTCTTGCAAGCTCTCGCTCTATTGCCTCTCGCATTAACGCTGGATTATACTCGACTACATACGTTTGGACTGGGAAACGATTTTCTGGTGGTGTCTCAATAACAGATAAGTCGCGCACACCAAGCATAGACATATGAAGCGTCCGCGGAATCGGAGTTGCCGTTAATGTTAATACGTCAACATTTGCCTTCAATTGTTTAATTTTTTCTTTATGTGTTACACCAAATCTTTGTTCTTCATCAATAATAAGAAGCCCTAAATCTTTATACGTAACATCTTTAGATAAAATACGATGTGTTCCGATTACGATATCTACTGTTCCATCCTTTAAGCCCTTAATTGTTTCATTTTGTTGTTTTCTCGTACGGAATCTACTTAATAAGCCTATATTGATCGGATAATCTTGAAAACGCTCTCGAATTGTTTCATAGTGTTGCTGCGCAAGAATCGTTGTCGGTACTAAAATTGCAACTTGTTTTTCATCCATAATTGCTTTAAATGCCGCACGAATAGCCACTTCAGTCTTTCCATACCCTACGTCACCACAAAGGAGCCTATCCATCGGGCGTCCGCGTTCCATATCTTTTTTAATCTCGTCAATAGAACGTAACTGATCCTCTGTCTCTTGATATGGGAAAGAGGATTCGAACTCTTGTTGTTCTGCCGTATCTGGCGTATATGCATAGCCTTTTGAAGCTTCGCGCTCAGCATATAGTTTAATTAGGTCATCCGCAATGTCTTGTACAGATTTTTCAACTTTCGTTTTAACCTTTTTCCAATCATTACCGCCTAATTTATAAACTTTCGGATCCTTACCTTCAGATCCTACATATTTTTGGACTTGATCAATTTGTTCAATTGGAACGTATAGCTTATCATTACCTTGATATTTAATATTTAAATAATCTTTGTGAACACCATTAATCTCTAATGTCTCAATACCTAAAAATTTACCTATACCATGATTTACGTGAACTACATAATCTCCAACTTTTAATTCCGAATAACTTTTAATACGTTCAGCATTCGATAACTTTTGTTTACGTTGTGATTTTTTAACTTTCTTATGAAAAAGCTCCTTTTCAGTAATGACAACAAGCTTTTGCATCGGCATTTCAAATCCTGCATGTAAATCACCTACAGCAATTTGTAACCTTCCAGGCAATAAGATATCTGTACCTTCTACAATATCTGCCTCAATATCATAATCACTTAAAATATGTTGTAATTTTTTCACACGTTCATCATCTGTTCCAAGTACAACAGTCGTAAAATGCCCTTCATTCCATCTATCAATTTCTGTTTTTAACAAATTCATCTGTCCATGGAAATCTTGCATTGTTTTACATGTTACATTAACAATATTTTGCGGATGTGTGTGTGCGATATGACGCAAGAATAACGTTAAATATACAAAACTTCTTTTTTTATGATGAAGAAACCCCTCGAATGGGTGAGAGAAAGATAAATCTTGAATAATTGTTCCTTCACCAAGAAGTGATATATACCATTCCGCCTCTTCTGTTTCAAGATGCGATGCTGTTTCTTGAATACGGGAAATCTCGTCTAAAATTACAACACCGTCTTCTGGTAAATAATCTATCAGACTAGCAGGTTCTTTATAGAAAATAGATAAGTATTTAAACATCTGTTCTATACTTTGCCCGTTTTTCAACATCTCAATTTCATGACTTACCGTCTCAAGCACTGTAGTCTTTAGTTTATCATCAGAAAGTTTTTGCATCGTCTTAGTTAAACCTTCTTCAAGATGCTGAATTCCTGATTTTAATTCTTCCTGTGAAAATAAAAACTCTGTTGCCGGACCAAACCTAACGCTTTCTTTTTTACCTTGAGAACGCTGTTCATCCACATCAAATAATCGAATAGAATCGACTTCTGTATCAAAGAATTCAATACGAAATGGTAGTTCTTCAGTTAAAGGATAAATATCTAATATTCCCCCACGCAAACTGAACTCCCCTGGAGCTTCTACCATCGACTTACGTTCATAGCCAATATGATGTAAAGTATGCAAGAGCGCATCTAAATCAATCTCTTGCCCTAGATTGATTTCAACTTGCTTTTGCTTCCACAATTCTTTTATTGGTAAAAATCTACGCAATCCTGCCACTGGCGCTACAATGATTCCATTCTCTCCCGCAGCCAAGCGATTTAACACTTCTATACGTTGCGCCTTCAATTCTGGACTTGCAACCCCAATTTCCGATGCTATCAGTTCATTCACTGGATATAGCCACACATCTTTTTCACCAAGTAATGCCACTAAATCTTCATGTACTTTTTGTGCTTGGTATAAGTTATGTGTCACGATTAATTGTGATTTTTTTGTTTTTTTATATAAAGCCGCCATTAATAACGAACGAGAAGACGTTGCCATCCCTGATATAAGTTGTTCTTTTAACCCATCTTCTAATCCATTAATAACCGATTGTATCTCTTCATTTTTATAAAATTGCTCTAATAAACCTATCATTTTTAAAACTCCTCTCAACATAAAGAGCAAGTCATTCTATTTTATGCAAATATTTTGGAAAAGGAAAACAGAAAAATGCTTTGGACATGCCAAAGCGACAACATTTTATTGCAGAAATTTTTCATACTCATAATACTCAGGATAAGATGCGAGCGTTTCTTGACACGATTCACAAATCGTTTTTATATATATATTTCCATTCTCATGAAAATGAATCATTTCTACTACTTCTTGCTCTGTTAGTTGAAATAAAACGTCGCTATATACTTTTTCTGCGTTAATGGAGCCTACATTACCTCCGCAGTGTCTGCAATAATAATACCCTTCCATACTAGCCTCCTAAAAATTCAATTACTACTAGTATGGGTAAAACAAAAGAGAAATATTCCCAATCTCATTTTTAACTATTGAAAGTATTCATGATTTGGAGAAAAGGCTTATTTAGCCACTCTTCACATGCATCCGCTGCTTTTTCAATAGAATGGTTAACATCCGGAATCTCTTCAGATGTAAAGCGTCCTAATACATAATCGACTACCTTCATTCCATTTTTCGGGCGATCGATTCCCATACGGATACGTTGAAATTCTTGTGTTCCTAGGTGCGAAATCGTTGACTTTACACCATTATGTCCACCAGCACTACCTTTCATGCGAAGACGCAATTTACCTACAGGAATGTCCAAATCGTCGTACATAACAACGAAGTCCTCAACATCAATTTTATAATAATCCATGAGTGGACGAATACTTTCCCCAGATAAGTTCATGTATGTTAGCGGCTTTAATAAGATTACCTTTTCTCCATTAACAAACCCTGCACCAAATACACCTTTAAATTTTTGTTCATTCAAAGAAATGTTCCAACGCTTCGCAAGTTCATCAATGGCCATAAATCCAATATTATGCCTTGTTAATTCATATTCTCTACCTGGGTTCCCAAGTCCTACTATCAATTTCATTCTTGTACCACTACTTTCTTTTTTCGATACGAAAAGACGTAACCAATTTTGGTTACGTCTCATTCTATCCAATTAATTGAATAATACACTCACAGATTCTTCTTCGTATACACGAATGATTGCTTCTCCGATTAATGGAGCAACTGAAAGTTCATGTACTTTGTCGATTTTCTTCTCTTCTGGTAATACGATAGAGTTCGTTACAACTAACTCTTTAATATTTGAATTTTGAATACGCTCAATTGCTGGACCAGATAATACTGGGTGTGTACAGCAAGCATATACTTCAGAAGCACCGTTCTCAACAAGAGCGTTTGCTGCTAATGTAATTGTACCAGCTGTATCAATGATGTCATCAATTAAAATCGCTGTTTTACCTTCAATATTACCGATAATGTTCATTACCTCTGATACGTTCGGGCGAGGACGACGCTTATCAATAATAGCGATTGGCGCTTTTAGACGATCTGCCATTTTTCTTGCACGAGTTACACCACCATGGTCAGGAGACACGATTACGATATCTTTAAGACCTTTTGTTTCAAAGTAATCTGAAAGAATCGGTACACCCATTAAGTGGTCGATTGGGATATCAAAAAACCCTTGAATTTGTGGAGCATGTAAATCTAGAGTGATTACACGAGTTGCACCTGCTGTTTCAAGCAAGTTTGCTACAAGTTTCGATGTAATTGGTTCACGAGAACGCGCTTTACGGTCTTGACGCGCATAACCATAGTAAGGAATAACAATATTAATTGTTTTCGCAGATGCACGTTTTAATGCATCAATCATAATAAGTAATTCCATGATATGTTCGTTTACTGGGAAGCTTGTAGATTGAATAATGAATACATCGCAACCACGGATACTTTCTTCAATGTTAATTTGAACTTCTCCATCACTAAAACGATCAACAGAACATTTTCCTAGCCCTACTCCAATATGCTTTGCAATCTGCTCAGCAAGTTCCTTATTAGAGTTTAAAGAGAATACTTTCAAATTAGAATTTAGATATTGAGTCGACATCTAGATTAACCCTCCACATTATGATTTTTTCTTATTCAGCAATTGATCAACATAGTCTTCTTTGTTAACTTGACGTGCACGTGCTACCGATAATGCTTTTGATGGAACATTCTCTGTAATTGTAGAGCCTGCTGCCACATAAGCACCATCTTCAACTGTTACTGGAGCAACAAGGTTTGAATTACATCCAATAAATACCCCATTACCAATCACAGTTTTGAATTTATTCTTACCGTCATAGTTCACCGTAATTGAACCACAACCAAGATTCACGTCTTCTCCAACTTGTGCATCCCCGATATAACTCAAGTGTGAAGCTTTACTTCTATTACCAAAGACAGTTTTTTTGATTTCCACGAAGTTTCCAACGCGTACTTCGTCTCCAATAACTGAATCTGGGCGAATATGTGCAAATGGACCAACCGATACTTCTGTACCAAGCTTACTATCATGTACAGTAGATTGTCGAATTGTCGTACGATCTCCAATTTCACTATCGCGAATTACTGTATGCGGTCCAATTTCACAATCAGAGCCAATTACAGTGTTCCCCTCAATAATTGTTCCTGGATGAAGAACTGTATCACTACCGATAACTGCATCAGCAGAAATATAAGTGTTACTTGGATCAATAATTGTAACACCGTTTACCATGTTCTTTCGGTTGATACGGTTTTTCATAATAATTTCCGCTTGCGATAGAGCGACTCTGTCGTTAACACCTAACGTTTCGTCGAACTGCTCTGTTTGATAAGCTGATACGATATGACCTTCATTTTTTAAAATCTCAATAACATCTGGAAGGTAATATTCACCTTGCACGTTATCATTTGAAACTTTAGAAAGTGAAGCAAATAAAGCCTTATTATCAAAACAATACGTACCTGTATTGATTTCTTTAATAGCTAATTCTTTCTCATTTGCATCTTTATGCTCAACAATATTTTCAACATGACCATTCTCATTACGAACAATACGGCCATATCCAGCAGGCTCTTCTATGTATGCTGTTAGCACCGTCGCCATTGCTCCTGCTTCTTTATGTTGCTGAAGTAATGCTTCCATTGTTTCAGCAGTTATTAGAGGCGTATCACCACAAATAACTAAAGTTGTTCCTTCTTCATTTGCAAGTACACTTGCAGCTTGATCTACAGCATGTGCTGTACCAAGTTGTTCTGCTTGTAATGCAAATTCACTTACGTTCCCTAGCTGTTCTTGTACCATTTCAGCACCATGTCCAACAACCGTTACAAGTTTCTGCAATCCTAATTGAGATACTTGATCGACTACGTGTTGTACCATAGGTTTTCCACATACAGGATGCAGCACTTTGTATAGCTTAGACTTCATACGTGTGCCTTTACCTGCAGCTAGAATCACTGCAAATCTGTTTGACATATAGACCCTCCATCGCAACCTATTTATCCATTAAAGATATTATCCTAAATCATCATATATTTCAAGAAACACATTTTAACTATTAAATTTTACCATAATTCTTATAAGATGTTTTACTCTTTAGTATCTTTTTTAAGAAATAAGCTATACTATTTAAAATGATTTTGAAAAAATTAGTAGTTTCTTCTTTTTATGTTAATAAATTATGCAGTTTCCAAATATAAAGCAAAAAAAAACAAACCCCTGTAAATGCTTACAGGAGTTTGCTACAAAATTATAAGGCTTTTTGTCAAAAGCCCTTTTCATTCGAATTTTACGAAGCACCCGCTTCTTCAAACTCAACCTCTTCTAACTCGCCTAAACGATGATACTCTGTTAAAACCGCATCTTGAATTTTAGAGCGTGTACCAGAATTAATTGGATGTGCAATGTCACGGAACTCTCCATCTGGAGTACGTTTACTTGGCATTGCTACAAATAATCCATTATTACCATCAATTACACGAATATCATGAACAACAAATTCATGGTCTAGAGTAATAGAGGCAATTGCTCTCATGCGGCCTTCTGTGTTTACGCGGCGTAATCTTACGTCAGTCACTTCCATCTTGTGTTCACCACCCTTTTCTAAATAAGCGATATATTTGTATAAATTCCACAAATTTTCTATTTTCCCTTTAATTTTTTAAAAATTTTTAAGATAAAAATTTTTAAAGTAGTTGAATATAGAGATTAGTGGAGGTTATCGCTTACAAAAGGTTACTTAACTAGGGCGATTACTTCAATTTCAACGGAAACATCTTTCGGTAATTTTGCTACTTGCACACAAGATCGAGCTGGTTTATGAGTAGAGAAATAAGAGCTATACACTTCATTCACAGCATTAAAATCATCCATGTCCTTTAAAAATACTGTTGTTTTTACGACTGTATCAAATGAAGCACCTGCTTCCTCTAATACCGCTTGTAAATTTTGAAATACTTGTTCTGTTTGTACTGTTACATCTCCTGTTACAAGCTCCCCATTTGCCGTCAATGGAATTTGTCCTGAGCTATAGAACATGTTATTTACAATAATCCCCTGTGAATAAGGTCCAATTGCTTGTGGTGCCTTGCTTGTTTGAACAACTTTCATACTTTTCACCCTTTTATTATTTATTTTACTCTTTAAAAATAGTGTACGAAAGGCAGTTTGTCCATCTATTTTATAATCTATAAATAAAATAAAAAAAGATAGAGCTATCTGCTCTATCTTTTATTCCGCCTCTACAAGCCCTTCATCAAATGGCGCAAGAGAATAATTCCCTTTTTCCACTTGAATCGTTTTTTCTTTCACATCAACTTCCGATAGACGAATTAATGATACAAAATTATTAATTAGTCGTTCTTCAATATCTGTGGATTCTACTAATACACCAATACCAACAACATTAGCCTTGAACTCTTCTAACATACTCATCATACCTTGAATTGTTCCGCCAGCTTTCATGAAGTCATCAATAATTAAAACATTCGACCCTTCTGGAAGACTGCGTTTTGCTAACGTCATTGTTTGAATTCGTTTAGAAGAACCCGACACATAGTTAATACTAACAGTCGGACCTTCTGTTACCTTATTATCTTTCCTTGCAATTACAACTGGTACATCTAAGTAATTTGCCACTGCATAAGCAAGTGGAATCCCCTTCGTTGCCACCGTCATAACTGCATCAATTGGTTGCCTAGCAAAAACAGAAGCAAACAAACGACCTGCGCCATTAATATGGCGAGGATTACTCAATAAATCTGTCATGTATAAGTAACCGCCAGGCAAAATACGATCTGGGTTTTCAAATAAGCCACAAAGCTCATCAATAATTAGATCTGCCTCTTCTTCACTTATATACGGTATATATTTCACTCCTCCTGCTGCTCCTGGTATCGTTTGCAATGTGCCGACCCCTTGTTGTTCAAACGTTTGCTTAATAATAACTAAATCTTCACTAATGGAAGACTTAGCCGATTGATACCTTTCAGCAAAAAAAGTGAGAGATACTAGCTGACGAGGGTTTTGTAGCAAGTAATAAGTCATATCGACTAATCTTGTACTTCTTCTAATTTTCATACTC
This sequence comes from Bacillus sp. FSL K6-2944, assembly GCF_038005385.1. NCBI lineage: Bacteria > Bacillati > Bacillota > Bacilli > Caryophanales > Bacillaceae > Bacillus > Bacillus sp. FSL K6-2944. The sequence goes on along the minus strand of NZ_JBBOTE010000003.1, from coordinate 390,928 downwards.
TCACCTCAAATCACGAATATTCTAAACAAATCATAACGTATTATACGTCTTTATTCAAGCGTTTCTCGCTCTCCTAATAAACGTACCGCATAGACTTGTTCACAAAATCCTTTTAATCCGTTATAAATGCGATGCATTCGTGAATCATGGTGTACAAGTCCAAATACAGTTGGACCACTTCCACTCATTAATACAGCATCCGCTCCAAATCGCTTCATCTGTGATTTAATACGGGCAACTTCAGGATGCATTCCAAATGTTACATCTTCTAAAACGTTACCAACAGTATCACAAATTCCTTTATAATCACCAGAATTTATGACATCAACCATTTTATCTACATTCGGATGTGTAACTCGATTTAACTTTAAATTTCCATACACATCAGCAGTAGATACACCTATATGTGGTTTCGCTAAAATAACCCAACAAGAAGGCGGAGTCTTTATATGCTCAATTTTCTCTCCTCTTCCAGTGGCAATTGCTGTGCCTCCGTATACACAGAACGATACATCTGATCCAATTTCTGCGCCAAGCTCTGCTAACTCATCAATTGTAAGCCCTAAATTCCATAATTTATTAAGACCACGTAATGTCGCTGCTGCATCACTACTTCCACCTGCTAATCCAGCTGCTACTGGAATCGTTTTTTCAATAGTAATAGATACACCTTTTTTTACATTAAACTTCTCTTTTAATAATTTCGCTGCCTGATAAGCTAAATTTCGTTGGTCGTCTGGGACATACCGATTATGGGATAAAATTTCAATACGGTCTTCTGCTAATTCCGTTAGTTCTAGACGATCTGCTAAATCAATGGTTGTCATAATCATTTTCACTTCATGATATCCGTCTTGTCTTTTTCCCAGTACATCTAACGACAGATTAATCTTTGCTGGTGCTTTCACTAGTAGCTTCAATCTATTCACCCACTCTATGTACTCAATCTTTTATCGTTTATTTTACCATAAATTTATAGTAAGACGATGACACTTCCCTAATTATAACGAAAAGCATTCAGAATGAAACTACTTATGTAAAATGATGGCACCTTTTAGAGTACAAAAAGCCGAGGAATGTCTCCTCGGCTACCGTAGCATAGAAAGTATCTTACAACTACTGGTTTCGTTTCATTAATTGCTGTTCTGCAATTTCTATAGCACGTTTCACCATGTTACCAGCATCTTTCGCACGAATTCCGCCCCATCCTTCTTTCTGAACAACATCATAAAAGCCAAGCTCTTTTGCTAGCTCTTCTTTAAATTGGTTTGACATGACACCTCTTCGTCTACTCAATGCAGAGTCCCTCCTTATTTTGCTACGGTATAGTTAGTATGCAAAATAATATAGCTTTTCATTTATGGGAATATATGTAATGATATACAAATTATAAAATGACCTCATTATGAGGGTCTCCATAAAATGTTAACTCTACTGTCTCTGTTAAAACATCTGCATAACTATAAGATACACGTTGCAACGCATCTTCTTGTTGATCTAATTGTACAACAAAAACGGAACGGTATGTTTCTGCTAGTACACCTGATTGCTCCACAGTTTTTCTTCTTCCACTATTTGCTTTTAACATAAGTCGCTGTCCAAGATGGTGATCTAATTCGCTTTTAATTTCATCTAAACGTTTTGACATATACTTCGCTACACCTCGCTGTAATTTAGATTGAACACTTAAAGCACGATATATCTATCCTAATTATTAACCGCGATTCACAGCTAATATCATCCTGCGTTTGAATAGATAGAAGAAATACTATATTGTAAAAGTATCATTACGTAGTCTGCACGTTCTTACCTCTTTTTATCCAAATTCATTTAAATCCTTCCATACAAAAAAGCAAGATACATATGTATCCTGCTTACTCTTCGTAATGTTGAAAAGGTAATCCCGTTCGTAAAATCCCTCTCGTTTCAATTCCACCTAGTCCCTTTTCACCAGTAATTGTATTACGTACGACATCCCATACATTGACTCTCTCCATAAATGAAGTAAAACTAATTTTACCAACTACATATACAGGATCTAGTGCATGAATATTAATTCTAGATGGTGAACTAGCGAAATTGGCCCCTGCACGAATTAGTGCCTCAAAATGTGATTGACATGCCCCAGCAAAAATAACAAGTTGATCCAATGATGGATATTTTTTTCGCACTTCACGAACAGCCTGTACAAAATGTCTTGAATGCCTATATGCCGCTAAATCTCCCTTCACTCCTTTTGATTTTGTATATGCATCATGCCCTGTAATAACGAGAATGTCTGGGCGAAAGTGATCTATTAAGTCTACTACTTTTTCATGCATCTCCGTTTCTTTACAATGAATACCTTGAACAGGAACGCCAATTTTATTATATAAATCTAAGCACTTGCGCAAATATAAAGGGTCTCCATCTATATGCAATACACGTCCCGGCATTTGAAAATAATTCACCTCACTTGTGTATCCACCAGTTGAAGTATGTTCATGCCTTTGTTTCATCAGTACATAATCTTGTTGAAACAAACGATACGTGCGCTCCATTGTTTCTTTCTCACGCTTCACCCTTTTTTTATGTTCTCTTTGATCTATACTAATTAAATCTTCAAGTGGCGCATCCGCCACCAGTCTAATTTCCTCTCCAAACAATATAGCTATCTCGCCTTTTATTTCTATAATACGAAAAAGAATATCCCTCTTATGAGAATATCGTTCCACTAATTCTCCAACATGTAAAACCATTCTCCTACCTCCAAACTCATTAGGCCATCTTACCTGTTTTTAAAGTATGAATTTAAAGAGAGAAAGGTGACAAAAGGGACAGTTCAACTTGAACTGTCCCTTTCATATTCTTATGATAATTTATGAAGAACTAATGCATTACTTAATGTTGCAAACTCTTCAATAGATAGCGTTTCGCCTCTTCGCTTTGGATCAATTCCTACTTCTGTTAAAATTCGATCCAATAATTCCTTATCTTTCGGGAAACCATTTAAATTATTTGATAAATTATTCATCAAAGTTTTACGGCGCTGTGCGAAACTTGCTCGTACTACTTCAAAGAAGAATGTTTCATCTGTCACCTCTACAACCGGTTTCGGACGCTTTAGAAGGCGAATAATTGCAGAATCAACATTTGGCTGTGGTACAAACACTGTACGCGGTACAGTCATAACTGTTTCAACTTCTGTATAATACTGAATAGCAATCGATAAAGAACCATACTCTTTCGTTCCAGGTTTAGCAGCTAAACGATCTCCAACTTCTTTTTGCATCATAACAACAAATCCACGAACTGGTAACTTTTCTTCAAGCAATTTAAATAAAATTGGCGTTGTAATATAGTATGGTAAGTTAGCTACTACCATTACATCTTGCCCTTCTTCAAATTGCTCATTAAATACTTCATGTACATCTGCTTTTAGTACGTCTTTATTAATAACTGTAACGTTACCATATGGCGCTAACGTCTCATCTAAAATTGGTAATAGTCTTTGATCAATTTCAAAAGCCACTACTTTTTTAGCACGCTTTGCTAATTGCTCTGTTAATGCACCAATACCTGGTCCAATTTCAATTGCACCACTTTCTGAACCAATTTCTGCATGATCGACAATACGATTTAATACATTTGTATCAATTAAAAAGTTTTGTCCTAAACTTTTTTTGAATGAAAATCCATACTTTTCAACAATGTCTTTTGTACGATTTGGCGTTGCGATATCCTTCATTTTTTTTCCTCCTGTATTACTTGCTTATAAGCTTCTGCAAATGATTCCTTTGAAACTTGAAACATCTGTAATCGTTTATGTAACTGTTTTGCATTTGTATAACCAATCTTTAATAGCTTACCCATTCTTTCTCTGCGGCTCTTTGCCATTTCTCCGCCCACTAAGCCTGCATCGACTAAATCACTCCAACTAATTTCACTTGTGTAAGCTTCCATTTCTTCATGTATATTCTCTAGAGCGCGGCGAATCGACTCATTAGAAGCGTGTTCGATCCCAACACCCTTTTTCCTTTTAGCAAGCGCTTCTTCCTTCGGTAAAAAGGCATGCTTACAGCCAGGAACCTTGTCAGAAATAATTTTTCGAATACGCTCTCCAGGATAATCCGGATCTGTGAAAATAATAACGCCCCTTTTTTGCTGCGCTAATTTAACTTGCTCAATAACATGATCACCGATTGCTGAACCGTTCGTTTCAATTGTATCCGCATCAACAGCACGCTTAATCGTAACTGTATCATCTTTACCTTCTACAACGATAATCTCTTTTATTTTCATGCTTGCCTCCACACTCATTTCGTCTCTACTTAGTAAAACAAAAAAATGACGACTTTTCCATTATTATTTTCCCCATTCTTATATTTTAAAAAATAGAATAGAAAAATCTTTGTTCTCTGTCCTTATTGTAACACTTCATCATTCACATTTATTTTCTTCATCACTTCTACTAGTTTTTCTCAAAATAAAAAAGAACAGGTTTCCCCATTCTTTTTTATTCAACACCAAATAAAACTTTTGCATTTTTAGTTGTCATTTCTGCTACTTCCTCATAAGAAATTCCTTTTAAATTCGCAATTTCTTCTGCCACGAGTTTTACATAACTCGGTTCATTTCGTTTCCCTCGAAATGGATGCGGTGTTAAATACGGACAATCCGTCTCTATTAACAATTTCTCTAATGGAATCTCCGTAGCAACCTCTTTCGGCTTCTTAGCGTTTTTAAATGTAACTGGTCCACCTAACGAAATTAAAAAGTTCATATCAACACATCGCTCTGCTACCTCTACGCTGCCGCTAAAGCAATGCATAATGCCTCCTACTTCAGCTGCATTCTCTTCTTCTAGAATATCAACAATATCTTGAGTTGCATCGCGGTTATGTATAATAATCGGCAATTTTACTTTTTTCGCTAATGCAATTTGTTTACGGAATACTTCTTTCTGTATTTCTTTTGGAGACTTATCCCAGTGATAATCTAAGCCCATTTCTCCAAGTGCAACGACTTTAGGATGAGAAGCAAGTTCTTCTAACCAAGCTAAATGTTCTTCTGTCATGTCGATTGCATCAACTGGGTGCCACCCAACCGCAGCGTAAATAAAATCATAGGCTTCAGCTAATTCCATCGCCTTTTTTATCGTTACTTCATCAAAACCAACAACAACTGTATAAGTAACTCCCGCTTCTTTCATTCGGGCAATAACCTCTTGCAAATCTCCTTCGAATTGCTCTGCATTCAAATGTGAATGTGTATCAAACAACATAATACATAACTCCTTTTATATTGAAATCAAGTTTATTCTACAAAAATAAGTTCTTTAATAACTTAACGATAACAATACTACAATCTTAATGCAAAAATAGAGAGTGTAAAAAGAAAAAAGACGCTTCACACATGTTACACGTGAAACATCTCTTTTCTTGTCTTAATTACTTGATTTTTGTACCATTTGGTAGATTTTGGTCAATTGATGCTAATGACAATACGCCATTCTCTTCACCCGCTAAAATCATACCTTGCGATAATTCACCGCGTAATTTTACAGGTTTTAAGTTTGTTACACAAATAACCTTTTTACCTTTTAAGTCTTCCGGCGAATAGAATTTTGCAATTCCAGAAACAACTTGACGCTTTTCTGTACCTAAGTCTAGTTGAATTTTTAACAGCTTGTCTGCTTTTTTCACAGGTTCAGCAGATAGTACTTCAGCTACGCGTAATTCTACTTTAAAGAAATCATCAATTGTAATTTCTTCTGCCTTCGGTTCTTCTTCTTTTTTCTCTTCTACTTTAGGAGCAGAGCTTTTCATTTGTTCTTTAATGTACTCTACTTCCACTTCCATTTCTAAACGAGGGAAAATTGGGTTTCCTTTTTCTACTTTTGTTCCAGCTGGAATGCAGCCAATTGTAGATAGACTTTCCCAAGATTTATGAGCTTCATCAGTAAGGCCAAGCTGAGCAAACATCTTGCTTGGTGCTACTGTTAAGAATGGCATAAGCATAATACCTGTTTGACGAAGTACTTCTGCTAAATGAGCCATTACAGAGGCTAACTTTTCACGATCATTCTCATCTTTTGCTAATACCCATGGTTGTGTTTCATCAATATATTTATTCGTACGACTAACTAGTTGCCAAATAGATCCTAACGCTACAGAGAACTCCATATTCTCCATTGCTTCTTCTACTTTTTTCAAAGTATCTTGTGCAAACGCTACTAACGTTTCATCAAATTCCGTCACATTTGCTTTAAATGCAGGGATTTCTCCGTTAAAGTACTTATCAATCATAGCTACTGTACGATTTAATAAATTACCTAAGTCATTTGCTAAGTCGAAATTAATACGCTCCACAAATCCTTCTGGTGTAAATACGCCATCAGATCCAAATGGAACTTCACGAAGTAGGTAATAACGTAATGCATCTAATCCGTAACGATCGATTAATGTAACTGGATCTACTACGTTTCCTTTTGACTTACTCATCTTTCCATCCTTCATTAAAATCCAGCCATGAGCAAAGACTTTCTTCGGAAGAGGTAAATCTAATGCCATTAAAATTATCGGCCAATAAATTGTATGGAAACGAACAATTTCTTTCCCAACTAAATGCACATCTGCAGGCCAGAATTTTTTATATTTCTCTTCATTTGCTGTTCCATAACCTAACGCCGTAATATAGTTAGATAATGCGTCAACCCATACGTAAATAACGTGTTTTGGGTTACCAGGAACACGAACTCCCCAGTCAAATGAAGTACGAGAAACTGCTAAATCTTCTAATCCCGGTTTAATAAAATTATTAATCATTTCATTTTTACGAGACTCCGGCTGAATGAAATGTGGATTATCTTCATAGAACTTTAATAGTCTGTCGACATATTTACCCATTCTAAAGAAATAAGATTCTTCACGAACAAGTTCTACATCATGACCACTATCTGGGCTTTTTCCTCCAACTACTTTGTCGCCTTCCATAATTGGCTCTACTAATTGATGCTCTGTATAGAACGTCTCATCTTGTACAGAATACCAACCTTCATATTCATCAAGATAAATGTCACCTTGATCTACTAATTGTTTAAAGATTTTTTCGACAACATCTTTATGACGATCTTCAGTTGTACGAATAAAATCATCATAAGAAATATCCATCTTCTCCCAAAGCTCTTTAATTCCTGCAACAATGTTATCAACATATGCCTGTGGCGTAATATTTAACTCTTCTGCTTTCTTTTGGATCTTCTGTCCATGTTCATCAGTTCCTGTTAAATAATGCACATTATAACCTTGCATACGCTTATATCGTGCCATCGCATCTCCTGCTACTGTCGTATAAGCATGTCCAATGTGTAATTTTCCACTTGGATAATAAATTGGGGTAGTAATATAAAAGGACTTATTTTCCTCTGTCATTGTTTTGGACCTCCCGAATAACCTCATATGTATTTATAAACAGTATATCAAAAACTCATATATAAAGTGAAACTTTAATCAGTAGGTTTTTTGTTCCTCCCCACTAATTATTAGCCTACGTTAATTGGGCTTTTACGAGCAGCCCAAATCTAACTTATCTTCTTTACGCCAACCTAATTTTCAATTTAGATCTTAATGCTCAATATCTTTATCATCTATTGCTCATATTTCAAAAAAATATACAATATCCACTTTTAATTTATTATTTTTTCAGAAAATAATGTAAATAATTGTGGAATTTCCTCTCAATCTATTATATATACGAAATAAGAAATCTATAAATCTTTTTAAAAAATATAGAATTTAAGAATTGACGGAAATGTAAATGATTGGTATCATATGTCCATAGGGTATTTTGTCGAAAAATGACGAATCTAAAAATAGACTCGAAACTTATAAACTATTTATTTAGGAGGAAAAAAATTATGAAATCTACTGGTATTGTTCGTAAAGTTGATGAATTAGGTCGTGTAGTAATTCCAATCGAATTACGCCGTACTTTAGGTATTGCAGAAAAGGACGCTCTTGAAATCTATGTTGATGACGAAAAAATCATCTTAAAGAAATATAAACCAAACATGACTTGCCAAGTAACTGGTGAAGTATCTGACGGTAACCTTTCTTTAGCTGAAGGTAAAATCATCTTAAGCAAAGAAGGCGCTGAGCAAATCTTAAACGAACTTCAAGATTATATCGAAACAGCAAAATAAGCTTCTCAATTATGAGAAGCTTATTTTTTATCGACATGATAGATTTGATATACATCTCTTTTCGACAAATCTCGATCTTTAGCGACTGTTTTAATCGCTTCTTTTGAATTCATACTTTTTTCATTTATATAATATTCAATATGATCATATACCGAAAGAGATTCCCACCATTGTTCTTCTGGAGCAGGTTCTTCTGTTGAACCAGCTACTAAAATACAAAACTCACCACGTACTTCATTTTGCTTCGTCCACTCAATTGCTTCTTCGATTGTTCCTCGAATAAATTCCTCAAATTTTTTCGTTAACTCTCGACATAATACAATCTCTCTATTTCCCAACACTTCCTGCATCGAAATTAAAGTATCATCTAAACGATGAGGTGCTTCATAAAACATCATTGTAGTTTGTACATAACGAAGCTTTTCTAACTCCATCTTCCGTTCCTTTTTGTTTCTCTGCAAGAAACCATAGAAATAAAACTGCTTTGTTTCAAGACCGGATGCAATTAATGCTGTAAGGGCTGCATTTGCTCCAGGAAGCGGAATTACATGATATTGCTCAGCTACTGCCTCAACGACAATATCGTAACCTGGATCAGAAATACACGGCATACCAGCGTCACTAACAAGTGCTACATTCTTTCCATCCTCTAATTTCTCTAATAGTTTCTTCCCACTTACTTCTTTATTGTGCTCATGATAACTCGTGACAGGTGTTTCAATTTCAAAATAATTACAAAGTTTTTTCGTTTGTCTCGTATCTTCAGCAGCAATTAAATCAACTTCTTTTAAAATTCGGATTGCACGAAATGTCATATCTTCTAGATTTCCAATAGGAGTTGGTACTAAATATAAAACTCCCTTTTCATTTTGTTGAAAGCTTTTTTGTTGCCACATAGCGTTCTCCTTTTTGCATATATGCCTCTTTTTGTTTTCTCGTTAATTGCTTAAAGTAATACTCCGCTTGCATAGCTGTACGCTTATCATCGTGGGTCTCTACATATTTTAAAACGACAGGAAGCCTGACGCGTGTATACTTAGCCCCTTTGCCGCTATTATGAGTCTGAATTCTCTTTTCTATATGGTTTGTATATCCAGCATAATAACTTCCATCAGAGCACTCTACCACATAAAAAAAGTGCTTATTCTTCTCCATATAAAATTGAACGTAGCTCCTTTGTATATTCGTTATTGTTCTCATATACAACGAGAGGCGGTAAAATTTTCAAATCTGCATTTCCATCCTTAATTCCTTCAATTAACAATGTATTTGCTTCTTTTCCAACCTTAGGATAAACAAATTGCACACGCTTTGGTTCAATTTTATATTTACGCATTAATGTGACAATGTCTAGTAATCGCCCTGGACGATGTACAAACGCTACTTTCCCACCTTGTTTTACTAACTGACTACTTGCAGATACAACATCTTCTAATGTACACATAATTTCATGACGAGCTATCGCTAAATGTTCATTCATATTTTTCTCTGAAGTTTGAGGTGTTTGAAAATATGGTGGATTACATGTAACAACATCATATTGATGACGTCCAAGTTTCTCTGGCATATCTTTCAAATCTCCATGTATGAGGTGAATTCTTTCTTCCAACCCATTGTATTGAACACTTCTTACTCCCATATCATATAAGCGTTCTTGAATTTCCACACCAGTAATATTTCCTTTTGTTCTTGTACTTAATAGAAGGGGAACAACAGCGTTACCTGTACACAAATCAAGTAAATTCCCCTTTTGAATTGGTACCCATGCAAAATCTGCAAGTAAAACGGCATCTAAAGAAAAATTAAATACTGATGGGCTTTGTATAATCTTCATGTCTTGTGCTAATAAGTAATCTAAACGTTCATCTTCATATAAATTCATATACTGCTCCTTTTCTTACCCTTAACCTACCCTATTTCATGTATAAAAAATTACCTTTCCAATTATAATTGGAAAGGTAATTTCACTTTTTATTTAAGAATGAAAGACAGAACAAACAATCTCCCTCTTTACGTACACTTCCATAATGTAGATTGCAAATATGAAAACCTTCTTGATATAGTCTCGCTAAATTGTCATAGCCTTCACCAATATCTGTTTTCGGCTTCACTTCTTTACGTTTTTGAGTTTTTTGTTTTTCTTTATTCTGCACTTCTTCAAAACGGTGTCGCAAATTGTTATTTTCCATTTTTATATGCTGGTTTTCTTCCAACAACTCTGCAAGATGCTGTTTTAACTCTCCCAACTGTTTATATAAATGTCCAATTTGCTCTTCCATACTAGAAACCGATTCAAAAATATCTTTTTTCTCCACAAGCACCCACCTCATTAATCTGTGGTTTGACTCGAAACGACCCCTTTATTCACTAACTCATCTAACGTATATTCTACTATCCGTTCCTTGTCTACTAGTTCCACTTGAATTAATCTTTCTAAAATATTTAATCCGATAACACGGCCAGTACCATGCGGGGTTTGTATACGTTGATCTAAATCAGGAAGTTGTTCCTTTGCTGCCTCATATTCATCATTCTCATATTTTAAGCAACACATTAAGCGACCACATAAACCAGAGATTTTTGCAGGATTTAATGATAAATTTTGATCCTTTGCCATTTTAATGGATACAGGTTCAAAATCCCCTAAAAAAGTAGAACAACAAAGCATACGACCACATGGACCAATACCACCTAGCATCTTCGCTTCATCACGAACACCAATTTGTCTTAGTTCAATTCTTGTTCTAAAAATTGCGGCTAAGTCCTTCACTAGTTCGCGGAAATCGATCCGACCATCCGCAGTAAAATAGAAAATAATCTTATTACGATCGAATGTATACTCTACATCTACAAGTTTCATATCAAGATTATGCTCTACTACCTTTTGTTGACAGACTTGATATGCTTCTTTGGCAGCATATTTGTTCTCTTCAACAATGGTACGATCATTTTCATTTGCAATACGAATAACCTTTTTTAGCGGTAATACAACGTCGTTTTCATAAACTTGTTTTTTGGTAATAACTACTTTTCCGTATTCAATACCTCTTACCGTTTCTACAATGACAAACTCATTTTCAGAGATATCGAACTGGTTTGGATCAAAGTAATATACCTTTCCGGCCTTCTTAAAGCGAACACCTACTACATCATACAAAACGGTCATCCCTCCTGCAACCGCAACACTAACTGTTCGAACACAAGCTGCGCATTTACATTAGCGTTGATTCTATTTTTTGCCTCTAATATATTAAAGAGAGCTGATACAATGCGCTTCTGAGCATAGGAAAACGATTCAAATATCTCTTTCTGCTCATGAAAAACAAGACGATCTTCTTCTCCAAGTTGAACATATAATAAATCCTTATAAATAAGGAGTAACATATCTAAACCTTGCTGTAATTGTTCTTTCTCTCCAAAGTGTTTTCCCCATTTTTCTTGTACAAAAAAAATAGAGGTTTTATCTTTTTCGAGCGCTTCACATAATTTTATCACTAAAGCTCGTGCTTGTGCAAACCATTCATCACTACATAAAGCTAAAGCTTCATCAAAACTATTTGTAAGTTGAGCAGCAAGTGTCGATAAAGATGCTGTAATCCCTTCATCCTGTAATCTTCTAATTAAAGATTCCGTAGGTAACGGTCTAAACGTAACAACTTGGCAGCGAGATAAAATCGTATTTAAAATTTGATGACTTTGTTCAGTAAGTAAAATAGCAGTTGTATCACTACTTGGTTCTTCTAAAAATTTCAAAAGTGTATTTGCCGCATTTGCTGTCATACGATCTGCGTGCTCAATAATATATAATTTTTTATTTGCCTCTAATCCTGTTTTTGAAAACTCTTCTTGTAAATCATGAATTTGCTGCTTCTTAATAGATAATCCGTCTGGTTTTACAATATGTAAGTTAGGGTGGTTACCTGAATCAATTCGCTTACAGTTTGTACATACATGACAGGGCTCTACTCCATTCCGCTCAGAACAGAGGAAACTCTTTGCCATTTGAATTGCTGTCGCAAACTTTCCTGTCCCTTTCCCTCCCTCTAACAAGTAAGCGTGGGATATACGCTCTTTTGCAATGCTATTCATCAACATTTTTACACCGATGGGTTGTATAGCAGAAAGCTGCTCCCACGTCTTCGTCATAATGCATACCTCACTTATTTCATTCTTTCCTTCTATTATAACAATTTATCTTCTATAATCTGAACAACTTCTTCTATAAGTTTTTCCATCGGTTGATCAGCATTTACCAATACAATACGATCCGAGAAACGTTCTACAACTTGTAAATACCCTTTGCGCACACGTTTATGGAAAGAGATATCTTCCATATCTAGTCGATTTACTTCACGTCCTGCATCTTTTTCAATCCGAGCCAAACCAACCTCAGGCTCAATGTCTAGATAAATTGTTAAACTAGGCATACAGTCCTCTGTTGCGAAACGATTTATTTCAAATACCTTATCCATACCCAATCCTCTTGCATAGCCTTGGTATGCTAAAGAGCTATCTATAAAACGATCACATAACACGAGGTAGTTCTCATTAAGTGCTGGCATAACTTTTTCTACTAAATGTTGTCTGCGCGCAGCAGCATAAAGAAGCGCTTCTGTACGTGCTTCCATCATCGTATATTCTTGTTTATGTAAAATCGTCCTAATGTCCTCAGAAATTGCAATACCGCCTGGTTCCCTTGTCGCCATTACCTTCTGTGCTTTTTGTTCAAAATATGGCAATAAGCTTTTAATTAACGTTGTTTTACCTGAACCTTCTGGGCCCTCAATTGTTACAAATAATCCCTTCATCCTAAAACCTACTTTCTATATCATACACTTTCATATATTTCGTATTACCTTGAAAACGAGCTCCTGCTCTTTCTAAATACATAATTTGCTCTTTATGCTCTGAAGTAATTCTCTCTCCATACATAATTAATGGAATTCCAGGTGGATACGGAATCACCATTTCCGCCGCTATCATTCCAACAGCCTCTTCTATAGATACTATCTTTGTTTCATATCCGTCTAGTTGTTTATACGTATACGGTAAAAGAGAGAATTCACCATTATAAGTATAACGAATAGATTCCCTCTTGTCTTTCACCTCATAATGTTGCAATGCTACTCGGATCATCTCTATAACCTTCATATATCCCTCATTTACTTGTAAGGGTAAAATAAATAGGACATTGTACGGATCAGCCATCTCTGTATATATACCGACCTTTTCAAATACAGACTGTAATTCGTACCCTGATAACTGACAACGAGTTTGTACGGTGACCTTTAACTCATCTTGCAACGGATATTCTAAAATGGTGATTTGGGGAATAGAACGTAATTGTTCCTTAAATCTTCGTAAAAACTCAACAATTTCACTGTGACCTTCTTCTTTTATACGCGCCATTGTAAAGCGTGCTATATCCAAGGAAGCCATAATTGGATACGATGGACTACTAGATTGTAGCATACTTAAATAAGTAGTAACCTTATCTTCGTCTACTAAATGACTATTTATATGTAAATAGGAACCCATTGTCATTGCGGGTAATGTTTTATGTGCAGAATGAACTACAATATCTGCACCATATGTTAATGCTGACTTCGGAAATGGTTCTCCCAAACATAGATGTGCCCCATGTGCCTCATCTACCAAAACAGGGATTTTATGTGCATGTGCAAAAGCGATGCTTGCCTCTAGATCCATCCCCATACCATAATAATTAGGATGCGTTAAAATAAGTGCTTTCGCATTTGGATACTTTCCAATTGCGTTCTTAATAATTTCATTACGAACTCCCACTGGTACGTTATAAGCTTCATCAATCCATGGATCTAAAAAAATGGGATTTGCTCCCGCAAGTTTTAAACCATTAATAATTGATTTATGACAATTTCTTTGTACAAGAACAATATCATGTTCCCCGCAACAAGACAAAATCATTGCTAAGTTCCCGACTGTTGAACCATTAATTAAAAAATAACTTCTCTTTGTATTATAAACTTCAGCCAATAATTGTTGTGCCTCATCTATACATTCAAACGGACTATGCAAATCATCTAGTCCTGCTAATTCAGTTACATCAATAGATAGAATACCTTTAAACTCTCTTATTGCCTCCTGAGGGAAGTTTAAACCATTCTTATGACCAGGAACATGAAAGGATAACGGCCCTCTTTCTTTAAACTCTATTAACGCCTCATATAAAGGCATACGATTTTGATTCATCTACATCTCTTCCTTATTATTCATTCTCTATCTATTATACAGAACAAAAAAAATAATAGGCATATGCCTATTTAAAAATATGATACTTCTAATTTTCGAAGCTGCTTTAAATAATATATATATTTCGGATCATCTGTCTCTGTATTCACCATATCCTTTTCACATTCATGGCATATTAAATTATTATAAACATATATACCTTCTTTTCTTTTTGTCTCACAAACAATACAAACTTCACTTTGTAATTTCATAATCTTCCCTCCCTATTTAAGTGAACCTATTTTATACTTCTAATCCTTAACAATTTACAGAAAAATATACACCCATCTTTTATATAATATGATTAACTCTTGGGCAACGTGTTTGTATTTCCATTACTTCTTTCCCATTCTTTTTAACAATACAAAAAAACACAAGTCAAATGACTTGTGTTTTTAGTTGCTTGGCGACGTCCTACTCTCACAGGGACAAGGTCCCAACTACCATCGGCGCTAGAGAGCTTAACTTCCGTGTTCGGTATGGGAACGGGTGTGACCTCTCTGCCATCATCACCAAACTATGAAGGCATATTCCTTCAAAACTAGATAACATTTGCTACATATTATATGGTTAAGTCCTCGATCTATTAGTATTCGTCAGCTCCACATGTCACCATGCTTCCACCTCGAACCTATCAACCTGATCATCTTTCAGGGATCTTACTAGCTTACGCTATGGGAAATCTCATCTTGAGGGGGGCTTCATGCTTAGATGCTTTCAGCACTTATCCCTTCCGCACATAGCTACCCAGCTATGCCCTTGGCAGAACAACTGGTACACCAGCGGTGCGTCCATCCCGGTCCTCTCGTACTAAGGACAGCTCCTCTCAAATTTCCTACGCCCACGACGGATAGGGACCGAACTGTCTCACGACGTTCTGAACCCAGCTCGCGTACCGCTTTAATGGGCGAACAGCCCAACCCTTGGGACCGACTACAGCCCCAGGATGCGATGAGCCGACATCGAGGTGCCAAACCTCCCCGTCGATGTGGACTCTTGGGGGAGATAAGCCTGTTATCCCCGGGGTAGCTTTTATCCGTTGAGCGATGGCCCTTCCATGCGGAACCACCGGATCACTAAGCCCGACTTTCGTCCCTGCTCGACTTGTAGGTCTCGCAGTCAAGCTCCCTTATGCCTTTGCACTCTACGAATGATTTCCAACCATTCTGAGGGAAC
This sequence comes from Bacillus sp. FSL K6-2944, assembly GCF_038005385.1. Taxonomy (NCBI): domain Bacteria; kingdom Bacillati; phylum Bacillota; class Bacilli; order Caryophanales; family Bacillaceae; genus Bacillus; species Bacillus sp. FSL K6-2944. Next base: position 375,300 of record NZ_JBBOTE010000003.1, on the reverse strand, counting down.
CTTTGGGCGCCTCCGTTACACTTTAGGAGGCGACCGCCCCAGTCAAACTGCCCACCTGACACTGTCTCCCGGGTCGATAAGACCCGTAGGTTAGAATTTCAATACAGTCAGGGCGGTATCCCACCAGCGCCTCCACCGAAGCTAGCGCTCCGGTTTCAATGGCTCCCGCCTATCCTGTACAAACTGTACCAAAATTCAATATCAGGCTACAGTAAAGCTCCACGGGGTCTTTCCGTCCTGTCGCGGGTAACCTGCATCTTCACAGGTACTATAATTTCACCGAGTCTCTGGTTGAGACAG
>NZ_JBBOTE010000003.1:352500-370000 GCF_038005385.1 Bacillus sp. FSL K6-2944 | reverse complement strand
ACTTCTTGTACCGTTTCATCATGTAGTCGCTTTAAGAGTTGCGGGATATTAATGTCTTCCGGTCCAATTCCCTCCATAGGAGAAATCGCACCACGTAACACATGATATACACCTTGATACTCTTTCATTTTTTCCATCGCGATTACATCTTTCGGTTCTTGCACGACACAAACAACTGATTGATCTCGATGTGAATCATTACAAATATAACAAGGATCACGATCAGTAATATGTCCGCATACAGAACAGTACGCTAAATCTCGCCTCGCATTTACAAGTGCTTTCGCGAAACCTAACACATCATCTTCTTTCATATCTAATACGAAAAATGCCAATCGAACCGCTGTTTTCGGTCCGATACCTGGCAACTTCATAAAACTATCGATTAGTTTTGATATTGGTTCTGGATAATGCATGTATCAATATCCTCCTAGAACATTCCACCTGGTAAGTTTAAGCCTTTTGTAAATTTACCCATTGTAGAGTTTGAAAGCTCATCAGCCTTTTTAAGTGCATCATTTGTTGCAGCTAATACTAAGTCTTGTAACATTTCGATATCTTCTGGATCTACAACTTCCTCTTTAATCTTCACTTCAAGAATTTGCTTGTGACCATTTGCAATAACTGTAATCATTCCGCCGCCAGCTGTACCTTCAACTGTTTTTTCACCAAGCTCTTCTTGTGCTTTCGCCATGTCCTTTTGCATCTTTTGCATTTGTTTCATCATGTTATTCATATTTCCCATTCCGCCACGCATCATAATTAATTCCTCCTAATTATTATTACTCTTTTATTTCAATGAGTTCTTGCCCTACTAACTTCACTGCCTCTTCTATAAGAGGGTCTTCCTTTTTCTCCGGGCTTTCTTCAGACTCTCCACCTTCACGTTGTAAAAAGTCTTCACGGATTTTACCCCATTCACTTTTTGGAATGGCAATCATATTTAACCTTTTACTTAGCAATTCAAATAAAGCTTGTTCTACTGTATCCATAGCTTCTCGATTTTCGCTCGCCATCTTACAGTGAATCTCATATTGAAATGCTAAAACGTAAGTGTCATCTGAAGCTGCCACTGGTTCACTATTTTCAAGCAAAACGGCAAACGCTACTTTGTTATATGATTTGAGTCTTCCTAACAACTCACCCCATACAGCTTTTAATTGTTCTAAATCTTGACGCTTCGCTTGTTTTAATACTTCATTTACACGTCCAACAGGAATTTTCATACTTCCTGTTCGTACCGGTTTTGGTGTTGCACGTGTCTCTCTTACTTCCTGTTGTACACCTGCTGGCACACCGTTCTTTTTGACTTGCTCTAACTCTTTCTCCAGTTGCTGCATCCTGTTCATAATTGCTTGCAAACGATCTGTACCATTTGCTTGCATCATAAACTGTTGACACAATTGCACCATAACAACTTCTAAGAAAATACGCGGATGATTTGTCCACTTCATTTCCTGTTGTCCCTTACTAAGGGTATGAATAATCTCATAGATCACTTCCGGTTGCATTTCTTCACTCAACTTACGGAATTGATCATCTACAATTACTCGTTCCAACATATGTTCTAGTTGTGGTGAAGTTTGATATAAAAGCATATCACGATAATAGTAAATGAAATCCTCCATAAAACGAACTGGATCCTTCCCTTTACTCATCATTTCATCTATGATTTGCAATGCTCTTGATACATCATTTTCACGTATGCACTCTACTAAATTGCCTAAGTATTGCTGAGAAACAGATCCTGTTACGGCCAATACATCTTCTGTCGTAACAATCTCATCACTATAAGATATAGCCTGATCAATAAGACTAAGCGCATCACGCATACCACCTTCGGCAGCACGCGCAACAATTTGTAATGCTTCACCTTCCACTTGCGTACCTTCATTTGTCACGACCGTTGATAATCTCTCAACAATATCATTCACTGATATTTTTCGGAATTCAAAGCGCTGACAACGTGAAATGATTGTAGGTGGGATCTTATGAGGTTCTGTTGTCGCCAAAATAAAGATAACATGTCCTGGCGGCTCTTCTAAGGTTTTTAAAAGCGCATTGAATGCACCCATAGAAAGCATGTGAACTTCATCAATAATGTATACTTTATATTCTACAGCACTTGGAGCGTATTTTACTTTATCTCTAATATCTCGAATTTCATCTACACCGTTATTTGAAGCCGCATCAATTTCTAATACATCTGAAATGGATCCTTGTGTGATTCCTAAACAAGAAGGACATTCATTACAAGGTTCAGCTACCGGAGCATGTTCACAGTTAATTGCTTTTGCAAATACTTTTGCAATTGTCGTTTTTCCTGTTCCCCTCGGGCCAGAAAATAAATAAGCATGTGAAACTTTCTCTTGAAGAAGGGCATTTTGCAACGTTTTTGTCACGTGCTTTTGACCGACTACATCTTCGAACTTTTGCGGTCTCCATGTTCGGTATAACGCTTGGTATGACACGAAAATACGGCCTCCCTCAAAGGTTATTATCTCATTTATTATAACCCATTCTGTTTATAGATTCCAAAAGTTATTTTCTATACAAAAAACTCACCTTTGTATTAAGATAATATGAAGCGACCTCCTAGATTATCAAGTCAGGGATTTTAACCCATAATAATGAATGAAAACATTATGAATGGGGTTATACCCTATGATAATAGGAGGCCACTATGGAAAATATAATCTATATTGGGATGGATGTCCACAAGGAAAGTTTTAGCTTATGTGCACTACACGGAACAACTGGGGAAATTGTAAGAGAAGCACGATGTGCTTCAAATGTATCTCTCGTAAAAAAATTCGTTGAGAAACTGAAAACAAAATATGGTGAAGATATAAAAATTAAAGCTGGATATGAGGCTGGTTGTTTAGGGTATTCACTTCATAATCTTCTTGAACAAAATGGAATTGATTGTGATATTTTAGCTCCCACAACAATGTACAGTTCATCAAAAAATAAAATGGTTAAAAATGATAAATTCGATGCCAAAATGATTGCTCTTAATTTAGCAAATGGCACCTATAAAGAAGTATATGTTCCAGAAGAAGAGGATGTTGCCGTGAAAGAGTATATCCGCATGTTAGGTGATTTTAAAACATCTTTGAAAAAAATAAAACAACAGATAAAAGCATTCCTTTTAAGGCATGGCTATGTGTATGAAGGGAAATCAAGCTGGACAATCGCTTATATGAAATGGTTAAAGAATCTTGATCTACAAGGATTATTCAAAGAAACGTTAGGCGAATACCTATTACAGTATGATGTTCTAGTCGATAAAATTGAGCGGTTCAGTCTGAGATTAGAAGAATTATCTCATCGTGAAAGGTACGAAGAACCAATCGCAAATTTAAGATGCTTAAAAGGTATAGATACAACATCGGCAATGACTGTTCATGTGGAAATTGCAGACTTCACTCGTTTTCCCACGGCTAAAGCATTTATGGCTTATGTAGGATTGACACCAAGCGAAAGCTCAAGTGGAGAAAAAATCAGTCGACGTTCGATTACAAAACAAGGAAATTCGACCGTTAGGTCTACTCTTGTAGAATGTGCAAATGCGTTGGTAAAAGGAACAATCGGATTAAAATCGAAGCGAGTGAAAGCAAGACAAAAAGGGCAACGAAGCGAAGTGATTGCTTATGCGGATCAGGCTGTAGAAAGGTTACAAAGAAAATATTATCGCATGATATATCAAGGGAAACCTAGAAATGTTGCCGTTACAGCTATCGCAAGAGAACTGGGGTGTTTTATATGGGGATTAGAAACAGGTAAAATTCACCGAAAATAAAGAGGGAAGGATATGAAGTTGATTGATTCATTCATAGTTAGAAACCAAAGGTATCAATTGATGGCATAGATGAGCTTCAGAGATAGTGAATTACAGGTCTGGCTATCTATGACTCACCTCTTCTGGCATGGCTGAAATTCTGATAAACAAGCTATTTATTAGAATTTGAAAAGGTGTGATCCACGCAGTGAGATTATAAGAGCCTAACGACGAACCATTAACCTGAGGTAACCAATCCACGAATAACAGAGTGGTTAACTGTCGATAGATCTTATTTCTGAAGCTTTTGTATGCCATCAAGAAAAATATTATGGGTGAAAAACTATTGACAAAGGTCACTTCATAACAGGTGAGTTTTGTATACATATATAACTGCCGTGCACCCTCCGTCGATTACGTACCATAAGCGTTACTCAAGCAGTTAGCTCGGTTCAGGCACTCCTGCGGCACACGAGAAGACCCGCTTATTGCTGCTTCCTTCCGGACCTGACAAGGTTCACGGGGTCCCGTTGCGCAGGACCCAAACGTCAACACCACTTACTTAAGGCAGACCTTACAGCAACATAACCTCGAGAGGGGATTCGGCCTCGCTAGAGCGGATTGCGAGTATAGGGCACCGCTACCTCCCCGCTTAGCACGGCAAAGTTAAAACCAATATTCGGTTGCCTTCATTAAAGGCATTATCAGTATAACTTGTTTCTTTAGAAAATGCAAATACGTTAGTTCCCAGTATTCTTCTCTAATTTTTTTATTGCTTTTCTTTTTTTACGAAGCTCTCTAAAAAAGTTTGTTAACAACGTACCGCATTCTTCCTCTAGTACACCAGATACTACTTCACATTGATGATTGAAGCGTTCATCCGTTAAAAGATTCATCAATGTCCCTGCACATCCGCCCTTCGGATCACTTGCACCATATACAACTCGCTTCACTCGTGATAAAACAATTCCACCCGCACACATTGGACAAGGTTCTAATGTTACATACAATGTTGCATCTTCTAAACGCCATGTCCCTAATTTTTTACATGCATCATCTATCGCTAGCAACTCAGCATGAGCTATTGATCTTTGCTCAGTTTCCCTTAAATTATGGGCAACACTAATTACCTCACCATCTAACACTATAACTGCTCCAATTGGTACTTCCTGTATTTCCTCTGCCTTTTTAGCTTCTTCTATCGCTAATTGCATAAAATAAATATCTTGATCTTGTTCCATAACATAGTCCTTTCATTACAAATAAAGTACACTTATTTCCATTTACTACACAGGGGATAACTTTTACAAATTCAATCCACCCTAAAAGAAAAAAGAGAGGGGATTACATATGAAAAATACCGCCTTGCTCATTATCGATATGATTAATGACTTTCAATTTTCCCACGGACCCATTCTAGCTAAAAAATGCGAAACTATAACAAACCCTATTTTACAATTAAAGAAAAAAATGAAATCCTTCGGCTATCCTATAATTTACGTTAATGACCATTATCAACTTTGGAGATCTGATATCGACCAACTTATTACTCATTGCACAAATGAATATAGCGAAAATATAATCCATAAGATTGCTCCAAGTTTTGATGAGTACATTTTTATTAAACCACATTATTCCGCTTTTTATGAAACACCTTTAAATTCATTACTAGGTTATTTAAAAATAGAAAATCTAATATTAACAGGGGTTGCCGGAAATATATGTATCCTATTTACAGCTAATGATGCTCATATGAGAAATTATAAATTGTATGTACCACAGGATTGTATCGCCTCTAACAACGACCAAGATAATATACATGCTTTAAAAATAATGGAAACTACATTGAAAGCAAATATAACATCATCAACCAAAATAAAATTTAATTAATACATATATCTATTTTCTAACTTTTTATATCAAATTAACCCGCTCGCTTCCCTCTTGTGCTACAATAATTCTGTTTTGTGTTTTTAGTAGTCACGGTAAATCACTGATTGAAAGGAGGAAACAGCGTGACCGGAGTACCATTTATCACGGTTGAAGGACCAATTGGTGTTGGAAAAACTTCACTTGCGAAGGAAATTTCAACTCACATGCAACTCCACTTACTAAAAGAGATTGTTGATGAAAATCCCTTTTTAGGAAAGTTCTATGAAGACATCGACGAATGGAGTTTTCAAACAGAGATGTTCTTTCTTTGTAATAGATACAAACAATTAGAAGACATTAACATAAAGTACTTGAATCAAAGGAAACCAGTAGTAGCGGATTACCATATCTTTAAAAATTTAATTTTTGCATCCCGCACATTAAAAGACTCTCAATATGACAAATACATGCAAATTTATCGTATCCTTACACAAGATATGCCTGTGCCAAATGTCATTGTTTATTTAACAGCTAGCCTAGAGACATTGCAAAAACGAATCGCCATGCGCGGAAGAGAATTTGAAAAAAACATGGATCCAAATTACTTACTACAGCTCACAAAAGATTATGAAACAGCAATGGATGCTTTTAAAAAAGATCATCCGGAAATACCAGTATTGAAATTTAATGGCGACGATATGGATTTTGTAAAAAATCCTGATGATTTAAACGTTATCCTATCTGCCCTTCAAAATACTCTCTTAAAGGAGTCGAAATAATAATGAATTTAAGGCAAAAATATGATATACCCAATGACGCAGTAATCACTATCGCCGGAACAGTAGGTGTGGGTAAATCAACTATGACAACTGCATTAGCTAATGCTTTAGGTTATCGCACATCATTTGAAAAAGTAGATTCCAATCCATATTTGGACAAGTTCTATGCGGACTTCACTCGCTGGAGCTTCCACCTACAAGTGTACTTTTTAGCAGAACGATTTAAGGAACAAAAAAGAATTTTTGAATATGGTGGCGGTTTTGTTCAAGATCGTTCCATTTACGAAGACACTGGAATTTTCGCAAAGATGCATCATGAAAAAGGAACAATGACGGAAACTGATTATGAAACATACAAAGGTTTATTTGACGCTATGGTCATGACTCCTTACTTCCCTCATCCAGACTTATTAATTTACTTAGAAGGTTCTTTCGATGATATTGTCGATCGTATTCAAGAACGCGGGCGCCCAATGGAACAGCAAACACCAATTGAGTACTGGAAAGAAATGCATGGACGTTATGAAAACTGGATTAACAACTTTAATTCATGCCCTGTATTACGCTTAAATATTAATGAGTACGATATTTTAAAAGATGGTGATTCAATCGAACCAATCATAAAAAAAATTGGCCATTTTTTAAAACAAACACGTAAACTTGTAAAATAAAAAACCCGTGCATATGCACGGGTTTTCCTATTAAATTACTTCTTCTTTGTTGGAGCAATAATTTCACTCTCAGGTTTTCCTGCGTTAATGCGCTGACGAACAGTACTTGTACTAATATCGTATGCTTCAGCAATCTCTTTAACAGTCATTTCTTTCCCGTTAATTACTGCCGTTAATACTTTACCTGTACGTTTTGGAGCTGCTTCTTTCTTTACAGCTGCTTTTTTAACTTGTTTTGGCGCCTCTACTTTACTCGTAGCTGGTTTTACATCACAAGTACAACCACAAAGTTTACGGAATGTATCATCACTAATAATGCGTGATACGTTTGCACCACTGTTTAAAATTCTATTGTTCTTACAGACAGGACATTGTACATAATATAAAGTTTTTCCATCTAAAGGAAACGTTTGTATAATAAGATCCATGTTGACTCCTTTCATATCTATGAAGATAATCATCGGAATATGAGTGTGTAATAAGGACAAAATTACCTTACACCATACTTTATGATTGGTTTTAAAATAAAAACTCGTTACGTGTTGGTAACGAGTTCTCCAATCTCCACTTATATGCGCTGTTGTCAATTATATCTGGAGGAGGTAGAGGGATTCGAACCCCCGCGCGACTCTCGCCGCCTGTCGGTTTTCAAGACCGATCCCTTCAGCCAGACTTGGGTATACCTCCATATTGACATCAAATATAATATCAAAAGAAAAACAGTTAGTCAACCCTACTAAAATAAATTATGAGGAAAGGAAAATTTTACTTTCCCCTTCCTACATTACAGTACTGACAACGCTCATAATTACCAATCACTCATACCGATGAATGTTTAAATTTACTTAATAACTGTTTTTCCTCCCATATAAGGGCGAAGAACTTCTGGAATTATAATTGTACCATCTTCTTGTTGGTAGTTCTCTAAAATAGCTGCAACCGTACGTCCAATTGCAAGACCAGATCCATTTAATGTATGAACATGTTCTGGTTTTCCATTTGGTTCACGGCGGAAACGGATATTTGCACGTCTCGCTTGGAAAGCTTCAAAATTACTACAAGAAGAAATTTCACGATATGTGCCATAGCTTGGAATCCATACTTCAATATCGTATTTCTTCGCTGCTGTAAATCCTAAATCGCCTGTGCACATGCTCATAACGCGATATGGCAACTCTAATAATTGTAACACGCGTTCTGCATCATTTGTTAACTTTTCTAACTCTTCATAAGAATCTTCTGGTTTTACGAACTTCACAAGCTCTACTTTATTAAACTGATGCTGGCGAATTAAACCACGTGTATCACGTCCAGCTGAACCTGCTTCAGAACGGAAGCAAGAGCTAAATGCAGCATATCTTATAGGCAATTGCTCTTTATTTAAAATCTCATCACGATGCATATTCGTTACAGGTACTTCAGCTGTTGGAATTAAGAAGTAATCTTCACTTTCAATACGGAATGCATCTTCTTCAAACTTTGGAAGTTGTCCTGTTCCTGTCATACTTGCACGGTTTACCATATATGGAGGTAATACTTCTTCATATCCATGCTCATCAGTATGAAGATCAAGCATAAAGCTAATTAAAGCACGCTCTAATCTTGCACCAGCACCTTTGTAGAATACGAAGCGGCTTCCTGTTACTTTCCCAGCGCGTTCAAAATCTAAAATTCCTAAATCAGTAGCAAGATCCCAATGTGGTTTTGGCTCATAAGTAAATTCTTTCACTTCTCCCCAAGTACGTGCTACTACATTATCATCCTCTGTTTCACCAACTGGAGCAGATTCATGAGGGATATTTGGAATAGATAACATTAATCTTTCTAAGTCTTCTTCAACTGTACGAAGTTCGTTATCAAGATCCTTTACTTTTTCTCCAACTTCACGCATTTCTAAAATTAGAGCTTCTGCATCTTTCTTTTCACGCTTCAATACAGAGATTTGTTGAGATACTTCGTTACGTTTACTTTTTAGTTCCTCTGTTTGAACAAGTAGTTCTCTTCTTCTCGTATCCAATTCTTCAAAACGACCAAAATCAGTTAAATCTTCGCCTCTATGCTGTAATTTCGCTTTTACTTCTTCAAAGTTTGTACGTAAAAATTTAATATCAAGCATTGTATACTCCTCCTTTTATTTTATAAAACACAAAAAACTCCCGTCCCTATATAAAGGGACGGGAGTTAACCCGCGTTGCCACCCTAGTTGAAAGCATTACCGCTTTCCTCTCAAGTAGAAATAACGGCTCTTCACCGGGAATGCTTACTAATCCAAAAGATATTCCACATTCCATTCCAGGATGGATTCACAAACTGTTTCTATCGATTTCCACCAACCATCGACTCTCTATAAGAAACGACATTTGTTACTATTTCCTATCAACACGCTTATTTTATAAAATTGTTACCATCAATTTACTATAATCTTATACAAGTTGCAAGTTACTTATACAACTTTTTTCATTTTCGCTTCTTTTACCATTTCAACAAAGTATGCTGTTACACGATGATCATCTGTTAATTCCGGATGGAATGAAGCAGCTAAAAACTGTTTTTGTCTTACCGCTACCATTCGGTCACCATGTTTAGAAAGCACTTCAACATTATCAGCTACTTCTACAACATACGGCGCACGGATAAATACACCAACGAAGTCTTCACCCACGCCTTCAATTGAAAGCGCAGCCTCAAAACTATCCTTTTGGCGTCCGAACGCATTACGCTCAACTGTAATATCCATAGCCCCAATATGTGCTTCTTCATAGCCAATAAGTGTTTTCGCAAGAAGAATCATCCCTGCACATGTACCAAACATTGGTTTACCAGACTTTGCAAATGTACGAAGTGGTTCCATGAAAGCATACTTATCAATAAGACGGCGCATTGTTGTACTTTCACCGCCCGGTAAAATAAGACCATCAATCTCTTCAAGTTGCTCTATACGCTTTACAACAACAGCTTCTGCACCACTTGCTTCAACTGATTTTACATGCTCACGAACTGCACCTTGAAGACCTAGTACACCGATTTTCACCATTTTAAAGTTCTCCTTTAATTACCATCCACGCTCTTGCATGCGTTGTTCTGGTAATAACGTTGAAATTTCGACACCCTTCATTGCATTACCTAATCCTTTAGAAAGGCTTGCAATTAGTTCGTAATCTTCATAATGAGTCGTTGCTTCAACAATTGCACGTGCAAATTTCTCTGGGTTTTCTGATTTAAAGATACCAGATCCAACAAATACCCCATCAGCACCAAGTTGCATCATTAATGCTGCATCTGCTGGTGTTGCTACACCACCTGCCGCAAAGTTTACAACTGGTAAGCGACCAAGACGTTTAATTTCAAGTAATACTTCGTAAGGAGCGCCAGTATTTTTTGCATATGTCATTAACTCATCTTCACGTAGACTCGCAACTTGACGGATTTCTGCATTGACTTGGCGCATATGACGCACTGCCTCTACAATGTTTCCTGTTCCTGGTTCACCTTTTGTACGAAGCATAGATGCACCTTCTGCAATACGACGTGCAGCTTCTCCGATATCACGGCAACCACATACAAATGGAACTGTGTAATCACGTTTATTTAAATGGTATACTTCATCAGCAGGAGTTAATACTTCACTCTCATCGATATAGTCTACCCCTAATGATTCTAATACACGTGCTTCTACAAGGTGACCGATACGGCATTTTGCCATAACCGGAATTGACACCGCACCCATAACTTCTTCAACAATTGTTGGGTCTGCCATACGAGAAACGCCACCTGCTGCACGAATATCTGCTGGTACACGCTCTAATGCCATAACGGCAACTGCGCCTGCCTCTTCTGCAATTTTTGCTTGTTCAGCGTTAACTACGTCCATAATAACGCCGCCTTTTTGCATTTCTGCCATTCCACGTTTTACACGTTCTGTCCCTGTTACATTTGTCATGTACAAAAACCCCCCTAGGTGAATTGCTTTCCCCCGTTAAAGGCGAAAATTAAGAATACTCTTACATTCTACCACTAACTATCAGATGCTTGTCTACTACTTTTTCATAAAGTCGGTATGAAAAATAGGAATAAAAAAAAGCTCCTATCGTGAGGAGCTTTTAAAACCAACCTTTTACTGTATCAACAGCACTATTCCACATACCACTAAAGAATGAACCAATTCCGCGCATAGCACGAGTAAACCAGTTTGCTTCTTCTACTTCAGATGTCGTTACAAGATCCACTTGCAGTGACTTACCAGTTAAAAATCCAGGGTCGTTTGTATCTTTTGGCGTAATTACCATTTGACCAAGCGCAGCTCCCTTTTTAATAGGTGCTTCTTGTCCCTTACTTGATTCTTTTAATTCTGTTTTATAAACATCTTTACTTCCTTTTGGCACTGGAAGTGAAATAGCTTGTTTCGTTTGAACTGCTACATCTTTATCTTTCGCATTTTCTACTCGTACTGTTTCTTGTCCTTTTACTGAAGAACCTTTTTTATACATTTGTTTCACTTCAAAGTTAGCAAATCCATAATCATATAGCTTCTTTGTTTCATCAAAACGTGCTGTATGAGAACTTGTTTTAATAACTACAGAAATAAAACGCATTCCGTTTCTTTCAACCGTACCAGTGAAGCAATCTCCTGCTTCTGGAGTTGAGCCTGTTTTTAGGCCATCTACGCCATCATATTCTTTAACTAAGCCCTTTAACATCCAGTTCCAGTTCGACATTCCAAACTTCTCTTTTTCTGGACGGAATTCTTTTTTAGGGATTTTTGCTGTATCTAACACTTTTGGATAATCTTTAATTAAATGTTGTGCTAAAGTTGCAACATCCTTTGCAGACATTTTATTTTCTTCATCCGCTGTTGTTCCTTCAGGATGCATTCCCTTTAAATCTTTATTCGTTAAACCTGTAGAATTGACAAATTTATAATTTTTTAACCCTAGTTCTTTCGATTTGTCATTCATCATTTTTACGAAGTCTACTTCTTTACCTGCAATTGCTTCTGCTAATGCAATTGTTGCACCATTTGCAGAAAAGATTGCCATTGCTTCGTATAACTCTTTTACTGTATAAGAGCCACCATTTTCTAATGCAACATTTGATAATGAAGCATCTTGTGAAACCTTATATGCATATTCAGAAACCTTAATTTTCTGGTCCCACTTAAGTTTTCCTTTATCCACTGCTTCGTGAACTAAATATTCACTCATCATCTTTGTCATACTAGCAATGGATAATAATTCATCTGCATTCTTTTGATATAAAATTTTCCCAGAATTCGCTTCTACTAAAATTGCCGCACCTGCTTCAATGTTTAAAGCGGCTCCTGTTTCAGCTGATGCATTGCTATATGGCATAAAAATGCTACAAGCTAGTGTAAGCACTGTTACCAAAGCAATGAATCTTTTGCAAAACATACCTTTCACTTTTGCTACCCCCAATATCTATGTACTCACATAACCGTTATTCTAACATAATCAAAAAAAAATAGACAGAGATATCAAATCTCTGTCTATTTGTATATAAGACATTATAATGAGTAGTTTGGAGCCTCTTTTGTAATTTGTACGTGATGAGGATGACTTTCACGTAAGCCAGCACCTGACATACGAATGAATTGTGCATTTTCGCGTAAGAATTCTAAATCCTGTGCTCCGCAATATCCCATACCTGCACGTAAGCCACCAACTAATTGGTGAACTGTATCTGCTAAAGGTCCTTTATATGGCACTCGTCCTTCAATACCTTCTGGGACAAGCTTTTTATTACCTTCTTGGAAGTAACGATCTTTACTTCCTTTTTCCATCGCACCGACAGAACCCATACCACGATACACTTTAAATTGACGACCTTGGTAAATTTCAGTTTCTCCAGGGCTTTCTGCAACACCTGCAAACATGCTACCTAGCATAACAACATGTGCTCCTGCCGCTAAAGCTTTCACCATATCACCAGAGTACTTAATACCACCATCAGCAATAACTGGAATACCGTGTTTACGAGCTTCTGTTGCACAATCATAAACTGCAGTTAATTGTGGTACACCAACACCGGCTACAACGCGTGTTGTACAAATAGAACCTGGTCCAATACCAACTTTAACTACGTTTGCACCAGCTTCAATTAATGCTTTCGTTGCTTCAGCAGTAGCAACATTTCCAGCGATAATATTTAGTGATGGGTATTTAGCACGAACTTCTTTTACCTTATCAATAACACCTTTAGAATGTCCATGTGCTGTATCAAGTACAATTGCATCTACACTAGCTTTTACTAATGCATCGATGCGAAGCATAGCATCCGCTGTTACACCAACTGCTGCTCCAACTAATAAGCGTCCTTGCTTATCCTTAGCAGAGTTTGGGAATTCAATTACTTTTTCAATATCTTTTATTGTAATAAGCCCTTGTAATACACCGTTATTATCAACAAGAGGGAGTTTTTCAATTTTATACTTTTGTAGGATCTTTTCAGCTTCTTCCAGTGTAGTACCAACTGGAGCTGTAATTAATTGTTCTTTTGTCATTACGTCAGAAATTTTGATTGAGTAGTCTTGGATGAAGCGCATATCACGGTTTGTAATAATACCAACTAATTTTCGCTCATCTAAATTATTTACAACCGGTACACCTGAGATACGATATTTTCCCATAAGATGTTCTGCATCATATACTTGATGTTCTGGAGTTAAGAAGAAAGGATCTGAAATAACGCCGCTTTCAGAGCGCTTTACTTTATCAACTTGCTCTGCTTGTTGCTCAATAGACATATTCTTATGAATAATTCCTAAACCACCTTGGCGAGCCATTGCAATAGCCATGTCAGCTTCTGTTACTGTATCCATTCCTGCACTAATTAACGGGATGTTTAGCTGTAAGCTTTCAGATAAAACTGTTTTAACACTTACTTCTCTTGGTAATATATCTGACCTAGCTGGTACAAGTAATACATCATCAAAAGTCAAACCTTCTTTAACAAATTTAGATTCCCACATAATTGTTCCCCCTATGATACCAGAAATTATTATTAGTAGCTTATCAATTGGTTAAAATACTGTCAAGGACGTATATATATGTTAGAATTTTTAGACAATAAAAGGAGCGTAATATATGCATCAAACATCTTGTACTTGGCAGCAGTTAAGTTTCTTTTTTTCATCTCAAAACGTACAACGTTATCTTGCCCGTTGTTATGAAAAATCCTCTATTCAGGATGCAGAAAAAAAAAGTTTTGAAAATTGTTATCCCTTTATTTATTACTTAGAACACGGGAAAAATTATTATGAATTATATAAGACAGCTCCATTTTCCATTCAACCAATGTTGTTATTTTATGGAATTAGTCAACTGTTTAAAGCATGCCTACTAACTATTGACCCTAACTATCCTGAATCCACTACTGTTTTAGCTCATGGCGTTACAACTCGCAAACGAAAAAAACAAGGGTATCAATTTTTAGAAGATGAGGTGAAGGTACAAAAAAACGGATTGTTTACTCATGTTGCAGAACAACTGTTTCACATGAAACACTTAGAAGCAGAAAAATTTAACATGTTAGAACTAATGGGAAATATTCCAGAATTACAAAATTTATTTCGTTATAGTCAAAAAGGATCAACTTTATATAAAATTGATTCAACAATTAAAAATGAGCTCTCCTTTTCAGTCAACCTACTAGATCGATTACATATGACTAAAGAGAGATTTTCTCGTTACATTGAAACATCTTGTAAGCATTTATCAATACAACACGTACCTGAGAAGACTAATGAATCGAATTTACTTTTTACAGCGCCTATTCAATCATGGAATCCTATGTACAGTACTCCTTTATACTATGAACATCTTACTAATACTTATTATTTGCCACTTACGACTGACCCTAGAAATCCTAAGCCAATATTACCTGAACTCCTCATTCATTATTTATTGCTCTATAATTTAAGCATGATTTCTAGATATGAAACAGATTGGTGGTATGACTTACTTGGAAGTTATGGTTCTGAAGATTATCCATTTATTTATCAATTTCTAAGTATTTCTGCTCAAAAAATCCCTTACTATATTTCAAATTTTTTATTAATGGAACCAAATCTATTTCATGGGAAATAAAAAAACACAAGTCAAATGACTTGTGTTTTTAGTTGCTTGGCGACGTCCTACTCTCACAGGGACAAGGTCCCAACTACCATCGGCGCTAGAGAGCTTAACTTCCGTGTTCGGTATGGGAACGGGTGTGACCTCTCTGCCATCATCACCAAACTATGAAGGCATATTCCTTCAAAACTAGATAACATTGCTACATATTATATGGTTAAGTCCTCGATCTATTAGTATTCGTCAGCTCCACATGTCACCATGCTTCCACCTCGAACCTATCAACCTGATCATCTTTCAGGGATCTTACTAGCTTACGCTATGGGAAATCTCATCTTGAGGGGGGCTTCATGCTTAGATGCTTTCAGCACTTATCCCTTCCGCACATAGCTACCCAGCTATGCCCTTGGCAGAACAACTGGTACACCAGCGGTGCGTCCATCCCGGTCCTCTCGTACTAAGGACAGCTCCTCTCAAATTTCCTACGCCCACGACGGATAGGGACCGAACTGTCTCACGACGTTCTGAACCCAGCTCGCGTACCGCTTTAATGGGCGAACAGCCCAACCCTTGGGACCGACTACAGCCCCAGGATGCGATGAGCCGACATCGAGGTGCCAAACCTCCCCGTCGATGTGGACTCTTGGGGGAGATAAGCCTGTTATCCCCGGGGTAGCTTTTATCCGTTGAGCGATGGCCCTTCCATGCGGAACCACCGGATCACTAAGCCCGACTTTCGTCCCTGCTCGACTTGTAGGTCTCGCAGTCAAGCTCCCTTATGCCTTTGCACTCTACGAATGATTTCCAACCATTCTGAGGGAACCTTTGGGCGCCTCCGTTACACTTTAGGAGGCGACCGCCCCAGTCAAACTGCCCACCTGACACTGTCTCCCGGGTCGATAAGACCCGTAGGTTAGAATTTCAATACAGTCAGGGCGGTATCCCACCAGCGCCTCCACCGAAGCTAGCGCTCCGGTTTCAATGGCTCCCGCCTATCCTGTACAAACTGTACCAAAATTCAATATCAGGCTACAGTAAAGCTCCACGGGGTCTTTCCGTCCTGTCGCGGGTAACCTGCATCTTCACAGGTACTATAATTTCACCGAGTCTCTGGTTGAGACAGTGCCCAAATCGTTACACCTTTCGTGCGGGTCGGAACTTACCCGACAAGGAATTTCGCTACCTTAGGACCGTTATAGTTACGGCCGCCGTTTACTGGGGCTTCAGTTCAGAGCTTCGCTTACGCTAACCCCTCTCCTTAACCTTCCAGCACCGGGCAGGTGTCACCCCCTATACTTCGCCTTACGGCTTCGCAGAGAGCTGTGTTTTTGCTAAACAGTCGCTTGGGCCTATTCACTGCGGCTTTCCGTTAAGAAAGCACCCCTTCTCCCGAAGTTACGGGGTCATTTTGCCGAGTTCCTTAACCAGAGTTCTCTCGCACACCTTAGGATTCTCTCCTCGCCTACCTGTGTCGGTTTGCGGTACAGGCACCTTTTATCTCGCTAGAAGCTTTTCTTGGCAGCGGGGAATCAAAGACTTCGCTCCATAAGGAGCTTCCCCATCACAGCTCAGCCTTTACGATAAGCGGATTTGCCTACTTATCAGCCTAACTGCTTGGACGTGCACAACCAATCGCACGCTTCTTCTATCCTTCTGCGTCCCTCCATTGCTCAAACGATAAAGAGGTGGTACAGGAATATCAACCTGTTGTCCATCGCCTACGCCTGTCGGCCTCGGCTTAGGTCCTGACTAACCCTGAGCGGACGAGCCTTCCTCAGGAAACCTTAGGCATTCGGTGGACGGGATTCTCACCCGTCTTTCGCTACTCATACCGGCATTCTCACTTCTAAGCACTCCACCAGTCCTTCCGGTCTGACTTCACTGTCCTTAGAACGCTCCCCTACCACTGATACCATTGGTATCAATCCGCAGCTTCGGTGGTGTATTTAGCCCCGGTACATTTTCGGCGCAGAGTCACTCGACTAGTGAGCTATTACGCACTCTTTAAATGGTGGCTGCTTCTAAGCCAACATCCTAGTTGTCTAAGCAACTCCACATCCTTTTCCACTTAATACACACTTTGGGACCTTAGCTGGCGGTCTGGGCTGTTTCCCTTTTGACTACGGATCTTATCACTCGCAGTCTGACTCCTAAGGATAAGTCATTGGCATTCGGAGTTTGACTGAATTCGGTAATCCGATGAGGACCCCTAGTCCAATCAGTGCTCTACCTCCAAGACTCTTACACTTAAGGCTAGCCCTAAAGCTATTTCGGGGAGAACCAGCTATCTCCAGGTTCGATTGGAATTTC
>NZ_JBBOTE010000003.1:0-347500 GCF_038005385.1 Bacillus sp. FSL K6-2944 | reverse complement strand
GAACCATCATAGTTATCTTGATAATCAATTGTATTTTTTGAAATATCACGTATTAATTCCATAGAAATCTTAGACATTCTTGCCTCTGTATAACGCATTGCTGCTGCTGAATCTCCATCTACAGAACCGAAGTTACCATGCCCATCTACAAGCATATAACGTTGACTAAAATCTTGCGCCATACGTACCATTGTTTCATAAACGGCTGAATCACCATGAGGGTGATACTTACCAATTACTTCACCGACAATACGTGCTGATTTCTTATACGCTTTATCAGCTGTAATTCCTAAATCATTCATCGCATATAAAACCCTACGATGCACAGGTTTTAATCCATCACGAACATCTGGTAATGCACGAGATACGATAACACTCATTGCGTAATCTAAAAATGAGGTACGCATTTCATGACTAATATTAATTTCTCGAATTCGTGCTTGTTGTTGATTGTCTGACATCAACGAGCACCTCCTCTTACATTTCCGTTACACATACATTGATTTATATGTAGAAGACAGGAATACTTAGATTCCTGTCATTACTCATTTAAATATCAAGGTTCTTCACGTATTTTGCATTCTCTTGGATAAAGTTACGACGCGGTTCTACTTTATCACCCATTAAAATTTCAAACGTTTCGTCTGCTTCTATTGCATCTTGAAGAGAAACTTGAAGTAACGAACGTACTTCTGGATCCATTGTCGTCTCCCATAGCTGAGTTGGATTCATCTCCCCAAGACCTTTATAACGTTGAATTCCTGGTTTCGGCTGGGCTGGTAGCTCAGCTAAGATTTTTTCAAGTTCCTTATCGTTGTAAGCATATTGAATTTTTTTACCTTGTTGTATTTTAAACAATGGCGGCTGTGCAATATAGATATAACCACACTCAATTATTTGACGCATATAACGATAGAAGAACGTTAATAATAGGGTACGAATATGTGCACCATCAACATCGGCATCGGTCATAATAATAACTTTATGATAGCGTGCTTTTTCAATATCGAAGTCTCCACCAATATTTGTACCGATTGCCGTAATAATTGTACGAACTTCATCATTTGATAAAATCTTATCTAAGCGCGCCTTTTCCACATTAATAATTTTACCCTTCAGCGGTAAAATTGCTTGGAAATGACGATCGCGTCCTTGTTTTGCAGATCCACCCGCAGAGTCACCCTCTACGATGTAAATTTCACTAATTGCTGGATCTTTCGAAGAGCAATCAGCTAATTTACCAGGTAAACTTGAAACTTCTAACGCACTCTTTCGACGTGTCAATTCACGCGCTTTTTTCGCAGCTACACGTGCACGTGCAGCCATCGTACCTTTTTCTACAATTTTTCGCGCTACATTAGGATTTTCTAGTAAGAACTTTTCAAATGCCTCTGAGAATACAGACTCTGTAATTGTTCTCGCTTCACTATTCCCAAGTTTTGTCTTCGTTTGTCCTTCAAATTGTGGATTTGGATGCTTGATTGATACAATTGCTGTTAAACCTTCACGAACATCCTCACCAGTTAAATTACTGTCCGCATCTTTTAAAATGCTATTTTTACGACCATAGTCGTTGATTACACGAGTTAAAGCTGTTTTAAAACCTACCTCATGTGTACCACCTTCATACGTATGGATGTTATTCGTAAATGAGTAAATATTATTTGTGTATCCTTCGTTATATTGAAGAGAAACCTCAACCTGAATACCATCTTTTGAACCTTCTACGTACACAGGCTCTTCATGAATCGGTTGTTTTGAGCGATTTAAATGCTCAACGTATGATTTAATTCCACCTTCGTAATGGAATTCTTTCTTTTGCTTATGTTCACGTTTATCTTCAATTGTTAATTTAATATTACGATTTAAAAACGCTAATTCACGCATACGAGTTGCTAGCGTATCAAAATCGTATACTGTTGTTTCTTGGAAAATTTCCGGATCTGGTTTAAATCGAGTTATTGTTCCTGTTTGATCGGTGTCACCAATGACTTTTAAATCCGCAACCGGAATACCTCTTTCGTATTTTTGATAATGGATTTTACCTTCACGATGTACAAATACTTCTAATTCTGTTGATAGAGCATTTACAACCGATGCCCCAACACCATGTAAACCACCAGAAACTTTATAACCGCCACCGCCAAATTTACCACCGGCGTGGAGAACAGTCATAATAACTTCTACAGCTGGACGTCCCATTTTTTCTTGTATACCAACCGGAATACCACGCCCATTATCCGTTACACGAATACTATTATCTTCTTCGATACTAACATTAATTTCATCACAATAACCTGCAAGTGCTTCATCAATACTATTATCTACGATTTCCCAAACAAGATGGTGAAGCCCTTTTCCACTTGTAGATCCAATATACATACCAGGGCGTTTCCGAACTGCCTCTAGTCCTTCAAGCACCTGTATCTGACTTTCATCATATGCATTTTCTTGCATTTGCTTTTGTTCCATTGACACAAAGATCACCTACTTTTCCATTTAAACAGGGGTTATTCCCTATCTATTTCACAATCTACAGTGCCGTTCGTTACATGAATTGTTTTCGCTTCTTTTAATGTTTCGTGTTCAATTCCGTCGACACTCGTCGTTGTAACAAATGTTTGCACTTTTCCTTGAATTGTATTTAAAAGATGTGATTGACGATAATCATCTAATTCTGATAAAACATCATCCAACAAAAGGATTGGATATTCTTTAACCTCTGAATAAATCAATTCAATTTCAGCTAATTTTAGGGATAGTGCGGTCGTTCGTTGTTGTCCTTGCGAACCAAAGACTTGAACATTTTTACTATTAACGAAGAATTGTAAATCGTCACGATGAGGACCAATTAAAGTCGTACCACGGAAAATTTCACGTTGTTTCACAGATTGAAAACTTTCATAGTATACTTCTTTTATTTTCGACAAATCCATTGATTCTGATACATCTACACTTGGTTTATAGACAATTTCTAACTCTTCTAATCCACGGCTTATACCTCGATGAATTGGAGCTGCCCATTCCTGTAGCAAATGCAAAAATTCAAAACGTTTTTGCAGTATTTTCGCACCATGCTCAATTAGTTGAAGTGTAAATACATCCAACATCGTTTCCTCATTCTTACTATTCCCTTGCATTTTTTTCAACAAGTGATTTCGTTGCGTGAGCACCTTTTGATATTGACTTAATTCATACAAATATACAGGAGCTATTTGTCCTAATTCCATATCTAAAAAGCGTCTTCTTACTTGAGGGCTTCCTTTTACAAGATTTAAATCTTCTGGGGCAAACATGACAACGTTCATCACGCCAATATATTGACTTAACTTTTGTTGTTCAAGTTGATTTAATTTTGCCTTTTTACCTTTTTTCGAAATATTTAATTCCAAAGACAAAGAACTGTTTCTTTTTTGTAATTTCCCTTTTATTTGACCAAAATCTTCATCCCAGCGGATAAGTTCGCGATCATTAGAGGTTCTATGAGATTTCGCCATCGCTAAAACATAAATAGCTTCCATCAAATTTGTTTTCCCTTGCGCATTTTCGCCGATAATTACATTTACCTTATCTTCAAAGGAAAGCTCTAATTTTTCATAATTGCGATAGTTTTTTAATTGTATTTCTGAAATAAACAAAGGGCTCCCCCTTTATGCCTGAACTTGGAAAGTTCCGCTTCCTGGAATTTCAATAACATCATTCGCATATAGTTTGCGACCTCTTCTATTTTCAAGTTCGTTGTTCACGTACACTTCATATTCTTGTAAAAACCATTTTACAGCGCCACCTGTATCAATTACATCAGCTAACTTTAAAAATTGTCCTAGTGTAATATACTCTGTTGAAATTTTAATACGTTTCATAAAATCGCTCACTTTCTGAAAGTGTTCATTCTTTCATTGTACTAAATAAACTAGCATTAGGAAAGTAATACCCAAAAATCAAATAAGGGCCACTAGCATCTTTAAACTAGCAACCCTTATTCCTTACCTAGTAAGTACGAACCGGTAAAATTAATTGAATAATTGAATCATCATTTACTGTACGAATTAAGAACGGTCTCATCGCCCCAGTAAAGCTAACTTTAATCTCTGTACTATCCAAAGCTTTCAATGCATCCATCATATATTTTGCACTAAAAGATATTTTTAACTCTTCTCCATCTACTTTTTCGCATTGTACTTCTTCGACAACTTTTCCGATTTCTGGTGAATTCGAAGAAATCTCTAGCATTTCTTGCTCTAAAGTTGATAATTTAACAACGTTATTGCGGCCATCTCTTGCTAATAGTGAAGCGCGATCAATTGCTTGTAGGAATTCTTTTGTATTCACAAAAATATCCGTTTTACTCTCTGCCGGAATTAAACGTGTCGTAGCAGGATAATTCCCTTCTAACAATCTTGAGAAGAATAATAAATGTTTTGTACGGAATAATACTTGATACTCCGTAATAACGATATCTACCATTTCTTCAGACTCATCTAAAATTTTACTTAATTCATTTAAGCTCTTACCTGGGATAACAACATTAGCTTGGAATTCATCTGCAATATTATGTCCTTCAATTTTTGCTTTTCGAAGTGCCAGCCTATGACTATCTGTTGCAATACAAGTTAACTCGCTGTTATATACCTTCCAGTTTACACCTGTCAAGATTGGTCTTGTTTCAGAAGTAGAAACTGCAAATACAGTTTGTCTGATCATATGTTTAAGTAAATCTGTTGGTATCTTAAATACATGATGTTCTTCAATCTGTGGCAATAACGGATATTCTGCAGAATCTAAACCATTTAAGTTAAACTCTGATTTTCCAGATTTTATTTTTGTCATAAAATGATTTTCTACAGAAATTTCGACAGTGTCTTTAGGTAGTTTTTTTACAATCTCACTAAAATATTTTGCCTGTAAAACAATGCTTCCTGATTGAGCTATTTCTACGATTTCTTTTCCATCTTCTTCGACTGGAATAAACGATTCAATAGAAATATCAGCATCGCTTCCTGTTAATGTAACTCCTTCTTCAGTTGCTACAACTTTAATTCCCGTAAGAATTGGGATTGTTGTACGAGAAGAAACTGCCTTCATTACATCTTGTACACCTCTTACAAGATAGTCTTTTTGTATTGTAAAACGCATAAAGAAAAACCTCCGGTAAGTATAAGATTTTATTTAATTAATAAAGATAAAAAATAGTAGTAATAGTAATAGGGCTTGTGGATATGTGGATAACCCCGCTAAAGGATGTAAAAACAGTCTATCTACATGTGGATAGACTGTGCGTAAAACAAGGTAAGTTATTCACACTATTCAGCTACTACTTTAAAATACCATTAATTTCTTCAACTTGCTTTTGTAATTGCGTATCGGTTTTTAGTAGTTTAGAGATTTTTTCATGGGCATGGATAACTGTTGTATGATCACGTCCACCAAATTCTTCACCTATTTTTGGTAAAGAGGAATCTGTAAGCTCGCGCGATAAATACATTGCAATTTGGCGAGGAAACGCAACTGATTTTGTACGTTTTTTCGCTTTAAAATCTTCTAATTTCACTTGATAAACGTCCCCGACAGCTTTTTGAATATCATAAATAGAGATAATTTTCGGCTTAGAATTTGGAATAATATCTTTAAGTGCTTCAGCTGCTAAATCAGCATTAATATCTTTATTAATTAAAGATGAATAAGCTACAACTCGGATAAGTGCACCTTCTAATTCACGAATATTTGAATCAATTTGATTTGCGATATAAAGCATAACTTCATTTGGTATATCAAGCCCTTCAGCTTTTGCTTTTTTGCGTAAAATCGCAATTCGTGTCTCTAAATCTGGTGGCGTAATGTCTGTAATAAGTCCCCATTCAAAGCGGGAACGAAGACGATCTTCTAAAGTTGGAATTTCTTTTGGTGGTCGGTCACTAGAAATTACAATTTGTTTACTTTCTTCGTGTAATGCATTAAATGTATGGAAAAACTCTTCTTGAGTCTGTTCTTTTCCAGCAAGAAATTGAATATCATCTATCAATAAAACATCTACGTTGCGATATTTATTACGAAAATCAACAGCTTTATTATCACGAATAGAGTTAATAAATTCATTTGTAAATTTTTCTGATGATAAATATACAACTTTTGCATTTGGATTATGTTCAATTACATAATGACCAATTGCATGCATTAAATGTGTCTTTCCAAGTCCAACTCCTCCGTAAATAAAGAGTGGATTATACGCTTTAGCTGGCGCCTCAGCTACAGCTAATGAAGCTGCATGGGCAAAACGGTTACCAGAGCCAATAACAAATGTATCGAATGTATATTTTGGATTTAACATGCTCTGTGGTAAATGAGCTGAATCATCTTGTGCTGGATTCGGCTTAACTGGAGGCAGATCAATGTCCTCTTCAGCTTGACTTTGGGGAATAATAAAGCGAATTGCTAATTTTGCCCCTGTTAAATCGTATAGTGTTTCTGAAATTAGTTCGGAGTAATGAGATTCTAGCCAGTCACGAGCAAATTCATTCGGAGCTGTAATCGTTAATACGTCTTTCTTCAAGTTATGAGCCGTTGTGGATTTTAACCATGTCTCATAACTAGGCTTGCTTACCTTTTTTTCTAATTCTTTTAAGGCACTATTCCATAAATCAGAGATATTTTCCAAAGGTGTCCCTCCTTTACTAAGTTGGTAAAAGAATAAGGTTGCGCAACAAATGTACAACCTAATAAATATAAAATGTATATTTATACGAAACGTATTTTAAAACCTAAAAACGTCGTTTGTATATGAGATAGGGTTTTCGACAAAAAAAGTAAATGTGGACAACTATTTACCCACATGTGATTAAAACTGTCCACATGTTATACACAAATTGTGGATAAGATAAAGATGTGGAAAACTTATTCAAAGTGAAAACACAACTATAATATCAAAAAAAAGTGGCTATAGCAATGAATTTAAGAAAGTTATCCACAAAATCAATACCTTGTGGAATAAACTTGTCCACAACACGATATACTGTGTAAAAGTGTGAAAAAAGTTTGTGGATATAAAAAACGCGAAAAAATATTTATCCACAAGGAAATATAGGTGCTGTGAAAAAGTATGTGAATAGGTTCAAAATGAATATTTGATGAAAATTTCTAGAACCATTGACATTTTCCTAGTTAATTAACTATAATTTATAGGACTGTCTTTAACAGATATTCCTCAGGGAGGTGTCATATAATGAAAAGAACTTACCAACCAAATAAACGTAAGCGCAGCAAAGTACATGGTTTCCGCAGCCGTATGAGCACAGCGAACGGACGTAAAGTGCTAGCAGCTCGTCGTCGTAAAGGAAGAAAAGTATTATCTGCGTAGACCACTGATCGTTCAGTGGTCTTTTTTTCTAATAATAGTGAATTTCCGCTGATGAAATACAGGAGTGTCAATTGATATGAAGAAAAAACATCGTATAAAGAAGAATGATGAATTCCAGGCGGTTTTTCAAAAAGGAAAATCAAATGCGAATCGTCAGTTTGTTGTATACCAATTAGATAAAGAAGAACAGCCAAACTTTCGCATCGGCCTTTCTGTTAGCAAAAAAATAGGAAATGCAGTAGTTCGTAATCGAATTAAGCGCATGGTCCGTCAGGCTATTACAGAGCTAAAAGATGAGATAGATTCTGGAAAAGATTTTGTTATAATAGCAAGGAAGCCTTGTGCAGAGATGACATATGAAGAAGTAAAGAAAAGCTTAATTCATGTCTTTAAACGCTCTGGTATGAAAAGAATAAAAAAGTAGCGTAAGGAAATGAATTACACTATATACATACCGAAACAAGGAGGAGCAGGCTTTGAAAAAGAAAATAGGTTTACTGGCCATGGTTATTACATTAATGGCAATTGCTACCGGCTGTAGTGAAACGGGTCAGCCGATTACATCGAAGAGCACTGGGATTTGGAATGAATATTTCGTATACCCGCTTTCTCAGTTAATCACGTATTTTGCGACATGGCTTGGTGATAATTACGGTTTAGCGATCGTTATTACGACCCTTATTATTCGTTTTGCATTATTACCATTAATGATTAAGCAAACGAAGAGTACGAAAGCTATGCAGGCGTTACAACCAGAAATGGTAAAGTTAAAAGAGAAATATAGCTCGAAAGACCAAGCAACACAGCAAAAATTACAACAAGAAATGATGCAGCTATATCAAAAAAATGGTGTAAATCCATTAGCCGGTTGTTTACCAATATTTGTTCAGATGCCTATTTTATTCGCATTTTATCATGCGATTATGAGAACATCAGAAATTAGTAAACATACATTTTTATGGTTTGATTTAGGACAGGCAGACCCTTACTATATCTTACCGGTTGTTGCAGCGATTACGACATTTATTCAGCAAAAGCTTGCAATGGCAGGAACTGCTGGTCAAAATCCACAAATGGCAATGATGATTTGGCTTATGCCGATTATGATTTTAATCTTTGCAATTAACTTCCCAGCTGCATTATCACTTTACTGGGTTGTTGGTAATATCTTTGGTATTGCTCAAATGTACTTTATCAAAGGGCCAGAGATTAAGGCTAACAAAGCTGGAGGCTCAAGCAAGTGAGTATAATTACTGCTAAAGGACAAACAGTCGAGCTGGCAGTAGAGGATGCTTTAAGGCAATTAAATACATCAAAAGATCGAGTAGATATAAATATTGTCGATGAGGGTAAAAGGGGATTCTTAGGTTTATTTGGGAATCGCCCTGCAGTAGTAGAAGTTGTATTGAAGAAAGATCCAATTCAAGAATGTGAAGAATATTTAAGAAAGGTTATTCACGATATGGGTGTGGAAGTCGAGATTAGTAAAATTGTAAAAGGACGCGAAATCGAATTCACAATTTCTGGTGATAATGTAGGTGTTTTAATTGGGAAAAGAGGTAATACATTGAACTCTTTACAGTATTTAACAAAACTTGTCGCGAATCGTAACACGAAGCAGTATATCGGTATTACACTAGATGCTGAAAATTATCGTAGTAAAAGAAAAAGTACGTTAGAATCACTTTCTTATCGATTAGCGAAACAAGTATTTAATACGAAAAAAAGAGTTATTTTAGAACCGATGCCATCTTTTGAACGAAAAATTATTCATCAGGCATTATCAAATCATCAAGGTATCAATACAACTTCTGAAGGAAATGAACCACATCGGCATGTTGTAATATCTCCTAAATGACCGGTTGCTCAAATGAGTGCCGGTTTTTTTGAGCGGAAAATAGATGTGGATAACTAAAAAACACTAAACTTATCCACTGTGAATAAGTTTAGTGTTTTTTACATGGGGATATAATAAAATGAGTTATTCTTCTTTTGTAGATAGGTTCGTTATGGTATCCTAATAATTTAGTGAAAGAAATAATCATGTTGAAATAGAGATAAATAAGCAAGTGAGGTGAAAGGACATGGAATTTGATACAATTGCTGCGATTTCCACAGCGCTTGGAGAGGGTGCAATTGCCATTGTTCGAGTAAGTGGGGATGATGCGGTTGAGAAAGTTGATCGTATTTTTAAGGGGAAGGATTTAACAGAGGTTCCTTCTCACACTATTCATTATGGTCATATTGTTGATTTAGATACAAATCAAGTTATTGAAGAAGTTATGGTGTCTATTATGCGCGCACCAAGGACTTTTACACGTGAAAATATAGTGGAAATTAACTGTCACGGTGGACTTGTTTCAGTAAATAAAGTATTGCAACTTATTCTAGCACAAGGAGTACGATTGGCAGAACCGGGCGAATTTACAAAACGTGCTTTTTTAAATGGACGTATCGACTTATCACAAGCAGAAGCTGTTATGGATTTGATTCGAGCAAAAACAGATCGTGCGATGAATGTAGCAATTAATCAAATGGAAGGGCGATTATCTAAATTAATTGGTCTTTTGCGTCAAGAAATATTAGAAACATTAGCTCATGTTGAGGTAAATATAGATTATCCAGAATACGATGATGTAGAAGAGATGACACATAATATTTTAATTGAGAAAGCGACGCATGTTCGTTCGGAAATCGAAAAAATATTAGAAACATCAAAACAGGGGAAAATTTTACGTGAAGGTATTGCTACAGCAATTATCGGTAGACCTAACGTTGGGAAATCATCGTTATTAAATAGTCTTGTTCAGGAGAAAAAGGCAATTGTAACTGATATTGCAGGAACAACTCGTGATGTTATTGAAGAGTACGTTAACGTGCGTGGTGTACCTCTTAAACTTATAGATACAGCCGGTATTCGGGAGACAGAAGATGTTGTTGAACGAATTGGTGTGGAACGTTCAAAAGAAATGATGAGCCAAGCGGATTTAGTATTAGTTGTTGTCAACTATAGCGAGGCTTTAACAAATGAGGATGAAGATCTATTCCGTGCGGTACAAGGAAAAGACTTTATTGTTATTGTGAATAAGACTGATTTACCGCAAGCGATTGATATGGAACGTGTTACAGAGTTAGCCGCGGGAAATCGTGTTATTACAACATCCTTAATTGAGGAACAAGGAATAGCTGAACTAGAAAAGGCAATAGCTGATTTATTCTTTGAAGGAACAATCGATTCTGCAGATATGACATATGTTTCTAATGCGAGACATATTGGATTATTAACACAAGCAGGAAAAACAATCGGTGATGCAGTTGAGGCGATTGAAAATGGTGTACCAATTGATATGGTACAAATTGATTTAACAAGAACGTGGGAAATACTTGGTGAAATTACTGGGGACACAGTGCATGAAAGCTTAATTGACCAGTTGTTCTCTCAATTTTGTTTAGGAAAATAATATAGTGAAGTTGTAGAAAGATAGAGATTATTAGGAGGAATAAACAATGGGATACAATGCCGGTTCATACGATGTCATAGTAATCGGTGCAGGTCATGCAGGATGTGAAGCTGGTCTTGCGGCAGCACGAATGGGCTCAAAAACATTAATGTTAACAATTAATTTGGATATGGTAGCATTCATGCCATGTAACCCTTCTGTTGGTGGACCAGCAAAAGGGATTGTTGTTCGTGAAATTGATGCATTAGGCGGAGAAATGGGACGTAATATTGATAAAACTCATATTCAAATGCGTATGCTAAATACAGGTAAGGGACCAGCCGTACGTGCACTTCGAGCGCAAGCTGATAAATTCGCTTACCAACATGAATTAAAGAAAACAATTGAAGAAACACCAAACTTAACGTTGTTCCAAGGAATGGTAGAGCGTTTAATCGTTGAAGAAGGTGTATGTAAAGGGGTAGTTACACAAGCTGGTGCAGAATATACAGCAAAAACTGTTGTAATTACAACTGGAACATTTTTACGCGGCGAGATTATCATGGGCGACTTAAAATATTCAAGCGGTCCAAATAATCAGCAACCGTCTATTACATTATCTGAGCATTTAGAGGAACTTGGATTTGATCTTGTTAGATTTAAAACAGGGACACCTCCGCGTGTAAACAGTAATACAATTGACTACAGTAAAACAGAAATTCAACCAGGTGATGATAAGCCACGTGCGTTCTCTTTTGAAACAACGAAATTTATTATGGATCAAATTCCATGTTGGTTGACATATACAAGTACAGAAACACACCGTTTAATAGATGAAAATTTACATCGTTCAGCTATGTATTCTGGTATGATTAAAGGAACAGGCCCTAGATACTGTCCTTCTATTGAAGACAAAGTAGTAAGATTTAATGATAAACCACGCCATCAAATTTTCTTAGAGCCAGAAGGGCGTAATACACAAGAAGTATATGTACAAGGTTTATCCACAAGCTTACCAGAAGATGTACAACGTGACATGCTTAGAACA
Organism: Bacillus sp. FSL K6-2944; assembly: GCF_038005385.1. NCBI lineage: Bacteria > Bacillati > Bacillota > Bacilli > Caryophanales > Bacillaceae > Bacillus > Bacillus sp. FSL K6-2944. The sequence goes on along the minus strand of NZ_JBBOTE010000003.1, from coordinate 335,658 downwards.
ATTCCAGGCCTAGAAAATGTTGAAATGATGCGTACAGGTTATGCAATTGAATATGATGCAATTGTGCCAACACAACTATGGCCAACACTTGAAACGAAAAAGATTAAAAATTTATATACAGCAGGACAAATTAATGGAACTTCTGGTTACGAAGAGGCGGCCGGACAAGGGCTTATGGCTGGAATTAATGCAGCATGCCGTTCTTTAGGTAAAAAAGAAGTTGTTTTAGGTCGCGAGGATGCTTATATTGGCGTCTTAATTGATGATCTTGTAACGAAAGGTACAAATGAACCATATCGTTTATTAACGTCTCGTGCAGAATACCGTCTATTATTACGCCACGATAATGCTGATCTTCGTTTAACTGAAGTTGGTCGTGAAATTGGATTAATTAAAGAAGAGCGCTATGAGCGATTTACAAATAAAAAATTACAAATTGAACAGGAAAAGGAACGTTTAAGCAGCATTATTATTAAACCACGTCCTGAAGTTCAAGAATTAATTCGCAATATTGGCGGAAGTGAATTGAAAGATGGAATACGTGCAAGTGACTTATTACGTCGTCCAGAGATGACATATGAGCATATTCATCTTTTAGTACCAAGTGAAGTAGAATTAAGTGATGAAGTTAAAGAACAAGTTGAAATTCAGATTAAGTATGAAGGGTATATTGAAAAATCTTTACAGCAAGTAGAGCGTATGAAGAAAATGGAGAGTAAAAAAATCCCTGTAGATATTGATTATGATGCGATTTCTAGCCTTGCTTCAGAAGCTAGACAGAAATTGAAAGATGTTCGTCCACTTTCAATGGGGCAGGCTTCACGTATTTCTGGCGTAAATCCAGCGGATATTTCCATTTTACTTGTGTATATAGAACAAGGAAAAATTGCACGCGTATCGAACCAATAAATAGTAAGGAGATATTGCTAGATGAACATAGAACAATTTCAATCTATGCTAGAAGAGAAGGGAATCACCCTCTCTTCTAGACAGTTAGAGCAGTTCAAAATCTACTTTGAAACATTAGTAGAGTGGAATGAAAAAATGAACTTAACGGCTATTACAGAAAAAGAAGAAGTATATTTAAAACACTTTTTTGATTCCATTACAGCTGCTTTTTATTATGATTTTTCAAAACCATTCTCAATTTGTGATGTTGGTGCAGGGGCTGGATTCCCAAGTATTCCTTTAAAAATCTGTTTCCCGCACTTAAAAGTAACAATTGTAGATTCATTGCAAAAACGTATTAATTTCTTAAATCACTTAGCCCAAAAGTTAGAATTAAGTGATGTTGCATTTTGTCACGATCGTGCTGAAACATTTGGGAAAAAAGAAGGTGTACGTGAATCATACGATATTGTAATGGCACGTGCAGTTGCGCGTCTTTCTGTATTAAGTGAGCTATGTTTACCACTTGTAAAAGTTGGAGGAACATTCATTGCAATGAAAGGTGCAGCAGCAAACGAAGAAATTGAAAATGGCAAGTATGCTTTAGAGGTGCTAGGCGGAGAGTTAAAAGAGATGTCTACGTTCCAATTGCCGTTTGAAGAGAGTGAACGTAATATTTTATTAATCGAGAAAAAGCGCAAGACACCAAAGAAATATCCACGCAAACCGGGAACACCCAATAAATTACCTATTGAAAAATAAATCTTATTAGACGTAAGATTAAATTATATAAATGAAAACGTAAATGTTTCATAGGAAACATTTTATGGAGAATAGTCAATAGGCCTAAAAGGTGGTGGAATATGTATGAAAAATACGTTTTCTCGTTTATTTGGCTTTGGAGATAAAGAGAGCGAATTCGAATTACAAGACGAAAGCCATGAAGAGATAGATAAAAAGGTATATGAAGAAATACAAGAAATTCCGATAGTAAATATTACCCCTAACCGTTATCAACCAAGAACAGTTTTTGATGATGCGCGTATTGATGAGCTAGCATTAACAATTCGTACACATGGACTTATTCAACCGATTGTTGTAAGGCAATATGAGGATGATAAGTACGAGATTATTGCTGGAGAAAGACGTTTTCGCGCGGCAACAAAGTTAGGTTGGGAAAAGGTTCCTGCAATTATAAAGAATTTAAATGATACAGAGACAGCTTCTGTAGCTTTAATTGAAAACTTGCAACGTGAGGAACTAACGGCAATCGAGGAAGCTGTGGCATATCAAAAGCTGATTGAGTTACATAATTTAACACAAGAAGCATTGGCACAACGACTTGGAAAAGGACAATCTACAATCGCAAATAAGTTGCGCTTGTTAAAGTTGCCTGAAGAAATAAAAAGTGCATTATTAGAAAAAAGCATTACAGAACGTCATGCCCGCGCTCTCATTCCTTTAAAAAATGAGGAATTACAACTGAAGGTTTTACAGGAAATTGTTGAGAAACAACTAAATGTAAAGCAAACAGAAGAACGAATTGCGAAGTTACTAGAGGAAGCGAAACCGAAGCGTAAGGCAAAGCAAAAAGCAGTAAGTCGAGATACGAGGATTGCTATGAATACAATTAGACAATCTTTACAAATGGTTACTGAAAGTGGTTTGAATGTTAATTCTGAGGAAGAAGAATTTGATGAGTACTATCAAATTACAATTAAAATTCCAAAGAAAAAATAATAATGACGTGCTAGAGACCTTATCCTATTGGAGAGGTCTCTTTTACTATATTTTCTTGTTAAATGAAGAAGGAGTTTAGAAATAAATTTTGAAGTTTAATAAAGGACGTAAAAGAAAAAGTTTTATTTCATGTTACAATAAACGTAATTGTTACTAGAATAAGATAGAAAGGTTGAAAGTAGGTGACATCATGGGAAAAATCATTGCTATTGCTAATCAAAAAGGCGGTGTTGGAAAAACAACAACATCTGTTAATTTAGGGGCTGGATTGGCGCAAGTAGGTAAAAAAGTCCTTCTTGTAGATATTGATGCTCAAGGAAATGCAACGACTGGTGTGGGAATTGAAAAATCTGAATTAGATCAATGTATTTACAACGTTCTTGTGGAAGATGCAGATGTTCAAGGGGTTATACAGAAAACCGCAACTGAAAACTTAGATGTTCTACCCGCTACAATTCAATTGGCTGGTGCTGAAATTGAATTGGTACCGACTATTTCCCGGGAAGTACGTTTGCAAAGAGCATTACAGCCAGTTCGTGATGAATATGACTATATTATTATCGACTGTCCCCCATCTTTAGGGTTATTAACGATTAATGCATTAACAGCAGCAGATTCTGTTATTATTCCTGTACAGTGTGAATATTACGCACTAGAAGGGTTAAGTCAGCTATTAAATACAGTTCGACTTGTACAAAAACATTTAAATAAAAATTTAGCAATTCAAGGTGTATTGTTAACAATGTTGGATGCCCGTACAAATTTAGGGATTCAAGTTATAGATGAAGTGAAAAAGTATTTTAGGGATAAAGTATATCGCTCGATTATTCCGCGTAATGTACGCTTGAGCGAGGCTCCAAGTCATGGGAAACCTATTATGCAGTATGACGCTAAATCAAGAGGAGCAGAAGTGTATATAGATTTAGCAGAGGAAGTGATTGCAGGTGGCTAAAGGATTAGGAAGAGGAATTAATGTGTTTTTTCCTGATTTAGATGTGCAAGAAGAGGAAACAATTCAGGAGATTCTTGTAACTGAATTAAGGCCGAATCCATATCAACCGCGTAAACACTTTAATAAAGAGGCGATTCAGGAATTAGCAATTTCGATTAAGGAACACGGTATTCTACAACCATTAATTGCTAGGAAGAGTATTAAAGGATATGAAATTGTTGCAGGTGAAAGACGATTTCGTGCTGCAAAAGAGGCTGGTTTAGAAAAAGTACCTGCGGTTGTAAGACAATTAACTGAACAGCAAATGATGGAATTTGCTTTGTTAGAAAACTTACAACGAGAAGATTTAAATCCTATGGAAGAGGCAATGGCATACCAGATGTTAATGAATGAGCTAAATGTAACGCAAGAACAATTAGCGAAACGTCTTGGTAAAAGCAGACCTTACATTGCAAATTATACTCGGTTATTAAGCCTACCTTCTTTCGTACAAGATATGATTGCAAATGGTCAACTTTCAATGGCTCATGGGAGAACTTTACTTACGATAAAAGATGAAGAACAATTGAAGTCCTTATTGAAACGCATTGAAAAAGAAGGATTAAATGTTCGTCAATTAGAGAAAATCGTCCAAGAGATTAATCAACACGTTTCACGTGAAACAAAAAAAGTGAAAAAAGAGCGAAATATATTTTTCGTAGAACGTGAAACGTTCTTAAGAGAAAAGTTTGGCACAGATGTGAAAATTAAAGAGACGAAAAAAGAAAAAGGTAAAATCGAAATTGAATTTTTTAATAAAGAAGATTTAAATCGTATTTTAGAACTATTAGCACAGAAAAATTAAAAAGCAAACCATCTTATTATTTATAGATGGTTTGCTTTTTTTAATGCGGATAATTTTTGATCCGTCTCTTTTATACTTTTTGCGATTACATCAGCCATTTTCATGACTAAACTTAATCTTGTATTTTGAAGAACGAAAAACTCCATAAACCCATTTAGATTGACGATACCGTGTATGTGCAAATCACCAACTGCAGGTAATTTCTTATTCATAGCAGCTCCAGGTTTACTAGGTCCCTTTCCAGTAGTGATTGATCCGATATTTTGGGACTTTCCTAAACATGCATCAACAGCAATTATAAATGCAGTAGGATATTCTTTCTGTATATTCTGAATTTTCTCCTCTAAATTTAGCGCATGTACTGGCTCATCTAGTGTACCGAATACTTGGAGGTTTTGGATGTCTATTTGTTCAAGTTTTGTACCAACTAATGGGCCGAGTGCGTCACCTGTAGAGCGATCTGTGCCGATACAAACGAGAATGAGTGGTATATTAGTTTTAATAGGAATATGGGTAAGTAAGAAATTACTGATTATCTCAGAGGCTTCTAGATCTTGGTGCATAACGTTTTGAGTTTCTTTCTCAAAAAATGGTAAGCGAAAACTTCCAATATTCATGAAGCACCCATCCTTTTAATAAATTTTCAATATATGTTATATGGTGAGGAAAATGGAAAGTTATAAGTGCGTAATTTTTGCAAAATGTGAATGAAAACGGAAATAATAGTACTAGTATATATATATTCGTTCCATTTTATACCTGGATGTCGGGGATAAAATAGGATTAAAATCATAAAATTTTTTCAGCAATTAGGGGACTTCTGATACAATAATAAGGGTAACTAAAAAGAAATTTTAGCTAGAGAGGTAGAGGTACATGGATTTATTAGCGAAGTGGTTTAATTCTATGAAACAGTATTTATTAGATGCTGATCGTTGGGCTCATATTGGAGTTGCGACATTAAAAATATGTATTATTTTAACAATTGGTGCAGTTGTTGTGCGAATTGCAAGGGCGGTTGTACGAAATGCGTTTCGTATGGGGAGTCGTTCTCCAATTCAAATTTCAGAACGTCGTACAGTTACAGTAGCGAAATTACTTGAAAATATTGTAGCGTACGTTGTTATGTTCATTATGCTAATTGCGATTTTAGGTGTGTTTGATATTAATGCATCAGGTTTATTAGCGGGTGCTGGGGTAATTGGTTTAGCAGTCGGATTTGGTGCTCAAAGTTTAGTGAAAGACGTTATTACAGGTTTATTTATTTTGTTAGAGGATCAGTTTTCAGTTGGCGATTATGTTAAAATCGGTCAATTTGAAGGAGTCGTTTTAGAAATTGGACTTCGTACAACGAAAGTAAAGAGTTGGACAGGTGAAATTCATACTTTACCAAATGGAAGTATTATTCAAGTTACTAACTACTCAGTTAGTAATAGTGTAGCGTTTGTTGATGTATCTATTTCATATGAGGCTGATATTGCGAAAGCAGAGCAAGTTATTGAAGATTTATTAGTAGAATTACCTTCAAAGTACGAAAAAATGGTAACAACGCCTCAATTATTAGGTGTGCAAACATTAGCTGCATCAGAAGTTATATTACGTGTTATTGCTGAAGTAGAACCGATGCAACATGCAGTTATTGCAAGGGCACTTCGTAAAGAGATTAAAAATCGTCTTGATTTACATGGAATTGAAATTCCATATCCACGTATGGTTTTATATAATCGTGAAGAATTAGTTAGTGGAAAAGCAATTTAGTATGGAGAGGAGTTTGGAGAATGGAGCAAAAGGAATATAACTTGTATGATGTTGTGGAAATGAAGAAAGCCCATCCATGTGGCGAGAATCGTTGGAAAATTATTCGTATGGGAATGGATATCCGCATTAAGTGCGAGGGGTGTGACCATTCAGTAATGATTCCTCGAAGAGAGTTTGATCGTAAGGTGAAAAAAATACTTGTGAAGCACGAAGAATAGAGGGAGAGTAACAGTTACAGTAGGTAACTGTTACTTTTTTTCGTTTGGCGGAAACTTGTCATTTTTTTCGTTACTATCTATAATGATGAAAGATTGAGACATAGGAGTGAAAAATATGGGATTAACGGCTGGGATTGTTGGATTACCTAACGTAGGGAAGTCCACTTTATTTAATGCAATTACACAAGCAGGAGCAGAATCTGCGAACTATCCATTCTGTACAATTGATCCAAACGTAGGGATTGTAGAAGTACCAGATGAGCGTTTAAATAAATTAACGGAATTAGTAGAACCGAAAAAGACTGTTCCGACTGTATTCGAGTTTACTGATATTGCAGGTATCGTAAAAGGTGCTAGTAAAGGTGAAGGTTTAGGAAATAAATTCTTATCTCACATTCGTCAAGTAGATGCAATTTGCCAAGTTGTTCGTTGTTTTGAAGACGAAAATATTACGCACGTTTCAGGGAAAGTAGATCCAATTGATGATATTGAAACAATCAATTTAGAGCTAATTTTAGCGGATTTAGAGTCTGTTGATAAGCGTATCGAGCGTGTTGCGAAATTAGCAAGACAAAAAGATAAAGAAGCGGTATATGAGCATGAAATTTTAGTTCGTTTAAAAGAAGCTTTTGAAGAGGGAAAACCAGCTCGTACTGTTGAATTTACAGAAGAGCAGATGAAGATTGTTAAAGGCCTTCATTTACTTACAACAAAAGAAATGTTATACGTAGCGAATGTAAGTGAAGACGATATTATTGATCCTTCGGAAAATAAATACGTACAAATGGTAAAAGAATTTGCAGCAAATGAAAATTCTCAAGTAATCGTTGTATGTGCAAAAATTGAATCAGAAATCGCTGAATTAGACGAAGAAGAGAAAAAAGTATTCCTTGAAGAATTAGGAATTGAAGAGTCTGGTTTAGATCAATTAATTCGTGCAGCATATGACCTATTAGGACTTGCTACGTACTTTACAGCTGGCGTTCAAGAAGTACGTGCTTGGACATTTAAACAAGGAATGAAGGCACCACAATGTGCTGGTGTTATTCATACAGACTTTGAGCGTGGATTTATTCGTGCAGAAACAGTTTCTTACGATGATTTAATGACAAACGGTTCTATGACAGCTGCAAAAGAAGCTGGAAAAGTACGTTTAGAAGGAAAAGAATATATCGTAAAAGACGGAGATGTTATGCACTTCCGTTTTAACGTTTAATTTAATATTTCCTAGGAAAAATAAAGATATGAACTTGGCAAATATATTATATGTTTGCCAAGTTTTTTATGTATTGGTGAGTTGATTCATATAACTTACTATGATATAATCTAAACTCGTGAGTAATTACTATAAATTAATTGCTCCTTGCCCATTACGGGCCGTTTAGACCAAAAGGAGGTGAAAGTGTAATGAGAAAGTACGAAATTATGTACATCATTCGTCCTGGCGTTGAAGAAGAAGCTCAAAAAGCTTTAGTTGAACGTTTTGCAGGTGTTTTAACAAACAATGGTGCAGAAATCATTAACACGAAAGAGTGGGGTAAGCGTCGTTTAGCTTACGAAATCAACGACTTACGTGAAGGTTTCTACATGATCTTAAACGTGAAATCTAACGCAGAAGCGATTAACGAATTCGACCGTTTAGCTAAGATCAACGAAGACATCCTTCGTCATATCGTTGTTAAAGAAGAAGAAAAATAATTGATATATAAGGGAGAGTGGTTCGATTGATGAATCGTGTTATCCTCGTTGGTCGTTTAACTAAGGACCCTGACTTACGTTACACGCCCAATGGTGTCGCAGTAGCTACTTTTACGTTAGCTGTGAATCGCGCATTTGCCAATCAGCAAGGTGAGCGTGAAGCTGACTTTATTAATTGTGTAATATGGCGTAAACAAGCAGAAAACGTAGCAAATTATTTGAAAAAAGGTAGCTTAGCAGGCGTAGATGGGCGTCTTCAAACTCGTAATTACGAGGGACAAGATGGTAAACGTGTATACGTAACAGAAGTTCTTGCGGAAAGCGTGCAATTTTTAGAGCCGCGTAATGGCGGTGGGGAGCAACGTGGTTCATTTAATCAGCAACCATCAGGAGCTGGTTTCGGTAACCAAGGCTCTAACCCATTTGGTCAATCTAGTAATTCAGGTAACCAAGGTAACTCTGGATTTACGAAGAATGACGATCCATTTTCAAATGTAGGTCAACCGATCGACATTTCCGACGACGATTTACCGTTCTAATACAGTAAATTTGTTAGTTTTAACAAAGAATGGAGGGAAATAGACATGGCAGGACGCAAAGGTGGACGTGCGAAACGTCGTAAGGTGTGTTTCTTCACAGCTAACGGCATCACTCGCATTGACTATAAAGATGTTGATTTATTAAAACGTTTCGTTTCTGAGCGTGGTAAAATTTTACCTCGTCGTGTAACAGGAACAAGCGCAAAATACCAACGCAAACTTACAGTTGCAATTAAACGTGCTCGTCAAATGGCACTTTTACCATATGTTGGTGAATAATAGCGTATGAAATGCACAGTAGAGTCGGACTCTACTGTGCATTTTGCTATGCTTTTCTTTTTGAAAGAGAGGTTAAAATGTGAAACAAACAAAGTTTATTACAGAAGGTGCAGCATTATTAGCTATATATGCAATTTTATTGCTTATATCTATGTATGTTCCGATTTTGGGTACAGTTGTAACTTTTGCGTTGCCGTTACCATTTATACTATTAATGATAAGACATAAACTATCTAATGTGCTCGTGGTTTTTGTAGCAGCACTTTTTGTTACTATTATTGTGAGTCAACCGCTGAATTTAGTGAAGACAATTATGTTTGGATTGATAGGGATTGTTTTAGGATATATGTATAAAACAAGAAAAAAGCCAGTTGAAATCTTAATAGCGGGGACGCTTGCATACTTAATTGGTTTTGTACTTATTTATGTTGCGAGTATAAAGTTTTTCAACATAGATATAATGAAGCAAATGCAAAGTATGTTTAGTGAAAGTATGGCGAAAAGCGAAAAGATAGTAAGTGCTACAGGTATGCCGATTAGTAAGGAACAAAAAGAGCTACTTGCACAAATGAATGATATATTACAATCGTTACTTCCAAGTATACTTGTGCTAGTTTCAGTATGTTTTTCTTGGATTACAGTGATAATATCAGGTAGTGTTTTGAAAAAGTTAAAACATGAAGTTATATCTTGGCCTAAATTTAAAGATATACAATTACCAAAGAGTATCATTTGGTATTACGTTATATTTATTTTGTTAGCAACTTTTATAAAAGTAGAACCAACATCATATTTACATATGGTATTTTCTAACATAAATGTCATATTTGCGCTATTGCTTGTACTGCAAGGTCTGACATTTATCGCCTTTTTAGCGTATAGAAAAGGTTTTACTAAAGGGGTTCCTATTATTAGTTTTATTGCATGCATGTTTATTCCGATGCTGTTTCCTCTTGTGACAATCTTAGGTATAATTGACTTAGGGATTTCATTGCGTTCTAAAATAGGGGGATAAAATAATATTCCTTATACTATTTTAATCTGTTTAACTAACTGGAAGGTAAGTTAGTTTTACTTTATAGGAGTTGTATACATGCCTGAATTTGATAAGAAACAGTGGTTTTTATATCCTGTTTATGTATTGGCATTTTTTGTGTTTGTGCTCATTTCAATTCTCTGTTATTTTCATTTAATTATGGGTATAGCTGCTTTTGTCATTTTTTGTATCGTATTCTTTATCGTTATACGATTTGAACTTAATTTTCAAAGGAATTTCGAAAAGCATACGACAGATATGATTACAAGAGTAAAGAAAGTAAGTAATGAAGCATTTAACCAAATGCCGATTGGTATTTTGTTATACAATAAGGATTATGGGATTGATTGGGCAAATCCTTATTTATCTTCATGTCTGGGACAGCACGCATTAGCTGGATGGCACCTTTACGATGTATCAGAAACATTACTTCTTTTCATTAAAGGAGAAACTTCTGATGATATAGTCTCTTTAAATAATCGAAAGTTTCGCGTTTTTGTAAGGAAAGAAGAAAAGTTAATTTATTTCTTTGATGTAACGGAACAAACAGAAATCGAAAAGATGTACGAGGATCAAAGGACTGTTTTAGCTGTCATCTATTTGGATAATTATGATGAAGTTACACAAGGATTAGATGATCAATTACGTACGAATATAACAAGTCTTGTGACATCGCGACTAAATGAATGGGCACTTAAGTATGGTGCTTATTTAAAACGTGCATCTTCAGAAAGATTCTTCGTTGTGCTAAATGAAAGTATTTTGACGCAGATGGAGAAAGGGAAATTTAGCATTTTAGATCAGGTGCGTGAAGAAACATCTAAAAGGAATATACCACTTACATTAAGTGTGGGTGTCGGATCAGGTGATTTACCTTTATCAGAGCTTGGAGCAATGGCTCAATCTGGTTTAGATCTTGCGCTTGGGCGTGGGGGAGACCAAGTAGCTATTAAACAAGCGACAGGTAAAGTTAAGTTCTATGGAGGTAAGACAAATCCGGTTGAAAAACGTACCCGTGTACGCGCCAGGGTCATTTCGCATGCGTTAAAGGATTTAGTATTAGAAAGTAGTAATGTCATTATTATGGGGCATAGGGCTCCCGATATGGACGCAATTGGTGCTGCGATTGGTATTTTAAAAGTGGCTCAATTAAATGAGCGTAAAGGATATATTGTGTTAGATGAAAATGATTCCGATAAAGGAATTAAGCGTTTGATGGACAAAGTGAAACAAAATGAGGAGTTATGGTCTCATTTTATTACTCCAGAGCAAGCGATGGAATTTGCAAATGATGAGTCGTTACTTGTTGTTGTCGATACGCATAAACCTTCTATGGTGATGGAGCAAAAACTGTTACATAAAATTGAAAATGTAGTAGTTATTGATCATCATCGCCGTGGAGAAGATTTTATTGAAGACCCATTGCTAGTTTATATGGAACCATATGCTTCTTCAACGGCAGAATTGGTTACAGAATTACTTGAGTATCAACCTAAAAATTTAAAGATGACAATGTTAGAAGCGACGGCATTGTTAGCGGGTATTATTGTCGACACGAAAAGTTTCACATTCCGGACAGGGGCTCGTACATTTGATGCTGCTTCTTATTTACGCTCACATGGTGCAGATACTGTACTTGTACAAGAACTTTTAAAGGAAGATATGGATCAGTATTTACGGGTTGCAAAAGCTATAAAAAATGCGTACATTTATAAAAATGGAATTGCGATTGCTAAAGTTGATAGTGATGATTACTACGATCAAGTGCTTATTGCGCAATCGGCAGACACGTTATTAACGATGACAGGGATTATTGCATCATTTGTTGTTGCGAAACGTGGCGAGAATCTCATTGGAATTAGCAGCAGGTCTTTAGGTGAAGTGAATGTGCAGCTAATTATGGAAAACTTAGGCGGTGGCGGGCATTTGACGAATGCAGCCACACAGATGAAAAATGTTACAGTAGATGAAGCTGAGGAGAAGCTTCGATTTGTTATTGATGACTATTTACAGGGAGGCACACAATCATGAAAGTAATTTTTCTAAAAGACGTAAAAGGTAAAGGTAAAAAAGGAGAAGTAAAAAACGTACCAGATGGCTATGCAAACAACTTCTTACTAAAACAAGGATTAGCTGCTGAAGCAACAAATAGCAGTATGAAAACTTTAGAAGCTCAAAAGCGTAAAGAAGAAAAAGATGCAGCAGCAGAGCTTGAAAATGCAAAAGAGTTAAAAGAGACTTTAGAGAAATTAACTGTAGAATTAAAGGCGAAATCTGGAGAAGGTGGCCGTTTATTTGGTTCTATCACAAGCAAACAAATCGTAGATGCAATGCAAAAATCACACAAGATTAAACTTGATAAACGTAAATTTGAAATGGACGATGCAATCCGCGCGTTAGGTTATACAAACGTTACTGTGAAATTGCATCCACAAGTAACAGCAACAGTAAAAGTTCATGTTAGTGAACAATAAAAATAAATTAAGCAAGGAGGATTGCGTATGAGTGATGTACTTGCTGATCGTACCCCTCCGCATAATATAGAGGCTGAGCAGGCGGTTTTAGGGGCCATATTGATTGATCAAGATGCGTTAACTTCAGCATCAGAGTTATTGGTACCTGATTCGTTCTATCGAACGAAACATCAAAAGATTTTTGAAGTCATGCTTGGGCTATCTGATAAGGGAGAGCCGATCGACTTAGTAATGATGACATCAGCAATGGCTGATCAAGGATTACTAGAAGAGGTTGGTGGGGTTTCTTACTTAGCAGAGTTAGCAGAAGTTGTGCCAACTGCAGCTAACGTAGAATATTACGCACGCATCATCGCTGAAAAGGCGCTTTTACGTCGTTTAATTCGCACGGCGACTCATATTGTATCGGATGGATACGAGAGAGAAGATGATGTGGATGGTCTTTTAAACGAGGCTGAGAAAAAAATATTAGAAGTATCCCATCAAACGAATGCAAAAGCATTCCAAAACATTAAAGATGTTCTTGTAGATGCTTATGACAAAATTGAACTTTTGCATAATCAAAAGGGTGAAGTTACTGGGATACCAACTGGGTTTACTGAATTAGATAAGATGACAGCAGGTTTCCAACGAAATGATTTAATTATCGTGGCAGCACGTCCATCAGTAGGGAAAACGGCATTTTCATTAAATATTGCACAAAACGTAGCGACGAAAACGGATGAAAATGTAGCGATTTTTAGTTTGGAGATGGGTGCTGATCAGCTTGTTATGCGTATGCTTTGTGCAGAAGGGAATATTGATGCACAAAGACTTCGTACTGGTTCATTAACTTCCGATGATTGGGCAAAATTAACAATGGCAATGGGGAGTCTCTCAAATGCTGGTATATATATTGATGATACGCCAGGTATTAAAGTAAATGAGATTCGAGCAAAATGCCGTAGATTAAAGCAAGAACAAGGTCTTGGTATGATTTTGATTGACTATTTGCAGCTTATTCAAGGAAGTGGGAAATCAGGAGAAAACCGTCAGCAGGAAGTATCTGAGATTTCTCGTACCTTAAAAGGGATTGCGCGTGAATTGCAAGTGCCTGTTATTGCTTTATCACAGTTATCTCGTGGTGTAGAATCTCGTCAAGATAAACGCCCGATGATGTCTGATATTCGTGAATCTGGAAGTATTGAGCAGGATGCTGATATTGTAGCTTTCCTATATCGTGAAGACTACTATGATCGAGAAACGGAAAACAAAAATACAATTGAAATTATTATTGCAAAACAACGTAACGGTCCAGTAGGTTCAGTGGAACTTGCATTCGTCAAAGAGTTCAATAAGTTCGTTAACTTAGAACGTCGTTTTGAGGATGGACATGCTCCACCGGCATAAAGGCAGTATAAAAAAGAAACACATTTCTTATAATAAGATGTGTTTCTTTTTTTTTATAAGAAAGATAAGGCTTTCATAAGTTAAATATATAATTCTTACGAACGAAAATGTTTTTTTGTGAAAAAATGTTCGCTTTTCGGTTGACTTCTCTTTCGGTTTTGGTACAATTATATTGTTTGAATAGATCGTTTGAAAATTGCGGAGGTGCTTTAATAATGTCTTCAGTAGTAGTTGTAGGAACACAATGGGGCGACGAAGGAAAAGGTAAAATCACTGATTTTCTTTCTGAGCATGCGGAAGTAGTTGCAAGATATCAAGGTGGAAATAACGCGGGACATACAATTGTTTTCGGCGGAGTTAAATATAAATTACACTTAATTCCATCTGGTATTTTCTATAAAGAGAAAATTTGTGTAATCGGAAACGGATTAGTAGTAGATCCAAAAGCATTACTTGAAGAGTTAAAATACTTACACGATCGTGGTGTAAGTACTGATAATTTACGTGTAAGTAACCGTGCACATGTTATTTTACCTTACCACTTAAAACAAGATGAGTTAGAAGAAGCAAGTAAAGGTGATAACAAAATCGGTACAACGAAAAAAGGTATCGGTCCTGCATATATGGATAAAGCTGCTCGTATTGGTATTCGTATGGCTGATCTTTTAGACCGTGAAGCATTTAAAGAGAAGCTTGAGCGCAATTTAGTAGAAAAAAATCGTTTATTTGAAAAAATGTACGATACAGAAGGTTTCACTGTAGAAGAAATTTTCGAAGAGTACTTCGAGTACGGGCAACAAATCGCGCAATATGTATGTGATACGTCTGTTGTATTAAATGATGCATTAGATAATAATCACCGTGTATTATTTGAAGGTGCGCAAGGTGTTATGCTTGATATTGACCACGGTACGTACCCGTTCGTTACATCTTCTAACCCAATTGCTGGTGGTGTAACAGTTGGAACTGGAGTTGGTCCTGCGAAAGTTACTCGCGTTGTAGGTGTATGTAAAGCATATACAAGCCGCGTTGGTGATGGTCCATTCCCTACTGAGCTTCATGATGAAATTGGTCATCAAATTCGTGAAGTTGGTCGCGAGTATGGAACGACAACTGGTCGTCCACGCCGCGTAGGTTGGTTCGATAGCGTTGTTGTAAGACATGCACGTCGTGTTAGTGGTTTAACGGATCTATCATTAAATTCTATCGACGTTTTAACAGGTATTCCAACTCTTAAAATTTGTGTAGCTTACAAATACAATGGCGAAGTTATTGATGAAGTTCCAGCTAACTTAAACATTTTAGCGAAATGTGAGCCTGTATATGAAGAGCTTCCAGGTTGGGAAGAAGATATTACTGGTGTAAAATCATTAGATGAACTTCCTGAAAATGCACGAAAATACGTAGAACGTGTTTCTGAGTTAACAGGAATTCAAATATCTATGTTCTCAGTTGGACCAGATCGTAACCAAACAAATATTGTACGTAACGTATACGAAGCTTAATTAACATTTTTTGAAAAAAAACTCATGTCTGCATGAGTTTTTTTCTTATTCTTTTATAAAAAAACAAAAAAAGTATTGCAATAAATACAGAATACATGTTATGATACATCTTGTCGTCACGAAAATATGACGTTGGTGAGTATGAGCCATTAGCTCAGTTGGTAGAGCATCTGACTTTTAATCAGAGGGTCGAAGGTTCGAGTCCTTCATGGCTCACCATTTTATTTTTCGTGGCCCGTTGGTCAAGTGGTTAAGACACCGCCCTTTCACGGCGGTAACACGGGTTCGAATCCCGTACGGGTCATGTTTTTTTTTGCTTATTTTTGGTCCCGTGGTGTAGTGGTTAACATGCCTGCCTGTCACGCAGGAGATCGCCGGTTCGACCCCGGTCGGGACCGCCACTTTTGTTTATACCACCATTAGTGGTTTTATATATAGTTTTGGCTCGGTAGCTCAGTCGGTAGAGCAGAGGACTGAAAATCCTCGTGTCGGCGGTTC
Source organism: Bacillus sp. FSL K6-2944 (assembly GCF_038005385.1). Taxonomy (NCBI): domain Bacteria; kingdom Bacillati; phylum Bacillota; class Bacilli; order Caryophanales; family Bacillaceae; genus Bacillus; species Bacillus sp. FSL K6-2944. Next base: position 319,840 of record NZ_JBBOTE010000003.1, on the reverse strand, counting down.
GATTCCGTCCCGAGCCACTCTCAGGATATTAAGTGGGCCCACTTAATATCCTTTTTATTTATGTAATTTTACAAAACTGAGTAGTTATTTTAAAATAGAACGAGGAGCCTCTAGCAGTTGAAGCTAGAGGTTTTTCTATAGATCGTATAGGATGCCGTGTAAAAGTGGATCATACATGAGTCTATGAGAATAGAGGAGAAAATACTTAAACAAAGGATGCGGTCATATAGGACATACTATGTAAACATCAATATGTTTAGGGATTATTGACCATATTTTTATAAGGAGGAAATAGACGATGATGGGAAAGAAAATTTTAGTAGTTGATGATGAAAAGCCGATTGCAGATATTTTGAAGTTTAACCTAGAAAAAGAAGGTTTTGAAATAGTAATGGCGCATGATGGTGATGAAGCAATTGAAAAGGCTAATGAAGAGCAACCAGATATGGTTTTATTAGATATTATGCTACCAGGTAAAGATGGCTTAGAGGTTTGCCGTGAAATACGTAAAAGCTCAGAAATGCCGATTATTATGCTTACAGCAAAGGACTCTGAGATTGATAAAGTATTAGGGCTCGAGCTTGGGGCAGATGATTATGTAACGAAGCCATTTAGTACGAGGGAATTACTTGCTCGTGTGAAGGCGAATTTACGCCGCCATCAACAAGGTGGTGCTGCGGAAAAAGAAGAAAATACAGAAATGGTTATTGGACCAATTGTGATCAATCCAAATGCATATAGTGTAACGAAGCGCGAGGAAAATATCGAGCTTACACATCGTGAATTTGAGTTGCTACATTATTTAGCGAAACATTTAGGACAAGTTATGACACGCGAACATTTATTACAAACAGTTTGGGGTTATGACTATTTTGGAGATGTGCGCACAGTAGACGTTACAGTACGTCGTTTGCGTGAAAAAATTGAAGATAATCCAAGCCATCCTACTTTAATTGTAACTAGACGTGGAGTAGGGTATTACTTGCGTGACCCAGAGCAGGAATAGTATATGAAGAAAGTTGGTTTTTTTCAATCTATTCATTTAAAATTTGTGCTTATATATATGCTATTAATATTAATAGCGATGCAAGTTATTGGAGTATATTTCGTAAGGGAATTAGAGAAGAGCTTAGTACAAGGTTTTAGGGATTCTTTAACGCAGCAAACAAACTTATTATCATATAATTTGAAGCAAGAGTTTAAAAAAAGTTATACAAAAGCAGAAACAGAGTCAACAGATGAAACGATTAAAACTTCAATTCGAAAATTTGCCTCTGATCAGAAGAAAGTTATACAAGAGGTAAGTGTATTTGATTCGCACAGAAAGTTACTGGCTATTTCAGATGAATCAAAGCAGAATAAGGTGAATCGAACATCAACTGATATAGCTGTTCAGCGAGTGTTAGTACAAAAAAAGCCGGAAGTGAAAATTGAGAAGGATGGTAGTACAGGTCATCGTGTTCAAGTTATGCTTACTCCGATTCTAGATGATAACGGTAAGGATGCGCTTGGTGTTATTTACATTGTGGCATCTATGGAAGATGTATATAAACAAATGAAGGATATAAATCAAATTTTTGCTACGGGAACAGTAATTGCTTTATTAGTAACGGCCGTACTTGGGATTTTATTGGCTCAAACAATTACAAGACCAATTTCAGATATGCGGAGACAAGCAATCGAAATGGCAAAAGGAAATTATTCGAGAAAAGTAAAAGTGCATAGCCATGATGAAATTGGACAACTGGCATTATCCTTCAATAATTTATCAAAAAAATTACAACAAGCTCGTTCTTCTACAGAAAGTGAAAGGCGTAAATTATCATCTGTTTTATCACATATGACAGATGGAGTAATTGCTACTGACCGAAAAGGGGATATTATTTTACTAAATGATCCTGCGGAAAAGATGTTAAATGTTTCTCGTGAAACAGCGCTCGATCAATCTGTTTTAGAGGTATTAGGGATACAGGAAGAATTTACGCTCGATCATTTATATGAAGAGCCAGATTCTGTTTTATTAGATTTTAGTACGAGAAACGAACCATATATTTTACGTGCTAGTTTCTCTGTTATTCAAAAAGAAACAGGGAAGGCAAACGGCTTAATTGCTGTACTATATGATGTAACAGAGCAGGAGCGTATAGAACGGGAACGCCGTGAGTTTGTGGCGAATGTCTCTCATGAATTAAGGACGCCATTAACGACGATGCGCAGTTATTTAGAGGCACTTACAGATGGAGCATGGCAGGATCCAAATATTGCACCACAATTTTTAACGGTTACACAAGAAGAAACAGAAAGAATGATTAGACTTGTAAATGCGTTGTTACAGCTATCTAAACTTGATAGTACAGAGCATCGTTTAATGAAAGAATGGGTCGACTTTACTGATTTCTTTAATAATATTATTGATCGCTTTGAAATGTCTAAAGAGCAAAATGTAAGTTTCAAACGATCTTTCTCTAAGAAATCTAGATTTATTGATATGGATACTGACAAAATTACTCAAGTGCTGTATAACATTATTTCTAACGCATTAAAGTATTCACCAGAAGGTGGAACAGTAACATATCGTTTACGTGATCGCGGTGATTTATTAGAAATTAGTGTAAGTGACCAAGGAATGGGTATTCCAAAAGAAAACGTTGATAAAATCTTTGAACGTTTTTATCGCGTAGATAAAGCTCGTTCAAGACAAATGGGTGGTACTGGGCTTGGATTAGCAATTGCAAAAGAAATGATTGAGGCACATGGTGGCTCTATTTGGGCGAAGAGTGAAGAAGGAAAAGGGACAACTATTTATTTCACGTTACCAATGGCAGCAGATGAAGAGGACGATTGGGAATGAGTATGGAAAACTTTAAAACAATAGTTTTAATTAACCTAGTTGTAATTAGCCTATTTCTTACTTTTAACCTATGGACGTATGTGCCAGATTCTACATCCATGCAAAACGCGAAATTTGTGCAGGGAAATGAAGGAATGAACCAAACTAAAATTTCCGATGTTGTCCGTCCTACTTCTATCATCGTGCATAAAGATAAAAATCATTATGGGAGCAGAAGAGAGGCAGATATAGAATCAATCTATAAGCCTCTGGAAGTAGGGGAACTACATGATTTTAAAGAGATATCAATCACTAAGGGTGATTTCCTTTCATATGTGCATGGTGAAGGGAAAGTTGAACTTGTTTTCCCTACCGATATCCCATTTGATGCAGTAAAATCCATGTTTAACATGAAAGAGAAGAGTACAGATAAGCCTAAACATTTTAACCGTATTCTCCTCGATCCTTCTCGAAGTAAGGATCAAGAAATTAAAATTAACTTTGTTTCTGATGGTGATAACTTTAAAATATACGAGGCAAAATTAAGTGGCGTGTATTTAAAAGATATTGTAAATGCCCAAAATCAATTTATAGTATCAGCAAAGCCTTATTTTGATTATCAACTTAATGATATGAAAAAGTTATTTTTACCAGATGGAACGACAGAGTTAAACAATATAACATATATTTCATCTAATTTAGCAGTTGATACGTTTAAGAATGCTCTGTTTAGTGATCCTCGTTATTTAAGTCCGATTACCGAGATGTCGAAAGAAACATTTACAGATGGTATTAGATCCATGGAAATTGAAAACGATCGTCACATGCTAAAGTATAAAAACTCTTCTGTCTTAACTGAGAAAACGATAGATAATTTAATGCTTTTACAAAAAAGCTTTGAATTCGTAAGTGGTCACAGTGGAAGTTTGGATTCATATCGTTTGGACTATATGAATAAAGGAGAGACAGTATTTCGTTTAAATGAAGATGGATATTCAGTATTCAATGAAGATGGATTAGCTGAATTGAGACAAATATGGGGATCAGAAGAAGTAATGGAATATGAAAGACCGTTGCTGTCTTTAAATACTAAAGGTATAGAACAGAAGGTTACTCTTCCGTCAGGGCATGTTGTAATAGCATCCCTAGAAAATAATCCAGAGATAAAGAAACAAGTAATTAAGGATATTGGTATTGGATACAAGTTATCACTAGATGGACAAGTAGTTCGATTACAACCAATTTGGTATGTAAAGCTTGTTGAAGATGAAACAGGTAAACAGAAAATCTATGAGTGGAGTGAGGGAGGACTAAATGGATTGGGATCGGATTAAAACCATATTTATTGTGACCTTTTTTGTTTTGGACCTCTTTCTCATTTTCCAATTCATTCAAAAGCAAGATAGTAATCAATTGGAGCTTATTGCAGAAACAAAGATAGATCAAGAATTAAAAGCAAACAAAATTACGATGGGAAATATCCCTAAAGAACCGAAAAAAGAGTCATTTATTAGAGCAGAAAATAAAGCTTTTAAAGAAGAAGATATACAGTCTTTGAAAAATCAAACGGTGCATATACAAAATATGTACAAGATAGAAAGTAAGCTAAAAGAGCCTTTTTTAAATACGAAATCATTATCAAAAGATAAGTATAATGAATTTTTGAAGAACTATGTATTGGATGGACAAAAGTATGAATTTGGAGCGGTGAAAGACTCTAAAATTTATTTCTTCCAAAAATATAAAGATAAGCCTATTTTCTATAATAATCAGGCGATGATTGTTGTGGAATTAAATGAAAAAAATGAACTTGTTTCATATACGCAGACAATGCTAACTGATTTAAAAGAAATGGGCGAAGGTGAAAAAACGAAAGAGCAAGAAATTATTACGGCTCAAACAGCTTTAGAAAATTTGTATTTAAAAAATAAAATTCATGGAAATACGCATGTTAAAGAAGCGCAAATTGGTTATGCCACTCTTACCGCATCTACTTCTAATAACCAAGTACTGGCTCCAACGTGGAATTTGAAAACGGAGCAGAAGCAGGACTTCTTTGTGAATGCAATTGAAGGACAAGTTATGGAATTAGGAGAAAAGGAAAATCAAGTGGTTGATGAACATACTGGAGTGAGAAAGAATGGGGTTGCATTTTAGCGTACTTGCAAGTGGAAGTACAGGAAATATGCTATACGTAGGAACCGATGAAAAAAAATTACTAGTCGACGCAGGTTTAAGTGGTAAAGCAACAGAGGCTTTATTTAAACAAGCAGAACTGAATATAAATGATGTATCAGGTATTCTTGTAACGCATGAGCATAGTGATCATATTAAAGGTTTAGGTGTACTGGCACGTAAATATGATTTACCTGTTTATGCGAATGAGAAAACATGGAATGCAATGGAACATTTAATAGGAAATATCCCAACTGAACAAAAGTTTATTTTCTCAGTTGGTGATGTGAAAACCTTTGGTGATATTGAAGTCGAGTCATTTGGAGTTTCTCATGATGCGGCAGAACCGATGTTTTATGCTTTCCATAACAATAATAGGAAGTTAGCGCTTATTACAGATACGGGATACGTAAGTGACCGTATGAAAGGCGTTATTAAGGGAGCTAATGCTTTCGTATTTGAAAGTAATCATGATGTAGAAATGCTTCGTATGGGACGTTATCCATGGAGCATTAAACGACGTATTTTAAGTGACGTTGGGCATGTTTGTAATGAGGATGCTGCATTAGCGATGGCAGATGTAATTACAGATGAGACAAAGCATATTTATTTAGCCCATTTAAGCTTAGATAATAACATGAAAGAACTAGCGCGTATGTCAGTATCACAAGTACTAGAGGAAAAAGGATTTGGAGTGGGTGAATCCTTTGAAATTCACGATACAGATCCAAAAATGCCTACAAAAATTCAATACGTATAATTCTTCATTTTAGTAAACAATAAAGGTGAATATAGTTGTTTTCAGGAAGATAGGTGAACAAATATGTCCTTTATTGATGAAGAAAATTATCGTATGAAACGTGCAGGAAAAAAGAAGCACAAAGGTATAGTTCTTTCTAGTATAGCGGGAACAATTGTAGGAGCTTCTTTATTCGCGTTTGGAGCGCCTTTATTTTCAAATTCTGCTGATACGCTTCCGCAAGCTGAAGCAAGCGGAAGTAATATGGCCGAAACTCAAGGGATTAAACAGATTAGCTTTGTAGATGCTGTTGATCGTGCATCTGAAGCTGTTGTGGGTGTTATTAACATTCAACGAGATAACTTTTCAGAGGCAGATTCAGAGGCCGGTACAGGATCAGGAGTAATTTATAAAAAGACAGATGGTCAAGCTTATATTGTAACGAATAATCATGTTGTAGCTGGAGCGAATCGTATTGAAGTAAGTCTAAGTGACGGTAAGAAGGTTCCTGGAAAAGTATTAGGAACCGATGTAGTCACAGACTTAGCTGTATTAGAAATAGATGCAAAGCATGTGAAAAAAATAATTGAAATTGGCGATTCTAATACTGTTCGCAGAGGAGAGCCAGTTATTGCGATTGGAAACCCGCTTGGACTGCAATTTTCTGGAACAGTTACACAAGGTATTATTTCAGCTAATGAACGTATTGTCCCTGTAGATTTAGATCAAGATGGACATTATGATTGGCAAGTAGAAGTGTTACAAACAGATGCAGCGATTAATCCGGGGAATAGTGGCGGTGCGCTTGTAAATGCAGCAGGACAATTAATTGGTATTAATTCAATGAAAATTGCTGCAAAAGAAGTAGAAGGAATCGGCCTTGCTATTCCGGTGACTAGAGCTGTTCCGATTATGAATGAACTTGAGAAGTATGGAAAAGTAAGAAGACCATATGTTGGGATTGAACTTAGGTCATTAAATGAAATTCCAAACTATTATTGGTCAAAAACATTACATTTACCAGGTACTGTAACAGAGGGAGTTTGTATTTTGGATGTGAAAAGTCCTTCGCCAGGTGCGGATGCTGGTTTAAGAGAACATGATGTTATTGTGGCGGTAGATGGAAAACCGATTCGCGATATTATTGGATTCCGTACGGCCTTATATGATAAGGAAATTAATGATAAAATGACTCTTACGTTTTATCGTGGCACAAAAAGAGTAACAACAACAGTGAAATTAGGCATTCAAAAGTATTAAAAACAGGAGGGCCTACCTCCTGTTTTCTATTGTAGAAAAGTGAGGTGAAGAAAATGAATTTACCTTGTTGTTTAGAGCATGTTGAATTAGCGTTAGATATTATTGTGGATGAGTGTGAAGTTGCGCCAGTTATCAACAATGTGGATAACTCGGAAAAAGAGAAAAAAACATGTGAATTTTGTCAAAATGAGGCGACATATGTTGTATCGAACACAGATTCTCACACAATATGTGGGTAGTATTTGTGGATATGTGGATAAGTTTTGTGGATAACATGTTTGTAAGGTGGAGGATACGTGTGAATATCTCGATTATTTCAATTGGGAAATTAAAAGAAAAATATTTGAAACAAGGTATAGCAGAATACTTAAAACGATTATCTGCATACGCAAAAGTAGAAGTAATTGAATTGCCTGATGAAAAGGCGCCAGAAAATTTAAGTGAAGCAGAAATGTTAATTGTAAAGGAAAAAGAAGGTATACGTATACTGGATAAAATTTCTGATGACACACATGTGATTGCATTAGCTATAGAAGGAAAGCAAAAGTCATCAGAAGAATTCGCGATAAGTCTAGATCGCCTTGCTACATACGGAAAGAGTAAAGTCGCATTTGTAATTGGTGGATCACTTGGACTAAGCTCAGAAGTGATGAAGCGTTCAAATGAATCACTTTCTTTTTCAAAGATGACATTACCACACCAATTAATGCGATTAGTGTTGCTTGAGCAAGTGTATAGAGCGTTTCGGATTAATCGTGGGGAACCGTATCATAAGTAATGTATTCTATATAAAACACTGATATTATCATATTTATTTTATTATGCCTATAACTGGAGGCTATGTGAATGGTAAGTGATCAGACGAGATATTCTAGGCTCGCGAATATAACAAAAATAATAAATACGAAATTAGAACTACGTGACGTATTGCAGCGTGTGACAATGGCGATATCAGAGGAGATTGTTAGGTGCGACGCTGTTGGAATTTATTTACCCCAGGAAGATGGAACATTTAGAGGGTTTGCAGGAAAACCAGAGACTATAAATGGTGTAACGCTCGATACTCAAGTAATTGATCCTGAAATAGACTTACTGGCAAAAGAAGTTATTGAAACGAAAAGAACCATCTATATTCCTGATACCTCAAAGGATCATCGACCAGATCCGAGACCGGTTAATGCATTCAAAATTAAGTCCTTATTAGCTCTGCCTATCTCATTTGGGCAAGAGTTATTTGGTCTGGTTTTTTTATTTGATTATGGAATTCCGATGAACTTAACAGATTCAGAAATTCAAAGTGTTGAAGCTTATGTAAATATGGCTGCGGTTGCAATTCAAAACGCAAATAATTTAAAACAAAAGGAAAACCTTATTGCTGAGAAACAACTGTTACTAAATGTTACACGTGATTTATCGATGTGTTCCTCGATACAGGAGAGTTTTGATAAATGCTTTTTTTACCTAGAACAGATTTTAGAGAGTAAAAATATGACTGCTCATCTTCTAGATCCGCTAGACAAAACAACAATTAAAACAACGAAATTAAGTAAGGACTGTCATTGGACAGAAGCGGATTGGACAGAGAAAAGCTATGAAGCCAAGATCCAAGAGGTTATTCAAACAAAAAATATAGATAGTAAGGGTCTATTGATGATTCCATTGGTTTCAATGGGAGAAGTATTAGGGGTAATCATCGTTGGCAAAGAAGGAAAAGCTCACAATTATGATGATTCCCAACTTCAACTAGCAAAATCTATCGTTGATGCCACAGCCCCTACGTTTTCGAATTTGTTGTATATGGATCAACTAGAGAGCATAGTGGAAGAGCGAACGAGAGAGCTAGCTGCTGCTAATGAAAAAGTTACAAGTGTGATTGAATGTATTACGGATGGATTTTTTATTTTAAATAATAAATGGGAATTTACGTACGTAAATAAGCACCAATATTTTCCGAAAAGAAAAACAGCAAAAGATGTATTAGGAAAGAATATATGGAATGTTTTCCCGAGTGAAATTGAAACAGTTATGTATAAGGAATTTCATCGTGCGATGTCAGAGCGAACTACAGTTCATTTCGAATTTCTTTCTACTGCAGATGAATATTGGCACGAAGTTATTGCATACCCATATGATGATGGTATTTGTTGTATTTTTAAAAACATAACGGAAAAAAAGAAATATGAACAGGAATTGAAAAGATTATCCAATATAGATTTAATAGGGCAAATGGCAGCAGGTATCAGCCATGAAATTAGAAATCCAATGACAACAGTACTGGGATTTTTACAGTTATTAAAAGAAGAGAATACCTATGAGAAACATAATAAGTACTTTCATTTAATGATTGAAGAACTTAACCGTGCCAATTCTATTATTACTGAATTTCTCTCAATGGGTAATACAAGGAAATTGGATTTGCAGATGTTAGATTTAAATTCAATTATCCGCGATATTATTCCTTTAATAAAGATTGATACGTACAATCAAAATAAATATATTCAAGTCGATACAAATGACATTCCAGAATTACTTTTAAATCGTAATGAGATACGGCAATTATTAATGAATCTATATCGTAATGGCTTAGAAGCGATGAATACAGGGAAAGTTCTAACCATTAGCACTTACAAGGAAGGTCAAAATTGTGTGGTGCTTGCAGTGCGGGATCAAGGAAAAGGTATCAGGCCTGAAGTATTAGAGAAACTGGGTACGCCGTTTTACACGACCAAAGATAATGGAACTGGATTGGGGTTAGGTGTATGTTATGCCATTGCTGCCCGCCATAATGCAAAAATAGAAATTCAAACAGGATCGGAAGGCACTACCTTTTTTGTTAAATTTAATTATGAAAATAATAAAAAATAACCTTATTTAGAATAGTTACGATGAGCCGTATCATAAATAAATTTATTCTTTGTATATAAAAGGATAAAAAGACCATTGGACAAAAATTACCGATGGTCTTTTAAATATTATTAGATGGTGTGTAGATTTCCTAAAATAAGTATGTTTCTATTTCCATAAAAATATGCTGTAATATGAAGAGGAAAAAGTATAAGTAGTTAGAGAAGTGAGGAATTAAAGGTGAAGAAGTTTAAGAAGTTTTACTTGGAGATTACGAGTGTATGTAATCTTGCGTGTAGCTTTTGTCCGCCGACGGAAAGGCAGAAGCAATTCATTTCTGTGGAGGATTTTGCTAAAAGATTAGACCAAATTAAACCTCACACAGACTACATTTATTTGCACGTGAAGGGTGAGCCGTTGCTCCATCCGAAAATAGATCAACTATTAGACTTAAGTCATGAAAAAGGATTTAAAGTTAATATTACAACGAACGGAACGTTAATTAATAAGAGAAGACATAGGCTGTTAAATAAGCCTGCGTTAAGACAAATGAATTTTTCACTGCATAGTTTTGATGGACATCCAGGTTCGCAAGATAAAGAGGGCTATGTAAGGAGTATACTTTCCTTCATTAGGGAAGCGACAAGTCAATCAGATTTAATTGTATCGTTAAGGTTATGGAATTTAACTCAGGATAATAAAACAAATGCTGAAATCCAGAAAAATAGAGAGTTATTATCTATAATTGAAAATGAATTTGATCTAGCTTATCAAATTGAAGAGAAGCTTACACCAGGAAAAGGTATAAAAATTGCAGAACGTGTCTTTATTAATCAAGACTATGAATTCCAGTGGCCAGCATTACATGAGGAAGAGGATGATGGGAAAGGATTCTGTCATGGACTTCGTAATCAAGCGGGTATTTTAGCGAATGGAACAGTTATTCCTTGTTGTTTAGATGGTGAAGGGATTATTAACCTTGGGAATATTAATAATGATTCATTTTCTAACATTATTGAAGGTGAAAGGGCAACAAACATTGTCGATGGATTTTCGAAAAGAGTTGCGGTTGAAGAACTTTGCAGGAAATGTGGATATCGCAAACGTTTTGGGAAGTAAATATGAAATAAGCCCTCATTAAAGCGAGGGCTTATTTTTTTATTCTTGATAAGAATGCTCTAATTCATCAATTAATGAACCAACGTAAGAAACAGCTTTACGGATTGCATCTGGTTTTGACATATCTACTCCGGCATGTTTCATTAGTTCAAGTGGTTTCATTGTACCACCAGCACGAAGCACATCTAACCAGCGATCAATAGCAGGTTGTCCTTCCTCTTTAATCATTTGAGCTACTGCAGTGGATGCAGTGAGGCCTGCGGAATATGTATAAGCATATAGACCCATATAATAATGAGGCTGACGCATCCAAGTTAAGCCCGCACCTTCATCGATTTCTACAGAATCTCCCCAGAATGTCGAAAGGACATTTGTTTTAATTTCAGTTAAAGTTGTAGCTGTAAGGGCCTGTCCTTTTTCTGCTAGAGCATATACTCTACGTTGATATTCACCCTCAAGTAAATGAGTAACAAAGTTGTGATAATATGTGCCAAGTAGTTGTAGAATGACCCATCTGCGCATTCTCTTATCGTCAGTAGTCGCTAGTAAATGCTGAGCTAATAGTAATTCATTCATGGTTGATGGTGCTTCAACAAAGTACATAGATGGGCGTACGTTCATGATACGTTGGTTTTTATTTGCTAAATAGAAATGACCAGCATGTCCAAATTCATGTGCTAATGTAAAGCATCCACGCATCGTATTTTGCCATGTAATTAAAATATAGGGATGAGAGCCGTATGGACTTGAGCAAAATGCCCCTGTTGATTTGCCTACGTTATCTGCAAGATCTACCCATCTTTCTTTGAATCCTTTTTGGATTATGGAACTATATTCATCGCCTAATACTTTTAAAGAATCTTGAATGAGCGTGCCTGCTTCTTCATAAGTAATCGCCGGATTAAATTCGGGATCTAAAGGTGCATGTAAGTCACAGAAAAGCATTTGATCGAGTCCTAATACTCTCTTTTTTAAATCTGCAAAACGGCGCATATGAGGTGCTAGTTCTTTATAAATAATATCAAGTTGGTTGTTATACATTTCAAGTGGAACCTTTTGTGGTTCTAATAGCATATGAGTAACGGATTCATATTTACGTAAACGAGAAAGTGTTACTTGTTTTTTTACTTCAGTAGCATATGTTGTGGCAATTGTATTTTTATATCGTTTCAGTGTGGAAACAAATGATGAATATGCTTTTCGACGTATATATGTGCTTGGAGAAAATTCATATTTGCTTTCAAATAATGAGAATGAAACAGGAAGTTCGTTTCCTTGTTCGTCTTGTATAGAAGTGAAATCCATATCGGCCAATTTAGTCATGCCGTAAATTTTGTATGGAGAACTATGAACTTCGCCAAGTGCAGCAAGTGCTTCTTCTGTTTCAGGAGAGAGTGTGTGCTGTCTTTTTTGTAGTATTTCTAGTAAAGATTTACGGAAAGGTTCGAGTTTTGTTTCTTCAGTTAAACATCTTTCAATTGTTCCTTCGTCGAATGAGAGGATTTCATTATGAATAAAGGATAGTGCAGTATGTACTTTCGTCCATAAAGCAGAAATTTTGGAAGAGTTCGCTTGAATACTTGGATTTGTACGATCAGTAGCTTCTTTTAAATTTGCATATGAGTACAGTTTTGTTAACGTCATTAAAAGCTCTTCTTCTAAAAGTAGGCAATTTAATAAAGTGTGGGAGCTAGTATGTAAATGCCCTTTAAATGAATCAAGTTTCTGTATATCATTTTCCAATGCGTTTAATGCAGTATGCCATTCGGCATCAGAATTATACAAATCGGATAAATCCCATGTTAGTTCAGCGGGTACCTCTGCGCGATTAAGGCGATTTTCTATTACATTTTTCAAGTCGTATCTCCCCCTTATTAAGACTATCTAAACACATAATACTAGAAAATTCAGTTAAATTAAAATATTTTACATTTTCATATACAAAAAAGAAGGACAAGCATGAAAATGCTTGTCCTTCGAGTTAATTTAAGAATTAATATACTTTGTCACCATTGAAAATCGAGTTTTTCACGACAACATAATCTACAGTACGAATAGCGTCTAATTTTGTTCCGCCAGCGTAAGAGATAGAAGATTGAAGATCTTGTTCCATTTCGATTAACGTATCTTCTAAAGAACCTTTATGCTCAACGAACATTTTCTTACCTTCAACGTTTTTCTTCTCACCCTTTTGGAATTCAGAAGCAGAACCGAAGTATTCTTTATAAAGTTTTCCATCTCTTTCAATTGTTTCCCCTGGAGACTCTTCGTGACCAGCAAATAGAGAACCGATCATGACCATAGTTGCCCCAAAGCGAATAGATTTAGCTACGTCGCCGTGTGTACGAATACCACCATCAGCGATAATTGGCTTACTTGCAGCTTTTGCACACCAGCGAAGTGCAGCTAGCTGCCAACCACCAGTTCCGAAGCCTGTTTTAATTTTAGTAATACAAACTTTACCAGGTCCAATACCAACTTTTGTTGCATCGGCACCAGCATTTTCTAATTCTCTTACCGCTTCTGGAGTTCCAACGTTTCCAGCGATAACGAAGCTCTCTGGTAAATGTTTTTTAATATGTTGAATCATGTTGATCACAGCATTAGAATGACCGTGTGCGATATCAATCGTGATATATTCAGGTGTAAGTTGCTCAGCAGCTAATTGTTGTACGAATTCATATTCGTCCTCTTTTACACCAACGCTGATAGAAGCGATTAATCCACGTGATTGCATATCTCTAATGAATGAGATTCGTTTCTCTGGTTGGAAACGATGCATGATATAAAAGTAGTTGTTCTCAGCTAAATAAGTTGCAATTCTTTCATCAATAATCGTTTGCATATTTGCAGGCACGACAGGTAATTTAAATTTATGTTTTCCTAAAGTGACAGTTGTATCACATTCAGAGCGGCTATTTACAATACATTTTGCAGGAATTAATTGAATATCTTCATAGTCAAATACGTTTTCCATCATTTACACCCCTAAAATACGAATATTTTATTTTTATTAATCAAAAATGTTCGTCCATAGGATAATTTACATTATTTTTATTAAGAAGTCAAAGGATTTCTTAACATTTTTTAAAAAAGTAGATTTTACATCTGAAAAAAAACGTTAAAAACGAATTTAAAACATTTTTTTGTTTTTATTGTTCGTTTATGGGAAGGGTTGAAAAATTAAGATAATTATACAAGGTTGTATGTATTCTTTTTATTTTTTTGATTGGATGTAGGATACTATAAAAAGGTTAATGCTAACAATACGAGCAAAAGATGTTATCAAGTAGTTGAACAAGATATGAAATGAAAAGGTTTATTTCTATATAAAAAGATGAATCTGGCATGATTCACCTTTTATGTGAGGTTTCAAGTATAATAAGTAGGGTGATAGTAACGTATACAAAAGATAAAAAAGAAAATAATACAGAATAAAATGAGGTTAATATATGAGTAAAAAAAGTTTTTCTGATTATAAATTAAGTAAGGAAATTGTAAGGGCACTTACTGGGTTAGGGTATGATCATCCAACAGAAGTACAAGGTGAGGTTATTCCAGTTGCATTACAAAAGAAGGATCTTGTTGTGAAGTCCCAGACTGGAAGTGGAAAAACAGCTTCATTTGGTATTCCACTTTGTGAAATGGTGGAGTGGGAAGAGAATAAACCACAAGCATTAGTTTTAACACCAACGAGAGAGCTTGCGGTACAGGTAAAAGAAGATATTACAAATATAGGTCGATTCAAAAGGATTAAGGCTGCGGCAGTTTATGGGAAATCTCCATTTGCACGTCAAAAATTAGAATTAAAGCAAAAGACACATATTGTAGTTGGGACTCCTGGTCGTGTGTTGGATCATATTGAGAAGGGTACCCTTTCTTTAGAGTGTTTGAAGTATTTAGTTATTGATGAAGCAGATGAGATGCTAAATATGGGCTTTATCGATCAAGTAGAGGCAATTATTGATGAATTACCTACAAAAAGAATGACGATGTTATTTTCAGCAACACTTCCAGAAGATGTTGAGAAATTGTCTCGTACATATATGAATTCACCAACTCATATTGAAATTAAAGCGGCTGGGATTACGACGGATAAAATTGAACATACTCTTTTTGAGGTGATAGAAGACGAGAAGCTTTCACTACTTAAAGATGTAACAACGATTGAGAATCCTGATAGCTGTATTATTTTTTGCCGTACACAAGAAAATGTAGATCATGTATATAGACAATTAAAACGAGCTAACTATCCCTGTGACAAAATACATGGTGGTATGGTACAAGAAGATCGTTTTGAAGTCATGGATGATTTTAGAAAAGGAAAATTCCGCTATTTAGTAGCAACAGATGTAGCTGCGAGAGGAATTGATATTGATAATATTACACATGTTATTAATTATGATATTCCACTTGAAAAAGAAAGCTATGTACATCGTACTGGAAGAACGGGACGAGCTGGAAATAGTGGAAAAGCTATTACATTTATAACACCATATGAAAATAGATTTTTAGAAGAGATTGAGGAGTATATTGGATTTGAAATTCCAAAGGCAATTGGACCTTCAAAAGAAGAAGTTATGAAAGAGAAAGCTGCATTTGAAGAAAAGATACATGCTAAACCAATTATAAAGAAAGATAAAAATGCAGACATCAACAAAGGCATTATGAAGCTGTACTTTAATGGCGGGAAGAAAAAGAAAATTAGGGCGGTAGATTTCGTCGGTACAATTGCTAAAATTAAAGGTGTTACAGCAGAAGATATAGGTATTATTACGATACAAGATAATGTTTCTTATGTTGAAATATTAAATAGAAAAGGACCACTCGTCTTGAAAGTCATGAAGACTACAACGATTAAAGGGAAACAACTAAAAGTTCATGAAGCAATTAAGTAAATAAAAAACGTAACTACTCAGCCACCTTTCGGTGTCTTTTTTAAATTTTACTAGTTTCATATGCCTCCCATTTGTAAATACTGAGTATATCAAACAGGGGAGGTGAATCTTATGGTCGATCGAAAAATTATTTTAGATACATATAAAAAAGGACCTGAAGCTGTTATTTCTTTATTTGAAGAAACATTTTCTAAGTTAGAAAAACGTATACAAGAACTAGAAAATGCTTCAAAAAAAAACTCCAAAAATAGTCATAAGCCACCTTCTACAGATGGTTTGGGTAAGCCCGTTACAAAAAGTTTGCGCAAACCGTCTCATCGTCAAACGGGTGGCCAGTTGGGCCACAAGGGACATACTCTTGGTTTGACAGCGACTCCAGATCATACGATTACACATTCTCCTACATATTGTACTTGTTGTCATACTTCCTTGAACCACGAGCCTGTAAAAGGGTATCGCATTCGCCAAGTGTATGACTTACCACCTATTCAGATCGAAGTGACAGAACATAAAGTAGAACAGAAAGAATGCCCACATTGCCATTCTATCCAAGAAGCCCAATTTCCTTCGACAGTATCTCGTCCTGTTCAATATGGTCCAAATATAAAAAGACTGATTCCCTATTTAACGCATTATCAATGCATTTCTTTGAAGCGAACAAAAGAATTCTTTCAGGATTGTTTTGGACATTCTATAAGCGAAGGAACCCTGGTAAATCATACACAGGCTTTCGCTTCTCAATTGCAGCCATTCATAAAAGAAGTAAAGGAAAAGATTCTGCAGTCTCCTGTTGTCCATTTTGATGAAACTGGTATGCGTGTAGAAAACAAAACACAATGGTTACATACTGCCAGTACACCGGAGGTGACATTGCAACATATTCATCAAAAACGTGGAAAAGAAGCAATGGATGCTGGAGAAATCTTGCCATCTTTTTCTGGAATTGCGATGCATGATGGTTGGAAATCGTATGATGCGTATACAGATTGTCGTCACGTTTTATGTAATGCCCATCTCTTACGAGATTTACAAGGAATTATAGATAGTACTGGAGAACAATGGGCACAACAGATGCAGAAATTTCTAACGCAAGCGTTGACGATGAAAAAGCAATCCGAAGGTACCATGCCAAAAGCGACGCAAAAGAATCTGTTTATTATGTATCAATCCATATTGAAAGAACAACAGATTCTTTCCACGAAACAAAAGAAGAAAGGAAAGCAGACGCCTTCTCAAAATTTATGGAATCGCTTCGTCAAGTATTCTGACAGAATTCTAGCGTTTTTAGAACATCCAGCCATTCCATTTGATAACAATCAAGCAGAACGGGATATTCGGATGACGAAAGTAAAACAGAAAGTGTCTGGGACTTTCCGAAGTAAGAAAGGCGCAGAATCTTTTTGTCAGATACGAAGCTTTATGAGTACCATGAAAAAACAAAAACAATCGGTCTTACAAGCGATAAACCAAGTCATAGAAACTAGAACGGTTCCTTGGAATAACACGACTTCATAAGAGAATTTCTCTATTTGGCATAGATTCTTTCTCTGATTGGAGTATTTTCTTTTCATGTTTTCGAATCGGAAACATGTATTTGGCCTGTTTTTTTATTTGAAGAAGCTGAGTAGTTACTAAAAAACTATCCACTTTAATAGGTGGATAGTTTTTTATTTATGATTCTTTTAAATCATCCACTAGTTGCTCCGCTAAACGTCTATACATATTACTCATAGTCACGAAGGATGTTAGTAGTAGAAATTTTTCTAGCTTTGTATCTTCTAAGGAAGAAATCTCATTTACTTCTGTAACACGGTTATTTACGTCTTGTTTAAAGCTTTCGACATTGCTTTCAGTAAGAGCAAGATAATTTTTGTATAACGTATTTAATTCGAATGAATCATCATTTAATAAGGAGTCATTTATAGTTTCTAATGAACTTTTTATATCGTTAATGGAGAGAGCTCCCTTTAATTGATAAATTAGGCTAATTAAAATCATATGCTCTTTTGAATACTTTTTATTTTTGATGGGGATGAATAGTTTTCCTTTTGCGTAATTATTAATCATGGTTTTAGTTAATACTTTTTCATCATCAGTTCTCGTTGTATCTGCATAAGTATTCTCAAATAGTTGAACAACTTGATCTACATATAAGTCAACATTTGGAATATCCTCAAGTTTAATGTTTTTTTCTAAATGCAATGTCTCAAGTAATTCATTTATATTTTCCACGTAGAATCCCTCACTTTTATAACTTAGTGGAACTTAATGTTTAATATATCTTTAAATATGGTATTACGAAACAAATGAATTGTAAATGTTGACCTTAAAAAGAAATGTGTATATAATTACATGTAGTTATCAAAACTACATGTAATTATATGAGGGGTGTTATTATGAATGCTTATGTAAGGGAACCGGTTAATGCATTTACTCACTTAGGTGGAGCAATATTATCATTTATTGCCTTATTAGCTATGCTTGTGAAAGTTTCTATCAAGATGCCATCATTTGCTGCAATTACAGCTGTTATTTTGTTTGGTATTGGAATGATGGTCCTTTATACGGCGTCAGCTGTGTATCATAGTGTTGTGGCCAATGAACGTGTTATTTACTTCTTTAGGAAGCTAGATCATTCTATGATTTTTATATTAATTGCAGGTACATATGCACCCTTTTGCTTAATTACATTAAATTCAGCAAGTGGTTTACTATTATTTTGTTTAGTCTATGCAACTGCGATTTGTGGCATTGTATTTAAAATGTTTTGGTTTAATTGTCCAAGATGGTTATCGACAGCAATTTATATTACGATGGGTTGGTTAATTGTGTTATTCTTTGCACCGTTAGCTGAGAATTTAAGTACAGGAGGCATTATTTTCTTAGTACTTGGGGGCATTTTTTATACAATTGGTGGATTTATTTATGGAACAAAGCCAAAATGGTTAGAGTTTAAATATATGGGGCATCATGAAATTTTTCATGTTTTTGTATTATTAGGTAGTCTTGCGCATTTTCTAAGTGTATATTGTTATGTAATTTAATAAAAAAACGCCACATAATAAAAATTATGTGGCGTTTTTTTATTACCTGATTAGAATCGTATATGTTATAAATTTATTATGGGATAAAATGTAAGTTTCTGTGTTCGCATGTTAAACATAGGATAAGAAATATGTGATATACTTTGAGAAGTTTATAATGAATGAAATATGGAGGACTATAATTATGGCAATACTTGTAACAGGTGGAGCAGGATATATTGGTAGTCATACATGTGTAGAATTACTAAATAGCGGTTACGAAGTTATAGTAGTGGATAATCTTTCGAATAGCTCGGTAGAATCTATAAATCGAGTGAAAGAAATAACAGGAAAACAATTTAAGTTTTATAAAGAAGATGTTTTAAATCGCGAAGCGCTTGACGCAATTTTTGAAGAAAATGCAATTGAAGCAGTTATTCACTTTGCAGGATTTAAAGCTGTAGGGGAGTCAGTAGCGATTCCATTAACATATTATCATAACAACATTACAAGCACGTTAGTGCTATGTGAAGTAATGCAGAAACATAATGTAAAGAAGATAATCTTTAGTTCATCTGCAACTGTATATGGTATCCCGGAAACGTCACCGATTACGGAGGAGTTTCCATTAAGTGCAACAAATCCATATGGTCAAACGAAATTAATGATTGAGCAAATTATGCGTGATGTAGCATTTGCAGATGCAGAATGGAGTATCGCATTACTTCGCTATTTCAATCCATTTGGTGCACACGAAAGTGGGCGTATCGGAGAAGATCCAAATGGAATCCCAAATAACTTAATGCCATATGTAACGCAAGTAGCGGTAGGTAAGTTAAAAGAATTAAGCGTATTCGGAAATGACTATCCAACGAAAGATGGAACAGGAGTCCGTGATTACATCCATGTTGTGGACTTAGCAAATGGTCACGTAAAGGCGCTTGAGAAAGTACTGAGTACAACGGGAGTAGATGCTTATAACCTGGGAACAGGTATGGGCTATAGTGTACTAGAGATGGTTGAAGCGTTTGAAAAAGTTTCGGGTAAGAAAGTTCCTTATAAAATTACAGAGCGTCGCCCAGGTGATGTAGCAGTATGTTTTGCTGATGCATCGAAAGCAAAGCGTGAATTAGGCTGGGAGGCAACACGCGGATTAGAAGAAATGTGTGCAGATTCTTGGAAATGGCAATCAAATAATAAAAATGGCTATTTAAAAGTTTAATGATGAATATAAAAAAATGACCTTTGCATAAAAGCAAGAGGTCATTTTTTATTAATTTTATTAGCGAACCTAGAAAAGAACGTTCGCTGTTTTAAATGATGTGATGTAACTACTCAGCCACCTTTCGGTGTCTTTTTTAAATTTTACTAGTTTCATATGCCTCCCATTTGTAAATACTGAGTATATCAAACAGGGGAGGTGAATCTTATGGTCGATCGAAAAATTATTTTAGATACATATAAAAAAGGACCTGAAGCTGTTATTTCTTTATTTGAAGAAACATTTTCTAAGTTAGAAAAACGTATACAAGAACTAGAAAATGCTTCAAAAAAAAACTCCAAAAATAGTCATAAGCCACCTTCTACAGATGGTTTGGGTAAGCCCGTTACAAAAAGTTTGCGCAAACCGTCTCATCGTCAAACGGGTGGCCAGTTGGGCCACAAGGGACATACTCTTGGTTTGACAGCGACTCCAGATCATACGATTACACATTCTCCTACATATTGTACTTGTTGTCATACTTCCTTGAACCACGAGCCTGTAAAAGGGTATCGCATTCGCCAAGTGTATGACTTACCACCTATTCAGATCGAAGTGACAGAACATAAAGTAGAACAGAAAGAATGCCCACATTGCCATTCTATCCAAGAAGCCCAATTTCCTTCGACAGTATCTCGTCCTGTTCAATATGGTCCAAATATAAAAAGACTGATTCCCTATTTAACGCATTATCAATGCATTTCTTTGAAGCGAACAAAAGAATTCTTTCAGGATTGTTTTGGACATTCTATAAGCGAAGGAACCCTGGTAAATCATACACAGGCTTTCGCTTCTCAATTGCAGCCATTCATAAAAGAAGTAAAGGAAAAGATTCTGCAGTCTCCTGTTGTCCATTTTGATGAAACTGGTATGCGTGTAGAAAACAAAACACAATGGTTACATACTGCCAGTACACCGGAGGTGACATTGCAACATATTCATCAAAAACGTGGAAAAGAAGCAATGGATGCTGGAGAAATCTTGCCATCTTTTTCTGGAATTGCGATGCATGATGGTTGGAAATCGTATGATGCGTATACAGATTGTCGTCACGTTTTATGTAATGCCCATCTCTTACGAGATTTACAAGGAATTATAGATAGTACTGGAGAACAATGGGCACAACAGATGCAGAAATTTCTAACGCAAGCGTTGACGATGAAAAAGCAATCCGAAGGTACCATGCCAAAAGCGACGCAAAAGAATCTGTTTATTATGTATCAATCCATATTGAAAGAACAACAGATTCTTTCCACGAAACAAAAGAAGAAAGGAAAGCAGACGCCTTCTCAAAATTTATGGAATCGCTTCGTCAAGTATTCTGACAGAATTCTAGCGTTTTTAGAACATCCAGCCATTCCATTTGATAACAATCAAGCAGAACGGGATATTCGGATGACGAAAGTAAAACAGAAAGTGTCTGGGACTTTCCGAAGTAAGAAAGGCGCAGAATCTTTTTGTCAGATACGAAGCTTTATGAGTACCATGAAAAAACAAAAACAATCGGTCTTACAAGCGATAAACCAAGTCATAGAAACTAGAACGGTTCCTTGGAATAACACGACTTCATAAGAGAATTTCTCTATTTGGCATAGATTCTTTCTCTGATTGGAGTATTTTCTTTTCATGTTTTCGAATCGGAAACATGTATTTGGCCTGTTTTTTTATTTGAAGAAGCTGAGTAGTTACGATGTGATTTTACAATATCTTATGCTAGAAGGTAGTAGAATGAGATAGAGGAATGTATTATTTTATTAATTTTTTATAGAAATTGAAAGCGTATTATTGAAAAGTATTCCAACACTTGTATCATTGATAGAGTCCGTTTATAATCAAGGAATCCTAGTTCATGTTTTGATAGGATTATTTATTATTGAAAGCGTTTTAAGTTCGCTCCTTTTTGAGGTAGGAGGTCTGACTTATTTGAATGAAAAATTATGTATGTAGTTTTAAATGGGAAGAAAAATAATATAAGTATCACTTTATAGTGTGGGGAGGTTAAAAGTGTGAAAGGTAAAGATTTTCACACGAATATATATGGGTTATGTAGGATTATTACTTTCAGGGGCAGCTTTATTTTTAAATAGTCTTGTTATATTAGGGAAAGCAGAGATGAAAAGTGCGGGTGTTTTTAATTTATTTGTGGGTGCACTACAAATTATTATTCCGTTTTATTTGATCATGATTTCTGACCAAAGCAATTGGACAGTGTATTCATATGCGGCTACTTTCTTATTTGGATTAACTTATTTATATGTAGGTGTTACTTTTATAAAAGGAATGGATAGTAGTGGTCTAGGATGGTTTTGTATTTGGGTAGCAATTATAGCCTTATTCTATATGGTTGTTTCATTTGTTCAATTCCATGATGTTGTTAATGCGTTAACGTGGTTTATGTGGGCATTACTTTGGTATTTATTCTTTGTATTAAATACACAAAAGAAGAACATTAATCAATATCTTGGAAGGATTGCCTTCGTACAATCATGGGTAACATTGACTTTACCTTCACTCTTTTATTTTATGGGAGTGTGGGGAGAGGGATTTGTATATGAACTATGGGTTTATGTATCAGTAATTTCTATTTTGTACTTCTGTTATTGTATTTATAAATATCGAGTACGTTAATATATTTTCTGTAGAAAAGCATGGAATCGTTAAACGAATTCCATGCTTTTTATATGTTGGCACTTATAATAGAGAGGTAGTATTTTACAATTTGCTAAAATGGGGATGATGAAGTTGAAAAAAGTATTGGTGCTAGGGGGAACAAGATTTTTTGGTAAACATTTAGTAGAAGCACTTTTGCAAGAGGGGCACGATGTAACGATTGCGACGAGGGGAGTTACTGAAGATTCTTTTGGTAGCGCAGTAAAAAGAATAATTATTGATAGAGAAGATGGAAAGCTACTAGAAAAGTGTCTAGAAGGAAAAAGTTATGATATTGTATACGATAATTTATGCTATAGCTCGAATGCAGCGAAGATAACATGTGAAGTGTTACGAGGGAAAACGAAGAAATATGTTATGACATCTTCAATGGCCGTCTATGAACCTGCCCTAAGCTTATCAGAAGAAGACTTTAATCCGTACGATTATGCAATCGCGTATGGAGATAGGAATGACTTCAATTATGGTGAAGGAAAGAGATTAGCTGAAGCCGTTGTATTTCAACAAGCAACATTCCCAGTTGTTGCAGTTCGTTTTCCAGTTGTTATTGGAGAAAACGATTATACGAAAAGGTTACAATTTTACGTTGAATGTATTGTGAACCAAAAACCTATCGTTGTGGATCATGTAGATGGAACTTTGTCATTTATACATGAAAAAGAGGCAGGAGAGTTTCTAGCTTGGTGCGGAATGGAAAATGTGAAAGGGCCAATTAACGCCTGTAGTAACGGGGTAGTTTCTACGGAAGAAATTATTCATTTCATAGAAGAGAAGACAGGAATAAAAGCACTCATTCAGAAAGCTGGGGAAAATATAGCTCCTTATAATGAGGTAACTAACTGTACATTACATAATGGAAAGGCTCGTGAATTCGGATTTTTGTTCCGAGAGCTGAAACTAGAAATGAAAAATGTTTTAAAACATTATATAAATACAATGAAGTAATCATAAATCCCCCGGTGGCAATCCGGGGGATTCTGGAGGATTTCGACAATACTGATTTTACATTACCAAATTTACCTTATACGTACGACTAATGTTTTTGTGATTGAATTGCTTGTAAATACTTCTCGTTTACTTGGTCCCAGTTTACTGTATGCCACCAGTTGGTAACAAACTCTGGGCGCCTATTTTGATACTTTAAATAATAAGCATGTTCCCATACATCAATTACGAGTAAGGGGATTTTCCCTTCTTGCAAAGGCGTATCTTGATTTGGTGTACTCATAACAGAGAGTTCCTCACCGTCAAGAACAAGCCATCCATAGCCACTTCCAAAACGACTAATAGCTGCTTTGGAAAGTTGATCTTTTAAGTTGTCAAAGGTATTGAAATAATAATCAATTACTTTTGCAACGTCTCCATTAGGCTCACCGCCACCTCGTGGGCTCATCACTTCCCAAAAAAGACTATGACAATAGTGACCGCCACCGTTATTTCGTACAGCTGTAACAATTTCCTTCGGTAAAGTATCTAAATTACATAGCAATTCTTCTAAAGATTTATTATGTAATTCAGTATAATTTTCTAAAGTAGCATTTAAATTGTTTACGTATGTCGCATGGTGCTTTCCATGATGAATGGAAAGTGTATTGCTATCAATATGTGGCTCTAGTTCATCATAGTCATATGAAAGCTTTGGCAATTGAAATGAAGACATAACATTACCTCCTCGTATATTAATATTTAAGCCCTATTACAGGCTTAGATTTTCTTCTTAATAAGAGCCCTATAAATAAAAATACTTGGACGTCTCAAGATATTTCTAGATAATGATTGTAGGATCATTTGGGACAATTCTTTCACCTCCTGTGGATTTACCACATTTGAAGAGTGTTTCTCAGTGAACGTGCGGGACTCCCTACTCGCAGGCTGAGCAGCCTGCCCCTCGAACCTAGATGATAGTAGCTCTAGGGCGGCTTTCGATTCAGGACTAGCTCTCATACACGAGGTTGTTGGTCGGCGTACACACTAGAGATATCTCGAGACGTCCAAGAAATGATTCTAATATAGAAGGGAGGTCTCTTACATGAGATTATTTGTTGGTTTAGATGTAAGTTCGTTTGATATGAAAGTTTGCTTTTTAAATGGTGATGGAGAAAAACTGGATTCTTTTTCGGTCAGTAATGACCTACCAGGAGCTACTACACTCAAAGAAAAATTATTACAGTGTGTTGCAGGGAAAGAGGTCGACATCCTTAAGATTGGCCTAGAATCCACCTCTGTTTACAGCTTTCATCCTTCTATGTTTCTTCACCATGATATAGATTTACAGCGTTTTGGAGCAAAAGTATTTCTCCTAAACCCAAAGCAAGTCGCAAATTTTAAGAAAAGCTATTCTGACATGAATAAAACCGATGAGATTGATGCCTATGTCATTGCTGATTACTTACGATTTGGCCGCAATCAAATGTCTATCGTAAAAGAAAGCCAGTACGTGGCACTGCAGCAATTAACTCGATCACGATACCAACTTGTCAAAATGTTAACGAAAGAAAAACAACACTTTCTTCAACACCTAAGTTTTAAATGTAATACATTTTCACAAGAGGTGGATACTTCCGTATTTGGTAGCGCCATGACAGAACTATTTCTTGAAAAATTCAGCTTAGAGGAACTAGCTAATATGCCTTTAGAAGAACTCGCTGAGTTCCTACAGGAAAAAAGTCGAAACCGTTTTGGTGATCCAAAATGCGTAGCAGCATCCATTCAAAAAGCTGTGAAAGCTTCTTATCGCTTGGATAAGGTTGTAGAAGATTCAATAGATGTCATCTTAGGTACATCCATCGCAGTCATTCGTACGTTTCAACAGCAAATCAAGGAATTAGAAAAGTCTATTAAAAAAATCATGGCTGGTTTGACCCAAACACTTGAATCTATTCCTGGAGTAGGTCCTGTTTTCGCTGCCGGTATCATTGCTGAAATTGGCCAAATCGAAAGATTTGACGATGAAACAAAAATAGCCAAATACGCTGGATTATACTGGCGAAAGCACCAATCTGGTCGTTTTACAGCTGAAGATACTTCATTATCCCGTACAGGTAATCATTACTTGCGTTATTACTTAGTTGAAGCCGCCAATTCAGTAAGAAAGCATGTATCAGATTATCAAGAGTATTACGTGAAAAAATATAATGAAGTACCAAAACATCAACACAAACGTGCACTCGTTCTAACCGCAAGAAAATTTGTGCGATTGGTGGATGCGCTACTACGTAGCCACCAACTTTTTACGCCTGGAAGGTGTGTGAAAGAATGACATAAATTTTTGTCATCGCTACCTTTCATTATTTTCCAGTAAATTACATTCGTTACTGGTTTAGTTTCGTGATGCCTTTTTTAAACAAATTGACCTTTGGCAACTTTAAACTTTGTTATTTCTCAGTTGACATACTACCGCAGGTCTTTCTATTTAAAAAGTTGGTCTAGGTAAAAATACTTTACCTGAGTCAAAAATACACCCATTTTCCATATAAGTCAATAGTAAGTCCATTAATTTTCTGAAAAATATTACAATAAAAGTAACACTCTCACTTTCATTTGTGACTCCTATCCTTTTTGCTTATACTGTAAAGTAGCAGGGTTTTGTTGAAATAGAAGGAGATTGTTTATGAGTAAAACGAAACAATTAATAGAAGAAGCAAGTAATTTTATTACGATTTGTTATAAGGAGCTTCATAAAGAACAATTGATAGAAGAACGTATAAAAGAAATTCAAATTGAGATAGAGAAGACAGGGACATATGAGCATACATTTGAAGAACTTGTTCATGGTTCACGAATGGCATGGCGTAACAGTAATAGATGTATTGGAAGACTATTTTGGAGTAAGATGCACATATTAGATGCGCGCGAAGTAAATGATGAAGAGGGTGTATATAATGCATTAATTCATCATATTAAATATGCAACGAACGACGGGAAAGTTAAACCAACCATTACGATTTTTAAGCAATATCAAGGTGAAGAAAATAATATAAGAATTTATAATCACCAATTGATTCGATATGCAGGATATAAAACAGAAACGGGAGTGATTGGTGATTCTCATTCCGCTACATTTACGGACTTTTGTCAGGGGCTTGGTTGGCAAGGAGAAGGTACGAATTTCGATGTATTGCCACTTGTGTTCTCTATAAACGGGAAGGCACCTACATATAAAGAAATTCCGAGAGAAGAAGTAAAAGAAGTGCCAATTGAACACCCAGAATACCCTATTTCATCACTTGGAGTGAAATGGTATGGTGTTCCAATGATTTCAGATATGCGTTTAGAAATTGGCGGTATTTCTTATACAGCCGCTCCGTTCAATGGATGGTATATGGGAACAGAAATTGGGGCGCGCAACTTAGCAGATCATGATCGTTATAATTTACTTCCGGCTGTTGCGGAGATGATGGATTTAGATACATCGAGAAACGGTACCTTATGGAAAGATAAGGCGCTAATTGAGTTGAATATTGCCGTACTACACTCCTTTAAAAAACAAGGAGTTAGTATTGTTGATCACCATACTGCTGCACAACAATTTCAGCAATTTGAGAAGCAAGAAGCTGCTTGTGGTCGTGTTGTAACAGGTAATTGGGTATGGCTTATTCCGCCATTATCTCCAGCTACCACTCACATTTATCATAAACCGTATCCGAATGAAATTTTGAAGCCAAATTTCTTTCATAAATAATATTTAGTGCAGTTTTTTTCTGCAAAATATATTTTTTTTAATTACTGTTATGTAGCAAATGGAAGCCTTTACTCTCGGTTATTTTTGGAAGAGGCTTTTTGAACCAAGGAGTACCTTATGTTATAATCAAATTTCTGTTTCGAAGACCTTATAGAAATATAAGGTCTTTTGTTTTGCTTTTTTATGTAAGAGGAAGAGAATTTTTCTTTTTAATAAGGGATTTGGCATATTTTTAGGGACAACATAAGTATGTGGGAAGTCGATAAAATGTTATGCATATATAATTATTATGTTTTAGGTTTAAACAATAAAACATAATAAAGTTGTTTTTTTAGATTGCTGAGGAAGGAGGAAGTATAAATGAGGATGAAGAGTCGAAAAACTGATTGGCCTGTATTTATTATTAGTGGTGGTTCACTTTTATTATTTGTAATTGCAGTTTTTTTGAACAAGGATTATGTAGAGAGTGCGATTAATAAAAGTTTCGCTTTTTCAATTAAATATTTCGGTGCCTTCTGGCAAGTTTTATTATTAGGTACATTTATTGTTGCGATGTGTATGGCTTTCTCCAAATATGGGAGAGTTAAGCTTGGGGGATTAGAAAAACCTGAGATTAGTACGGCAAAATGGCTTGCTATTATTATGTCTACATTACTTGCTGGAGGTGGCGTTTTTTGGGCAGCAGCAGAGCCAATGTATCATTTGATGACGGTGCCACCAATACATGATGGTATATCTGCTGGAACGAAAGAAGCAGTCATGCCTGCTTTAGCACAAAGTTATATGCATTGGGGATTTTTAGCATGGACGATTTTAGGTACAATTAGTGCGGTAGTTATGATGTATGGACATTATCATAAAGATATGCCGCTAAAACCTCGAACACTTTTATATCCTATTTTTGGGGAAAAATTAAGAAAGAGCCTGCTTGGAACGATAATTGATGCAGCTGCAATTATTGCAGTAGCTGCAGGTACAATTGGCCCAATTGGATTTTTAGGTTTACAAGCAAGTTATGGATTACAAGAATTATTTGGAGTTTCTGATGTGTTTACTACTCAATTAGCAATTATTGTTTGTGTGGTGGCCGTGTCTACCATATCGGCAGTAACAGGTATTGATAAAGGGATTCAAATTATAAGTAATTTAAATGTTAGATTAGCAATTGTGTTAATGGCATTCATATTACTATTTGGGCCAGGTGGATTTATTATTGATTCGTTTGTTTCTTCGTTTGGATTTTATGTAAATGAGTTTATACCGATGAGCACATACCGTGGTGATACAAGTTGGTTAGGATCTTGGACAATCTTTTTCTGGGGATGGTTTATTGGATACGGACCAATGATGGCAATTTTAGTGAGTCGAATTTCAAGAGGGAGAACGATTCGAGAAATCATCGTTGCAATTGGAATTATCGCACCTATTATTACAACATTTTGGTTTACTATATTAGGTGGATCAGGCGTGTTTTATGAGTTGATGAATCCTGGGTCTATCTCGGACGCATTAAGTGAATCTGGTATGCCGGCAGCTATGATTGCAATTACAGGGCAATTGCCACTTTCTAATATTATTGGACCAGCATTTCTTTTATTAACAATTTTATTTGTAGTGACAACAGGAGATTCAATGGCGTATTCTATTTCAATGGCAGTGACTGGAGACGGAGATCCTAGAATTAGTTTGCGAATTTTTTGGTCGCTTATTATGGGCGCAGTTGCAGCAATTCTTTTATATATGGGTGAAGGAAGTATTAATGCGCTACAATCGTTTATCGTGGTGACGGCAGTTCCGGTATCAATTTTGTTATTCCCAATGCTATGGTTAGCGCCTAAAGTTGCGGGAGAATTAGCATTAAAACAAGGTATTGTAAAAGAAGAAGATAAAACTGCATTCTTATTTCAGAAGGCTAGTAAATCAAAATAAATAAAAACGTAAAAGAGGAAGCATCTTAAATGAGATGCTTCCTCTTTTACGTTTAATCTAATACTTTTCCCTTTGTTTCTGGTACACATAGTAGCATTGTAATTAACCCGATTGGGTAGATGATAAAAATCAAGGACAATGCTCCAAGTAGGTTGCCAGCTGTAGCAAGTAAGCCAATAATAACAGGCCCAAATCCAGCTAACCCACGTCCTGTACCGAAAATAAAGTTTTCGGCGGTAGAGCGAGCTTCAGCAGGATAGTTTTCAGCTAAAATTGCTCCAAATCCTCCCATCATTCCATTTGCAAAGAATCCAAGCAATGCACTTCCCCATAATAATAATGTTGAATCTGTGAATAAGAAGAAGTAAATGAGACAGTATACTGTACCGCCAATATAATAGATTGCAAAAGTTTTACGGCGACCAATTTTATCAGCTAGAATACCAAAGATTGCAATTCCAATTAGCATACCGATGGTAGAAATGAACATCCAGCCACTTGCTTTTGCTAATGTATAGTTATATTTATTTGCTAAAATAGTGGGCATCCATGTGAAGATTCCGTAATATCCGAAGTTTTGGATGAACGACATAATAATAAGACCAATTGTTGTAATTGTTACTTTTTTATTGGTAAATAACTTTCGAAGTGGAAATTTTTTTATATGTTTTAGTTGTTCTGCTTCAGTAGTTGTTAATTTACCTGCAGCTTCTTTTTGCAATAGTTCCTTTTTGTAGCGTTGTTTTTGCTCCCATATTTTCGGTTCACTTAAACTTTTACGGACATAGACAGCTAGTAAAGCTGGAATTAATCCAAATAAGAAAACGGCTCTCCATCCAAAGTGTGGGACAATAAATGCTGGAAGGAGTGAAGCAATCAGTACACCAAATTGCCATCCAAGTGCAACAACAGATGTCGCTTTAGCGCGCATTTCTTTAGACCATGTTTCTGTTACGATGGCCATTCCGATTCCGAATTCACCACCAACTCCCATTCCAACTAAAAAGCGCAGAATTAATAATTGCCAGTAGTCTGTTGCGAAATAAATGAGTGCGGTTGCTAGTGAAAACAGTAAGATTGTGAAGGCCATTGTACGAATACGGCCAAATAAATCAGCAATAAATCCAAATAAATAAGAACCAATTAACATTCCTATTGTGGTAGCTAAAGTTAAGTTTCCACCTTCAACAGGACTTAAGTGAAACTCTTTTAAAATATAGACAAGTACGAAAGATAATAGCAACATATCTAAACCTTCTGCTGCATATCCTAGCGCAGAACCAAATAATGTTTTATATCTTTTCGCTTTTGTCTCCTCTGTTGTTTGTTGTACATCAGTAGTGACGTTCATTATTACTCCTCCTTATTTTCTACAGTCGCTATGGAAGAATAACAAAAGGCCTTCTCACCTGATATGATGAGAAGGCCAAAAAAGCATACGTATCCCCAAGAAAAGAACATACGTATATTGTATTCCGACTTCCTTCTCAACCTCACGGGGTTGGGTTAAAGGACTGTATTATATTACTTTATTTTTAGCACTCTTCTATATGTATTGTCAAATAAAGAGGAAGTTATTATGTGTAAAATATTTCAAAAAACATTTCGTTCTTCTTGACGCCGACTTCATTATTTTCCCATAATAAAACTAACTAAATAAAAAGGAATGAATCAAAGATGCTAAATTTAGTACTCATGATGATTGAACGAGTCGGACTTATAGTTATTTTAGGATTTTTACTCTCTCATATTAAAACTTTCAGACGCCTCCTTCATAAACAGGATGGCTATGTAGATAAGCTTAAGCTTATTTGTATTTTTTCGGTATTTACAATTGTAAGCAATTACACTGGGATTGAAATAGCAGGAAATACGATTATGAATGAAAATTGGTTACAAGGTGTTTCATCATCGAGTACCATTGCAAATACACGTATTATGGGTGTTGGAATTAGTGGATTGCTTGGTGGTCCTATCGTCGGAATTGGGGTAGGATCAATTGCTGTTATTCACCGTTATATGCTTGGAGGGACGACAGCTCTAAGTTGTGCAATCTCTTCAATTTTAGCAGGCGTTATAACTGGTTATATCGGATACATTTTTAAAAAATATAACCGTACAATTACCCCTAAGTTTTCAGCGATTTTAAGTGTTTTTATCGTTTCTTTAGAAATGATTATGATCCTATTAATTGTAGAGGATGGAATGAGCATTGTGAAAACAATTGCGATACCAATGATCCTTGTAAATAGTTTTGGAAGTTTTATTTTACTTTCTATGATACAAGCTATTTTGCGTCAGGAAGAGAACGCAAAGGCACTTCAGACTCATAAGGTATTACGTATTGCAGATAAAACGTTACCATATTTTCGCCAAGGCTTAACAGAAGAATCGTGTAAGCATGTGGCACAAATTATTCACCGCTTTACAGGAACAGATGCGGTATCCTTAACAGATACAGAGAAAATATTAGCTCATGTTGGATTAGCATCAGATCACCATATTCCGTCACATAGTTTAATAACTGGTTTGTCGAAAGAAGTGTTACACACAGGGAAAATAATGAAAGCAAAATCACGTGAGGTTATTAATTGTCAACATGAAGGCTGCCCTTTGCAAGCGGCGATTGTTATTCCACTAACTTCACATGGAAATACAATAGGGACATTAAAACTGTATTTCAAAAATCCTAACCAGTTAAGTCGTGTGGAAGAGGAATTAGCAGAAGGATTAGCAAAAATATTCTCTACACAACTTGAATTAGGTGAAGCTGAGTTGCAAAGTAAATTATTGCAAGATGCGGAAATAAAGGCATTACAAGCACAAATTAACCCGCATTTTTTATTTAATGCGATTAATACAGTATCAGCTTTATGCCGAACAGATGTAGAAAAAGCAAGGAAGTTATTATTACAGCTTAGCGTATATTTCCGATGTAATTTGCAAGGGGCACGTCAGTTATTGATTCCACTAGAACAAGAATTAAACCATGTACAGGCATATTTATCCTTAGAACAAGCAAGGTTCCCAAATAAGTATGAGGTAAAGATGTATATTGAGGACGAGCTAAAGACAACTTTAGTACCACCATTTGTTCTTCAACTATTGGTTGAAAATGCATTGCGACACGCTTTTCCGAAGAAGCAACCAGTATGTGAAGTAGAAGTGCATGTTTTTGAAAAAGAGGGTATGGTTCATTTTGAAGTAAAAGATAATGGGCAGGGAATTGAGGAAGAACGTTTAGAACAATTAGGAAAGATGGTAGTTTCGTCAAAGAAAGGGACTGGAACAGCTTTATATAATATTAATGAACGTCTTATTGGATTATTTGGAAAAGAAACGATGCTTCATATCGAAAGTGAATTAAATGAGGGGACAGAGATTACTTTTGTTATTCCAAAAAAAGTAGGGGAGGAAGAGCAGATTGTTAAAAGTATTAGTAGTTGACGATGAAATGTTAGCACGTGATGAACTAAAGTATTTATTAGAGAGAACGAAAGAAGTTGAGATAATTGGTGAGGCTGATTGTGTGGAAGACGCATTAGAAGAACTAATGCAAAGTAGACCAGATATTGTGTTTTTAGATATTCAATTATCCGATGATAACGGATTTGAAATCGCCAATATATTAAAGAAGATGAAAAATCCACCTGCAATTGTATTTGCTACTGCCTATGATCAATATGCACTGCAAGCATTTGAAGTAGATGCGTTAGACTACATTTTAAAACCATTTGATGAAGAGCGTATTGTGCAGACATTAAAGAAGTATAAAAAACAAAAACAATCGCAAATAGAAACGAAGCACGAAATAAAGGGGACAGATGTAACAGTAGAGATGCATAAATTAGCATTACCAATTGAAGAATCAATCGTACTTGTTAATATTGAAGATATTGTATATGTAGGACTTGTGGACGGAAAAGTGACAGTAAAAACAATGAGGGAAACATATGTAACACACGATACACTTGTGATTTTGGAAAAGAAGTTGCCGCAAGTAAGTTTCATGCGTGTTCATCGTAGCTTTATTGCAAATATTAATCATATTACTGAAATTCAGCCATGGTTTAACTCTACTTATAATTTAATTATGAAAGAAGGATCAAAAGTACCTGTTAGTCGTACATATGCAAAAGAACTCAAGAAGCTGCTTCGTATTTAAGAAGCAGCTTTTGTATTTCATCCTTTTATATTTGTAACTGATTCTGTATATTTGACATTCCGTTATGTAAACGCTTACTTAGGCGGTTATATCCTATACAATAAAGGTACCAAATCGAAAGAGGTGGCCAAAATGAGTACGAAAAAAGTATATAGTTTCTTATCACAAGCATTCATATTCTCAGCTATTATGTTAATTTCTAATATTATTGCAACACATTTACCAATTCCAATGCCTTCATCGGTAATCGGGTTAGTTATTTTATTTAGTCTATTATGTTTAAAAGTTATTAAATTGGAGCAAGTTGAATCACTCGGAACAGCTTTAACAGGTATTATTGGATTCTTATTCGTCCCATCAGGTATTTCAGTTATTAATTCTCTTGGTGTAATGGGACAATACTTTGTACAAATTTTAACTGTAATTGTTGTAGCAACAGTTATTTTACTCGCTGTAACAGGATTATTTGCACAATTTATTTTAGGAAAAGATGAAAAAGAAACAGAAGATACAAAAGAATTGAAAGTAGTAAATAAAGGACGCAAGCACGGAAAGGTTGCGTAACCATTGTATTTATATATTGTTGGGAGGTAATGAACATGGCAAGCACAATGACTCCATATTTCGGAATCGTCGTTTCATTAATCGCATACGGAATCGGAACATTATTATTCAAGCATTCAAAAGGGTTCTTCCTATTTACACCATTATTCGTGGCGATGGTATTAGGGATTGTATTTCTAAAGGTAGGTAACTTTACTTTTGAAGAATATAATACTGGCGGAAAAATGATTAGTTTCTTCTTAGAGCCAGCAACAATTGCATTCGCTATCCCACTATATAAACAAGTTGATAAGTTGAAAAAATATTGGTGGCAAATTTTATCAGCTATCGTGGTTGGATCTATTTGCTCAGTAATTGTCGTGTTCATTGTTGCAAAAGCAATCGGTTTAGATACAGCAGTAATGAATTCAATGCTACCACAAGCAGCAACAACAGCAATTGCGTTACCAATTTCAGAAAGTATTGGTGGTATTCCAGCAATTACATCGTTTGCAGTTATTTTCAACGCAGTTATCGTATACGCATTAGGAGCATTATTCTTAAAAACATTTAGAGTGAAACATCCGATTGCAAAAGGTTTAGCACTTGGAACAGCGGGTCATGCATTAGGAGTTGCAGTAGGAATTGAAATGGGTGAGGTAGAGGCAGCGATGGCAAGTATTGCTGTAACGGTAGTTGGGGTTGTAACAGTAGTTGTCATCCCAATGTTCATGCCATTCATTGGATAGTAAAACTTACTTAAAAAATAAGAAAAGCAAGCTATTTGTAGGACAGATTTCTACTGATAGCTTGCTTTTTATGTTACAGTAGTGGTAAGACCTATTAAAAAATGTAAGTTTCCTTAAATCTTCATTAATACTATGTAGAATACGTTTTGAATTAGGTCATTGTATTGTAAAATAAGAAGTAGGCTACTATATACCTGGTAAGGTAG
Source organism: Bacillus sp. FSL K6-2944 (assembly GCF_038005385.1). NCBI lineage: Bacteria > Bacillati > Bacillota > Bacilli > Caryophanales > Bacillaceae > Bacillus > Bacillus sp. FSL K6-2944. Next base: position 284,748 of record NZ_JBBOTE010000003.1, on the reverse strand, counting down.
GCATATAATGAGTTTATAAAAATCTTAATATGAATGAATAATTAAAAGTAGAAAAGAGAGAGAAATCTACTTATTAACGTTTTAGTTTATAGGACAGGAGAGAGTATTCGTCGATTATGCAAATAAAAAACCTGTTTCAAAGCAAAGGATTCCAGAGGTTACTCGTATTAGTAATACTTGCTCTCGTGTTATACGGGCTGCAAAGTATGTTGAATTTAATATTAATTACGTTTATTCTCACGTATTTAATGGATCGATTCCAAAAGTTTATTTCACGCAAATTAGATCATTTCATGCCTATTAATCGAAAAATTATTATAGCGTTTCTATATGTAATGTTAATTGGTGGAATTGCTATTACGCTATTTAAATATTTACCAGTATTGACGATACAAATTTCACAACTGATTTACCAATTCAATGTATTTTTAAGAAACCCACCAGATAGTGAACTAATTAAGTATGCAGTTAATGCTGTCAATCATATGGAGCTTTCTAAATATGTAGGACAAGGCGTAGACATTTTGTATAAATCGATTACGAATGTTGGTAAATTTGGCCTTCAAGTTTTACTTTCTTTAATTTTGAGTTTGTTTTTCTTATTAGAAAAATCTCGTATTGTCGGTTTTACTGCAAAGTTTAAAGAAAGCAGGCTTGCAATTTTCTATACTGAAATTGAGTACTTCGGAAAGAAATTTGCACGTTCATTTGGAAAGGTAATCGAGGCGCAATTTTTAATTGCTGTTGTTAACTGCGTTCTTTCAGTTATCGCATTATGGATATTAGGATTCCCGCAATTATTAGGTTTAGCGTTAATGATTTTCTTGCTTGGCTTAATTCCAGTAGCGGGGGTTATCATTTCGTTATTCCCACTTTGTATGATTGCTTACAATATTGGCGGTATCATGTACGTTGTTTATATTTTGGTTATCGTAACAGTGATTCATGCGCTTGAAAGTTACGTATTAAACCCGAAGTTTATGTCGCAAAAAACAAATTTACCGATTTTTTATACATTTATGGTATTAATCTTCTCAGAACACTTCTTAGGTGTATGGGGATTAATTATCGGTATTCCAATCTTCATCTTCTTATTAGATGTTTTAGATGTGACAAGTGATGAAATGGAGAAGGATGTTGGAAAAAATAAAGTGAAGTAAAGAAAAAGCATCGATGTTCGGTGCTTTTTCTTTTATAATATGATGTTTCTTATGCCATACTGTAAGCAGAACATAGAATAGGGGTGAAGTAATGGCTGTAAATGAAAAGGTAGAATTGGCTACATTTGCTGGAGGGTGCTTCTGGTGTATGGTTTCACCATTTGAAGAGATGGAAGGGATTATAAAGGTTGTTTCTGGCTACACAGGTGGTCATAAAGAGAATCCAACGTATAAAGAAGTATGTTCAGAAACGACGGGACATTATGAGGCAGTACAAATTACATTTGATGCAAATAAAATGCCGTATGAGGAATTGTTAAATATATATTGGAGACAAATTGATCCGACCGATATTGGTGGACAATTCCACGACCGCGGACAGTCTTATGAAACGGTGATTTTTTATCATAATGAAGAACAACATAAAAAAGCAGAGGCCTCAAAAGAAGAGCTGGAGCAGAGTGGACGCTTTTCAAAACCAATTGCGACAAAAATACTACCAGCAGCTACATTTTATCCAGCTGAAGAATATCACCAAGGATACCATAAGAAAAATACATTCCGCTATGAGTTATATCGTAAAGGCTCAGGACGAGATGCTTTTATTAAGCAACATTGGCCAAAGGATAATGCTCATTTAAAAGAAAAACTCAATGAGATGCAGTATTATGTAACACAGGAAAATGGTACAGAACCACCATTTCGAAATGAGTATTGGAACCATAAAGAGGAAGGTCTTTATGTCGACATCGTTTCAGGTGAGCCGTTGTTTACTTCTCTAGATAAATTTGATAGTGGATGTGGATGGCCTAGTTTTACAAAACCAGTGATGTCAGCAAGTGTGAAAGAAAAGATGGATGTGAGTCATAATATGACACGTACAGAAGTGAGAAGTAAAGAAGGAGATTCACATCTTGGGCACGTATTTCCAGATGGTCCAGGACCAAATGGCCTTCGTTACTGTATTAATTCCGCAGCTCTTCGATTTATTTCAAAAGAGGAATTAGAGAAAGAAGGCTATGGCGATTTCCTAATCTTGTTTGGAAATAAAAAATAACCTCGCAGTTAGCGAGGTTATTTTTTTGTTATTTTGTTTTTTTCTTTTTAAATTTGCTTAATACTTCATAAACGATTGGAACAATAAGAAGTGTTAATAACGTTGAACTTGTTAATCCACCAATTACCGTTACGCCAAGTCCTTTAGAAATTAAGCCACTACCTTCAAATCCTAATGCAAGCGGAATAAGAGCACCGATTGTTGCAATTGCAGTCATTAAAATTGGACGAAGGCGTGTTGCACCAGCTTCTAATAAAGCTTCACGTGTTGATAGTCCTTCATTTTCCTTATGAATAACGCGGTCGATAAGCACGATTGCGTTTGTTACAACGATACCGATTAACATAAGCGCACCAATCATTGCAGATACACTTAATGTTTCACCAGAGATTAATAAGGCAACAAGAGCCCCAATAATTGTAAATGGTAGCGAGAATAAAATTGCGAATGGTGCTAGGGCACCACCAAATGTAACGACAAGAACGAAGTATACAATGGCAATCGCAGCTAACATCGCTAGGCCAAGTTGCTTGAATGATTCTTGAATATCTTTAGTAACACCGCCCATAGAAACATCTACACCAGAAGGAAGATCCATTTTATCTACTTCTTTTTGGACTGCGGCAGATGCTTTTGAAACGTCATCAGATGTTAGTTTTGCACTAACCTCTGCATAAACACGTCCATCTCGGTGTGTTACTGTATTCGATGTTTCACCTTCTTTTACAGTCATAACATCTTTCACAGCTACTTCATTACCAAGTGGTGTTGTAATTTTGCGATTTGTTAAGTCATCGATTGTTTCATAATTTTGTTTTTCAGCTTCTACATATACATTGATATCTTTACCGTCTTTTTTAATTGTTGTCAGAACAGGGCGATCATGTTGATTAGAAAGTCCCATTCCAATTTGAGCAGCCGTTAAGCCCATTTTACTCAGCTTTTCTTGATCTGCGACTAAAGTGTACTCTGCATATGTTTTTGCAATACTAGAATCTATATCTTTTAAGTCTTTATTTTTCTTCATGATATTTTGAATATCTTTTACGACAGGCTTAATGTCTTCTGAGCTATCTCCGTAAACGTATAGTTTAATTTCATTACTACCGCCACTTGCTCCGAAGTCTTGGTTTTTCCATTCGCCTTTGCCAGACATCTTCTGTAAATCTTTAACGACTTGTTCTTTCTCTTTTTCGAAGTTTTTCGTGTCGTTATCATATTGCACGAAGAACATTGCTTGGTTTGATTGACCAGGACTCATTGGATTCTCTCCACCTAATGAGAACTGAATTGTTTTGACGTCTTTATTATCTTGGAAGTGCTTCTCAGCTTTTGTTGCAATTTTTTCAACGTCTTCTAACGTTTGACCTGGTTCAGGATTATATGTTGCAATAATCATTTTTTCTTCTTCAGAAGGTAAGAAACTTACACCGATAACTGGTACAAGTGCAAGGCTACCAACTAATAGAAGGACAGCGATACTTGATGTAATAATTTTGTGATTTAAAGCCCATGCAAGTATGCGTTTATATCCATTTGCTAATTTACTTGGTTTTTCTTCATGATGTACTTCTTTTTCCCTCATGCTCTCTTTCTTAAATAAGGAATGAGCTAGCATCGGTACGATTGTAACTGCTACTAGTAATGATGCTAATAAAGCAAAGACGATAGTTAAGGCGAATGGTAAGAACATTTCACCAATCATACCTTTTACTAGTCCAAGCGGTAAAAATACAGCAATTGTTACAATGGTGGAAGACATAATCGGGATAAACATTTCTTTCGTAGCTTCACGAATTAAATCTTTTCCACGTAATTTCTCTTCTGATAACGACATACGTCGGTAAATATTTTCAATAACAACAATTGAGTCATCGACAACGCGGCCTATAGCAACGGTCATTGCTCCAAGTGTCATAATGTTAAGCGTAATATCCATTTGCTTTATGACTAAAACAGCAATTAATAAAGAAAGTGGTATTGAAACGACAGAAATTAACGTTGTTCGAATATTTCGTAGGAACAGCATAATAATAACAATCGCAAAGATAGCACCGAAAATTGCTTTGCTTAGCATTGTTTCAACTGATTTTTCAATAGGTGCACCTTGGTCGAATGTTGAAATGATCTCTAAATCTTTATATTTTTTCTCAAGATCTTTTACTTTATCTTTTACTGCATTTACAACATCAACTGTATTTGCATCAGAGGCCTTCACAATTTGAATTCCAATTGCTTCTTTTCCATTTGTTCGAGAAATGGATTCTGCTTTCCCAATTTCTTTAATGTCAGCAATTTCGTCTAATGTAACTGTTGGAATCCCGTTCATAGCAGCTGGATTCATTTGCGGCGTTTGTGCACCAGCGCCAGCATTTTGACTACCTTGACCGTTAGGTGAGGAAGGTATAGCTGGAATTTTAAGTTCTTTTAATGCTTTAATCGTTGTAATATTGCCATCTACAACAACTGATTTTTCCGTGTCTTTAAATGTGTATAAGCCAAGTGGTAAAGATACATCCGATCCCTTAATCACATTTTTTACAGTATCTTCACTTAGTCCTAATTCTTTCATTTTATCTTTCTTGAAGACAAGCTGTACTTCATCTACTTGTTGGCCAGCAATTTGGACAGATGCAACACCATCAAGTCCTTTTAATCCTGGTACAACATTTTTTTCTACATTTTCAGTTAAGGTAGCTAAAGATTCATTCTTGCTTGCTACGCTTAACGAAATAACTGGGAAAGCATTGAAGTTTACTCGTGAAACTTTAGGATCTTTAACACCTTCTGGGAGTTTTACATTTGTGAGAGCTTCTTTAATTTCTGTTTCTGCTTTTTCCATATTTTTATCAAAATCGTATTCTACTTGGATAGAAGATGCGTTTTGAAAAGATGATGAACTCACAACGTTAACACCGCTTAAATTTTGTAGTTGTTCTTCCATCGGCTTTGAAACTTTATCAGCTACTTCTTCTGGTGTAGCACCAGGATAGACCGTAGTTACTGTCACAATCGGTGTTGTAATATCAGGGATTGTTTCCAGCTTCATATTGAGTCCAGAGTAGATCCCCGCAATAGTAACAATAATGGTTAGTAGCCAAACTGCGAACTTATTTTTTAACGAGAAATTGATGATTTTGTTCATGTTTGCGCTCCCTTTTTATTATATTGACCAACTGGTCAGTCTAATACATAATATAACTGACCGTTCGGTCAATCGTCAATAAAAAGAGATGGTATAATACATTTATAATAAGATGCGAGATTAAATTTAGGAGAGAAGATATGAAAGAAAAAGAGCGTTTAATTATAGAATCGGCTATGAAGTTATTTGCTACTAAGGGTGTAAATGCGACATCAGTGCAGGAAATTGTGACAGCTAGTGGTATATCTAAGGGAGCTTTTTACTTATATTTTAAATCGAAAGATGAGCTTTTATTAGCGACACTTCGATATTATTATGACAAAATCCAAAAAAAAATGCTGGATATTGAACAAGAGTCTTTATTACCACGTGAAAAATTTGCAAAACAATTACATTGTCAGTTTAATGATATACAAAAGCATAAAGAATTTATTATTATGCATGCGAGAGAAAATGCGATTCCGTTTAATAAAGAAGTAGAAGAATTTATGATGCGGATGAAGTTAGAGTCTCATGCATTTTATCGGGATAGTTTATTGTCCATTTATGGTGAAAAGGTTATGCCATATTTATTGGATTTAGTAATTATGGTAGAAGGCATATGCCGTGGGTATTTAGAATTAATTATTTTACAAGCACCAGAAATTGATTTATCGTATGTAGCTGCTTTTATTTTAAAAAGAGTAGATAATTTAGTAGATGGCTTAGTAGAATCTTCGGAAGAACCTATTTTACATGAAGAAAAGCTTGGAGAATTCCTTTGTAAATCAGAGCTTATTAAGGAACAAGTTAAAGAACATTTTTTAAAAGAGATTATTGTATTTAAGCGCACTTTAGCTGATCAATTAGAGGATGATGAGCTGTTGGTTACATTAGATGTTTTAGAGGCGGAAATACGATTGCTTAATCCAAGAATTCCGGTAATTAGAGGTATGTTAGCAAATTTAGAGGCGTATCCGGAATTAAAAGAATTTCGATTACGCCTTATAGGATACTACAATATAAAAAATTCTTAATAAAAATAAGTAAAAAACTCCTTGTCTACACAAGGAGTTTTTTCTTAAAGACTACTTACTATTTTGAGACCATTCTTCAACATCCCAAACTTTTGTGATCCAATCTTCATAGAAGTCCGGTTCGTGACATACAAGGAGAATTGTTCCTTTATATGCTTTCATAGCCTTCTTAAGTTCCGCTTTTGCTGTAACATCAAGATGGTTTGTCGGCTCATCAAATAATAGCCAGTTACTTTCCTCACCCATTAGCTTACATAAACGAACTTTTGCTTGTTCTCCACCACTTAATTGACTTAATGGGCGAGAAATATGTTCATTTTTTAATCCGCATTTTGCTAACATCGCACGAATTTGATGCTGGTCTAGGCCAGGGAATGTATTCCATACATCATCAATTGGTGTTATATTATCAGCTTTAACTTCTTGTTCAAAGTATGCAGGCTCTAAGAAGTCACCAAGACTTGTTTTACCGCTTAAAGGTTTAATTTTACCTAAGATTGTTTTTAGCAACGTTGATTTACCAACACCATTACATCCAACAATAGCAATTTTTTCACCACGTTCAATCGTCATTGATAGCTTTGGTAGTAGCGGATGTGTATATCCGATTTCTACATTTTCACCTTCAAAGACGAAGCGACTACTTGCACGACTTTCTTTAAATGAGAATTCCGGTTTAATTGCTGTTTCCGGACGATCAATAAGCTCCATGCGATCAAGTTGTTTTTGACGACTCTTTGCACGACCTGTCGTTGAATAACGAGCTTTATTCTTTGCAATGAAGTCTTCTTGCTTTTTGATAAACTCGCGCTGTTTTTCATAAGCGTTTATATGTTGATTTTTATTGATTTCTGCTAGTTCTAGGAATTTTTCATATGTCGCTGTATAGCGTGTCATTTTTGTGAATTCTAGATGGAAAATAACATCAACACATTTGTTCATAAATTCCGTATCATGAGAAATTAATAAGAATGCATGTGGATATTCTTTCAAATAATTTGTTAACCAATGAATATGTTCAACGTCTAAATAGTTAGTAGGTTCATCAAGCAATAACACTTCTGGCTGTTCAAGTAATAGCTTTGCAAGCAATACCTTTGTACGTTGTCCACCACTTAATGCTGAAACATCACGATCTAAACCAATTGCATCAATTCCAAGACCACGTGCAGCCTCTTCAATTTTCATATCTAGTAAGTAGAAACCACCTGCTTCAAGTGCATCTTGTATTTCTGCCATTTGCTCAAGAAGTTCTTCTAGTTCTTCTGGTGTAGCAGTTCCCATTTTTTCTGTAACTTCATTTAAAGCTTTTTCCTTTTCGAATAACGGTAAAAATGCATCCGCTAGTACGTCACGGATTGTACGCCCAGGTGTTAAAACAGTATGCTGATCTAAGTAGCCGTAATGTGTGCCCGGTGTCCATTCTACGCGACCTTGGTCATGAATAAGCTGACCAGTAATGATATTCATGAATGTTGATTTACCAACACCGTTTGCACCAACTAATCCAACGTGCTCACCTGCTAATAATCGCATAGATACATCTTTAAATAATGTACGATCGCCAAATGTATGTCCTAATTTTTCAACTGTTAATAAGCTCATAGTATCCTCCGTCCAACTTGAAATAGTACCTTGAATCATGATACTAAATTCTTTCATATAATGCTATCATTTCAAAATGTATATTTTTTCAAAAGAAGTGTTTGTAAATGTTAGTATATAAAAAAGTTACTTCTCCTACAGAAGTAACTTTTTGGTTATGCCTTTTGTTTAACTTCACTAACTTTCTTTTCAGCTACAATAAAATGCGGTCTACGTTTTGTTTCATAATAAATACGACCGATATATTCACCAATAACACCTAGGAATATGAGTTGAATACCGCCAATAAATAGTATAGCGGAAATGAGAGTAAAGTAACCAGGAACTTCCACACCACCGAGGATGATTTGAACGAACGTAGTGATTACGTATAAAAGTCCTAAAATGGTTGTTAGTAATCCAAGATATATAGATAGACGTAACGGTTTATTATTGAATGAAATTACACCATCAATTCCATAATTTAATAATTTCGAGAAGGTCCATTTACTTTCTCCATCAGAACGTAATACATTTTCATATTCAATGATTAATTCGTTATAACCGATCCAAGAAAATAAGCCCTTTGAAAATCGGTTGTATTCACTTAAAGATAATAAAGAATCTACTGCTCTTCGACTTAAAAGTCTAAAGTCACCAATACCGTCTACTAATTCAATATCTACAAATTTATTCATCACTTTATAGTAAAGACGAGAGACGAAAGAGCGAACGGGTGAATCACCAGTTCTTGTTCTTTTTGCAATGACTTGGTCGTAGCCGTCGTTATATCCTTCTAACAGTTCTTTTATTAACGTAGGAGGGTGTTGTAAGTCAGCATCCATAATAACAATTGCATCGCCTGTAGCATATTTTAAACCAGCTAACATTGCAGCTTCTTTTCCGAAGTTTCGACTAAATGATATGTAGTGTACCGATGAATCTACACTAGCTAAATCACGTAAAATATTTAATGTAGCATCTTTACTACCATCATTAACAAAAACAAATTCATAATCGGTAGTTAATTTATGAATTTCAAGGGAAGTCTCTGAATAAAAGGCTCGAAGCACCTTTTCTTCATTGTAGCATGGTACAACTATTGAAAGGGTCATGTTTGACACTCCTTGTTTGTAGTGGATTAAAATAATATTTAGATATTATTTTAGGAAGCTATCTAAATAGATAGCTTCATGATTCATTAAGTGCTCATTATTGCTTTTTAAAAGAAAATTTTCGTCGTGCTTTTGGATTTTTGAAAATTAGTAAAGCTATACAGATAATTAGTGAGATGATTGATATAGTCATACCTAATTTGAAGTAAGGTGTAACGTAAGTCATTTCGATTACATGTGAACCTTTTGTAATTGGAACACCGATAAAGGCAGAATTCGCTTTCGTAAATTCTGTTTCTTTCCCATCAATTTTTATAGTCCAGCCTTTACTATATGGGACAGATAGATATAAGAGCCCGTCTTTATTTGATTTGATATCCCCTTTTAAATAATTGTTCTTATAATAAATATTTTCAAGTCTATTTTCAGTTAGTTTTTTTGTTTCTTTTTGTATACTTTCATAGTTTACAATATTTGCTTGCAAGTCACCTAATTCATACTCACCTGCCATATCAATAGAGATAGTTAGGTTTTCTGGACGCTCATTGCCCAAATTGTAAACAAACCTTTCTAACGGATAAGAGTATGCACCAGCATCGTCCCCTTTTCCTATCGTTTTTCCATTAACAGTTGCATTGAATGTGCCTGCATTTTTTAATTTTAATTCTATCAGTAGATCACCAGGTGTATCAGGATAATTGATAGGTACAATCATATTTCCAAAGCCATGAACAATTAGTTTATTTTCTTGTTTTTCCATGTTTTCGAATTTTGCTTTTTCCGTTTTAATAGATACTGCCTTTGATTTAAGGTCTTGTTTATTAAAATGGTTTAATGAAAATTCTTTTGTATTATTAACGACAACAGCATGTAATAATAATTGATCACGCTGAGCAAAGTTTAATTTAGAAAATTCTTCTTCACTTATAGCCGAATCATATACATATCCTAACGGTAAAGCATAGTCATTTTTGTAAATATTATATGGTCCTACTTGCTGTAATAGTTTATATCCATAAGGTACATTCTTTGAATCTGTATCAGCACTTAATACGCGATATTTTATACCTAGCATATTTTCGAGTAGTAGTCGACTATCAGCTTGATAAAACATTGAAGGTGTATCGTACATTTGGAATACGCCATATTTATTTTTCATAAAGTCATGGACATAATAATTAACCAAGCTTTGATACGTACTTACGCCATGATATCCTTGTAGCATTGGTGTGTTATATTCGCTATATGGATTAAGAATACGATAAAAGTCTTTATCATTTTCTTGTATGTAGCGAATTGCAGCAATTTCTTCTTGATTATCATAGCCTGGTTCGTGTAACTTTTCAGTTGAAATCTGGCTCTGTCCGTAAACTGTGCTAAGTATATTATTCGCATACATATAATTCATAGAAATTGTGCTAACGAGTACGTTCAATACAACTAAAAATTGTATGAAAGGTTTAGAAATATAACGCCATAAACATACTGTAATAACAGAAAGAACGACAGTTCCGAGTAAAATGTTATCAACGTCTTGTAAAGGTTTATCAGTTACATTTATATTTGCCTTTCTATAAAATGCATAAATGAATAATCCAATAGACACTAATAAACTTATTAAATAAGGTAATTTGTAGTCTTTCTTATGAATAATCATCCAATCTAGAATGTATGCAATTGTTTGGGCAATTACAAATACAAATAAATAAAACCATCTAGATTGCATTGCTGAAAAACCATTAAACATAGAATATGTATATGGAAGCATAAACAGAATGAACATGAATAACGTAAAGAATACTTTATTCTTAACGAGTTTATCACGTATAAACATTCCAAATACGATTAAGAATAAAATTAAAGCTGGTAAAGCTAATTGATGATTTTCAGCATTATACATGAAGAAAATATTTTCCATTAAATCTTTATAAAATTTATCTTCAAATAATAATGGTATCTCAAACTTTTTTGATAGTCGATCAGCGCTAAATACGGCATTAACTGATGGGAGGAAGCAAACGGCGGCTAAACCGAGTGATAATCCGTACAATAAACCGATTCTAATATAATAAGTTAGAAAAGAGACAATCGTTTTATTTTGTTGTGTCGCAAAGTATTGGAATAATGCATAAATAAATATGAAAATACTTGTGATAAAAGCAAAATAAAAGTTTGATGCTAACATTAAAGTAGCAGCGATTAGGAAAAGGCCGTGCTTCTTTTCAATAATATATTTATCAAGTCCCCATATTACTAATGGTAAAAATACAATGGCATCAGCCATGAAATCCCATAGTAAAGAGTGGCGGATGAAAGTAATACAGCCACCATATATAATAGCAGCAACAAAAGATGAGAATGCTGTTTTATTATGGTAACGTAAAGAACCATACATGAATACCATAGCTAAAAAGTTTTTTAAAATACTCATGTATAATTTCACGTCATATACTTGCTCAAGACTTAGTTTAGGTAGTAACAGTGTAATCCAGAAAAACGGTGATGTGCTGTAATAATAACTAAACTCTCCAAATAAATCTCCACCTAATCCATAATCAAAAGACCAAAAAAGGTTGCCATCTTTAAAGGCATGTTGTAGAAGAAACGTAAAAAAGCCAAATTGACGTAACGCATCCCCTGTACCAGAAAAGGCTTGATTAGATGTTAAAAAGAAATAATGAAAAGCAAAAGCGCACAATAATAATATTGGCATAATTATCATTGTTTTCTTGGAAAAGAATTTATTATTCGGCTTTATGCTCATAAAAATTGATAATCCTCCTTTGAAAGTCGTTACATGTAACAACTAGTTTTTAGGTAGCATATAAAAACACACCAATTTTTAAAGGTGTGTTCTTTAGTTTTAACATGAGAAAATATATATTTTTGTTGAAGCATATATATTTTTACAAGCGTTGAAGTTCATAGTTTACATGTAATTTAGTATAAGGCATTTTCAGAAAGTAAGTCAATTTGAGCTGGAATATATAGCATTTTTTTACTGAAGAAAAATGATGGTATATAAAAAAAGCAAAAAGCTTTTCCATTTTTAAATAGGAAAAGCTTTTTGCTTTTAAGCATGTTTGCGAATGAGCTTTTGTTTTATAAACCCTAAAACAAATCCACGTATTTGAGGATCAATTCCAATTCCAATTATACCGTATAGTATACCAGTAAGAGTTAAAGCAATTAGTGGCGGTAAGTTGATTAATGCAATTCGGTATATACCGTAACTAATAATAAAGGCTAAGGAATTAAATATAACTCCTTTAACTAATAATTGCATGCCTTTACGAATAAAGAGGGTAAATCCGATTAATAGTGTAATTTCGGTAAGGATAGCTGCGGCAGCTGCTCCCATCATTCCATATTTACTACCTAATACAATATAACCTATGATGGCAACAACTAATCCAATAGTCATTGTTGTTGCACGTTTCCATTGCTGGCCAATCGTTGTTAAATTATCGGCTAGTGGATAGTTAATTGATTGTAAAATAACCATAAACGCTAGAATAGCAAGAGCGTCACCGGCGGGAGCGTATTCTTCTCCTAATAAACTAACAATCCAGAAACTTGGATCCGCAATAAAGGGGATAGAAATTCCCATTCCTAAAAAAGACATAAGTTTTAATTCAAAACTTGATAATTTTCTATGTTCTTCAATATTTTTCTCATTACCAAAAGCAAAAAGCCTTGGATAAAAGGCCGCTGCAATTACCCCAGGTATTTGATATAGTACAGCAGGTATTTTAGATGCAGCACCAAAGAATCCAACTTGATTATACGTTGAAACCTTTTCTAATATAATAGGGCCCAATTGTGGTAAGAGCATAATGATGATGCCATTGATTGTAAAAATAAGTAGTTGATCTAAAATGCCTTTATCCCAACCCTTATGGACCTTCGTATAACGTATTGTCATTATAAAGGCGATAACACCTGTTACAAGACTAGATACCCCGTACATGGCAGCAACCATCATAAGTGACCATTGGAAAGACATCCCTAGTAATAGGGCAGCAGCAGCAGTTACACCTTGTAGTACAGAAATAATAGCTGTAAATTGCATGCGTTCTGTTACTTGGAAGTAAGCCATTCCAACACCTTGTAAGGTTGCTCCGAACATTGTTGGTAGAACAACCCAATATACCATCGCGCGTAAGTAAGCATCGGGATAGAAGAACTGGGCAAAAATAGCGAAAAGTACAGAAATTACGATAGCTAATATTAAACGAATACGTAAGTAACTACTTATTAGCACGCTAATATTAGCATCGCTTCTCGTTCCTTCACGCATAAACGTATGTGTTAAACCTGCATCTGTAAAGTAACAAATAACAGCTGAAACTGCTAACGCAGTTGTAAACATACCGTAATCACTTGGAGAAACATACCTTGCAAAGAAAATTGTTGCAATAGCCAGTACAAAACGGACAGTAATGTTTCCTACAAACAGGTAGGATGCGTTTTTTAGAATTTTATTTGTTTTCATGAGAAAAGACCTTTCTATTCTTTAGGACCCGGTTAGCTTGTCCTATTTGTAAATTTGATTTGTTCACAGAAAGAGAGAGTATCGTTATATTTTCAGTTTAAGAAAACAGAAATTTAATTCGTACAAACCAAAGCATTGCATATAGTTTTTTACTACGTTTTCCATTCTTTGAATAGATTTTACGGCAATATTTCTTTATATCTTTTTTGATTAATTGAACTTGTGATTTATCTAATTGAGAGTTTTCTTTAATATATATACAAGCGTTATTGATGACTGTATAAGGGAATAAATAAGTCTCAAGAATTTCAATAAGTAACTGAGAATCTTTTGTAATGAAATCTTGAGATTTATTATGTACCCATTCCTTCATACGATTGAATACTTCCAGCTCTTTTGTCGTTTTTAATTCATAATCTTTATACTTAGAAGAAAGATTTCCTTCTGATAAGATTCTATAATAAGTTAAGTATTCATGGACATAACATACATTTGTCACACTCATAAGTTTAAATAAAAACTCTAAATCTTCGCCCCAACTACATTCTGGTGTAAAACGAATGTTATGATCCATTACGATGGATCGTTTGAAAATCCAAGTACTTGTTTGAGCAACAACTTGATGCGTTAGGAATGCTTTTGCCATATCACCTTTAATAAAGTTTGTTGTATGTTCAACCTTCTCACCTGTTTCTTCGTAGAAATTCATATAACCACAATAGCAAGCGTCCATGTTGTTTTTATGCATACTTTCGACTTGCTTCTCAATTTTAGTTGGATGCCATAAGTCATCGCTATCAAGAAAAGCGACATATTCTCCACTAGCATTTTCAATACCCGTATTACGAGCTACTGAAACACCTTGGTTTTTTTGATGAACGTATTTTACTTGCCCTGGATATTTTTCAGCAAGGTTTTTCACAATAGAAGGTGATTGATCTTTACTTCCATCATCTACAATTACAATTTCGATATTTTTATATGTTTGATCTAGTATTGACTGCATCGTTTCTTCAATATATTTTTCCGTGTTATACAGGGGTATGACAACAGAAACAAGTTGCTTTTGTTCCATCATAGAATTTTTATCTCCTCAAGTTTTTTATGTCTTGCATCATATATACAAGCCTTTTGAAAGGAAGAAGATTACAAGAACATCTGTATAAGTTTAACGCATATAAACTTTGTAAATCAACTTTCTATTAAAAAGGTGGCGGGAAGTTAGATTCTTATGGTTAATTCTCGTATTTCAAACAGCTTTATCATGTCTATTGCATATAACTTCTTATTCATGTCATTTTAACTTATTAGTTAAGTAGGATGTATCTATCTTAACGATTGTGAAGGCGAATAAATTATTATTAAGAATAAAAAACCTCTTAATTTTTGCAATAAATTAAGAGGTTTTTTATATTAGCTATGAAATATTAGGTTAGTCTTTGTCTGGCTCAGTTGCATTTAATTTTTGCTTTAGTAACGCATAATCTTGCGTTAATGTTACAAGTTGATGATGTTGTTTAGAAATTTTTCTTGTTAGGTCAAAAATTAAGATGAAACAGAATAATAGTCCAAATAAGAATAAAATGGAAGGGGGATATTCTACTTTTAATAGTTTTCCAATCCAGTTTATAATTTTATCGGTAGAACTTAAAATAGCCATTGCAATACAAACAAAAATCCATAAAACAGCATATTTCGTTTCTAAAGTTCCACGGCGAATGGAATTAATAATTAATAATAATAATAATAAAATAAAGATGAATGAAAAGGTAATTATAGGCATTTATTATCAACCTTTCACGATTTTTTGCATCAATATAGCAAGACTTACTTTAATCATGTAATATGCAGATTTAAAAGGTGTGATAGAAGATTGTCCACCTTGTCGCTCTTGCATATTTACAGATATTTCATTAATGCGAAGTTTTTTCTTTTTTAAATGAATAAGAACTTCTGGTTCTGGATAATCTTTTGGATAGTTGTGTGCAAAAATTTTAATTACTTCTCGATTGATAGCACGATATCCAGAAGTTGGATCCATAAATGTTTGTTTTGTTAGTACTTTCAATAGGGCAGTAAAATAAAAAATACCGATCCTTCTGGAAATACTACCTTTATATGCTGTTTTTTCTGTAAAACGTGACCCTAGCACCATATCGCATTCATCTTCAGCGATTGGCTTTATAATTTTATATAAATCATCTGGATTATGTTGTCCATCAGCATCGAACTGAATCGCAATATCATATCCGTTCTCATATGCGTATTTATATCCAGTTTGTACAGCTGAGCCAATACCTAGGTTATATGGTAAATTCACAAGGTGAACAGGAAAATCTTGTACGATTTGAGCTGTTTTATCGTGTGATCCATCATTAATAACACAAATGCTTAATCCTGTAAAATGCTGTTTTAGTTTTAATAATCTTGTTAATGTATCTGCAATTGCTTCTTCCTCGTTATACGCTGGAATAATAATTAACGTTTTTGGTATTGAAATTGGTACTTCAATAGTCATTACCGCACCATCCCTTATATACTTAATCATATTATGGTTATTTTTAAACGAACTTTATTTAATATACCATTAACAGTATAACAAAATAAAGGAAAAGCTGGTGCATGATTTAGGAGAACAGATTGAGAATAAAATGGTAAGAGGTGATATTTTGTATAAAAAAATACATGCAAGGAAGAAAAAATCTGTGCATGTATATGGAAGAGTATTGTATTAAATATTCCAAGGTTTATTTAAAGTTAAAACCTCAGCCATTTCTTTGCTTTTTAAACGTCCTTTTTTTCTATTTTCCGCACGTTCTGAACCGGTTGTGTATAACCAATGTTCTTCCTCAGTTTCAGGTAGTACTTGTGGTACCGACGAAGGTTTTCCATCTTTTATTGCTACAAATGTAATGAAGCAAGTAGCAGCAATTCTACGCTCGCCTGCTAATAAATTTTCTGCGATTACTTTTACGAAAACTTCCATTGAAGATTTCCCTGTATAACATACAAATGCTTCATAACAAACAGAATCAGCCTGGTGAATTGGAGTTAAAAAATCAACTGAATCAATAGATGCTGTTACGCAATGTTTACGACTATGTCTTGCAGCCGCAATCGAAGCAATACTATCAATTTCTGCTAATAATTTCCCTCCAAAAAGTGTTTGGTGATTATTTAAATCGTTAGGAAAAACACGTGTTGTCTTAATTGCTTTAGATTCTCGCATGAATTTCTTTTCCATATATTCAGCCCCTATAGTCTGTTTTCAATCAGAATAATATGTGTAAGCGGATTACTCATATTAGATATTTAATGAAGTAAAGTGTATTCCAAAAGAGGATTATTTAAACTTCTGTATTTGTATTCATGTAACTGAAAGAAAATTTATTTTATCTAAAATGTAGTGTAAAAGAGGATTCGCTTACATTGCAAGTAAAAAGTAATGACTATGTATTTGTCATAGAAATTCTCTATCAGCCGTGTACTCATTCATGATAGAATCGTTTTGTTATGAATGGAAATAGAGGTGCAATGGACATATGAATCATATACAAACAAATTTTTCATCTTTCTTTAATAAAATTACAATCGGTGCGATGCTCGCATTTTTTGTTTATAGTTGTTGGGCAGCATTTGAGAAAAGTAAGCAATTTTTTGGAGGAAGTACAACAAGTGTAACAATCATATTAGCAATTTTTATCATACTCATTTTGTTAGTGGCATCAATTCTACAATATCGTTTTACAGATAAACAATTTCTTATTTTTCTTATAAGTATATCTATAGTTGTGAGACTTAGTATGCTGTTATTTGTAGACGCTCCAATAATTGGTGATCTGAAAGTGATGTATGAGTCTGCAAAGCAGATTGCAATTGGTAATAATATAGAGACTGTAACTCATTTGCCTTTTATTATATATGAGTCAGTAATTATTCGTATATTTGGTGATACATTATTCGCTTTACAACTATTTAATGTGTTATTTTGCGCAGGAACCGCATTTTTTATTTATCGTATTGCAGCAATGGTTTTTGGAGAAGAATGCGGTCGTATTGCTTCTATCTTTTATGCTCTGTATATTCCAAATATATTCATGAGTTCCGTATTAACTCCTGAGTCACTTGCAATATTTTTATTTTATTTTGCTTGTTACATACTTTTATATAAAGGATTAGATCATCCTTATATGTGGGTATTTTCAGCGATTTTATTTGCATTTAGTAATATGATTTTCCCAATGGGATTATTTCTTCCTATTTTTATCACGGTATATGTATTATTAATCGAAGTATTTCAATCAGCAACGAAACAAAAGGTGTTACTAAAGATGATAGGGATACTTATTCTATTTTATAGTGCCCATTTTGGTGTGAACTATGGAATTAAGACAATGGGAATGTCACAATATACGATTGCGAATGAGACGTATGTTCAATCTGTTTTAATTGGAAAAACGCAACATGAAGAAAAAATATCGAAAAATCAAAGTGTAACAGAGCATATTGATCAAAAGTTAAAAGAGATTGAGGGAGAAAGATTTAAACTTTTAGAACCGATGATAAATCAGTTTTCAGATGAGGGGATAAATTCTATTCTTTTCAAATATGAAAAACTGATATATATAGCCGTAACATTGTTTATGACTATAGCTCTATTACACTTCCTTATTAAGAAACAACAAAATGAGGGATATATGTTGTTCTTATTTTTAATTAGTGGATACGTATTGTTAAAGCTCTTCCAAGTAGATATGGCATATTACAATGTAATTATGCCAGCATTGTTTATTTTGCAGAGCTTTGGTGTTTATATGAGTTATGTGTATTGTCAAAAAATATTTTTCAGAAAATAAAAAGAATCCATTCTGGATTCTTTTTTTTGATGGAAGATGAAATTTAGTAGTTAGTACAGATGAAAAGTATGCTTGACTACTAAATTTCATCTTATCGATTTAGTTCTAGTTGCAAATTATCGGCTGTTAGAGCCATTTGTGAGGAATCATCTTGAATTCCTTTCATTACTTGTGAAATAGCTTGTAGTTCGTGTTCAATTTTCTTATTCTGTTCTTTTGAGTTAGACATATCTTTTACGATTTCTTGGAAGTATCGATCTGTTGCCGACATACTATCTGTTCCTTCCGATACGAGAGAGCTAATTTGTTTCACAGAAGACGAGACACGAGTAATTTGTTCATTTGTTTTTTCGACGAGCTTTGTAACGTTAAATATAGATTCTTTCGTTTGCTCTGATAATTTTCGGATTTCGCCAGCAACAACAGAAAACCCTTTCCCAAATTCTCCAGCACGTGCCGACTCAATAGCAGCATTTAGTGCGAGTAAATTTGTTTGCTCCGCAATCGATTTAACAATATCTATGATTTCATTAATTTTGTTAGAAATATTGAGAAGTTCATGAGTATCTGTAATAATCGTTTCCATATTCATTTGAATAGATCCCATTCGTTTGTTTTGCTGGTTTAATTGTTCTTTCCCTTTATTCGCTTTTTCTTCAGATGTTGTAGCTAATGATGTACCTGTTTTAGCAATCTCTACAATAGTTTCAGATTTGGCGGTTAGTTTTTGAATAGAAGAGCTTGTTTTTTCAGATACAGCAGCTAGTTCTGTTGCGATATGCGTAATTGTCATAGCAGTTAATTCTTTTTCTTTCTCATGCTCTTTTTGCATTCTTTCATATTCAGATTCATAAGCTGCAAGAACAAGTTCTTGTTCAAGAGTGAATAATTTATTTATAACATTTATAGAATATGAAAAATCATCGATTGTCGTTATTTTTGTTTGCAAAATCTTCATGATAGAGCGGAATAATTCTTGATAAGCAGCAGTATACCATTTTCGATGTAAACCAATTTGTACATGCCTTTTGGCAATCCTAACACGCTGTTCAATAAAATCTTCATGCATATTGCCGCTGAATAATTCTTTAATATGTGTTTTTAAAGTTTGTTTTAGTTTTGGAATAGAGCTGTAACGCTCAATAATAGTAATTAAATTAGGTTGTTTTGTAATGTTGGCATAGAATTTTTCAGTAATCCAATCAATTTCTGCATAAATAAAAGGCTGTAGTACTTTTACAACTTGTAAATCTTCTTTTGAAATATGTAGCATATCCATTTGAATTTTTAATTCAGAATTAGTAGGTACATTAAAAGTTATTTGTTGGTTCTTACTTAATTCGATTATACTGGCATTTGTTTTATTAATATTTTTTTTGAAAACCTCAAGCATCATTCTTCCCCCTGTATATAAAACGTTTTCAATTTTAAAACTAATATAGAGTAATTATATATGCTTATATATAATTACTCTATATTAGTTCGTTGAATAGTATATAAATTAAGAGAATTCTATCTAGAATTCTCTTAATGGCCTTTATTAATTTTAGCATGTGTTTTAAAGAAAACAGGGAAATGCACATTATATATTACAGTGACGACACGAATAACGAATGTTACTAATAAACAAACATAGAAAGCTAATACGTGCGCCCCCATAGCGTGTGTAATTAGGAAGCTAATTGCTCCTAAGATAGAAGCGATTGCGTAAATCTCTTTTCGGAATACGTAAGGGATATCTTGAGCACAAATGTCACGCAAAATACCGCCTCCAATACCTGTAATGACTCCCATTGAAACAACTAGAAATGAGGCGTCAACATGATGTGACATTGCCGCATTTGCACCAATAGCTGTAAAAACGCCTAAGCCAACAGCATCAGAAAGCATAATAACGACTTGAAGTTTATTGATACGCTCAAAAAACATACAAGTAAATAATGCTGATAATACACTTACGAAAAAGTAAATGGGTTTTACAAATGCGACAGGGGGCAGGTTACCAATCATGATATCACGAATAATACCGCCGCCGAGCGCAGTGGCTACAGCTAAACAAAGGACACCAAATAAATCTAAATCTTTTTTTAAACCAACTAATGTACCAGAAATGGCAGCGGCGATAATGCCAAGAAACGTAAATATATCGATTAATAACATGGCCTTAATCCCTTCCTCTTAAAGATGTTCCAGAGAAAAAATATACACTAAAGTATTGGAAATAACAATTACTTTTCGCTACATGTAGAAAAACGGATAAAATTCATAAAGAAAGCGTTTGAAAATGTTTGGAAAATAACCATAAAGTAATCTGAAAAAGATATGAAAAGATTAATTTTACATTTTTTGATGTTGTTAATTTGGTGAAATATTACAATTAGAGGTGAGATATTTATATTTGTATAAAATGATAAAAAAATATGTATATACTGACAAAAATAAGGGGATGGTTGTTAGATAGATTTTGTAAAAATAGGGGAGTATAGCTAAAGGACGATGATTTTTATTACTTATTAATACTTGTCCTGGCTAGTTTTAGCTGGAAAAATAGTTCTCGATTTGAATATGAGTTATGTTATAATTGCTAGGTGTGTTTGAATGATAAAAAATTATGATTAAAAGATAATGTTAAGATTTTGTATGGAGGTCTTGGAATGTTAGCAAATCAAGCTAGGGTTAGATTTGAGCATTTTTTGCTCTTTTTTATTATTTTACAGCCTGTTTTAGATTTATTAACGTCTCTTAGCATCACTTTATTAAAGTCAAATGCTACCGTTGGAATTTTAGTAAGATTCCTTATTATGGCTGTTGGTGGTATTTACATTTTAATTCAGGCAAAAGAGAAGGAAAATAGAAAGTTTTTAATTTATCTTATATTATTAGCCGGAGTTTTAGGGATAGGGTTTATTAATAACAAACTAGTTAAAAATCCTATTGTACTTGGTGAAGAGGTTAAATTCGTTGCGAAAGCATTATATATATATATCATGCTGGGATCATACATTTTAGCTTTAAAATCATTGAAAAAGACAGTTAATATTAGTGATAAGGTTCGAAATAGTATTGTATATTCTACATTAATCATTAACGCAATTATGGTTATTTCTATTTCAACATCTACTGACTTTGGTAGTTATGAATGGATGAAGGTTGGTTCTCGAGGTTGGTTCTATGCAGGGAATGAACTAGGTTCAATCTTAGCTATTATTTTCCCTATTGTGGTACTATATTCTATTCAAAAAACAAAGAGCTGGAAACACATTTTATATTGGATTCCATCACTTTTAATGATTTATTCGCTAATTCAAGTCGGTACAAAAGTTGGAATGGGCTCAATTGGTGCTACGTTAGGGGCAGCAATCGGAATCATTGTACTACAATTATTATTTGATAGAAAAAATCCGAACAAAAAATCCCTTGCGCTTAATGCAGTAATTGCTATGGTGCTATTAGCTGGTGTAGTTTGGACGTTTAAACAAACACCATTAGCACAAAATATGGGTATTCACAATAATTATTTATCAGAGCAAAATGTGGCACAGCAAGGTCAAAAAGAAAAAGAAATTAAAGAGAAGCTGAAAAAAGAGCAAGAACTTAAAGCAAAAGAAGAAAATCATCATAAAGTTGAAAAGCCAGAAGAAAAGGCGAAGATAGAAGAGGAAGTTAAGAAAGAGCTTGAGAAAGAGCAAAAGAAAGAAAATCAAGAAAATCTTATTTTCAGTGGACGTCAAGTATATGAAGAAAGACATAAGCAGTTCTTTAAAGAAGCGCCAATGTCACAAAAGTTATTAGGAATGGGTTATGCAGGTAACTTTAAATACAATGAACAAAAGCAGCCAGATCCAAAACTAATTGAAATGGACTTCCATGATTGGTTTTATGATTTCGGGATTATTGGCTTTGTATTACTAATGATTCCATTTATTTATTACGGGCTAAGAATTTTACTAGCATTTGCTACGAGATTTAAGGACATATTCAATATAAAATATGGAATGATTTCAGCAAGCTTATTGTTAGCGTTAGGTATTGCTTATATTGCAGGACATATTTTAACAGCACCAGGAGTTGGGATTTACTTTGTAGTGGTGTTAGCTTATCTAATAGTAGACCTAGAAATTGAATGATAAAAATAAAAGCTAACTTTTGTTAGCTTTTATTTTTTAGTACAGTAAAATAAAAATAGATGGAAACGTAGCGAGGATTTAAAGGAGGAAAAAATATGAGAATATTGCATATGAATGCAGGAGCAGAAGATGGGGGAGGGAAAACACATATTATTTCACTTCTCGATCAGTTTCCAACTGGTGAAGTAGAATTAGCAGTATTTGAAGATGGAATTGTTGCGAAGGAAGCAAGGGAGTTAGGGATAAAAGTCCATGTGTTTTCACAAAAATCGCGCTATGATTTATCCATTTTAAAGAATATAAGTGAATTTATTAATAAAGAAAAATTTGATGTAGTTCATACACATGGCCCTAGGGCTAATTTCTATGTTTCTTTAATGAAAAAGAGAATAAAGGCAAAATGGGTAACGACTATTCATAGTGATCCATTTCAAGACTTTACTAAACAGGGCTTGAAAGGTTGGATTTTTACGAAATTAAATTTGAAAGCCTTAAAAAATATAGACTTATTTTTCGTTGTAACAAATAGATTGAAAAAAAGCCTGGCAGCATTAGGTATTTCAAATGAAAAGATGCATGTTATTTATAATGGAATTGAATACGATAAGGAAAAAGCAGAAGGCTATAATAAAAAAGAAATGTTCAATATTGATGAAGATGTATTTACGGCAATCCAAGTAGCACGATTACATCCTGTCAAAGGACATGAAGTTTTATTCGATGCGTTACAACAAACAAAATTAGAGAAAATTAAAGTATTATTAGTTGGCGATGGCCCATTAGAAGAAAATCTAAAGTCATTAGCTACTGAAAAAGGGATTAACGATAAAGTAGAGTTTTTAGGACATCGTCAAGATGTAAAACAATTATTTGCGTCGTCACATGTAAATTTATTAACTTCCCATAGTGAAGGGTTCCCACTAGTTTTATTAGAAGCGGCAAATCAACGCGTACCATCAATTGTGACTAGGGCTGGAGAAATTGAACCATTAATCGTAGATGAAACTTACGGATGGATTGTGCCAACAGGTGATGGAAAGGCATTAGCATTAGCTTTAGAAGAAGCGTATGATAAGTGGAAAACTGGAGAGTTAGCAGCAATGGGTAAACATATTTATGAGCATGCTACTATGAACTTCTCACTTCAAAAACTATATGAAGATACAAAGGAAACATATAAGCAATTAATAGCGAAAAACTTGTAATGATAGAGAGGATAGTTAACTATGGCAGTACAAACAGTTGATATTCTAGGCGTTCCTTTTTCTACAATGACAATGGATGAAACGGTCCAATATTTAAAAGAACAACTAGAAGCGGAGCGAACTCATACGTTTCAGGTAGTAACAGCAAACCCTGAAATTGTTATGTGCGCAAAAAAGGATGAAAAGTTCTATCAAACATTATTGAATACAGATTTAATTACACCTGATGGTATTGGGGTTGTAAAGGCAAGCGGGATGCTTGGTACACCTTTAAAAGAACGTGTAGCAGGTTTTGATTTAATGTGTAATTTACTTGCGAAGTTATCTGAAGATAGTAAGCCGGTATCTGTTTTCTTATTAGGTGCAAAGCCGCATGTTGTACAAGCTGCAGCAGATCATTTAACAAAGACATATTCAGCTGTATCCATCGCCGGTATACAAGATGGTTATTTTAAACAAGAAGACGAAGAGAATATTATTTCTCGCATTCAAGAAGCAAAACCAGATTTATTACTTGTTGCACTTGGTTTCCCGAAACAAGAGAACTTTATCCAAAACAATAAGCATCGTTTAGAAACGAAAATGGCTGTTGGAGTGGGTGGAAGTTTAGACGTATGGGCTGGAGAGGTAAAACGTGCACCAAAATGGATTCAAGCGATTCATTTAGAGTGGTTTTATAGATTATGCAGTAATCCAACACGCTGGCGTCGTCAGTTAGTATTAGCGGAATTTTTAAAAGAAGTAATGCGTTCGAAAAAGTAGCGAAATATCGCTGCTTTTTTTATTTGTTCATTTTTAATAAATTGAAACTTTAATCAGTGAGGCATCCCTACTGATTATTAGCCCTCACCAATCGGGATAGACGTTTTACTTTTTGGGAATGATGAAGGAGAAATTTTTTACACAAAAGTATTTTACTTATACAATTCACACATGTAAAATTATGTGTAAAGACACCTGTGTGAGGAGGACTTCTAGTGGGCAAGGTAAAAGAAATTTCGAAGCGCAAACTACTTGGTATAGCTGGGCTTGGATGGCTATTTGATGCAATGGATGTTGGAATGCTTTCATTTGTAATGGTAGCCTTGCAAAAGGATTGGGGATTAAGTACGCAAGAAATGGGCTGGATAGGTAGTATTAACTCAATCGGTATGGCAGTAGGAGCGCTTATTTTTGGGGTACTATCAGATAAAATAGGGCGAAAATCAGTCTTTATTATTACATTATTATTATTTTCTATCGGTAGTGGTTTAACTGCGTTAACGACGACACTTGCGATGTTTCTCGTTTTACGCTTTGTAATTGGTATGGGGCTTGGCGGAGAGCTTCCGGTTGCCTCTACACTAGTATCAGAGAGTGTTGAAGCACATGAGCGTGGGAAAATTGTTGTGTTATTAGAAAGTTTTTGGGCAGGTGGATGGCTAATTGCAGCTCTTATCTCGTATTTTGTTATTCCGAAATATGGTTGGGAAGTTGCGATGGTATTGAGTGCAGTTCCAGCACTATATGCTTTATATTTAAGATGGAATTTACCGGATTCCCCAAGGTTCCAAAAAGTGAAAAAAAGACCATCTGTTATTGAAAATATAAAATCAGTTTGGTCTGGGGAATATCGTAAAGCAACAATTATGCTATGGATTCTATGGTTTTGTGTTGTCTTTTCCTATTATGGAATGTTCCTTTGGTTACCGAGTGTAATGGTGCTAAAAGGGTTTAGTTTAATAAAAAGTTTCCAATACGTACTTATTATGACGTTAGCTCAACTTCCAGGGTATTTCACCGCTGCTTGGTTTATTGAACGTCTCGGTCGTAAATTTGTTTTGGTTACGTATTTAATTGGGACAGCTTGCAGTGCCTATTTGTTTGGGGTTGCGGATTCATTAACAGTATTAATCGTGGCAGGTATGTTACTATCCTTCTTTAACTTAGGTGCTTGGGGAGCATTATACGCCTATACACCTGAGCAGTATCCAACCGTTATTCGTGGTACAGGTGCAGGAATGGCAGCAGCGTTTGGGCGTATTGGTGGTATTCTTGGACCATTATTAGTGGGGTATTTAGTTGCCTCAGAAGCTTCACTATCATTAATATTTACGATTTTCTGCGGATCAATCTTAATTGGTGTATTCGCTGTAGTAATACTTGGACAAGAAACGAAGCAACGAGAATTAGTATAAAGTGAAATTTTAAATGTATGCCTGATCGTTTATTACCCTACACTACTCGGCTCTTTCTAGGCAGTTAATGTAGGATAAAGGGGGAGAGGAAACCGAAGGGGTTTCCTTTTTTCTGTTTTTTTAGATAAATAATGGTATAGTAAGAAAAAGGGATTATTTCTTATAAAAGCGAATGTATACAACAGGACATATGGACAAAGAATTAGGTGGTTGAAGAAATGAAAATTTTACTGATTATGGAAGAGGCAGAAGAGAGAAGAGAGTTAGCTGAAAATTTCACTGAAAATATGAGAAATGTAGAATGTTTTGAAGCAAAGACAGGAACAGAATCTTTATTTATGATGAAAAAACATATACCAGACTTTGTTTTTTTAAGTTCCAAATTACTAGATGGTACTGGTTTTGAATATGCAAGTTTATTACGAGAAATAAATTGCTATACAAAATTTATTTTTGTAGGTGAAAACATAGAAGAATCTATTACAGCTTTTCGTTTCCAAGCATTTTATTATTTATTGCGACCATTTCGTGAAGAAGATTTACAATTTCTTTTATATAAAATAGGTAAAGAACAAGGCGAGAAAGCAAAGAGTTATTTGCGAAAACTACCGATAGAAAGTCAAGAGGGCATACGATATATTCTTCCAGAAGATATCGTATATGTAAGTAAAAATAAAGAAAATAAAACTGTTTCAATTTACACAACGAATAATCAGTATATTTCAACATATACACTTCAGGAATTAGAAAATAAGCTAAATGCATATGATTTTTTACGTGTACATAAAAGCTATTTAATTAATATGTCATATGTAAAAGAACTGAAACCTTATTATAATGGCACGTATAATTTGTATTTAGATAGGTATGATGAGCAACCGATTCCAGTCAGTCGTAATTATGTAAAACGCCTTCGAAATAACATTGAATTATAGTAGATAATGAGAGTATTTTAACATGATAAACTGAAAATCCTTCATGATAGGGAGGATTCAAGTTAAATATTCAGAAAATTTAGTACAATCTCCACTAAGAAATAGTATTGGGGGAATTGTATGTGAAGACATTGAAATCGATCTTACTTTGGGGCGTTATTACAGCAGTAGGAGCAGGTGCTTTTGGGGTAATAGCTTTATCACAAGGTGAAACCATTAATGCTGTATGGCTCTTAGTAGCTGCCGTATGTGTATATGCAGTTGCTTATCGCTTTTATAGTAGATTTATAGCGAGAAAGGTTTTTAATTTAGATGATAATCGGCAAACACCAGCCCATACATTAAATGATGGGAAAGACTATGTTCCAACAAATAAGTGGGTATTGTTTGGACATCACTTTGCAGCGATTGCTGGAGCGGGACCTTTAGTAGGACCGATTTTAGCGGCACAAATGGGGTATTTACCAGGGACCATTTGGATTATTGTTGGGGTAGTTGTTGCGGGGGCTGTCCAAGATTTTGTTATTTTATTTGCTTCAATGAGACGTAATGGTAAATCGTTAGGAGAAATGATTAAAGATGAGATTGGACCTGTTACAGGACTAATTGCAATGATAGGTATTTTAGGAATTATGATTATTTTATTAGCGGTATTAGCGTTGGTCGTAGTAAAGGCACTAATCGGAAGTCCTTGGGGAATGTTTACGATAGCAGCAACGATTCCTATCGCTATTTTAATGGGAGTTTATATGCGCTATATTAGGCCTGGTCGTGTTGGAGAAGGATCAGTAATCGGTATTATCCTACTTATTTTATCTCTTGTTGGAGGACAGTATGTAGCAGAAAATCCAACACTTGCAAGTATGTTCACATTTAGTGGTGAAACAATTGCTATTATGCTTATTGTATATGGATTTATTGCATCTGCATTACCAGTTTGGATGCTTTTAGCACCACGTGATTATTTAAGTACATTTTTAAAAGTTGGAACAATTGTAGGGTTAGCAATCGGTATCTTAATTGTAGCACCAGATTTACAAATGCCAGCAGTTTCGAAATTTATTGATGGAACTGGTCCTGTGTTCTCTGGAAACTTATTCCCATTCTTATTTATTACTATTGCTTGTGGTGCAGTGTCTGGATTCCATGCTCTTGTTTCATCAGGTACGACGCCGAAGATGATTGAGCAAGAGGGACACGCACAGCCAATCGGTTATGGAGCAATGTTAATGGAGTCGTTTGTAGCAGCGATGGCGATGATTGCAGCTTGTGTATTAACACCGGGAACGTATTTTGCAATTAATAGTCCCGCAGCACTTATCGGTACAGATGTCTCGCAGGCAGCTCAAGTTATTTCCTCATGGGGATTTGCTATTACACCAAATGAATTAAAAGATCTTGCTGTAAATGTTGGAGAGCAAACTATTTTATCACGTACAGGTGGTGCGCCAACATTAGCGATAGGTATGGCATATATTTTCTCACAAGTAATAGGTGGAACGGCCATGATGGCATTTTGGTATCATTTTGCGATTCTCTTTGAAGCCCTATTTATTTTAACAACGATTGATGCCGGAACGCGTGTCGGCCGATTTATGATTCAAGATATTTTAGGGCATGTATATAAGCCATTTGGGAAAACGGATTCTACATTAGCGAATGTAATCGCTACAACATTATGTGTATTAGGGTGGGGATATTTCTTATACCAAGGGGTAATAGATCCGCTCGGTGGAATTAATACATTATGGCCACTTTTCGGTATTGCAAATCAAATGCTAGCAGGTATTGCATTATTACTTGGAACGACAATTTTGTTCAAAATGGGGAAAAAGGCGTACGTTTGGGTAACACTTATTCCAACTGTGGGATTGCTTATTGTAACAATGACAGCTGGTTATCAAAAGCTATTTCATGAAAATCCTAAAATCGGATTTCTATCTCACGCGAAGGTGTTTCAGGGAGCGTTAGATGAAGGGAAAGTGTTAGCACCAGCTAAAAATGTTACTCAAATGAAGCAAATTATTTTTAATGATTATATCGATGCAGCGCTTTGTGGGATTTTTATGATAGTTGTAATCGCTGTGTTAATTTCAGCACTTCGAATTTGGATACAAGTATTAAGAAATAAGCCAATGCCGTTAAAAGAGGCACCATATATTCCTAGAGATGAAAGTGAGTCGAGGAACTATGCTTAAAAAGCTGTGGCAAGTATGGGGGGGAAGGAAGCGCTTTATTAGTTTGCTCGTTGGGGTACCAAGTTATGAAGTATATGTGGAGCATATGAAAAAGCATCATCCTGAAGAAGAGGTTTTATGTCAAAAGCAATTTTTTGCTGAGGCACAAGAAGCAAGATTTAACGCAAAGGGTGGAAAAATATCACGCTGTTGTTAATGAAAAAGGGCGAGTTTTCGCCCTTTTTATTTTTTGCTGTTTCACGTGGAACAGCAAAAAATAAATAAAAACTTTGGGAATTATAGGGATTTCGTATACAATAAAGTAAGGAAAGGGATAGATAGAAAAGTAAGGAGATCATTTTATGTTAAGGGACTTATTTGTAAATACAACAATTATTCTTTCCTTTATTTTTGTTGGAGGTCAGCTTTTAAGAGATAAGCCGTTAAAAGAAGGATTCTCTTTTGGGCAGAAATGTGTAGTAGGCATTTTTACTGGGATACTAGGTATATTACTAATGTATTTCGGTGTTCGTGTTGGTACCATCCTATTGGATTTACGCTACTTAGCTGTTATTCTAGCTGTTATTATTGGAGGGCCGATAGCGAGTACCATAACAATTATTATGATTTTAGTAACTAGACTGTTGTTTATGGATTATTCATTAGCTTCTCAAGTGGCCTTTTATACAATCATTGCGATAGGAATAGGGAGTATCTTTATTTCGCGTATGAAGCTTTCTTTAGGGGAAAAGTGGGTATGGTTACACGCATATATTTTATCTATTCTAATCCCAGCGTTATATATATGGTTAATTAAAGAGATCCACATAGTGGGATTATATTTAATTTCTAGTATTATTACAGGTTACATAACATTCATAAGTGCAAATTATGTTTTACAATCCAATGAGCTATTTCAAACGATGAAGCAATACGCAACGATAGATGCATTGACAGGTCTAGGAAACGTAAGACAGTTTGATTTAGAGATGAATCGTCATATTAGTAATAAACACTTGAAAAACGATTCACTTTGTTTACTACTTATAGATATTGACCATTTTAAGCATGTAAATGATACGTATGGGCACCCAGCGGGAGACGAAGTGTTAAAACAAGTAGGGCATATTTTGCGAGAAATGTCAGCATTTCCGGATTTGGTTTTTCGAAAGGGTGGAGAGGAGTTTGCGCTTTTGATACCAAGGAAAGGAATGGTTTATGGAATTCATGTTGGGGAACAAACTCGTATAGCTGTTGAAAAACATTCATTTGAATTGTTAGATGGAACAAAAATAAAAATTACAGTTTCGGTAGGGGTTTCAGAGTATGAAGGGGCATCAGAGCAATTTATTCAAGCGGCGGATGATGCGTTATACTACTCGAAACGAAATGGTAGAAATAAGGTCAGCTCTGCATCTTAAAGATAAGATGACCGGAAGACATAAAGCTTATAAAAAACACTCACAGAGGCAATGTATGAACCTTGTGAGTGTTTTTATTTATATATTAGACAAGTTCTTTTGATACAACGAATTTACGATATGCACCATGGTGAGTTGGACCTACGTATTCGTTAATTTTGAATGAGTAACGAATAGCAGCTGTGATGAATTCTTTAGCAGTTTTTACTGCTTCTTTCACAGGTTTTCCTTTTGCAAGTTCTGCTGTAATTGCAGCAGAATATGTGCAACCTGCGCCGTGTGTATTTGTAGTATCAATTTTTTCTGATTCTAAAAGATCGAATGTTTCTCCATCATATAGGACGTCGATTGCAGTTTCCGTACCAAGTTTACTTCCGCCTTTAATTAGTACGTATTTGGGACCTAAAGCGTGGATTTTCTTCGCTGCTTCTTTCATGTCCTCAAGAGAATTAATTTTCACACCGCTTAATTGGTAAGCTTCAAATAAGTTTGGCGTTACAACTAATGCCTTTGGCACAAGAACGTCACGTAAGCAATCGTTCGTTTCAGGGTGTAATGCTTCATCTGCACCTTTACATACCATAACAGGGTCAACTACTACATTTTTGAAATTGTGCTTTTCGATTGTTTCTGCAACCATTTCAATAATTTCTACTGATCCAAGCATACCTGTTTTTAAAGCGTCTACGCCAACACCTTCAATTGTTGTTTCTAATTGTGGTTTTAATGTAGAAGCTGGGATTGGAAATACGTTATGTGCCCAACCGTTATGTGGATCCATCGTTACGATTGTTGTAAGAGATGTCATTCCGTATACGCCCAGTTCTTGGAATGTTTTTAAATCTGCTTGTATACCAGCACCGCCACTTGTGTCAGAACCAGCGATAGTAAGTGCTTTATTTAATGTCATTATGAAAGCCCCCTCGAGTGATATAATGAAAACTATGTTTTCACCATTATATCAATGTTACGAATAAGTACAAAGTGAAAAGTAGATGATTTATTTTAAGAGCTATTTAAAATCTTGTATGCAGGAGAATGAGTATGTTTCGAGATAATCGTACGAATGAATTAGTTATATTAAAGGAAATTGCAGAAACATTAAATACATCAAATGATACATATCATGTATTGCAAGCTGTCCTCGAGAAATTGCTAAGTGTAACAGGTTTAACGACAGGATGGATTTTTCTTGCGGATGAAAATGGGAAGTATACGAAGTTAATTGATTATCAATTACCAGAGGCACTTACATATGAAAATAAACGCCCGATGTGCGAAGGTGAATGTTGGTGTTTACGAGGTTTTGTAGATGGAAAATTAGAGAGAGCCGTTAATATTATTGAATGTAAAAGAATTAATAATGCAATTGAATATAATTGGGGGGATACGGAGGGCATTCTTCATCATGCTACGGTTCCTTTAAAAGCTGGGGGAGAAAAATTTGGGGTGTTAAATGTTGCAAGTCCGGGTAAAACACATTTTTCAGAAGAAGAATTAGTATTACTCCAATCGGTTGCCTTCCAAATTGGTACGGCTTTAAAGCGAACAAAATTATATGAAAATGAAAAGAGAAGAGCACATTATTATGTGAAATTAGAGCGTTTCATTCAAGATTTAAAAATGATTCATAAGTTTAATGTACTACCTGAAAAGGTGGTAAATCACGTAGGTGAAGTATTTCAATGGAATCAAGTAGCGCTTTTTATTAGGGAGGAAAAAGAATTATCTCTGCGAGCGTCTTACGTTCAGGAAGAGTTACAAGAGGATGTAAAAGAGGCGGCCAAGAAGGCGTTAGAACAAGATGAACCAGTTCTAATAAAACATCAAATAGGACATAATGTACATCTAAATCGAGCTGTTATTGCTACACCAATACATATTCAAAACCATATATTTGGTGTTTTATGTGTTAGTTTGAATAATGGAGAGTTTGATGCTAATACAATAGACGTAATTCAAGCATTATCGAACCATGTTTCGTTAATAATAGAGAATTTGAGGTTAAACGAGCAGCGCCGTGAACTTGTACGAATGGAAGAAAGAAATCGGTTAGCAAGAGATTTACATGATTCTGTTTCGCAAAAATTATTTTCATTAACCTTCATGACAAAAGGCGCCGAGGCAGTTTTAAAAGGTAAAAATGAAAAGGTAGATCAATCTTTGCATGAGATGCGTGAACTTGCGCAAGGAGCTTTGAAAGAAATGAGGACATTAATTTGGCAGCTTCGTCCGGCAGGATTAGAAAAAGGATTATTGCCAGCTCTAAAGCAGTACGGTGAAAATTTGGGACTGAAAATTAGGGAGCAAGTTACGGGTGTTCGTGATTTACCTCGTGTAGTAGAAGAAGCTTTGTGGCGCATAGGCCAAGAAGCACTGAACAATGTAAGTAAGCATGCAGGTGTAAAAGAAGCGACGATTTATTTTACAGTGAATGAGAAAAATGTATCATTAGAAATAGTTGATCAAGGAAAGGGCTTTGTGGAAAAGAATATAAAAGAAAAGAAATCACTAGGTATGACTACGATGCGTGAAAGAGTAGAATTAGTTGGTGGAACAATTAAAATTGTAAGTAGTAATAAACGAACGAGCGTAAAAGTAAATGTACCATTATGATGTGAAAATGAGGGAAGTTTGTGAAAATAAAAGTATTGTTAGTTGATGATCATACAGTCGTTTTAAAAGGATTAGCATTTTTCTTAAGTACACAGGAAGATTTAGAGTTAGTTGGAGAAGCGAATAATGGGAAAGAAGCGTTAGTGAAAGTAGGAGAAACAAATCCCGATGTTATATTAATGGATTTATATATGCCTGAAATGGATGGTGTTGAGGCGACGGCATATATAAAAAAAGAGTATCCAAATGTGAAAGTAATTGTATTAACTAGCTTTTCTGATCAGGCGCATGTGTTACCTGCATTAAGGGCTGGAGCAAGTGGGTATATTTTAAAAGATGTAGAACCAGATCAGCTTGTTGAGGCTATTCGAAGCGCATATAAAGGTAATATTCAATTACATCCGGATATAGCAAATGCTCTTCTCTCTCAAACATTACCTGTAGAAGAAAAGGAAGAAGAATCTTCTATTCAAGTGGATGTGCTAACAGCGAGAGAAAATGAAGTATTGCAGCTATTAGCGAAAGGGATGAGCAATAAGGAAATTGCATCTGTTTTAGTTATTACAGAAAAGACGGTTAAGGCGCATGTAAGTAGTATTTTGAGTAAGTTGAATTTATCTGATCGTACGCAAGCGGCATTATATGCAGTTAAAAATGGAATTGTATAAGACGAAAGTCGTAAGACCAAGTTCGCCTTTAGAAGGTGGACTTTTTTTATGGAAAAATACGTCTATGTGAGGACGAAATTGTCTTTATATAAAGATAAAATATGTTTGTAAGCAACAAAACAACAATTACAAGGGATACCTTTTTTGAAAGCATATAACAACATAAGAGTGAGTACTAGGAGGAATAAATAATGGCAACAGTTTTATTCGTTAAAGCAAATAACCGTCCAGCGGAACAAGCAGTTAGTGTAAAATTATATGAGGCATTTTTAGCAAACTATAAAGAAGCACACCCAAATGATACAGTAGTAGAACTTGATTTATATAAAGAAGAATTACCATACGTAGGCGTAGACATGATCAATGGTACATTCAAGGTAGGTAAAGGATTTGATTTAACAGAAGAAGAAGCAAAAGCAGTAGCAGTTGCTGATAAGTATTTAAATCAATTCCTAGAAGCTGATAAAGTTGTTTTCGGCTTCCCATTATGGAACTTAACGATTCCAGCAGTATTGCACACATATATTGATTATTTAAACCGTGCTGGTAAAACGTTCAAATATACGCCAGAGGGTCCAGTTGGCCTAATCGGAGATAAGAAGATTGCATTATTAAATGCACGAGGCGGCGTATATTCAGAAGGGCCAGCAGCTGAGGTAGAAATGGCTGTTAAATATGTAGCAAGTATGATGGGCTTCTTCGGCGCAACAAACATGGAAACAGTAGTTATTGAAGGACATAACCAATTCCCAGATAAAGCAGAAGAAATTATTGCTGCAGGTCTTGAAGAAGCAGCTAAAGTAGCAAGTAAATTTTAATTAAAATTATACTCGTCACTCGAAAAAACAGCATTAACGTTTATATGTTAATGCTGTTTTTTTATATTTTTAGTTCATCAGCAAGTTTTTCTAATGTATTTCGATCTTGTATATAATATGTTCGGCCTTCTTTTCTTAAATAATTTTGTTGGCAAAACTGATTTAATACATATAAAAGATGACGGTAGCTGACATTTAAATATTCCGAGGCCTCGGTATGCTTTTCTATATAACAATTATTTTGCTCTGTTAATAAAATAAAAGCAGCTAATCGATTTTCAAAAGGATAACTATAGTTTTTTGCGTAATTTTCAGTGCGAGTAATTGTCTTTTCTCCAATAAATTTACATAAGTGCTGTAAAAACGTTGCATCTTGTAATAAAAGTTGCTGACAATCTTTAAGAGGAAGTGCCAAACACACACAATCTTCTAGTACTTCAACGGACTTAGTAATATTTTCTACCCCTATTAATCCTAATTCCCCGATAAAAGATGGTGCTTGAATAAAATTAATTAATGAAACCTTCCCGTTTTTATGACTCATATATATTTTGGCTCTCCCAGAAATTAAGTAATAGAGATAAGGGAGAGCATTTCCTTCACTACATATCATCTCTTTCGTTTGAAAAGAATGCAGCTCTACATATGGCAAGACATGAAATGAAAATAGGGTATGGAATTGATGGATTCGCATGTATTGATAAATTTCTTCCTCATTTTTGCTGATTTTCATATTTTCACCCCTATGTATAGTATGAGATATCTCCTATTATCTTTACAAGAAGGAATGATACAATTTATGTAAATTTGTTTTTGTAGAAAAGAGAGTGTGATGAATTTATGAAAAAATATAAAACATTGTTATTTGATGTAGATGATACATTACTAGACTTCCAAAAGGCTGAAAAAGTGGCTTTACGGGTACTTTTTGAAGAGAAGGGAATCCCTTTAACAGACGAGATAGAGGCTCGTTATAAAAAAATAAATAAAGGTCTTTGGGATGCTTTTGAAAAAGGTGAACTATCACGCAATGAAGTTGTAAATACACGATTCTCTCTGTTGTTTAAAGAGTATGGAGAAGAAGTAAATGGAATATTATTCGAAAATAATTATCGTAACTACTTAGAAGAAGGAAATCAACTCATGCAAGGTGCATTTGAATTTATAAATCAAATTCAAGGGGAGTATGAATTGTATATAGTGACAAATGGTGTTTCTAAGACGCAAGATAAACGTTTGCGCAATGCAGGGTTACATTCATTATTTAAAGATGTCTTTGTTTCGGAAGATACAGGTTTTCAAAAACCGATGAAAGAGTATTTTGATTATGTTTTTGAACGGATTCCTAACTTTGCACCTGAAGAAGGGCTGATTATTGGTGATTCATTAAGCGCTGATATTAAAGGTGGATATGTAGCGAGAATTGATACTTGTTGGTTTAATCCAGAAAGGAAATTAAATGATAGTGGGATTATACCGACATATGAAGTGCATAATTTTGAGGAGTTAGAAGCGTTATTGAAGCAGCATGTGTAATAAAAAAATAGGCAGTGGAGCTTTCGTCCCCACTGCCTATTTTTATTAATTTTTATTTTCGTTATGTTTTGGGAGTGGAAAGGCATTCCCGATAGCAGCTGCACCAAGCATGGGCAATAGTAAATTAAGCGGGAAAAACATAAGTAATAGTAATGTTATAGCTATTGGCTTTCGTAACGCATAGCTTGAAATTGCTGTTGTTACGATGGCAACAGATGCTACTGGATCTATAGGAAGAATAGATGCTACAGCGTATCCGATACTTGACCCAGAAAATATAATTGGGAAGATATGTCCACCTCGCCACCCTGTGTTCAAACAAACGGCAGTAATGCACAACTTTAAAATCCCTGAAAGAAGTAGTATCCAAAAAGATAAATGGCTCCATTCAACAACTAATTCTTTTAATTGATGTTCCCCTGAAAATAATGTGTACGGAAGAAAGGTTCCCGCAATTCCTAATAAAATACCACCGATAATTCCGAGTGTCAGCTTGTATTCTCTAAAAGGGTGAATTAACTTTTCTAATGTGAATTCTAACTTGAAATAAAAGAAACCAACTATAGCACCGATACTAGCAAGTGGAAGAAATGCAATCCATTCATTGAAAGAAAGTGTACCTTCCCCGAAATCAACAATAAAGGATCCACGATTATCAAGTTTACTCAGTAGTAAATAAACAGAAAAACCTGCGAAAGTAGTAGCTAAGTATACAATCGCTTTTTTTCCTTTAGAAAAAGCAGCAATTTCTTCCCCCTCATCTTCATTTGGTGCTAAATAACCGAATAATGGTGCGTTAAAAATGACACTTAAAGTAGCGCCAATTCCGATCTCGGTTAGCTCATTCATACCCTTTAAGGCAAATTTAAAGCGATCCCCTACCCATGTGCACAGTCCGCCTATAATTCCAACTAGTGCGGCTTCTGGACCAAGACTAGCACCGAAAATTAAAACAATAATCGCTGTTAAAGTAGCCCGATGGACAAAGCGATATTCGATTCGACCAGTTTTTTTATATTCAGCCATTACTTCAGGCATAAGGCGTGGGTATGTACCGAAATGTTTTTGTGATAGACCAACAAGGACCCCGCCAATTATTGTTACGCAAAGGGTGTAATAAGAGGGAAAAGAGAGAACTTCAGGCAAGTATCCCCAAATAAAGTGGATTCCAATATTTATTGTGACTAAAAATAACCAGACTGTAGCTCCTACTATAGATCCTAGAAGAATGCCATATAGAGCAAGTATGTAATGCATATCTTTTTTATTTGTCATGTTATACCTCCGTTATGTAAATCTTAGTAGGGAAAAAAGTGAAATATACTAGTGAAAAATGGATTGAATATATATAGTATCTTTTTGAGAAGATGGCCTATTCAACATATAGGCTAACTTTTGGGGAATTTGAATTTATAGGTTAAATTACTTATTTAATTTTATAGACTGATTTGAGGTTTTTAAAGGTCTTTTTTGAAATAGACTAGAATATATTTCTTTTGTTGCTTTATATGAAACTGTTAACATTTATTTTAGAACATTCAGAAAAACTGTTTGACATTAGGAAATTATTGCTATAAAATCAACGGTAATTGCATAGTCTTATCAAGAAAAGGTGGAGGGACAGGCCCGATGAAACCTTGGCAACAGCCGTATAACGGAATTGTGCCAAATCCTGCAGGTAGTAATCCTGAGAGATAAGAAAGAGCCTTTAGAGCGTGTTTTCAAACTGCTCCTTTCTTGTTTTCAGGAAAGGGGCAGTTTTTTATTTTGTATAAAAGAAAGGAGAATGAGAGATGGGAGAATCATGGGGAAAAGGAACAATTTGTGTGCAAGGTGGCTATACGCCAAAGAATGGTGAACCACGTGTTTTACCACTTTATCAAAGCACAACGTATAAATACGATACTTCGGATGATTTAGCAGCTCTATTTAACTTAGAGGCAGAAGGATATATTTATACACGTATTGGAAACCCTACTTTAGCAGCATTTGAGCAGAAGTTATCAGATTTAGAAGGCGGTGTAGGAGCTGTTGCAACGGCTTCTGGGCAAGCAGCTATTATGCTCGCAGTTTTAAATATTTGTAGTAGTGGAGACCATTTACTTTGCTCTTCAACTGTTTACGGGGGAACGTTTAATTTATTTGGGGTGAGTTTACGTAAGCTTGGCATTGATGTTACGTTCTTTAATCCAAATTTAACGGCAGATGAAATTACGGCACTTGCTAACGATAAGACGAAACTTATCTATGCAGAATCATTAGGAAATCCAGCGATGAATGTTTTAAATTTCAAAGAATTTTCAGCTGCCGCTAAAGAATTAGAGGTACCTTTTATCGTTGATAATACATTAGCAACTCCTTATTTATGCCAAGCGTTTGAATATGGGGCAAATATTATTGTTCATTCTACGACTAAATATATCGATGGGCATGCGAGCTCTTTAGGCGGTATTGTAATTGACGGTGGAAACTTTGATTGGACAAATGGAAAATATCCTGAGCTTGTTGAACCAGATCCAAGTTATCACGGTGTAAGTTACGTTCAAAACTTTGGTGCAGCAGCATATATTGTGAAAGCACGTGTTCAACTATTAAGAGATTATGGAAATTGTATGAGCCCATTCAATGCATATATTAGCAATATTGGCTTAGAGACTTTGCATTTACGAATGGAGCGTCATAGCGAAAATGCTCTGGCAGTTGCTAAGTGGCTTGCTAATCATGAACGTATTGAATGGGTGAATTATCCGGGGTTAGATAGTAATGAAAATTACTCGTTAGCACAACAGTACTTGAAAAAAGGTGCTAGTGGTGTTTTAACTTTCGGTATTAAAGGCGGATTAGAAGCAGCAAAAGAATTTATCGCAAATGTAAAACTAGCAACTCTTGTAACGCACGTAGCTGATGCACGAACTTGCGTTATACATCCTGCTAGTACGACGCATAGACAATTAAATGCTGAAGATCAGCGTTTAGCGGGTGTTACATCTGATTTAATTCGTTTATCGGTTGGTATAGAAGATGTTTCTGATATTATTGCAGATTTGGAAGCAGCTCTAGTTGGAGGCAAAACACATGCCGATCATAATTGATAAAGATTTACCGGCTCGCAAAGTGTTGCAAAAAGAAAATATTTTTGTAATGACGAAGGAGCGGGCAGAAACACAAGATATACGTGCTTTAAAAATTGCTATATTAAATTTAATGCCAACGAAACAAGATACAGAGGCGCAATTACTTCGCTTAATTGGAAACACGCCGTTACAATTAGATGTTCATTTGCTTCATATGGAATCACATCTATCGCGTAATGTAACGCAAGAACATTTAACAAGCTTTTATAAAACGTTTCGTGATATTGAAAATGAAAAGTTTGATGGGCTCATTATTACAGGAGCGCCAGTGGAGACCCTTGCTTTTGAAGAGGTAGATTATTGGGAAGAGCTTAAACATATTATGGAGTATTCAAAAACGAATGTAACATCTACGCTCCATATTTGCTGGGGGGCACAGGCTGGCTTGTACTATCATTATGGTGTTCCAAAGTATCCCCTTAAGGAAAAAGTGTTCGGTGTATTTGAACATGAAGTTTGCGAGCAACATGTGAAATTATTACAAGGATTTGATGAATTGTTTTTTGCTCCGCATTCTCGTCATACAGAAGTACGAGAGAATGATATTAGAGGAGTGAAAGAATTAACATTGTTAGCAAACTCTGAAGAAGCAGGTGTTCACCTTGTTATTGGGCCAGAAGGAAGGCAAGTGTTTGCCCTTGGACATAGCGAATATAGTTGTGAGACGTTAAAACAAGAATACGAACGAGATCGTGACAAGGGATTAAATATTGATGTGCCAAAAAACTATTTTAAACATAATAATCCAGATGAAAAGCCGCTTGTTAGGTGGAGGAGTCATGGTAATTTATTGTTTTCTAATTGGTTAAATTATTACGTGTATCAAGAAACCCCTTATATATTGTAAAGAAAGATTGTGTAACACGTGGCAACGTTTTCCTTGTAAAGATTAACCTTTATTTTTCCGAATGTTCAAAATACATTGTTTTTCAGATTTTTTACTCATATAATTTCATCTAAACACAATTTTTGAGGGGTGGACAGTACTATGAAAGAAATTCAAGTTGGGTTATTAGGTCTTGGGACAGTTGGCAGTGGTGTGGTTCGTATTATTACGGATCATCAAGAACGACTCATACACCAAGTAGGTTGTCCAGTGAAGGTAACGAAAGTATTAGTGCAAAACATTGAGAAAGAGAGAGAGGTAGAGGTACCTTCTACTCTATTAACACAAGATGCAAATGAAATTTTAGATAATCCAAATATTGATGTTGTTATTGAAGTGATGGGTGGCATTGATGATGCAAAATCATATATTTTACAAGCTTTAAAAAGCGGAAAGCATGTTGTAACTGCAAATAAAGACTTAATGGCATTACATGGAGCTGAATTATTAGCGACAGCAAAAGATAATAAGGCTGATTTATTCTATGAGGCGAGTGTGGCAGGGGGAATTCCAATTTTACGCAGTATCGTAGAAGGACTTTCTTCAGATCTTATTACGAAAGTAATGGGAATTGTAAATGGAACAACAAATTTTATTTTGACGAAAATGTCAGACGAAGGGAGAGCATATAACGACGTGTTAAAAGAAGCCCAACAACTTGGATTTGCAGAAGCAGATCCAACATCAGATGTAGAAGGTTTAGATGCAGCAAGAAAAATGACGATTTTAGCTACCCTCGGTTTCTCTACAAATGTAGAGCTTGGAGATGTGAAAGTAAAAGGTATTACCTCTATTACAGAGGAAGATATTGAATACAGTAAGAGCTTAGGTTATACAATTAAATTAATCGGTCTTGCAAAACGAGATGGTGAAAAATTGGAGGTTACAGTTGAACCAACTTTACTTCCAAATACACATCCTCTTGCAGCAGTACAAAATGAATATAACGCTGTGTATGTGTACGGTGAAGCAGTTGGGGAAACGATGTTTTATGGACCAGGCGCAGGAAGTTTACCGACAGCTACAGCTGTTGTTTCGGATTTAGTTGCTGTAATGCAAAATATTAGATTAGGGGTAACAGGAAATAGTGCTGTAGTCCCACAATATCAAAAAGTATTAAAAGAGCCAGACGAAATTGTCGTGAAAAAGTTTTTAAGACTGCATGTAAAAGACGAAATTGGTGTATTTGCAAAAATTACTTCATTGTTCTCTGAGCGCGGAGTTAGCTTTGAGAAAATTATTCAAATGCCGCTTGAAGAGAAAGGAAAGGCTGAAATTGTAATTGTAACGCATCGTGCGTCTCTTGCTGATTATGATTATATTCTACATACGTTGCAAGGGTATGAAGAAATAGATTGTTTGAAAGCGAACTATCGAATTGAAGGGGATGCTAAGTAGTATCTCTTACCATAAAACAGAAAGAGCCTATTAAGCAGCTTGCTTAATAGGCTCTTTTCTATTTAAAATCTGCGTACCAACTTGAATAAATGCTTGGATAATCCAGCCTGTTGTAAAGGATAAGATGATTGTTCCAAAATAGATAGGTCCATCTAATAAAAAGCTTAACGTTAAAAATAAAAAGGCTAATGAAATCTCTGTTCTTCTAAACGTCCATTTTTTCTTCTCGGCAACCGTTAAAACGAAAGCTTCTTGAGGCGCTGCACAAAGGTTTGTAGAGACGTAAAGACCAATTCCAGCTCCAACGAATAGATTTCCGCAAATAAGTGTTATATATTTTGGAAGAGAGCGGATAGCGTCCATAATAGTTGTAATGGAACCAATCCAATCAACAAAAAGAGAAATAAGAACCATCGTTACAATTGTACCGATTGTAATTTGTTTTCTATTCCAAAAGAGTACGATAAGTGTAAAGGCAAAGTTAATCATGAAAATCCAAAAACCAATACTTATCCCAAAATTTTGATATAGTGCAATAAAGAAGGAATCATAAGGGCTAAGTCCAAAGGAAGTAATTGTCGTCATCATATTAATACCGATGGCAAGAATGAGTAAACCGCCAATGAAAAATATATATTCTAATTTGAATCGAAGCATAGTTGTATATCCTTTCTAAATGTATTTGCTAGGAAAGGATATATTGTGGAAAGCTTACCAGGTCAAGGAAGAATTTTTTTGAGAAGGGGAAAATGAGATGACAAATATAAGAAAGATTGCTGAACTTGCTGGAGTATCTGTTTCAACTGTTTCACGTGTACTAAATAATCATCCGTACGTAAATGAACAGAAACGAAAAGAAATTTTAGCGATTATAGAAGAATTAAATTACACGCAAAACGTGAATGCAATTCATTTAGTGAAAGGAAAAACGAATGTAATTGGCGTTTTATTGCCACACGTAAATGATCAATATTATAGCGCTATTATCGAGGGGATATCAAAAGAGACAGCAAAGAATAATTATAATATGATGCTTTGCCAGACGAATTATAGTGAAGAAAGAGAACTAGAAATTTTGAATATGTTAAAAATGAAAAAGCTTGATGGGGTTATTATTTGTTCTCGGACAAATAGTAAGGAGAAGCTTGAAGAATATACGAAATTCGGCCCGATTGTTATGTGTGAAGAAATAGATTCGAAGTATATTTCAAGTGTCCATATCGATTACTACAAAGTATTTTCACGTGGGATGAAAAGCTTAATAGATGCCGGTCATACACGTATTGGATATTGTATTGGAAGAAGTAATAGCGTTAATAGCCAAAGACGAAAGAAGGCGTACGAAGATTCGCTTCAACAGAGTATCGTAACATCGTTAGAGACCTGGAAATTTGAGGGATGTTTTACAGTGGAAGATGGACGCAATGTAATTAGAG
Organism: Bacillus sp. FSL K6-2944; assembly: GCF_038005385.1. Classification (NCBI taxonomy): domain Bacteria; kingdom Bacillati; phylum Bacillota; class Bacilli; order Caryophanales; family Bacillaceae; genus Bacillus; species Bacillus sp. FSL K6-2944. The sequence continues at coordinate 241,786 of NZ_JBBOTE010000003.1, read as the reverse complement.
AATGGGCTCATATGTCAGTAAAACCGACGGCGTTCCTTGTATCTTGTAACCATATTGCAGCGGGGATGGTTACAGAAGCAAAAAAACAAGGAGTTCGTATTCCAGAGGATATTACGATTATCGGGTGTGATGATCAAGAGGTGGCAGATATATTGGGTATAACGACGATTTCGCATTCTAGTAAAAACGTTGGAGTGAAAGCGTTTGAATTATTATATGAAAAGATTAATGAAGAGAAATTAGATGTGAAGCATATAGAGTTATTACCAGAGTTAATAGATAGAGAAACGACATAATTGAGAAGGTGTGAAAATCGCTTTTCAAAATTTCGTTTGGTATAATTATGGACAATCTATGAGGGCTAAAAGGGGTTTTGATATGAGATCAAAAGTAGTAAAAGTAATTCTACTCATTACAATTGCATCTTTCTGTTTATTTGCATATGGCTTTGTTTCAGGTGTAAATGATGTATTAAATCCGAAAGCTTCAAATTTAATTAAAAAGACCGATGTAGTGGCAAAAGAGAAAAAGAAAACGGGAACGTTACAAATCGTTAGTTTAGGTGATTCATTAACGCGTGGCGTTGGTGATAAAGAAGGAATTGGCTATGTTGGGCGAATGAAAGAGGATTTACAAAAAGATTATAAGCAAAAAATTGCATTAACAAATTTAGCAGTTAGTGGTGCAAAAATGCCCGATTTATTAAAACAAATTGAAAGTAATGGCGCTCAATATTCAATTAAGCAAGCAGATGTAATTGTGTTAACGATTGGTGGAAATGATTTGTTCCCAGGCTGGGAATCACTTGGGAAAATAGATTTAGAGACGTATCGTCCTGACACAGAGACGTTTCAAAATGAAGCAAAGAAAATTATAGAAGAAATTCGTAAATTAAATACAGATAGTCCGATTTTTTGGCTTGGTTTATACAATCCTTTTGAAGATGTAGAAGATTTAAAAGGGTCTTCAAACATTGTTGTGGACTGGAATGCATCTTTAGAGAAATTAGCGCTAAACGATAAAAATGTGTATATTACACCGACATTTGATTTATTCCAAAACCGCGGGAAAGATTTATTATACTCTGATCATTTTCATCCGAACGAAGTAGGTTATACGTATATGGCAGAACGTTTAGTTCAAAATGTTGTAAGTAAATTAAAACTAGAACAAGGAGGGGTAAAATGACGACGATACTTTCCGTACGAGACTTGAAGAAGGTAATTGGAAAGAAGACTCTTGTAGAGAATATTTCCTTTGATGTAAAGCAAGGAGAAGTGTTCGGGTTCCTAGGACCAAATGGTGCTGGGAAGACGACTACCATTCGAATGTTAGTCGGATTGATTAAGGCGACAGAAGGTAAGATTTCTATCGGTGGTTATTCGATTAAGGAAAACTTCAGAGAAGCGATGCGTCAAATTGGGAGTATCGTTGAAAACCCAGAGTTGTATACATATTTAACAGGATGGGAAAATTTAAAGCAATTTGCTCGTATGTTAGGTGATATATCAGATGAACGTATTATTGAAATTGCTGAAATGGTTCATTTAGATGAAAGAATTCATGACAAGGTAAAAACGTACTCACTTGGTATGAAACAACGCCTTGGAATTGCACAGGCGCTCCTTGGAAATCCGAAATTGCTCATATTAGATGAGCCAACGAATGGTTTAGATCCAGCAGGGATTAGAGAACTTAGGGAATTTATACATAAGCTTGTAAAAGAAGAAAATATGAGCGTGTTTATTTCAAGTCACTTGCTAAGTGAAGTGCAAATGATATGCGATCGCGTTGCTATTATTCATAAAGGAAAGATGATAACAGTTGCCAAGGTTGAAGAATTAATTAAAACAGCAAGTGATCGTGTAGAATGGATTGTTACACCGATTTCTAAGGCGAAAGATATGCTAGAAGCGGCCGAGGAAATAAGAGAAGTGAGTGTAAAAGGCGAGCGATTACTATGCCGCATGGATATTGCATCTATAAGTAGTTGGAATAAAAAATTTGTAGAAAATGAAATAGATGTACATAGCGTTAAGGAGCTTGTATTTACGCTAGAAGATTTATTTATTGAACTCACAAGGGGTGAGCAGCATGCGTGAATTTGCGAATCTAGTTTTAAATGAATCAGAAAAGATTTACCGCAAGAAACGTATTTTTGTTGTCATGCTTATTTTAGCAATCTTGATCCCGCTTTTTGTGTATGCGCAGTATCGTGAAATAGAAACGACACAAAAAAGACTCGGTACAACTGATTGGAAGGTTTCATTGCAACAGCAAATTGTTGATTCTCAGAACCGGTTGAACAATTCTAGGTTGCCAGAAGAATGGCGTGATTGGTTAAAGGTAAGAGTTGAGCAACAACAATATTATTTAGATCATGATATTAATCCGATGGCACCGGGTGCACCGACTTTTGTCAGAGCATTTATTGAACAAGGAATTACATTATTTATTCCGCTTCTCGTAATGATTGTCGCCATTGATATCGTTTCAGGAGAACGAAGTGATGGGACGATGAAGATGTTACTTACGCGGCCGATTCGGCGCTGGAAAATACTCCTTAGTAAATACGTGACGATGTTATTTTTCATTTCGCTCATACTGTTTCTTGTAGGTTTGTTTGCTTACATATTATCAGGGCTTGTATTTGGGTACTCGGGATGGAATTTACCTGTTTTAACAGGATTCGTCATTGATAAGGAAACGTTAAATACGAACTTTGTACATCTTATTCCGCAGTGGCAATACATCTTAATGGCGTATGGACTAGCCTGGTTTGTTGCTATCGTTGTCGGAACTATATCATTTATGGTCTCTGTTTTAATTCGTAATACACCAGCTGGTATGGGCGTTATGCTAGCTGCATTAATTGCAGGCGGTATTTTAAGCTCGTTCGCAACATCTTGGGAAGGCGCCAAATATATTTTTAGTGTGAATTTATCATTAACGGATTATTTATCAGGAAAATTACCTGCATTACAAGGTTTATCGATGGGGTTTTCTTTGATGAATTTAACTGTTTGGGCAGTTATTTCTCTTGTTATTTCGTTCGTAGTATTTACAAGACAGGATATGGTGAATTAATTAGACAGGAAGTGACAGTATGGAAAATGTTTTAAAGAATGATTGGGAGCCACTATTGGCACCAGAATTCGAGAAAGAGTATTATCTTACTCTATCCAGTTTTTTGACAGAAGAATACAGCACGCATGTTGTTTATCCGAAGGTAGAAGATATTTTTAACGCTCTTCAGTATACAAGTTATGAAAATACAAAGGTTGTCATTTTAGGGCAAGATCCATATCATGGACCGAATCAAGCGCATGGTTTAAGCTTTTCTGTGCAACCTGGTGTTAAAACACCACCGTCATTGTTAAATATGTATAAAGAACTTCGAGATGAATATGGTTATGAAATCCCGAATAACGGTTATTTAGTAAAATGGGCGGAACAAGGAGTATTATTACTAAATACCGTATTAACAGTTCGTCAAGGCGAAGCAAATTCTCATAAGGGAAAAGGATGGGAGCACTTCACAGATCGTGTAATTGAACTGTTGAACGAACGTGAAAAGCCAGTTATTTTCATATTGTGGGGGCGCCATGCGCAGGCGAAGAAGAAATTAATTACGAATCCGAATCATCATATTATCGAATCTGTACATCCAAGCCCATTATCGGCAAGACGTGGTTTCTTTGGTAGTAAGCCATATTCTAAAATAAATACGATTTTAGCTAATATGGGCGAAAGAGAAATTGATTGGGAAATTCCAAATTTATAAATAGAAAAGGTAGTTAACAGTTGTTAACTACCTTTTTATTATCATTGTTGCTCGTTCTTTACTTTTGCATCTAGTACAAAAGTACCAAATGGGATAACTGATGAAACGAATGCTCCAAGTGCCCATAAAATTGATTTACGGTGTACGATTGTTACTTGAATTACTGCAAAGATGAATAGAATAAATAGAACACCATGAGCCATGCCTGTAATTTTAACAGCTGTTGCAAATCCTGCAAAATATTTCAATGGCATTGCTACAAATAATAGTAATAGGAAAGAAATACCCTCAACTAGTCCAATTGCTCTTAATCGTCCGATTGGTGTAGATAACATAAAGTAGCCTCCTTTAACGTATGCTTGTATATAGTAAATTTGTATTCTTTTTCAAAATAAAATAGTCTATTTTGTTTCATTATATACAAAAAGAAAGTTTACACTACGAGAATAGTGCAAAGTTCAAAAAATAGTCACAAAAGCATGAGAATTTAAATAAAAACCTATTTGAAGTATTTGACTTCAAATAGGTTTTGTGAATGAAAATATTAAACAAGTACATCCGTTTTTAAAACGAATTTCTCTACAACTTTTGCAACACCATCGTTCATATTTGTATCTGTTACGTAGTTCGCAATTTCTTTAATATCATCAGGTGCATTGCCCATTGCAACGCCAAGACCAGCAAATTCAATCATTGCTTGGTCGTTATAGCTATCGCCCATTGCGATAACTTCTTCACGCTTAATGCCAAGCTTTTGAATCAGTTTGTTTAAGCTCGTTCCTTTTGTAACACCGGCTTCAGTAAATTCTAAGAAGAATGGTTTCGAACGCATCACGCTTAATTGGCCTTCTAGTTGTTGTTGAAGTTTCTTTTCAACTTCAACAAGGCGTTCAGCTTCTTTATTCATTAATACTTTTACTACAGGCTCTTTAACTGCGGCTTTAAAGTCATCTACTACAACAATTGGCATACCAGTAATATCGCCCTCAATTTCAGTATAAGGATTATTTTCTTCCGTTACGATATCATCGCCCATATAAGTATGAATCCATACATCTTCAGTTTTACTAATTTCAAATAGGTTGTGAACGATTTCAGGAGATAGTGTACTACTAAAGATTTCTTCGTTTGTTTTACAGTTAATAATTTTTGCGCCATTAAAAGATAGAATGAAACTGCCGTATTCTTCTAAGCGAAGTTCTTTGGCTACATTGCGCATACCAAACGTTGGACGTCCAGAAGCAAGTACAACCTTTACCCCTTGCTCTTGTGCAGTCATTAACGCTTCTTTCGTACGAGGTGAAATAGTATGGTCATCACGTAATAAAGTATCATCTAAATCTAAAACAATCATTTTATAAGTCATATAGAAAATTCCTTTCTTTAATTGAAATCAAAATACATGTTCATGAAGATGTTGAGGAATAATAGTAAGACATCAAACCTCTTTGAAAAGAAGTAGATAAATTATTATGAGTTGTTGCTCATAATATTGGTTAATAATCATTGGGGAAGAATAAAACCCCAATGATTAAAGTTTGATTTTATCGTAACAACTCTAAAGGTAGAGTGCAATAATGGAAGTTTTCCAATTTACGATATTTGTTTTGCAGCGGAACGAGAAAATAGTATTTCTAGCAAGATTGCCATTACAGATCCAAGAACGAGACCATTACTTAAAAACGATGCTAGAAATGGTGGAAGTGTGGAATATGCTCCTGCTGGAACAAACATAACTCCGACTCCTGTAAAGATTGAAAGACCGGCTACTTTAAATAATCGTTCTTTATCCTGGACAGTTTCGTATTCTCGAAAGGCGAGACCAATCATGCTTGCGAATACAGGATAAATAGCGGCATAACCAACTGCAACAGGGATTGCTGCAAAGAATGAAGTAATCTTTGGAAATATACTAACGACAATAATAAAGCTTGACCCTAATATAAACGGGAGACGTTTATAAATATTAGTCGTTGCAATAAAACCTGCTGATCCAGAAATAGCGACAGGCCCAATAGCTGAAAATAGGCCGCCTAGCAATTGGTTGATTCCTGTTATAATGCCAGCTTGTTTAAAACGATCTGATGCAGCGTTTTCTTCATATTTAGAGACAACCTTTTGTACAACGCGAATACTTGCTAACATATTTGTTAGAAGTAAGAGTGTAACGAAAATGACCGTAATTACCATGTTCCATTCAACACGAGGCATTCCGAAAACAAATAAGGATGGAAAACGGATTATGTCTGTCACTGGTGTTATTGGATTAGATAATCCGAAACATGCGAATAATATCCAGCCGCATACGATACTGAAAAGAACGGAATATTGTCCAATAATAGGTAGCTTCATGATGAAAAAGGATAGTAAAATAACAATGAGTGAAAGAATAAATACGTTAGGTTGTACTTCTGTATGTTTTCCATCAAGGCCAAACATTCCCTTTAAGAAGGAGCCACTAAGCTGCGCGACAAGAAGAAATAAATACGTTCCAATGACTGTCGGTGTAAAATAGCGAACGAGTTTATCAATAAGTCCAAAAACGCTAAGAATAATACAAATAATACCGCTTAATAAGAAAGCATATTGAAGAACTTTAAGTGTCTCATTGCTTGATCCAAATAATACGACGCCTAAACTCGCATAAAGGGAGAAAATTCCCCACCAAAGGCCAGCAGGACCTTCTTGAATAGGAAGTTTATGCCCAAATATAGCTTGCAAGAGACCAGCAAAGCCTAGAACAAATAATGTTCTTTGTACGAATGCAATGGCTTCAGCGCCATCAAGACCATAACTAGTTGCGACACTAATTGGTACAATAAGGCTTCCAGCTAAAATAAATAGTGCCCATTGTAAGGCGGAAAGAAATGTCTTCATTATATCAACCTCTTTCATAGATTCCGTATCTAGTATATACGTATTTTATTTCCACTGGCAAAGATTGTAGATAGAGAAAAGAGTTGAAACACGGTATGAATGCACGTAAGCAATTATGGATAGCAGTTATATGTATGACTTTTGTTGTAATTCTAGGAACGATAGGATTTATGACGATTGAAGAGATTAGTTTGTTTCAAGCATTTTGGATGACAATGATTACTGTATTGACTGTTGGATACGGAGATGCTGTTCCTGTAACGCAAGCGGGGAAAGTATTTGCGCTTCTTATTATTCCTGTTGGCGTAGGTATTGTTACGTATGCAATTGGGGTAGTGGCAGCTATGATTATTGAAGGGAATTTATTTCATGCAGTACGGAGGAAGAAGATGGATAAACAAATAGCGCAGTTGAAAAATCATATTATAGTATGTGGTTGCGGTAGAGTGGGGCTTCAAGTTGTACATGAATTGCAAGAAAAGAATATTCCATTTGTCGTTGTTGATAAAGATGAAAGTATATTGGAGCAGGAAAAGCTTTTATTTGTACATGGAGATGCAACGGAAGATCAAGTATTACATAATGCCGGAATTTTAAAAGCAGCTGGTTTAGTTGCTATTGTTGCAAATGATGCCGAAAATGTATTTATTACATTAACAGCAAGAGGGTTAAACGATACGATTAAAATTGTGGCGAGATCTGAAAAGCCAGAAACTGAAGAGAAATTAAGGCGTGCCGGTGCAAATAAGGTTATTAATCCATCTAGTATGGCGGGTATTCATATCGCAAAAGGTATTGCAAATCCATTAACCGTTCATTATATTGATACAGTGTTGTATGGAATAGAACAGTCATTTGTCATTGAAGAAATTCTAGTTGGAAAAGATTCAATATTAGTTGGTAAATCGTTACTAGAGAGTAATGTAAGGAATCAGTTTGATGTAACAATATTAGCGATTTCAAGAAATGGGGATATTATACATAATCCAGCAGGGCAGGAAAAATTGAAAGAACGTGATATGATAATAGTATTTGGTTCAGTAGAGAAATTGGGGCAATTCGAGAAAGAATTACAAAGTACGAGGTGAGAAGGAATGCAAATATCTAGCGACAAGATTTTAAATAAAATGGCGAATGAAATTGCGAAGGCAAAAAGTAGTGAAGGACAAAAGTCAAAAGAACATTTATTAGTTGTGCGTGCTTTATGTGACTTATTATTAGATGAACAAGTTGAAACATCTACATATAGAGAACCGCAAATTCCATCGCAAGTAATTGGATCACAACCAGTAACAACTATGCAACCAATTGCACCTGTTTCTGGGGAGCCAGTATATATAAAAGAAAGTGATGCAAACGGTAATTCTTTATTTGATTTTTAGAAGATAAATCGTTTGGCTTATATGCAAAAATTGCTTATGATAAAGGTAAAAAAGGGGAATTAAGATGAAAATTTTCTTTTTACTAGGTTGTATTGCAGCGGGGCTATCTGTTGCATTAGGGGCCTTTGGAGCACACGGTTTAGAAAATAAAATTTCTGCAAAAATGTTAGAAGTGTGGAAAACAGGCGTTACATATCAAATGTTTCATGCAGGTGGACTATTCGTAGTTGCTTTATTGATGGATAAGGTTCAATCATCACTTTTAACTACTGCTGGTTGGCTAATGGTAGCTGGAATTATTATGTTCTCAGGTAGTTTGTATGCATTAAGTACGACAGGTATTAAGTTCTTTGGTCCAATTACACCTCTTGGTGGTGTAGCGTTTATTGTGGCGTGGATCCTAGTAGGGACTGCAGTTGTAAAAGGATTATAAAAAAACAAAAGCTGGCATTTGCCAGCTTTTTTTATGGTCTTGGAGTATAAGTTGCTTGTTGACTAGGTAAATACGTAATTTCTTCTGGAAATTCTACGTAATCTAAGTAGATCATTAGTAGTAAATAGCGTTTTCCTGATTGCGGTTCACTAATAACGATATGGTCACGGCCAGCTGCTTCAATAATACCTGTATAAGATTGTGTGCCAAGGGAACTGCCACGTTCATAGGTCATTACAACCGTAGCTTGCTTACCTTTGTTTAAACGAAGGATATTTTCAATATAGGATTGCTCTAGAGGTAACATGCCTTGAGAAATTGCATATTGAGCTTGCGCAGCTTGAGCTGTTTGTTGTTGCATCGCTTGCTGCTGTTGTTGAGTCATTTGTTGCGGTTGTACATAAGTTCCAGATGGTTGATAAAAACCTGTTCCATAGTATGGATTTTGTTGCTGTGCCATTCAAAAATCCCTCCTCATTTTTATTCCTTAATATACGCTAGGGCAGTCTCCAGCAGATGGCTGGAAGAAGCAGTGCTTTTTAAAGCGACCAGAGTTTTGTTGGTTATACCAAGTTGGTGGACAAGGACCTTCAGGTCTAAAGAACCATAAGGCAAAGTTGGCAGGCCAAAAACGTTGCCCTTGAATGGTCCGTCTCGCTAGGGCAATATCTTGTTCGCGTGCCCGTTGATAAAAATATCCTTTTTGCGTTGCTTCAAAACCGCCGGGGTTTTGATAAACCATTTGACGTAAATTACGAATGCTTTTAAAGTCTAAACAATTTCCGCGGACACGATTTACCCCAACGTTTCCGACCATTAACATTCCTTGTTGCCCTTCTCCTTCGGCTTCAGCACGCATCAGTCTAGCCAACAACTTTACATCTTCTTCGTTATAAGCAATAACGCCCATTATGTGTCACCTCTCTTTTTGTAATACCTTTTGGAAAGAGGTTTATCCCGCATTAACGGGCAGTAAGACTCCTGCCCTAAAATTTGGTTGAAGTAAAGAAATTAGATGGGAGATCAAACTGCCCGTAAACGCCCGATTGGTTCAACTAATAATCAGCGGGGGATTCCCCCACTGATTAAAGTTTTACTTTATCTCTAGATGAAGTGTGTAACAATTACTAGTTCATACGTATGAGGAAAAGGACTCAGATATGACAACCAAACAAAGTTTTACATTGAGAGTGGAAAATAAAAAAAGCTAGCGTGAGCCAGCTTTTTTATTAAAAAACTCTAGACCATAAGTTTGAGAAGAAATCACCAATAGAGCGCATTGTTAACACAAACCAATTTGCTTTTTCAACTTCCTCTGTCGTTTTTGCAGTAACTTTCATACTTTTACTACCGTCTAAGAAACCATATTTATCAGTTGATTCTAAAGTAATTGAGCCTACTTTGGTATCTTTCTTAATAGGTGCAACTAAATGTCCATCTTCAGAAAGAGATTTATCTAATTCAGTTCCAATTTTATAAGGCTCTTTGCTACCTTTTTTCGCAATTACTGTTATTTCTTTTTCGGGTGCAACAGTTACTTGGTCTTCTTTCCCTTTTACTACAGAGATTGTATTGTTTTTATTAACTTTTAGTTTTTGTTTTTCAAAGTTATTAAATCCATATTCGATTAATTCACGAGATTCCGTGAAACGTTCATCCATTGATTTTGTTTTAATAATAACCGAGATAAGACGTACATCACCACGTTTAGCAGTAATGGTAAATCCGTATCCAGCTGTATCAGAACTTCCGGTTTTTAAACCATCAGTACCTTCATAAGCGAAAGCAGCTCCTGGTAACATCCAATTCCAGTTTTCCATACGAATTGGTTTTGGGTGATTGTCTGGGAAGTTTCTAAATCTTTGTTTTGTATCCTCTAGCATTTCTGGATACTTTGTAATCATTGCTTTTGAAAGCATACCCATATCACGAGCTGACATAGAGTTTTCTGCATTTGGATCAGTACCCTCAGGATGTTTTCCTTTTAAGTCAGCGTTATTTAAGCCAGTAGCGTTTACAAATTTATATTTCTTTAATCCTAGCTTTTTAGCATGTTCATTTGCAAGATTTAAGAAGTTTTTCTCACTTCCTGCAAGAAGTTCTGCTAAAGCAATACTAGATCCATTTGCAGAGAATATAACAATAGAATGATATAATTCTTTTACAGTATATTGACGTCCTTTTTCGAACGGTACATTAGAGAATTCATTATTACGAGAGACTTCATAAGCGTAATCAGAAATATTTACTTTCGTATCCCATGTGATTTTTCCTTCTTTAATTGCTTCTAAAACAGCGTAAACAACAATTAATTTTGACATACTAGCAATAGCTAGCAATTCATCTGGATTTTGCTCGTGAAGTATTTTTCCTGTATCTGCATCAAATAAAAGTGCAGCAGCCGCCTCAATATGTATTTTTTCTTCCGCATGGGATGTTGTTACTCCTAAGGAAGAAATTGACAATACAAGCAATAGTAAAATAGACAAGATTTTTTTCATATAGATTATCACCTTCGCATCGTTATTTAGCATATAGCTCGTATCATTTTAGCATATCTTTACATATAAAAAGGTTACAATTTTACAAGAAATTTGAAAAAATGTTGGTTTTTCTTCAAAAGTGCAGAAAAAAGGAGATTTTTGAGGATAAATATAGAGAAGAATAAAAAAAGGAACGAATTTCGTTCCTTTTCACCATTTATATGTGTAAAAATTTCTCTACTTTTTCGTCTGGTAAAATGTTTCCAACGAAGAATGTTCCAAATTCACCATAACGAGCACTTACTTCATCGAAGCGCATTTCGTATATAAGTTTCTTAAATTGAAGAACATCGTCAGCGAATAATGTTACGCCCCATTCGAAATCGTCGAATCCAACAGATCCTGAAATCACTTGGCGTACTTTACCTGCGTATTGACGACCAATTTTACTATGGCTGTACATCATTTTTTTACGTTCTTCCATAGGAAGCATGTACCAGTTGTCATCACCTTGGCGACGCTTATCCATTGGATAGAAGCAAATATGATTTGCTTTCGGTAATTCAGGATATAAACGAGCTAAAATTTGCGGGTTTTGGTATGGATCCTCATCAGCTGGAAGGTAGTTGCTTAATTCAACAACAGATACGTAAGAATATGCAGGAACCATATATTCAGCTAAAGTTGTTTTATTCAATTCTGTCTCAATTTCATTTAACTCTTCCATTGTTGGACGTAAAATCATAAGCATAATATCAGCTTTTTGGCCAACAACTGTATACATTGCGTGACTACCTTTTTTCGCAGTAGCTACTTCGTTCCATTTTTCAACGACATTTAAAAATTCAGACACTGCTTGTCCGCGTTCGTCGCTAGATAATGTTTTCCATGCAGCCCAATCAATAGAACGTAAATCATGTAAACAATACCAGCCATCTAACGTTGTTGTTGCTTCACTCATTCTATTCACCTCAGTTAATGATAGTTTTACACGTTAACTATAGCATATATAGTTTTAAAATCATCTATATAAAACCTTGGCGCATAAAATTGTCACATTTAAGTGTTTAAGCAAGGTGAATTTAACGGCTGAATTTTATGAAAATATAATCATTTTTATTTTATCTATTTTTTGGGAGCTATAAGTTTAAAATATAGAAGAAAAGCAGTATTCTTAAAGATAGAGTTTTTTTAACATATGTAGGAGGGTTTATTCGTGAGCAACTTATTTACAACAGTAAAAGAAAAAGTTCAAGGAAAAGGCATTTCTATCGTACTTCCTGAAGGAACTGATGAAAGAATTTTAGGCGCTGCAGAGCGTTTAGCAAAAGAAGAGTTAGTAAAACCAATCTTAGTTGGTAATAAGGAAGAAATTAGCGCAAAAGCTGCTAGCATGAATTTAACATTAGCAGGCGTTGATATTTACGACCCAGCTACATACGAAGAAATGGATGCAATGGTAGCATCTTTCGTTGAACGCCGTAAAGGTAAAGCAACTGAAGAAGACGCTCGCAAAATCCTTAAAGACGAAAACTACTTCGGTACAATGCTTGTATACATGGGCAAAGCACACGGTTTAGTAAGTGGTGCAGCTCACTCTACAGCTGATACAGTTCGTCCAGCACTTCAAATTATTAAAACAAAACCAGGCGTTACAAAAACTTCTGGCGTATTCATCATGGTACGTGAAGAGGAGAAATATGTATTCGCTGATTGCGCAATTAACATTGCACCAAACAGCCAAGATTTAGCTGAAATCGGTATCGAAAGTGCGAAAACTGCTGAGTTATTCGGCATTGATCCACGCGTTGCTATGTTAAGCTTCTCTACAAAAGGTTCTGCGAAATCTCCAGAAACAGAAAAAGTTGTAGAAGCAACTCGCATTGCAAAAGAAATGGCTCCTGAGTTAACTTTAGATGGAGAATTCCAATTCGATGCTGCATTCGTACCATCTGTAGCTGAGAAAAAAGCTCCAGGTTCTACAATTAAAGGTGATGCTAACGTATTCGTATTCCCAAGCTTAGAAGCTGGTAATATTGGCTACAAAATCGCTCAACGTTTAGGTAACTTCGAAGCAGTAGGACCAATCTTACAAGGCTTAAACATGCCTGTAAATGATCTGTCTCGTGGATGTAACGAAGAAGAAGTGTACAAGTTAGCTTTAATTACAGCAGCTCAAGCACTTTAATTCTATAATGAATTGAAATAAAGACCGTCGCTATAATAGCGACGGTCTTTATTTTTCTAAGCCAAGTGCTTTATTATTACGATCAATAATACGTTGTAAATTCGTCTCATATAAAGGAATCTCATCTATTGTTAATTGAGATGGTGTTAACTTTGGAGCGAATTGCTGCAATGTTTTTAAAAGACGCATCATTAAATCTTGTACTGTAATGGTTTCGCCAAGTAATTCTGAGAGTGAGGCCATCGTACTTGGTACAATTTCAGGGTACGTAAAGCGTGTTTCTTCCCCTTGAATTGCTAGGTTGTAGAAATCACGAACGAGTGCGGCACGCTCAGAGCCACTTCCGGTAGCACAGAGATAAATTTGGACAGCGACACCGCCGCGAATACGACGTTGTGAAATACCAGCGAATTTTTGATCGCGAATACTTAAGTCATAACTACCAGGACAGTAAGAGCCAACAATTTCTTTTGCCTCGATAGTAACGTTGTAATCCTTTAACATCTCCTTAATTAAATGCCACATCGTATCGTATCCAAGATCAATATCGATACCTTTTTCTGTTTCTTGGAATAAAAGTGATACGTTTAAAACACCTTCATCAAGCACGACTGCAAGCCCGCCAGAATTACGAACAATAACATTGAAGTTGTGTTGTTTTAAAAAAGAAATACCTTCTTCTAAATGCGGAAGGCGTGAATCTTGAATGCCAAGGACAATTGTATTGTGATGAACCCAAGAACGCATTGTTGCGGCTGACTTGCCATTTCCAATGCTTGTGCATAATGTGTCATCCATTGCGAATGACTGAAGTGCATGGAATGTTGGTCCCAAACTAGACTGATCTACAATGCGCCACTCTGGCTGAGATAAAATGGAACGGGAATTGCTCATATAACTAACCCCTTATCTTTAAAATGACAATCTCTATTATAGCAAAAAATGAAGAATGGAGTTTTCTCACATATAAAGGGGGAGCTTAAAGGTGAAAGAATAAAAAGGATGCATTACATGCATCCTTTTTATTCTGCAATTTTTTCTAAATTACCGTTTCGGTCCATTCGGAAAGATGTTTGAGAACGTTCTTCGTCATCCATGACTGCCAATTTACGAGCACGGTTCATAATGTTCATAAGTGTTTCGTAATCTTCTTGTACAGTATGAGATTGCTTTTCTAATTTTTCTAGTTTCTTTTCTAGTTCCTCATTCCGAAGGATTTGTGCTTTAATTTCTTGTTTCAATCTCGTATTCTCGTTTTCAAGAGCTGTCACTTTTATATTTGAAGATCCGACTGTTTGTAAAAAATAAATAACATCTTGCATTGTCATAGAGCTTCTTGCAGCAGGAGCAGTAGATTCTTGATATGGAATAGCTTCTTTATATTGTACGATTGATTCTTCTTGTACTAATTCTTCATAATCAGTTATCGAATCTGAAGCTGGTGGTGTATAAAGTAAACGTTTTTTCGCTTGTTCACCGCTTGCAGCACGCATTTTATCTTTACGATGTTTTTTTGCTAGTTGAAGAGCTTGTTCATAGCTATAGCGAACAACAGCATTCCAGCGGAAACCACAAGCAGCAGATGTACGATTTAACTGATCCCCTACTTCCTCAAATGCATTTAATTGCGTACTTCCTTCTCTAACATGACGAAGTACCGTTTCAGCAAGTAATAAATCATCCTCATCTGTCCAAGCATCTTGTCTTACTTTCATAGATTCAACTCCCTTTCTTTTTATGAACTTCCTATTTTTATAATGGGCAAAAAAATAAACTTTTATACAAAGCTTTTAAAAATATGGTAGATTTCGATGAAAGGTAAAAATTTTCCCATGAATGGTGAGCGCTTCTGTAGGAGAGCATATAAATATGTATCATTATGTAGAGAATAGGCTTTGTAGGGAAACTTGCAACGAGCTTCAAAGAGCGGTAAAATACCATTTAGTGTTTATTTTTAAATGTACTTGAGAAAAGTTTAAAATAGAGGAAGTGTTATGTAATGGGAAACGAGTTTCGCGTGTGCGATGACTGTCAGGCAACGAACATTAAAACGTTAGTTCCGAAGTTAAAAAAAGTAGATTCATGTGCAACGATTGAAGTTGGATGTCAGTCTTACTGTGGTCCTGGTCGTAAAAAATCATTCGCATTTGTAAATAACCGTCCAGTTGCGGCTCCAACAGAAGATGAGTTAATCGTGAAAATTGAAGCAAAGTTAAATAAGTAAGAAAAAGAAGAGTGAAAAGATTACTCTTCTTTTTTTATGCCCATAAGAGGAATGATTTATTCTGCGAAAGTACTCTTGTGTGGACGAACATTTTCTAAAGGATGAACATAACTTTTGTATTAAAATACCAATTTGTATAAATTTATATTTCAAAATAATGGTTGACAGTCTTTTAAAGCGATAGGTAGAATAGAAGTGTCTGATTCTGAGAATCATTATCAGGGAAATAACAATTCACCTAATTTTTTTATTACTATTTGAGAATAAATTTCATTTCAATAAATATATGTTGTTGGTTAGGATGGTTGAGGGATGGAAGCGAGCGCAAGCAGTATAGAACAGCAAGAAGAGAATGTTAAAGAGATTAAGAGCAGACCGCTCATCGCTTCTATTATTTTAGTAGCGGGTACAATTTTGTTAGCTTTAAGCATGGCAGTTTCTATTTCTTTTGGGGCTGCAGATATTAGTTTAAAGACTGTATGGCAAGCTGTATTTCAGTTTGATGGGTCTATTACACATCATAACGTAATTCAAGAGCTTCGCATGCCTAGAGCAATAGGGGGCGTAGTTGCAGGTGCCTTTTTAGCGGTATCAGGAGCAATTATGCAAGGTATGACGCGAAATCCACTTGCTTCACCATCGTTAATGGGGATTACAGATGGAGCTGTATTTGGAATTGCAATTATGTATGCATTTTTCCCTAATTCACCTTATTTAATGTTTGTTATCGCATCTTTTATTGGAGCTGCGTTTGGTGCAAGCATTGTATATGGAATTGGATCTTCTTCACCAGGTGGATTAACACCTGTGAAATTAGCTTTAGCAGGTGCAGCTATTAGTGCTTTATTAGGGGCAATTTCATCTGGAATCGCATTGTATTTCAATCTTGCCCAAGAGGTGAGTATGTGGAATGCAGGCGGAGTCGCTGGAGTGAAATGGCAAAGTATTAATATGTTAGTGCCAATTGGCCTTATTTGTCTTTTTATCGCAATTATGATGTCGAGATATATTACAATTTTGAGCTTCGGTGAAGAAATTGCGATTGGACTTGGTCAAAATACGACATTGATTAAATTTATCGGAACAGTACTTGTTCTTGTTTTAACGGGTTCCGCAGTTTCCATGGCAGGATCAGTTGGATTTGTTGGTCTTGTAATTCCGCATATGACTCGTTTCCTCGTAGGCTCGGACTATAGATGGGTTATTCCATGTTCTGCGGTCTTAGGTGGGCTGTTAATTGAATGTGCAGATATGTTATCTCGCGTTATTAACCCGCCATTTGAAACGCCAATTGGAGCAATTACAGCGCTAATTGGGGTTCCATTCTTCCTCTACTTAGCACGTAATGAAGGGAGAGGAAAGATGTGAGGACGAGTGTCTTAACAAAAAAGAACATTTCTATATTAACGATTTTAGTAGGACTAATCGTTTCTATATTTCTTATTAGTTTAAATACAGGAACTTTTAAAATCCCGCCAATGGACGTATTAAAGTCATTGGTTGGACTAGGGGCTGAAGATCAGTCTGTTATTTTATTTGAATTCCGTATGCCGCGTATGGTAATTGCTATACTAGTCGGATCTGCTTTAGCTATGTCAGGCGCGATTTTGCAAGGTTTATCACGAAATCCGCTTGCTGATCCAGGTATTATAGGTATTAATGCTGGAGCGGGATTAACAGTTGTTATATTCGTCTACTTCTTCTTCGGGAAAGTAGGGACTGGTACATTTTTATCTGTATTCATTCTCCCATTCTTCGCACTAGTTGGAGCGATATTAGCAGCGGTAATTATTTATTTACTAGCATGGAAAGACGGCGTTTCATCGACTCGATTAATACTAGTCGGTATTGCCGTTGCAGCTGGATTTGGAGCTGTTAGTTTAATTTTCTCTATGAAGATGACATCTAACGATTTTCGTTTTGCTACGATTTGGCTGGCGGGAAGTCTATGGGGTACAGATTGGAAATTCGTATTAAGTGTACTTCCATGGATGGTTATTTTCTTACCGCTTGCTATAAGTAAAGCACACATATTAAATGTAATGAACCTAGGCGATTCTACAGCAGTTGGCCTTGGTGTAAACGTAGAAAAAGAAAGACGTAAATTATTATTTATTGCAGTTTGTTTAGCGGGGGCATCTGTTGCTGTTGCCGGCGGAATTGGCTTTATCGGTTTAATGGCCCCGCATTTAGCAAGGCGCCTTGTTGGTGGTAAACATCAAATTATGTTGCCCACAGCTGCGCTAATAGGAACGTTTTTACTTTTATTCGCAGACGTAATTTCAAGAAGTGTACTAACAACTTCAGAAATACCAGTCGGTCTTGTTATTTCTGTAATTGGTGCACCGTATTTTATTTATTTACTTATGAGGACAAAATAAAGGGAGGCTTTTCGTATGGCAACTTTAGCGGTGGATGCGGTATCGGTTGGCTATAATGAAGGTTTAATTATTGATGGATTAACAGTTGAAATTCCGGAAGGGAAAATTACAACAATTATTGGACCAAATGGTTGTGGGAAGTCCACATTATTAAAAACGGCGTCTCGTATTTTGAAGGCAAAGCAAGGTACTGTTTATCTTGACGGAAAAGCAATTGAGAAACAGCCAACGAAAGAAATTGCAAAGAAAATGGCGATTTTACCACAAACTGCAGAAGTGCCAACGGGTCTTACTGTATTTGAGCTTGTGTCATATGGAAGATTCCCTCATCAAAAAGGGTTTGGCACGTTGAAAGAAGAGGATTATCGCTACATTAACTGGGCACTTGAAGTGACAGGAATGAAAGAATTTGCGAATCGTCCAGCAGAAGCGCTATCAGGCGGTCAACGTCAACGTGTTTGGATTGCAATGGCTCTTGCACAAGGAACAGAATTACTTGTATTGGATGAACCAACGACGTACTTAGATATGGCTCATCAATTAGAAGTATTAAACTTATTGAAAAAGTTAAATGAAGAAGAAGGTAGAACGATTGTTATGGTTATCCATGACTTAAATCACGCTTCCCGTTTCTCAGATCATATGATTGCATTAAAAGCAGGTAAGTTAATGAAACAAGGAACGCCAGATGAAGTTATGACAAGTGAAACACTTCGTAACGTATTTGAGATTGAAGCTCAAATCGTTCCATGTCCAGTAAACTGTAAGCCAATTTGTTTAACATATGATTTAGCGATGATTAGTAATCAATTGCGTAAAAAAGCATAAGTAGAACCCCCCTCGTGAAGAGGGGGACTTCTAATGGACGTTGAGCTTCTTATATAAGAATGGGAAGTTGAACGCCCGTTAGAATGGGTTATTAACAACAATTAATAAATATATATTAATTAATTGTTATCTTTGTTTCTTATAGTTCGTTGTAACTTATAAGATAAATACAGCTAGAAGGAGTGGGAACATGAAGAATTTTAAAATGGCACTATTAGCAATGGTACTAGTTGTGACTTCTGTACTATTTGCAGCTTGTTCTAACAAAGAAGAAGAAGAAAAGAAATCAGATGCAAAGACTGAAGAGCGCACTGTAAAACATGCAAAAGGGGAAATTAAAATTCCTGCAAACCCAAAGAAAATTGCTGACCTTAGTGGTTCAACAGAAGAATTATTAATTTTCGGTATGAAACCGGTTATTACTGCTAATACATCTCAAGAAAAAATTGATGCACATATTGAAAAGAAACTAAAAGACGTTAAACCAGTTGGTTCTGCTTGGGGCGATAAAATTAACATCGAAGCAGTAGCTGCTGCAAAACCAGATTTAATTCTTGTAAATAATCGTCAAGAAAAGATTTATGATCAATTATCTAAAATTGCACCAACAGTTATGTTAAACACTCCATTAGATCAATGGCGTCCAAAATTTGAAGAAGTAGGTCAAATCTTTGGTAAAGAAAAAGAAACAAAAGAATGGTTCAAAAAGTATGATGAAAAAGCAAGCAAATTACATGACAAAATCGTCGCTAAAACTGGTGAAGCAACATTTATGAAAATGGCTGCATATCCAAATGCTTTCCGTGTATACGGTGACTACGGTTACGGTAGCGTAATCTTTAATGATTTAAAACTACCAGCAGTTAAAGGTACACCAACTGATAAACCGTTAGTACAAGTACAAAAAGAAGCTTTAATTGATTACAACCCAGATTACTTATTCGTGTTTACAACTGGTGACGGTTCTCAGCGCTTGAAAGAATTCCAAGAAGAATCAATTTGGAAAAACATGAACGCTGTTAAAAACAACCACGTATTTACAATTAAAAATGAAGACTTAAACAAAGGTTACTTCCCACTTGGGAAAGATATGATCTTAGACGAAGTTGCTGAATTCGTTTTAGGTAAATAATGTATAAAGGAAATCACTTTTACTTCGGTAAAGGTGATTTTTTCTTTTTATAAAGGGAATTAATACAGTCTTTCATTTCTTTCTGTTTCTCATTTCGTTTATAATATAAAGTAAGAATGTAGTAAAGAAAGGGGGATGTCGGAAAGTGGTATATTTAAACGACAAACTCAGCGAAACAAAAGTGTTTAAAGACCCAGTACATAAATATGTGCACGTGCGTGATCGTGTTATTTGGGATTTAATCGGAACGAAAGAATTTCAACGCTTGCGCCGTATTAAGCAGCTTGGAACGACATTTTTTACATTTCACGGTGCAGAGCATAGTCGCTTTACTCATTCGTTAGGTGTATACGAAATTATTCGTCGTATGATTGATGATGTGTTTGATGGCAGACCAAATTGGAATGCTGAAGATAGATTGTTATGTTTATGTGCGGCATTACTTCATGATGTCGGCCACGGCCCATTTTCTCACTCGTTTGAAAAAGTATTTTCATTAGATCATGAGAAATTTACGCAAAAGATTATCGTTGGCGATACGGAGATTAATGATGTATTAAGTCGTGTTGATAAGGAGTTTCCACAAAAGGTAGCAGATGTAATTGCAAAAACGTCTACTAATAAATTAGCGATTAGTATGATTTCGAGTCAAATTGATGCGGATCGTATGGATTATTTATTAAGAGATGCTTATTTTACAGGCGTAAAGTACGGAAACTTCGATATGGAACGTATACTGCGTGTAATGCGTCCGTATGGGAATCAAGTAGTCATTAAAAATAGTGGTATGCATGCTGTTGAGCATTACATTATGAGTCGTTATCAAATGTATTGGCAAGTATATTTCCACCCGGTAACGCGAAGTGCAGAAGTTATTTTAACGAAGATTTTACACCGTGCGAAATCACTGCACGAGAAGTATTATACATTTAAAAATCATCCTGTTCATTTCTATTCTTTATTTGAAGAAGAAGTAACAGTAGAGGATTATTTAAAGTTAGACGAGAACGTTATGTATTACTACTTCCAAGTATGGCAGGAAGAAGAAGATCCAATTTTAAGCGATTTATGCCGCCGTTTTATGAATCGAAATCTATTTAAATATGTAGAGTTTACAGATAAACACGGTTTAGATAATTGGATGGAATTAAGTAGTTTATTTAAAAAGATTGGACTTGATCCGGAGTATTATTTAGTAGTTGATTCAACATCAGACTTACCGTATGACTTTTATCGTGCAGGAGAAGAAGAAGAGCGTCTACCAATCCTACTTCTTATGCCAAACGGAGAGCTTAGAGAGCTTTCACGTGAGTCGGATATTGTTGAGGCGATTACAGGTAAGAAAAGAACGGATCAAAAGCTATTCTATCCACATGATTTAATCTATGAAGATGGAAGAAAAGGAAAATATAAAGAGAGAATTATTGAGTTGTTAGAAGGAAAGAAATAAGAAGCAGCTAATGGCTGCCTCTTATGAAAAAACTTGAAATTATTTGTCGCTTAAGCGTTTTCCGCCAACTGCATAATGGTTTTTAGACATTTCTTCGATGAAAACAACGATGTTTTCTTCAGGAGCACCTGTTGTTTCGCTTACTGCTGCTGTTACTTTCTCAGCAAGAGCTTTCTTTTGTTCTTCTGTGCGTCCTTCTAGCATTTTCACTGTTACGTATGGCATGTACAATCGCTCCTTTTATGTAAGTTACACTCTTATTATAGCGGATTATGGGGAAGAACAATCGAAAAAACAAATAATTTCTTTTTTTGACATATGGAAGAGGAGATGAAGTATGGATCAGTTATTTAGATATCCATTGCACGAAATTCCGTTAGTAGCAATGGCAATTATTATTGCACTATCCGTTCATGAATTTGCACATGCATATGTTGCATATAAATTTGGGGACGATACAGCAAAGAGACAAGGGCGTTTAACGTTATCACCGATGGCCCATTTAGACCCTATCGGTTTGATTGCAGTATTAATTCTTGGATTCGGTTGGGCAAGACCAGTTCCTGTTAATCCATATAACTTTAAAAGACCGCGTCTGGCAGGTATATTAGTGTCAATTGCAGGGCCGATTAGTAACTTAATTTTAAGTGCAATTGGTTTAATTATTTGGTATAGCTTATTAAAATTTGGTGTATTATACTCAATTCCATCTGCAGTGGCAGATACGTTAGCTCAATTTTTCCAGATTTTTATTATGCTGAATATCGTTTTACTTGTATTTAACTTATTACCAATCCCGCCACTTGATGGGTATCGCGTAGTGGAAGATTTAGCGCCAGCAAATATTCGCGCGAAAATGACACAGTATGAAAAATACGGGGCAATTGCGTTATTAATTCTCGTTATTACACCGCTTAGTAATTACACAATTCAACCTATTTTCCAGGTAGTTATTCCGCATGTATTTGTATTTTTAGACAGCATCATTGCGCCTATTTTTGGCCTTTTATAATTTTTAAGTGAGGAGGATTTTACATATGACAGAGAAAAAGAAAAAAATCGGTTTTAATATCGTGAAAAATGATTCAACAGATGGACATGGTGGATTTGGTGTTGGAGCATTAAGCTTAGAAAACATTTCACCCGTATTTGTTGATGTACTAGAGAAGACTGCATTCGTTGATATCGGTGCGATGCATGCGCGTAGTACAGTAGAAAAAGGTATTAAGTTTTTAACAAATAAAGATGAAGTTCCAAATGGAAAACCATTTTGGCTTGTTTGGGTAACAATTGAAAGAACTGCGACAGGTGCGTATTACGCAGGTGTAACAGCTTGTGAAATGACAGTTGACCGTGAGATTCGCCGCGGATATAAATCACTTCCAGAACACGTAAATAAAATGGATAAATCATTGAAGCGTCACATTATGGTTGACCATATGGATGAATCATCTAAAAAGGTACTTGGTACGTTCTTGAAAGAACATAATGAAGCGATTTGGAACGAATCTAGTGAAGAATTGCGCCGTGCATTATTAAGTGAATAAAAAATAGCTGACGGATGCCCGTCAGCTATTTTTTTTACCAAGGAAGATATTTTTTCCACCAACTTGTTTTTTTCTTTTCTTCAGTCGTTTTTTCAAATTCTTCTTTATCATCGACGTGATCCATACAATATTCAGTCGGTTCGGTACCTTTAGCGAAATACATTTTCACAGAAATAGGACAATTTTTTGTAGCAATTTTACCGTTCTCTGGATTGATATTAACCGCTACGACGTCACTTGGTTGTTTAAATTCTTTTTTAGGCTGTCCATCTAAGCCCTTCTCCATCGTATCAGTCCATATTTTCTTCGCATACCCCTGTTCTGCTACGTTTGAAATAGATTTAGGTTGATCATATCCGACCCATACCCCTGTTACGATTTGCGGAGTAAATCCGATCATCCAACTATCCGTTTCAGTAGAACCAGATTTGCCGGCATATGTTCTTGATAGTTTGGATAACATCGATTGGCCAGTTACAGCAGCATAACTGCTTAGTTTCTTATTAAACATACCAGTCATCATTTCTTCCATTACAAACGCTTTACTCTTGTCGAGAACTTGTTTACTCTCTAAATGAGCATCGTATAATATATTTCCTTCATGATCCATAATGCGGCGAATAAAAGTAGGTTTTACTTCTTTTCCACCGTTTGCGAACATGCTATAAGCGTTAACCATTTCAATTGGTTTTACTGGTGATGTACCGAGAGCTAGAGAAGGCACATCTTTTAATGCACTTTTAATTCCAAATTGTTTCGCTGTTTTTGCTAGCGTGTCATCTCCTAAAAACAAATTCGTTTTCACAGCATAAATGTTATCAGAGACTGCGAGAGCTTGTGCCATCGTTACGAAATCATCGGCATAATAATCTTTATAGTTCTTCGGTTTATACTTTGAAACGCCGTCACCTAAGGTGAATACAGTATATTCGCTTTTTAAGCGCGTAGCAGGCGTGAATCCTCGTTCTAATGCCGCATAATATAGAAATGGCTTAAATGTAGAACCAGGCTGACGAATGGCCTGTGTAGCCCTGTTAAATTGACTCGTAGTATAATCGGTTCCGCCAACAAGAGCAGCCACTTCACCTGTCGTTGGATTCATAGAGACGAGAGCAGTTTGTATGTTTGTTGTGTCAGGTATATGATCCTTTACAGCTTGTTCTGCTACAGCTTGTAGTTTAGGGTCTAGCGTTGTATAAATTCGTAAGCCACCTCGTTGTAAAGCTTGTTCGTCTAATCCAACATCACGAAGAAGCGAAGCTTGTACAGCATCTTGGAAATATGGTGCGACCTCTGCTACTTTTTTCGTATCTAATGAGGCAAAAGTTAGTGTCTCTTTCTTCGCTAAGGTTGCTTGTTGCTTCGTAATATATCCTTGCTTCACCATTTCATCTAATATGAGAGCTTGTCGTCCTTTAGCGCGATCCTCTTTCAAAAAGGGAGAATAGACACTTGGCCCTTTCGGGATACCTGCCAGCATACTAGCTTCTGCTAATGTTAACTCTTTTGCCGTTTTATCGAAATATAGACGGGACGCAGCTTCGATGCCATAAGCGCCATGTCCGTAATAAATTGTATTTAAATATCCTTCTAAAATATGATTTTTATTATAGTTTACTTCAAGGCGGATAGTGTACATTGCCTCTAATAATTTTCGTTTCCACGTTTTATCATGATCTAAATACAGATTACGCGCGTATTGTTGTGTAATTGTACTAGCTCCTTGTACCTTTGCCATCGCTTTTAAATCAGCAACAATTGCACCTGCAATCCGTTTCACATCGAAGCCGTGATGTTTATAAAATCTTTGATCTTCAATAGAAAGGGTCGCTTCTTTTACATAAGGTGAAATTTCATTAAGAGAGACATTGTAACGTTTTTGAATTTCGTTACTTTGTCCAATAACAGTATCATCGTTTGCGTAAAAGACGCTTGTTTGCGGGACCGCAACAGGAGGAGGTCCCATAATTTTTGCAACTATAATAATAACAAAAAAAGAAAAAACGAAGAAAAGGACGCACGAAAACATTGCGGTGAAGAAAAGACGTTTATATTTTTTAAGTTTTGGATTCATAGTCTGATCCATCTTTTTTCAGCCCCTCATTAATACAAGCGTTATTGTATTAGTATTGAGGGTTTTCGTTTATTTTAAACAATGAAATTTCGAAAATAAAAAGCTCCTTCCATTAAGAAAGGAGCTCAAAGGCACGTGCTGGCCAATCGGTAATGATGACATCTACACCATAATCAATCATAGTTTGTAAATCTTTGTATTCGTTAATTGTATATGGACGGAAAACATATCCTTGCTCTTGTGCTAACTGCACAAATTCTTTCGTTAATAACTGGAAGTTTGGATGTAATCCACTTGCTTCTCTATGTTTCGCTTCGGAAATTGGATCAGCAAGTGGTGTATCATATAAAATTGCTCTTGGGATTTCAGGAGCAATTTCTGCTAATAATGAAACAGAGTCATGGTTAAATGATGAAAATACAATTTGATTAGAAAGATGATATTCACGCACAAGTGCAACAGCTTTTTCCTCAATATTTGGGTAATGAATAACATCTGTCTTTAATTCAATATTTAGTTGTAAGTTCGTTGTGGAAAGCCAAATGAAAACCTCACGTAACGTTGGGATTTTTGCTTCATGGAAAGAAGGGTCTTTATAGCTACCAGCGTCCAATAATTGTAGTTCCTCTACCGTTTTTTCAGAAACAAGTCCAACGCCATTTGTTGTACGATCGACGGTTTCATCGTGAATTACGACAAGTTCACCATCTTTTGATAAGTGGACATCGAGTTCAATTCCGTGAGCACCAATGCGTTCTGCTTCTTGGAAGGCAATCATCGTATTTTCGGGATGTGTTCCTTTTACTCCGCGGTGAGCGAAAATAAGTGGTTTACTCATGTGAAATTCTCCTTATTATCTCTTTTCTTTTATTATGAAACTGCTTTAGGGAAAATACAATTGAATATGACAAACATTTACAAAAGTCTAACAGTTGCAGAAAAGTTAACGTTAACGTAAAATGTAATAATCAAGTGAAGGGAGGAAGAAACATGTATAAAATTGATGAAGTAACAAAGCAAGTCGGTTTAACAAAACGTACACTTCGTTATTATGAGGAAATTGGTTTAATTCATCCCCCAGAACGTAGTGAGGGAAATATCCGTCTGTATACGGATGAGGATATTTCCAGAATTAAAAGAATTGTAGAAGCGAAAGAAGTGCTAGGAATCACACTTCAAGAAATGCAGCATTTCTTATCACTAAAAGAAAGAATGGAGCAAAGAAGAAATAGCGAAAATCCTCGTGATCGTGAAGTGATTCAAGAAATTAAAGATATGCTTGAAAAACAAGTGCAAACGTTAGACGAAAAAATGGAGCAAATGCAACGTGTAAAGGCAGAACTAGAAGATAGTTTACATCGTGCAGTAACATTTTTAGAGAGCACAAAAGGAGAGTAATCAAAATGGAGAGCAAACAAAAACTAGGGAGATTGATTACAGTGGTGGCTACCTTCCTTGCCTTTTCGGGTATAGGAGTAGTCGACCCAATTTTGCCGATTATTGCAGAGAAAATTGGTGCATCGCATTGGCAAGTTGAAATGTTATTTACCGCTTATATTTTAACGATGGCAATTATGATGTTACCAGCTGGTATATTTGCATCGAGATTTGGTGATAAACGGATGATGACAATCGGTCTTGCGATTGTGACTGTATTTGCGTTTATATGTGGTATGTCACAAACGATTGCTCAATTATCTCTTTTCCGCGCTGGATGGGGATTAGGGAATGCGATGTTCTTCGCGACGGCGATGACTTTATTGATTGCATTAAGTAAAGAAGTTCATGAAGCAGTAGGATTATACGAAGCAGCTATCGGCTTAGGTATGGCTGGCGGACCGTTATTAGGCGGGATATTAGGTGGTCATTCTTGGCGTTATCCGTTTTTCGCGACGAGTATTTTAATTTTCTTAGCATTTATTTTAGTATTCTTTTTTGTAAAAGAACCAGAACGAAAAGTGAAGCGTAAGGCTGCTGGCGTAGGGGAATTACTTAACCTGGTGAAGTATAAACCATTTATGCAAGGTGCCATTTCAGGGATGCTATACTACTACGGATTTTTTGTCGTGTTAGCATATTCACCACTTATTATGCATTTATCAGCTATTCAATTAGGCTTTGTATTTTGCGGATGGGGACTCGCGTTAGCTTACGGTTCTGCAATTTTAGCACATAAGCTAGAAGGGAAATATGAACCCAAAACATTATTGAAGGGTAGTTTACTCGTATTTGCGATTTTCTTAATTGCACTATTCTTTGTGAAAATTATGTGGTTACAAATTACTCTTATCGTTTTATCAGGATTGGCGTCTGGCTTAAACAATGCATTATACACAAGTTATGTAATGGATATTTCACCTTATGAAAGATCTGTTACGTCAGGTGTTTATAACTTTGTTCGTTGGTTAGGTGGTGCGATTGCTCCGATTTTATCAGGAATTATCGGTCATACTGTTTCACCACAAAGTCCGTTTTTAGTAGGTGGAATTGTGGTGTTAGTTGGTTGTATTATGATCCTAATTCCAATTCGTAAACCAGTAGAAATAGAGACAAAAGCCCTTTCTTAAGAAAGGGTTTTCTTTCCTTTTACGGTGCAAACCCTTTCCGCACATATGTTAGAACCCTCTGACTAAAATATATTTTCGGTATTTTTGTCCTTTTAACTATACATTTTGGATGTTTTGTTTTATTTTTGTTAGGGGACATTAATGATGTCCCTATTATAAATTTGCATTGAAAGGCGTGATTGTACGATGGAACTATGGTTCACTGAAAAACAAACAAAACATTTTGGGATTACGGCGCGTATTAACCGCACATTACATACGGAGCAAACAGAATTCCAAAAACTTGATATGGTTGAAACGGAAGAGTTCGGAAACATGCTTATTTTAGATGGCATGGTTATGACAACAGAAAAGGACGAGTTCGTTTATCACGAAATGGTAGCGCACGTACCTTTATTTACACATCCAAACCCTGAAAACGTATTAGTTGTTGGTGGCGGTGATGGTGGTGTTATTCGTGAAGTGTTAAAACACCCAAGTGTAAAGAAAGCAACTCTTGTTGAAATCGATGGAAAAGTAATTGAGTACTCTAAACAATACTTACCATCAATTGCAGGCGCATTAGATAATGAGCGTGTAGAAGTAAAAGTAGGAGACGGTTTCCTACATATCGCAGAAAGCGAAAATGAATACGATGTAATTATGGTAGATTCTACTGAGCCAGTAGGACCAGCAGTAAACCTATTTACAAAAGGCTTCTACGCTGGAATTTCAAAAGCGTTAAAAGAAGATGGTATTTTCGTTGCACAAACGGACAACCCTTGGTTCACACCAGAGTTAATTACAACTGTGTTTAAAGACGTAAAAGAGATCTTCCCAATCACTCGTTTATACACAGCAAACATTCCAACTTACCCAAGTGGTCTTTGGACGTTCACAATTGGATCTAAAAAACATGATCCATTAGAAGTAAGTGAAGAGCGTTTCCACGAAATCGAAACGAAATACTACACAAAAGAATTACACAATGCAGCATTCGCATTACCGAAATTTGTTGGCGATTTAATTAAGTAAGAGAATTGTATCAAACAAATAAAGTGTAAGTAGCTCATTTAAGGTGTTTGTCCAGAAGACTTGAACATGCTAGCTACTTACACTTCTGTAGAGAAAATCGTCTTCTTGTTGTTAAAAAGAAGACCCGGTAAATCGAGAAAGAGGAGCAATTCGCTCCAAATTTGAGAAATAGTGAAAGGTTGGGATACCTTAAGTTCCACATAAGGAGGAAAAGAATATGCGTTTTGATGAAGCTTATTCAGGTAAAGTATTTATTAAAAGTCATCCAAGTTTTGAAGAGTCAAAGGTAGTTATTTATGGGATGCCTATGGATTGGACAGTAAGTTACCGTCCGGGATCTCGTTTTGGCCCTGCACGTATTCGTGAAGTATCAATCGGTCTTGAAGAATATAGCCCGTATTTAGATCGTGAACTAGAAGAGGTAAAATATTTTGATGCGGGTGATATCCCATTACCATTCGGAAACGCACAACGCAGCTTAGACATGATTGAAGAGTATGTATCAAAACTTTTAGATGCCGATAAGTTTCCACTAGGTCTCGGCGGTGAGCACCTAGTGTCTTGGCCAATTTTTAAGGCAATGGCAAAAAAATATCCGGATTTAGCAATCATCCACATGGATGCTCATACTGATTTACGTGAATCGTATGAAGGGGAGCCTTTATCCCACTCTACACCAATTCGTAAAGTGTGTGATTTAATTGGTCCGGAAAACGTATATTCTTTCGGAATTCGTTCTGGAATGAAGGAAGAATTTGAATGGGCGAAAGAAGTAGGTATGAACTTATACAAATTTGACGTATTAGAACCGTTAAAAGAAGTATTACCGAAACTTGCTGGCCGCCCAGTCTATGTCACAATCGACATTGATGTATTAGACCCAGCTCACGCTCCAGGAACAGGAACGTTAGAAGCTGGCGGTATCACATCTAAAGAATTATTAGATTCCATCGTAGCAATTGCAAATTCAAATATAAATGTAGTTGGAGCAGACTTGGTAGAAGTAGCTCCAGTCTACGACCATAGTGATCAAACACCAGTCGCAGCAAGCAAATTCGTGCGGGAAATGCTGCTCGGTTGGGTGAAATAAAAGTGAAGCCGACTGTTTAGGCCCGGTGGCTAAGGTTCTTTCCTGCAAAAGGCGCTTTTTGCCTCGAAGGAAGAAGCGAAGCCACCGATCATTCTAGCCGCTGCAGCTAGATAAATTAAAAGCTCTCTATATGATTAGAGGGCTCTTATTTTTTTGTTATGTGTCGGTAAGTCGATATATTAAAAAAATCGCTGATATAATTCGAGTTGCGCCGATATATTAAAAAAATCGCCGATATAATTCGAGTTGCGCTGATATATTAAAAAACCGCCGATATAATTTCATTTACTGTTACGCGACACAAAAAAGAGCTATTCCTAAACGATGGGAATAGCTCTTTTTCTTATGCAACCTTCTCTTCCGAAGTAACTCCGCGAATTTCATCAGCAGAGCGGATTGGATATTTACGGAACACAATAGATCCGATGTATCCGACAATAGTGGTAACGATTCCACATAATATAGCAGCAATTGTTACTTTTACAACGTCATTAAATCCGAATAAGACAAGAAGTCCTGGGATTGGTGATGCTGTTCCTGGTGCATTATTAACGAGCTGGAACAGAGAGGTAATAATACCAGCAAGTGCACCGCCAACGAAGTTTGTCGCATAAATTGGAATCGGATTTGCTGAAACAACATCGGCTTGTGTTAAAGGCTCGATTGCTACAGCAATTGTATCTTTCTTTGAACAAATTTTTAAGCGTTTAAAGAAAATAAAGTTCATTGGGGCTGAAGCTGCTACAGCCAGACTACCAATTGCCATTGGTAAACCTGTTAATCCAAGCATTGCAGTTAGTGCCATAGAACTCAGTGGAGAGGTAGAAATAACTGTTATTAATCCACCAAGCATAATACCCATAATGATAGGACTTTCTGTAGTTGCAACTGAAATCATAGAACCGATTTTACCAAGTGTGGCGTTAACGAGCGGATCCATAAGCATTGCCATTCCGCGTGAGATTGGTGCAGCGATAAATAGGATTGCTAAAAATTCCACACCAGCTGGTAATTTCTTTTCGAGAAATTTCACGACGAAGGCACAAACGTATCCAGCGAAAAATCCTGGTAAAATACCAAATCCACTAGTAGCGATACCAATTAAAACAGCATATACGGGGGAAACACCGATTGCTAATGCGACTAAAATCGCTGCTGCGACACCGCTCATACTACCGGAAGCTTCTCCTACTGATTGTAAAAAGTCATTATGAAACATTTCTCCACCTATATAACGGTGAAATGCTTCAATAAGAAAACTTGCAATTGCTGCATTAGCTAAAGCGCCCATCGCCTTCATTCCGTAAGGCGCACGGTAACTGAAAAGTGTAAATAGACAAAGTACAACAAGTAATAGTGCTAAACCTTGCAAGATAGCCATTTGAAAACTGTCTCCTTTGATTTTTGTAATAAAAATTCGTATCATTCAATAATAATATAAAAGTGTATGAAACGGAAAAATTTTTTCTTGGGAACTGGTTGTAAGAAAAAATCCCTTACAATAATGTAAGGAAAGTGTAAGACTTTTAGATAGAGTATAGTATGCTCTTTTCCGTATAATACAAGTATAGATATAATACTAGCGAGAAAGAAGTGCAAACAGGAGGTTCATGTATGAAATTGGTAATTAAAGTTTTAGCTGTATTCGCCATTATTCTAGGTGGAACAGCGTATTATTTGAACACAAAAACAGAAGGTGTACATGCTTTTGTAGACAACTTCTTTTCAAATAAAGAAATACAAGATTATTATGCGGTTATAGATAAAGGTGAGAAAAAAGACGGAGAATACTTGTATACTTTTAAAGGGTATACAGAAGATGGAAAGTTACAGGTTATTAAAAGAATGATGAACCGTGAATTGCATACGGGGGCGTTTATAAAAATTTATGCAAAAGGTATGCAAGGAAAAGGATGGGCTGAAATCCCGAAAGAATCCATTCCGCAAAAAGCGTTGGAAAAAATAGAAAAACCATAAAAGGAGCGACTCATTCGCTCCTTTTTTAGTACGTTAAAATAGTGACAGATGTCTTCTCTTTGTGAGAAATAATTTTTGCATGTCCACCAATTGGAAAAGTGAAAATCGGGGTTGTATGCCCGAAACTTGCGTTTGCAATGATAGGGATATGTGCAAGTTCAGGTTTTGAAGCAATCATTTCTTGAATGTCTTCTATCGTACATTCTGCACCTTTTTGCATCTTTCCTATAACGATTCCCTTTATGTATTCAAAACCTTGCTGCTGCATAAGGGAATGTAAATAACGATCAAAAGTTTTAAGAGTAGATGTTCCAGTTAAACTATCTTCTTCAATAAATAAAATTTTCTCCTTTAAATTTGGCATATATGGTGTACCTTGCAGTAAGTTAAATGTGCTCATATTGCCACCGATAATATCTCCCGTAGCTTCTCCTTCTTGAATTGAAACATATCCTTCATTTTTAATAAATTCTCGATTTTCCTGATCTATATACCAAGAATCATCGCTCCATGTTTCAGATGGAAGGACTTCAATAGGCTCATTAGAAGTTAAGCACTTTAAAAAGTAATCGGTTGTATACCCGAGCCCTTTCTCCATTCCAAACGAAGAGAAATGGGGTCCTGAATATGTAACAAGCCCTGTTTTTGCGTAAATTGCATTATTTAAGGCAGTAATATCAGAATAACCACAGAAAAATTTCGGGTTTTCACGAATTAAATCATAATCGAGATGTTTCAATAAACCATTTGAGTTGTATCCGCCAAGTGTAGTTAAAATAGCTTTTACATTAGAGTCTCGAAATGCTTCATGGAGGTCTTGAATGCGGGAAGAAATAGAGGAGGAAGCAAATCGATCTATCTCATCAGCATATTTTGAGAATGTAACTTGAAAGCCCATGTCAGTTAATCTTTTTATAGCAAGTTTTCTATTTTCATTTGAAACAATACTTAAACTACACGATGGTGAAATCACTCGTATTTCAGCACCCTTTTTTAACTTTGTTGGTATCACTACATTCACCTCTTTAATTGAAAGAATATTTAGATTTAAAAAATATTTTATCATATGAAATAAAGTAGAAGTGAATTATTTTTTGAAATGGAGTTTTCCTGATTTTTCAGCAGACAGACAGAGTCTTTTTTTGATATGATAGGAAAAGTGATTTATTATAAGTAGTATTTAATATCTATAACATTTGAAAGGTGTGCAAGACGTGGAGAAACAACTTGCAGGCTTGCCGGTACACGTTCATTTCGTAACAGAAATCCGTGAAGGGGCGAGGAAGGAAACCGTTGCTTTTGAAGCAAATGGTCAATACTATGTAAAAGGTCAAGGTACATATGTAACATTCCAGGAGCCGAACGAACAAGGCGAAGTGAAAACAATTATTAAAATTCAAGATGAACAAGTTCTCATTATGCGTTCAGGTGCTGTTTCTATGCGTCAGACGCATGTGAAAGGTGAATGGACAACTGGTACGTATACGAGTGAACTTGGTACGTTTGCATTGCAAACAAAGACTGATAACGTTCTTTTTAAATGGTCGGATGAAAAGAAAAAAGGACAACTCTTCTTAACGTACGCATTGCTTCTAAGTGAACAAGAAGCTGGCAGATATACTATTACAATTAATTTGAAGGAGGCAAAATAATGAATTCCTTAGAACAGGTAAAAGGATTGATTAAAGAAGAAATTCAGGCTGCTGTATTAAAGGCAGAATTAGCGACAGAAGAACAGATTCCAAACGTTGTATTAGAATCTCCAAAAGATAAAACAAATGGTGACTTCTCTACAAATATGGCAATGCAACTTGCACGCGTTGCGAAAAAAGCACCTCGTATGATTGCAGAAGAACTAGTTGCAAACTTCGATAAAGCAAAAGCTTCTATTGAAAAAATCGAAATCGCTGGTCCTGGTTTTATTAACTTCTATATGGATAATAGCTACTTAACAGATTTAATTCCAGCAATCGTAAACGCTGGTGAAGCTTACGGTGAAACGAATACTGGTAAAGGTGAAAAAGTACAAGTTGAGTTCGTATCTGCGAATCCAACAGGTGACCTTCACTTAGGACAT
The DNA here is from genome assembly GCF_038005385.1 of Bacillus sp. FSL K6-2944. Classification (NCBI taxonomy): domain Bacteria; kingdom Bacillati; phylum Bacillota; class Bacilli; order Caryophanales; family Bacillaceae; genus Bacillus; species Bacillus sp. FSL K6-2944. The sequence continues at coordinate 208,278 of NZ_JBBOTE010000003.1, read as the reverse complement.
GCACGAGGTGCGGCAGTAGGTGACACTTTATGTAACCTATTAGCAAAAGCAGGATACGATGTATCTCGTGAGTACTACATTAATGACGCTGGTAACCAAATTCATAACTTAGCTCTTTCTGTTGAAGCTCGTTACATGCAAGCTTTAGGCTTAGAAAAAGAAATGCCAGAAGACGGATACCATGGTGCGGATATCATTGGAATTGGTAAACGTTTAGCAGAAGAATTCGGTGATCGTTATGCGAAAGCTGATGAAAAAGAAAGCTATGAATTCTACCGTGAGTACGGTTTAAAATATGAATTAGCAAAACTTCAAAAAGACTTAGAAAGCTTCCGCGTTAAATTTGATGTATGGTTCTCAGAAACATCATTATACAAAAACGGGAAAATTGATCAAGCACTTGCTGTATTAAAAGAGCGCGACGAGATTTTTGAAGAAGACGGTGCAACTTGGTTCCGTTCAATGACTTACGGTGACGATAAAAACCGTGTATTAATTAAAAATGACGGTTCTTACACATACTTAACGCCAGATATCGCGTATCATCGTGATAAATTAGAGCGTGGTTTCGATAAGTTAATTAACATTTGGGGTGCTGACCATCACGGTTATATTCCACGTATGAAAGCTGCTATTCAAGCACTTGGTTACGATAAAGACACGCTTGAAGTAGAAATCATCCAAATGGTACAACTATACCAAAATGGTGAAAAAATGAAGATGAGTAAGCGTACGGGTAAAGCAGTTACACTTCGTGAGCTTATGGAAGAAGTAGGCGTGGACGCAATGCGTTACTTCTTCGCAATGCGTAGCGGTGACTCTCATTTAGACTTCGATATGGACTTAGCTGTATCAAAATCTAATGAAAACCCAGTATACTATGCACAATACGCTCACGCTCGCGTATGCAGCATCCTTCGCCAAGGTGAAGAATTAGGATTAGCTACAGGCGGAGACGTTAACTACAAACTTGTTACTTCTGAAAAAGAAGTAGAGTTACTGAAAAAACTTGGTGAATTCCCAGCGGTAGTTGCGGATGCAGCACAAAAACGTCTACCACACCGTATTACAAACTATGCATTTGAATTAGCAGCAACATTACACAGCTTCTACAATGCAGAAAAAGTATTAAACCAAGATAATTTAGAATTAAGTAAAGCTCGTTACGAGTTAATGAAAGCAGTACGCACTACACTTCAAAATGCATTAGCAATCGTAGGAGTATCTGCACCAGAAAAAATGTAATTAAGAAAAGCGGAAGCGGACTTTCGTTTTTAAATAAAAGGCAATCACACGATGTTGTGATTGCCTTTTTATGTGGAGATAATAAAAAAATAAAATTTTATCAAACAAAAAGGGAATTTGCGTCGTCTTATATAAATGACAGGAGGCTTATGATGGAAGAAAAGGTAGAAGAATTAATTGATATATATAAGAAGCAAATATATTCCTTATGCTATAAGTTAGCAAAGACGAAAGAAGACGCGGAAGATATTTTTCAAGAGACATGGATAAAAGTTTTTTCATCGCGGCACCAACTTTCTTACGTGGAGAATTATAAAAAATGGATTACTACAATTTGTGTTCGTACGTTTTATGATTTTTATCGTAAGAAAAAAAGGTGGAAAGATCGAATATTGGATTTGTTTCATAAAGAGGATGGTGGAGAAATAGATTTCGCAGATGATGTGAATATATCAGAAGAATTTATTCAAAAAGTGGAAGCGGAAATGATACGGGAATTTATACAGCTATTGAATGAAAAATATAAAACCGTGCTCGTACTCTACTATTATGAACAATACTCTTATAAAGAAATGAGCGAAATATTAAATACACCGATTGGTACGGTAAAGTATCGGCTTAATTATGGGAAAAAGAAAATGCGAGAACATTTGGAGGGGTTCGTTCATGAAGGAAGATAAATTTGAACAGAAAATAAAGAGCAGTTTAGCAGAAGAGATAACCCCAAGCGAAGAGCTAATAAATAACACGAAGCAGGGCGTGCGAAAGGCTCAGAAGTTAGAGAGGAAATGGATGATTTGTATTCACACCATTTGGATTGTTTTGTTAACAATTGTTATAGAACAATTTGTCACTCATTTGGATTATAAAATTCCTATGTTAATAGCCATTGTGATTATGATGCATGTATACATTCCGATATATGTTGTAATACAGTCATTTTTAAAGAAGGAGTATAAATTACATGAAAGAGTTCGCTAATCCGTTTGTACTATTTGAAGTAGCTGGAGTGACGATGTTTTTAGCTTTTATAGCACTTTTAATATGTGTTGCATCATGGGTATATACAGATGCTAAAGCACATCAAATGAGTAAAGGATGGAGTGTCTTAGCGGTTATATTTCCATTTTTTATCGGTTTTTTGTTATATATGGTAAGAAGAAGTAAAAAGAAAGTTGAAGGAGAATATAAGATGAACTTTGTTAAAAAACAGAAAGTAACATTAGTTGCGATATTGGCAAGTACAATGTTTGTATTACTTAGTGGTTTTGCTTTTGCACAAACGTTAGATGACGCGTGGAAAGCAGGAGATATATATTTAGAAAATGAGAAGCAAGGGGAGACAAGTTACGAGGCGAAATTCTCATCATGGGATATTGCCGGTAAAGATATTGAACTTCAGTATGAGAAGGACACAGAAGTGACATTTTCTTATGAGACAGATGCAAAACGAGGGAACTTATGCTTTAGCGTGTATGAAAGACGAGGAGAAGGCATAAAAGAGTTAAAGGAAATCTGTGAATCGAAAAAAGGTAGTTTTACAGTTACTTTAAAAGCAAATGAAGAGTATGTATTGAATATAAGTGGATTAAAAGTGAAAGATGGATTCGTAAAAGTGAATTGGCAAGAGAAATAAAAGGGGCCCTATAAAGGACCTCTTTTTTATTGAATAGTATAAGTAACAGAAAAACTAACAGGACTATAGTAAACGTAAGGTGCATGAAATTGAACATACATATTTCCATCTGTTTTTGCAGTGAAAATTCGGCCGTAACCATCAGAATAACGTCCAATTAGGTTATGATTTGAGTCATAAACACTGTAACTAGGAGTTTTGCTGTTAGGATGAATTGTTAGTTCTTGTCCTTTTTGAAGGAAAATAGGTTCTTGTTCAGAACTACCTCCAGTTTGCAAAGAATAAAATTTTGTAAAGCTTTGTTCTTGAGCGGCAGCAGCGACTTTTGTTTCAGGAATAAACGCAGTAGCTCCAGTAATTCCTGCTAAAGTTAATGCACCTGCTAAAATCATTTTTTTCATAATAGAAAAAGCCTCCTTATTAGTTGTAATCGGTGTTGTTACATTTAATATTGTATACGATAATGGGTAGGATAAAATATGCTTTTATGCATATATATTTTTTCTCAATAAAAGACCACTGATAAAATCAGTGGTCTTTTAAATGATTAAGCAGCTTTCTGTTCAGTTTGAGGAACAGGTTTTTGAAGCGAGTTATAAACTCCTGTTCCGATAACGTCTAATGCCATTCTCATTCGTTCAGGTGAAATGTTTTCTAATACGTTATCTTGAGGTGTATGGTATACCTTCTCAATATGATAGATTAATGGATTCCAACTATCGACACCCATCCAAATGAATAGAGCAGCAGGAATACCAGCTTCAGCAAATGGAACATGATCACTAGAACCGAATTTACCTTGTAGGACGAGGTCATTATTTAGTTGTTTACCTGCTTGCAAGGCAGCGTCTGTTACAAAGTTTGTAGAGCCATCAGGTGTCATAGCGTATAAATTCTTTGCTTTATCATAATTTGTTGCAACCATGTCGGCGTTAAAGACACCTAAAATACGGTCGCGTTCTTTCTGGGATAGACTATTCACGTAATAATCCGAACCAAGTAATCCAGTTTCTTCAGAACCAAAGGTAATAAAGCGAATTTCTTTATCAGTTTCTACATTTTGAAAAGTACGAGCTAGTTCTAATACTAATCCAGTTCCAGAAGCATTATCATTTGCGCCAGGTGCTCCGACAACACTATCATAGTGCGAGCTTACAACGACTGCTTTCTCATTACCTGTACTCTTTTTTGGTTTCTTTTTGGCGATAACATTTAGAGATGTTAATTTAGATTCATGTCTCGCTTTTAGGGAAAGAATTGTTGTCCCTTTTTTAGCGATTTCTTCTTTAAATGCATTTCCTTGCGCATAAGCAAGACCAAAGACAGGGATAGACTGCTTTTTCGTTAGGCGGGGATTGAAGGTTTGTCCATAATTTCCGCGTCCGCCAATTAAACTGTATAAAAGAACACCTTTTGCACCTTTGCTAACAGCATTTTCAACTTGTTTATTATAGTCTGTAACTGTCGTTCCTCTTTCAAATAAAACAATTTTACCGTTTACTTCATTTGGAATATCTTCTAATTTTGTCCCACCTTGAACAAAGATAAGGGGAGCTGTAACAGCTTCTGTAGAAATTAGTGAATTAGGAGCAGCACCAGCTTGCCAATTACGTTTTGTTGATAGTGGTGATTCAATGAATCCAACGTATTGATCGGGCACCTGAAATGGTTGATATTCTACGTCATAGCCCATTGATTTAAGCTGCATACCAATGTAACGAGAAGCCCATTCTTCGGATTTTGTTCCACCGGGGCGAGGACCAATTGTTTCAGATAAGAAACGAACATGTTCAATTGCGCGGTTTGGATCAATCTGTTTTGTAATAGATGGAGTTTGTGTAACCTCTGACGTGGAATCCGCTTTTGCTTGCCCAATTGGAGCTAAGCTAACAGCGAGTGATACAGCAAGCAAAGAGCTTACTATTTTTTGTTTCAATGATTTTCTCATTTTTTCCTCTCCTATTCTTCTATTCTCTGTGACTGACAAAAGAAGACGGATAATGACTTTATTTTACCTTCGAGTCTTTTATTTTTCAATATTCTGACATTGATAAATAAAAACAATATATGCATATTTGTATATTTTTGAGGAAGATATGTATGCTATCATTTTAAACGAAGGTTCGCTTTCTACTCTGAAAGCTCCTACATTGCATGAATCTAGTGTACCCAAACTTTAGATTATGTAGAGAAATGGAACCACTGTAGGGTTTCATTTCTCATGTTTGAATCAGTTGATGGTAATTATGTTTCCGCATTTCATAATTATTATCAGTGATATATGTAAGGCATCCATATGAAAATAAGAGGCTGTTCAAAGGTTTTCCGTACTTTTGGGCAGCCTCACCCCGTTAAAAGGACGATACTTTATGTATCGTCCTTTTTGTATAAAAAAACATCCAATCAATTGAGAGATTGATTAGATGTGAAAAAATTATTAATAATTTTTTTTGCGTTTTGTAGCCAAAATACTTAATAATCCAGCTAGTAGAAGAAGGATACCTACTGTTTGTGTAGGGTCTTCTTTATGACCTGTATTTGGAAGGTGTTTATCCGTATTTCGATCATCTTGCTGTTTGTTATCTGTTTTATTCGATGTTTCTTCGGAAGTTCCGTTTTCGTGTTTCTCAGATGTTTCATTGCCTTTGTTCTCTTCTTTATTTGGAGGAGTAACTGGCTTGTCATCTCCACCTGACGAAGATTCAATCTTTTTATTTGAAACTGTAATTTGTAGTGGTGTAGCTTGGGCTTTATCAATTGTAAAGTTTATTGGTGATGCATCTAATTGATAGCCTTTAGGAGCCTGTGTTTCTACTAATTGATAATTACCAGGTTTCAAATCATTTACGATTACTTTTCCGTGTTGGTCTGTTTTTAAACCTTCTCGGATGATTTTTCCATCTTGGTCTAAAATATTGAAAATGGCACCTTCAAGTGTTCCATGGTGATCAATATCAACTTTAGTTAATTCAACTGCGCCTTTAGTTAAGCTGTTAGTAGCAGTAACAGAAGCTTTAGCAGTTTGACTCTTTTCAATAGTAAACTTGATAGGATTTTGATTTAAGTCATAATGCTTAGGAGCTTTCGTTTCAATGAACTGATAATCTCCCGGACGTAAATCAGAAACAGAAATCTTCCCATCTTTATCAGTAGTTAAATCAGAACGAACATCCTTGCCGTCCATATCTACAATTTTAAAGATTGCTCCTTCAAGAGTAGTACCATCGATGTCATCAACTTTAGTTAATTCAACTGCGCCTTTAGTTAAGCTATTCGTAGCAGTAACAGAGGCGATTTTTTCTTGGCCTTTTTTAACTGTGAACTTAATAGGTGTTTTGTTTAAGTCGTAGTGTTCAGGAGCTTTTGTTTCGATAAACTCATAGTCTCCTGGCGGTAATTCATCCACAACTAAACGGCCGTTTTTATCAGTAGTTAAATCGGTACGAACATCGTGTCCATCCTTATTAACAATTTTAAATACTGCACCTTCAAGTGTTGTGTTTTGCTTGGCATCATCAACTTTAATTAACTCAACACTACCTTTCGTTAAGCTATTAATAGCTGTAACGAAGACATGCTTTGTTTGACTTCTTTCGATTGTGAACTTAATTGGTTCTTCATTTAAGTCGTAATGTTTAGGAGCTTTTGTTTCAATAAATTGATAGTCTCCTGGTTGTAAGTCTTTAGCGATGATTTTTCCGTCTTTATTGGTAACTAAATTCGTACGAATGTCGTTACCGTTCAGATCAGTAATTTTAAATACCGCACCTTCTAGCATTTCTTTCTTATCTATAGAGTCAACTTTCGTTAATTCCACGCCACCTTTTGTTAGGCCATTCTTAGCAGTAACAGAAGCGTGAGTTAGTTGACTTCTTTCGATAGTGAAGCTAATAGGTGTTTTATTTAAATCGTAATCTTTCGGAGCTTTCGTTTCAATGAATTGATAGTCTCCTGGGCGTAAGTTCGTAGCAGTAATCTTACCATCTTTATCAGTAGTTAAATCAGTGCGAACAATTTTACCTTTCGCATCGATGATGTTAAACACTGCATCAGAAAGTTTTGTATCTGGATTTATATCATCCACTTTTACTAATTCTACAGCACCTTCAGTTAAGCTATTTGTAGCAGTAACTTGGAGCTTTTCTTTTTGGCTTTTCTTAATTGTAAACTTAATAGGTGTACTATCTAATTTATAGTGTTCAGGAGCTTTCGTTTCAACAAACTGATAGTCCCCAGGACGTAAATCAGAAACAGAAATTTTTCCGTGTACATCTGTTGTAAGCTCAGTACGAATGTCGTTACCATTCAGATCAGTAATTTTAAATACCGCATCTTTAAGAGCAGTACCATCTACATCATCCACTTTAGAAAGTTCCACAGCGCCTTTCGTTAAGCTATTTGTAGCTGTAACGGAGATAGGATCAGCTTGGCTCTTTGTAATTGTGAATGGAATTGGCTCTTTGTTTAAATCGTAGTGTTTCGGAGCCGTTGTCTCGATGAATTGATAATCACCAGGACGTAGGTCGTTAATTTCGATTATTCCTTGTTCATTTGTAACAAGGTCTTTATGAACTACATCACCATTCATATTAACAATTTTAAATACTGCATCTTTAAGAACAGTGCCATCAACATCATCAACTTTAGAAAGTTTAACTGCACCCTTTGTTAAAGCATTTGTAGCAGTGACATGAAGAGTTTCAGTTTGGCTCTTTTTAATTGTAAATACGATAGGTTTTTTATCTAAATCGTAATGTTCAGGAGCAATTGTTTCAACGAATTGATACGTACCAGGACGTAGGTTTTCAACAACAATTTTACCTTCATCATTTGTTTTTAAGTCTTCTTTAACTAGCTCTCCGTCTGCATCTAATAAATTAAATACGGCGTTAGCAAGTTTTGTATTTATATCAATATCGTCAATCTTTGTTAGTTCAACGCTACCGTTTTTCAAAGCATTTTTGCCTGTAACATTGATTTCTTTCGTTTGACTTCTTTCAATTGTAAATGGAATCGTTGTTTCATCTAATACATAGTGCTCAGGAGCTTTTGTTTCAATGAACTGATAGTCTCCAGGGCGTAAATCAGAAACAGAAATTTTACCGTTTTTATCTGTAACAAGATTCGTATGAACTTCCTTACCATTCATATCCACAATCTTAAAGATTGCACCTTCGAGCATCGTACGATCGATGTCGTCAATTTTTGTTAATGTTACTGCACCTTTCTTTAAACTGTTAGTAGCAGTAACAGTAATATTCTCTTTTTGACTTTTTTCGATAGTGAACGGAATAGGGTCTTTGCTTAAGGTATAGTCTTTTGGAGCTTTTACTTCAATAAATTGATAGTCTCCAGGACGTAAATCAGAAGCAGAAATTTTACCGTTTTTATCAGTCGTTAAACCTTTGCGAATTACCTTTTTAGTATCATGAGCGTCAACGATTATAAATTCTGCACCTTCAAGAATAGTGCCATCAACATCATCAACTTTTGTTAAAGTGACGCCACCTGTAAGTAAACTATTTTTGTAACTACTCAGCTTCTTCAAATAAAAAAACAGGCCAAATACATGTTTCCGATTCGAAAACATGAAAAGAAAATACTCCAATCAGAGAAAGAATCTATGCCAAATAGAGAAATTCTCTTATGAAGTCGTGTTATTCCAAGGAACCGTTCTAGTTTCTATGACTTGGTTTATCGCTTGTAAGACCGATTGTTTTTGTTTTTTCATGGTACTCATAAAGCTTCGTATCTGACAAAAAGATTCTGCGCCTTTCTTACTTCGGAAAGTCCCAGACACTTTCTGTTTTACTTTCGTCATCCGAATATCCCGTTCTGCTTGATTGTTATCAAATGGAATGGCTGGATGTTCTAAAAACGCTAGAATTCTGTCAGAATACTTGACGAAGCGATTCCATAAATTTTGAGAAGGCGTCTGCTTTCCTTTCTTCTTTTGTTTCGTGGAAAGAATCTGTTGTTCTTTCAATATGGATTGATACATAATAAACAGATTCTTTTGCGTCGCTTTTGGCATGGTACCTTCGGATTGCTTTTTCATCGTCAACGCTTGCGTTAGAAATTTCTGCATCTGTTGTGCCCATTGTTCTCCAGTACTATCTATAATTCCTTGTAAATCTCGTAAGAGATGGGCATTACATAAAACGTGACGACAATCTGTATACGCATCATACGATTTCCAACCATCATGCATCGCAATTCCAGAAAAAGATGGCAAGATTTCTCCAGCATCCATTGCTTCTTTTCCACGTTTTTGATGAATATGTTGCAATGTCACCTCCGGTGTACTGGCAGTATGTAACCATTGTGTTTTGTTTTCTACACGCATACCAGTTTCATCAAAATGGACAACAGGAGACTGCAGAATCTTTTCCTTTACTTCTTTTATGAATGGCTGCAATTGAGAAGCGAAAGCCTGTGTATGATTTACCAGGGTTCCTTCGCTTATAGAATGTCCAAAACAATCCTGAAAGAATTCTTTTGTTCGCTTCAAAGAAATGCATTGATAATGCGTTAAATAGGGAATCAGTCTTTTTATATTTGGACCATATTGAACAGGACGAGATACTGTCGAAGGAAATTGGGCTTCTTGGATAGAATGGCAATGTGGGCATTCTTTCTGTTCTACTTTATGTTCTGTCACTTCGATCTGAATAGGTGGTAAGTCATACACTTGGCGAATGCGATACCCTTTTACAGGCTCGTGGTTCAAGGAAGTATGACAACAAGTACAATATGTAGGAGAATGTGTAATCGTATGATCTGGAGTCGCTGTCAAACCAAGAGTATGTCCCTTGTGGCCCAACTGGCCACCCGTTTGACGATGAGACGGTTTGCGCAAACTTTTTGTAACGGGCTTACCCAAACCATCTGTAGAAGGTGGCTTATGACTATTTTTGGAGTTTTTTTTTGAAGCATTTTCTAGTTCTTGTATACGTTTTTCTAACTTAGAAAATGTTTCTTCAAATAAAGAAATAACAGCTTCAGGTCCTTTTTTATATGTATCTAAAATAATTTTTCGATCGACCATAAGATTCACCTCCCCTGTTTGATATACTCAGTATTTACAAATGGGAGGCATATGAAACTAGTAAAATTTAAAAAAGACACCGAAAGGTGGCTGAGTAGTTACCTTTAATTTTTCCTTTAGCGTCTTTCAAATTTTCTACTTGATTATTAAATATTAATTTTAATTTATTATCTTTAGCTGTTATAAAATATTGACCAATATTTTTTTGATCTGTTACTAAATCTCCTTGCAAATCTTTAGATACTTTTAATGCAAGTGGTATTTGAACTACTGCTGTATCATTTGCGTGTGCAGCTTGTTGATCCTTTATTGACCAAGCGTATTCTACTTGAATGATTGATCCTATCTTTATTAAATTGTTAGGATTTTTTGCTTCGTCAATAATATGATTCGTTGCATCTTTCATTTCAACAGTGTCAAATAAGGAATCTCCTGTTAAGGTTTCCGCTTTTACTTGATTGTATGGAAAACTAGCAAGTTGCGAAAATAGTACGAATACAATTAAACATACATTGAAAAGTTTTTTCATTTTTCCTCCTCTGAACATTCATTTGTCCATTGGGGACTTATTCCACATGAACAAATGGAATATTAAAAGTATTTGTTATAAGCTATTTATTTTTGCTATCCCTCCGTTTCTATACGCGTTCTCAGACAAACAGGATTATGTTCAAAGTAAAATTGTTTAACGTAAAACAAAATGTATATTTACACAGTTCTATGGAAATATACACAATTCGACAAAAAATGTCGAAAAAAATACTGATATAAAGAATGATATCAGACCTTTATATGTGAGATAGTTTTCATGTATATCTAGTAAAAAAGAATGGTTATAAAGGTAAGTTTTACGATACATACTAACCAATGTAGTGTATCCCTTTGTGAAGGCTTATTTTTGCCTTAAAGTTATGTGGAGATAAAAAGCTAGATAGGGTTGGTTTTGGTCAGAATGAAGACAATATGTACTTTGAAAATAGTCATTTATTTTGTCTAAAGAGAGTTGTGCGATTAGTGGACCGAAGTTGAAAGATGATAGTTTCTTACATTGTTAGAGGAATATAAGAATTACAGAATATTCGACTAACACGTTACTACGGTCATTTTTGAGACTGTTTAAACAATAAGAAAGAAGGTGTTTTTAGTTACAATATCTTTTTAGTAAAGATAAGCTTAAGTAACCTCCGCTAAAGATTATATACTTAAATGATAAAGAGTTCAACAGTAGTTCACATATTTTCCCAAAAATAAAAACGGCTGTTTTATGTGGAATAAATCTACAAAACAGCCGTTTTTGGTATTAGATTTCTGTTAAAATTATTGGTTCGCCGCGCGTTACGACAACCGTATGTTCACATTGTGCAACAAGACTTTTATCAGGTGTAACGAATGTCCAGCCGTCGTCACCACGTTCAATAATATGATCAGCTTTCATAGAGATGAACGGTTCTACAGCGATAACAAGACCGTCTTTTAGAAGCGCATTATCCATTGGATCATAGTAACTTAAAATGTGATTTGGTGCTTCATGTAAGCTAAGACCAATGCCGTGACCAGTTAAGTTTTGAATAACATTGTATCCACTTTTATGTGCGAAGTTTGAAACAGCACGACCAATTTGATTTTGTTTTGAGCCAGCTCTAACCTTTTTCATTGCTGCCCAAAATGCATCAACTGCTGCTTGGCAAAGCTTTTCTTTTGCTTCGTCTTCTCCAAGAACAAATGAGATACCTGTATCTGCATAATAGCCATCAAGTGCAGCAGATACATCGACGTTTACTAAGTCGCCTTCTTTTAATACGCGATCTCCTGGAATACCATGAGCAACTTCCTCATTTACACTAATGCAAGTTACACCTGGGAAATCATATTCTTTTTCAGGTGCAGAAATAGCACCATGCTCATCTAATACTTTTTTACCGATCAAATCAAGCTCTTTCGTTGTCATACCTGGCTTCGCTTCTTTTTTCATTTCTTCACGTGCAAGCGCAACGATGCGGCCGATTTTTCGTAAGCCTTCTAAATCTTGTTCATTACGAATAATCATGAAAACCACTGTCCTTCCTCGAATATATATCTTATCCGATTGTATCATGTTTATTTTCGTCCTGCTACTCGCTTGCGGTATGCGGGTTGATTCCTCTCATAAAGAATACATGACAATTGTCATATCGATGTCATGACGCATCATACTGTTTCCTAAGTTTTCCAAGTAATACAATGTAAATATAAGAAACAGCGGGGGTGGAGAGATGGAAAAGATTATTGAAGTAAATGGTGTTTCTAAAACATTTAAACATAAAAACGCAGTAAATAATGTTTCATTTCATGTAAATAAAGGGGAAATAGTAGCGTTACTTGGTCCGAATGGTGCGGGGAAAACAACGACGATGTCGATGATGCTTGGATTAAAGGACCCGACAGAAGGTAAGGTCTTTATATTTGGAAAGAGTCCAAAGCATAGAGATGTTCGTAATAGCCTCGGTGCGATGCTGCAAGAAGTAAGTGTCATTGATAGTATTACGGTGGAAGAGGCAATCGAGTTATTCCGTAGTTATTATACGAATCCTATAGCGAAAGAAACGTTAATGCAGTTATCAAATTTAGAATCAGAGCGAAAGCAAAGATGTGAGAAGTTATCAGGTGGGCAAAAAAGAAGGTTGAATTTTGCGCTTGCACTTGCGGGAAATCCAGATTTGTTATTTTTAGATGAGCCGACAGTCGGAATGGATATTACGTCTCGAAGAATGTTTTGGGAAACGATTCGAAAGTTAGCAAGTGAAGGGAAAACAATTATTTTAACGACGCATTATTTAGAAGAAGCAGATGCTTTAGCAAATCGTATCTTATTATTTGCGAACGGAAAGATTATCGCAGATGGTACACCAGACGAAATGAAAGCGACGATTTCGCGAAAAACAATCACATTTTACTCGAAGGAAAGCATTCCTACAAAATTACTAAAGGAATTACCAAATGTAACAGAAGTAAAGTCAAGCGAAGGACGCTTCATTTTAACAACGGAGGATACGGATGCAACTTTAAAAGCCATTTATCAAAAGAGTTTACCTGTAACAGATGTTTCAGTTGAACGTGGAAGTCTTGATGAAGCATTCGAACAGTTTGTCGCAAATCAGAAGGAGGAAATCGCATGAGAGCATTATGGATGCAATGCAAAATAGAAATTTTACGTACATTCCGCAATAAATTATTTATCTTTTTCTCATTATTAATGCCTGTTATGTTTTACTACATTTTCACAAATGTTGTTCAAGTACCACAAAACGGAGATGCGTGGAAAGCACATTATTTAATTTCGATGGCAACTTTCAGTATTGTAGGGACTGCACTCTTTAGTTTCGGTGTGAGACTTTCTCAGGAAAGAGGGCAAGGATGGACACATCTTCTAAAAATTACACCGCTTCCAGAGGGAGCATATTTAACAGCAAAAATTATCGCTCAAACAGTAGTAAATGCTTTTTCAATATTAGTTATCTTTATTGCAGGGATACTAATTAATCATGTTGAGTTAACGATAGGGCAATGGATTGGTGCGGGATTATGGTTATTGTTAGGGGTAACACCATTTTTAGCGTTAGGAACAGTAATAGGTTCCATTAAGAAGGCGGACGCAGCTGCTGGCTTAGCAAATATTTTAAATATGAGTTTAGCTATAGTTGGCGGGTTATGGATGCCGATTGAAGTATTCCCCAAAATATTAAGAACGATTGGTGAATGGACACCGACATACCATTTCGGAAGTGGTGCGTGGGATATTGTAGCTGGAAAATCAATTGGATGGGAAAATATAGCGGTATTAGGAGGTTATTTCCTTATATTTGTTGTAGTATCAATATATATAAGAAAAAGACAGGAAGCGGTATAAATGATAGAGAAGAAGAGGATTGAGATTTTTCCGAAACATATGGGATTCTTCCCGTATATGTGGTTTGTTTATCTATTATTTCCAATTTATCACTTAGCGCAGGCATCAGGATGGAAGCTTGTAATAGGAAGCGGTATGTTGATAATTTTTATTGTCACATACCGTCAGCTTTATTTTGTTCAGAGGACGTTTGTTTTTTGGGCGTGTATTCAAATGGTACTCATCTTTTTATTTGCTTTATTTTATAATCCTTTTATGATATTTTTTGGCTTTTTCACAGCAAGTGCGATGGGATTTGCGCCAAATAAGAAAGTATTTCGAGTGCTGTTATGTTCGTTAGTTATCATGCTTGGAGCATTTTTATTTGTAAATATGAATCAACTAACAACTACAAGTTTAGTAAATATCGTTCCAATGTTTATTTTAATGCTTCTTACGCCATTTGGTATGCGCAATTTTAATCAGAAAAAGATGTTAAGAAATCAATTGGATCAGGCGAACGAGCAAATTAAAGACTTAGTAAAACGTGAAGAACGGCAGCGGATTGCAAGAGATCTTCATGACACATTAGGGCATACGTTATCTCTTATTACTTTGAAAAGCCAGCTTGTAGAGAAGTTAATTGTGAAAAATCCAGAGCGTGCAAGTGCGGAAGCGAAGGAAATTACACAAACGTCTCGTACAGCCTTAAAACAGCTGAGAGAATTAATTTCTGATATGCGTATGATTACGGTAGAAGAAGAGCTAGAGCAAATAAAAGCGATCTTACAAGCAGCTAATATTGAATTAGAAGTGAGGCAAGAAGCAAGATCGAGCTCGTTATCACCAATTGAACAAAATATTGTCGGGATGTGTTTACGTGAGGCCGTTACAAATGTTGTAAAACATAGTAAGGCAACGCGGTGCGCAGTTTCTGTATTAGAATCACAAGGTGAACTGATTTTGAAAGTAGAAGATAACGGAATCGGTTTAACAGATCAAAATCATGATGGAAATGGTATTCGCGGCATGAAAGAACGAATTGCTCTTATTGATGGATTTGTTGAACTAGGTACAATCAATCCAGGGACGTTATTAACGGTAAAAGTTCCAGTTGTTATTAGAACAGGAAAAGATGAGGTGAGGGCATGATTCGAATTATTATTGCAGAAGACCAGCGGATGCTTCGTGGTGCATTAGGGGCCCTGCTTGATCTAGAAGATGATATCGAAGTAATTGGGCAAGCTGCGAACGGGGAAGAGGCGTTAGAATTAATTGAATCGTTAAAGCCAGATGTAAGTATTATGGATATTGAAATGCCGATTCAAAGTGGATTGGATGTCGCTGAGACTTTAAAGAAAGAAAAATCATCATGCAAAGTAATGATTTTAACAACATTTGCACGGCCGGGATATTTTGAAAGAGCAATGAAAGCTGGTGTGCACGGCTATTTATTAAAGGATAGCCCAAGTGAAGATTTAGCGGCAGCAATTCGTAATGTAATGAAGGGGAAACGAGAGGTCTCCCAAGATTTAATGTTTGGCTTATGGCAGGAGCAAAATCCGTTGTCAGATCGCGAAAAGGAAGTACTGTTGCTTGCGAAAGAAGGAAAGACGGCAAACGAAATTGCGAAGGCACTTTATCTTTCGCCGGGTACAGTACGTAATTATATTTCTGAAGTATTAGCGAAGCTTGATGCGAAAAATAGAATTGAGGCAATTACAATTGCGGAAGAAAAGGGTTGGATATAAAAAGAAGGTTACCTATGAGAGGTAACCTTCTTTTTATAATTATTGTACTTCTATTACTTGATTTACTTTTTGTAATGGTTTGTAACCGTGTGCTTCAAATGCCTTTGCAAATTCATTTGATAAGGCAGTGCCATATAAATCTTTTGCAGCTTGTACGATATGAGATTGAAGTGATTCAAAGTCTTCAGCGGAAGTTGCATAATTTTGCAATGCACGCATAACAACTTTACTTACTTTTTCATTTCCTTGTTTTTGAACAGCAACACCGTTATATGTTTTACCTTCAGCTAATTGATATAATACGTGACTGATAATACCAGAATTCACGTGTGATTCTTGATTATTACCATCGTTATAGAAATCTTGTAAATTTGTATATAGTTTATGACCGCCGTCACCAATTTCCCTTGGGATATCACGAATTGTTAGGCCACCTAATGTATCGCCCATAATCCAGTTTCCTTTATCTTTCTTTACGTAATATTCGATTTGTGTACCCCAGAAATCCGCTAATCCCTCGTTTAGTGCAGATGTTTCAGCGCTTGGATATCTCACGACTTTATTTTTCGTCGTGCCACTGAATACAGCATGTCCAAATTCATGAGCTGTTACATCAAGAGCGGATGTTAGTTTTCCGTCTAAACCATCACCAAATACCATTTGGTTCCAAGCGGGATGCCAAAATGCATTTACATAGTCTTCTTTTACACCATCACTAACTTCAGTAGAATCAAAACCGTGTACACTAGCAACAACTTTTGAATCTTTATTGTCGTAACTTTTTAGATTATGTTCTTTCTTAAAGTAATCGTAAATATCACTCATGTTCTTCATAGCGCCCGCGGCTTCTTTATCTGCAAAATTAGGAGTACTACTTGAAATTAGTGTCCCTGGATAACCAGCTTGACTATATCCTCCAAGGGAATCGGCGTAGTTTGCATTATAAATATAAATACCATTTCCGCGTGATAAATCCGCTAAATAAAATTTTCCATCAGTTCCTTTGGCAATATTGAAAGAGATGTTTTCTTGAAGTGCATTTTTCCCAGTTCCTTGCTCACTTGCAGGGGATAATCTAGGTGATGTTACTTGATTTATAGTCTTATTCTCTTTGTTTTTAATGAATTTTTCTTGGAAAAGTACTTCGCCAGTTTTTAAATCAACGATAGCATTGCCGTTTATAATTTGTTCATTGTTTTCATAAGTAAATGTAATAACAGTTGCGAATGTATAATAGCCATCTTTTTTCTTATAAACAACGGTTTCGCTAGAGAATTCTGTCTCAACTGCATCACTTGGAATTTGAACTATATCGCGTAATTTAGATTTTACTTCATTTTTCGACAAAAAATTTGTTATAGTAAGATTAGGTTGTTGATTTAAATTTTGAACAACTTTACCACTAACAGTTGTGATTACTCCATTTTTATCTACTTTTACAATGAGATCTTGGCCATATATTTTATAGTTTTTATATGTTTGTGCAAGGCGAACTTCGGTTTGATTTTCTTTGGTTTCTTTATTTGTAGGTTGGAAATCTACATTTTTTTCAGTAGTGACTTGTTCTTGTTGAGCTTTCGCCCCATTTACCTCACCTTTTAAATACTTTTTAGCAATATTTTCTTTCGTATCATTTTGAGGTTGTGTTAATTTCCCGATTGTTAAACCAGGCTGAGCAATTTCAACTTTGACTGCACTTTTGTCTAATTCTTGAGCATGAATAGCTTCTGTTGATAAAGGGCAAAGAAGACCGAATGTAACGAAAGCACTAGCAAGTTTTCTATAATTCATCTATAACACTCCTAATCTATTATTGTATGTGAGATGAATTGTATGAAAAATTTGCCGAATTTTATATATATTATGCATTATTTCATATCAAAAATTGTCGAATTCACATTATTGTAGTGGTATGACAACTCAAAAAATTAGATTGTTCTAATGGGATGGTGAGTAAGTATGCACGCAGAAAAATTAGGAAGTGAAATTAAGAAAATTAGGGTGATGAGAGGATTAACACAGAAACAGTTATCCGATAATATATGTCATCAATCGGAAGTGAGTAGAATTGAATCGGGTGCGGTATACCCAAGTATGGATATATTGCAAGGTATCGCAGCAAAATTACAAGTTCCTATTATTCATTTTTATGAGGTACTCATTTATTCCGATATTGAAAGAAAAAAACAGTTTAAAGATCAAATCATTATGCTTTGTAAGCAAAAGAAATATAAAGAAATTTATAATAAAGTATGGAATGAGCTGAAAAAGGAAGAATATCATCCTGAATTCCAGCAATTTCTTCAATGGCAATATCATGTAGCAGCTTACATATTAAAGAAAATCGATTACGAATATTGTATTTTAGAATTAAAAAAATTGTTAAATCAACAGTTAGCTGGAATAGACGTATACCAAAATCTTTATATAGAAAATGCGATTGCAAATATTTATGCTGAAAATAGCTATTTTAAGAAGAGTATTGAGTTATTTGAAGATATATTAAAACAATTAGAGGTATTGCATGATAATGAAGAATTTGAAGTGAAGGTAAGATATAATCATGCGAAAGCATTATATTTAGATAATCAATATGAAGAGTCACTTTATCAAGTAAATAAAGCGATTGAAATATCATGCCGAATTAATAGTATGGCATTAATTGGACAGCTATATTATCAAAAAGGTGAATGCCTAGGGAAGTTGGAGTACGATGGGGCAGAGGTTGAAGATGCATATAAAAAGGCAAGTTTCTTTTTTGATATATTAGAAATGCATGCATATAAAGAAGCGCTCGTAAATAAGATCAGCAGATAAATATCCTAAAAAATGGGTATGCATAATTGCATATAATAGATATAAATTTTCATGATATATTAAAATAAAAAATGTGGGTGATGGAATATGAAGAAATTACTTATTGGTAGTTTATTAACGTTAGCGATGGCATGGGGTATTTCATTAGGCGATACGGCATTAGAGAAAAGCCATATAATTTCTCATAACGATCAAGAGGTACAATTAGCTAAAGATTTACCTTTTGAATATTAAAAAACAACCGTCTTACTTAGGCGGTTGTTTTTTTATGGAGTAACATCCAAACGTCTTTACTAGAAACAGGTTTGCTAATAAAGAATCCTTGAATGTGATCACAATTTTGTTTATGTAAAAATTCCCATTCTTCTTCCGTTTCTACACCTTCTGCAATCACTTCTAAATTTAGTTGTTTTGATAGTGTAATAATGGAAGAGACAATTGCTTCTTCTAAAGGGCTAGTTGTAATTCCACAAATAAACTCTCGAGCGATTTTTAATGTGTTGATTGGATATTTTGTTAAATAAGCTAAAGAACTATAACCAGTTCCAAAGTCGTCGATTGAAATTTGAATACCGAGATTTTGAAGTTGTTCTAGTTTTGCAACTACAGATTGATTTTGATTAATTGCGATGCTTTCCGTAATTTCAATATCTAGTGCTTCTGGTTTCAGTTCTGTTTCTTCCAATACCTTTGAAATAGTTGGGATTAAATCTGCATGGTTAAATTGAACAACAGATAAATTTACACCAACTTTTAAATGAGAGAAACCTTGATTATGCCATCTTTTTGCCTCTAAACAAGCAGTACGTAAAATCCAATTGCCAAGTTCAATAATAAAACCAGTTTCCTCTGCTAGAGGGATAAATTGGGCAGGAGATACGATACCGAGTTTTGGATGCTTCCAACGTATTAATGCTTCAAAACCGATAATTTGTTTTGTTTTTGTGCTTACTTGTGGCTGGTATTCAAGGAAAAATTCATTTTGTTGTAATGCTTTTGAAAGTTCACCTTCTAAGAATTGAATTTCATTTTGAGCGATACTCATTTCTTTTGAGAAGAAAACAAATCTGTTTTTTCCATTTGCTTTCGCACGATACATAGCCATATCAGCATTTTTCATTAACTCATTTACATCAGTTCCATAATCAGGGTACATCGCAATTCCGATACTTGGTGTAATAGAAAGTTCTTCGCCTTGAATGAAGAATGGTTTGTTTAAAATAGTTAAAATCTGTTCAGCTATAAAAATTGCACTTTTTTCTGAGTACATTTCTGGTAATAGAATTGTAAACTCATCTCCACCTTGGCGAGCGACGATATCTTTTGAACGCAAGCAACCGCGTAATCTTTTTGCTACTTCAATTAATAATAAATCTCCAACGTCATGGCCAAGTCTATCGTTAATTTTTTTAAATCGATCTAAATCAAGGAATATGACGGCGACATCATTTGCGTTAGTTTGGGCTGTATTTAAAATGGCTTTTAAATCTTTTTCGAACTTTCGACGATTTGGTAATCCAGTAAGTGCATCGTGAAAGGCTAAATGTTCTACTTGTTTTTGTTTTTCATATAAGGTGGTAATATCACGTGCTATCCCAAACATTCCGACCACTTCTTTGTTTATAAAAGTAGGGATAAGTGTAATATGGAGATAATAATAATAGCCTTCTTGTTCTTTTGTACGAACTTCTAACGTTTGTGGCCTACCTTCCTTTGTAATTTGTAAAGCCTTCTTTAGTAGTTCGTGGTCTTTTGAATCAATGAAGTGTACCAGAGAATAGCTTGCCACTTCGCAATAATAGGCAGTAAATAAGCTTTCGCACGCCTTATTAGATTGTTGAAAAATGCCATTCATATTTAAAGAGAAAACGGCATCGGGATGGTCCTCGAATAAAGATTTATAACGTTGTTCACTTTTTGATAATGCAAATGCACCTTCTTCAACTTCGTCCTCTAGTTGTGTAGTCAACTGTTCATATGTATGAATTAGTGCTTGATTATCTTTCCACATGTAAAGTTGCCGCAAGAATAACAAAATAAGTGATAATACGAGACCGATTAACATGAATTTATCATCCCAAGGTTGAATGATAATAAAAGAAAAAGTAATAATTATACTAAAATAAGGTAGTATAAAACGTACATAATCGAATCGATAATATTTTGTTTTCGTTTCATGCTGCATTGGTTTATCTAAAATATATAGTATGGAAGAAAGTCCAATTAATAAAATAGAAGCAGTGTGTATTAAATAATTAATTTCAGCAGAAGTTTTCATCCCAAAATTCAATTGAAACAGATGAATATAACCGTATACGAGTATAATAGTGAAACCGATAATTAATGCAATTCTACTAGAAGAATATTGTTCTCTTCTATATAGGCTAATAACGGCGTAAATTACTAATGATTGTGCAATGAAATACCCAATTAAAATCCAAGTATCCTTTGTTAACATGCGGAAGCTTGAAAGGTCTAAGATAAAAGTTAAGGTGAAATAAATGTTCATAATAATAATAAAGATGCTATCGAATGAAAATTGAGAAAGCCCCTTAATAGAATAATTTTTTATAAACTTTATAGCAAATCCAACAAAGAGCAAAATATATTGTATGATAAAAAAAGGTAATGCTTTATATGAAAATATAGATTGATCATGTATAGAAAGTGAACTAAGAAATAGGGTTATCTCCATAACTAACCCACATAGGCAAGTACATAGTAATAAAATCCAAAATAGTTTATCACTGCGTTTCATTCTCTTAATAGCTTTATATAAACAGTGACAAGAAAAAAGTGCAGCGAAACAGAATAAGAAAAGAATTCCAATCTCCTTTATATGCGACTCATTTGGAATAAAGAGTATCCAAAGAGCAAATATAGATATGTATATTATGACAAATTGTACATATTTTTTTTGATTAATCATATTATGACTCCGTTTCAATAAAGTTGAATCTCGAGGGAATGCTAATTTAAATAATAGCATATAAAATAGGATGTTTTTTACTATAAAAATTACTTTTTTGAAAAAATGGTGCAAAGTTACAATTTACCACTGTAACATTGCACCACCTATTCTTTTAATTCCTCTTATAGCAGAAAGTTCATCTATTAATTGGAATAATGCTAAGTCTTTTTGTTTACTTTCAATCATAATATCGAAATTATGATTGTGTTTTTTTGCAATGTGTAAGAAAGGCTTAATAAACTCTAAATCGATATATTCAGCATGAGCCCTAAATTCTTTTTCCGATCTCGGGGAGGAAATGTGAACTTTAGGAGAAATATTTGTATGTGACCAAGTTTCAAAAATTGCAGGAAGCAACTCTTCTAGTGGTTCCTCGCAAAGATTGGCCATATGATGATGATAATCAAATACAAATGGAATATTTTCTTTTTGGCAAATTGATAAAGTTTCAGCGGTTGTATATGTTTTATCATCATTTTCAAGAGTCATTTGTTTTTTTATATGTGTAGGAAGTTTTTTTATGTTTTCATGGAAGCGCTCAATTGCCTTTTCTTTATTTCCATAGGCTCCACCTACATGAATATTAATGTAAGAAGAATCTGCAATGCCTATAGCATCCAATATTTTATAATGATAAGTCATATCCGTAATAGCGTTAGTAGTAATATGTGGCTTGTCGCTTGTAAATAGCGTAAATTGATTTGGATGAAAACTTATTCGTAAATTGTGTTCTTTAATTAAAGCCCCTATTTTACGCCAAAGTGGTGTGAATACCCCAATATAGTCAAACTCGACTTCGGGATGTGTTGCAAGTGGGACGATGGAAGACGATAGGCGATATAGTGGGATTTCATGCGCTATATTGTAATGAAGGATACGTATTGTGTGCTCTAAATTTTGCCTTATAACATGGTACAGTTTGTCTTCTCGCTCTTGCTTGCTGAGTTTCTTAAAGCTTGTAAACGTCATTGTTTTGGCAGGAGAACAGTCCCAGAGTGCCATTGCATGTGAGACATATCCAAACCGTATAAGCATATGAGATACACCTCTTTTATTCATTGTCTTTCCTATAAAAAGAAAGCAAACATTGTTCCAATCCATTCCTTTCCTCTATCGATAAGAGAAGGCGGGTTTACATCGCTATAGGAAAGTACAGATGCATTCTCTAGATCTTCATGGAATTTCTTTTTTACTGTTTGAATGAAATGTTTATTATATAACAGGCAGTTTATTTCATGGTTAATATATAAACTTCTCATATCAAAGTTTGCTGTTCCGATATCGCAAATATCATCGTCTACTATAATAATTTTGGCGTGAAAAAAACCTTGTTGAAATGCATAAATATTGCAACCAGCCTGTATTAATTTTCGGCAGTACGGAAATTTGGCTTCTCGAACAAGAGGGTGATCAGCTTTTTCTGGAACAAGAATTGTGATTTGAACCCCTCTTTCTCTTGCTTTTAATAAGGCATTCATAATTTTTTTTCCAGGAATGAAATATGGTGTACCGATACAGATTTCTTTTTTTGCCGCGTTAATTAAATGTAAAAAAGTATGCTGTAAATAAGCCCCATCAGTCGGAATAAATTGATGCAGGATGGTACCTGGGTTTTGTTTTGGAAAATAAAGAGAAGCATCTAATAAATTTTGTTTCGTATCATCAAACCAGTCATGCAAAAATTGCTTTTGTAAATCTTGAACCCCTTCTCCTGTAAGACGTAAATGGTAGTCTCGCCATAATCCTAAATATTCATTATGCCCTAGATACTCTTCACCGATATTAAATCCCCCGATATAGCCGGTTTTCCCATCAATCACTGTAATTTTCCTATGATTTCGTTGATTGGCAGAAAAGAAAGGCAGAGGAAATTTTACCTTATGACAAAATGAAAAAGATACACCATGTTTTTGCAGGGAGCGAATAGCTTCGTTTGATAAAGAATGGCTGCCAAATCGATCAAGTAAAAGTCGTACTTCAATTCCTTCCTGAGCCTTATCAATCAGCAATTTTAAAAATTCACGACTGATTTTATCGTTTTTTACAATGAAGAATAAAATATGAATGTGATGCTGTGCTTGTTTTATATCAGTAAATAAAGCGTCATACAAATCTTTCCCGTATGTATAAAGGTGAAAATCACTTTGACGTAAAGGGAAAGTGCGAGAGCTTACTCGTTTTAAATGAAGAAGTCTCCCGTATGAAAGGTCAATTGTAATCCAAAGAGCAACGGATATTAACAAAAGAGATAAGTAGAGCATTAGTGAATTCCCTCCTTCGCATTCTTTTCACCTTCAGTGTGTTACAAATGATACGGGTAGCACGGCTGTTATTATAAATTTCTTTAGAGGATAGATCTTGTACTGATTAAAGGTTCACTTTATCCCGCTTTAACGGGCAGTAAGCTTCCTATTTCAAAAATTGATGAATAAGCAGAAGCTAGTTTGGAAATCAACTGCCCGTAAAAGCCCGATTGGTTCAACTAATAATCAGCGGGGGATGAACCACCCCTGCTGATTAAAGTTTCACTTTATAGTTTCACCGAAATAAACAGCTTTATGAAAAAATGTGTTGTTCTATAACAAAAAACTGTTGACTGAATGCTCACTCATTATATAATGGGGATAGGGGATATAATTCAGAAAATTATATATTTTTGAAGATTCAAAAAAGAAAGAGGGCTTACAAAGAGAGGGGTAGCATAAAAATGAATAGCTTACTGATCATTAATTGGCTGGCTGCCATTGCTGTTATTGCTTATGCAGGATATTTGTTTGTATATCTTATACGGACGAGAATGGCCTACATACAATTAGGAAAAAAAATTGAATTTGACCGTCGTTTTAAAGAGCGTTGGGATCTCCTTAAGGTCAATGTTTTCGGTCAAAAAAAGCTGCTGAAAGATAAGAAAAGCGGCATCATTCACGTTATGTTCTTTTACGGATTTATTCTTGTCCAATTTGGAGCAATTGACTTCGTTTGGAAAGGACTCGCACCAGGATCACATCTTCCACTTGGACCACTATACCCTGCATTTACATTCTTCCAGGAAATTGTCACACTTGTTATTTTAATTGCAGTATTTTGGGCTTTTCATAGACGTTATGTAGAAAAGCTTGTTCGTTTAAAACGTAACTTCAAATCAGGTCTTGTTCTTATCTTTATCGGTGGCTTAATGATTTCTGTGCTACTTGGTAACGGTATGGGACTTATATGGCATGGCGAGGAGCTTTCATGGAGTGAACCAATTGCTTCTGCAATCGCTTACGTTTTTAGCGGGATAAATGAAACCGTAGCCATTTCAGTGTTCTATTTTTCTTGGTGGGTGCATTTACTAATTTTGTTAACGTTTTTAGTGTATGTTCCACAATCAAAACATGCGCATTTAATTGCAGGACCAGCTAATGTATTCTTCGGTCGTCTTTCAAACCCAGGGAAGCTTGAAAAGATTGATTTTGAAGATGAAACGCAAGAAACATTTGGTGTTGGTAAAATTGAAGACTTTAGACAAAATCAACTTATTGACTTATACGCTTGTGTAGAGTGTGGCCGTTGTACAAATATGTGTCCGGCAACAGGAACAGGAAAAATGTTATCGCCGATGGACTTAATTTTAAAACTTCGCGATCATTTAACTGATAAAGGAGCTGCGGTAACATCAAAAGCACCGTGGGTTCCAGTAGTTGCCTTCAATAATACACAAGGAAATCAGTTAGCGATGATGGCAGCTGGAAAAGGACAACAAGAATCAGCGTCTACAACGCTCGCTTACGATCCGAGTTTAATCGGAGATGTTATTACAGAAGAAGAGATTTGGGCATGTACAACGTGTCGTAACTGTGAAGATCAATGCCCAGTTATGAATGAGCATGTTGACAAAATTATTGATTTACGTCGATATCTCGTTTTAACAGAAGGAAAAATGGACGCGGAAGCACAACGCGCGATGACAAATATCGAGCGTCAAGGGAATCCGTGGGGTCTGAACCGTAAAGAGCGTGAAACATGGCGCCAAGGTGATGACGAAGTAACAGTTCCAACTGTAAAAGAAAAATCAAAAGCTGGGGAGGAATTCGAGTATTTATTCTGGGTTGGTTCAATGGGATCATACGACAATCGTAGTCAGAAGATTGCGATATCGTTTGCGAAGTTAATGAACGAAGCAGGCATTTCATTCGCAATTCTTGGTAATAAAGAAAAGAATTCTGGAGATACACCACGCCGCCTCGGAAATGAATTTGTATTCCAAGAGATGGCGACAAAGAATATCGAAGAATTTGAAAAGGCAGGAGTGAAGAAAATCGTTACGATTGATCCTCATGCTTATAACACATTTAAAAATGAGTATCCGGACTTTGGCTTGCAAGCAGAAGTCTATCATCATACAGAATTGTTAGCTCAGTGG
Organism: Bacillus sp. FSL K6-2944; assembly: GCF_038005385.1. NCBI lineage: Bacteria > Bacillati > Bacillota > Bacilli > Caryophanales > Bacillaceae > Bacillus > Bacillus sp. FSL K6-2944. The sequence continues at coordinate 182,540 of NZ_JBBOTE010000003.1, read as the reverse complement.
GTGAAAGAAGGGCGCTTAAAGCCTGTTCACGCTATTGAAGAAACAGTTACGTACCATGATTCCTGTTATTTAGGAAGATACAACGAAGTGTACGAAGCGCCACGTGACATTTTGAAAGCGATTCCTGGAGTGAATCTTGTAGAAATGGCACGTAACCGTGAAACTGGAATGTGCTGTGGCGCAGGTGGTGGCTTAATGTGGATGGAAGAAACAACAGGTTCTCGTATTAACGTTGCTCGTACAGAACAAGCATTAGCTGTACAGCCATCCATTATCGGTACAGGTTGTCCATATTGCTTAACGATGATCAGTGATGGAACGAAAGCGAAAGAGGTAGAAGAGAAAGTTCAAACTCTTGATGTGACAGAGATTTTAGAACGATCTGTTATCGGACAGAAAAAAGAAGCGATGTAGTTTGTAAGAATGTATACAACTTTAGAAAGAGGTGCAATGATTGCACCTCTTCTCAACGTAGGGATACCGAGCGAGCGCTCAGTGTTAAAAAATGAAATGGGGGAAAGAAACATGAGTAAAACAGTTATTTTAAGTGCTGCAAGAACACCAGTTGGAAAATTTGGAGGATCTTTAAAGGATGTAAAAGCGACGGAACTTGGAGGAATTGCAATTAAAGCAGCGCTTGAAAGAGCAAATGTTGCGGCTAGTGATGTTGAAGAAGTTATATTTGGAACGGTTATTCAAGGTGGGCAGGGACAAATTCCATCGCGCCAAGCTGCGAGGGCTGCTGGAATCCCTTGGGAAGTGCAGACGGAAACAGTGAATAAAGTTTGTGCATCAGGGCTTCGTGCGGTTACGTTAGCGGATCAGATTATTCGTACTGGCGATCAATCACTGATTGTAGCTGGCGGTATGGAGTCGATGAGTAACAGTCCTTACATTTTACGTGGAGCAAGATGGGGATACAGAATGGGCAACAACGAAGTTATTGATTTAAACGTTGCTGACGGTTTAACATGCGCATTTTCAGGTACACACATGGGCGTTTATGGCGGAGAAGTTGCAAAGGAAGATGGAATTTCTCGCGAAGCGCAAGATGAATGGGCATATCGTAGCCATCAGCGTGCGGTTTCAGCGCATAAAGAAGGGCGTTTTGAAGAGGAAATCGTGCCAGTAACGATTCCGCAAAGAAAAGGCGATCCTATTGTCGTTGCAAAGGATGAGGCGCCACGTGAAGATACAACGATTGAAAAGTTAGCAAAGTTAAAACCTGTATTTGATAAGACAGCGACGGTGACAGCTGGTAATGCGCCGGGACTAAACGATGGTGGTGCCGCACTTGTATTAATGAGCGAAGACAGAGCGAAGCAAGAAGGAAGAAAGCCATTAGCGACAATTTTGGCGCATACAGCAATTGCAGTGGAATCTAAAGATTTCCCAAGAACTCCAGGTTATGCAATTAACGCATTGCTTGAAAAAACAGGAAAGACAATTGAAGACATTGATTTATTCGAGATTAATGAAGCCTTTGCAGCGGTAGCAATTGCAAGTACAGAAATCGCAGGAATTGATCCGGAAAAATTGAATGTAAATGGCGGCGCGGTAGCGATGGGACATCCAATTGGAGCAAGCGGAGCGCGCATTATCGTTACACTAATCCATGCACTTAAGCAGCGCGGCGGTGGAATTGGAATTGCTTCGATTTGTAGCGGTGGCGGTCAAGGGGACGCAGTGATGATTGAAGTTCACTAATTAAAGTTCGAGGGTATAAAATTTATTAACAATTAAGGGGGAAGAAAAAATGGGTGTACAAAACATTGTTGTAATTGGTGCAGGGCAAATGGGATCAGGAATTGCACAAGTATGTGCAATGGCAGGATATGACGTGAAGGTACAAGATTTAAAGCAAGAGCAATTAAATAGAGGATTGGCTATCATTACGAAAAACTTAGCACGCCAAGTAGAAAAAGGACGTATGAAGGAAGAAGAGAAGGAAGCCACATTAAATCGTCTTACAGTAACGCTTGATTTAGATTGTGTGAAAGAAGCGGATCTTATTATTGAAGCAGCTGTTGAGAAAATGGATATTAAAAAGAAAATCTTTGCGAATCTAGATGAAATTGCTCCAGAACACGCAATTTTAGCAACGAATACGTCATCTCTGCCAATTACAGAAATTGCAGCGGTAACGAAGCGTCCGGAAAAAGTAATCGGTATGCACTTTATGAATCCAGTTCCAGTTATGAAGCTTGTTGAGATTATTCGTGGTTTGGCTACCGATGATGCGGTATATGAAGCAATTGAAGATATTACGAAAAAAATTGGGAAAGTACCAGTTGAAGTGAATGATTTCCCAGGTTTTGTATCAAATCGTATTTTGCTACCGATGATTAACGAAGCAATTTATACGTTATATGAAGGTGTAGCGACGAAAGAAGCAATTGATGAAGTCATGAAGCTTGGTATGAACCATCCGATGGGGCCTTTGACACTCGCCGATTTTATCGGTTTAGATACGTGTTTATACATTATGGAAGTGTTGCATGAAGGATTAGGAGATAGTAAATATCGCCCATGTCCGTTATTACGTAAGTATGTGAATGCAGGATGGTTAGGGCGTAAAACAGGTCGTGGATTCTACGTTTACGAATAAATGCCCCCTTTGTTACAACATAGTGGTCTTACCAAATTATTTAAAGGATATATAGCAAATGGAGGCGGAATATATGAACTTTCGTTTTAATGAAGAGCAGCAAATGATGAGGAAAATGGTTCGGGATTTTGCACAGAAGGAAATAGCTCCCTTTGTTCCTAGTATGGAACAAGGGGTGTTCCCGAAAGAGATTTTGCAAAAGATGGGTGAGCTTGGATTAATGGGTATTCCAGCGCCTGCAAAATACGGTGGGGCAGAAATGGACTTTATATCTTACATTCTAGCAATTGAGGAAATCTCAAAGGTAAGTGCAACAGTTGGTGTAATTTTAGCTGTACATACGTCAGTTGGAATGAATCCGATTTTATATTTCGGAACAGAAGAACAGAAGAAAAAATATGTTTCTAAACTTGCAACTGGGGAATATTTAGGTGCATTTGCTTTAACAGAGCCAAATGCAGGATCAGATGCAGGGAGTTTGAAATCAAGAGCTGTGAAAAAAGGTGATCATTATATTATTAATGGATCGAAAGTGTTTATTACAAATGGTGGTGAAGCAAGTACATACATTGTATTCGCTTCTACAAATCCAGAGGCAGGAAAAAGTGGTATTTCTGCATTTATAGTAGAGAAAGATACACCTGGTTTAATCATTGGAAAAGATGAACATAAGATGGGACTTCTCGGTTCTCGTACAGTACAACTTACTTTTGAAGATATGAAAGTGCCAGCTGAGAATTTACTTGGGGAAGAAGGACAAGGATTTAAGGTGGCAATGGCGAATTTAGATGTTGGGCGAATTGGAATCGGTGCGCAGGCGTTAGGAATTGCTGAAGCGGCGCTTGGCTGTGCAATTGATTATGCAAAAGAAAGAGAGCAATTCGGGAAGCCAATTGCGGCGCAGCAAGGGATTGGCTTCAAGCTTGCAGATATGGCAACAAGTATCGAAGCAGCAAGGTTACTCGTATATAGAGCGGCATCTCTTAGGGCACAGGGATTACCATGCGGTAAAGAAGCATCTATTGCGAAATTATTTGCTTCTAAGACAGCGGTTGAAGTCGCGATTGAGGCGGTGCAAGTTTTTGGTGGTTACGGTTATACGAAAGACTATCCAGTAGAACGATTTTTCCGTGATGCGAAAATCACGCAAATATATGAAGGAACAAGTGAAATACAGAAACTTGTTATTAGCCGTGCTTTATAAAAGGGCGAGGGGGAGACGGAGATGCATTTTAAACTATCAGAAGAACATGAAATGATAAGAAAAATGGTTCGAGATTTTGCTAAAAATGAAGTGGCACCAACAGCAGCTGAGCGTGATGAGGAAGAGCGATTTGATCGAGAATTATTTGATCAAATGGCAGAGCTTGGTTTAACCGGTATTCCGTGGCCTGAAGAGTACGGTGGAATTGGAAGCGATTACTTAGCGTACGTAATCGCTATTGAAGAATTATCCCGCGTTTGTGCTTCAACAGGCGTAACACTGTCCGCGCATACTTCACTTGCGGGATGGCCAATTTTTAAATTTGGGACGGAAGAGCAAAAGCAAAAGTTTTTACGACCGATGGCTGAAGGAAAGAAAATTGGTGCATACGGCTTAACGGAGCCAGGATCTGGATCGGATGCTGGTGGAATGAAGACAATCGCAAAGAGAGATGGAGACCATTATATTTTAAATGGATCAAAAATTTTCATTACAAATGGCGGTATTGCTGATATTTATGTCGTTTTTGCGCTAACTGATCCTGAATCAAAGCAGCGCGGTACGAGTGCATTTATTGTAGAAAGTGATACACCGGGATTTTCAGTTGGGAAGAAGGAGAGCAAGCTAGGGATTCGCTCTTCACCAACGACTGAAATTATGTTTGAAGATTGCCGTATTCCTGTAGAGAATCTACTTGGAGAAGAGGGGCAAGGGTTTAAAGTTGCGATGCAAACATTAGATGGAGGTCGTAACGGTATTGCGGCGCAAGCTGTTGGTATTGCACAAGGGGCTTTAGATGCTTCTGTAGAATATGCAAGGGAGCGCCATCAATTTGGAAAACCAATTGCGGCGCAGCAAGGGATTGGCTTTAAACTTGCGGATATGGCAACAGATGTAGAAGCGGCACGCCTTTTAACATATCAAGCGGCTTGGCTTGAATCAGAAGGGCTTCCGTATGGAAAAGAGTCAGCGATGTCAAAAGTATTTGCAGGAGATACAGCGATGAGGGTGACGACTGAAGCGGTGCAAGTATTTGGTGGTTACGGTTATACGAAAGATTATCCAGTAGAGCGTTATATGCGAGATGCAAAAATTACACAAATATATGAAGGAACACAAGAGATTCAGAGGCTTGTAATTTCTCGTATGTTAACGAAGTAGGAACGAAAGCGTAGGTATTTTCCTACGCTTTTTCCTTCCAAAAAATAATAGAGAGAGGTGAAGGGAATGGTTAAACATAATGTACATGCATCGGTGAAAGATGAAAAATTAGTTGCGTTAAGACGTGAGCAAATGATTAAAGGTGCGGTGCAACTGTTTAAACAAAAAGGATTTCCGCGTACAACAACGAGAGAAATTGCAAAAGCGGCTGGATTTAGTATAGGGACACTTTATGAGTACATTCGTACAAAAGATGATGTTTTGTATTTAGTTTGTGATAGTATTTATGAACATGTAAAAGAAAGATTAGAGGAAGTAGTTTGTACAGAAAAAGGGAGTGTAGAAAGTTTAAAGATAGCAATAACGAATTACTTTAAAGTGATGGACGAATTACAGGAAGAAGTATTGATAATGTATCAAGAGGTACGCTTTTTACCGAAAGAATCACTTCCGTATGTATTAGAAAAGGAGTTTCAAATGGTAGGAATGTTCGAGAATATTTTAGAACAGTGTACGGAAAATGGAACATTTACATTAAATAAAAAAGAAATACAGCTTCTTGCCCATAATATTTTTATACAAGGACAGATGTGGGGATTTAGACGCTGGGCGCTGCAAAAACTGTATACGCTCGAAGAATATACAGAAATGCAAATTAGGTATGTATTGCAAGGGGCCCATATGCTTCCGAAATAAGGAACAGACAAATTATAATTTTACTACCCTATAAAAGTTTCCCGTTTTTTTTGTAGCATATTTGTGCGACTTTTGTTTATAATGAATAGTATGGATTTTTTTAAGCAGGCCGTTATATATAATGTTATATTTGATGAAAGGAAGTGCCGCATAAGTGGATTTTAAGCAATATTCACCAGAAGAGCTAAAAGAATGTTCAATGATTGAAGTTGTACATAGCGTTTTAGGGGATAAAAAACAAGCAACGACATTCAACGAGTTGGTTCAAGAAATCGCTCAAGTGCTGGGACTATCTCAAGAGCAAGTTAATGCGAAAATCGCACAATTTTATACAGACTTAAACATCGATGGACGTTTCATTAATTTAGGAGAAAATCGTTGGGGACTACGCAGCTGGTACCCATACGAGCAAATTGATGAAGAAATCTTGCCTCAACCAAAACCGAAGAAGAAACGTAAAGTTGAAGAAGACGGTTTTGACGACTACATTGAAGAAGATGAAGATGACTTCGACGATGCAGACGTAAATGAAGAAGAAGATGATGTAGAAGATTTGGACAAGGTTCTTGAAGAAGAAGACGGAGATGACGACGATCTTGATGATTTAGACGAAGATGACGACGACTTCGCTGAAGAAGAACTTGAGTATGACGAAACTGAAGAAGAAGAAGAGGAAGAACTGTAGTTCTTGACTTTTCATTATCGTCCATGTAGAATCATTTTTGGGCTCTTTAAAAAAGGACGATAATACTTTTAAAGTGTAAATATAAAAGAAAATTGCTCCCTACTTATTACTTTTTGTGATGAGGGGAGCAATTTTCTTTTTTGTTTTTTGTTTAGAAAATAAAAAGAGTCTAACAATAAGATGGATACAGTGTTATCTACATACGTTGCGCTTTGCAACGGTGATTATATAACAGCAAAATAGAAGGGAGCTTTTTCATGACTAAGTATATTTTTGTAACAGGCGGTGTAGTATCGTCTTTAGGAAAAGGTATTACAGCAGCATCTCTTGGAAGACTTTTAAAAAATCGTGGTTTAAACGTAACGATTCAAAAGTTTGATCCATACATTAACGTAGACCCAGGGACTATGAGCCCATATCAACACGGTGAGGTATTCGTAACAGATGATGGCGCAGAAACTGACTTAGACCTTGGTCACTATGAGCGTTTTATCGACATTAACTTAAACAAATACAGCAACGTAACAACAGGTAAAATTTACTCTTCAGTTCTTCAAAAAGAGCGTCGCGGTGAATATTTAGGAGGAACAGTTCAAGTTATTCCTCACATTACTAACGAAATTAAAGAACGCGTATATCGTTCTGGTCGTGAAACAAATGCGGATGTTGTTATTACAGAAATCGGTGGAACTGTTGGTGACATCGAGTCTCTACCATTCTTAGAAGCAATCCGTCAAATTAAGAGCGACATCGGTCGTGACAATGTAATGTACATTCACTGTACGTTAATCCCGTACTTAAAAGCAGCGGGTGAAATGAAGACAAAACCAACACAACATAGTGTTAAAGAACTTCGTAGCTTAGGTATTCAACCAAACATTATCGTTGTTCGTACAGAAATGCCTGTTTCTCAAGATATGAAAGACAAGCTTGCATTATTCTGTGACATTGATACAAAAGCAGTTATCGAAGCTCGCGATGCAGATACTTTATATGCGGTTCCATTATCTCTTCAAGAACAAAACATGGACCAAATCGTTTGTGACCACTTAAAATTAGACAATCCAGCTGCAGATATGACAGAGTGGACTGCTCTAGTTAACAAAGTGCGTAATCTTTCTAAGAAAACAAAAATCGCTCTTGTTGGTAAATATGTAGAACTTCAAGATGCTTATATTTCTGTTGTAGAAGCACTTCGTCATGCTGGTTACTCATTCGACACAGATGTAGAAGTAAAATGGGTAAATGCTGAGCACGTAACAGCAGAAAACGTAAAAGAATTAGTTGGCGATACAGACGGTATCCTTGTACCAGGTGGCTTCGGCGATCGTGGTGTAGAAGGTAAAATCGTTGCGATTCAATATGCTCGTGAAAACAAAGTTCCATTCTTAGGAATTTGCTTAGGTATGCAACTTGCATCAATCGAATTCGCACGTAATGTATTAGGTTTAGAAGGTGCTAACTCTTCTGAAATCAACCCTGACACACCATATGCAATCATCGACTTATTACCAGAACAAAAAGATGTAGAGGACCTAGGTGGTACACTTCGTCTTGGTCTATACCCATGTAAGCTTGCTGAAGAAACAAATGCTTACAATGCTTATAATGAGCCGGTTGTATATGAGCGTCATCGTCATCGTTATGAGTTCAACAATCAGTTCCGTCCGGATATGGAAAAAGAAGGATTTGTATTCTCTGGTACAAGCCCAGACGGCCGTCTAGTTGAAATCATTGAAATAAAAGACCACCCTTGGTTCGTGGCAGCACAGTTCCACCCAGAACTTGTTTCTCGTCCAAACCGTCCACAACCATTGTTCCATGACTTCGTAAGAGCTTCTATTACGAATAAAGAGAGCAAGTAATAAAAAAAGCGCCTGAAATAAGGCGCTTTTTTAATATTCATTTAACATTTCATCAATTGTAAATTTAATCCCGTGATAAGCAAATAAAGCTACTATTAAACTTGGGAATCCGTAGCGATTACCTTCATCGTCTGGAATAAGACCTTTTAACAGTTTTGTATCAATATGTACGTCTGTATATCGTTCGAGTGATTCCGTACCTTCTTGAAGAGCAGAAATGCCGACAATAGAGTGTCCCTCTTCTTGTAGTTTTTTTGCAATTTCTACAACCGCTTCATCTGTTGAAAAACGGCTAATAAGAAGTACACGATCCGCAGAGGTTACTTCTGCTTCTTTACCATTTTCAAATAAGCGTTTTGCTTGCTTCATTGGTTCAGCACCGAATAGTGCCTCGGCAACAACGCCCTCCATTTCATTTGTACCATGTAAATAAATGAAACCATCGCCAACTAGTGCTTGAGCAAGTAAACGAGCGCTATCTTCTATATTCATTTCTTCTTTTTGAGAAACCCTGGAGAAATAACCACTTAATTGAGTTGAAAAAATTTTTAACATAATGTTACTCCCTTCGTACGTGTTTGCCGGCTTTCATTATAATTTATTTTTTTAGAAAGGTGAAATCGTAGGGTAGCATAACAAAATAGGAAACGGTAAAATAAGAAAGAATAGGAAGGAATTTGCCAAAGAATAGCGAAATTAAATCGTTAAGATATAAGAAGCTTTAAATCTTGTACTTACACAGAAAGGTTGGGAATTATGGAAGGTAAAATTTTAATCGTTGATGATCAATATGGGATTCGTGTGTTATTACATGAAGTGTTCCAAAAAGAAGGTTATCAGACATTCCAAGCAGCGAATGGATTTCAAGCTTTAGATATCGTGAAAAAAGATAATCCAGATTTAGTAGTGTTAGATATGAAAATTCCAGGCATGGATGGTATAGAGATTTTAAAGCATGTAAAAGAAATTGATGAGAGTATTAAAGTAATTTTAATGACTGCTTATGGAGAGCTTGATATGATCCAAGAAGCAAAAGATTTAGGAGCTTTAATGCATTTTGCTAAACCATTTGATATTGATGAAATTCGTCAAGCTGTGAGAAATGAGCTCGCTGTAGAGGCATAAAAATGAATTTTTTATAAAAAATATGGAAAAAAGCGTTTACATGGACTATTGTGCAGGTGAATACGGTTGAGTTTTTGAGTACAAGTTGTTATCCTATTGAGTGTAGAAAAAAGTCCGGTATGTAGATATACATATTTTACCTTATTCTGGTCATACTACCAGCGATAAGAACTTATCGGATACAAAAAACGTTTTTTAGGAGGATTCACCATGCCTTTAGTTTCTATGAAAGAAATGCTAAACAAAGCACTAGAAGGAAAATACGCAGTTGGTCAATTCAACATGAACAACTTAGAGTGGACTCAAGCTATCTTAGCTGCTGCGGAAGAAGAAAAATCTCCTGTAATCCTAGGTGTATCTGAGGGTGCAGCTCGTCATATGACTGGTTTCAAAACAGTTGTAGCTATGGTTAAAGCTTTAATCGAAGAAATGAACATCACTGTTCCTGTAGCGATTCACCTTGACCATGGTTCAAGCTTCGAAAAATGTAAAGAAGCAATCGATGCAGGTTTCACATCTGTAATGATCGACGCTTCTCACCACCCATTCGAAGAAAACGTTGAAACTACTAAACAAGTAGTAGAATACGCACACGCTCGTAACGTATCTGTTGAAGCTGAGCTTGGAACAGTTGGCGGACAAGAAGACGACGTAATCGCTGAAGGCGTAATTTACGCTGACCCAGCAGAGTGTAAGCACCTTGTTGAAGCAACAGGTATCGATTGCCTAGCTCCAGCTTTAGGTTCTGTACACGGTCCTTACAAAGGTGAGCCTAACTTAGGATTCGCTGAAATGGAACAAGTTCGTGACTTCACTGGCGTACCTTTAGTATTACATGGTGGTACTGGTATCCCAACTGCTGATATCGAAAAAGCTATCTCTTTAGGTACTTCAAAAATCAACGTAAACACTGAGAACCAAATCGAGTTTACAAAAGCTGTTCGTGAAGTATTAAACAAAGACCAAGAAGTTTACGATCCTCGTAAATTTATCGGACCTGGCCGCGACGCTATCAAAGCAACTGTTATTGGTAAAATTCGCGAATTCGGTTCTAACGGTAAAGCGTAAGAATAAAATTCCGTTTTGGAAACCGTCTAGTCTTTTAGACGGTTTCCTTTCGTTGTATAATGAAAGCGTGAACAAGTCTAAAGATTTTATCATTTTTGGTTTTTAAATAGAAAATAATGTGCATAGTCCTATTAATAAATGTGATAACGTATCTAAATTGATAAAGTGAATTCGATGAATAGTTGATCTTTATCTATTCGTGCTACAGGAGAAATGAAGATAATGGTTTCCTATTTATTGAGTTTTGGGATGGAAAGAGTAATTGAGATTCTTAAGGGGAGCTTTCTATAAAAAGATAGAAAGTAAATACATTCACAAGAAGGGAGCTCAATATGGAAAAATTGCTAATTGAAGGCGGAAGAGCTTTAAATGGAACAATTCGAGTAAGTGGTGCAAAGAACAGTGCCGTTGCATTAATTCCAGCGACAATTTTAGCAGATACTCCAGTAACTATTGGTGGTGTCCCTAATATTTCGGACGTGAAAATGTTAGGAGACTTACTAGAGGAAATTGGAGGGAAAGTAACTTATGGACAGGAGGAAGAGATGGTAGTCGATCCTTCTAACATGGTTGCAATGCCTTTGCCAAATGGAAAAGTGAAAAAATTGCGCGCTTCTTATTATTTAATGGGTGCAATGCTTGGCCGTTTTAAAAAAGCTGTTATTGGGCTTCCGGGTGGATGTCATTTAGGACCGAGGCCGATTGATCAGCATATTAAAGGGTTTGAAGCGTTAGGTGCACATGTTACGAATGAACAAGGTGCCATCTATTTAAGAGCAGATGAGCTACGCGGGGCACGTATTTATTTAGATGTTGTTAGTGTAGGAGCTACGATTAATATTATGCTAGCAGCTGTACGAGCGAAAGGTAGAACTGTTATTGAAAATGCAGCGAAAGAGCCTGAGATCATTGATGTAGCTACATTGTTAACAAGCATGGGAGCACGTATTAAAGGTGCTGGTACTGACGTAATCCGAATAGATGGTGTTGACTCTTTACATGGTTGTCACCATACTATCATCCCAGATCGTATTGAAGCTGGTACGTATATGATTCTAGGAGCTGCATCAGGAGGAGAAGTAACGGTTGATAACGTTATTCCTCAGCATTTAGAATCAGTTACTGCAAAGCTAAGAGAAGCTGGTGTTCAAGTTGAAACGAACGATGATCAAATTACGGTGAACGGTAATAGAAAGTTAAAAGTAGTTGATATCAAAACGCTTGTATATCCAGGTTTTCCAACGGATTTACAACAGCCGTTTACGACGCTTTTAACAAAGGCGCACGGGACGGGAGTTGTAACAGATACAATTTACGGTGCCCGTTTCAAACACATTGATGAATTACGTCGTATGAATGCTCAAATTAAAGTAGAGGGTCGTTCGGCAATTGTAACTGGTCCTGTGTTACTGCAAGGTGCAAAAGTGAAGGCGAGTGATTTACGAGCAGGAGCGGCACTTGTTATTGCAGGGTTAATGGCAGATGGAATTACAGAAGTAACAGGACTTGAGCATATTGATCGAGGTTATGAGAATATAGTGGACAAGCTTAAAGGGCTTGGTGCAAACATTTGGCGAGAACAAATGACAAAGCAAGAAATTGAAGAAATGAAGAACGCATAAGTGATACTTCCGCAAGGGGGAAGCGAAGCATCACTACTTGCGGAAGTACACTTTATAGAAAAACACGGTTCACAAAATACGGCAGAAATATAAAGGCTTAAAGGAGAGGGATTATCGTGGAAAGAAGTTTATCTATGGAGTTAGTACGTGTAACAGAGGCTGCAGCTTTATCATCAGCGCGTTGGATGGGGCGCGGGAAAAAGGATGAGGCAGACGGTGCAGCAACATCAGCTATGCGTGATGTATTTGATACAATTCCGATGAAAGGTACAGTTGTAATTGGTGAAGGTGAGATGGATGAAGCACCAATGCTATATATCGGAGAGAAATTAGGTACAGGATATGGACCACGTGTAGACGTTGCGGTTGATCCTTTAGAAGGGACAAACATCGTAGCAGCTGGTGGCTGGAATGCTCTTGCTGTCATTGCAATTGCAGACCACGGTAATTTGTTACATGCCCCTGACATGTACATGGATAAAATCGCGGTTGGCCCAGAAGCAGTTGGGGCGGTCGACATTGATGCGCCTATTATTGATAACTTACGTGCAGTTGCGAAAGCGAAAAATAAAGATATTGAAGATGTTGTAGCGACAGTTTTAAATCGTCCACGTCATCAAGAAATTATTGAAGAAATTCGTAAAGCTGGTGCGCGCATTAAATTGATTAATGATGGAGATGTAGCTGGAGCGATTAATACAGCGTTTGATCGTACAGGTGTAGATATTTTATTTGGATCTGGTGGAGCACCTGAAGGTGTATTAGCAGCAGTTGCTTTAAAATGTTTAGGTGGAGAAATTCACGGAAAACTATTGCCACAAAACGAAGCTGAATTAGCACGTTGTAAAAAAATGGGCATAGAAGACATTAATCGTATCCTTCGCATGGAGGACTTAGTAAAAGGTGACGATGCAATCTTTGCAGCAACAGGCGTAACAGATGGAGAACTATTACGTGGTGTTCAATTTAAAGGTAGCGTAGGAACAACGCAATCCCTTGTTATGCGCGCAAAATCAGGCACAGTTCGCTTCGTAGATGGTCGTCATAGCTTAAATAAAAAACCGAACTTGGTTATTAAGTAAAAAGCAGAGGTGGCTTGCTCAGAAGGGGAAGGCATTGGAACTCCTGACGAAGAGGCGTTTTGTGCCTCGCAGGAAGGGGTGAAATGACTGACCCTTCTAGCCACCGGAGCTGGATTTAAGTAAAAAGCGTAAGCAGCTTGTTCAGAATGGGAGGGGGATGGAGCTTCTGACGTAGAGGCGCTTTTTGCCTCGCAGGAAGAAGTGAAGCCACTGACCATTCTAGCTGCTGAAGCTAGATTAAATAAAAAGCGTAAGCAGCTCCTTCAGAAAGGTTAAAATGGTCGATCTTTCTAACTATTGGAGCTGGAACTAAATTAAATAAGAAGCGAAGACAAATTTTCTTGTCTTCGCTTCTTGTATTTGTGTTCCAACGTATTGATTAAAACTAGATAAAAGGGTTACAATAGTGAATATTACCCTACTTGAACTTATTGCCTTTCATTATTAATTATTTGCCTTCCGTATTTTTTCCCTTTACCCATGAAAAAAGAGAATAACGTTAAAGTGTGGTGTCTGAATGAATTTGTCAATTGCAGCATTAGAAAACATGAAATTAAAAGAGTTATACGAGCTTGCGAAAGAATTTAAGATTTCGTATTATAGCAAGTTAACGAAAAAAGAGCTGATTTTTTCTATTTTGAAAGCTCGAGCAGAAAAAGAAGGTTTCTTTTTCATGGAAGGCGTATTAGAAATTATTCAATCAGAAGGATTTGGATTCCTACGTCCTATCAACTATTCTCCAAGCTCAGAAGATATTTATATCTCAGCTTCGCAAATTCGTCGTTTCGATTTACGTAATGGAGATAAGGTTTCTGGTAAAGTACGACCTCCGAAAGAAAATGAACGCTATTTTGGGTTATTACAAGTTGAAGCTGTAAACGGAGATGATCCAGATTCAGCAAAAGAGCGTGTGCATTTCCCTGCATTAACACCATTATACCCAGATCGCCAAATGAAATTGGAAACGGAACCGAAAAAGTTACCGACACGCATCATGGATTTAATCGCACCAGTTGGATTTGGACAACGTGGTTTAATTGTTGCGCCTCCAAAGGCTGGTAAAACAAGTCTATTAAAAGAAATCGCGCACAGTGTTACAACAAATCATCCGGAAGCAGAACTAATTGTACTTTTAATTGATGAGCGTCCAGAGGAAGTAACAGACATTGAACGTTCTGTTAAAGGAGATGTTGTAAGTTCTACTTTTGATGAAGTACCAGAAAATCATATTAAAGTAGCTGAGCTTGTGTTAGAACGTGCGATGCGTCTTGTAGAGCACAAGAAAGATGTTATCATTTTAATGGATAGTATTACCCGTTTAGCTCGAGCTTACAACCTCGTTATTCCACCAAGTGGTAGAACATTATCAGGTGGTATCGATCCAGCTGCCTTCCATAGACCGAAGCGTTTCTTTGGAGCTGCACGTAATATTGAAGAAGGCGGTAGCTTAACAATTTTAGCAACAGCCCTTGTTGATACAGGATCACGTATGGACGATGTTATTTACGAGGAATTTAAAGGAACTGGAAATATGGAACTTCACTTAGATCGTTCATTAGCTGAACGTCGTATCTTCCCAGCGATTGATATTCGTCGTTCTGGTACACGTAAAGAAGATCTATTAATTCCAAAAGAACATTTAGACAAGTTATGGGGCATTCGTAAGACAATGCGTGATACACCAGACTTTGTTGAAAGTTTCTTACGTAAGCTTCGTCAAACGAAGACAAATGAAGAGTTTTTACAAAACATTGTTGCAGACTCGAAAAGGTATGTAACAACTAAGTAAAGGGAAAAAATCAAGACTCGCTTATTTTATAGTAAGCGAGTTTTTTATGCTGTTTAGGTGATATTAAAGAGAGAAATAAGTGAAAGAACCTGAGCTAGTCAGAGCTGGATGAGCTCCCTCCAGCGGCTAAAATCTCCGGTCATTTCGCTCTCTCGCATGAAGCAAAAAGCGCTTCAAGATCGAGAGTTCGAAGTGTCCTGGATTCTTAAGTAATATCCAGTTCTGGTGGCTAGCTCTTCGCATCTAAGAACCTTACGCCCGAAAGGTAAAAAGCACCTTTAGGGCGAAAGAACCTTAGCTGGTCAGAGCTGAGCGAGCCACCGCCACTTTTAAGATAATATCCAGCTCCAGCGGCTAGAATGGTCGGTGGCTTCGCGTCTTCCTACAAGGTAAAAAGCACCTCTACGTCAGAAGCTCCATCCCCCTCCCATTCTGAACGAGCCGCTTCTGCTTTTAAATTGTATCTAGTTCCGACGGCTAGCTCTTCGTGTCTAAGAACCTCCCGCACTAAAGGTAAAAAGCACCTTTTGTGCGAGAGAACCTTAGCCAGTCAGAGCTAAACGAGCCGTCTACACTTTTAATTTCAAAAGACAAAAACAGGTAGTTGCAAAATGAAGTTAGCCTTGTTATAATTTCATCATATGTGTTTCATCAATATAGTTGTGTATGCAGCTGAAGATGAAAAACTCTGTTTCGAAAATGATTCAGGGCGGAAGGAGATGAAAAGAATGAAAGCAGGAATTCACCCAGATTACAAGAAAGTTGTATTCATGGACACAAACACAGGCTTCAAATTCTTAAGCGGATCTACTAAAGGATCTAACGAAACTGTTGAGTGGGAAGATGGTAACACTTATCCATTACTAAAAGTTGAGATCAGTTCTGATTCTCACCCATTCTACACTGGACGTCAGAAGTTTGCTACTGCAGACGGACGCGTTGACCGCTTCAATAAGAAATACGGTCTTAAGTAATAAAAACATAAAACAGGCAAGTGTATGTATTCGCTTGTCTGTTTTTTTTGCGAAAATATTATACCTTTACCCTACTTTTAACTGAAAAGTAGATGAAAGGAGAGCTTCATGTACTTAATAAATCAAAATGGCTGGATTGAAGTGATTTGCGGTAGTATGTTTTCTGGCAAGTCAGAAGAGCTAATCCGCCGTGTGCGCCGTACGCAATTTGCAAAACAACATGCAATTGTATTTAAACCATGTATTGATAATCGATATAGTGAAGAAGATGTTGTATCACATAACGGATTAAAGGTAAAAGCAGTTCCTGTTTCAGCTTCAAAGGATATATTTGAACATATTACAGAAGAGCTGGATGTTATTGCAATCGATGAGGTGCAATTTTTTGATGGGGACATTGTGGAAGTGGTGCAAGTATTGGCAAATCGTGGCTATCGTGTCATTGTAGCTGGTTTAGACCAAGATTTCCGTGGTCTACCATTTGGACAAGTTCCTCAGCTGATGGCGATTGCTGAACATGTGACAAAACTACAAGCAGTATGTTCTGTATGTGGATCTCCAGCAAGTCGTACACAACGATTAATTGATGGAGAACCAGCGGCATTTGATGATCCAATTATTTTAGTTGGAGCTTCAGAATCGTATGAACCACGTTGTCGTCATTGTCATGCAGTACCTGCAAACAAAGATAAGTAAAACTCGCTGCGCAAGGCGGGTTTTTTTCAAAATAGAGAGAATGAGCGGTGTGAGCCGCTTGCGCTTTTAAATATATCTAGTTCCGGTGGCTAGCTCTTCGCATCTAAGAACCTTCCGCCCGAAAGGTAAAAAGCACCTTTAGGTCGAAAGAACCTTAGTTGGTCAGAGCTGAAAGAGCCACCGCCACTTTTAAATATATTATCTAGCTCCAGCGGCTAGAATCTCCGGCCATTTCGCTCTCTCGCTCGAAGCAAAAAGCGCTTCAAGGTCGAGAGCTCCAATGGCCTGCGATTCTGAGCGAGCCGCTTGCGCTTTTAAATATAATTTGCGTTTTTTTGAGTAAGTACCATATACTATTTGTATTAGATACTAGGATGTAGAGGTGAATGATGTGTTAGATCGTTTGCAAGCTGTAGAAAATCGTTATGAGAAGTTAAATGAATTGTTAAGTGATCCAGCGATTATTAGTGATTCAAATAAGCTTCGTGAATATTCAAAGGAACAGTCTGATATACAGGAAACGGTAGAGGTGTATCGTGAGTATAAGGATGTTCGTGAGCAATTAAAAGATGCGAAAGCAATGTTAGAAGATAAGTTAGACGCAGAAATGCGTGAAATGGTAAAAGAAGAAGTTTCTGAGTTAGAATCACAAGATAAAACATTATCAGAGCGTCTGAAAATTTTACTTGTTCCCAAAGACCCTAATGATGATAAGAACGTTATCGTTGAGGTTCGTGGAGCTGCTGGTGGAGACGAGGCAGCTTTATTTGCTGGTGACTTATACCGTATGTATAGCCGTTACGCTGAGGTACAGGGCTGGAAAACGGAGATTATTGAGGCTAGCTATACAGAGTTAGGTGGATATAAAGAGATTATCTTTATGATTAATGGTAAAGGTGCTTTCGCGAAGCTGAAATTCGAGAATGGTGCTCACCGTGTACAACGTGTTCCTGAAACGGAATCTGGTGGACGTATTCATACATCTACAGCAACTGTAGCTGTATTACCAGAGGCAGAAGAAGTAGAAATTGATATTCATGAGAAAGATGTTCGTGTTGATACATTCGCTTCTAGTGGACCTGGTGGACAGAGCGTTAATACAACGATGTCAGCGGTGCGTTTAACGCATTTACCGACTGGTGTAGTTGTATCTTGTCAGGATGAGAAATCACAGATCAAGAATAAAGAAAAAGCGATGAAAGTATTACGCGCACGTGTTTATGATAAGTTTAGACAAGAAGCGCAAGCTGAGTATGATCAAAACCGTAAACAAGCTGTTGGTACGGGAGATCGTTCAGAGCGTATTCGTACGTATAACTTCCCGCAAAACCGTGTTACAGACCATCGAATCGGTTTAACGATTCAAAAGCTAGATCAAATCTTACAAGGTAAGTTAGATGATTTCATCAATGCCTTAGTGATGGAAGATCAGGCTCAAAAGATGGAGGCAGCTGAGTAATGCGTGTCTATGAAGCCCTGAAATGGGCTTCTTCTTTTTTACAGGAAAATGGACGAGATGAAAATGCGGGAGAAATTGTCCTTTGTCATGTATTAAAGGTGAACAGAACAGGATTACTTATGAATATGCGTGAAGAAATAACTGAGGAACAAGAGAAAAGCTTTACGGAGTTTATCCATAAGCATGTAGAAGGTATTCCTATTCAATATATGATTGGTTATGAAATGTTTTATGGACGGTCTTTCTTTGTGAATGAAGAAGTATTAATACCAAGGCCGGAAACAGAAGAGCTTATAGTG
The DNA here is from genome assembly GCF_038005385.1 of Bacillus sp. FSL K6-2944. Lineage (NCBI taxonomy): Bacteria > Bacillati > Bacillota > Bacilli > Caryophanales > Bacillaceae > Bacillus > Bacillus sp. FSL K6-2944. The sequence goes on along the minus strand of NZ_JBBOTE010000003.1, from coordinate 164,207 downwards.
GGAGTATTAGAAAGAATCGAGCGCCATTTTGGTGATGAGAAACTACATGTAGCAGATATAGGTACAGGTAGTGGAGCGATTTCTATTACGCTTGCTTTAGAAAATAAAAATCTTCATGTGTATACAGTAGATATTGCACAAGAGTCGATTGAAGTTGCAAAAGAAAATGCAAAAGCTTTAGGTGCAGAAGTAACGTTCTATCACGGTGATTTATTGTCACCATTTCATAAAACGGGTCAAAAGCTAGATGTTGTTGTTTCAAATCCTCCATATATACCGGAAGAGGATTGGCGTGGTCTTTCTCCTGTTGTGAAAGAGCATGAGCCGAAGAGAGCACTTGTTGGTGGTGAAGACGGATTAGATTTCTATCGCCGTTTTATGGAAGAATTGCCGAATGTGTTGCAGAAGAAAGCGATTGTGGCGTTTGAAATTGGAGTAGGACAAGGTGAGGATGTAAAAAGATTGTTACAACAAGCTTTTCCACATGCTCATGTTGAGGTTGTTTTCGATATTAACGGAAAAGATCGTATGGTATTTGCAGAGATGGAGTAAGGTTCACACCTTACTCTATTTTTTTGTGGAAAAATTCATATAGATTTTGAATTTAATAGTTTAGAAAGATGAAAGTCTGTCCACACTGTTTGTAGAAGGGACGGTGGAGGAAATGAAAAAACAAGTTATTGCTTATCTTCTTATACTATTAATTGGTGCACAGTTACTTGTGCAGTTTGGATATATGAAAGCTGATGCGAAAGGGCCTTCAGTTATTCCGAAAGAGGCCGTTCGATTACGAATTTTAGCAAATAGTGATTCAGATAAAGACCAGGCATTAAAGCGTAAAGTGCGTGATGAAGTAAAAGCACAAATTGATGGATGGGTAGCGGATTTAACTTCATTTGAAGAGGCGCGCAAAGTAATTCAAAGTCATATTCCAGAAATCGAGAAAACGGTGGAAAATACGTTAAAAAGAGAAGGAAGTAAAGAATCATTTCAAGTGAAATTTAGTAAGAATGTAAAGTTTCCTACAAAGGTATATGGGAATTTTATTTATCCGGCAGGGGAATATGAAGCAGTCTTAATTACAATTGGGGAAGGTGAAGGGGCAAACTGGTGGTGTGTATTATTTCCACCGATGTGTTTCTTAGATTTTTCAAGTGGTACAGCTGTAAGGAAAGAAGAACATGTTGTGAAGGCTGAATCTCCTGAAGAGGAGCAAGTAAAACAAATAGATAATGAAGAAGTAGTAAATGTAGAAGAGAAAAAAGAGGATGAGGTAAAAGAAACGAAAGTTGTAAAGCGGGAAGTAGTAAAAAAAGTAACATCTTCTGAAAAGAAAGTAGTAAAAAATGAAACAAAAGTCGAAGAGCAGCCTGTAAGTAAAGAAGAAACAAAAAATGTGGAAAAAGTGGAGAAACCTGTGGAGAAAAAACAAGAAAAGCAAAATGAGTATGTAAAAGTAGAAGAGGAAGAAGAAAAGCCAGAAGTTAAATTGTTTATTGTAGAAGCTTTTACATCTTTATTCTCTAAATAGTACTATTAATAAATCCCTCCTCATATATAAAAATGAGGAGGGATTTATTATGAAGAAAGTGTATTTTGCTACGAAAGCAGATGTGGAAAGATTACATTCTTTTTTCGGACAAGCTAATAAAAAAGATGATAAAATAAATGAGTTGTACGCACAATTTATGATTTTGGAAGAGGCGGAAGAAATACGAGCTGTAATTGGTTATGAACAAAGTGGGGAAGATGTACTTATTCGTTCTTGTTTATTCACACCTCATGTGGATAAACAGACTTTCTTATATTTTTTTGAAATGTTTTTGCAGTATATGAAAGAAAAAAGTGTTCAACAATTGTACTTACTAACAAATCATCCACAATCTGTACCGATCTTTCAGTTCTTTGACTTTTTTACTATAGAAAAGGATGAGGTTCCAGAGGGAATTCAACAGCTAGAACATTTTTGTAAAAATATAAAAGAGCAGAATGCAATAATACTAAATTGTCAGCTATTCACAAAGTTATCCACGGATTAATTAGGTTTATCCACATTTTGTGGATAAACCTTGTTTGTCTTTTGGATAAATCTCATAGTAAACTAAAAATAGACAAGTATTTAAGGCTAGAAAAGGACGTGGAAAAAAATGCATACAAATATGTGGGTTGTGGATAATGTTGTGGAAAGAAAAAAATATTATCCACAGTTACAAGAAGCAGCAAAATTATTAAGAGAAAATGAGGCGGTTGCTTTCCCTACGGAAACAGTATATGGGTTAGGGGCAAACGCGATGGATGATGAAGCAATCGCGAAAATTTTCGAAGCGAAAGGAAGACCGAGTGATAATCCACTCATTGTCCACATAGGTACAAAATCTCAGTTAGATGGGATTGTGAAAGAAATTCCACCAGTTGCAGAGAAGTTAATGGCGCATTTTTGGCCAGGACCATTAACAATTATTTTGCCGAGAAAAGAAGGAATTTCAGAGAAGGTGACGGCAGGACTTAATACGGTTGGAGTAAGAATGCCTGATCATCCAATTGCACTTGCTCTTATTGAAGAGGCGAATGTACCTGTTGCGGCACCAAGTGCGAATCGTTCAGGGCGTCCAAGTCCAACATTAGCTTCTCACGTATATGAAGATTTGAATGGGAAGATTGCAGGTATTGTTGATGGTGGTGCAACTGGAGTAGGCGTTGAATCAACTGTAATTGATTGTACAAGCACGGTTCCAACAATATTACGTCCAGGTGGGATTACGAAAGAACAATTAGAAGCGGTGATAGGTACTGTTTCTTTAGATCCAGCTTTAAAGGATGAGAAGGAAAAACCGAAATCGCCTGGAATGAAATACACACATTATGCGCCGAAAGCACCACTTAGTATTGTCGAGGGCTCACGTGAGTTTATTCAGCATCTTGTGGATGAGAAAAAGAAAGAAGGATTTAAAGTAGGCGTATTAACGACAGAAGAGTATCAGTACGTATATAGTGCAGATGTTATATTATCTTGTGGTGTTAGAAGTGACTTAGCTAGCGTTGCGACTAAATTATATGATGTACTTAGAACATTTGATGCAAGTGAAGTGGATGTTATTTTTAGTGAGTCATTCCCTAATGAAGGAATAGGGAATGCAATTATGAATCGTTTAACGAAAGCGGCAGGACATCATATTATTATTGAATGATAAGGTAAGATTAGCAAACAGAATATTTCTCCTTGGATAAGCATATTGTGAAGTAGCACGTCCAAGGAGGGGCATGAATGACGTTTGAACAGCTAATACCTTTAATAATTATGGCATTCGCCTTAGGGATGGATGCGTTCTCGGTGAGTCTTGGTATGGGGATGATGCCCCTAAAGTTAAGACAAATCCTGTATATTGGTATGACGATAGGGATATTTCATATTATTATGCCGTTTATAGGAATGGTACTAGGTCGTTTTTTATCAGAGAAATATGGAGATATCGCACATTTTGCGGGTGCTATTTTATTAATCGGACTAGGGTTTTATATCGTATATTCGACCATTTTACAAAATGAAGAGACTAGAACTGCTCCTATTGGAATTAGTTTATTCGTATTTGCATTTGGCGTCAGTATAGATAGTTTCTCAGTAGGGCTTAGTCTTGGTATTTATGGGGCACAGACAATTATTACGATTTTACTGTTTGGATTTGTTAGCATGTTATTAGCGTGGATTGGTTTATTAATTGGGAGACATGCGAAAGATATGCTCGGTACATACGGTGAGATAGTAGGTGGTATCATTTTGGTTGGGTTTGGATTATATATCCTTTTTCCTATATAATTTTATGTAGGAGGGAATTATGAACAAGCTATTGGAATGGTATGTTAAGTTTTTAACCTTCTTTCCTCGATGGCTAAGACGACTTATAATTTGGGGTATTATTTTGCAAATTTCGATGTTAGGTTGGATTAAGTTAATTCGTGAATGGTGAGATAGTTCCTTTCTGTGAATATTTTGTTTGTACTATATTTATTACGCTAAAAATTACAGATATAGAAAGGATGAGATGAATGACGAGATTGAAGCAAGTTTTTGGTATTATTATTAGTTTTTTTGTTTTTTGGTTTAGTATGCTCGGTGTACAAATGTTTGCTGAGTTTTTAGATATTGAGTCATTGAAATTTGTTGCGGGAAAGACTGAGGCGGCGCGTGCCTTTTACTCTCCGTACCCGTTTTTAATTGTTTTTCTTATTACATTGCTTTCCCTATACTTCTTCGTAATTAAGCTAGGGAAGCCGAAAAAAGAGAAAATGCCTACTTTAGAGGAAAAGAAGGAAGAATTACAATGATAAAATCCCCTGCTAAAAAGCAGGGGATTTTATATTTGAGTGATGGGAGGAATCTAGCTGCCTCCGCTTTTAGATATTATCCAGCTTCAGCGGCTAGAATCTCCGGTCATTTCGCTCTCTCGCATGAAGCAAAAAGCGCTTCAAGGTCGAGAGCTTGAAGTGCCCTGCGATTCTGAGCGAGCCGCTTCCGCTTTTAGATATATCTAGCTCCAGCGGCTAGAATGGTCGGTGGCTTCGCGTCTTCCTGCGAGGCAAAAAGCGCCTCTACGTCAGAAGCTCCATCCTCCTCCCATTCTGAACGAGCCGCTTCCGCTTTTAGATATTATCCAGTTCCAGTGGCCGGCTCTTCGCATCTAAGAACCTCCCGCACGAAAGGTAAAAAGCACCTTTTGTGCGAGAGAACCTTAGCTGGTCAGAGCTAAACGGGCCACTTCCACTTTTAAACTGGCCTAACTAATTCAAATTGTTCTCCTAATTTTGCATAGTTGTGTCCTGCTAGGCGGCTTATTGGTTTGAGTCCTTCGGCGTGAATGCGCCCTTTTTCATATAGATGTTCGGCAACGTGGAAACGAACGACGCGTCCAATTAGTAGATCACAAGCTGGTGAGTCTTCCGTTCCGCCAAGTGGAATTGCACGTTCTAATACGCATTCCATTCGAATATTTGCTTCTTTTACACCTGGAACAGAGATGACTTCACTTTCGATTGGTGTTAGTTTTGCTAGTTCAATTTCACTTTCATTTGGCGGGAGGTTAGCTGCTGTTTCGTTAATTGCTGCTACATATGATTCGTCAGAAATATGTACGACAAATTCTCCTTTTTCAATTGCGTTTCGGGAAGTGTCCTTTCTTTCTCCTGCTTTTCGTTGTACAGATACTGAGATAAGTGGTGGATTAGCAGCGACAATATTGAAATAACTATATGGTGCTCCGTTTAGTACACCTTCTTTTGTTACAGAAGTAACGAATGCGACAGGACGAGGGATGATACTTCCGGTAAGTAATTTGTAATTATCTTTTTCAGTTTGTTCATTTGGATTAATGGATAACATGCTTGTAATCCCCTTTCTAAATATGAATACTTATTGTTTGTTTACAAGATAACGATGAGAAAATCCTGCTGGAAATAATATTTTGTTTCATAAAAAGAACTTACTTCAATTGTAATGAAGTAAGTTCTTTTTCAAGAATCTCAAATTTGAGATAAAAATTAAAGTAAAACGTATGCGCCAGGTCCGATTAAAGCTACACCAACAGCGACAGCGATTAACATTAAGTTATATTCATATCCGTTTTGTGTTACCCAGTAACCATTTTTTCCGTGAACAGTGAAGATAGCCATTAACATTGTTCCAACGATAAATAATGAACCAACTACAATGAAAATACCTGATGCGAATAAGAAACCACCTAGTAATTCAGTTGCGCCAGCCATAAATGCCATAAATACACCAGGACGTAAACCGATTGACTCCATCCAGCCACCTGTTCCTTTTAAACCGTAACCGCCGAACCAACCAAATAATTTTTGAGCGCCATGACCCATGAATGTAATTCCTATAATAAGACGAATAATAAGTAGACCGAAATCCATCATTTTAAAAACCTCCTAAAAGTTATTAACTTACCTTACGTAAGTAATAATAAAATAGTTACTTACTATAGTCAAGTGGATTTTGAAAAAAGTTTGAATTAAATTTTACAAATTAACAACAAAAAATAAAATGTAGTAAAGACCTCTAGACAAGTTAGGTAAAAAAAGAGAAAATATAAGTAGAAGTTAACTTCTTATTGTTATTCAGACAATCAGAATTGACTGGAATTTTGTGAAGCGCTACAATAAGAGTCTATTAGTAATGACATAATTTATTTCGAAAGCGTTTTTACAGTATAATATTCGAAGTATGAAGTCTTACATGTATCCCGAGTTTTACTAGGGATTGCCCTATAAACTTTTAGGTAAATTATAAGGAGGACTATCCTATGTTTAAAAAATTATTCGGTCTTGGTTCAAAAACAAATGAAGAAACAATCGTAGCTCCATTAACTGGAGCAGTGAAAAATATTGAAGAAGTACCAGATCCAGTATTTGCTGGTCGTATGATGGGTGACGGTGTTGCAATTGATCCTACTGAAGGTGTAGTTGTATCTCCAGTTGATGGTGAAATCGTACAATTATTCCACACAAAACATGCTATCGGAATTAAAGCGAAAAACGGTACAGAAATTTTAATCCACGTTGGATTAGAAACTGTAAAAATGGAAGGTGAAGGTTTCGAAGCTCACGTTTCTGAAGGTCAAGCTGTAAAAGCTGGAGATAAATTAATCTCATTCGACTTAGAATTAATCCGTGAAAAAGCGAAAAGCACAATTACTCCAATTGTTATTACAAACACAGATGCAGCTGAGTCTATTAAGACAACTGTAGGCGTAGCAGCTACAAAAGGTTCAACAGAAGTAATGAAAGTTACAATGAAATAATTGCAATATAAGAGGAATCCGTTTCGTATGAAATGGATTCCTTATTTTTGTTGCGTGTTCAGTATGTATGTTAAAATACTCTAGGCACTTGGAAATAGGGTTTCACATATATGTGGATAAGGCGCATTTTTCTTAGAAAAAATATAAGAGAAATGCGCCTTTTGTATATTCACATTTCTTTTGTTCTATTCTAATGTAAGTTATGATGAATGATAAGAAATCGAATATAGGGGTGGGTTTGAATGAAACGAGTGTTATTTGTTTGTACTGGCAATACATGTCGTAGTCCAATGGCTGAGGCGTTGCTTCGTCATCACGGAGGAGATAAGTTTGAAGTGCAATCTGCTGGTGTTTTCGCCTATCCTGGGAGCGATGCATCGGTACATGCGAAGGAAGCTTTAGCTGAAAAAGGAATTTCAATTGATCATGCGGCGCAGCAAGTAAATGAAACTTTGCTTGATTGGGCTGATATTGTCGTAACGATGACAGAAAACCATAAGCAAATTGTACTTGGGCATTATCCGAGCGTTGAAAAGAAATTAAATACGTTATATGGATTAACTGAAGGTATAGGCAAGGACATTTCAGATCCATTTGGAGGCTCGCTTTCTATTTATAAAGAAACGTTAGATGAGATGGAAAAACTTGTACAAACTTTACTGAAAAAACATTCAGTAGGTTGATGTTTCGTGTATAATACGATATTGGAGATCACTTCTTCCTATATGAGGTAGCGAGTGTGAAATGAAGATAATTGATTGAAACTTTGGAGGGGTAAAAATGAAAGTAGTAATAGCATCTGATCACGGCGGTATGAATATCCGCAAAGAACTTGTAAGTTTATTAGAAGAGTTAAATATTGAATATATTGATTTAGGTTGTGAATGTGAAGCTGGTTCTGTTGATTACCCTGACTTTGCGTTTCCAGCAGCTGAAATGGTAGCGAATGGTGAAGTAGATCGTGGTATTTTAGTTTGTGGGACAGGCATTGGTATGTCAATCGCAGCAAACAAAGTAAATGGTATCCGTTGTGCGTTAGTTCATGATACTTTCAGCGCGAAAGCGACGAGAGAGCATAATGACACTAACATGCTAGCAATGGGCGAGCGTGTAATTGGTGCTGGTCTAGCGCGTGATATCGCGAAAATCTGGTTAACAACTGATTATGAAGGTGGTCGTCACGAAAACCGCGTAGGAAAAATTAAAACATACGAAACAAAGTAATAGATTCTAACTATCAGTAGTGTGAAATATAATTTGGTGAACCAACCTGTGAAAGGAAGAGGCGTAATGACAGAAATCGTAAAGGTAAGAGAACAGCTACAAATGTCGCTTTCTGATTTCCAAGAACAAGCTTCATTACAAAGCGGTCAAGTTTTTGTAGTGGGTTGTAGCACGAGCGAAGTGCTAGGCGAAAGAATTGGAACATCAGGAACGATGGAAGTAGCAGAGGCGATTTTCTCTGAGTTAAAACAATTTCAAGAGCAAACAGGTATTGAATTAGCGTTTCAATGTTGTGAGCATTTAAACCGTGCTTTAGTAGTTGAGAGAGAAGTAGCGATAAAATATCAATTTGAAATTGTAACAGTTACGCCTGTTAGATCAGCAGGTGGTGCATTGGGGACATACGCGTATCACAATTTGAAAGATCCGGTAGTAGTTGAGTTTATTAAAGCTGATGCAGGAATGGATATTGGTGATACATTTATCGGTATGCATTTAAAGCATGTAGCTGTTCCGGTTCGTACAAGTGTGAAGGAAATTGGAAGTGCGCATGTAACGATGGCCAAAACACGTGGAAAACTAATTGGTGGAGCACGTGCTGTCTATGCGGCAGTGGAAGAGACTACCACTTGCCGTTAAATATGAGAAATTAGGAAGTCATATAGTACCTGTTTATCATAAGATAAAAGGTATGTTGTCTGACTTTATAATAGAAGAAAGAAAAGACCGATTTTCGGTCTTTTTTTTCTTTTATGATATAGAAAGTCATGTTAGAATGTAGTTGAAAACATGAAGGTTCGAAAGAATTACAACCTGAATTTTCGTTTTTTCTGAATAAATAAGAAAAAACTGTTGGGAATCGATGTAATTCGTTCAGAAAAGGGGGATTTTGGTGGATCATTTAAAACGTCAAGATGAAAAGGTATTTGCTGCAATTGAGGCAGAACTAGGAAGACAGCGTTCAAAGATTGAGTTAATTGCTTCGGAAAACTTCGTAAGTGAAGCAGTAATGGAGGCACAAGGTTCTGTTTTAACGAATAAGTATGCTGAAGGATATCCTGGAAAACGTTACTATGGTGGCTGTGAACACGTAGACGTAGTAGAAGATATCGCACGTGATCGCGTGAAAGAAATTTTCGGCGCAGAGCACGTAAATGTTCAACCACACTCTGGTGCACAAGCGAACATGGCAGTATACTTCACGATTTTAGAGCAAGGCGATACAGTACTTGGTATGAACTTATCTCATGGTGGTCACTTAACACACGGAAGCCCTGTTAACTTCAGTGGAGTACAATATAATTTCGTAGAATATGGCGTGGATGCTGACTCTCACCGTATTAATTACGATGATGTATTAGCAAAAGCGAAAGAACATAAACCAAAATTAATCGTTGCAGGTGCAAGTGCATACCCTCGTGTTATCGATTTCAAGCGATTCCGTGAGATTGCAGATGAAGTGGGCGCTTATTTAATGGTTGATATGGCACATATCGCAGGTTTAGTAGCTGCTGGTTTACATCCAAATCCAGTACCACATGCACATTTCGTTACAACGACAACACATAAAACGTTACGTGGTCCGCGTGGTGGTATGATTTTATGTGAAGAGCAATTTGCAAAACAAATTGATAAATCAATCTTCCCTGGTATTCAAGGTGGTCCACTTATGCACGTAATCGCTGCAAAAGCTGTTGCATTTGGTGAAGCACTTCAAGATGATTTCAAAACATATGCACAAAATATCATTAACAATGCGAACCGCTTAGCTGAAGGTCTTCAAAAAGAAGGACTTACACTTGTTTCTGGCGGAACAGACAATCACTTAATCTTGATTGATGTTCGTAACTTAGAAATCACAGGTAAAGTAGCAGAGCACGTATTAGATGAAGTTGGTATTACAGTGAACAAAAATACAATTCCATTTGAAACAGCAAGCCCATTTGTAACAAGTGGTGTACGTATCGGTACAGCAGCTGTAACATCTCGTGGTTTTGGTTTAGAAGAAATGGATGAAATTGCGTCACTTATTGCTTATACATTAAAAAATCATGAAAATGAAGCTGCATTAGAAGAAGCACGTAAGCGTGTAGAAGCGTTAACTAGCAAATTCCCAATGTATCCAAATCTATAATAGATTGAAGAAGACTGCCGAGACTTAATTGTTTTGGCGGTCTTTTTTTTTGGACATATATTATTTTTAAAGTATGTATACAAATGATGAATAAATTTTGGCGATATAATGAAGGATACAGCTCCCATAATTGGTAAAGATACTAGATAGATTCATTGTAAAATCATGATTTTGCCAAATTTGCCCTTGAATATTAGTAGCGTTTTCTTTACAATCGTAAATAGTGTAAAAAAGCGTGCAAACGCATGAATATCATCTAAAGGAGAGATTCACATGGGAAAACTGTATGTATTTGATCACCCGTTAATTCAACATAAGATTACATATATTCGCGATAAGAATACAGGTACGAAAGATTTTCGTGAATTAGTGGACGAAGTAGCAAGCTTAATGGCTTTCGAAATTACTCGCGACCTTCCACTTAAGGACATTGAAATTGAAACACCTGTAAGCAAAGCGACAACAAAAGTGATCGCTGGTAAAAAACTTGGTTTAATTCCGATTTTACGTGCAGGTTTAGGAATGGTTGATGGAATTCTGAAATTAATTCCAGCAGCAAAAGTAGGACACGTTGGTTTATACCGTGACCCTAAAACATTGCAACCGGTAGAATACTATGTGAAACTTCCAACGGATGTAGAAGAGCGTGACTTTATCGTACTAGATCCGATGCTAGCAACAGGTGGTTCTGCGGCTGAAGCAATTAACTCTCTGAAAAAGCGCGGTGCGAAACAAATTAAATTAATGTGTATCGTTGCAGCTCCAGAAGGGGTAAAAGTAGTACAAGAAGAACATCCTGATGTTGATATTTATGTAGCAGCATTAGATGAGAAATTAAATGACCACGGATATGTAGTACCAGGTCTTGGTGATGCTGGTGACCGTTTATTCGGAACGAAGTAAGACAACTGACGAGCAGGGGAGATTCCCCAGCTCGTCTTTTTTGCTGTAAGCAAGTAGGGGAGGGGGAGAGGATAAATATACATCGTATATACAACATAAGTTGCATACACCTCACATATAATATAGAAGTCTTACGTCTGAGGAACACTATATTATGGAAGAAAAGCGTTATATCTCGAAAATATAATAGTGACAAACTTGTGAACATTTCCTTCTATTATAAAGAGAAAACTGTTAGAAATTGCATATATGTAACCAGTATTTAGAAGGGGAACGTTTTCATTTTTGGGAGGAAATGCCTAATACTCAAATTTTTAGATTTTTTACGATTTCTCGTTGACACTGTTAATACCCTATTGTATGCTAACAACGGGGATAGATGGTAGGGCTTTCAGTGACAAAATTACATCTATTCCGTGACGAAAATGTAAACTTTTTGTTTTGTATAGGATTTATGCAAAAAAATGAGTTATTATTAACACATCGTGAATGAGGGTTACATATTGGAGGGATGAATCCTTGCAAAAAAACGATCGCAGCCATATAAAAGCTTATGCTTTAATGTCAGGTATTCTTGCTCAATTAGTCGGTTCTATTCTTGTTGGAATCTTTGGTGGGCAGTGGATTGATAATAAGGTTGGAACGTTTCCGTTGTTTCTTATTATAGGGTTATTACTCGGACTAGGAACAGGGGTATACGCAATGATTCGACTCATTCGACATTACTATTCGGGAGAGCAATGATGATAGACGTACATGGACTTGTCCAAAGACAAAAGAAATATATGTACTACTTGCTTGCGCTTCTAGTGCTAGGATGGGGATTTACCTCTTACAAGGATGTATTTCTTGGACTGATTATCGGTACGATTTTCAGTTTTCTTAGTTTGCGCATCATTGCACGTAGAACAGACAAGCTGCTAGATCGCGTAACAAATGGAGAAAACGTGAAGTTCAAGGCAACAGCGGTAAGTACATATTCAAGATTCGCCACGATTGGGTTATTAATTTTATTTGCAGCCAAATATCAAGAGTTAATCGCGATGTGGGGCCTAGGTGTAGGATTGCTGACAGGATACCTTGTCATGATCATAGATTTTCTTTATTTAGAGTATAAGAGCAGGGAAGAGAGGTGAATTACTAGTGGAACACGGTAAATTAGTTGAATTTCTAGGTTTAACGTTCGATTTGTCATCAGTTATGATGGTTACTGTAGCAGCAGTTATTGTTTTCTTAATCGCTGTTATCGGAACTCGCAGCTTAGCTCTGCGCCCAACCGGGATGCAAAACTTCATGGAATGGGTGTTTGACTTCGTGAAAGGGATTATCAATAGTACGATGGACTGGAAAACAGGTGGACGTTTCTTAACGCTTGGCGTTACGCTTATCATGTTTATCATCGTATCGAACTTCCTTGGTTTACCATTCATGTATTCAGCAACTGAAGCTGGCGAACATATTGCATGGTGGAGATCACCAACGTCTGATCCAGCAGTTACATTAACATTAGCCGTGATGGTAGTTACCCTCACCCATTATTATGGAATTAAGATGAAGGGTACGAAAGAGTACGTAAAAGGTTATTTCCAACCTATGAAATTCTTATTCCCATTAAAGGTTATTGAGGAGTTTGCTAACACATTAACGTTAGGTCTTCGTTTATTTGGTAACATTTATGCAGGTGAGATCTTATTAGGATTACTTGCTAAGTTGGGCGGAGCATCAGTCCTTGGGGCATTAGGTGCGCTTGTACCAATGTTAGCATGGATGGGATTCAGTGTATTCGTTGGATCAATCCAAGCATTTATTTTCGTTATGTTAACGATGGTTTATATGGCTCATAAAGTAAGCCATGACCATTAATATAATTTAAGTAAGAAAAAATTTATTTTTTTATAATACAAAGGAGGACAAATTAAATGAGTTTAGGTGTAATCGCAGCTGCAATTGCAATTGGTTTATCAGCATTAGGTGCAGGTATTGGTAACGGTCTTATCGTATCACGTACAATCGAAGGTGTTGCTCGTCAACCAGAATTAAAAGGCGCACTTCAAACAATTATGTTCATCGGGGTTGCTTTAGTTGAGGCACTTCCAATCATCGGTGTAGTTATTGCATTCATCGTAATGAACAAATAAGGGAGACTCCCCTTACATAGATGGCGAAGAGTGTTTTTCCGAACTTTCTTCGCCATTGCTTTATGAACGAAACGTATGTCTTTTTTTTTCATATGATCAATTTAGATATTTTGAAGGGAGTGAATCCTTGTGCCAACTTTATTATTAGGAGCTTCCATTCCATTTGGAACGATTGCTTATACATTGTTCATTTTCTTACTTCTATTAGTAATGCTACGCAAATTTGCGTGGGGTCCTTTAATGGGAATTATGAAAGAACGTGAAGAGCACGTTGCTAATGAAATCGACGCTGCAGAAAGAAATAATGCTGAAGCGAAGAAATTAGTAGAAGAACAACGTGAGATGTTAAAACAATCGCGTGTTGAAGCACAAGAGTTAATCGAAAGAGCGAAAAAGCAAGCTGTAGATCAAAAGGATGTTATTGTTGCTGCTGCGAAAGAAGAAGCAGAATCAATTAAAGCATCTGCTGTACAAGAAATTCAACGCGAAAAAGAGCAAGCAATTGCTGCTTTACAAGAACAAGTCGCTTCTTTATCTGTTCAAATTGCTTCTAAAGTAATTGAAAAAGAATTAAAAGAAGAAGATCAAGTGAAGTTAATTCGCGATTATATTAAAGAAGTAGGAGAAGCGCGATGAGCAATGGGATTGTAGCAAAACGTTATGCTGTCGCTCTTTTTAAAATTGCAAAAGAAAAACACGTATTAGAAATGTTTGAAGAGGAATTACGCCTTGTACAAAACGTTTATGTAAAGAACGGAGAACTACATAGCTTTTTAACGCAACCGAACATTTCAAAGGAACAAAAGAAAACGTTTCTTGCAAACGTATTCGGATCTGTTTCTGAATCTATTTTAAATACGTTATATATTTTAATTGATAACAAACGCATTGATATCTTACCTGAAATTGCAGATGAATATGTTGTTCTTGCTAATGAAGAACGTAACGTAGCGGATGCAACTGTATATTCTACTCGTCTTCTATCAGAAGAAGAGAAGCTTAACATTGCTGAAGCATTTGCAAAGAGAACGGGAAAAGATGCAATTCGCGTGAAAAATGTTGTAGATGAAGATTTACTAGGCGGAATTAAAGTACGTATTGGAAATCGCATTTATGACGGAAGTTTACAAGGAAAATTAGCACGTATTCAGCGTGAATTAATGAAGAATAGATAGGGGTGAAGCACATGAGCATCAGAGCTGAAGAAATTAGCGCACTGATAAAGCAACAAATCGAGAACTATCAGTCTGAAATCGAAGTTAGTGATGTTGGTACAGTTATCCAAGTTGGTGACGGTATCGCGCGTGCTCATGGTCTTGATAACGTTATGGCTGGTGAACTTGTAGAGTTCTCTAACGGCGTTATGGGACTAGCACAAAACTTAGAGGAAAACAACGTAGGTATTATCATTTTAGGACCTTACACAGAAATCCGTGAAGGTGACGAAGTTCGTCGTACTGGTCGCATCATGCAAGTACCAGTAGGAAAAGAACTAATTGGTCGTGTTGTAAACCCATTAGGTCAACCAGTTGATGGTTTAGGCCCAATCAATACAACAAACACTCGTCCAATCGAAAGTCCAGCACCAGGTGTAATGGATCGTAAATCTGTTCATGAGCCACTTCAAACAGGTATTAAAGCGATCGATGCTCTTGTACCAATTGGCCGTGGTCAACGTGAGTTAATCATTGGTGACCGTCAAACTGGTAAAACAGCAGTTGCACTTGATACAATCATTAACCAAAAAGATGAAGACATGATTTGTATCTACGTAGCAATTGGACAAAAAGAATCAACTGTACGTAACGTAGTAGAAACACTACGTAAGCACGGTGCATTAGAATACACAATCGTTGTAACTGCATCTGCTTCTCAACCAGCTCCATTACTATACCTAGCTCCTTATGCTGGTGTAACAATGGGTGAAGAGTTCATGTACAATGGTAAACACGTATTAGTAGTATATGATGACTTATCAAAACAAGCAGCGGCTTACCGTGAGCTGTCATTACTATTACGTCGTCCTCCAGGTCGTGAAGCTTACCCAGGGGATGTATTCTACTTACATTCTCGCTTATTAGAGCGTGCAGCAAAATTAAGTGATGCAAAAGGCGGCGGTTCTTTAACTGCACTACCTTTCATCGAAACACAAGCAGGGGACGTATCAGCATACATCCCAACAAACGTAATTTCTATTACGGATGGACAAATCTTCTTACAATCTGACCTATTCTTCTCTGGCGTACGTCCAGCGATCGATGCGGGTACTTCTGTATCTCGTGTAGGTGGATCTGCTCAGATTAAAGCAATGAGTAAAGTATCAGGTACACTTCGTCTTGACCTTGCATCTTACCGTGAGTTAGAAGCGTTCGCTCAGTTCGGTTCTGACCTTGATAAAGCAACTCAAGCGAAATTAAACCGTGGTGCTCGTACTGTTGAGGTATTAAAACAAGGATTACACAAACCGTTACGTGTAGAGAAACAAGTTATCATTCTTTACGCTTTAACACGTGGATTCCTAGATGATATCCCAGTAGTAGATATCACTCGTTTTGAAGAAGAATTCCATGCTTGGTTAGATTCTAATGCGACTGACTTATTAGAAGAAATCCGCACAACTAAGAAACTTGCGGATGACGACAAATTTGCAGCAGCAATCAATGGATTTAAAAAAGTATTCGTAGCTTCTGAATAATAAAAGCTCCAGCGGCTCATTCAAGCCGCTGGAGCTAGATAGTATATATAAAAGGCATCTCGGGCTCTGAGATTGCTAAAGGTCATGTAAAGGAAAAGAGTAGGTGCACCTATTCTTTTCCTTCAATCATGGGCAAGAATATCTTGCAACGTAGATTAGGAAGAGGATTCTTACTAATCGTGCCAACTTCCGGAAAAAAGGTGGTGAAAACCTGTGGCATCTTTACGCGATATAAAAGCGAAGATTAACTCGACAAAGAAAACGAGTCAAATTACGAAAGCGATGGAGATGGTATCTGCATCTAAGTTAAACCGTGCAGAGCAAAATGCTAAATCTTTCGTTCCGTATATGGAAAAGATTCAAGAAGTAGTAGCGAGCATTGCGCAAGGAAGCAAAGGGATTAATCATCCAATGCTAAATGCGCGTCCTGTAAAGCGTACAGGATACATCGTTATTACGTCTGATCGCGGACTAGCAGGTGGTTATAACAGTAACGTATTACGTACAGTAAGTAACGTAATTCGTGAACGTCATAATATGGATTCAAACCAATATTCTATTATTGTGCTTGGACGACTAGGACGTGATTATTTAAAACGTCGCGGCTTTAACATTATTGATGAAGTAGTTGGATTATCTGACCACCCATCATTTACTGATATTAAAGACCTTGCTTCTCGAGCAATTGCGATGTTCGCAGATGGTGCTTATGATGAGCTGTACATTTACTACAACCATTACGTAAGTAAAATTTCACAAGAGGTAACGGAAAATAAAATTTTACCGCTTACTGATGTGGCGTCTGACAAACCGACGACAGCTTATGAATTCGAACCTTCTGAAGAAGAAATTTTAAAAGTACTATTGCCACAATACGCAGAAAGCTTAGTGTACGGTGCATTACTAGACGGTAAAGCAAGTGAGCACGCAGCGCGTATGACAGCAATGAAGAGTGCTACAGACAACGCAATGGAAGTTATCGATTCACTTACACTTTCATTCAACCGTGCGCGTCAGGCAGCGATTACGCAAGAAATTACGGAAATCGTTGGTGGAGCAGCAGCGTTAGAATAGTATTAAAAAGCGGAAGCGGTTCGTTCAGAATGAGAGGGGGATGGAGCCTTTTGACGTAGAGGCGATTTGTGCCTCGTAGGAAAAAGCGAAGCCACCGAACATTCTAACCGCTGGAGCTGGATTCAATAAAAAGCGGAAGCGGCTCTTTCAGGAGAGTCGCGTAAGCTAAACTAATAAAAAATTAAAAGCTAACTTCTCTGATAGAGGTAGCTAATTAAAAGAAAGCTAGGAGGGAACCCGATGAATAAAGGGCGCGTTACGCAAATCATGGGTCCGGTTGTAGACGTTAAGTTTGATGGCGGAAAGCTACCAGAAATCTACAATGCCCTTACGGTAAAACAAAGCAACGAAAACGGAAGCATGAACTTAACATTTGAAGTTGCACTTCATTTAGGTGATGATACAGTTCGTACAGTTGCGATGTCTTCCACAGATGGACTTGTTCGTGGCACAGAAGTAGAAGATACTGGTAAAGCAATCTCTGTACCAGTTGGTGATGCAACACTTGGACGTGTATTCAACGTATTAGGTGATGCAATTGACTTAGATGGTGAACTTCCTGCGGATGTACACCGTGATCCAATTCACCGTCAAGCACCTGCATTCGAAGAATTATCTACTAAAGTAGAAATTCTTGAAACTGGTATTAAAGTAGTAGACTTACTTGCTCCTTACATTAAGGGTGGTAAGATCGGCCTATTCGGTGGTGCCGGCGTAGGTAAAACAGTATTAATTCAGGAGTTAATCAATAACATCGCACAAGAGCACGGTGGTATCTCTGTATTCGCTGGTGTAGGTGAGCGTACTCGTGAGGGTAATGACTTATACCACGAAATGAGCGATTCTGGCGTAATCAAGAAAACTGCGATGGTATTCGGACAAATGAACGAGCCACCTGGAGCACGTCAACGTGTTGCATTAACAGGTTTAACAATGGCTGAGCATTTCCGTGATGAGCAAGGACAAGACGTACTTCTGTTCATCGATAACATCTTCCGTTTCACGCAAGCGGGTTCTGAAGTATCTGCCCTTCTTGGTCGTATGCCATCTGCGGTAGGTTACCAACCAACACTTGCAACAGAAATGGGTCAATTACAAGAGCGTATTACATCTACAAATAAAGGGTCTATCACGTCTATCCAAGCGGTATATGTACCAGCCGATGACTATACTGACCCAGCACCAGCTACAACGTTCGCTCACTTAGATGCAACAACAAACTTAGAGCGTCGTTTAACGCAAATGGGTATTTACCCAGCCGTAGATCCATTAGCATCTACATCTCGTGCACTTTCTCCAGAAATCGTAGGAGAAGAGCATTATGAAGTAGCTCGTCAAGTACAGCAAACTTTACAACGTTATAAAGAACTTCAAGATATCATCGCTATCTTAGGTATGGATGAGTTATCTGAAGAAGATAAGTTAGTTGTACATCGTGCTCGTCGTATTCAATTCTTCTTATCTCAAAACTTCCACGTAGCTGAGCAGTTTACAGGTCAAAAAGGTTCTTACGTACCTGTAAAGAATACAGTTAGTGGTTTCAAAGAAATTCTAGAAGGAAAATATGATGACCTTCCAGAAGATGCATTCCGCTTAGTAGGTGGCATTGAAGAAGTTATTGAAAACGCGAAGAAAATGATGGCGTAAGGCCTTAGGAGGGACGAAGTATGAAGACATTTCCAGTCAGTATTGTAACTCCTGATGGACCGGTTTACGAAAAAGAAGTAGAAATGGTAAGTGTAAAAGCAGAGAGTGGGGAAATGGGGATCTTACCAGGTCACATTCCAACTGTTGCACCATTAAAAATTAGTGCAGTTCGTCTGAAAAATGGTGGACACACTGATTATGTAGCAGTAAGTGGTGGCTTTATCGAAGTTCGTCCAGATAAAGTGACTGTATTATCATCATCTGCTGAAGAAGCAAACCATATCGATATCCATCGCGCAAATGAAGCGAAGCGTCGCGCTGAGCAACGTCTGCAAGATAAACAAGCACATGTTGACTTTAAACGTGCAGAAATGGCATTACAACGTGCCGTGAACCGTTTAAACGTTTCCGATATGAAGTAAAAAAATCCGTAAGGGCTTTGCCTTTACGGATTTTTTTGTGTGTATTTTATGGATAATTTTACAAAAATGGTATAATTATATTGATGCTTGTATAAGTAGAAGTGTACAACAATTTATATTTCATAAAGGGGATGGATCAATGATTGGTGAAATGAAGCGAGAAGCATTGTACTCTTTAAAGGGAAAATGGGGACTAGGTGTTGGATCAACAATTTTATATTTTATTTTAAGTTATGTCGTTTCGATGGCTGCAATGCTTATACTGTTAATTCCAGGAATTATTATATTTCTCTCAGTTGCAGGCTTAACTGGATCATTTGAAGAGGAAACGATGTCAATTGGAGCAGGTATTACCTTTGGAATTTTTTATTGCATTATGATAATTTTGAGTAACGCATCGTATGGGATTACGTCATATGGTTATACAAATGTATTTTTACAGATTAGTAAACGAGAAGATGCTAAAGTAGATTACTTATTCGAAGGATTTCGTGGCTTTAAAAGAATGATGAAAACAATGTGGGCAATGCTTGCGATTTTGTTATATACAGGTACATGGATTCCGATGCTGTTAATAGGCTTATTTGCATTGTTAGGTGAAGAAGGGAATACGTCATTTGCAATAGCTTTCTTCGTACTATTAGCAATTTCAATTGTTGGTATGATTGTGATGTATTTTTCTTATGCACTGACGTACTATGTGATGATTGAAAATCCAGAATATAGTGTTTCGCAGGCGATGAAGGAAAGTAAGAATCTTATGAAGGGTCATAAGTTAGATTTGTTTCTTTTATGGCTGAGCTTCATAGGATGGGCTATTTTAGCGCTGCTTACTTTTGGAATAGGATTTCTTTGGCTTAGTCCGTATATGAGTACGACGACAGCACACTTTTATCGCTACATTTCAAAAGGTGAATTTCAATAGGAACATGCTATACTAATAGAATTATTGTGTATAGGAGGCGAGGCTACGCATGATTAGTGATTTAAAAGGAGAAGCACTAGATTCATTAGAAGGGAAATGGGGATTAGCTGTTGGAGCTACACTACTCATTTCAATTCTTATCACGGCTTTTAGTTTTAGTGTTGATTGGGGATTTTCTTTAATTTTCGGTTGGCAAAAAACAAATGGTTCACTTTCAACGAATATTCTTTCATTTTTTGTTACTGGACCGTTAACTTTAGGTGGATATTACCTTGGTTTAAATATCCTTCGTGAAAAGCAAGCTAGTATTGGTAATGTATTTATTTGGTTTTCAGAGGGAAAGAGATTTCTAAAATCATTTTTATTATATTTATTAGTAAATCTTTATCTTTTCTTATGGACGTTATTGTTCATTATTCCAGGTATTATTAAATCATTTTCTTATGCGATGACATACTTTATTATAAACGATCATCCTGAGTATTCACTGAACCAAGCTATTACAGAAAGTCGTCGTATGATGGATGGACATAAGATGGAGTATTTCATTTTATGTTTAAGTTTTATTGGCTGGTTTATATTAAGTTGTATTACGTTAGGGATTGGATTCTTATGGTTAATTCCATATTTCTATACGACATCTGCAGCTTTTTACGAAGAGATTGCAGAAGAATATTATGAGAAAAAAATTTAGCACTATAAAACCCCCAGTATGAATTATTTGTTCATACTGGGGGTTTTTTGTAGAAATTTTATAAATTGATTACTAGTAAGTGGTTTACTGAAATAGTAACCTTGCATATATTTACAGTTATGTTTTTGCAGAAACTTAAGTTGTTTTTCGGTTTCAATTCCTTCGGCAACGACTGAAAGATTTAAAGTATTTGCGAGGGAAAGTATTGTAGAAACGATGGCTCGTTCTTCAGGACGATGATCAGCTAATTGTGTAAATTCTCTCGGTACTTTTAATGTGTCGATTGGAAAAATTGATAAATAAGCAAGAGAAGAATACCCAGTACCGAAGTCATCAATGGAAGTTTGGATACCGTACTCTTTTAATTGCTTCAGTCTCAATAATGTTTCTTTCTCGTCAATCATTGCAATTCTTTCTGTTAACTCAAGTGTTACATATTTTGGATCGACTTGCACGTCGTTTAATATTTGTGAAATGTTTTCGATTAATTGATCTTGCCGGAATTCTTTTGCGGATAAATTAACACTTATTTTTAAATTTTGGTAGCCAAAGGTATGCCATATTTTTAATTGGAGACAAGCTTCTTGTAATACCCAATGTCCAAGTGGGACTACTTGTGGCGTCTCTTCTACAATTGGAATAAACTCACATGGTGAAATGTCACCTAATAGTGGGTGTTTCCAACGTATTAAAGCTTCAGCACCGATAATTTTATTTGTTGTCGTATCAATTTGTGGTTGATAAACGAGATAAAATTCTTTGTTTACTAAAGCGATTGGCAAATCTTTTTCAATTCGAGCTTTTCGTTCCATTTTTTTATATAGTTCTTTCGTGTAAAGAGAGCTACCGTTTTTTCCTTTATTCTTTGCTTCGTACATGGCCATATCAGCATGCTGCAAAATGGATAGCGCATCTTCACCTGCTTCAGGATATATTGCAATTCCGATACTCGGTGAGATTTGTAAATGTTGATTTTCGATTTCAAATGGCTCATTCATGGCCGCTACAATCCTATCAGCTATTTTTTGGACATCTGGCTTTTTTTTGTAATTCTCGATAAGGATTGTGAACTCATCCCCAGCTAGCCGCGCGAGTTTCATATTTGATGTTGCTATTCTTTCGAGCCTTTTTGCTACTGCGATGAGCAATAGGTCTCCTACTCGATGACCGAGGGTATCATTAATAACTTTAAAACGGTCTAGGTCGAGAAACATAACAGCAAAAGGCTTTTTCGATATTTTTGCTCGCGCAATTGCCTGTTCTAAATGTTGATGAAATGCACGACGATTTGCAAGCTCTGTTAAAGTATCATGGTATGCTAGGAAGTTGATTTGTTCTTGTTGTTGTTTGCTTTCTGTAATATCTTTAATCATTAAATAAACCCCAGAAATTTTCTCCTTTAAAAAGATCGGTACGGCGGTAACGTGCAAGTAGTAAATATCTCTGTTTTTATGGTAAGCCCGTATTTCTAAAGAAATAGAATATCCCTTTTTCACGCGATGAAAGGCGTTAATCATTTCTTCTAAATCTTCTTCGTATATGAGTGAGTAGTAAGGCTGGTTTAATAATTCATTCGTTTGATACCCGAGTAAAGTAGTACCAGCGTTATTTACTTTGAGAAAATTACCGTACAAATCTAATGTGAAAATTGGATCGGGATGATGCTCGTATAAAGATTTAAACATTTGTTGATTATGATAGAGTTCATTTTTCTGTTCTACTAAATCTTCTGTACGTAGTTTAATTTGTTTCTCGAGTTCTGAGTTGAATTGCATTTGAGCGATCAATAATATTTTATTTTGTTTTCGAACTAAACTATGACGTATGAGAACGAAAGAAAAAGTTATTATAAGTCCGATTACTATAATAGGCGCAAAAACGTATTCAACTAATATAAAAACAATAAGCATTACTACCGAAATATACGGTAATGATAATCGGATTGATTCGCCAATTTTAGGTGTTAGTAGTACTTGTTCTTGTTTTTCAGGCTTTTTTGTATGGAGAATACAGGCGATTGCTACTAGTACTAAGGTTACTTGATAGAAAGGCGTAACTGTAAACATAGAATACTCTGGTATGAAGTATTTTATATAAGCATAAATCGCATCTGTAGTAGCATATAAAATTAAAGCACTGCCAAGAAGTGCACCGACCTTTTTAGGTAATAAGGATAGTGGTTTGAATAAAAGGTTGATTCCTATTAAGAGAAAGAGTAAATCAGCCATTGGATAGGTAAGTTGAACAAATATGTCGATATAGGATGTTGTAAAGATATGAATAGTTCGTTCAATAAGTAAGTAGTAACTTAAAGTAAATTGGGCTGTAACGATAATACAAATATCACATAGCATAAAAAGTTTTTCTAATAAATCTCGGTTATAAATGATTTCGTATAGAAAGGCAAACGTAAAGCTAACTAAAAAAAGTAAGTAAAAAAAGTCAGATGGATCAACGAACGTATAGAAGTCCTTTACAATTAAACGCTGATAGGCAACGACTATATCACCGATAAAATAAGAGAGAGCTCCAACAGATAATATGATCCAAAATAAACGAGATAGCCCTTCTTTCATGTTTGAAAAATAAAGTATATAACTACAAGCGATAATATCAATTAATAGGGTGCTCGTTCCGATTAATAGCTGAAAAGGAAATGAGTATTCATATACAAAAGGCATTGCTACATAGTGAAGCGTTATAGACAGCAATACAATGCTTATAAGAATACTTACATGTGTTTGTTTTTTCATTTATATCACCTACGGTTTCTTGAAAAGCATATATAAGTTTTATATTTATTTTGCACAATTATAGCAAGTTGTAAAGATAGATTTTAATAATTCTTGTTTCTGTCTCCCAACATATCGACATAGGAATTTGAAGTTTGCTATAATGATTAGAATAGTTGCATTATTTAGAAAAATTTAAAAATAATAATTACTGCAACTAGGACATATTGTTTACTATGTGAACTTGTTCTTAATTTAGGGGGGAGGGTTTCACAATGGCAAGTGTATATGAAAATAGTTATATGATCGTTTTGATTTTCTTGCTATTAGGTATATTGCTGCCGGTAGTGGCTCTTACATTAGGAAGGATGCTGCGCCCAAATAAACCAAGTGCAGCAAAGGCGACGACGTATGAGAGTGGAATTGAGCCTTTTCATGATGCAAATATTCGGTTTCATGCTCGTTATTATATTTTCGCTTTATTGTTTGTGATCTTTGATGTAGAAACTTTATTTTTATATCCTTGGGCTGTTGCGTATGACAAGCTAGGTTTATTTGCATTAATTGAAATGCTCATCTTTGTTGTAATGTTGCTAGTTGGATTAGCGTATGCTTGGAAAAAGAAGGTGTTACAATGGTTATAAATTTTGAGGAATTACATCCAAATGAGCGAGCAGAATTAGAACGAAATATCTTTTTTTCTACATTGGAACAGTTGAAAGGATGGGCGAGGAGCAACTCTTTATGGCCGATGACATTCGGACTGGCATGCTGTGCAATTGAAATGATGGGGGTAGGCTCATCACATTACGATTTAGATCGATTTGGGTCATTTTTTCGAACTTCACCAAGGCAATCGGACGTCATGATTGTATCGGGAACAGTAACGAAGAAGATGGCTCCTATTGTTCGGCGTTTATATGATCAAATGCCCGAACCAAAATGGGTTATTGCGATGGGATCTTGTGCGACAGCAGGTGGTCCGTATGTAAATTCATATGCTGTTGTGAAAGGTGTAGACCAAATCGTACCAGTTGATGTGTATATTCCTGGTTGTCCCCCAAATCCAGCTGCTTTAATCTATGGGATTAATAAATTAAAAGAGAAAATTCGTTACGAGGCAAAGACCGGAAAGCAGGTGACGAATAAATGAGTAATCCAAATAAAGATTTAGAGGATCTGAAAAAAGAAGCAGCTAGGCGTGCGAAAGAAGAAGCGAGAAAACGCCTTGTAGCGAAACACGAGGCGGAAATAAGTGAACTTGAGGAGGAAGATCAAGAAAAAGAGAAAGCGCTACCAAAAAATGATGATATTACTATAGAAGAAGCAAAACGACGTGCAGCAGCAGCTGCAAAGGCAAAAGCGGCGGCGTTAGCGAAACAGAAAAGAGAAGGAACCGAAGAAGTAACGGAAGAAGAAAAAGCGAAAGCCAAGGCGAAGGCAGCAGCAGCTGCAAAGGCAAAAGCGGCGGCGTTAGCGAAACAGAAAAGAGAAGGAACCGAAGAAGTAACGGAAGAAGAAAAAGCGAAAGCCAAGGCGAAGGCAGCAGCAACGGCAAAAGCAAAAGCGGCAGCATTAGCGAAGCAAAAAAGAGAAGGAATCGAAGAAGTAACGGAAGAAGAAAAAGCGAAAGCCAAGGCGAAGGCAGCAGCAGCTGCAAAGGCAAAAGCGGCAGCGTTAGCGAAGCAGAAAAGAGAAGGGACAGAAGAAGTAACGGAAGAAGAAAAAGCGAAAGCCAAGGCGAAGGCAGCAGCAGCGGCTGCAAGAGCGAAGACAAAGGGAGCTGAAGGTAAGAAAGAGGATGAGCCGAAGCAGGAAGAACCGTCCGTAAATCAGCCGTATTTAAATCAGTATGTTGAGGCTATTAGGGAGAAGTTAGGAGAGGGTGCATTAGTAGATTCCTACATTAATAAACTGTCAAAGGATGTGCCAACTCTTGTGGTGGATCCCGAAAAGTATTATGAAGTGATGGAGTCACTGCGATTCCATGAGGGACTTGCTTTTGATTATATGTCAGAGCTACATGCGACGGATTTTGTGACACATATGGAAGTGTATGTTCATTTGTTTTCATATGGCAAGAAACAATCGGTAGCGGTGAAGGTAAAGCTAGACCGGGAAGCGCCGCAAGTCGAATCTGTGACAGCGCTTTGGAAAGGAGCTGACTGGCCGGAGCGAGAAGCATACGATTTGCTCGGCATTGTATTTAAAGGGCATCCGAATTTAACGCGTATTTTAATGCCAGATGATTGGGTAGGATATCCGCTTAGAAAAGACTATGAACCGTATGATGTGGAGGTGTAGCTATGATCCGCACGGAAGAGATGCTTTTGAATGTAGGACCTCAGCATCCGAGTACACATGGTGTGTTCAGGCTCGTAATTAAGATTGACGGGGAAATTATTAAAGAAGCTACACCTGTTATTGGATATTTGCATCGCGGGACCGAAAAGATCGCTGAGAGCTTACAGTATACGCAAATTATCCCTTATACAGATCGAATGGACTATTTATCAGCCATGACGAATAATTACGTCATTTGCCATGCTGTGGAGACGATGATGGGGCTTGAAATTCCGGAGCGTGCCGAATACTTGCGAGTACTTGCGATGGAGTTAGGAAGAATTGCGAGTCATCTCGTTTGGTGGGGGACGAATCTTCTTGATATAGGAGCGGTCAGCCCGTTTTTGTACGCGTTTCGTGAACGAGAGATGATTATAAATTTATTAAATGAATTATGCGGGGCACGGCTTACTTTTAACTATATGAGAGTTGGTGGTGTGAAGTGGGATGCGCCAGATGGTTGGATTGAAAAGGTGGAAGAGTTTGTTCCGTATATGAGGGAGCAATTAGCAGGTTATCATGATCTTGTTAGCGGTAATGAGATTTTCTTAAATCGTGTGAAAGGCGTTGGTATATATAGCGCGGAAGAAGCGATCTCGTATTCTTTAAGCGGAGCAAATTTGCGGTGCACTGGAGTAAACTGGGATCTTCGCAAAGATGAGCCGTATTCGATTTATGATCGTTTTGATTTTGATATTCCTGTTGGAAGCGTGGGAGATGCTTGGGATCGCTACGTTTGCCGAATGCAAGAAATCGAGGAGTCTTTAAAGATTGTTGAGCAAGCGGTTCAGCAGTTCCCGAAAGATGGAGCTGTGCTGGCAAAAGTACCGAAAATTATTAAGGCACCTAAGGGAGAAGCATTTGTACGTATCGAATCGCCGCGCGGAGAGATTGGTTGTTATATCGCAAGTGACGGAAAGAAAGAGCCGTACCGTTTGAAGTTTCGTAGGCCATCTTTTTATAACTTGCAAATTTTACCGAAGTTATTGAAAGGTGAAAACATCGCTAATTTAATTACGATTTTAGGTGGAGTTGATATTGTACTTGGGGAGGTTGATGGCTAATGATTGAGACGCTCTTACAATCACCTTCAAGCTGGACGAATTTCTTCATTTTTTTCGGATTAGCGGTACTTCTACTATTTGCAGTCCTTGGCTTCGTTACATATGGAATTTTGGCAGAACGGAAAGTGATGGGGTTTATGCAAGGGCGGATTGGACCAAACCAGGTTGGAGGCCGATTCGGTTTACTGCAAACGGTAGCTGATGTTTTAAAACTATTATTGAAAGAAGATAGTATTCCGAAAGCAGCAGATAAACCGCTGTTTATATTAGCGCCTGTCATTGCATTTGCACCAGCATTTATGGTGCTTGCGGTTATCCCGTTCACTGATAAATTTCAATTTGCAGATATTGGAGTCGGGCTACTTTATTATATTGCTGTTTCCGGTATTACGACGATAGGTGTTGTAACTGGGGGATGGGCATCGAATAATAAATATTCCCTTTTAGGAGGGATGCGTGCGGCGGCGCAAATGATTTCTTATGAGATTCCGCTCGTAATGAGTGTAATTGGCATCGTTTTGCTAGCTGGTAGTCTGAATTTAAATGAGATTGTAGCGGCGCAGGAGAGGGTCTGGTACATTTTCGTACAGCCAATTGGATTCGTCGTTTTCTTAATCGCAGCAGTTGCAGAGTTAAATAGGACGCCATTCGATTTGCCGGAAGCGGAGTCAGAACTTGTTTCTGGATATCATACGGAATACTCAGGTTTTCGCTGGGCGTTTTTCATGCTTTCAGAGTACGTATATTTCTTCGGGATGGCATCGTTAATTACAGTGCTCTTTTTAGGCGGATGGAATCCAGTCATGTTTCTTGGATTTATCCCAGGTGCCGTATGGTTTGCTTTGAAATTTAGCAGTGTAGTCTTTCTATTAATTTGGTTCCGCGTTACGTTCCCGCGTATAAGAGGTGACCAGTTAATGGAGTTTGGATGGAAAGTATTATTGCCGATTGCACTTGCAAATATTTTCTTAACGGCATTGATTAAGGAGTTATTCTTCTAATCTATGAGGGGGGTGCCAGTAAGAGATGAAAGGACTATTTAAAGGGTTAAAATATACATTAAGTAATTTGAGCAAGAAGAAGGTAACGTATGATTATCCAAATCAACCGTTGCCGTTGCCAGACCGTTTTCGGGGGATTCAAAAATTTTATCCGGAGAAATGTATTGTTTGTAATCAGTGCTCTAACATTTGTCCGACAGACTGTATTCAGTTAACAGGAAAGAAACATCCGGATCCTACGAAAAAAGGAAAAATTATCGACACGTATGATATTAATTTTGAAATTTGTATTCTTTGTGATTTATGTACAGAAGTTTGTCCGACAGAGGCAATTGTCATGACAAATAACTTTGAACTCGCGGAATATTCACGTGATGACTTATTTAAAAATTTGCAGTGGCTTGACGAAAACGACGAAAACGTCAGGAAGGAGAATAAGGCATGAATGGCGAGTTTGTAGCATTCTTTATACTATCCTTGTCTGCAATTATCGGCGGTGTTCTTATGTTGAACTTAACGAAAGTTATGCACATGATGCTAGCTCTCGTTCTGACATTTCTCAGCATTGCAGGTTTGTATTTTCTTTTGTCAGCCGAATTTATAGGCGTTGCACAAATTTTACTTTACTCTGGTGCAATCACAATTATTATGATTTTCGGCATTATGTTAACGAAACATAACGCGGAAAATGAATCGCGTCTTACTCTTCGAAAATGGATTATCTTCTTTGCAGTTGTAGCATTTGGAGCGGTTATGTATTTCGCTGTTAATAATGTTGATTTTGCAAATGAAAGCACACAAGGAAGTTTACCTCTCCATGAAAACAACACACTTCAAATCGGTACGCTTCTCTATTCAAAATATATTATTCCATTTGAACTAACTTCAGTTATTTTACTTGTAGCACTCGTTGGCGCAATTATACTTGCGAAAAAGGACGAGAAAGAGGAGGATTCCAATGAGTAGCGTTCCAGCTTCTGCATATTTAACACTTGCGATTATTTTGTTTTGCATCGGTCTATTTGGAGCTTTAACAAAGCGGAATACAGTAATCGTATTAGTTTGTATCGAATTAATGCTGAATGCTGCCAATTTAAACTTAGTGGCGTTTAGTAAATTAGGCTTATTTCCGAATTTAACAGGTCAAATTTTCTCACTGTTTACGATGGCTGTAGCGGCAGCGGAAGCGGCGGTAGGACTCGCTATTTTAATTGCTTTATATCGTAATCGTACGACAGTTCAGGTGGATGAAATGGATACGCTCAAAGGATAGCATTGTGACCGAAAAAGGGGGAAGGAAACAATGATCGATTATGCATGGCTCATACCGCTTTTCCCACTCGTTTCGTTTTTGTTACTTATTATATTCGGGAAGAAAATTAGAGAAGGAAGCAGCGTACTTAGTATTTTTTTCGTCTTTCTCTCCTTTATACTTGCGGTACTTGTGTTAATAGAAAGGTTTTCAGAAGCAAGCGTGAAGCATAAGTGGGTGTGGCTTAGAGCTGGAGATGTGGATATATCATTCGGCTTTGAAGTGACTGCATTAGGAGCTTTAATGTTATTTATCGTGACGCTTGTGAGTCTACTTGTACATGTGTATTCGAAAGGTTATATGAAAGGTGATGAACGATTACCAACCTTTTACGCATATTTAGGACTCTTTACATTTGCGATGTTAGGGCTTGTTATATCAACGAATTTATTACAACTTTATATATTTTGGGAATTAGTTGGCCTTGGCTCATTTTTACTTATCGGTTTTTATTTCTTTAAAGAAGAAGCGAAGGCTGCTGCAAAAAAGGCTTTTATTATGACCCGTATTGGGGATGTTGGTTTATTTATCGGGATGATTTTAATTTTTTGGTACGCAGGTAGTTTTGAATATGACGCAATATTTAGGGCGATTTATACAGGGGATCTACCTCCTTACATGATTACAATAACAGCGATATTAATTTTTATCGGGGCGATGGGGAAATCAGGTCAGTTCCCGCTTCATACGTGGTTGCCAGATGCAATGGAGGGGCCAACGCCCGTTTCGGCACTTATTCACGCGGCGACGATGGTCGCAGCTGGCGTATATTTAGTAGCGACGATGTTCCCTCTATTTTCAGCAAGTACAGTGGCGATGCAGACAGTGGCAATCGTTGGAGCTTTCACTGCAATCTTTGCGGCCTCTATCGGTCTTGTGCAAACAGATATAAAGAGGGTGCTTGCTTATTCTACAGTTAGCCAGCTCGGGTATATGATGCTCGCGTTAGGTTCTGCCGGTTATGTAGCTGGTATATTTCATTTAACGACACATGCTTTTTTTAAAGCACTACTATTTTTGGCGGCAGGAAGTGTAATTCATGCTGTGCATACGCAAAACATTAATAAAATGGGCGGTTTACAGAAGAAGATGAAAGTAACTGGTACGCTATTTTTAATAGGTACCCTTGCCATTAGCGGTGTTCCGCTGCTTTCCGGTTTTTTCAGCAAAGATGAAATTTTAGCGGCGACGTGGATGAATGGCAATTACGTTTTATTTACTTTAGCGGTAATTGCGGCGTTTTTAACAGCGTTCTATATGTTCCGCCTATATTTTCTTGTCTTTACTGGAGAAACGAAGACGAAGGAAGAAGTGCATGAATCGCCTCGCGTTATGACGTATCCAATGATTGTTCTCGGCGTTCTCGCAGTAGTGGTAGGATATATAAATACACCATGGTTTGGGACGTTTCTCGGAGATTGGTTGACGAAAGATGTAGGGTTTAAGGTTGAAGAAGCGCATGGACCAGTTTGGATTATGATTGTTGCGACACTCGTTTCATTTGCGGGAATCGCTCTTGCATATTTCATATATAGCAAGAAATCAATTTCTAGGAATTGGGCTGGGGGTACGGAAACATCGCTTTATAATCTTTTGAAAGAAAAATATTATGTGGATGAACTATATAACATGACGGTGATCCCTATTACGAAAGGAATCGCTCATGTGCTTCGCTTATTTGAAGTGTATGTAGTCGAAGGAATTGCAGTTTTAATTGCAAGTGTAGTGAAAGGCACAAGTAACCTTGGATCGAAACTTCAAAACGGGAATGTACAAGTGTACGGTACTGTAACGGCGGTTTCGCTCGCTGTACTCGTCATTATTTTGCTCTATACGGGAGGGGATTTACGATGAATGATTTGTTGTTAACGTTCTTCATTTTTTCCCCGCTTTTAGGAATTTTATTGCTTGTATTAACACCGAAAAAGGAATTGCGTACAGTGCGAGCGCTTGGCTTATTTGGGACGGCACTGCCATTTGGAATCGCTATCGTCCTCGCTTGTACATATGCTTCTGGAAAGAATTTGTCACTATTCGATGAAAAGATGAAATGGATTAAGTTCGGCGATTTTACAGCGGTAGATAAAAGGTGGTTTTCTATTTATTACGAGCTCGGTATTGATGGTTTGTCGCTTGTCATGATGGTACTGACGGCTCTTCTAGCAACGCTTGCAGCAATTGCAGCCTTTTCTATTAAAAGAAATTTAAAAGCATTTTATATGCTGTTACTCATGCTAGAAATAGGAATACTCGGTGTCTTTGCTGCTCAAAACTTAATGTTGTTTTTTATCTTCTTTGAAATTACGTTGCCACCAATGTTCTTATTAATTGGAAAGTGGGGAAAATTGTCGAGTGAAAAGGCTGCGTATAGTTATTTAATATATAACGGTATTGGCTCAGCTATTTTGCTCATTATTTTCTCAATTTTGTTCGCGAAAACAGGTACAACAAATATTGTGGAGCTGAAAGAGATATTAAGAAGCGTAAACGCAGAGGGAGCACTCGTCATCCCAAGTAGTTTGCAGCTTAGTGTATTTATTGCCATAATGATTGCTTTTGCAATTAAACTACCTGTTTTTCCGTTGCACCGCTGGATGGTCAATGTACACATAGAAGCGCATCCAGCTGTAGTTATGCTTCATGCGGGTGTTTTGCTGAAGATTGGAGCGTACGGTATTATTCGCTTCGGGAAAGGGCTATTCCCGGAATATTTTCACGATGTTGCAACACTAATTGCGATATTAGGCGTAATTAATTTATTATACGGTGCCTTTTTAGCGCTCATCCAAACAGACTTTAGGAAAGTACTGGCCTACTCTAGTATTTCGCATATGGGAATTGTGTTAATGGGACTTGCGTCACTTAATGCACCTGGTACACAAGGAGCGTTATTCCAGGTTGTATCGCACGGTTTAATTGCAGCCTTGCTGTTTTTCTTACTCGGTGTTATAGAACAACGTTTCGGAACATCAGACATTACAGCGCTTGGTGGACTCGCAAAAAGTGTCCCAGTACTTAGCGGCTTCTTCTTAGCAGGAGGAATGGCATCGCTCGGATTACCAGGGATGTCTGGGTTTGTTAGTGAATTTCTTGCCTTTCTCGGTTTATTTCAAGGAGAGCCCGTCATTGCTGCAGTCGGTGTGATTGGCATCATTTTAACCGCTGTGTATGTATTAAGGGCGACACTTCAAGTGACATTTGGAAAGAAAGAGTGGGAAGCAAAATCTGATATACACGGATGGGAGTATGTCCCTGTTTTACTACTTATCTTTTGTATTATTGCAATTGGAGTTATGCCAGAGATACTAGGAGATCCGCTTCAAAATACATTGAAAACATTGGGGGTGAAGTAGGATGGATATGAATACGTTACTTAGCTTATCGTGGCATCTAATGGTGCCAGAATTTATTATTCTCGGCGCCGCCATCCTCCTTTCCATATGTGATTTGTTTTTTAAGCTGAACCATAGATATGTAGCTCTTGGTGCGATTGCTGCCATCGTATTAGCAATCGTGTCATTAATTACTCTATATAGCGAACCGGCAGGAGATATTTTAAATGGATCGTTTGTGTTAGATGGATTTTCAAAAGGGTTTAAAACGTTGCTATTAGGTGCCTCAGCTCTCATTTTATGCACCGCGATGAGCGATGATAAGAAGAATCCAATCGAAGATAAGGGCGAATATTATTATTTATTTTTAATGGCGCTTCTTGGTGCGATGTTCATGGCTTCTAGTGTTGATTTTATTACCCTTTTCGTTGGTTTGGAGTTACTTTCACTTTCTTCTTATATTTTAGTAGGAATACGAAAAAAGAGCCGTGCATCAAATGAAGCGGCAATGAAATATGTCATTAGCGGAGGAATTGGAACGGCGATTACGCTCTTCGGAATGAGTTATTTATACGGTATTACAGGTTCAACTAACATTGTAGATATGCAAAAGGTACTCACTGGGGAGCTCGCTAGTGGTATTCAGTTATTGTTAGCTCTCGCATTTCTTTTATTGCTAGTTGGTCTCTCATTTAAAATTGCCACAGTGCCGTTTCATATGTGGGCACCTGATGTGTATGAAGGAGCGACTACACCTGTTACTGCTTTTCTTGGAACGATTTCTAAAATTGCTGGGTTCCTACTCATTATTCGTTTGTTCCTTATGATCTTTGCAAGTGTATTAATACAAGGAGATATGCAATCTTTATATGGGCATATGAGTATATATATTGCAGTGCTAGCAAGTATTACGATGATTGTTGGGAATGTAGTCGCATTAAAACAATACAATATAAAGCGTTTATTTGCTTATTCGGGCATTGCTCATGCAGGATATTTACTCGTTCCACTTGTGGCATTATCACCATTTACGATGGATAGCATATGGTTTTATATGCTGGCATACATGCTTATGAATATAGGGGCATTTGCTATCATCCATGGCTTAATCTTACAAAATAATGAGGAAAATATAACAATTTTCACAGGTTTATATAAAAGGTCGCCATTTACAGCGATAATGATGACAATTTTTATTTTATCGTTGGCTGGGATACCAGGAACGGCTGGCTTCATTGGAAAGATTAATATCTTTTTAGGCGCACTTCATGTAGAGCCAGCACATTACGTACTAGCTTCGATTATGATGGGTACGACAGTTGTTTCATTCGTATATTATTTCCGTATTTTACAACAAATGTTTTTCCGCACCGGAGAGACAGAAGAGAGAATACGGTTACCGTTAAATATAAAGGTTGTTATGAGTCTTTGTGCAATTTCGATTGTAATACTAGGGATTATGCCGATGATTGGGTACAATTTCTTTTATGAATATTTTCCATTAATGAAAGATTTCTTCTTCTTAGGGAACGTGGTACAATAGTGAAAATAAAAGGTGTGGAGTCAGTACTCTGCGCTTTTTATTTTGTGTTAACTTGTAATGTAGATATACATTTTTGGAAAGAAAATCACGATGTAAAATGTAAGATGTCTATGTGCATTTGAAAAAGTGTAGCTCCTACTTATTATGGTATCGTTTTTATATTCTTTCATAAGTAGTAGCTGAGTAAAAAGGGGTCGATTTTTTGGCACAACTTTTAGGGCAACAAGCACTGATTGCCATTGTTTCGCATTTATTGTTTATTACCATTACGTGGTGGGCCTTACAAGGCATTCACATTGAGCGTTTAATGAAGTCCGGAAAAGTGCTGCAGACGAGAGTATTACTCATCTTAATTACAATTGCAATTGGGACATCTGTAAGTAACTTTTTCCTTGATTATTTAGGCTATTCGAAGAGTTTAACGTATTTAGTAAAGTAAGTGTATAGAACCTCAAATCTCCGTTAACAATGGGGATAGGAGGGGATGAAATTGAAGCTTAAAGCCATTCTTATTGTTGCACTTAGTGTTGTTTTATTTTTGGTTGGATATAGAGAGATGAAACCGATAAGCGATGAACAGAAAATGGAGAGCATGATCAAGGCTTTAGAGAAAAATGATGCTAAAGTAGAAAAATGGTCATGGTTAGCGAGAGAAACAAAAACAATTTCTAACATACATACGTTTCAAAAGTTGTTAAACGATGTGAAGGAAAAGGCAAATATTCAAAAGTGGGAAGTAGAGCAATCTCCAGATGGATATAAAGCTACATCCTATAAAAAGCTTTCTTCTTATGAAGAACGAGTAGTAGTAACTTGGAGTAAAGAAAATACTAAAGAAAACACTTTCATTATCTTTGAAGTAAGTGGGGCGAAATGGGACCCGAAGTATGTTCGAAACATGAATAAAATTTTTAGTGAAAAACCTATAATTTACACTTGTGTTCAAGGTGTACTGAATGATAAGATTGAAGGTGTTTTGCAAAATAAAACCAATCAGGTTTTGAAAGATCTTTCAGCAAGAGCGATCGAACAAGTAGAAGAAAGAGCATTTGTGTCAGTCTCCGCATACAATAAAAAGTGGGATGACGCTCTTTCAACAAATAGAGAGAAAATAAATGTGCAAATAGCAATACGTTCTACAGACAACAAAGATACAATTGTGGTTGGCACACCGATCATAACTTCTGAGTATTGAGTGAATAGATACTGAAAAAAGGACACGGAGGGGAATAATTTGGAAAAGATCATCGTCCGTGGCGGAAAGCGGTTAAACGGCACAGTGCGTGTTGAGGGCGCAAAAAATGCTGTATTACCTATAATCGCTGCAGCCCTATTAGCGAGTGATGGAAAGAATGTACTATCTGAAGTACCAGTTTTGTCTGATGTATACACAATTAATGAGGTATTACGTCATTTAAATGCTGAAGTCGTATTTGAAAATAATCAAGTAACAATCGATTCTTCTAAAGAACTAAACATTGAAGCACCATTTGAATATGTACGTAAAATGCGTGCATCTGTTCAAGTAATGGGACCATTATTAGCACGTAACGGTCGTGCTCGTATTGCACTTCCTGGTGGATGTGCAATTGGTTCACGTCCAATTGACCAACATTTAAAAGGCTTCGAAGCAATGGGAGCAAAAGTACAGGTTGGTAACGGTTTTGTTGAGGCATATGTTGAGGGAGAACTAAAAGGAGCTAAAATCTACTTAGACTTCCCAAGCGTAGGCGCGACAGAAAACATTATGTCTGCAGCTACATTAGCAAAAGGGACAACAATTCTTGAAAACGCAGCGAAAGAACCAGAAATCGTTGACTTAGCTAACTTCTTAAATGCGATGGGAGCGAAAGTACGCGGAGCTGGAACTGGAACGATTCGTATCGAAGGCGTTGATAAATTATATGGTGCAAACCACTCTATTATTCCTGACCGTATTGAAGCGGGAACATTCATGGTTGCAGCAGCAATTACTGGTGGAGACATCTTAATTGAAAATGCTGTACCTGAACATTTACGCTCAATTACAGCGAAAATGGAAGAAATGGGTGTTAAAATTATTGAGGAAAACGAAGGTGTACGTGTTATCGGCCCAGATAAGTTAAAAGCGGTTGATATTAAAACTATGCCTCACCCAGGTTTCCCAACAGACATGCAATCACAAATGATGGCATTATTACTACAAGCTGATGGAACAAGCATGATTACAGAAACGGTATTCGAAAACCGCTTTATGCACGTTGAAGAATTCCGTCGTATGAATGCTGATATTAAAATTGAAGGTCGTTCTGTTATTATGAACGGTCCAAACAGCTTACAAGGTGCTGAAGTAGCAGCAACTGACTTACGTGCTGCAGCTGCATTAATCTTAGCTGGTTTAGTATCAGAAGGTTATACTCGTGTAACTGAGTTAAAACATCTTGACCGTGGCTATGTAAACTTCCATAAGAAATTAGCTGCATTAGGTGCAACTATTGAACGTGTAAACGAAAAAGTAGAAGAAGTGAAAGAACAAGAAGTTTCTGATCTTCACGCTTAATTAAAATAGTCTCTATGTCTTTTGACATAGGGGCTATTTTTTTGGGTTATTACTGTTATAGTCAATAAATTCTATACTTATGCACGTACCAGTAAAAATATTTAGAAAATTTCTGTTTTATACTCTTCCCCTTAAGTATGTTCTAAAAGAAAGAGTTGTTCCATAAGAATGAATGGAGTAAAGCTTTTATATTGGAGGAAAATAGGATGAAATTTTCAAAGCCACTTTTTATTACAGTAGCGCTCTTAATAGCGCTCGTTATCATTGTACCTGCAGCCCTTGTTATTCCATTTGCGAAAGCAAAAGTAGGGGAAGAAACGGCCTCTAAAACTCC
The DNA here is from genome assembly GCF_038005385.1 of Bacillus sp. FSL K6-2944. Lineage (NCBI taxonomy): Bacteria > Bacillati > Bacillota > Bacilli > Caryophanales > Bacillaceae > Bacillus > Bacillus sp. FSL K6-2944. Next base: position 127,348 of record NZ_JBBOTE010000003.1, on the reverse strand, counting down.
TCCAGCGATAGAAAGCATACCAGCTCCAGGAAAAGTAGATACAGCTGTTCAAGTTGCTGTATATCGCGAAAAACAGAAGAAGGTAGAAACATTACCAGTGGAGGAGTATGTGACAGGTGTAGTAGCTTCTGAGATGAATGCCAGTTTTGAAATAGAGGCACTAAAGGCGCAGGCATTAGCAGCGAGAACATTTGTAGTACAACGTATGCTAAGCGGAGGAAAGAAAAATAATGCGGACGTGACAGATACGGTGAAAGATCAAGTGTACAAAAGCAAAGATGAATTGAAGAAGCAATGGGGTAATAACTACGAAAATAATTTGAAGAAAATCGAAGAAGCCGTTTCGAAAACAGCAGGACAAGTTTTAACGTATGATGGAAAACCAATTTCAGCATCCTTCTTTTCAACGAGTAATGGTCGAACAGAAAATGCAGCTGACTATTGGGGAAATGATTATCCGTACTTGAAAAGTGTAGATAGTCCGTGGGATCAAGCCTCTCCAAAGTTTACGAGCGAGCAAACATTTACAGTAGCTGATTTTCAAAAACGTCTCGGTGTGAAAGTGCTAGCAGACGGAAAGGTTGGCAATATTAAAGACCTTACGGAAGGAAAGCGCGTAAAGGATGTAGCTTTTCAAGGAAAAACATTAACTGGAAAAGAAGTTCGTGAAAAGTTAGATTTACGTTCTTCTGATTTTACGTGGAAACAACAAGGAGATAAAATCATCGTTACGACGAAAGGTTTCGGTCACGGCGTTGGTATGAGTCAATACGGGGCGAACGGCATGGCAGCGGAAGGAAAGAAATATACAGATATCGTCGCTCATTACTATAAAGGCGTTGAAATAAAGACGATGAATGATTATGAAGGGAAATTGATGGTGAAGAAATAGGTGTCAGAACTCTGGCACCTATTTCTTTTTGTTTAAAATATCATAATTTTCCATTAACTGTTTGATATAATAGGATAAAAAGGCATTTGGGGGAAATGAAATGGCGTTACTAGAGTTGAAACAGTTAGGGAAGACGAACCAGTTACCGGAAATTGAGCTAAAGGTTGAAAAAGGACAATGTATTGTTTTGCAATGCAATAATCATACAGCTAAAGTGTTACACCGCATTATTATTGGTGAAGAAGAAGCTTCGACTGGCAATGTACTGTTTGAAGGAGAAGTGATTGGAAAGAAAAATTATTCCCGCATCGGTTTTTGTTTTTTGAAAGATGAGGCATATGATCGTTTGAAGGTGAAGGAATACTTTAAGTTTTTAATAGGGCTTTATGAATCAAAGATAAGTATAGAAGAAGTTGTGCAGTCTGTTGGTCTCCTAGATAAGCTAAACGTTAAAATAGAAAAACTATCATTTTCAGAGAAGCGTCGTCTTCATATTGGACGAATAATGATTCATAATCCGGATTTAATTATTTTGGAAGAACCGGAGCAAAATGTAGATATAGAGAGTACGGTTATTATTCGAAAAGCAATTATGAAAATGAAAGAGCAAGGAAAGGCAATCTTTATTACGTCATCATTTTTATCGGATGCCCTTTCGTTAACAGAGGATGTATACATATTAAACAATGATGGTGTGAAAAAGATAGAAATTGAGCAAGAGGAAGTGGAAGAAGTCGGTGAAGAAAAAGTCATTCAAATGATTCCGCAAATGAAGTTAGAAAGAATACCTGCGAAAGTGAACGATAAAATCATTTTACTTGATCCGATGGAAATCCATTTCATTGAAACGCAAAACGGAGTAACGCATATTCACGTTCGTGAAGGTGATTTCGTATGTGCATTAACATTAAGTGAACTAGAAGCAAGATTAACAGGTTTTGGTTTCTTTAGATGTCATCGCTCGTATCTTGTGAATTTACAAAGAGTACGAGAAGTGATTACTTGGACTCGTAACAGTTTTAGTTTAATTTTGGATGACGAAAGAAAAAGTTCAATTCCGCTTTCAAAAGGACGCATGGATGAATTAAAAGGCGTGATTGGGCTATAAAAAGTGCTCCAATAAGCTTAACATGCGATCCATTCACCGGTAAAAATACTCCTTTTACCGGTATTTTACTGCGTAAACCCTTTGTTTTTCATATGATTGAGTCAAGAAAAGTGAAACAAACGAACGAAAAGCGCTAAAGCGACTTTCATCTATAAAGAAGAAAAACAAAGGGGATGAAGAAATGACATTGGCAATTGAAATGAAAGATGTAATGAAAAGTTTCGACGGAAAAACGGCACTTCGAAATGTAAATATTGAGGTGAAGCGAGGAGAGATATTCGGATTCCTCGGACCGAGTGGATCTGGTAAGACGACAACAGTAAAAATTTTAACTTCTCAATTGCTTCATAGTGTTGGAACGGTAAGAGTATTAGGGAAAGATATTACAGGACCAAGTAGCATCGATTATAAACGAATTGGTATTTTAACAGATAACAGCGGCTTATATGAAAGACTTAGCATTTATGATAACTTACTATTATTTTGTGACTTATATGATTGCAAAAAAGAACGAATCGATGAAGTACTAGCACAAGTGAATTTATTAGATGATAAAAAAACACCAGTAAAAAAATTATCAAAGGGAATGAAACAACGCGTCACATTAGCTAGAGCAATCCTTCATAAACCAGATATCCTCTTCTTAGACGAACCAACATCTGCACTTGATCCAGTAAACGTACAAAATATTCATAAAATCTTAAAAGACTTAAATAAAGAAGGAACAACGATTTTCTTAACGACACACAACATGGACGAAGCAGAAACGCTTTGTAACCGTATTGCCTTCCTTTGTGGCGGAGAAATTGTAGCGCTTGATACGCCAGAGAACCTGCGCTTGCAATACGCTAAGGATCAAATAGAGGTCGTATTAAAAGATAAACAAAAAGAAGTAGTGCAAAAAGATGAATTAGGCGCAAAACGTATTTCAGAATGGATGAACAAAGGAGAATTACTATCCATTCATTCACACGAACCAACGCTAGGAGATATTTTTATTGAAGTTACTGGGAGGGGATTATAATGACATTTTCAATGAGACGTGTATCAGCTATTTTTAGAAAAGAAGTACAAGATTTTAAGACAAATTCACAAGTGTTGTTAATGGCATTTTTACCAATTATACTTTCATTTTTGTTTAGCAGATTTGGAGTGGGAAAGGAAATGTTAGGTATTACTACTATAACGGCCTTCCTATTTGTCGCAGGCTTTGTTCAATCTATGGTAATTGCAGAAGAAAAAGAAAAACATACATTGCGTGTATTAATGCTATCACCGGCATCTTCGGTTGAAGTTCTACTTGGAAAGAGTTTATTAACATCGGGTCTGACGATGGTCATTTGTATTGTAAATTTATTCATTTTAGATCAGTTAAATATTAATCTTCCATTGGTAGGATTGATATTCTTATGCGGAACTATTTTGTTTATCGTACTTGGAACAATGATCGGATTACTTGCATCTTCTGTACCACAAACATCAATAATTGGAATGCCGATATTAATGACGATGTATTTGGCTGTACAGTTTGAGCCAATGGTTGAAAATAAAGTAATTAAGACGATGATTGGATATCTTCCAACATCTCATATTGTGAAAGCACTTAAAAGCTTAGTAGGTGGGGCGGGATTTAGTAGTATTAGTGGGCATGTATTAAATGTTGCAGTTTGGCTTATTATATCGCTCGTTGTATGTTTAATCGTATATAAAAAGAAACAATTAGACTAAAAACTGAGCTAAAAGTGCTCAGTTTTTTCTTTTTTCTATCATTTCCTCGGAAATTTTACAGTTCTTATACATATTTTTACAGATTTTGTCGAAAAGTAATTAGTTATACGTTGTATAGGATACGTGAATATTGTTCAAAATGATTGCTGAGGTGATGATGGAATGCGAGGAAGAAATAATAAAAAGTCGCAAAAGGTAGTACATTTATTTCAAAAAAGATGGGTGTTTCCGGCACTATACATTGCTTGTGCAGCGGTAATCTTAATGGTTGCGCTATGGTTCCAAGGAGCTAATCCGAAGAAGACTCCAAACCACGATCAAGCAACACCGTATACACAATCGGAAGATCCAGCAGTACCAGTAACGAAATCTTCAGAAGTAGTGAAAATGCCAGCTGCCGCGAATGCGGAAGTAGTCGTACAGAAGAAATTCTATGAAGATGCAGCAACTGAGGCGGAACAAGAAAAAGCACTTGTCTTTTATAACAACACATATTCCCCGAACAAAGGAATTGACATTGCTGCGAAGAATGGAAAAGAATTCAATGTTGCTGCTGCTTTAAGTGGTACAGTAACGAAAGCTGAAAAAGATTCACTTCTTGGTTATGTTGTAACAGTTGATAGTGGAAATGGTGTAGCGGTATCTTATCAAAGCTTAGGCAGTGTGAAAGTAGAAAAAGGTGCAAGAGTTGCACAAGGTGAAGTATTAGGAACATCCGGTCTAAGTGCAATGAATAAAGAGGCAGGCTCTCACGTTCACTTTGAAGTACGTAAAGACAATGTGGCTGTGAACCCTGAACGTTACTTAAATAAATCAGTAACAGAAATTAAAGCTGATGCAGGTGCTGCAAAGGCTACGAATGCTTCTGGTAAAAAAGCTGATGACAAATCTCAAAAAGAAGAGAAGTCAACGAGCACGAAACCAGAAAGTAAAACAGAAGACAAGTCTCAAAAAGAAGAGAAATCAACAAGCGGTTCAACTAGTGACAAAAAAGAAGAACCGAAGAAAGAAGAAAAATCAACAAATGGTTCTACAGAATCATCTAACGATTCTTCTTCACAAGAATAAGAAAGTGAAAAAATCAGTTCCCACTAGGGGAGCTGATTTTTTTATTTTTATATAAAAATACTCAATTTCGAGAAAAAAGTTGCAAAAACAAGGAAAAATGACGAGATTCTCGAATATATATTACAAAAGGGAGGGGATACTGTGTCATTTTTATTTGTTCTGTCGACTGCTATTATTTTATTGTTTGTTTTATTCACCTTATATTATTATATTGCCGGTAAGAAAGAGGTTCCCCACCATCAATTATTAGAAGAAGAGTTTGAAAGAGAAGAATGACGCCTTATATATAAGGTGTCATTTTTTTTCGTCAAAATAGTCACTGTTAACGTATTTCTCACAAAAAAACGTAATTTTTCTTAACTTAGTCCGCAAAAATAGTGAACATGTAGCATATATCAGTAGTGCGGGCAATACAATGGTATAAACCAAAGCAAAGAGAGTGTTTGAGGTGAGAAATCGTGAATCATTTCATTATAAATCCAAGAATGTTTAACGCTTACAAACAGCACTCACACTTACTTCTTAGTCGTATGCAGCGAGGCTCATTTCACCCTTCTCACATCCAAATTAGGGAGGCGAGTGGTGTGCACGATTACATCAAAGAGAGAACTATCAAGATTGGTAAGTATATCGTGGAGACAAGAAAGACAGTGCGTGTCATTGCAAAGGAATTTGGGGTATCAAAAAGTACAGTCCATAAAGATTTAACAGAACGTCTACCAGAAATTAATCCAGAGCTCGCAAATGAAGTGAAAGAAATTCTTGATTATCATAAGTCTATTCGTCATTTAAGAGGTGGAGAAGCAACAAAGCAAAAGTATAGAAAAGAAGATGTAGAGAAGCCTGTACGTCAATAATGTTACAGTAGCAAACATTCCGTTCACATTCGGTAATATTTTTCAGAAGAATTCTTTTTGCGAATATTACGTTTCTGTTAAATTTATGATAAAATCAGAAATTAGGTGAAAAGAATTCGGGTGTAACCTGATTTTGAATATCGAGGAGGAAAAAACGGGAATGTTTGCGCGAGATATCGGAATTGACCTAGGTACGGCTAACGTATTAATTCATGTTAAAGGTAAGGGTATTGTATTAAATGAGCCATCTGTTGTGGCAATTGATCGTAATAGTGGTAAAGTATTAGCAGTAGGTGAAGAAGCGAGAAGTATGGTGGGACGTACACCGGGTAATATTGTAGCAATTCGTCCACTTAAAGATGGTGTAATCGCAGACTTCGAAATTACAGAAGCAATGTTAAAGTATTTCATTAACAAATTGGACGTAAAGAGCTTCTTTTCAAAACCTCGTATTTTAATTTGTTGTCCAACAAATATTACATCAGTAGAACAAAAAGCAATTCGTGAAGCTGCTGAACGTTCAGGTGGTAAAACAGTATTTTTAGAAGAAGAACCAAAAGTAGCCGCAGTTGGTGCTGGTATGGAAATCTTCCAACCAAGCGGTAACATGGTTGTTGATATTGGTGGAGGTACAACAGATATCGCTGTACTATCTATGGGTGATATTGTTACCTCTTCCTCTATCAAAATGGCTGGCGATAAGTTTGATATGGAGATCTTAAACTATATTAAACGTAAGTATAAGCTATTAATCGGAGAACGTACTTCAGAAGATATTAAAATTAAAGTTGGTACAGTATTCCCAGGTGCACGTAGCGAAGAGCTTGAAATTCGCGGACGTGACATGGTAACAGGCTTACCACGTACAATTACAGTATGCTCTGAAGAAATTACAGAAGCATTAAAAGAAAATGCAGCTGTTATTGTACAAGCTGCAAAAGGTGTATTAGAGCGCACACCACCAGAATTATCTGCAGATATCATCGACCGCGGTGTTATTCTAACAGGCGGTGGAGCTTTACTACACGGTATCGACATGCTTCTAGCAGAAGAACTAAAAGTACCAGTATTAATTGCTGAAAACCCAATGCACTGCGTTGCGGTTGGTACAGGTATTATGTTAGAGAATATCGACAGATTACCAAAGCGTGCTTTGAGATAATTTGAAAGAACTAAGGCTGACGCCTTAGTTCTTTTTTTTCGTTTTTATATTTTTTTATTTTGATTTTTTGCGAAAATGGAAGGAAAATAGAGAAATGTGAAGGAAACAGGTAAAATATTCATATATATGGTTAAATTTAATATTTCCTTAATTGAAAACGTTTATAATATAATGAGTCGAATACGACATTAAGGCAAATAATGTTTCAATACATATTGCCTTTCCCTAATTTGGGCATACACTCCTTTCCACCTCCGTGTCAGTTGCAAAAATGTGCAACTATTTTAATGGAATAGAGTGTGTGCATTTTTTTTAGGAAGTTGTGCTAAATATAAAATGTTACTTTGTAATGACAAACAATAAACAAAATGGGATAATAGCAATATGTCCAAGTGGTAAGACCAATATTACAAAAGGGGCGATTGTTACATGCTAAATATAGAACAAATTAAAGAAATCATTCCTCATCGCTATCCATTTTTACTTGTTGATAAAATATTAGAAGTAGATGAAGGCAAAAGAGCGGTTGGGATTAAAAATGTATCCGCAAATGAAGAATTCTTTAACGGACACTTCCCTGACTATGCAGTTATGCCTGGTGTACTTATTGTAGAAGCATTAGCACAAGTCGGAGCAGTTGCAGTATTAAAGAAAGAAGAAAACCGCGGAAGACTTGCTTTCTTTGCAGGTATCGACAATTGCCGTTTCAAAAAACAAGTACGCCCAGGTGATCAGCTTCGTCTAGAAGTAGAAATGACACGCGTACGCGGTCCAATTGGAAAAGGAAAAGCAATTGCAACAGTAGATGGTGAAATTGCATGTGAGGCAGAAATTACATTTGCAATTGGTGATAAAAAAGAATAGATAGTACTAAAAAATCTCCTTGTGAAAAAGACAAGGGGATTTTTTAATTTATGCTATATAACGATGAAACAATAATATACAAACTAATCAGAAAATATCTTGTAAATAGATGGTAATTACCATATACTTACTTTATTATTTATTTAGAAAACAGGATAAGCGATAAAGGTATTAAAGAAATAAAGGCATTGTCATATTGTTAAGGTACTTAAGTAAGACAAATTAGAATGTTATTGATTATGATGAGATATGGGGAAATCAGCAAAAATATTAATTAGACGTATGAAATCGAGCATAAAAGAGAGAAAAGGGAAATGTCGCATTTCACAAAAGGAGATTATGAATATGTTCGGGAGAAAGAAAAGAAAACCATTACGACAATTAATTACACATAAAGAGCCTAAATCGCGTATTACAGAACAATACCGTAACATTCGTACAAACATTGAGTTTACATCTGTAGATAATCATGTTCGTTCTATTATTGTTACTTCAGCCGATCCAGGTGATGGGAAAACGACAACAATCTCAAACTTAGCAGTTGTTTTCGGACAACAAGGAAAGAAAGTTTTATTAATTGGAGCTGACTTGCGTAAGCCGACGATACAAAACTTATTTACCATTCATAGTTCAAATGGGTTAACGAACTTATTATCAGGACAAGCAAAACTTATGCAATGCATTCAAAAAAACAGATATAGAGAACGTATACTTAATGGCAGCACGCCAAACCCAGCAGAACTATTAGGAAGCCGGGCAATGGACGAGGCGTTGCTAGAAGCATATAACATGTTTGATATTATATTAATCGACACACCACCTGTCCTTGCGGTTACGGATGCGCAAATACTTGCAAATAAATGTGATGGAATCGTACTCGTTGTACGCAGTGAAAAGACGGAAAAAGATAAAATTGTAAAAGCGAAACAAATATTAGATAAAGCATCAGGCAAACTACTTGGAGTCGTTTTAAACGATAAAAGAGAAGAAAAAGAGCAATATGGTTATTACTAAAATATGAAAAAGCCAACAAAAAATTTTGTTGGCTTTTTGTTGTTTTCTGAAAATTCTTTATCAAGTTACACAATTTGAAAAAAGTGATAAAATAAAAATTTTGGAAAATGATTGGAATGTGTTGTCATATTTAAGATAATTTTGTAAGATTAAACTTGTTTCTTGTGAACAAATATAAAACTGAATTATTAAAAATAAAAAATGTAAGATTTATATGTTATAATTTTTCCTATGTGTAAATTTTAGAAAGTTGGAGGAACCTATGGAAGAAACAATTAGTCTAAAAGAGTTATTTCATATCTTAAAAAAACGTTTAGCAATGATCCTCGTAATCGCCTTTGGTGCAGCTATTGTAAGTGCTATCATTAGCTTTTTCTTCATGACACCAATCTATCAATCTTCGACGCAAATTCTTGTTAATCAGAAGAAGCAAGAAGGGGCAGCAATTCAGTACAATGAAGTACAAACAAATATTCAATTAACAAATACATATAAGGTTATTATAAAAAGCCCTGTTATTTTGGACCAAGTAAAAGAAAAATTAGGTTTGAACATAACAACACAAGAATTGAACAAAAAAATCGAAGTGGCTAATGAAAAAGATTCACAAGTCGTAGCGGTAACTGCACAAGACAAAGATCCGAAATTAGCTCGTGATATTGCTAATACAACTGCAGAAGTATTTAAAGGCGAAGTTGCGAAGATTATGAGTGTGGATAATGTTACGGTACTTTCTAAGGCTGAGTTATCAGAAGAATTATCACCAATTAAACCACGCCCAATGTTAAATGTGGCAATCGCTTTCGTTGTTGGTTTAATGGCTTCAGTTGGCCTTGCATTCTTACTAGAGTACTTAGATAACACAGTGAAAAAAGAAGAAGATGTGGAAAACTTACTTGGCTTACCAGTATTAGGAATTGTAGCTCGTATGGATGAAGAAACAATGAACGTGAAATCACACGCTCCATCATCAAGAAAAGTGAGGGGACAAACAATTGGCTCTTAATTTATTTAAAAAGAAAAAGAATCATCGTCAACGCCGTCAATTAATTGCTCATCAACAACCGAAATCACCAATTTCAGAACAATATCGTAATATTCGAACGAATATTGAATTTGCGGCTATTGATACGAATTTACATTCATTAATGGTCACGTCTGCAAACCCAAGTGAAGGGAAAACAACAACGACGGCGAATATGGCAGTGGTGTTTGCTCAACAAGGAAAAAAAGTATTATTAATTGATGCAGATATGCGTAAACCAGCAATGCATCAAATGTTCCAAGTAGATAATATTTTTGGACTAACAAATGTATTAACACATAGTGAACGTTTAGAAAAATGTGTGCAAACAACATTAGTTGATAATCTACACTTTTTAGCTTGTGGTCCAATCCCACCAAATCCGGCCGAATTGTTAGGTTCAAAATCAATGAAAGAGCTTCTTGGACAAGCATACAGCATGTACGACTTAGTTATTTTTGATATGCCACCTATTTTAGCTGTTACCGACGCACAAATTATGGCAAATGTATGTGATGCTTCTATTCTTGTTGTTCGTAGTGAATCAACAGAGAAAGAAACAGCGGTAAAAGCAAAAGGATTGTTAGAATCGGCTAAAGGTAAATTGTTAGGTGTCGTTCTAAATGACCGTGAACGTGAACAAGGATTATATTATTATTACGGTGCAAACTAATTAAAAGAGTGAGATATGGTTGAAACATATCTCCTTTTTTCCCTTGAATATGAGAAATCTCTCATATTCAAGGGAAAAAAGATCTTTATAGGAGAGAGGGAGGATGAAACAAATGATAGATTTACATTGTCACATTTTACCTGGTATCGATGACGGTGCACAAACAGTAACCGATAGTTTAGCGATGGCACAACAAGCCGCTTCAGAAGGAATACATACAATTGTCGCAACGCCGCACCATCAAAATGGAAAATATGTAAATGAACGTACCTCAATTATTCATCACGTAAAACAATTAAATGATGAACTACAACAACATAATATCCCACTTACTATTTTACCGGGACAAGAAGTCAGGTTATATGGTGATTTATTAGAAGACTATGAAGCTGGTAAAATCGTTACTTTAAATGAAACAAATAAATATATATTCATTGAATTTCCGTCGAATCACGTACCTCGTTATGCCGAACAATTATTATACGAATTACGTGTAAAGGGAATGATTCCAATTATTGTTCACCCAGAACGTAATGCCGAGTTAATCGAGCGGCCAGATAAGTTATATAACATTGTAAATAAAGGTGCATTAACACAAGTAACAGCAGGTAGTTTGCTTGGGAAATTTGGTAAAAAGATTAAAAAATTCTCACTACAGCTTGTGGAACATAATTTAACACATATGATTGCATCAGATGCACATAACACAACGTCAAGAGGATTTCATTTAGCAGAGAGCTATGAATTAATCGAGAAAGAATTTGGAATGAATGTTATGAGTGATTTGAAAGAAAATCCGTACTTAATAATTAGCGGGAAAGCAATTTATAAAGAAGATCCAGAACAAATTCGCCGTAAAAAATTGTTCGGTATTTTTTAATTGAAGAGTTTGGGTGATGTCTCCTAACCGTTATCAACGGGGGCACTCGGTCGTGCTGTGGGTAGAAATTTTTATTTCGAGCCTACCTTAGACGCTTGTCGTCGGGAGTATGACGTGAGGGTGGGTTAGATGCCCATAATTTATTTATGTTAGAAACTCTACTTATGGAGTTGTAAAGACGACCCTATAAGTAGGGTTTTTGTTATTGCTACATATAAATATTTAAATGCGGAGGGTCATAATTGAAAAAAGTAAGAAAGGCAATTATTCCAGCGGCTGGTCTTGGGACAAGATTTTTACCAGCAACAAAAGCGATGCCAAAAGAAATGTTACCAATCGTCGATAAGCCCACAATTCAATACATAGTGGAAGAAGCAATAGAATCAGGAATTGAAGATATTATTATTGTTACTGGAAAAGGAAAGCGTGCCATTGAGGACCACTTTGATCATTCTTTCGAGCTTGAGCAAAGCCTTTTAGAAAAAGGAAAGTATGAAATGCTTGAAAAAGTACAAGCTTCCTCAAAAATTAACATTCATTACATAAGACAAAAGGAACCAAAAGGGCTAGGACATGCAGTATGGTGCGCACGTAAATTTATTGGAAATGAACCATTTGCGGTACTACTTGGTGATGATATTGTGCAAGCGGAAACACCATGTTTACGCCAATTAATGGATCAATATGAAGGTACACAGTCATCGGTTATCGGTGTACAAACAGTACCAGAAAACGAAACACATCGTTACGGCATTATCGATCCAATTGAACAAAACGACCGTCGTTATCAAGTGCGCCAGTTTGTTGAAAAGCCAGCGGTAGGTACAGCACCATCAAATTTAGCGATTATGGGTCGTTACGTATTAACACCAGAAATTTTTATGTTCCTTGAAAGTCAACAAACAGGTGCAGGTGGGGAAATTCAATTAACAGATGCGATTCAACGATTAAATGAAATTCAACGTGTATTTGCATATGACTTTGAAGGTATTCGTTATGATGTAGGCGAGAAGTTTGGCTTTATTAAGACGACAATAGAATTTGCCTTGCAAGATATAAATTTAAAAGAAGATATGATCACTTACATGAATGAAGTATTAAAAAATAGTAATTAAAAATAATTTAACTGGGGGAGTGTCAATTGAGTAAAACTTCATTGGCTAAAGTTGAAATTTTAGAAAATGAGGAAGTACATATAAAAAAGAAAAGTACATCCTATGTTTTTATTAAGAGAGCTTTAGATATTATAGGAGCTATTATTGGGTTAGTTATCTTCTCTCCATTTTTTCTAGTAATTCCATTTTTGTTTTTACTAGGAGAAAATAAGGGGCCTGTTTTCTTTAAGCAGGTAAGGATAGGCGAAAAAGGTAAAGAGTTCCGAATATATAAGTTTCGTACTATGATTGTAAACGCAGAAGAAAAATTAAAGAAAAATAAGGAATTATACAGGAAATATTTAGAGAATAATTACAAATTAGAACAACATGAAGACCCAAGAATTACTGGGTTAGGCCGATTTTTAAGAAAAACTAGCTTAGACGAAATCCCACAATTTCTTAATGTATTAAAGGGGGAAATGAGTCTAGTTGGCCCACGCCCAGTAGTTGTAGAGGAGTTAGAGGAGTACCAGGAGAAAGTACATGAATTTTTATCTGTAAAACCAGGGGTAACGGGTTATTGGCAGGTAAGTGGTAGAAGTGATGTAGGTTACCCTGAGCGTGTAGATTTAGAATTATACTATGTTTATAATGCATCTGTTTGGTTTGATATTAAAATTTTACTATTAACAGTAAAAAATGTTTTATTAAGTAAGGGTGCATACTAATTATTTAGTGTAAGGAGATTGGAAAATGAAAATATTAGTAGTTGGTACAGGATATGTTGGTTTAGTTTCAGGAGTTTCTTTGGCTGAAATTGGTCATAATGTTACATGTTTAGATATTGATGAAATGAAAGTTCATAAATTGCGAGAGGGTATTTCACCAATTTATGAACCAGGGATTGAAAAATTAATTAAAGATAATCTAGATAAAGGCACACTGTCTTTTGAAGTAGCGAATAATAATAGCTATAGAGATGCTGATGTGATTTATATTGCGGTTGGTACGCCAGAAAAAGAAGATGGTTCAGCAAATTTATCATATATTTATAAAGTTTGTGAGGATATTGCGAATTCAATTACAAAAAATGTAGTTATAGTAGTGAAAAGTACGGTACCAGTTGGTACAAACCATAAAATTAAAGCGTATGTCGAGGAGAATTTAAGCGATAAGGAACTAGTTGTTCAGATTGTTTCAAATCCAGAGTTTTTACGAGAAGGTTCTGCCATTGAGGATGTGTTTAATGGAGATCGTATTGTAATTGGAGCAGATAATAAAGAGGCTGGAAAGATAATTGAAGAAATTAATAAACCTTTTAATACACCTATCTATATGACGAATATAAATAGTGCAGAAATGATAAAATACGCATCAAATGCATTTTTAGCTACAAAGATTAGTTTTATCAATGAGATTGCTAATGTTTGTGAAAAAGTAGGGGCCGATGTAGAGAGCGTAGCATATGGAATGGGATTAGATAGCCGAGTAGGGAATCAGTTTTTAAAAGCTGGACTCGGATATGGAGGATCTTGTTTTCCAAAAGATACAAAGGCCTTAAGAAAAATTGCAGAAAATGTGGATTATGATTTTTCTTTATTAAGTGCTGTAATTGAGTTTAATAATAAACAGCAGAGAAGGCTTTTAAATCAAGCTATAGAAGATTTTGGAACTTTAAAAGGGAAGTCTATAGGAATATTAGGTCTTGCATTTAAACCAAATACGGATGATATTCGTGAGGCTGCTTCATTGGCAATTATACCAGAACTTATAGAAATGGGAGCAGAAGTAAAAGCATATGATCCTGTTGCTATTGAGAATGCAAAAAAAGTACTATCACCAAAAGTAAGATATTTTGAGGACCCAATTGAAACAATAAAAGATACTGACGCAGTGTTTATTTTAACTGAATGGAACGAGATTAAATCTTTAAGTATAGAAAGCTTCGTAGAAGAAATGAAAATACCAAATATATATGATGGTAGAAATTGTTTTGATTTAGAAAACATAGAAGAATATAAAGTGAACTACTATTCAATAGGTAGGAAAAACATTAGCAGAATAAACAGAGATATTTTGGTGTGAATATAAAATAAATAGGTAACTACTCAGCTTCTTCAAATAAAAAAACAGGCCAAATACATGTTTCCGATTCGAAAACATGAAAAGAAAATACTCCAATCAGAGAAAGAATCTATGCCAAATAGAGAAATTCTCTTATGAAGTCGTGTTATTCCAAGGAACCGTTCTAGTTTCTATGACTTGGTTTATCGCTTGTAAGACCGATTGTTTTTGTTTTTTCATGGTACTCATAAAGCTTCGTATCTGACAAAAAGATTCTGCGCCTTTCTTACTTCGGAAAGTCCCAGACACTTTCTGTTTTACTTTCGTCATCCGAATATCCCGTTCTGCTTGATTGTTATCAAATGGAATGGCTGGATGTTCTAAAAACGCTAGAATTCTGTCAGAATACTTGACGAAGCGATTCCATAAATTTTGAGAAGGCGTCTGCTTTCCTTTCTTCTTTTGTTTCGTGGAAAGAATCTGTTGTTCTTTCAATATGGATTGATACATAATAAACAGATTCTTTTGCGTCGCTTTTGGCATGGTACCTTCGGATTGCTTTTTCATCGTCAACGCTTGCGTTAGAAATTTCTGCATCTGTTGTGCCCATTGTTCTCCAGTACTATCTATAATTCCTTGTAAATCTCGTAAGAGATGGGCATTACATAAAACGTGACGACAATCTGTATACGCATCATACGATTTCCAACCATCATGCATCGCAATTCCAGAAAAAGATGGCAAGATTTCTCCAGCATCCATTGCTTCTTTTCCACGTTTTTGATGAATATGTTGCAATGTCACCTCCGGTGTACTGGCAGTATGTAACCATTGTGTTTTGTTTTCTACACGCATACCAGTTTCATCAAAATGGACAACAGGAGACTGCAGAATCTTTTCCTTTACTTCTTTTATGAATGGCTGCAATTGAGAAGCGAAAGCCTGTGTATGATTTACCAGGGTTCCTTCGCTTATAGAATGTCCAAAACAATCCTGAAAGAATTCTTTTGTTCGCTTCAAAGAAATGCATTGATAATGCGTTAAATAGGGAATCAGTCTTTTTATATTTGGACCATATTGAACAGGACGAGATACTGTCGAAGGAAATTGGGCTTCTTGGATAGAATGGCAATGTGGGCATTCTTTCTGTTCTACTTTATGTTCTGTCACTTCGATCTGAATAGGTGGTAAGTCATACACTTGGCGAATGCGATACCCTTTTACAGGCTCGTGGTTCAAGGAAGTATGACAACAAGTACAATATGTAGGAGAATGTGTAATCGTATGATCTGGAGTCGCTGTCAAACCAAGAGTATGTCCCTTGTGGCCCAACTGGCCACCCGTTTGACGATGAGACGGTTTGCGCAAACTTTTTGTAACGGGCTTACCCAAACCATCTGTAGAAGGTGGCTTATGACTATTTTTGGAGTTTTTTTTTGAAGCATTTTCTAGTTCTTGTATACGTTTTTCTAACTTAGAAAATGTTTCTTCAAATAAAGAAATAACAGCTTCAGGTCCTTTTTTATATGTATCTAAAATAATTTTTCGATCGACCATAAGATTCACCTCCCCTGTTTGATATACTCAGTATTTACAAATGGGAGGCATATGAAACTAGTAAAATTTAAAAAAGACACCGAAAGGTGGCTGAGTAGTTACATAAATAGATAAATTCCAATGATTTTTTGTTAAGTAATTATTGGAGATATAAGGAAGGTTTTAATGAATTATAAAGGATTAGTAAAGTATATAGATTATCTATTATTCATGATGCTTTTCTACTTGACATCAATAGGGATTATTAGGACGGTTTTTCCAAAAGATAGTATGATTTTACTAATCTATGGATACTATAGTGTTCGAATTATTTTATATATCTTTTTAGAAAAAGGAAAGATTTACTTTTCTAAAAGTATAGTGTGTATTTTAATATATGCATTTGTATCTTTTATGTGGTCAAATTATCCAAGTGAAAGCTTTAAATCTGCAGTTTTTTATTTGATCATGCCTACGCTAATAATGTTTTTTTTAATTAGCGTATATAAGTTTAAAGAGATATTGCGCCTTATTTTTGTGGTAGGCTTGTTTATTACTGTTGTTTCACTATTCACTATTCAAATAGAACCAGATAAAGGTATTGCATCCAACGGTGAGTGGATTGGTGTGTTTGTACATAAAAATCCATTAGGCTTTTCAATGTTTTTATATGCTGTTCTCACATTTTTCTATTTTCTTGATTCTGAAAAAATGTATAAAAAAGGAATTTATTTATTGATAATGCTTGTCCAGGGAATAATTCTTTTAAACAGTGGTTCTGTAACTAGCTTAGTAATATTATTACTAGGTATTTGCTTAACCATAACTTTAGCCTTATACCGAAAGGTGAAAAATAATTATTTAAGAATGATGTTTACCTCGCTTACTTTAGGAGCAGTTTTTACCTTTGGGATTTATTTAGCTATGAATATTAATAATATATTCGGGTTATTAGGAAGAGATCTTACTTTTACTGGAAGAACGAGTATATGGAATGCTATTTTCACAATGATGAATAATCATTGGATATTAGGATATGGATTTGATAGCTTTTGGATTAAAGATAGTGCAACCAAAAATTATGTTGATTTTTATATGTACACAGATGTTCCACATGCACATAATAATTATATTGATATCGTTGCTAATATGGGGATTATTGGATTATTAGTAGTGGTACTAAGTTTTATTTGTTATGTAATAAATAATATGAGAATAAATGCAAATAAAAAGGAGCTAATGGATTACTTTTCAATTGTATTTTTGATTTTATTATTTATTCATGAATTTAATGAAAGTTATTTTATTAGGCCTATGACCGTAAGTAATGTTTGGTGTCTGTATGTTCTTATGTATATGGGAATTAAGTTGAAATTGAAAAATATTAAGGTCTATAGAAAAAAAAAATAGTAAACCTAATGGCGATATTTAGTGCTAAGGAAGTTTTTAGAGTGCAGGGGTTTTAAAGATGAGAACAAAAAAATCTTTTATAAACATAATTTATAATTTGTCATTTAATTTTATTAATTTGTTTTTGGGTTTCTTTTCTAGGGCCATATTCTTACAGATTTTTAATACTGATTATCTAGGCTTAATTACTATCGTAACTAATATCATTGGCGTAGTAAGCTTAATGGAATTGGGTGTGTCTGCTGCTATTGCATACACACTTTATTCTCACCTTCAAGATAAGAATTTTAAGAAGATAAACGAGTTAATGAAATTTATAAAAAAAACCTATAGTATTATAGGTTTTTTAATATTAGGAGTTGGAGTTTTAGTAATTCCTTTTTTTGATATTATTTTTAAATCCAATCTTAGTAGTATAGAGGTTTATGTAACGTATTTATTATTTTTAATAACTACAGCCTTTTCATACTTCATGACATATAAGCATGTATTAGCTATTTCAGATCAAAATGCTTATGTTATTACAAGAACAACGGGGATAATAAGAATAGTAAAAACAGTTATCCAAATTACAGTAATACTATATACTAAGAATTTTTTGGCATGGGTTATTTTAGAATGTTTAGGAAATGTAATTACTTATATTTTAATTAATAGAGAGATTGATAGAAAATATTCTTGGTTAAATCTTACATCATTAAAAAAATATAAGGAATTAGCGAGAGATAATAAAGGTGTTTTAACTAATATAAAAAATATTATGGTGCACAAAATCTCGGGAACAGTTACTACACAAACTGATAGTATAATAATTTCAATTGTTTCAACTACAAGAGATATTGCATTATATTCTAATTATTTACTGATAGTAAATGGATTAACAACTATTATTTCGCAAATATTTAATGGGTTTACTGCTAGCATAGGTAATTTAATATCTGAAGGAAATAATAAAAAATCTTATAAAGTATTTTTACAGTTATATTATTTAGAATTTTTTATTGGTATAAGTGCTTCATATACGTTTTATAAGCTAGCAAACGAGTTTATTGGGGTATGGATTGGAAAAGAGTATGTTTTTACTCAAGCATTAGTTTTTGTTATTGCGTGTAATTTCTTTATCCAAGTTACTAGAAGAACGGTAGATTATTTTAAAGACGGTTATGGGATTTTTTGGGACGTATATGCGCCATTGATCCAAGTTATTATAAATTTATTTGTTTCAATTTATCTTGGTGAAATGTATGGTGTTATAGGAGTGTACTTGGGGACTTTAGCGAGTAGTTTACCTATAATTGTATTTTGGAGGCCGTATATATTATTTAAAGCAGGATTCAAATGCAGTGTTAAGTCCTATTTTATGCACTTTACTTTATTAACAAGTATCTCTCTTGGAACTATAATCGTCGTGGAAAATATAATGAGTTGGTTCACTATTAAAGTGAATGGCATAGGCACTTTATTGATAAATGGAGTTATGATTTTTTCTTCTATAACGATTATATTGTTTATTTGCTTGTTGCCAATTTCATATTTTAGAGCAGTGATATTTAAAATTTTAAACTTTTTAGTTAAGCGTTAAGTTATGTATAACTTTTAGTCAGAAAAGACGGTGGTTAAGATGGAAAAAACATTAATAAGTGTGGTTGTACCTACTTATAATAGAGGGGACTTGATAAGAAGGACAGTTGATAGTGTATTATCTCAAACATATTCTAATTTTGAATTAATAATTGTGGATGATGCTTCAACTGATAATACAGAAGAAATTATTAACAGTTATAAAGATAGCAGAATTAAATATATAAAGTTAGAAGAAAACACTCATGGCACTAGACCAAGAAATACTGGGATTCTGCAAAGTCAAGGTGAATATATTGCTTTATTAGATTCGGATGATGAATGGTTACCGAATAAGTTAGAAAAGCAAATAGATTTTATTAAACATAGTGGACAAACAGATAATATAGTTTGCTTCACTGGTTTAATAGTAAAAGATGATGAAAAAGAAACCCTTTCTACTAATAGAGATTTAGAAGAGCATGAGGATATTATGGACTATATGTTCATTAATAATAATGGTACTTGGGTTCAAGCAAGTACTTATATGTTTTCTAGTCAATTAGGCAAGAAAACATTATTTAACCCAGAATTAAGAAAGCATCAAGATATCGATTTTTGTTTGCGTTTAAGAAATAATGGAGCAAAGTTTATAAATTTCAAGGAACATTTGACAATTTATCATCATGAGAAAAGGGAAGGAAGGGTAGGAAATAATAATAAGTTCTACCTATCTATTGAGTGGGGAGAAAATGTAAAAAAAGACTTATCTATAAGGGCATACCACTCATTTTTATTGATGTTTGTAGTATATCATTTGCTAGCTAATGGAAGAAAGAAAGAAGCGAGTAAGATTTATTATAAGGCATATAAAAGTAAAACAATTGATATCAGTACCTGTATTAAAGGTTTAATTAAATGTAGTATTCCGACAAAATTTTTAATGTATATATGGAATAAAAAAGGAACGGAATTTACATAAAGATTTGAAAGAGAAAATATATAGCTAACTAATTAAAATGAGGTAAAAATAATGAAAAAAGAAGTTTGTGCTGTTATTGTTTCTTATAATCCCGAAGAGAATATATATCAAAATGTGAAAAAAATAAAAAATTTAATTGATTTCGTTGTAATAGTAGATAATGGAAGCTCTTCCGATCAGAGTAAACATCTGTTGAAAAAAATTGAGAGAGATATAGAGAACTGTACTATTATTTATAATGAAAAGAATTTAGGTATAGCTACAGCTTTAAACCAAGGGTGTGAATACGCTGAAAGAAATGGTTTTCAGTGGGCATTAACATTAGATGATGATAGTTCGGTACCTGAGAATATGATAGAGAATCTCTTAAAGGCATATAATGATAAAAAAGATGAAAAAATTATGATTTTAGCACCAGTTATCACTGATTATAATGGAAAAGGTAAAAATCGTGGTAGTGGATATATAGATGCGGCTATAACATCTGGTAGTCTTATTAATACAAAATCATTTTCTCTTGTTGGATGGTTTAAGGACGAATATTTTATCGATATGGTTGATATTGAATACTGTTTTAGATTGAAAAAAAATGGATATAAAGTTTATCAAGTTGAGGATGCTATTTTGCGTCATAGGTTGGGAAGAGAGAAACATATATTAAAAATCGGGAAAAAAGAATGGAAAGCCCTTAATCATAATGAGATAAGAAAATATTATATTTATCGTAATACAGTTCAGTTATATAAAGAATACCTTTTTAAATACCCAATTAGAGTATTTTTATCTACTAAAGGTGTTTTTAAAATTATGCTTGATACTATTGTCATTGAAGAAGACAAGTTTAAAAAAATAAAAATGATGGGTAAAGGCTTTATTGATGGACTTCGTAATAATATGGGAAGTTTGAATAACAAGGAAATATCCAGATAGGGAGAATTGAAAAGTGAAAATCTATTTTTGTACACCGACTGGTAGAAGAGGTGCAAGTTCTAGATATAGAGTGTTTCAATTTCTGCCATATCTAAATATTCAATTGGAAAAAGAAACCTTTCAATTTTTAGATGATACTACATATAGTTTATTTAAGAGTAATAACTTATTTAGTGTCTTTTATCGCTTAATATTTTTATTGTTTAAGCCATTATCTTTAATTTTTAAGGTGAAAAGGGGAGACATTCTTTTGGTTCACAGGGACATATATCCCTTTGGATTATTTTGGTTAGAACGGTTATTAAAGCGAAAGGGAGCTAAAATTATCTTTGATTTAGATGATGCAATCTTCTTAGATGACACCTCAGAGATAAGTAATAAAAAAAATAAGTTACTTTATAATCTGAAATATGGAAAGCGTTATGATAGGATAATTAAAATTTCAGACATGATTATTTGTGGAAATGAATTCTTGGAATCTTATTGTAAACAAATAAACTCCAATACAATTATTATACCGACTGTTATTGATTTGAACTGTGTAAAAAATATAGATAGAGATTCAAGTTTAAAAGATAAGATTGTTTTTGGATGGATAGGAAATCCAGGAAACTCATCATACTTTAAAAAGATATTACCTATTTTTGACAAAACGGCTGATAAATATAAGAAGCAGATTGTATTTAGGTGTATAGGTGGAAATTTGAATTATATACCCAACTCACCATATTTTGTTGTAGAGGAGTTAGCTTGGTCCGAAGAAACCGAATATAAGAATTTAAGCCAAATTGATGTTGGAATCATGCCGTTGGAGGATTCAGATTGGTCCAAAGGAAAGTGTGGTTTGAAGATATTACAATATATGAGTGTTGGAAAAACAACTATTGCTGATGCAGTGGGTGTTAATACAAGCATAATTGATCATGGGAAGAACGGCTTTTTAACGCATAGTTTAGATGATTGGGAAAAATATATTGAGCTAGTAGTTAAGGAACACGAGACTAATATGTTAGAAGAAATGGGAATGCTCGCTGAGGAAAAACTTCAGGCTGAGTATTCTTTACAAGTACATGTTTCTCGCCTTAAAGAAGTAATTGATAAAGTTGCATCAAGTTAATTTTAAAATATAGTATTTTAAAAGAATAAATATTAAGTTGAAGGTAGAGGAGCGGAATTATGAAAGGTATTATTTTAGCAGGTGGAAGTGGAACGAGATTATATCCATTAACAATGGTTACAAGTAAACAACTATTACCGATATATGATAAACCAATGATTTATTATCCATTATCTACATTGATGTTAGCGGGAATTCGTGAAATTTTAATTATCTCAACACCTGAGGATACACCGCGTTTCGAAGCTTTATTAGGGGATGGATCTCAATTTGGAATTTCCCTTCAATATAAAGTTCAACCAAGTCCAGATGGATTAGCACAGGCATTTATTCTGGGTGAAGAATTTATTGGTGATGATTCTGTGGCTATGGTATTAGGGGATAACATTTATTATGGTAGCGGAATGAGAAAAATGTTACAGCGAGCTGCCCAGAAAGAAAGCGGAGCGACAGTATTTGGCTATCATGTACATGATCCAGAGCGTTTTGGTGTGGTTGAATTTGATGAGAATGGAAAAGTATTGAGCGTAGAAGAAAAACCAGAAGAACCAAAATCAAATTATGCAATTACTGGTTTATACTTCTATGATAATCGTGTAGTTGAAATTGCTAAGAATGTTAAACCATCAGCACGTGGTGAATTAGAAATTACGTCTATAAATGAAGCGTATTTAGAGAATGGTGAATTAGAAGTTGAATTATTAGGTCGTGGCTATACATGGTTAGATACAGGTACACATCAAAGCCTTGTAGATGCAACAAACTTTGTGAAAACAGTTGAAGACCATCAAGGAATTAAAATCGCTGCCCTTGAAGAGATTGGCTTTATTAATGGCTGGATTAATAAAGAAACTCTAATTGAATCAGGTGATCAATGTTCTAAAAATGGCTATGGTCAATATTTATTAAAAGTAGCAAACGGTGGTATTAAATACTAATTTGGAGTGAACATAATGAAAATTGTAGATACAAATTTGTTAGGTGTAAAGGTAATTGAACCAAAAGTATTTGGGGATCACCGTGGTTGGTTCATGGAAACTTTTAGTGATCAGGCAATGAGAGAAGCAGGTATTGATTTACAATTTGTACAAGATAATCAATCATTTTCTGCAACCAAAGGAACACTTCGTGGTTTACACTATCAATTAAATCCTAAAGCACAAACTAAGCTGGTACGTTGTACACGTGGTTCAATATTTGATGTTGCAGTAGATATTCGTAAGGGAAGCCCTACATACGGTCAATGGTTCGGTATTGAGTTAAGTGCTGAGAATAAAAAACAGTTATTAATTCCAAAAGGATTTGCACATGGATTTATGACATTAACAGATGATGTTGAGGTGCAGTATAAAGTTGATGAATTGTATGCACCTGAATGTGATCGAGGAATCATTTGGAACGATGCTGAGGTTGGTATAGAATGGCCAATGGAAATTCAACCAGTGCTATCTGAAAAAGACGAAAAAGCACCTTCATTAAAAGAAGCAGAAAAAAACTTTGTATACGGGGAGTAAAAAAATGAAAATTTTAGTAACCGGTTATAATGGTCAGCTTGGATATGACGTAGTAAAACGTGGAGAAAAGCAAGGGCTAGAAATGCAAGGTATTGGAATAGAAGATTTAGATATTACAAACGAAGCAGCGGTTTATGAATTTGTAGATAAAGTAAAACCAGATGCAATTATTCATTGTGCAGCATATACGGCTGTTGATAAATCTGAAGATGATAAAGAACTTTGTTGGAATGTGAATGTAGAAGGTACAAAATACCTTGCTACAGCAGCAAAAAAGTTAAATGCTAAATTTGTTTATATTAGTACAGATTATGTATTTGATGGAGAAGGAACTCATGCATTTGTAGAAACTGATGCGCCTAATCCGGTTGGGTACTATGGTTTAACAAAGCATGAGGGGGAAAAAGTAGTTAGAAGTTTAATAGATAACAACTTTATTGTGCGTATTTCATGGGTATTCGGTATTAATGGAAATAACTTCATTAAAACGATGCTTCGTTTAGGTGAGACACGTAATGAACTGAACGTTGTTGGGGATCAAATAGGATCACCAACTTACACATATGATTTAGCTCGGTTGTTAGTTGATATGGTTGTAACAGAGAAATATGGTACATATCATGCTACAAATGAAGGTTTCTGTAGTTGGGCTGAATTTGCGCAAGAAATCTTTGAAATAGCAGGACAAGATGTGAAAGTAAATAGTATTACAACAGAAGAGTATCCTACTCGTGCAGTACGTCCTAAAAATTCACGTATGTCTAAGCAGAAATTAATTGATAATGGATTTGAGCCATTACAAGATTGGAAGAAAGCAACAAAACATTATATTACACAATTACAACAAGAGGTGAAATAAGATGGAAAAAAAGAAAGTATTAGTAACAGGTGGCGCAGGTTTTATTGGAGGAAACTTTGTACAGTATATGGTAAATAAATATCCAGATTATCATATTGTAAATTTAGATGTATTGACATATGCAGGAGATTTAACAAAGCATAAAGATATTGAGAACAAAGATAACTATTCATTCGCTAAGGTTGATATCGTAGACCGTCAAGCGGTAAACCAACTATTTGAACAAGAAAAATTTGATTATGTTGTGCATTTTGCTGCAGAGAGTCATGTGGATCGTTCTATTACTGAACCTGAAGTATTTATTAGTACCAATGTATTAGGGACACAAGTATTATTAGATGCAGCAAAAGCGTTTGGTATTACTAAATTTGTTCATGTATCGACAGATGAAGTATACGGTGAATTAGATTTTGATCCAACTACATTCTTTACAGAAGAGACGCCTCTACAACCAAATAGCCCATATAGCGCAAGTAAAGCTTCTTCTGACCTATTAGTTCGAGCGTATCATGAAACATTTGGTTTACCAATTAATATTACACGTTGCTCAAACAATTATGGACCATTCCATTTCCCAGAAAAATTAATTCCATTAACAATTTCACGTGTATTAAATGATGAAAAGGTTCCTGTATATGGAGATGGTAAAAATATTCGTGACTGGTTACACGTTATTGATCATTGTGCAGCAATTGATTTAGTTATGCATGAAGGCATAAATGGTGAAGTGTATAATGTTGGTGGGCATAATGAACGTACAAATTTAGAAGTAGTTCAAACAATTATTAGTACGCTTGGTAAATCAGAAGACTTAATCGAGTTCGTTCAAGATCGCTTAGGTCATGATAAACGTTACGCAATTGATCCAACAAAGCTAGAAAAGTTAGGTTGGAAACCAACTTATACATTTGAAACAGGAATTGCTCAAACGATTCAGTGGTATTTAGATAATGAAGAATGGTGGAAAGCGATTGTAACGGGCGAATATCAAAACTACTTTACAAAACAATATTCATCATTGGAAAAGTAATAAAATAATTAATTTATAGAGATAACACCTGACTAGTGTTATCTCTATATTTATTATTTGAATTATGAAGTGAATGTAAATTTACTTTGTAGTACAATAACTCATTATACTTTAATGATTTACAAGCCATATATATGGAAGTATAGTATTATAGGTTCATATGTGAATTATTAAAATTGTTAACCGAAAGAAGGAAAAACGATGAAGAAAAAGATTCTATTTTGGATTCTAGGTATCATTGGTGTTCTTGTTATTGCTGGTGGTGTATATGCATATACTGTTTACTCTAATGTATCTAATACGTTAAATACGGTGCATAAGCCTTTGGATCGCGATAAGTCTGATAAACGAGATAAGAAAGTAGACGTTTCGGATAATAAACCTATCTCTATTTTACTGATGGGTGTAGATCAGGAAGATAATGGGACAGGTAGATCAGACTCACTTATGTTATTTACCTTAAATCCAAAAACAAAATCTATGAAAATTACGAGTATTCCACGTGACTCTTATACGGAGATTGTAGGTAAAGGGAAAAAAGATAAAATCAACCACGCCTATGCATTTGGTGGTATTGATATGTCTGTAAAAACAGTTGAGAATTTCCTAAATGTACCGGTTGATCATTACATTGAAGTAAATATGGCTGGATTTAGAGATATTGTAGATGCTGTTGGTGGTGTTGATGTAAATAACGATTTGGAATTTACGTCAAGAGAGCAACATTTTGCTAAAGGGAATATCCATTTAAATGGTGAAACAGCATTAAAGTATACTCGTATGCGTTATGAAGATCCGCGCGGTGACTTTGGCCGTCAAATGCGCCAACGTCAAGTAATCCAAGCAGTAATTAAAAAGGGTGCTAGTGTTTCTTCATTAGCAAGCTACGGTGATGTATTAAAAGCAATTGAGAAGAACGTTAAAACAAGTTTAACTCAGGATCAAATGTTTGATATTCAAAAGAATTATAAAGATTGTATGGAGAACAGTGAAGAAATTCAAATCCCAGGCGACGGTCACAAAGCCGCTGATGGTATTTGGTACTACTATGTTCCGGATGCAGCGAAACAAGATATAACAAATAAGTTACGAGCACATCTTGAATTAACTAAGTAATATGTAATAACCCAACTCCTTTGGAAGGAGTTGGGTTTATTTTTGCATGGATTTATATTAGTATTATATATTGTGAGATTAATAGATGAGGTGAATCGATGAATAAGAAAGCAGTACTTGTCCTTGTTATTTTTGTATTGTTTGTAGCTTCGATTGTGAGCGGTAAATTGTACTGGAATAAGAAGATTGCGAATGCAACAGGACAAACGAGTGAAGTAACGAAAACAAAGGCTGAAGTGAAAGATAGCGGAGCCAAGAAAGAAGAGAAAAAGGAAGAGAAAAAGGAAGAGAAAAAACAAGATGCGAAGTCATCTTTTAATGAGGCATACGCGAAGAACTTGCCAGATGCAGTGAAAGAGAAGTTAAAGAAAGCTGCTGAGGATAAAAAGGCAGTAAATCTTGTTATTGTTGGTGATGAAGCTTCTTCATCCGAAAAAGGTGCTTGGGCAGCTAAGTTAACAACTAATTTAGAAACTGCTTACGGTAAAGGTTTATGGAATGTGACTGTAAAGGAATATAAGGGTGAAAGCACAGAAGAGTTAATTACGAATAAACGTGATAAAGAGATTGCGAAAGAGAATCCAGATGTGATTTTATTTGAACCACCATTTATTACTGATAATGGTAAAAGTGGTAACGGAAACTCTGTAGCAAATACACAGAAGTTCGTTCAAGCACTTTCTACTAGTGCAAAGGGTGCTACAATTATGATTCAACCATCAAATCCAGTGTATGGTGCGAAGAATTATCCAAAAGCGATTGAAGCATTAAAACAATTCGCGACGCAAAATGGTTATACATATGTTAATCATTGGGAAGCGTGGCCTGATGCATCTACAAAGGCGATTTTACCATATTTACAAGAAGAGTTTGGTTTCCCAAGTGCAAAAGGACATGAAGTTTGGGCGAAATATGTAACTGATTATTTTGTAGCTAAGTAATGAAGGAGAGATAAAAGGTGTACGAGTTCTCGTATACCTTTTCCTTTTATAATTAAGAGATTTGAAAATAGTAGGAGGAAAACAATGAACTCAATCCTAATCTGTGGCGGAGCTGGCTACATCGGTTCTCACGCTGTGAAAAAATTAGTAGACGAAGGCTTATCTGTAGTAGTAGTAGATAACTTACAAACTGGTCATGAAGATGCAATTACGGAAGGCGCGAAGTTTTATAATGGCGACCTTCGTGATAAATCCTTTTTAAGGGATGTTTTTAAACAAGAAAATATTGAGGCGGTTATGCACTTTGCAGCAGATTCTTTAGTTGGAGTTAGTATGGAGCAGCCCCTTCAATATTATAATAATAATGTGTATGGTGCACTTTGTTTATTAGAGGTAATGGATGAGTTTAAGGTAGATAAGTTTATTTTCTCTTCAACTGCGGCAACGTATGGTGAGGTAGATGTTGATCTTATTACTGAAGAAACGATGACGAATCCAACGAATACGTATGGAGAGACGAAGTTAGCAATCGAGAAGATGCTTCATTGGTATAGCCAAGCTTCAAATTTACGTTATAAGATCTTTAGATACTTTAATGTGGCTGGTGCAACTCCAAGTGGTATTATTGGAGAAGATCATCGCCCAGAGACGCATTTAATTCCTCTTGTGTTGCAAGTGGCGTTAGGCCAACGTGAGAAGATTATGATGTTTGGTGATGATTATAATACACCAGACGGTACTTGTATCCGTGATTATATTCATGTTGAAGATTTAGTAGCGGCTCATTTCCTAGGGCTTAAAGATCTACAAGGTGGCGGAGAGAGCGATTTTTATAACTTAGGAAATGGTAATGGTTTCAGTGTAAAAGAAATCGTTGATGCAGTTCGTGAAGTTACAAATCATGAGGTTCCAGCTGAAGTAGCACCTCGCCGTGCAGGCGACCCAGCGCGTTTAGTTGCTTCTTCTCAAAAAGCGAAAGAGAAGTTAGGATGGGACCCTAAGTATGTAAATGTAAAAACAATTATTGAACATGCTTGGAATTGGCACCAGAAGAAACCCCATGGGTATGAGAAATAAGGATTTAAAATTAAAATATAAGAAATTAATTTACTAGTTTAAAAGGTATGTGTTCTATGGCATACCTTTTAAATTTGAAATTGGAGGATAATAGAATGGATTGGAAACAAGAATTTAGTCGCTGGCTTTCTTACGCACAATTAGATGCAGAATTAAAAGAACAGCTAGAAAATATGAAGCAAGATGAGAAGAAAATCGAGGATAGCTTTTATAAAAATCTAGAGTTTGGCACAGGTGGTATGCGTGGTGAACTTGGTGCTGGTACGAACCGTTTAAACGTATATACAGTTCGTAAAGCAACAAAAGGATTAGCAAGCTTTATTGAAAAATTAGGTGAGGAAGCGAAAAAACGCGGTGTTGTTGTAGCCTATGATTCTCGTCATAAATCACCTGAGTTCGCAATGGAAGTTGCTGCTACACTTGGGGCACGCGGTATCACAACATATGTGTTTGAAAGCTTACGTCCAACGCCAGTACTTTCTTTCGCAGTTCGTCATTTACATACAGTAAGTGGAATCGTTCTTACGGCAAGCCATAATCCACCTGAATATAACGGATACAAAGTATACGGTGAAGATGGTGGACAGTTACCTCCAAAAGAAGCAGATGAGTTAATTAGCTACGTAAATGCAGTAGAAGATGAATTAACAGTTGAAGTCGCTGATGTAGAGCAATTAAAAGCTGACGGTTTATTACATATTATTGGACAAGAAGTAGATGATGCATATGCTGCAGAATTGAACAATGTCATCATTAATAAAGAAATGGTGCAAAAGGTCGGCAAAGACTTAAAAATCGTCTTTACACCATTACACGGAACATCAAATATTTCTGTACGCCGTGGTTTAAAAGAAGTTGGATTTACAGATGTGACAGTTGTAAAAGAGCAAGAGTTACCAGATCCAAACTTCTCTACAGTAAAATCACCGAACCCAGAAGAGCACGCAGCGTTTGAGTATGCCATTCGTGACGGTGAAAAGGTAGGCGCAGATGTATTAATCGCAACTGATCCTGACGCAGACCGCCTTGGTGTAGCAGTGCGTAATCATAATGGTGAGTTCCAAGTATTAACAGGAAACCAAACAGGTGCATTAATGCTTGATTACTTACTATCTCAAAAGAAAGAAAACGGAACGCTTCCGGAGAACGGTGTCGTATTAAAAACAATCGTAACGTCTGAGATTGGCCGTACAATTGCGAAAGCATACGGTTTAGATACAGTTGATACGTTAACTGGATTTAAATTTATCGGTGAGAAAATTAGGCAGTATGAAGAAAGCGGACAATATGAATTCCAATTCGGTTATGAGGAAAGCTATGGTTATTTAATCCGCCCATTCTGCCGTGATAAAGATGCAGTACAATCTGTCCTATTTGCATGTGAAGTAGCTGCATACTACAAATCACAAGGGAAAACGTTATATGACGGTCTATTAGAAGTATTTGAGAAGTACGGTTTCTTCCGTGAAGACCTTGTATCGTTAACGTTAAAAGGAAAAGATGGAGCTGAAAAAATCCAAGAGATGATGGCAACGTTCCGTGAGAATCCGCCGAAAGAAGTAGCAGGCTTAACAGTCGTAGCAGTGGAAGACTATAAAGCAAGCATCGTTACATCTTTACAAGATGGACATAAAGAAGAGATTCACTTACCGAAATCAAATGTGTTAAAATATCAATTAGAGGATGGTTCATGGTTCTGCCTACGTCCATCTGGAACT
Organism: Bacillus sp. FSL K6-2944; assembly: GCF_038005385.1. Taxonomy (NCBI): domain Bacteria; kingdom Bacillati; phylum Bacillota; class Bacilli; order Caryophanales; family Bacillaceae; genus Bacillus; species Bacillus sp. FSL K6-2944. The sequence goes on along the minus strand of NZ_JBBOTE010000003.1, from coordinate 97,127 downwards.
GAGCCGAAGATTAAGTTTTACTTTGGTGTAAAAGATAGTTCTTTACAAAATAGTGAACAAAAGTTACTTACTATTAAAGAAGACATTATGAATCGTTTATAATAAATTGTGGAAGGATTTGGTTATGTGCCGAATCCTTCTTTTATGATAAAGTTGATTTATTTAATAGGTTGTATGCTGCAAGATAGGATATAAGCTATGACTTGTATAAGAGAGGGTATCGTCGACAAAATATGTTCGACAATACCCTCTCTTTTTTTGTACGATTTTTGCTATACTAAACTGTACTATAATACATGATGGAAGGAGGAAAATAATGAAAATACTTGTGGTTGATGATGAATCGAGTATTCGTAATTTAATTCGGATGCAGTTGGAGATGGAAGGTTATGAAGTATTGGCAGCGGCTGATGGGAGAGAAGCTTTGGAGCGATGGAATGAAGGGCCGGATGTATTGATTTTGGATGTTATGCTTCCGGATACGGATGGGTATGAGTTGCTTCGTTTGTTCCGTGAGAGGGATAGGGATATTCCGGTGCTTATGTTAACGGCAAAGAGTCAGATGAATGATAAGTTGCTTGGCTTGCAGCTTGGTGCTGATGATTATGTGACGAAGCCGTTTAATTATGCGGAGCTTATTCTTCGGGTTAAGAATATGGCGCGGCGTGTAAAGAAGACGGAGGTCGCTGTAAGTCATGAAGTAATTGAGGCTGGAGAGATAGTGATTTGTCCTAAGGAAAGAAAGGTACATGTGAGTGGACAAGAGATTCAGTTAACGTACCGAGAGTTTAATTTATGTCAGTTGTTTGTTTCAAATCCGCAGCGTGTGTTTATGAGGGATGAGTTGCTTGAGAAAGTATGGGGGTTTGAGTATATCGGAAATACGAGAGCAGTTGATATTATGGTGCAGAGACTTCGCAAGAAGCTTGGGACGAGCGGAGAATATATTAAGACAATTTATGGCGTTGGCTATAAACTGGATTGTTAAGTGGTGATGGTATGTCTTTAAAGCGAAATATGGTGTTTGGAATAGTTGGGCTGTTAATTCCGATTTTTGTTCTTTTATATGCAGTTGTTTATATTACGTTAGAAAAGAATATGTATCATAATGCAGCAGATTCTTTAGAAAAGTTAAGTGTAGAAGCACAAATTTATACGATGAATTATTTAGAGAAGGAAGCAGAAGTGGATACGCTTGGTCCGAATTCACTTTTAATTGCGTCGTATTTAGCGAAGCGTATGGATGTCCGTGTGCAGATGATCGGGAAGAATGGCGATGTTGTTGCAGATACACAAAAAGGAGCATTGCTTCACCGTAACATCGACATTGAGAGTTCTTTGAAGGGGAAGAAGTCTTATGTTTTCGAAGAGGCGGATCCCGCTCCCATTCTTTTGTTTTCAAGCCCGGTGTATTATGGAAACGATGTCATTGGAAGTATTCGTTTTATAAATGAGTTAACGGGTGAGAAGGAAGTTTTAACAAATGTGAGCTGGACGTTCTTAATGACGTCCCTTTGTTTAGTAGCTACCGGTATTTTCTTTGCGATTCGTTTGGCGAAGTCTCTTCATAAACCGATTGATCAGTTGAGACAAATGGCACAGAGGCTCGCGAATGGTGATTATAAGAGTAAGATTGAGTTAAATGAGTACGTAGAAATCGCTCAGCTTTCAGCATCTTTTAACGCGATGGCCGATGGAATTGAACTGCATATTAAGCAATTGCAGGAGGAGAAGGAGAAGCAGAAAGATTTCCTAGACCGCATTACGCATGAGCTAAAAACACCGCTAACGGCAATTATCGGTTCTGTTGATTTAATTCCGAAGTTACAATCGAAAGAAGATGTACAGGAAAGTCTTCGTTATGTGGCTGTGGAAAGTGAGCGTTTATTATCACTTGTAGAGGAATTGCTTAAGTCCTCGAAATATGGAACGAGTACGTTTGAAGTGTCTCCTACAGTTGTGAACATAAAGGCATTGGCAGAGGAAGCAGTTTCAATTGTGAAGCCTCGTCTAAATCAGTTTGAAATTGAAGTGATAAATGAGTTAACAGATGTACATGTTGTTGCGGATTTTGATAAGACGAAGCAAATTTTCTTAAATGTGCTTGATAATGCAATTAAGTATAGTGATGCTTCTCACATTCGTATGAATATAATTGTAAATGAGCATGAGGCGAAGGTTTTTGTTCATGATGATGGGATCGGTATAGATGAAGTGGTGCTTGCAGAGTGGAATGAATCTCCGAAAGGAAAGGCACTTCCTTCTAGTTACGGGAATGGTTATGGTTTGTATATTTGTCAGGAGATTATGAATAAGCAGGGCGGAAGCATGCGGATTGAGAGTAGTGAAGAAATAGGTACTACAATATTCATTACATTTTTGCTTCCGAGAAGGATGGAAGACATAAAAAACTTGAAAGCGGTTAAATGATACATTTATGAAACAATTATGCGGTATTATGAAACAATTATGCGGTATTTTCGAAACAACGTTTTTTTATCTTGGAGGTAGGCAGAAATGAAAAGGCTATCATTTCAAATTCTTATGTTTGTCATTTGTATGATTGTTTCTCTTGTTTTGTTTTATGTTATGGAGAAGCAAATCTATAATCGAATTAACATTGTAAATGATAAACAAGCCGTTTTACAAAGGGTGAATGAATCTCTTCCAATTGAAGTGAAAGTAAGACATGAAAAGTGGGGAGAAATTGTTGTAACGGATGAAGTTCGTTTGCATACGATTGTTTCATTCTTTGACCGAATTCGAATAGAGCCTGGGGACGTTAAGAGCCAAGAACAAGTATTTACTGGAGAAGTAACGTACTTGAATGGACATAAGCGTACTTTTGCAGTAGGTGACTTGTTCCAGTATGGGGAAAATGTATACGGAAAGAATGGCATGGATCCGATGATTTCAGCACTTCAAACGTATTTATTAAGCCTGTATTACACACCAGAGCGTATTAGTGATTTCTTTGCTTCAGCAAAGGATGTCATAGTACGTCAAGGTGATGTGGTACGTACTATCAATCTTACGCACATACTTGATTCTATTCGATACGCAAAGCAAATTACAGATTACGGAGAAATTCAGAAGTTATTACAATCGCAGAATGAACCGATTGCTTATATTACAGCTTATAAAACAGGTAAGCGTGTAAAGAATGATCGTGAAGATATTCTTACGATTTCTGTGTATCCATCGTACTTTGTTGTGCAATATCTCGGTGATAATAACGGAAATGTCATGTATATGAAAAGCTCTCTAGCAGAGTTATTCGTAAAGGAGAATGCGTCATGAGAAAGATAGCCTTTTTCTTCTTTTTGCTAGTAATTGGAGGAGCGATGTCTAGTTGCTCTCGAGATACAACCTCTATTAAATATAGTAAAAATGGTCTCCCTATTTTGGATGATCGTCATATTGTTGCGTATGTGGCGGCTCGTGAGGAAGTTGGTGAAGCGTTACTTTCATCATTTTGTAAGCCGCGCGGATGTACGTATGAATTTATTCGTCTTTCAACAGAAGAACTTCTTCGTAGAGTGGAAGAAGAAGCTGGAAATCCGAAGGCGGATATTATTATTGGCGGTACAGTAGATGCGCATCAAATGATGAAGCAAAAAAATCTTTCTATTCCTGTGATAAGCCAACATGCAAATCGTATTTCAAAAACTGTTAAAGATAAAGATGGTTATTGGTACGGTTATGAAGTGGAGAAGCTGGCAATTGCGATTAATAAAGAGCGGTGGAACGAGGAAATAGCGCCGCTCGGTCTCTCGTATCCGTTAAGATGGAAAGATTTATTGAATCCAGTATATAAGGGAAAGATTGTCATGCCCGATCCAAATGTTTCAGGTACAGCATATACGTTTTTCCAATCACTTATTGATACGTTAGGTGAAGAGGAAGCGAAGGAATATGTGAAGAATCTGGCAGAACAAGTTGGAGAAGTAACAGTGAATGGTTACATTCCAGCAGAACTTGTTGCGAGCGGTGAATATATGATAGGCATCAACTTTATGGGAGATCAGAAAATGCTTCAAAAACAAGGCTTTCCGATTTTAAGTAACGAACCTGAGCAAACAGGGTTATCTGTTAATGCGATTTCGAAACTAAAACGTGCACCGAGTGGTATTATTGCGGATTTATTTATTGATTATTGTTTATCAGAAGAAGCGGGGCATATTTTAGAAAAAGTGTCGTTTGGCGTACCAACGATGTTTGCGAAGAATGAGAAAGAAATAGAAGGACAGCCGGTTAGAAGAACAAACCAAAATATATCAAATAGCGGAATAATCGAGATATGGAATAGACAGCGTCTCTCTCTGAAGTGAGAAAAGGAGACGGAAATATATGTTTAAATGGCTCAAGCCAGCACCTGCAATTGAAAGATTGCCAGCGGATATGATCGACCGTGTATATCGATTACTACGTATTCGTGTGTTAATCGGGATTTCAGTTGGATATGCTGCTTATTATTTAGTTCGTAGTAACTTTACGTTATCAAGTACGTATTTAGTACAAGAATATGGTTTTAGTACAGCTGAAATTGGTCTACTAGGTTCAGTAATGGCAATTGTTTATGGATTTAGTAAGTTCTTTATGGGGAATTTATCAGATAAAGCTTTCGCCCAGCGCTTTATCGCAGTCGGTTTATTCTTATCAGGGCTTGTAAATATTTGTTTCGGCTTTGCATCATCATTTGGGATGATTGTTACATTACTTGTTGTTAACGGTATTGTACAAGGTATGGGAGCACCACCTTGTAGTATTGTTATGACGAAATGGTTCTCGAAGAAAGAACGTGGTACGAAAACAGGTCTTTGGAATATTTCACATAACGTTGGTGGAATGCTTGTGCCACCACTTGTCGGAATTGGTGTAGGTATTTTCGGTGAAAATCATTGGCAAGGCGGCGTGTTTATTTTCCCTGCGATTATCGCAATGGTAATTGCAGTACTTGTTTGGATCAATGCGAAGGATACACCAGAATCTGAAGGTCTTCCTCCAATTGATGAGTATCGTAATGACTATGAAAATCTTGAAAAAGCAGATAATGCTAACAAGATGTCACCAAAAGAAATTTTAATGAAGTATGTAGTGAAAAATAAATTTGTATGGTTCTTATGTATTGCGAATGCTTTTGTTTATTTAATTCGTTTCGGTGTTATTAACTGGGTTCCACTTTATTTAACGACAGTTAAAGGATTTTCAAAAGCAGAAGCGCATGCGGCATATGCAATCTTTGAAGGTATGGCAATTCCAAGTTCATTAATCGTTGGTTTTTTAAGTGATAAATTATTTAAAGGAAAACGTATGCCATTATGTATTATTAGTATGGTTGGAGTTGTTATTGGTACGTTTATATATTGGCAAGCAACTAGCGTACTTGTTGTAAGTATTGCAGTTTCTATTATCGGTTGTTTAATTTATGTACCACAGTTCTTAATCGGTTTAAGTGCGATGGAATTAGTACCGAAATTTGCAGTAGGTACGACAGTTGGTATGTGTGGTCTATTCGGTTATGTAGGCGGAAGTCTTGTAGCTAACGCAGCAATTGGTGTTATTGTTGATAGTTCTGGCTGGGATGGTTGTTTCATCTTACTATTAACAGGAGCGGTTTTATCAACAATCTTCTTATTTATTGTTCAACGTGGACATGAGAGAAAAGATCCTAAAGCGGCGTAATATTTTGTTTGAAAAGCTATCCAATTGTGATTGGATAGCTTTTATATTAGAAAAAACAAACAGTATGTAAAATTGCAGTTTAATATGTAAAAGACTTTTGTTACTTAATATAATTTTTTTAGATTCCATAAACCAAATAGATACATGGTTGTACCGAAAAATCCGCCGGCGCAGCCCCAAAGCATAACATCAAATAAAGAAATAGAGATTTCTTCTGAACCTACATAGGGAAGGATATAATTCATAAAAACAAACATTTGAAAGCCCCAAAGCACACCTGCTTTTAAGCCAGCTTTTCTTAATTTTTTCTTGTGTTGTAAATATTCTTCTTTTGTTGCACATTCAGTATCACTTAAACCTTTTTTCTTGAATTTAAAGACTAAATAATTAGCATAAATCATATTAGATAGAAAAATGAATATTGTTCCTATAGATATTGTGTGGTTCATAGTATCGACAAGTAACATAATAAGCATTACCAACATATTTAGCCACCATAAACCAATTCCAGCTACAGATAATTCTTTATTGATTTCTTGTTTTTGATATTCATCTCTCTCACTCAGTGTTCCAACAAAACTATTATAAACTCTTTCTTTCCATTCAATTTTCATCATTTAATCTCCCTCCCAAAATAGACTGTTTAAATCTGTTTTTAGTGCTTTTGCTAATTCGATACATAAGGCTAAAGAAGGGTTATATTTATTATTTTCAATTAAATTTATTGTCTGTCTCGCCACGTTAACTTTTTTAGCTAACTCTAGCTGCGATAGCCCTTCAGATTTTCGATATTGTTTAACGTTATTCAAATATAACCCTCCCATTTATGGTTGTAGACCTCGTGTACCAAAATGTCATTTATATGTGACATTTTATAATTGAATAAATGAAATGTCAAATATATATGACAAAAATGATAGTAGTACAATTAGGAAAATGATTTTAATAATTTATCTTGGTAAGAAGTTTATTAATAAAAGATGGCTTACATTCATATAAAAAGTACTTGAAAATTCAATTTAAATTATCCTTTTTCCTTTCCTTAAATCTATCTTAAAAGATATAATGTCATATTTCTAATCATTGGAATTTTTGTTACAATATAAATGGATGTGTAAAACTTTGTAAAAAGATTGTAATAATATACAGTTTATTTTCAGAAAGTTTTATACAATTTTTATATTAAACTATTAAGTTATAAAAAAGGAGCGGTAATATGTTACCAAATACGGTTCGTACTCCAAACAAGAAGAAGAAATGGATTATTATTGGGGTTATTGCACTAATTGTTATTGTAGCGGCAATTAATATTTTTGTTATGCAAGGTAAGAAGAAGGGTGCATCAACAAATGCTGATGCTGTAAGTTTTGAGAAAGTGACAGAGCGTAAGCTGAATAATACGAAGTTAATTTCTGGTCAGGTGAAGCCTGGTAATATTGAAAGCTTCTATGCAGATCCGGCCAAAGGGAAAGTGAAAGATATTGAGGTAAAAGAAGGGCAAGAGGTAGAGAAAGGCACGAAGTTATTCTCTTATGATAATGAAGAGATTAACCTTCAAATGAAGCAAGCTGAGCTTGATCAGAAGATGGCGGATATGCGTTATGATCAAGGAAAAAAGAAGATTGATTCGTTAAAGAAAGAAATTAAGAAGGCGAAAGATAACGGAGCTGGGAAAGAAGTAACAGATCCGATGGAAGAGCAAGTAAACGAGTTAGAGATAGGACAAAAAACAATTGACCTTGAGAAAGAAAAAGGAAAGTTGCAGAAAGAAGAGTTAAGTAAGAAGCAGAAAGAACTTACGATTTATAGCAATTTTGCTGGTGTTGTTCAAAAGTTAGATAAAGATGCGGCACAAAGTTCATCTCAAGCGTTAGGTGGTCAAGGAAAAGCGTTTTTACAAGTAGCTTCTAAAGATCCATTCCAAGTTCAAGGTACGTTAACTGAGCTTCAAAAGTCACAAATCCAAAAAGATCAAACATTCACTGTAACTGCAAAAGCAAATAATAAGAAGAAGTGGACAGGTAAGATTACAGAGGTAAGTGAGTTCCCAACAAGTGCAGAGATGGCGCAAGCTGGCGGCATGGGTGAAGCAACTCAAAATATGTCTCAGTATACATATAAAGCAAGTCTTGATAGTCAAGATGGTTTATCTCCAGGTTATCATGTTTCATTGCAAGTAAACTTAGAGAATAAGAAGATGATTGCTGTCCCAAGTAAGAGCATTGTAGCAAAAGGCGATGATGCATTTGTTTATGTTGAGGATAAAGGGAAGCTTCGTAAACAAAATGTGAAAAAAGGTTCTACTGATGGAGATTGGACAGAGGTTGTAGAAGGCGTAACAGTGGGGCAAAAGGTGGTTAAAAATCCTTCCGACGATGTGTATGACGGAATGGAAGTGAAAGAGAAATGATTACGTTAAATCATATTGCTAAAACGTATTATCAAGGAAAATTGGCAGTGCCGATTTTGCATGGTATTAGTTTAACAATTCAGAGCGGTGAGTTCGTTTCGATTATGGGACCGTCTGGTTCTGGTAAATCAACGCTTATGAATATTATCGGTTGTTTAGATCGTCCAACAGAAGGCGAATATATGCTGAACGATGTGAATATCTTAACAGCAGACGAGTCAAAGCTTGCTTTAATTCGTAATGAATATATTGGCTTTGTATTCCAGCACTTTAATTTGCTTCCGCGTCTTTCGGCAGTGGAAAATGTTGAGCTTCCGCTCGTATATGGTGGCGTGAAGAAAGCGGAGCGTCGCAAGCGTGCTTTGGAGGCGTTAGGTAAAGTTGGATTGGCAGATCGCGTGCATCATTTACCAAATGAGTTATCAGGTGGACAGAAGCAGCGTGTAGCGATTGCAAGAGCGATTGCGAATAATCCAACGTTCATTATGGCCGATGAACCGACTGGTGCACTTGATACGAAGTCTGGTGAGCAAGTTATGGATATTTTCACGAAGCTTAATGCAGAAGGTACGACGATTGTTATGGTTACGCATGAAGAGGAAGTAGCAGCGTATTCTTCCCGCCGCATTGTACTGCGAGACGGGAAAGTTACAGAAGATAGAAGGTGTGCGGTATGAGTTTACTAGATAGTATAAAAATTGCCTTATCTTCTATTTTAGCTCATAAACTACGTTCAGCTCTTACGATGCTCGGTATTATTATCGGGGTAGGTTCGATTATTACTGTCGTTGCAATTGGGCAAGGCGGGGAAGCGATGTTGAAATCGAAATTCGCAGGTTCTGGTGGTAATAACCTTATGCCAATTCAATTTAAAGCAGATATTAATGATGAATTTGCTATAGGTGGATTTGAAATACCGAAGTTAACGGAAGAGGATATTTTGGAAGTAAAACAAGTGAAAGATGTTTCACACGTTATTACAACAAATTCGACAACAGAGACACTTGATGTAAATGATAAAAAAGCAAGGCTGAATGTTATTGGACTTGATAATGAATATTTTGCGGTTAATAAAGTAAAGGTTGTAAAGGGCCGCTCCTTAAATGAATCAGATATTTCTCACGCGAATAACGTTGTGATGATTAGCACAAAAACAGAGGAAACGTTATTTAAGGACGTAAACCCAGTTGGACAAATTATTGAGATGAAGGGACAGCCAATGCAAATTATTGGTGTGTATACATCAGATAATGAATTTATGGGATTTGAAATGGAAGAAGCGTTAATTCCTCTTACGTTATGGCCTGTTTTATACGGGACAGATGATATTCAAAATATCGCAATTCAAGCTAAAAATGTAGACAATTTAGAAGCAGCAGGGAAACGAGCTGTTGATGTATTAAATAGTCGTAAGCCAAGTGAAATCCCAGGTAAATATGAACTGGTGAATTTAAAAGAACTCCAAGAAAATGTTTCTAAAGTAACTAGCATCATGACGATGATTATCGGTGGTATCGCTGGTATTTCATTAGTCGTTGGTGGTATTGGTGTTATGAATATCATGCTCGTATCTGTAACGGAGCGTACGCGCGAAATTGGGATACGTAAAGCGCTTGGAGCAACACGTAGTAAAATTTTATTACAGTTTTTAATTGAAGCCGTTATGTTAACACTTCTAGGTGGTTTAATCGGAATTGGTCTTGGGTATGGCGGAGCATATATCGTTTCTACATTCGCAAAATGGCCGCCACTCGTTTCATGGGAAGTTGTCGTTGGAGGCGTACTGTTCTCGATGACACTCGGTATTATTTTCGGATTAATTCCAGCAAATAAAGCTGCGAAATTAGATCCAATTGAAGCATTGCGTTATGAGTAATTAATAGTGTAGTAGAACTACACATTACCGTTCTAGTGGGCGGTTCGTAGCCTCTATATGAGGAAGTGAACCGCCCGTTAGAACGGGTTATATAAATAGAAGGAGGCGTTATAATGGAAGCAAATATTAATACGCAAGATGTAGGCGCGAAGAAGCCATCATTATTAGGAATGATTACTTCTCCAGGTGAGCAGTTTGAGAGAATGAAGACGAAAAGTCCGGTTTGGGGGGCATTTGTCTTATTTGTTATATTAGGAACGATTATAGCAACAGCAGTGTCTTACTTAACATTAATTAGTACTCCAGAATTGGCAAAAGAATTAAATGGTGAAACAGGGGCAATGGTAAAAGGATTTACCCTTGGTGGAGGCGCACTTGTTGGTCTATTAGGAACACCTATAGGTCTCTTTATTGCGGCAGGTTTTTATAAAATTATTATGATGTTTATGAGCAATGATACACCATACATGAAAATATTATCGATTTACTTATATGCTAATCTTGTTTATTATATCGGCGGATTGTTAAATGCAGGATTAGGCTTTATTTTTGATGGAAATGGCACTGATGTTTATACAAGTTTAGCTCCTTTATTTGAACAAGGGACAGTAGCACATGGAATTGCCTCTTCAATTGAAATTTTTAATATTTGGAGCCTCATTCTAACAGGACTAGGCTTACACATTGTAGCTGGTTTAAGTAAGAAACAAGCTACGATTTTAATTGTAATCTTCTTTATCCTAACAATTGCATTCGGCGTTGTAAGAGGTTTAGTAAGCGGCTTTGGTGCATAACATATTATTTTAAAAAGGTGACTCTTTAAAGGAGTCACCTTTTTTATTTTTACCCCTATTTCAAATACCACCAACAAAATTTCAAATACTATCTAGTGTAATTTCAAATTCCGTCGGTAGTATTTGAAATTACTCACAGTGAAATCTTTTCTTTATTTTTATATTGTGAAGGTACCGCGGAATACTAGAAAGGTATACCTTTTAGAAACGGGTACTGTGTGAAGCCAGCGACTTTTAAAGAGGCAGTTGTTTTGTATGAAGGGATGATTGTAAATCAAATAAAGAAATTAGGTATTCGTAAAGATTATGAAGAGTATTATCAATGTGGTTTAATCGGTCTTTGGCATGCGTATGAAAGATTTGATGAAAAGAAGGGGTATTTCCCTGCATATGCAGTTGTCACGGTGCGAGGTTATATATTAGAGAGATTGAAGAAAGAGTTCGCAGTGCAGGAGAGATGTGTATGTGTAGGAGAGTATGAGGATATCTTTCATTTTGAGGACGTTGAAATAAGAGTGAAGGATTTTATGAGCGTGTTAGATGAGAAGGAGAAGTATATTATTTTTGAACGTTTTTTTGTAGGGAAGACGATGGGAGAAATCGCTTTAGAGACGGAAATGACATATTATCAAGTAAGATGGATGTATCGGCAAGCACTCGAGAAAATGCGAGATAGTGTAAAAGGATAAAAATAGAAAATAGAATGGAAGGTAAGGAAATACTACCTTCCATTCTATTTGTTATTAAGGTGATGAATCTTGCATGTTCATTTGGGATAATACATATCCAGCTTTCCATAATTGCTGGCTTAACTTATGGGGACTAATTTGTATCGTTACGGTAGCTCCATTTGAAAAATGAATTTTAGCTTGTTTAGCTTTTTTGAAAAACTCTATTGTATGAACATGTTTGAAGAAAAGCCAAATGCAATTTGGAGAAGCAGGAGATTCTGTTGGGAAAGCACAAATATATTCTCTATGATTGATCGGAATTGGAACGTTTTGTTTGAATTTAAATTTTGTTTTTACGGCATTACGTCTCCCTTGATAAGTAGAATGAATATTTGTTAGACAAGATTTCTGTATAAGTTGGAGAGCAGTTTGACAGGAGTAAAGATGGTTCCCGCTACTGTCGATAATTTTTGTGCGGTAATAAGGGTGTTTACATGGTTCAAGCATCATTGTAGAACTAGAAATAAAAATGTTGTTTTCATTATCCATAATTCTATATCCTCCCTTATAATTTTCATTCCGAATATAATTATATATAAATTAAGTAAATTTACCGTTAATATTCTATTTCATATTGTAAATTTTGGCTATTCGTTTACAATCAATAGGTGATAGTCTTTCTAATTTGCATCGCTTGTACATATATATGAAAATAGAAAAGAGTAGGCGGTGATATAGTATGAAGAAAAAGTATATTATTATGGCTTTAGTTGTCGTTCTCCTAGTATATTTAGCAAACAGTAATCCGAGTAAGGGCGAATATACAGAATGGGCAGCGAAGCAGTTTATGAAGCGTAATGATGTGAGTAAGAAGCTAGATGAAGTTCAAAAAGAGAATGAAGAGGGTCTCCTTGGCGACTTGGCATCGGCCGGTAAAAAGTTAGCGAAAAAGTATGTTGAGCCACAAGTTGGGTTATTAATTGATCATTATACGAAGCGAAATGATTATATATTCTTCTCAACATATACGACTGAGTTTGATATAGGTGAAGAACATTATAAGTACGTATGCGTCGGTTTCTCAAAGATTTTTATTCCGATTGAAATGCCGAAGAAAAAAGACGAATCTGCAAAATGATGCAGATTCGTCTTTTTCATTTTATAGAGTAATTGGAACTTCAGATACATTTTTTTCTACAAGGCGAGCTCCCTTTTTTCGTGTATTTTCATCAATGGATGAAAATACAGATGAGGCGAGGATTGTATCCATTACTTGATTTACGACTTGTGCATCGATTGGTGTGATGGGCGTATCGATAGAAAAAACGACTGTTTTTCCATCTTCTTTTGCGAAAATCAACTCTAGTACTTGCATGTTGTTATTCCCTCCTTTGTATTTATCAAGCTATTTATGGGATTTGGGTCTGCCGGTTAAATTGCGGTCTAATAATCAGCGGGGATGATTAAAATCCCCACTGATCCGAGTTTTACTTTATAGTTTAGAAAGATCTGATGTGCTTACAAGTTGTACAGCGTGAAGTGATGATGCTTGTAAGGAAGCTAGAGCATGAGCTACGTTGTGTACTTGATCTAAGCTCGCATTTGTTTTAACACGTTTAAATTGTTTGCTCTTGAAAACTGTTTTGCCGTTCTTATCTAATCCGTTATTTAAGACAAGACGTAAAGTTAAATCCATTACGATTGTTTCAATTGCCATGTGTATCACCTCCTTTCACTTTATAAATAGGGTACAAATGTCATGTTTTGGCGTGAAATTTTTTCTTTTTTTTGGTACCCTTAAAAGATTAAGAGAGGAGAATTCTGGATAATGAATCGTAAATGGTTATTTTGGATTCCTGTATTACTATGGATGGGGCTGATTTTCTATTCTTCGGCACAACCATATAAAAAGCAGGATATGCGTTCAGATATTGAACAATATGTAAATGTTGAATTTGTGAAAGAGCATTTTTCATGGGTATCTATTGATTATGGTGGAGGAACCCCTGTTAGTATTGCGAATAAAGGTGTAGGCGGATTTATTGAGTTTTTCCTTCGTAAAGGTGCTCATTTTATGGTGTTCTTTATGCTAGGTTCATTGATTTATTACGCTTTTCATCGATCAGGTCATTCGAGGAAAAGATGTTTTATATATGCCCTTCTTTTCGTTGCGGGTTATGCAACATTTGATGAAATTCACCAATGGTATACGGGAGACCGTACACCAATGTGGCAAGATTCATTGCTTGATACGTGCGGCGGATTAACGGGAATTATAATAAGTAATTGGTTTTGGAATAGAAAAAAGCGCTAATCTCAAATGAGATTAGCGCTTTTTTTTGCGGGGAGTAAAACCTCCACTGATTAAAGTTTCACTTTATACACCAAGTAATTCTTTTAGTTCGTCTGTTGATAGTTCAGTCATCCAGCTATCGCTTGTGATGACCGCATTGTTTAGAGATTGTTTTCTTTCTAGCATTTCATCAATTTTTTCTTCTAATGTTCCTGTTGTAATGAGTTTGTGAACATGAACAAATCGTTTTTGACCAATACGATATGCGCGGTCTGTTGCTTGATTTTCCACAGCTGGGTTCCACCAACGATCGTAGTGAATGACATGGTTGGCAGCGGTTAAGTTTAATCCTGTTCCGCCAGCTTTTAAGGATAAGATAAAAATGTCATACGTTCCGTTTTGGAACTCCTCAATCATCTTGTCGCGATCTTTTTTCGGTACACTACCGTTTAAGAAGAGAACACGCTGGCCGAATTTTTCTTCTAGCACACGTTTTAGCATGTTCCCCATGCCGATGTATTGAGTGAAGATTAGGCAACTTTCATTTTGATCTTTTATATTTTCGATGAGCTCCATTAACGTTTTTGTTTTCATAGAGCGTTCAACGACATTTTGTGGCTCTTCTTCTTTTAAATAAAGAGCTGGATGATTACAAATTTGTTTTAGCTTGTTCAGCATAAGTAATATAAAGCCGCGTCTTTCAATTCCACTTAATCCTTCGACATTTTGCAGTGTATCTTGAACAAGTTGTTCATATAAGGAAGCTTGTTCACCAGTAAGAGGACAGTAAGCTTTTTGTTCTTGTTTATCTGGTAAATTTAATGCGACTGTTTGATCTTTCTTCGTTCGGCGCAGTAAAAATGGTGAGATAAACCGTTGAACTTGCTGAATTTTTCCTTCATCACGATCTTTTTCAATCGGTGTGACGAAGCGACGTTGGAATTGCCCTAAGCTTCCGAGATATCCATGATTAATAAAGTCGAAAATGGACCAAAGTTCAGCGAGGCGATTTTCCATCGGCGTACCAGTTAAAGCGATTTTGTGATTTGCTTGTAAGTTTCGTACTGCTTTCGACTGTTTCGTATGTGGGTTCTTAATATTTTGTGCTTCATCCAAAATAACAGCATCCCAGCATAATGAAGTTAGTTCTTCCTCATCGAGTTGAGCCAATGCATAAGATGTTAATACAACATCTGCCGATTGAAGGAAATCTTCAAATGAATTGCCCTTATCTCTATTACTTCCGTAATGTAATTGAACACGTAAATTCGGTGCGAAACGCTCAAATTCTTTTTGCCAATTTCCAAGAACAGATGTCGGCGCTACAATTAATGCAGGGCCTGTTTTGAGATTGTTTTCTTTTATATATAGTAAGTAAGAGATTGTTTGAATACTTTTCCCGAGTCCCATATCGTCAGCTAGCAATGCTCCAAATCCAAGCTTTCGTAAATATAACAACCATTCAATGCCGTGTTGTTGATACGGACGAAGTGTTGCGTTTAGTGAAGCAGGGACATCTACTTTTGGAATATCTCCAATATGAAGTAGCTTTTGGAATAGTTCCTCATAATATCCATCTAGTTCGATTTCAATATCAGTAAACGGACTATCATCTTCTACAATTTCTGTTTCAGCCGTATTTGATAAATGTTGCTGCAGGACATCTTTCATCTCTAGTCCGTATTTATCGGCACGGTTCATGAGTTTCCTTACTTCTTCGATAAAGGCTGGATCTAGTCGCATCCATTGACCGTTTATATTAAATAGACGTTCGTTTTGTTCAACGAGTTCAAAAAATTCGCTTTCTGATAAATCAATGCCGTTCGTCGAAATTCGCCAGTCAAAATTAACGAGCGTATTCATACCGAAGAACGATTGTGTTTGTACTGTATTTTGCTTCAGCTGGACACGTAATTTCGGTTTTGTTGCTTTTAAATTTTGCCACCATGATGGTAGTAAAATTGTAATGCCGGCTGCAAGTAATTCATTGCTTGCTTCTGTTAAGAAGTTCCACGCTTCTGTTTCAAAGAGCTCATTTCGGAACGTATCTCCTTCTTTTAACCACGGTATGAGCTTACTAAAACCTTCTTGTGTTTCTGTAATACGTTCTTCGTAATCGTGCCATCTTTTCGGTAAGGAATCGATGTTTTCGTATACATATATGCGATGCGCCCCGCGCTTTGGTGTCACGATTGTTTCAAGCTTCCACATTTCAAATTCTTCTTGTGGTTCTTGCAGTCTTAGTCCGATTGTAAACGGAAGATCATCTTCAATATAACCAATTTTTCGAAGCCAATCTTCTTCATGTAGTGCTGTTTCCAATTGTCTTTTCGTAAAGTCGTAATGTTCATATAGTCTTTTAGCATCTTCCCAGCCGTCATTTGAGCGATTGTCTTGTAATATGCTTTCATTAACTGCTGCTGAGAAAAGAGATGCTAATGTGTCATCTTCAATTGGCGTATTTTGAACTTTCCAAGATGGTTGCTTGGGCCAGTGCTCCATATCTGGTACGAAGCTACCGCTCGTAAAGGCATCCCATAATTCATTTGCATCTTTTGTAAGTGCTGTAATAGGGCCGTTCAGTTGAATATGTGCAAAGGAATTCATCGGTTTGTTTGCAATGTATTCAAAGGCTTGTGCATTTGTTAGCAGCACACCTTGTTTTCCTTCGAAGGTTGCTTCTTTTAGAAACGTACCGTAGAAAGAAGTGGAGTGCCATGTGAATGCATTTCGTTTCCAACTTGTTACGGATAATGGAGTACCGCTGTCATCTTCTCCCCAAAGGAACCAACCTTGACTAACATGCTGGAGCCTAATTGTTACTTCAGTTTGATTGATCATCGATTAATTTTCCTTTCCGTAATTCCTCTTGTAGTGCACGCAGACGTGAATGGAGATTGGCGATGTGAATAATGAAAGCATCCCATTCATCGGTGCGTTTTAATCGTTTATATAATGTACGTAATTTCTTTAAGTAACGAACTGCGCGTCTATATGATTTACGATTTCGTTCTTCAATTGCTTCTACAGCAGCAAGATGATAAAGAGGAAGTGCTGCTTCTGGCGCTTCTTTTTCAATATCTTTCAGTGGTTCTTTTAACAGTTCAATTGCTTCAAACCCATATAAGAGATGAAGCTCTGCCCATGTACGATACTGTTTTTTCGCGAGTACGTACTGTTCATAGTTTGTGAAACTATACGGTAATAGTTCCTGCAAGATCATTTCAAAACCAGCTTGTTCATTTGTATGTGTTGCATATGTTTCATACATGATTACAAATAGCCGAACGATATCTTTTATAAAAATCGTATTTTCGTGATCTTGGATCGTTTTCTTTACTTGTTTATACGTAAAGGAAAGCCAGTTTTTCGCACGATCCCACTGCATGGCACTTAATAGTTCTTCTAACCAATAGAAGTATAGACTCACAACAGAAGCAGGTTGTTTCTTTAGTAAGTCCATCGCTAGTAGATCTTCTTCATTTAAAAAGAGAAGGTGAGAAGACGCTAACGCTTTAGATAGTGGATTAATTTTCGTATCGATTCGTTTTTCTTCCTCTTGTATTTTCTCTTTATTGTTTAAAAGTTCACTCCATATGTGGCGATAAATGAAAAATCGCTCTTGCGTATAAGCGTCGGTAGAGAAGAATACTTCATGAACGAGACGAGCTGTTTCTTGCAAAATTATTTCAGACTCTGAAGGAATCGCTTCTGATTGTAAGTCCCGAACGATGGATTCCACTTTGTCTACAAATAGGCGAACGACATTAACAGGTTGGTGATAAGAATATGTTTTGTTTGCTTCGAATGCCTGGATTTCTTCTAATAATTTTTGAAAGCAGTAAAGTGCTGCATGTAACCTGAATAATTCATGTATGGCGATTACGCGCGGAGCTTTGCGCTCAAGTTTCGTATAGAAATCTGTAAAGATACTCATAAGAAAATACATTTGTTTATAAGTAAGGCGAGCTTGTTCTTTTTTAAATGATTCATATTCTTTTTCAAAATACGATTCCCAACTTTTATAATCCGTTTCTTCAAAAGCTGATGATTGCAATACTTGTCTTGCAGTTCGAATAGGAGGAAGGGAAGGTTTCGTATTATTTTTAAATAAAGTTAATACATCTCCTACTTGCCCGAAACTAGACGCTGCAGATAGTAATACAGCGAGCATATGCTCACATTGTGTTGGTGCGAAGCAATCACAATAACTTTCAGCTACATTACGAATCGGAATATGAACGCTATATACGTTGCCTTCCGCATCTACAGTTCCTGATAGTGTATAACCATCAAAGTCAACGTTATAGACAACACCACTACGATATAGGTGCCGAGCTGTAGCGACATGTTCCTGATCAGCTGTTTGCTGTGGATCTAGTCCTTGAACGAACTCATTCGCAATCATCATAATTTCATCTTTCGTAATTGAGTGTTGCAGCATAATATTCCTCCGTACACATATTTCTTTCCTTTACCATTATAAACAAAAAATGCTCAAAACAGAAAAAATGAAATTTGGATTACATAACTTGAAAATCATGGTAATATATAAAATGTTAATTTCATATATGAATATATATGTATATTAGGAGAAATGATTTGTCAGATTTACAGACGAAGTTAGGTAGTGGAATGAATAAGTTACAAGAAGGAATAGAACAAGGGAAAATGAAGTTGCAAGTTGCACAAGAAATTGCTCAATTGAAAAAGGGAATGCAAGTGCAAATGCAGAAAAAAGCAGAGGTTCTATTAGAGGTTGGACAGCAAGTGTATGTTCAATTAAGAGGAAGTGGAGTAAATGAAGCGAGCTTAAAAGAAATGATTGCTCCAGTTCAAGAATTTGATGTAGCTATTTATCAAGCAAGAAAGCGCATTGTTGAATTGCAAAAACAACAAGGTGAAAAAGCTACATGTGAATGTGGTGGACCTTTATCAATAAATGATAAGTTTTGTGGTTCGTGTGGAAAGCCTAACCCGATGTTAACAGTAGAAAATGAAGGTGAAACGGTAAATTGTATTTCATGTAATGAGCATATCGATAAAAACTCTACTTACTGTCCAGTTTGTGGAATTAAGCAAAGTGGGGAGTGAATTAAATGTATTGTCGCACATGTGGAAAACAACATGGTGAAGAAGTAAATTATTGCCCAAATGAAGGTAGTATGGAGATTGCAGGAGCTATAGATGCAGTAACATTAGAAAAAGATACTGCAAAATACTGCAGAGGTTGTGGCAGTGAAAATGCTCAAAAAAATTTATATTGTCAAAAGTGTGGGTATTCTTTATCTGTTGTGAAGAAAAAAGAACAAACTGTAAAATTGCCTACAATGGATGGTGCTCCTAAAGTTGAATTTAAAGCAGATAAAGCCGTTTTACAAAAAGGTTTTATTGGTGGGGCTGTTGCAAGTATTCTCATGTTAATTGCTGGTTGGATTGGTAGTTTATTATTTGCCTCTATGTTAAGTGAGATGTTTAGCAAATTTGCGAAAGAATTAGAAATGTTGCCAAGTTTTTATTCGAGTGCAACTTCTACGATGTTAAGTTACCATTTACTTGGTTTTACAGCTAACGATGATAGTGGATTGATATTTTCTTTATCTTGGCATACTCCATTTACATTATTATTAATCATTCCATTTATTATTTTCGCTGGTACAGGAATTTGGTTAGGGAAACAGCATGTTGCGAAAACGATTAAAGATCAAATCTTTATGGCAGCAACAGTTGGTATTATTTATGGAGTCTTTTTATTCATTATAAGTTTTATAGCATCACAATCTTTTGCAATCCCATTCTCAGAAGCAGGTAAGATTACGGTTGGCTATTCAGCGATGAAGAGTTTATTGAGTGGTTTTGTATGTGGGACATTATTTACCTTATTAGGATTTATTGCTCATACAAGCAAAAACAATATGGCAGCAGCATTTCAAGAGTTAATGCCATATGGAGCGTCTGTTTATTACGGTGTTTCGGCTATGATAAAAGGACTTTTAGTAACAGCAGTAGCGGTTTGTATTATGGCGTTAGTAAGTAAGGAAGACGGTATTGAACCATTAAAAGAAATAACAACTTTAAAATCTGAAAGTACATTATTAGCATTAGAGTTAACACCTCAATTATGGAGTATGGCTCATTTTGCGCCGTTAGAAGTATCAAGTCCAGCACTTAGTAAGGAATTTACTAGAATTGGTAAGAAATCAAATGCATATGAGAGCACACTATCGTTTTCATTTATATCAGGCGTCTCTGTAAATGGCGTAGAGCTTAGAGAGATATTGATTTCAAAAGGAGCAAATGAGGAAAGCCTTGCAGAATTTGATAGAGTGAATAACGTATTCCATTATGGTTTATTACTGCTTATTATTCCATTGTTCTTTATGTTTAGAGCGGGAAGAAAGTTAGCTAAATTACCGACTGCCAATATATATATTACATTAGCGGTATGTAGTGGTTCTTACACAATTATGATGATTGTAATGAATATGATTTCTAAGTTCCAAATTAATGTTTCAGGAACGGTAACAGGTTTATTTGGAACAAGTGGAACGGTATTATCTATGCAAAATTCATTTATATATTGTAACTACTCAGCTTCTTCAAATAAAAAAACAGGCCAAATACATGTTTCCGATTCGAAAACATGAAAAGAAAATACTCCAATCAGAGAAAGAATCTATGCCAAATAGAGAAATTCTCTTATGAAGTCGTGTTATTCCAAGGAACCGTTCTAGTTTCTATGACTTGGTTTATCGCTTGTAAGACCGATTGTTTTTGTTTTTTCATGGTACTCATAAAGCTTCGTATCTGACAAAAAGATTCTGCGCCTTTCTTACTTCGGAAAGTCCCAGACACTTTCTGTTTTACTTTCGTCATCCGAATATCCCGTTCTGCTTGATTGTTATCAAATGGAATGGCTGGATGTTCTAAAAACGCTAGAATTCTGTCAGAATACTTGACGAAGCGATTCCATAAATTTTGAGAAGGCGTCTGCTTTCCTTTCTTCTTTTGTTTCGTGGAAAGAATCTGTTGTTCTTTCAATATGGATTGATACATAATAAACAGATTCTTTTGCGTCGCTTTTGGCATGGTACCTTCGGATTGCTTTTTCATCGTCAACGCTTGCGTTAGAAATTTCTGCATCTGTTGTGCCCATTGTTCTCCAGTACTATCTATAATTCCTTGTAAATCTCGTAAGAGATGGGCATTACATAAAACGTGACGACAATCTGTATACGCATCATACGATTTCCAACCATCATGCATCGCAATTCCAGAAAAAGATGGCAAGATTTCTCCAGCATCCATTGCTTCTTTTCCACGTTTTTGATGAATATGTTGCAATGTCACCTCCGGTGTACTGGCAGTATGTAACCATTGTGTTTTGTTTTCTACACGCATACCAGTTTCATCAAAATGGACAACAGGAGACTGCAGAATCTTTTCCTTTACTTCTTTTATGAATGGCTGCAATTGAGAAGCGAAAGCCTGTGTATGATTTACCAGGGTTCCTTCGCTTATAGAATGTCCAAAACAATCCTGAAAGAATTCTTTTGTTCGCTTCAAAGAAATGCATTGATAATGCGTTAAATAGGGAATCAGTCTTTTTATATTTGGACCATATTGAACAGGACGAGATACTGTCGAAGGAAATTGGGCTTCTTGGATAGAATGGCAATGTGGGCATTCTTTCTGTTCTACTTTATGTTCTGTCACTTCGATCTGAATAGGTGGTAAGTCATACACTTGGCGAATGCGATACCCTTTTACAGGCTCGTGGTTCAAGGAAGTATGACAACAAGTACAATATGTAGGAGAATGTGTAATCGTATGATCTGGAGTCGCTGTCAAACCAAGAGTATGTCCCTTGTGGCCCAACTGGCCACCCGTTTGACGATGAGACGGTTTGCGCAAACTTTTTGTAACGGGCTTACCCAAACCATCTGTAGAAGGTGGCTTATGACTATTTTTGGAGTTTTTTTTTGAAGCATTTTCTAGTTCTTGTATACGTTTTTCTAACTTAGAAAATGTTTCTTCAAATAAAGAAATAACAGCTTCAGGTCCTTTTTTATATGTATCTAAAATAATTTTTCGATCGACCATAAGATTCACCTCCCCTGTTTGATATACTCAGTATTTACAAATGGGAGGCATATGAAACTAGTAAAATTTAAAAAAGACACCGAAAGGTGGCTGAGTAGTTACTATATATTTAACTTTGTTTAGCTTGATTGTGACATATGTAGCAGCATTTGCTGGAATGAAATTAGCTAAAAAATAGGAGGAGAGCACGTTGAAGTTTTGTGGAACATGTAAAAAGAATGTTGCAGACCATTTGAACTTTTGTCCTGAGTGTGGGAGTAAAGTAGAAGTAATCGTTGATAACACTGCTGCTTCATATACAGAATTACAAACCGAGACAAAACCAGTGAAAAGTAAGAAAAATTTATTTGTAATCATTGGTTTTGCCATTATTGCTGCATTATTATTTGGGGCATATAAATTTGGAGCATATAAGTTTTCAAAAGAAAAGCAAGTAAATGTAATGATTGAAGCATTCCAAAAGAAAGATATTAATGCAATTGATGAGTTTGTAAAAGCAAATGATTCAAGCTTAAAGATTAAGACAGAGGATCTTAAAGCGTACATGCGTTATTTAAAAGAGAATCCTTCTTACAACAAACAATTACTGTCTTATTTACAGAAAGAGACAGTAGATCAAAAGTTAACAAAAGATAAATCTTCATTTAAGGACGGGGAAATAGTAGAAGAGGGAAAAGAGTGGTTCTTATATCCAAAGTATAAGTTCAGCATGAAATCTTATTATATGAGCGTTAGTACAACTGCAAAAAATGCAGAAATATATGTGAATGACAAAAAAGAAGCAGAGCTTTCTAGTGATAAAACTTCGAAAGAGTTGGGGCCATACTTCCCAGGTACATATGTTGTAAAGGCAACGGCGAAGACAGAACTTACTGAATTAGAAACAGAGAAAGAAGTAGATTTAGCGGATGAACAGAGCGAGAAGGTGAAAGTGGATTTATCGCTTGAAGGCAAGTATGTAAGCATTTCTTCTGATGAAAGTGATGCAACTGTATTTGTGAATGGGAAAAAACGTGGAAAATTAAATTATGGAAGTTATAAGCTTGGCCCTGTATCCACAGATGAAACAGTAGAAGTACATTTAGAGAAAACTACTGATCTTGGTGTGATGAAATCTGAAAGTGTTAAAATTGGAGACCAAAGCACATATTACTTAAAATTCCCGAAAGAAACATCAAGTTCAGCAGTGGGCGAATTTGTAAGAAATCATATTTATGATAACGTACGTGCAATTTCATTAAATGATTTTAGTTTAATTGAAAATAATTATGATAAGAGCGGGAAATCGTATAAGGAAGACCGTGATTATATACAGTATTTACACAAAAAAGGAATTACAGAAGACTTATTAACAATGGAAGTTCGTAATGTAGAGCGTCAAAGTACTACGAAATATAAAGTAACGACATATGAAGAGTACCATATTCGTTACGGTGATGGATCTGTGAAGTTCAAAAGTTTTAATAACGAACATATTGTAACTGTGAATGGAAATGGAAAGATGTTGTATCATTCTCTTGGTGCAAATAATACGTTGAAATCAGAAGATGTATCTGGTCCAACTCGTTAATATGAGAGAAGCTGTTCAATATTTGAACAGCTTCTTTTTTGTAGCTAAATCGATATTTCGTGTCGAACCGTTGATATATCGTAAGTTATGATAGATATAATCGAAAAATCGTTGATATATTACGATTTATGATAGATATAATTGAAAAATCGTTGATATATTTTTTTACAATTATGAGTGTGTTTCCTTTAGTATCGCTTGTACATATGGATCATGTAATATTTGCTCTATAATTGGTAACATGTTTTGTTCAAATGGAATGTCGATAGGAAATGGCTTTTGAGAGCCTGGTTTTATTCCATATTGCACAATTTTGTAATGTGTATTGTTTTCAGACTTGAGCACAATTAACTTATAGCGGTTATCATCGCCAGCGAGTGAAAAATCAATAGAAGTAGCGTTATATGTCACTTCATCTTTATATATGTACGGTTTTGGCGTACCAATCCAGTCTACTTTTGCTTGCACATTCATGGGCGTAGCCTCCTTATATGTATTATAAATAAATACAAGCCAGCTCTCAATAAAGAGAACCGGCTTGTAATTTAGCAGTCATTGGTTATTTTAAAATTTTCACTTTAACAGTTTTGCGTCCCCATTTTTGAGCAGCGCTATCTGATCCAAGTAAGATATCAATACGGTTACCTTTAATTGCACCACCAGTATCTCCAGCGATAGCTTCTCCGTAACCTTCTACCCATACTTTAGATCCTAATGGGATTACTTTCGGGTCAACAGCGATCATTTTCATGTTTGGATTCGCAGTTAAATCATGACCCATTGCAGTTAATACACGGCCGCCATATGTGCCACCGTTTTCGCTCGGGTGAGCTGTATATGCTGTAGCTACAACTGTTAACTCACGACCACCAGATGGTGTGCTAGTTTCAGCAGCTTTCACAGCAGGCTTAGCAGCTGGTTTTGCTTGTGCTACAGGTGCTTGAGCCTTAGCTGGTGCTGCAGCTGCAGCTTTAGCAGGAGCAGTTGTTTCTTGTTTCTCAATTACAGGTGCTGTACCTGTTAAGAAAGGAACATGAACATAAGCTGTTTTCCCGTTATATTCAAATTGTAACCACTCATTTTGTACTTGGTTCGTTGTTTCGATTACATCGTCTTTCTTCAACTTTCCAAGAACCTCTGAGTTTGTGTTCGCTTCAGCACGTACGTTTAATACGTTAGCTGTTACGTAGTAGATGCTTTTTGTGAACTCTGCACTTACGAATGCGTCTTTACCGTCTAAAGTAATTTTTGACCATCCGTTCTCTGTATTTTGAACATCTATTTTATTACCGTTTAGTAATTTACCGACAACTTTTGATTCAGTAGTAGGGTTTTCGCGTACGTTTAGTACGTCTGTTGTTACAACAGTTTCTGCATTAGCAGATGATGTGAAAATCCCAAGACCAAAAACTGCTGCTGTTGCTATACCAATTAATTTTTTCATGATAGCCTCCATTGCGTTTGTTTTCGTGTCCTCATTATAGCAACAGATTTTTTCGGATTTGGGGAAAACACACAATTACAAACCATTCGTAATAAGTCATTAACATCCTGTAATATAACAAAAAATATAGGAAAGCGTTTTTCATTCTATATGACTCATAGGTTTCTAGTTATATTCAAAATATTTAATACAACATGTTTTTTTCGACGTAAATAAAAATGTTACAGGAATGTTACATGATGTTTACTAAACGATTACATTCCTTGAGTATTTTACCGTTTTATGGGTAATATAGTTATATAAACATAAACATTTTGTTTGTGAAGCTATAAACACGTGCTATATACTAGCAAAAAAACCGCATAATTGTTACAAAACGAAAGGGTTGCAAGGAAGAACTTTGCCCTTTTTTACATATGTAACACATCCTTTTTTAGGAAAATACATTCCTATCCGCGTTTTTCTCACACAATTTGACAGCAGTATTTCTAACTTGTAGCTCTTGCAGAGTGAAAAAGTTATACGAAAGGTAAGGCTGTCTATAAGAATTCGAATTGGTGAAGGTGAAAGTAAGAAAATCACCGCAAAATTATAGTTTTCTATCCGATTTTACATATCGGAATTTATGTTATTTACAAAAGCGAAACCTACGAAGGGGGATTTGATGAGGAAACTGACAAAAACATTCATCGTTTCATTAACATTATGTATTGCATTTACAATTTGGGGGATTATTCCCGAATCTATTATTGGAAAAGGTAGCTTAGGAAATGTAACAACCGCAATTCAAACTGCATTAGTTAGTAAGTTCGGGTGGTTTTATATTATTTCCGTGTCTATTATTTTAGGTGTGTCTATCTTTTTAATTGTTTCGAAATACGGTTCTATTCGTTTAGGTAAAGATGATGATGAACCTGATTATAGTTATATGACATGGTTTGCTATGTTATTTAGTGCTGGTATGGGTATTGGCTTAGTTTTCTGGGGCGTTGCCGAACCATTAAACCATTTATACGCACCTCCGTTTGGAGATAGTGCAACTGAGGAAAGTGCGCGCCTTGCACTGCGTTTTTCGTTTTTCCATTGGGGATTACATCCTTGGGGACTATATGCGTTTGTAGCGTTATGTATTGCTTACTTTACTTTTAGAAAAGGAAAAGCAAGTACGATTAGTGCGACAGTAGGTCCGTTATTTAAGGGCGGGGAACACGGGCGTATTGCTCATTCATTTGATGTGTTAGCTGTTTTCGCAACTGTATTTGGTGTTGCAACGTCATTAGGTCTTGGTGCGAAACAAATTGCAGGTGGTGTTAGTTATTTAACATCTATCCCGAACTCATTAACGACTCAGTTAGTTATTATTGCAATCGTAACAGTATTATTTATGTTATCTGCGCAAACAGGTCTTGATAAAGGAATTAAATATTTAAGTAATACGAATATTATTTTTGCATTTGCACTTATGATCATTGTATTATTTGCAGGTCCAACAAACTTTATTATGAATTACTTCACTTCAACAATCGGTTCTTATATTCAGGAATTGCCAAGTATGAGTTTCCGTTTAAGTCCATTAGACGAAGGTGGGAATCAATGGATTCAGTCATGGACAATTTTCTATTGGGCATGGTGGATTGCGTGGTCACCGTTCGTAGGTACGTTTATTGCTCGTGTTTCACGAGGTCGTACGATTCGTGAGTTTGTTATCGGTGTGTTACTTGTGCCGACCGTAATTGGTGCACTTTGGTTCTCTGTGTTCGGCGGTACTGGTATTCATATGGAGCTGTTTGGTGATGCACATATCTTCGACAAAGTGAAAGAAATGGGAACAGAAGTAGGATTATTCGCTATGTTCGATCAGATGGGCAGCTTTGGATCAGCTTTATCAGTTTTAGGTATTTTACTTATTGCAACATTCTTTATTACATCTGCAGACTCTGCAACATTCGTTTTAGGGATGTTAACGACACATGGTAGTTTAAACCCACCCAATCGTATTAAAATGATTTGGGGTATCGTTCTAGCCGCGATAGCTTCTACGCTATTATATATTGGCGGATTAGAAGCCTTACAAACGGCAGCTATCATTGCAGCATTCCCGTTCGTCTTTGTTATTTTCTTTATGATGGCAGCATTATTTAAAGAGTTACAAAAAGAAGGACGTATGAAGCGTCATTAATAATAGAAGGAAAAGAGCTGATTTCATATCAGCTCTTTTTTATTTCTCTATTTGCCTGTAAAAGTACGATTGGTGATGGCTAATGAAAGTTTCACTTTATATAGAAGGAATTTGAAATGCGGGTAGGGGAAATAAAATACTTTACCATATAAGTAGTATGCCTTTTATACGAAGAAAAAACGATAGGTTTCGACAATATTCGATACCTTACGAATTCTATTCGTATTTTTGTCAAAAATATGTCGGAAATGTGTTGTCACGTTTATATATATGTGCTATATTATTTCCTGTAAGCGATTTCAAATAGTTTTAAAGCGCATTCAAGGGGGACATCTAGAATAATGAAACGTTACGAAAGAAAGTGGAAGCATATTTGTTTGAAACGTGTGGCACATCGTAGTGTCCAAGAAAGCACGGAACCTAAGACTGAAACGCGCAAAGAACAGCAAGAGAAGCAATTGGTTCTACAAAAATAGCAATCACTTTTTCGTATATAAATGAAGGTCGATCGTTCGTTGGGGGATGGACGTGAAATTACTTTCAGCTAAGGGGTATTGTCTGATATATAATTTATACGGCAATAAATAAGCACAGAGCATACGGCGCTCTGTGCTTATTGTTATTATTTCTCTTTTTTGAATCGAACTGTCTTATCCCAGCCAATGACTTGTTTCTTGCTCTTTGCACGTAAGTATAAGATTAAGCTACGAATAAATAAGTACGTAAAGAGCTGTGCGTACGTAAAGTACATAATAACGCTAATAAAAATATTAGTCGGTGTAAAGGTTCGTTCGACACTCTGGGCACTAAATAATTGAGAAACATATGTAATATATGCGACATACCACATAAATAGTAGCGGGATGCTATATTGAATTTGGAATATCCCGAGTAGCCCAATTACAAACCAAACGTTCGAAATGATTAGGAATAGCCAAAATACAACATACACTAGAACTTGTTGTAAGGAATGGACGAGAAGTTTTCCTTTAAAGAAACTTAATGATGAGAACATTTTTTCTAAAATGTATAAATTCCCTTGGAGCCAACGTGTACGTTGTTTAATAAGAATTTTTAAATGCTCTGGTTCTTGTTCCCAAGTAACTGATTCTGGGACGATTGGTAAGAGATAACCTTTTTGTGTAATTCTTAATGTTAATTCAGCATCTTCTGCAATTGCATAAGGGTCATAGCCACCAAGCTCTTCTAGTGCGGAGCGACGAAGAAGCATATTTGTTCCTGTCAGTGAGCCTGTTTGGAATAGTAACCAGCGTCCAGATTGCATAAGGAGCTGGAAGATTTGAAATTCCAGTGAAATCATTCGCGTCAGCCAGTTGCGCTTTTCATTTACTGTACGAACATGTCCAACAGCTCCAACAGCATCTTCAGTTGTTTCAGCGTGTTCTACAAGCATTCGCAGTGCGTGTGGTTCAGGCTGGTTATCTGCATCGTACACACAGAAGTATTCACCATCTGAAATACTAAGGCCGTAGTTTAGTACACGTGATTTACCCTTCGGTTCACCGGGTGGAACACGAATATGGCGAATATGAGCATAAGCTTTGTCGAAATCATCGCCAATTTCAGGTGTTTCATCTTGAGAGTTATCATTTAATAAATAAATAGTTAGTTTTCCTGGATATTCAATCTGCGCCATCGCCTCTAAAGTATCTTTAATAACGACGCCTTCATTATGGGCAGGTATGAAAATATCGACGCTTGGATAATGGTCTAATGTACGATCTTTTCGTTTACTATTTCGGTGAATTAAGCCCGCGATTGTTAAGAAAGAGTAGTAAACGAGTAAGCCAGAGAATAGAAAGGCCGTAAAAATAAGTACATATTTAATTGAAAATGTGATACTAATCCAAAAAACGAGTACGCAAAACAGAAGGAATAAAAGAAGTATAACGAGAGTCATCATAACAGTGTCTGTCCTTTGTTTCCAATTTGCTCGCGTGAAATTTTTATATCTCGGATTGCTTCAGCAGCAAGCCATTGCTCCATTTTTGGCTTTAGGCGGTTCATTACAATGTCAGCACCAGCTTCATTTGTGTTTTGTAATAAAATAACTAGCGTATTATTATCATATTCAGCAGCAAGGTCAAAATCATTCCTTACCGTTTCAACTAATAAGGAAGCTACACGGTCCATAACACTTTCCTTCGTATATTTACTAAAGGGAGTGAAATCAAAGTAAATGATAACGCCTGTTTCATTACGACGATTCATTGCAGTTGTTAATAATGCTTGGCGTCTCTCGAATTCTTGTCTTGTTAGTAATTTTGATTCTCCAATATATTGTTCTAACGTTCTCACACGCTCAGTTAAAGTTTTATTTTCATGAATCACTTTTTTCAATAGGTGAGTTGTTATATATACAATGAAGAAGTTAGCTGCCATCAGGAAGTGGATAATCATATATTGCCATTGATCTGATGTACTCCATAAATGAAGACATGCTTGATAGAACAAATAAAATACGGAAATAATGGTTCCTAGTATGAAGAAAACAAGTGCTGTTTTGTCAGCTAAAAATAAGAATAGTACATTTACGATTACGTATATTATTGTAAAAATAAGAGCATGCTCATATTTCGTCACATGTACAGTAGTAAAATAAAATACAATTTGTAAAATCCACATAGAGAGGATTTTATAGAACTTATCTTTCACAAAACTTTCCTCCTTAAAGCTATTTCATCAATAGATACTTGTAGTATGCGCAATTATTAAGAAATTGACCATGTCGTTACATTCTTTTGAAGGGCAACAACAAGTAGTATCTCTATTTTCATTAGAAAAATAAAAAGACTTAAACATTATTGTATCATAATGTTCTTATATTTGGCATAAAGTGATTAATAGATGCATAAAAGACATTTGGATTGCATGAAAAAAGTCTCCTCTTGTAGAAAGAGAAGACTCTATATAAGTTTATAGGAACATCATACCTGCAACTGCTGCATTTAAGAAGTTCGCTAATGTACCAGCGATAACTGCTTTAATCCCTAATTGTGCAATTTGTTTACGGCGAGTAGGAGCTAGCGTTCCTGTTACACCTAATTGAATTGCGATAGAAGAGAAGTTTGCGAATCCACAGATTGCGAATGTTAAAATTAGATTTGTTTTGTCAGAGAACTCTGCCATGTGTGGTCCTAAGTTTGCGTATGCAACGAATTCGTTGATTGCAAGTTTTTGACCAATAAAGCTTGCTGCTTGTACAGCTTCACCAGGAGAAACCCCGATTAAGATTGCAAATGGTGATAATAAGTAACCGAAGATTAAATCAAGGCTAAGTTTAATATCGAACAGAGAACCAATCAATCCTAATAATCCATTTAATAAAGCGATTAATGCGATGAAAGCCATTAACATTGCTGCTACGTTAATAACAAGTTGCATACCTTCAGATGCACCGCGTGCAGCTGCGTCGATAACGTTTGCGTCTTCACGTTCTGTAGAAAGTTCAACGTTATTATCTACTTTTTCTGTCTCAGGCATAATCAGTTTCGCAATTAATAAGCTTGATGGAGCTGCCATTATTGCAGCCGCTAATAAGTGCTCTAACGGAATACCCATTGCTGCATAACCGACGAGAACAGATCCAGCAACAGCTGTCATACCGCTTACCATAATAGCGAAGAATTCACTATTTGTTAAACGTGCTAAGTAAGGTTTAATTAAAATTGGAGCTTCAGTTTGTCCTAAAAATACAGTCGTTACTGAGTTTAAGCTTTCTGCTTTAGAAGTTCCAAGAAGTTTACTTAATGCGCCACCAACGACGCTAACAAATTTCTGCATAATACCAAAATGATATAAGATTGCTACTAATGAACTAATAAATACGATTGGAAGTAGTGCTTGAATAAAGAATACAAATCCCCAAGGTCCTTTTGCGTTGACTAAATCCCCAGCAACGAACTTAATTCCCTCGTAAGAAAAATTAATTAATCCTTGAACACCGTCAGCAGCGTGTTTTAAACCTGCTTTACCAGCATCCCATCGTAATACGATAAATGAAAATGACATTTGTAATGCTAGCGCGATTAAAATTGTGCGCCAATTAATAGCTTTGCGGTTGGAAGATAGTAAGAATGCAATTGCTAATACTCCAATCACGCCGCCAATTCCCCATAAAAGATTCATGCAGTGTATGCTCCTTCCTCATAGTAAAAACAGTGTATAAACCAGTTGTCTATACGTTTACGAATATAACATCTTAAGTAACTTATCATAATGGACATCGGAGGTCAAACGTCTAATGAAAAGTTTAAATAAAAAGAAAATTCTTCAAAAAAACACATATGAAATAAATAGACATGAAATAGGTTATGTTTTTTATGGGAATATATACATTATGATAACGTTATGGATTGTTTTTGCAGAATAAAGTGTATGAAATGGAAGAATAGATACATTATTTTTGTAGAGGGAAGCTAGGGGAAAGGGAGTAATATGTTGAACTCATAGCGAAAAGCCTTCTAGTAAACTAGAAGGCTTTGAAACTATTAATTAAGGTGCTTTCGTGTATCCTAAGAAGTGGCTCTTCCAATAAGAGTTACTTAATGAAGCGATTGCTACACCTTTATCTCCAGCTTGGATAAATGATCCGCCCCCAAGGTAAATACCCATGTGAGAAGGGCCAGATTTATAAGTGTTTTGGAAATAAATTAAGTCACCAGGTTGTGGACTTGAAGTTTTTGGTAGGCTACTCCAATATCCTGCAACACTTTGGCGGCTAATGTTATGACCAAATTTCTTAAATACGTGGTAGATGTAACCACTGCAGTCAACACCGTTAGCAGAAGTTCCGCCCCAAACGTATGGTACACCTTGCATTGATTTTGCGTATGCAAGTACGGAAGAACTGTCGCCGCTATTATTACCTGTATTATTATTGTTGTTATTGTTTTGATTGTTATTTTGGTTATTGTTAGGCTTATTATCTACTGCGCCTCCAACTGGTGTTTTAGATAGGTAACGTGTTCCGATATAACCAGTTTGACCGTTGTAGTTAATTTTGCTCCATCCAGAGTTTTCAGAGATTACTTGAACCTTCTGACCTTGTGGAAGTGCGCCTATGATTCTATAATTTGTACCTTCGCCGCTACGTACATTTAGTGCAGAAGCATTAATGTAGTAGTCACCAATTGCACCTTGGTTAGGTTTTTCAGGTTGTTTTGGTTGCTCAGGAGTAGTAGTGCCACCTTTAACGAATTTTACAAATTCGCTGCTAACAAAGCCTGTTTTTCCTTGGTAATTTACCTTAAACCAACCGTTTTCAGATCCAACTACGTTTAATGTTGTACCGTTTAAAACGCCACCAATTACACTATGGTAAGCGGCAGGGCCTGTACGAACACGTAAAGATGTAGCGTTAACTACGTAAGAACCACCAGTTTGAATAGTTCCATTATTGTTTTGCTCTTGTTTGTTGCCTTCTGTAACGTTTTCGTTAGAACCGCCTTTTGTTACGTAGTCTTTGCTTATATAAGCAGTTTGTCCTGCGTAATTGATTTTGAACCAATCTTGAACTTCGCCAACAACTTGTACTACTTGTCCTTTTTTGACAGAACCTACAGTTGTGTGAGAAGTGCTAGGACCTGTACGAACACGAAGGGAAGATACATTTACTGTATAGTTTCCGCTTGCTGGTTTTACTTCTTGGTTGTTATTATTCGTATTGTTGTTTGAAGAACCCCCAGTAGAAGAAACGCCAGATACGAATTCGCCACTTACATAACCTACTTGTCCATTATGGTTAATTTTCACCCAACCATTTTCTTGTCCAATTACGTTTAATGTTTGTCCTGCATATACACGTCCAGAAACAGAACTAGAAGTGTTAGGAGCTGTACGTACACGTAATACATCAGCGGTAACTTTATTGTTTCCACCTGTGCTTACATTGTTGTTTGCTGCTCCACTTTTTGATACAAATTCGCCACTAACAAAGCCTGTTTTTCCGTTAATGTTAATTTTGAACCAACCATTTTCTTCGCCAATCACGTTTAGTGATTGACCGTTATAAACGCGTGAGATGATGTCGTGAGAAGTGCTTGATCCCGCACGAACATGTAAGACGCTCGCGTTTACCGTATAAGATGAGTTGTTTGACGCAGAAGCTTGGACAGTTGTAGCAGCTTTTTGTGTATTTTGTTCAGGTGCAGCTTGAACACTATCAAGTGTAGGTGCTGCTCCTCCTGCTACAGACACTGCCGCAAGACCGGCAAGATACTTTTTCATAATTTGTCGATTCCTTTCTGTCTGTAATGTAGTGAAGAAATATTTACCAACTGTTAAAAATTCGTAACTACTCAGCCACCTTTCGGTGTCTTTTTTAAATTTTACTAGTTTCATATGCCTCCCATTTGTAAATACTGAGTATATCAAACAGGGGAGGTGAATCTTATGGTCGATCGAAAAATTATTTTAGATACATATAAAAAAGGACCTGAAGCTGTTATTTCTTTATTTGAAGAAACATTTTCTAAGTTAGAAAAACGTATACAAGAACTAGAAAATGCTTCAAAAAAAAACTCCAAAAATAGTCATAAGCCACCTTCTACAGATGGTTTGGGTAAGCCCGTTACAAAAAGTTTGCGCAAACCGTCTCATCGTCAAACGGGTGGCCAGTTGGGCCACAAGGGACATACTCTTGGTTTGACAGCGACTCCAGATCATACGATTACACATTCTCCTACATATTGTACTTGTTGTCATACTTCCTTGAACCACGAGCCTGTAAAAGGGTATCGCATTCGCCAAGTGTATGACTTACCACCTATTCAGATCGAAGTGACAGAACATAAAGTAGAACAGAAAGAATGCCCACATTGCCATTCTATCCAAGAAGCCCAATTTCCTTCGACAGTATCTCGTCCTGTTCAATATGGTCCAAATATAAAAAGACTGATTCCCTATTTAACGCATTATCAATGCATTTCTTTGAAGCGAACAAAAGAATTCTTTCAGGATTGTTTTGGACATTCTATAAGCGAAGGAACCCTGGTAAATCATACACAGGCTTTCGCTTCTCAATTGCAGCCATTCATAAAAGAAGTAAAGGAAAAGATTCTGCAGTCTCCTGTTGTCCATTTTGATGAAACTGGTATGCGTGTAGAAAACAAAACACAATGGTTACATACTGCCAGTACACCGGAGGTGACATTGCAACATATTCATCAAAAACGTGGAAAAGAAGCAATGGATGCTGGAGAAATCTTGCCATCTTTTTCTGGAATTGCGATGCATGATGGTTGGAAATCGTATGATGCGTATACAGATTGTCGTCACGTTTTATGTAATGCCCATCTCTTACGAGATTTACAAGGAATTATAGATAGTACTGGAGAACAATGGGCACAACAGATGCAGAAATTTCTAACGCAAGCGTTGACGATGAAAAAGCAATCCGAAGGTACCATGCCAAAAGCGACGCAAAAGAATCTGTTTATTATGTATCAATCCATATTGAAAGAACAACAGATTCTTTCCACGAAACAAAAGAAGAAAGGAAAGCAGACGCCTTCTCAAAATTTATGGAATCGCTTCGTCAAGTATTCTGACAGAATTCTAGCGTTTTTAGAACATCCAGCCATTCCATTTGATAACAATCAAGCAGAACGGGATATTCGGATGACGAAAGTAAAACAGAAAGTGTCTGGGACTTTCCGAAGTAAGAAAGGCGCAGAATCTTTTTGTCAGATACGAAGCTTTATGAGTACCATGAAAAAACAAAAACAATCGGTCTTACAAGCGATAAACCAAGTCATAGAAACTAGAACGGTTCCTTGGAATAACACGACTTCATAAGAGAATTTCTCTATTTGGCATAGATTCTTTCTCTGATTGGAGTATTTTCTTTTCATGTTTTCGAATCGGAAACATGTATTTGGCCTGTTTTTTTATTTGAAGAAGCTGAGTAGTTACAAAAATTCTAAAGAGCATGTCGATTACTGTCAAGGCTTATGTGGGAATCTGAATATGACAAAAAGATTACAAGAAAAAATCAAGGTATAAATTTCCACCTTGATTTCCATTTAAATGCATATATTGAATATAAAAGGACAGAAATTATTCGTGTTTAAGAAGATGACATATTGGATTGTAACAAGATTTTATTAAAAGATTTTTGCAGTTTTTTGGTGATAGGTCCAACTTGCCCATCTTGAATCGCGGTTCCATCAAGGTGGGTCATTGGTAAAATTTCAATTGTTGTGCCTGTAAAAAAGCATTCATCTGCTTGATAAACGTCACGAACGCTGAAAAGTTCTTCCTGTACAGGAATGTGAAGAGTATTCGCTAAAGAAAGGACATATTGACGAATAATGCCATTTAAAATAAGGTGATTGGCTGGATGTGTGTAAAGAGTTCCGTTTTTAATTAAAAAGAAGTTGGAATGGCTTCCTTCCGTTACAATACCATTCCTTACGAGAAGTGCCTCTTTACAGCCTTTTCGTTCAGCTTTCGTAGCAGCTAGTACGTTTGGTAATAAATTTAATGATTTAATGTCACAGCGTAGCCATCGAGTATCGGGTTCTGATATAGCGCGTATACCATATTCAATCCATAAGGCTGGTCTTTCTTTTTTTGTAATATAGGCATAAATTGTCGGAGGGGTGTCATATGAAAATACATGTGTGCGAGCTTGTACACCACGAGATACTTGCAAATAAATTGTGCCATCTTCGTGGAAATGGTTTCGTTCAATTAATTTGTAAAGTAAAGTGATGAGCTCAGCTTTTGAGAAAGGGAGCGATAATTCTACTTCTTCCATGGATCGATATAATCTCGTTATGTGCGGATCTAATAAGTGAAAGTTCCCTTTATATAGGCGAATAACCTCGTAGACACCATCTCCGAACTGCGAACCTCTCTCTTCAAGTTCTATGTACGTTTGTTGTTTTGTTGTATCAATAACTTCATCATTCCAAAGTACAAATTTTTCGTATGCCAATTTCCGTCCCATCCTTTCGTAAGTACGTAAGTAACGTGAAACTTTCATTCATGCGAGATAAAAATCACTATAGTAATTTTTATGTAAGCAATTCTCTACATATGACCGTATATGTATTTGTAAATCATAGAGAAGTAAGGATGGTTTACCCCGCATTAACGGGCAGTAAAACTCCTACTTAAAAATTCGGGTGGAGCAAAGAAGTGAATTGGGCGAATAACTGCCCGTAGCTGCCCGATTGGTGAGGGCTGATTAAAGTTTCACTTTACAGCATTTTGTATATACAAATTCGAAAATAAGAATGAGAATCCTGCTTTTAAATAAAAAAAAGCAACATTCTTATGGAATGCTGCACAAGGAGGGTAGCTATCTTTCATAGGGACATTGTCTCGTTGAATGTTTTGTGTATGGAAACAAAACATGTTGAAAGACAATTATAAGAAAGTAGAAACAAAAGATTTACACACTTCTTTAAGGGATCTTACGAAAGATGAGAGATAAGAAATATGTAGAACCTCGTTTACATATTTTATTATAGAGATTTTTCATTAACACTATGTGAATATTTGGTAAAGGTTATGTAATTTTAAAGTTAATGAATATAAGTAGTTGTATGGAAGAAAATAAAAAAAGAGGCTGAGATTACTCAGCACTCTTCTTTTCTTCTTTAATAACTGTTTTTACTTCACCAGTTTTGATCTTATTACTTTCAGAGAAGCGAAGTAAGTCACCTTCAATGATTTTATCAGACATGTTCAATTCATTTTGGGCGCGATCAATTAGTGGTTGAGATTCTTCTTTCGGTAATTGTACAACTTCGCCAGTAGCACGGTCATAGAATGTACTGTTTGTGTACATGTATTTATCTGTAACGAAGCTACCGTCACGAAGAACAACGAATCCTTTATTATCAGGTGAGAATACATCATGACCGAATCGAACGTCATTTGTAGAATCTACACCAAGTAAGTTTAGAATAGTTGGTTTAATGTCAATTTCACCAGTTGGTTTCGAAATTGTTTTACCTTCTTTTTGACCTGGAACGTGAATAAACATCGGTGTTTTTTGTAAGTTCATATGGTCAAATGCAGTGATTTCTTCTTTTCCTAAGAACTGTGCCATTGCACGGTTATGGTTTTCAGAAATACCGTAGTGGTCACCGTAGAATACGATTACTGAGTTGTCGTAAATACCTTCTGCTTTTAGACGCTCAATAAAGTGTTTCATTGCTTCGTCTAAGTAACGAGCAGTTACCATGTAACGGTCAAATACTCCATCACCAGAATTGTATTCGTCGATTAATTTTGTACTGTCATCGTAAGTGAATGGGTAATGATTCGTTAAAGTAAGGAAGCGAGTATAGAATGGTTGCTTCACTTGTTTTAACATATCAATAGATTGATCGAAGTACTCGATATCTTTTAATCCCCAATTTAATTTTGTTTCTGGCGTAATCTTGTAGTCAAGTTCGTTGTAGTAACGATCATAACCAAGTGCTGGATACATAATGTTACGGTTCCAGAATGTTGCGTTGTTTGCGTGGAATACCGACGTGTGATACCCTTGCTGACGTAAAATTTCTGGAGTTGCTGTATATTCATTGTTACCGTGTGTGAAGAATACAGCACCGCGGTCTAGTGGATATAACGAAGTATCTACTAGGAATTCAGCATCAGATGTTTTACCTTGACCAGTTTGATGGAAGAAGTTATCAAAGTAATAACTTTCTTTCGTAAATTGGTTTAAGAATGGTGTAACTTCTTGTCCGTTAACTGTTGCACCAATTAAGAATGTTTGTAATGACTCAAGAGAGACAACAATTACGTTTTTCCCTTTTGCAGTACCGAACATATTTGGATCTGGTTTACTTTGTGTTGTTTTTACGTAGTTTTCTGTTTCTTGTAATTTACTACCGTCAGCGAACGCTTTTTGTGAACTTGATTTTGCTTGTAAGCCAAGATCGTATACTTGGTGTACATATAATCCTAAGTTTTTAACAAGCATAACGCGGTCAAATGAACGTGTTAATAGTTCTGGGCGTTCAGCTTCTGCAAGTCCTAAGTTTGCGAAGAAAATAGCAACTGTTGATACGAAGTATAGAGAACGCATCGGGCGTGCTACACGCTCTGTAGGTGCAAAGTTCTTCATTTTCTTTAATAGAACGAAGAAAACGATAATGTCTGCAAATGCAAGGATAATTTTGTAGTTAAATAATTCTTTCACACTAGAACCTAAACTTCCGAAGTTAGATGTTTGTCCTAGCACCGGTAATGTAACGAAGTCATTGTAGAATCCGTAGAACATTACGTTACCAACAAGAACGATTGTTAAGACAAAATTAATTCCAAGTGCTATATAGTTACGTTTTTTCCCTTTTGCAAATAATGCAAGACCAACAAGCAGTAATGATGCTGCTAATGGGCTAAGGAATAAAATGAATTCTTGCATGAAAGATTCAAGTTTTAAGTCAAAGCTTGTGCGTGTAATAAGGTAAGTTTTCAGCCATAAGGCTAAAGCTACGAATACAGTGAAACGCACATTTTGAAATTGTGATTTCAAGGTTTCTTTCATTCATTTCCACCCTTTCTCTATCAGGCTTGGTCGATTTTGGAGCGAAAAATGCTAAAATAAAAAATACATAGTTTTCTTGGCCATAATTAAAGGTTCTATATTCACCCATATACGACTATAACTATGCATACCCTTTTGGTTTCTTTTGTTGCTCATAAGCATAACGTCATTTCTGTATTATACAACAAAATTCATTTCTGAGAAACACTATAACATTTTACATTTTTTGTATAAGATTTGTCACTACCAGAGAAAACTTTAACATTCGTTTATATGTCCGTCAACTAGAAAATATAACAAAGGTAGAGCAGAATGTTAAGTAGAAGTGAAAATTTTCTTTGTTGAGAAATAAGAAACGAAGATGGGTAAGGGTTATCTAGAAATCTATTATATGAAGGAAATCGTGTAAAAATTAACGAACACTTGTTCTTTTTTAGTTTGTTTGTTACAATAAAAGTTCATTGATAGGTTTTGTGTAATTTCCATGAACTTTTACTGATAACATATTGTAGCTTATTTCTTTTTAAAAATAGGGAGGCTTTTTACATGAAACAAAAATTTTCAGTTGAAGCGTTTTGGAAGAAAGTAAAACATGTTGCAAAGCAAGCTGGGCAGTCGGTCATTTATGCAAGTTTATTACTGTTTTACGTTTTGCAAAGACCCGATGTTCCAAAACGAGTGAAAATTATTGTAATTGGAGCACTTGCTTATTTTATTGCACCGATTGATGCGATTCCAGATTTCATTGCTGGAATTGGCTATACGGATGATTTAGGGGCGTTAACGGCCGCACTAATACAGGTGTCGTTATACGTCAATGAAGATGTGAAAGATAAGGCACGAGTGAAGTTGGCAGAATGGTTTGGTTCGGATATAGACACAACATTTATCGATCAGAAATTAGGTCAATAGGTGAAACCTGTCATAAGGTGACAGGACGAACGTAAGCGAGGAAGTGCATTATGCCATCAGGAAGAACACATACGAAAATAAACTTAATATCCCTTCCGGTTGTTTTGTTTTTTCTCTTTTCGTATGGATTAACAAATTTTGATTTTTTATTAACTTTTGCAATTGGTTTTTTAGTAGGTACTTCATTTTTAACACCAGATTTAGATACGTACAGTAATGCTTATAACAAATGGGGTTTCTTACGTATATTTTGGTATCCTTATAAAAAAGTAATGCCGCATCGATCTTTCTTTACGCATACGATTATACTTGGTGATGTGATTCGTATTGCGTACATGTTAATCGTCTTTTCTCCATTTTTATTTCTATTAAATGTAATCGCACTGGATGGTAATTTAATAGAAATTGCGAAGAAACATGAGGTTGAAATTGTAACGTTCTTAATGGGAATTGTTGTGGCAAGTACGCTTCACATTATAGCGGATAAAGTGAATACGCGCCGAAAGAAAATGATGAGAAAAAAGAAGAAACGCAGAAGATAAAGTGAACGAATTAGGAAAAGGACCCTTGCAATTTGCAAGGGTCCTTTTTTAAACAAACGTTTGTTTAAAATTAAGCTTTCAGTACTTTAATTCCTTTTACAATGTTCCAGATGAAGTAGTATAAGCTGATGATTCCGCAAATAGCTAAGACAATCATTGATCCAATTCCAAGTGTTACATCTGCTTGGTCAGATCCCATGCCCATAATTCCTAAAATGGCTACGCCGATAAATGTAGCAATACTTGGAATGATGTGTGTCCATAGAGCACGTTTTGCATGTGGCTTTGTTTCAGCGTCCCCCACAATCCAAACGATAATTGGGAATAAGATAGGGGCAAATAGTACACTAAAGTACGATAAAGCAGCTAATATTTTGTTTCCATTCATATATATCACCTCATAAATAATGTCCGTTGTTATACTATTATTATGCAATAAATTTTGCAAGCTTTCTATCGATGAACATTACAGGAACATGACGATTTTGTAAGATTTTTTCGTTAAATGATAAAATTTTCAAAAAAATCTTTTTTAATGGAAATTGTTATGGTACAGTATAAATGAAAGTTGTTGAAAACGTTTTCTTAAACGTTTTTTTATTTTAGACTTAAAGGTATGATGACCTGATAGTCTATTGATGAGGTTATTCTATTTAAAAGGGGATTCTTTAGGGGGAGAGAACAATGAACACATGGACACAAGTTTATGATCCATTCGGAAACATTTGGATTTCGGCAGCGGTAGCACTTATTCCGATTATCTTTTTTTTCTTAGCTTTAGCAGTTTTCCGCATGAAAGGGTATGTGGCAGGATTTATTACAGTTGTACTTACAGTTTTAGTAGCGTTATTCGCTTATAAAATGCCGTTCACGATGGCAATGGCAGCGACCGGATATGGTTTCTTATACGGATTATGGCCAATTGCTTGGATTATCATTATGTCGGTATTTTTATATAAAATTTCTGTGAAAACAGGTCAATTCGATGTGATTCGTGCATCGGTATTATCGATTACGAACGATCATCGTCTACTCGTTATTTTAATTGGATTTTCATTTGGAGCATTTTTAGAAGGAGCGGCAGGATTTGGGGCACCAGTAGCGATTACAGCAGCACTTCTTGCGGGGCTTGGGTTAAATCCTTTATACGCAGCAGGTCTTTGTTTGATTGCAAATACTGCACCAGTGGCGTTCGGAGCGATGGGAATTCCAATTACAGTTGCTGGACAAGTAACAGGTATTGATCCACATAAAATTGGACAAATGGCTGGGCATCAATTACCGTTCCTATCATTATTTGTGCCATTCTTTATCGTATTTTTAATGGATGGATTTAAGGGGATACGACAAACGTGGCCTGCGTTATTTGTAGCGGGTAGTTCATTTGCGATTACGCAGTTCATTACAGCGACATTTTTAGGACCAGAACTTCCGGATATTACATCGGCACTTGTAAGTTTAATTAGTTTAGCGCTGTTCTTAAAAGTTTGGCAGCCGAAAGAAACTTATCAATCCGGGCAAGCAAATAGTGAAGTAGCAGCAACAACGACAGTAGCATCGATGCCGAAATTAACGTTTGGAAAAGTAGTGAAGGCATGGTCCCCATTTATCGTATTAACGGTTATGGTAGTCATTTGGAGCCAAAGTTTCTTTAAGGCATTATTCACTCCAGGAGGGGCTTTAGAAAGTCTTGTATTTAAGTTTGAAATTCCAGGTCTGCATAATCTAGTAATGAAAGCAGAGCCAATTGTAAATAAACCAACGCCTTACGAGGCAATTTTGAAGTTTGATGTATTATCGGCAACCGGAACAGCGATTTTAATTGCGTGTATCATTTCCATGTTTATTTTGAAAATGAATGTAAAAGATGCAGTAGTGACATTTAAAGAAACGTTAAGCGAATTAAAAATGCCAATTCTATCTATCGGATTCGTACTAGGGTTTGCATTTATCGCAAACTATTCTGGTCTATCTTCCACGTTAGCGTTAGCATTAGCCGGAACTGGCGGCCTATTCCCGTTCTTCTCACCATTCTTAGGCTGGATTGGCGTATTCCTAACAGGGTCTGATACGTCTGCGAATGCACTGTTCTCAAATTTACAAGCCATTACAGCGCAGCAAGTCGGCGTATCTGAAGTGCTTCTCGTTGCAGCAAATACAACAGGCGGTGTAACAGGTAAAATGATTTCCCCGCAGTCGATTGCGATCGCTTGTGCAGCGGTTGGTCTTGCTGGAAAAGAATCGGATTTGTTCCGTTTTACAGTGAAGCATAGCTTATTCTTCGTAATTATTGTTGGTATTATGACGTATGTGCAGGCGTATTATTTAACTTGGATGATTCCGTAAAGAGCAAAAGAAATAAGCTTTGAATTTTTCAGATTATGGTGTATGATGGGAAAGTATTGAAAATTAAATCAGTGATAAACTAGGGGTGCCTAACGTATGCGTAGGCTGAGAGAGAAGCGCGTGAACTTCTTAACCCTTTGGACCTGATCTGGCTCGTACCAGCGTAGGGAAGTTAACGGCTTTACATAATGATGTCTTTTATGAGCCAGGTCCTTATTTTTTTATGGACCTGGCTCTTTTTATTTTGGCATACGCTGGCCATATCTCGTCCTTGTCACGTACAGGGGGGCAACAAAAATTATGAAACAATCTGTTTCAGCTGAGCAAATTGAATTGAAATCGAGTTTACCAGGGAGTAAGAAAGTATATGTGGATGGGCCACGAGAAGGCATGAAAGTACCGATGCGTGAGATTGAACAAAGCGGAACGAATGGCGTTCCAAATCCGCCAATTCGTGTGTATGATACGAGCGGCCCTTATACGGATCCTGAGTATAAAGTGGAGTTAGAAAAGGGGATTCCAACGCCGCGCCATTCTTGGATTATGGAGCGCGGGGATGTAGAGGCATATGAAGGGCGTGAAGTGAAACCAGAGGATGACGGTGTGAAAGTGGCTTCGAAACATACACCTGTTTTCCCGCAGATGGATCGCAAGCCACTTAGAGCAAAGCAAGGTGCAAACGTTACGCAAATGCACTATGCACGTAATGGCATTATTACTTCTGAGATGGAATATGTTGCGATTCGTGAAGGGGTAGAGCCGGAGTTTGTTCGTAAGGAAATCGCAGAAGGCCGCGCTATTTTACCAGCGAATATTAATCATCCAGAAGCTGAACCGATGATCATCGGGCGTAACTTCCATGTGAAGGTAAACGCGAATATCGGAAACTCAGCTGTATCTTCTTCGATTGCAGAAGAAGTAGAGAAGATGACGTGGGCTACTCGCTGGGGTGCAGATACGATTATGGATTTATCTACAGGTAAAAATATTCATACGACGCGTGAGTGGATTATTCGTAACGCGCCTGTACCAGTTGGAACTGTACCGATCTATCAAGCGCTGGAAAAAGTAAACGGAATTGCAGAAGATTTAACGTGGGAAGTATATCGTGATACGTTAATTGAGCAGGCGGAGCAAGGCGTTGATTACTTTACGATTCACGCTGGTGTATTGCTTCGTTACATTCCAATCACGGCAAAGCGTACGACAGGTATCGTTTCGCGCGGTGGTTCGATTATGGCGCAGTGGTGTCTATTCCATCATAAAGAAAATTTCCTATATACTCACTTTGAAGAGATTTGTGAAATTATGAAGCAGTACGATGTTTCGTTCTCTCTTG
The DNA here is from genome assembly GCF_038005385.1 of Bacillus sp. FSL K6-2944. NCBI lineage: Bacteria > Bacillati > Bacillota > Bacilli > Caryophanales > Bacillaceae > Bacillus > Bacillus sp. FSL K6-2944. The sequence continues at coordinate 53,430 of NZ_JBBOTE010000003.1, read as the reverse complement.
GAGATGGATTACGTCCAGGTTCGATTGCAGATGCAAATGACGAAGCACAGTTTTCTGAGCTTGAAACACTTGGTGAATTAACGAAGATTGCTTGGAAACATGATGTGCAAGTTATGATTGAAGGGCCTGGGCATGTACCGATGCATTTAATTAAAGAGAATATGGAGAAAGAGCTTGATATTTGTCAGGGCGCGCCGTTTTATACACTTGGGCCACTAACGACAGATATTGCACCAGGTTATGACCATATTACATCGGCAATTGGAGCTGCGATGATCGGTTGGTTTGGAACGGCGATGCTGTGTTATGTAACGCCGAAAGAACATTTAGGTTTGCCAAACAAAGATGATGTACGCACGGGTGTTATTACGTATAAAATTGCAGCGCATGCGGCTGATCTTGCGAAAGGACATAAAACGGCTCATCAGCGTGATGATGCACTTTCAAAAGCACGCTTCGAATTCCGTTGGCGCGATCAATTTAATTTATCTTTAGATCCTGAACGTGCGATGGAATATCATGATGAAACGTTGCCTGCAGAAGGGGCAAAGACAGCTCACTTCTGTTCAATGTGTGGACCGAAGTTTTGTAGTATGAGAATTTCGCATGATATTCGTGAGTATGCAAAAGAAAATGATTTAGAAACGACAGAAGCAATTGAAAAAGGAATGAAAGAGAAAGCAGAAGAATTTAAAGAAGCTGGTAGTCATTTATATCAATAATATGTTACACCTCTTTACTTGATTGATCACACTGTAGTACCTAACTTTATTATAGAAGAAGCCCCATTTGCTAAGACGGTAGCAAATGGGGCTTCTGTTGATTATAAGGCAAAGAAGAGATGTACCCAGTAGAATAAGAGGAATAGTGTGACGACTGTTGTGAGCGGGATAACGATAAGGGATACACTTAAATAGTCTTTCCATTTTACTTTAATTTTGTTTTGTTTCAGAATATACATCCAAATGAGTGAAGCTAGTGTACCAATTGGTAGTAATAGTGAACCGATGTCACTACCAATGATGTTTGCAAGATAGATTGTTTTTAATGTGACTGGATCTAGTCCCATTTCTGTTAATGTGATTGTACCAATCATAAGGGCAGGATGGTTATTGAAGACGTTAGAGAGGATGGATACAAGTCCGCCCATTGCAAAGCTAGCATAGAGTAGATGCTGATTCACAATTGGCTCGAGCCATTGTACAAGTGCAGCTGTTAATCCTGCGTTGTGGAGTCCGTAAATAATGACGTACATAGAGAAGGCAAAAATTAAAATGTGCCACGGTGTCTTTTTCAAAATGTCGACAGGGTTTGTTCGTAAGTAGTACCATCTCCAAATGAGAAGAACGAGTGAACCAAGTACTGCAACGATTTCAATTGGGATGGATAAGAAGGATGCAACGAATAGAAGACAGCGCATCAGGAAGACGAAACCTAATACTTTTAACATGAATCTTGTACGTTTTTGTTTCGTATCAACAGAATTATTTCCTTTTAGTGGATGGAAGTTTTTCGTGAAGAAAATTTCTTCAATATTATATGAAGAAACAGGTAATTTTTTCGGAAGTTTTTTCTTCAAAACTGTATACATGAGCCATGACATAAATAATAAGCCTAATGTTGCAGGTACAAACATCATAGCAGTATGCATATAAAGAGTCATATTAACGATATTTAATGCAATTAAGTTTACGATATTACTTACACCAATTGGTGCACTAGATGCAGTAGCGATTAAAGCGCCACTTAATAAATAAGGAATTTGTTGATGTGGTTTTAATTGAAGGTTTTTTAGAAGAAGAATTAAAATGGGAGTTGTAATTAGAATACTACCGTCGTTATTAAATAAAAGAGTCATAAGAAAACATAATAATTGAATATACCAGTATAGACGGCGTCCAGAACCCTTTGCTAGATTTGCTAGTTTCGCTGCGGACCAATGGAAGAAGCCGAAGCTTTCTAATATAACTGCCATGACGATGGTCGCTAATATTGTTATGGAAGCACCGCCAATTTTACTTATAATATCCATGACGTCTGGTTTTGATACAAGTCCAGTAATTATGATGATACCAGCTCCGATTGCTGCTGGCCACGCCTCATTTAAACCGCGAGGCCGCCAAAAGATAACAATCATCGTTAAGAAGAATACAATAATAGTAATCCATATTTCAATGCTCATATTTTGCCTACCTTTCTATTTTCCCTTGAACAGATGTAGCTTGTCTCAAGTTTATATTGGTAGTATATTCAGCAAAAAATAAGAAGAACTAGACGTATAACGAGATGAACCGAATATGTGTTTTTCATGCTAAAGGACAAGTGTCACGAATAGTGAAATAACTATTATGAGAGGAGTCTATAAATTATTGGGGCAGTAAAATAGTAAATGAAATTTATATGGGCAATTATGGAGATATATTGGCGATTTTTAAAATATATCGACTTATCAACAAAACATGACAAAAGGAGTCTATTCCAAAATGCCTTTTGGGACAGACTCCAAGACTATATTATTTTTCCTTCAAAAAAGTACGATCCTTCAAGAATAAATTCCAGAAGAAAATAAATCCTGGTAATAAAATTGCAATCCCAATTGCGTATAGAATGAGCAGTGCATAGAACGTTTCTTTCGTTGTAAAGCTTGTAAATACAGTTACGTCAGGATAAATAATATAAGGTAAATGCGCGACGCCGTAAGCGTAGCTGGCAAATGCATATTGAGCGACGACAGCTAAAACGGCAATGCGAGGGTATCCTAGTGTATTGTATTTTTTGTTTGTCCACCAAAGGGACGAGTATCCGATAACGAATAAAACAATAGAAACTGTAAACCACGGGAATTGCTTTATTAATCCTTGCATAAGCCAATGTGTTTCTGGGTCCATTACAACGAGGGCGATGATTGCTGTAACGAGCGTTGCAGGACCAAGAATGATAGCATTTCTTCTATAAATTCTATACGTATCTTCTGAACTTTGTTCTCTCGCAAAATCAGCAAGAAAGAGAGAGGAGAGAAATAGTTCAGACGTTAGTCCGAAGAGCATATAACAGTAGATAACCGGGCTAGAAAGAAGTTTTCCATACAGGAGTACTTCTTTTCCTTCAGACATTGTAATATAGGCTCCCTCTGTAACGGGTAAAACGGTAATTAATAGTGCTGGAATTAAGAGACCAGTAATACCTGAAATAACCCGAAGAAGGTACTGATATTTTGGTAAGGAGTAAGCAAATACCATAAACGTACTACGTACTGCAACGAGCACTAAAATTAACATAACTGGTACGAACATTACTGTCGCAAGAGTAAAGGCCGCTTTCGGAAAGAAGCCGAGAAATGCGACAACGACGAAAACAAGAAACGTATTTGTTACTTCCCAAGTGGGTGATAAGTACCGATTCGCAAGTTTGGCAGCGAGAGTTGGATGTTTGGCGTATACCATGCCCCAAAAACCAGCTCCAAAATCGATGGACCCTAATATACTGTATACGAAAATAAGGGCCCATAAGATGATGATTGCAATACTTTCCTCATGCATGAGAATCGCCTCCTTGGTGTTGTAAATCATTCTTTAATGGATGTCTTCTAAAGAATGTCCGTAGAACAATGACTGTTAAAATAGCGAGTCCAATATATAAAATGATGAACAAAACAAATAAAGGACCGACGAAATCGGCGCGTGTAGATGCATCGACGGTACGTTGCATACCATAAATTGTCCATGGTTGACGACCGCTACAACTGAAAATCCATCCGAATTCAATACCGAGCATCATAATTGGTCCGCATGCGGCAGCCCCCCAAAGTAGCCACTTCGGTAGTTCTGTTCCCTTTTTTCGGTAAACGAAGTACCAATATAAGAGTGCAATTGCTGCAACTGCAAAGGTAAACGCAGCGGTGCCGACCATTAAGTTGAATAGTGTATGTGTATAAAATGGTGGCCATGTTTCTTGTGGGAATTCATTTAGACCTTTTACGACAGTGCTAGGGTCTAGTCCCACTAATAAGCTAAGCATGTTTGGGATTTCAAGTGCATAGTTTAGTTCAAGTGTATTAGGATCCACAACCCCGCCAATGGATAGCGGTGCGTGTGATGTCGTTTCAAATAAAGCTTCAGCAGATGCAAGTTTTTCAGGTGAGTGTTTATGTAGGGCGATTGCCGATTCGTGCCCTGAAAGCCACATCGTAGCGCCTGTAATAAATGTCACGACAAGCCCTAATAGTAGCCCCTTTTTATGATAAGCAATTTCACGTGTACTTAAATTTTTCTTCAATAATTTAAATCCAGCGATAGAAGCAATGACAGCCGCACCAGTTGCATAAGCCGTAATAACGACATGGAATGCACTTGTGCCAAAACTCGGATTAAAGAAAGCTTTCCAAGGATCAACGTTAAAAACAGATCCATCTGGATTCATTGAAAAGCCTGCTGGTGTATTCATCCATGTATTTGCTGATGTAATGAGCACGGCGGATGCCGTGGCACCAAGCATGACGAAAAATAGCGAGATTAATCTCATAAATGGAGGAAGTTTATCAGCTGCATATACGTAAATCGACATGAATAAAGCCTCCAAAAAGAAGGCAAAAATCTCAATTTGGAAGGGAACAGAAATAACTTGCCCAACAATTTTGGCGAAACCAGGCCAAAGAAGTGAGATTTGCACACCAACAATTGTTCCAGTTGGAATTGCTACACCGAGAAGAATAGCAAACGCCTTTGTCCATCTTTTCGCCATAATGGCATAGTCGGAGTCTTTCTTCCAGTGATAGAGTATTTCGCTTATAAAAATCATCAATGAAAGACCGACCCCAAGTGTTGCAAAGATAATGTGGAATGCTAATGAAGAACCAAAAAATGCTCTTGCTAATGTTACCGTATCCATATGTAAACTCCTCTTCTTTTTTGCCATTATTTTCTGATTGAATTGGAAGATTTATTCAAAAAAACTACCAAAAATATATATGTATTTAAAAAGTGAATATGATAATATAATGTTGTAATATTTTGAATAGAAAGAAATAAATAGTTGGTCATGTTTTGTTTGTTTTTTGCTCAGGAATCTTTTATAATCTTTTATGCGAACATAAGTTCTGTTTTTCGGAATCAAGAAGTTTATGTGAAATGGAGAGGGTGTTTTATGTATCCTGAAGTCATTAAAAAGATGGCATTTTCAAAAGAGCATAGAGATTTATTATTGAAGCTATATAATAAAGAAATTACACGTCGTGAATATGATCGACTTGTACAATCGCTATATAAACCTTCTAAAGAGGTTTGCGGGGGATAGAAATGCGGGAGACAATCTAATAGATTGTCTTTTTTAAATTTATGTATGTTCTGATAAAATTAAGGTTAGCCTTACTAGGGAGGTGAAAAGATTGCGGAAACGTTTATATATAGGGATTGGAGTTATCTTCTTAATCGCTTTAGGTGGAATTGTATTTTGGTCAGCTTTACAAGGAAACCGTACAGAAAATTTTATTTTAAGACATATGGTGAATGACAATGGAACACTTGCCACGTATCGTTTAGTAGATACTAAGGCAGGTACGGGTGAAGCTAAGGGACGTGAAGCTTTATCAGAATCGGCGGGATTATGGTTACAGTATACACTTGATAAAGATGATCAGGCGTTATTTGATGAGCAAGTAAAGGTTATTCAAGATAATTTCATATATAAGAATCATATCGTTTTATGGAAACTCTCTGAAAAGGGAGAGAGGCAGTCAGCTACAAATGCACTTATAGATGATCTTCGTATTATAGAACAATTATATCGTGCTTATGAAATGTATAAGGAAGAGCGTTATAAAAACCTTGCCGATCAATTAAGTGATGCTGTACTTCGTTATAATAAAAAAGATAATTATTATGTTGATTATTATGATGCAGATGCAGGAAAACAAAATAATTTTGTAACAACATCATACATAAATCCGCGTGCATTCTCCTATATGAAGAAGTACGGCAAAGTTTCTGCTCAGCAATATCAGGAAGTCGTTCAATTTTTAGCAGATTATCCAAGGCATGGCTGGGCATTCCCAAAAGAGTATAAAGAAGATGGTACATTTACGTACGATAAAGAAGTGAATCTTATTGACCAATCATACGTTGCATATCATCGAAGTTTAGGTGGTCTTTCATCAGCTGCTTATTTGGAATTTATAAAGAAGAAGTTCCAGGAGGATGGAAAGCTATACGGTCGTTACAATTTAGAAACGGGAAAACAAACTGTGAATTATGAATCGCCGGCCGCGTACGGACTAACGATTTTGTACGTACTACAAACAGGTGATACAAAGTTTGCGAAGGAATTGTATGATTATATGGCCACATTCCGAAATGACAACGTATTTAGTAGATATTACGGTGGATATGTAACAGGTGAAAATAATAATACGCATATTTTTGATAACGTACTACCACTTTTAGCTGAAATAGAATTAAAAAAGAGTGAACAATAAAAGGTGCCACCATATGAGGGTGGCACCTTTTATTTGTTCATATAATTTTACGTCCTAATATTAGAGAAGTAGTCAATCACGAATTCACGGAATTGCCGAGCTGTTTTTGATAAGTAGCGTTTTTTTGACCAACTTAATCCGATGGTTCGCTGACAAGTGGGTTCAATAATACGTAACTTGCTTGATGCTAAAGTGGAGTTTTTTAATAAAGTTAAACTTGGAACAAAAGCGATGCCGAGACCTTGCTTAATGAGGTCGCTAATCACGGTCGGTTCATCGACTTCAAAAGCAATATGCGGAGTGAAACCAGCTTCTTTACAAAATTCATCCGTTAAGTGCCGAAATCCGTAGCCAGTGTTCATACTAATAAACGGTTCGTCTTTTACTTCATGCAGGTGGATATTTTCTCGGCCGGATAAACGGTGGCCTGAAGGGACGACTAAGAAAATTTCTTCTGTAATAAGTGGTTCCCAAACAATCTCCTCACCTTCAATTGGCACAGAGGAGATACAAAAGTCAATTTCTATATTATCTAGTTGTCGTTTCATAGAAGGAGTAGATGCAAGAAATTGTTGAAATCGAACGTTAGGATGTTCTATTAAAAAAGAGCCAAGTAGTTCTGGTAATATTCTCGGAATAGAAACGGCCAGTGTAATAGAGCTTTGTTGTAATTCGGCTAAATCTTTAATTTCTCGTTCCCCTTCACTTAATTCATGAAAAATACGCTCTACTCGTTTTAAAAATACTTTTCCGAAAGAATTTAAAGTAATCTGTCGGCCTTGGCGATCAAATAAAGGGACGCCTAAATCCTTTTCGAGTCTAGCGATTGTTTTGCTGAGTGAAGGTTGCGCGATATGCAATTCTTCAGCTGCCTTTGTCATATGTTCTAGTCGTGCAACTGTCTGAAAGTATTTTAACTGGAGCAGTTCCATTTCGAATCTCCTTTCTATAGACCAAAAGGAATGAATTGATAATTAAAGATGTATTATACAGTATGGAAAGTGACGTGTATAGTAAATCTGTTAAAACATTCTAATGGTGTTAAATTCGGAGAAGGAGTATGTTTCATGAAGGGAATTCAACTTATATTTAAAGATTGGAAAGCGATGTGGCACCATAAACATGGACGTATCGCTTTAATTTTTTTATTAATCGTTCCGTTAATTTATTCAGGATTCTTTTTAGCTGGATATTGGGATCCGTACGGAAGATTAGATAAATTACCTGTTGCAGTTGTGAACTTAGATAAGGGTGCTATGATGGATGAAAAAACAATTCATGCAGGAGACGATTTTGTTAAAAATTTAAAAGAGAATAAGGAACTAGCTTTTCATTTCGTATCAGAAAAAAATGCAGATGAAGGGTTAAAAGAAGATAAATATTATATGGTTGTTACGATTCCAGAGAATTTCTCTAAAAAGGTAAGTACACTTATGGATGAGAAACCAGAGCCGGCAAAGTTGCAGTACAAAGTAAATCCAGGTAAAAACTTTGTAGCAGCTCAAATTGGAACGACAGCTGTTGAAAATATGAAAACAAAAATCTCGAATAGTATTACGAAATCTTATACAGAAGGTGTCTTTTCAAAGTTTCAAGATTTGGCACAAGGATTGAGTGATGCAAGTAATGGTGCTGAGAAGTTACATGAAGGAACGACCGATGCAAGAAATGGAGCGAATCAGCTTGCGGATGGTATTGATCGTTTAAGTAATGGGACATCGAAATTGAAAGAAGGAAGTGACAAGCTTGCATCCAGTCAATCTGCTTTAACCGGGGGAGCAAATGAGCTGAGTCAAGGAGCGACATCACTTCATAGTGGTATGGAATTACTAGCACAAGGTGAAAAAACGTTACAATCAGGAATTAGTGAATTAAGTGCTGGTACAAATGAATGGGTGAATGGAAATGAAAAACTTGCTGAAGGGCAAGCGAAAGCGGACAATGCGGCAAATAGTGTAAAACAACAATTAGAAGAGTACGTGAAAAATCATCCAGAAGTGCAGCAAGATCCCGCTTTTCAAAAAATTGTTGCTACGTCTGATGGACTAGCTAAAGCAACAAGTATTTTAAATAATAGCCAACAACAATTAACACAAGGTGCGCAGAAGCTTGCAAATGGTCAGCATAAGGTTGAAGAAGGTATGAATACATTCGGAGTTAAGTTAAATGAAGCTACTGCTGGAACGAAAAAAATAGCAGATGGTGCTACAAATTTAGCTAGTGGATTTACGAAATGGGGAGCTGGATTTACATCATTACAAGAAGGTGTAAATCAACTCGCGAGTGGCGGAACAGAGCTGAATCATGGTGCTGATCAGTTAACGAACGGACTTGTTAAACTTGATGATGGTGCGAAAGAACTTTCTAGGAAATTAGGAGAGGGCGCAGAGAAGATAGCGGATATTCGTAATGATGATGCACGCAATACGATGTTCTCAGAGCCAGTTCAGTTAGTGAAGTCAACAGTTTCTGACGTGCCTAATTACGGTTCAGGTATTGCACCATATTTCTTATCGCTTGCATTTTATGTTGGCGGAATTATGGCATCGAATATTTTACCGCTTGGTCGCAGACAAAATATGAAGGTAAGCGGAACGGTACATTTTATTAATAAACTAGGATTGGTATATTTAATTGGACTTATTCAAGCGCTACTCGTAGATGTAGTTGTGCTAGGTGTTATGAAATTAGAAGTCGCAAGTGTGCCACTTTTTGTTTTATCAAGTATTGTTATTTCCTTTACGTTCATGACATTTATTCTTATGCTAGTAACAGTATTTGGTCTTGTTGGAAAGTTCTTAGCGGTAACCCTTCTTGTCCTGCAATTAGCGACGAGCGGAGGTACTTTCCCAGGAGAATTAAATATAGCTGTTCTTAGTAAAATTGGAAAATTTCTCCCAATGTCTCATTCTCTTAGAGGATTACAAGATGTTATTTCTTTAGGAGATTGGTCGCAATTACAAATGCAAATTTTAATATTGTTATGTTATCTCGTTGTTGCCGGTGGAATTGCTTGGATTACGAGTCATATACAGCATAGAGAAACGAATGTAGAACAAGTTTCTTAAGATGAAATAAGCTATCCGATTTTTTCGGATAGCTTATTTTTTATTTACGTTCCATTACTGCAAAGTAATTATTTTCATTATCAGCAAAGTTGAATGCTCTACCAGTAGGTAAATCTACAACCTGTCCAACTGTGACATTTTTCTCAGAAAGATCTTTATATAGACGGTCTAAGTCATTTGAGAAGAACATAAGTGAAGGTGTATTTAGGTTTAGTTCAGGTTGCATCTTCGCGATTAACGCTTTATCGTGAAGGACGATGCTTGTTCCTGCTTCTTTCGCCGGTGCAATTTCAATCCAGCGGAATCCGTTTCCGTTATTTTCTTCCGCAATGATTTGGAACCCTACTTTTTCTGTCCAAAATTGTACTGTTTCGTCTTGGTTATTTACATATAGCATAATTTGTCCAACTTGATTAATCATAGGTGTCTCTCGCTTTCTTTTTATATGCGTATTATTATATCAAATATATGGCTTGAATAGTTTTTTATGATTTTTTCGGAATACAACCTTCGTCCATTTCACCTTTGTTGTAGGAGAAGGCCCTGTAATCCAAATATGAAATGGTATTGTGCTACAAATGACCATTGTTGAAATAGAGATAATGGCCGTTAACACAAATAGTAATAGGGTATATAATATAGTATTTTCTTGCAGCGTGAATAAGGAAAGAAGTTTTGTACATAGTTGCAAGAAGAATAAATGAGCTAAATAAGCACCATACGTGTAATTTCCAATGAAACGTAACGTTTTATATAAGAAACCACGACGCTGTACTATCATAATAGATAACACATACAGTATGATAATTTCGCATACGATATATAAAAACATAGATGGTTTTAAATAGGTAGAAACAGTTAAATGAATAGAGTTTGCTCCGTAAAAACTAAACAACTCATAATTGATGAATAAAAATAAGATGAAAAATAATATTGTTATAAGCGGGATATGTTTCATGACGAATAGCCGCCAAGTTTTTAGTGCTACAGCGGCGATGCCGCCCATAACGAAATAGAATGAGTAGAATAGAAATGATCGATCTGTATAATGTAAAATTGTTGAACTTGTTAATTTTTCTCCATTAAAAATATAGTGAGAAGAGAACCACATTAATAGAAAATATAGGCAAGCGAAAAAGGTCATATATTTATATATGTCTTTTTTATTTTCTGTTCGTTTTTGAAACCAATAAAAAAGTGTGCATAGTAAAGGGAACAATAAGTGAATTTGGAACATCATAATAACGTACCAAAGATGGGGCGCGGCTGTTCCGAGTAATAAACTTTTTATTCCGCCTTGTAATGTAATAAGATCATTTGTTGTTAATAAGTAAAGAATAGACCAAAAGAAATAAGGAATGAGTAAGTGTGTCGCTTTTTCAGAAATATATTCTTTATATACTAATTGCTTCGTATAGTGACGAATTAAGTGAAATCCAACGATAAATATGAATGCTGGTGCTGAGAATTTTGCAAGATTAAATAGCATGCCCATAATGAGGGATTGCTCAAGTAAGACATTTCCTTGATTCATTGTATATAATAAGGAACTTTGCAAAACGACAGCGAGAAATGCAATGCTTTGCAAAACTTTAAATTCAGGTGCGCTTTGTGTCATCGTTTCCATCTCCTTTTCCATACATGATTATAGTACGGAGAATGGATAATGGATGTGGAATATTTGTGAAGATTTTAACAAATTTGTGGCGAGAGAGAATGAGTGGTATCGACTAATCAATAAATAAAGACAAAAAGAGGATGCTCTAAACGAGCATCCTCTTTCTATTAAGCAAATTTGTTTTTGATCCAATTCTTACCTTCTACAAGGCGAGCTGTCATTACCGCACAAGCGTTATCTGCTGTTACGTTTAACATCGTTGCAGGTGGATCAATGATTGTACTAATTGCTGCGATAATTGGCAGTGCTTCTGGCGGGAAACCGTATAGAGATACGATTAACATTTCACCGATCATACCGCCGCCTGGAATAGCACCCATTACTGTTCCTACTAATAGAGAAACAACAAGTGCGATTGCTAATGTTTTCGGTCCTTCGAATTCCATGTTGAAAATACCGAATAAGAAAGCAATTTTTAATACGCCACCTAAAACAGAGCCGTCTTTATGAAGTGTAGAACCAAGAAGGACAACTGTTTCACGAACGTCTGAAGAAATACCCATTTTCTTCGTTGCTTCTAAGTTCGCTGGAATACTTGCGGCACTACTACAAGTTGCAAGTGATGTAACTGTAGGAGAGACCATGTTCTTCCAAAATACTTGTACACCTTGTTTGCGACCTGCAAGGTATGCATAGAATGTGAAGAATACAAAGAAATAAATGAGAGAAGCAGGATAGTATACCATTGCTGCTCGGAAGTAAGTTCCAAGAAGTTGTGGTCCGAATTCGCCAACTAATGCTGCAAAGTAAGCAGCAAGTCCGATTGGGGCGTAGTACATAATGAAAGATACAACCTTCATTGAAATCTCTGCACCAGCCTGTAGGAATGTAGCGAATGGCTTTCCTTTTTCGCCAACTGCTGAAGTTGCAATCCCCATTAAGATAGAGAAGAAAATAAGAGCTAACATATTTTCACGAGATAGTAACTTCGAGAAGTCAGATACTGTTAAAATACCGACGATTTGATCTGCAACACTAACAGCTTTGCCGGCTTTGTCAGGTTGTGTTAATTCTAGTACAACACCTTGTGCTGGCGGGAATATTTTCACAACAATAATCATAAAAATAGCAGCTAAAATACTTGTAAATAAGAAAGTCCCAGCCATACTAGACATAATTTTACCGAAACGTTTTAATCCATCCATATTAGCAATAGACGATGCGATGCTAAAGAACACTAGAGGTACAACAATCGTAAACATTAAGTTTAAGAAAATGTCACCAAGCGGCTTTAAAGCAACTGCATCGGCACCCATGAAATAACCAATGAAACCACCAATTAGGATAGAAGATAATAAAATAAGTGGAAAGCGATATGCCTTCATAAATATATCCTCCTATCAATTAAAAAAAGTCATACTGAATCATTATAGCGAGTTAGAGTTCTCTTTACTAGGAGAATACGGATAGATAGAATAGCGCGAAAACCAAGAAATTTTTGTTTTTAAGCTCGGCATACAGCAGGAAATCTAGACATATATATTTGTAACCTAGTGGTGGCAAGGAGTGCACCATAATTTAGGTAGAAAAAAAAGGGGAGGGAAGCGGGATGAATATTTTACTTTGCTGTGCAGCGGGAATGTCTTCCAGTTTGATTGTTACAAAGATGGAGAAAGCAGCAGAGGCAAGAGGGATAGAAGTGAAAATCTGGGCAGTATCAGGTTCTGAAGTGAATAGTCATATTGATAAAGCTGATGTCCTTTTACTTGGACCGCAAGTACGTTATTTATTACCGAAAATGAAAGAATTATGTAAGGATAAAGGGATACCTGTTGATGTCATTCAATCCGTTCATTACGGACTTTGTAATGGAGAAGCTATCTTGCAAGCAGCGTTGTCAATGAAACCATGAGGAGAGTGGGATAGATGATACGGTTTTTAGAGAAGTATGTGATGCCAGTAGCAGGGAAGGTTGCAGAGCAGAGGCATTTACAAGCAATTCGAGATGGAATTATTTTAACGATGCCTTTCTTAATTATTGGATCGTTTTTCCTCATTATTAGTGCACTGCCAATACCCGGATATAACGAGTTTATGGCAGGGTTGTTTGGTGAGAATTGGCAGAGAGCTTTAGGGTATCCAGTTAGTGCAACTTTTAATATAATGGCTTTAATAGCTGTTTTTGGAATCGCTTACAGGCTTGGAGAGTATTATAAAGTGGATGCTTTAGCATCCGGAGCATTGTCGCTTGTGACGTTTTTACTTGCGACGCCATTTCAAGTTGCATATATTATACCAAGTACAAAAGAAAGTGTACTTGTAGAAGGCGCTATCCCAGCTGCATTAATGGGAAGCCAAGGGTTATTTGTAGCAATGATTATCGCACTTATATCTACTGAACTTTATCGGTTTATTGTACAAAAAAAGATAATTATAAAGATGCCAGAGACAGTTCCACCAGCTGTCACGCGTTCATTTGCCGCACTTGTTCCAGGATTTATTGTTGTAACAGTTATTTGGATTTTACGCTTAATTATAGAAAATACTTCTTTTGGCAGTATCCATAATATCGTAGGACAAATTTTACAGGAACCACTTAGTGTACTTGGTGCTAGTCTTTGGGGCGCAATAATAGCAGTTATTCTTGTTCATGTTCTTTGGTCGTGTGGAATTCATGGTGCTACTATTGTTGGTGGTGTAATGAGCCCCGTTTGGTTGTCTTTAATGGATCAAAACCGAGTTGCTTTTCAAGCTGGGCAAGATGTACCAAATACAATTACGGCACAGTTTTTTGACTTATGGATTTATATGGGCGGTTCTGGTGCAACGCTTGCTTTAGTTGTCGGAATGTTACTATTTGCACGAAGTCAACAATTAAAAAGTTTAGGGAGATTGTCAATTGCACCTGGTATATTTAATATTAATGAGATGGTAACTTTTGGTATGCCGATTGTGATGAACCCACTTTTACTAATTCCATTTATATTAGTTCCAGTTGTGTTAACAATTGTTTCTTACTTTGCAATGGAATGGGGATGGGTCGCACGTCCGAGTGGGGCCGCTGTACCTTGGACGACACCTATTCTTTTTAGTGGATATTTAGGATCGGGCGGGAAAATTTCAGGTGTTATTTTGCAACTTGTTAACTTTGCGCTAGCATTCTTCATTTATTTACCGTTCTTAAAAATATGGGATAAACAAAAACTGGCGGAAGAAAAGGGGGAGTAAAGAACTAAAATGGATACGATAGAGACGAAAGCTTTTCATTTAATCTTGCATGGGGGAAACGCGAGAAGTTGTTCAATGGAAGCAATTGATTGTGCGAAGCGTGGGGAGTTTACAGAAGCTGAAGCTAAATTACAAGAAGCACTAGAGGAATTAAAAGAGGCGCACCGTGTACAAACGGAGCTTATCCAGAAAGAAGCTGGTGGTGAAAAGACCGAAGTTACTCTTTTAATGGTACACGCACAAGACCATTTAATGAATGCAATTACGGTGAAAGAATTAGCGAGTGAGTTTGTAGAGTTATATAGGAAGATGTCGGTGGATGAATGAACCTTGCTTATGCAAGGTTTTTTTATCTCGAATTAACGGGCAGTAAAACTCTCACTAATTAAAATTTCATTTTATGTATGTGCCTGTACCATCAGTGGAATGTTCATCCCACTGATGGTATTTACAATCCTCCTTTTTTCGGATGAGTAAGAGTTATAATTAATCGGCAGTAACAATTTCTCCTATACCACGAATTAATCTTTTTATATGCATCCGTTCCGGTTTTAATATATTTACGATATAATCAATCGCTATTTGTGGTTCAATGGTTGTACCGCAAGTATAACAGTCAATAGCTGCAAAATTTTGTTCCGGGTAAGTGTGAATGGAAAGATGGCTTTCTGATAATAGCACTAATACAGTAACACCATATGGCTGGAACTCTTTTTTACTTACGTTTAAAACATGGGCACCAGAGTAATCTGCAGCGTTAACTAAATGGTATTCTAAAAAGTGAATATCATCTAATAGGGAAAAATCCACTCCCCACAAATCTACTATTATATGCTTGCCAAAAGTAGAATATTCCATAAGGCAGCACTCCTTACTATAATATCGTCAAAACTTCATTTCCTGTTTGTAGCATTGATGTAAGATAAGATTTGATTCTGAATTTAAAAGAGCGAGGTTACGTTGTTCTAGATGTTCTTCTTTAAATTGAAATAAAGGAAAAAGAAGAGTAGGCAATGTTCGAGGAGTTGGTACTACATATAATTGTTCAATTTGATCGAGTACATGTGCAGAATTAGTAGCAAGATGAAATCCCCAGTCAGTTCCGAAAGAAGGAACGATTGTATGATAGCTTTTTACAGTTAATCCAGCGTGTTCAATTGTATTACCGATACTCCAATATACTAGAGGTGCATCAGCAGGTGAATTAGATTGACAGACGAAAGCACCATCTTCTGTTAAGAATGTAGCTATACGAGCAAATAGTTCGCTTGTATATAAAGTACTTAACAACTCTGTCGCTGGGTCTGGAAAATCAATAATGATTACATCGTATAAAGATGAATGTGAATTTAGAAATTCTTTTGCATCGCATACGTGCACGTTCACGCGATTATCAAAAAAAGCATTTTTGTTTAAAGATACTATTTCTGGAACATTACGTGCCATATTAATCATCGCCTCGTCTAAATCAACAAGGTCTACATGTAGCACAGTTTCATATTTCAAAACTTCTTGTAAGGCAAGACCATCGCCACCACCTAATATGAGAACACGTTTTGGATCGATTACTTTTGACATAATTGGATGTACAAGTGCTTCATGATAGATTTGCTCATCAACGGAACTAAATTGTAGTTGCTTGTCCAAGTATAAGCGAACATCGTTTACTTGGACTAAATTAATATTTTGATAATTACTTTTTTCTTCAAATAGGTTCGTATGTTCACCAGCTTGTATTTCTTTTAGAGAAATTTCATCCCACACATCTAAGCTGTGTGAATCTGTAGGTACTATAATTACATTTTCTGATTGTACTTGCTTATCTTGCTTATTCTGTTTGTCCTGTTTATCTTGTTTGTCTTGTGTATCATGCTTGTCCTGCTGTTCTAGTTCAAATTTATCAGAGTCTAATTCAGAACGCTTGTCCTTTTTATAGCTTGTTATTCTATAAATCTTTATTTTGCTTTGTTTTCTATGTTTTGGCATAGGAATCCCCTTTCGAATTGTGTTATTTTATTCTATTCTATTTTATTTTATGTAATTTAGTAGAGTGTGCTTGGACAATAGAATAGATAGAAGACTGAGCTCAAGAAAATGTTGTTTTTTACTAGATTTCTACGATAAAAAATTTTTTTAGTGTTTTTTCATATTAAACATAACTAGACAACTAAACACTAATCTATTTTCATACAGTTATGTGTTAAAAGCGTGTTGTTTTATAACACACTGTGTGTTTTTTAGACGACACACTAATTGAAAGCGTTAACACACAAAGAAAATGCTCGAAAAAGCACTGATTTTAGTGGTTTTAAAAAGTTGGCACGCTAATTGCATTAATAAATAGCGTAAAGAAAAATAAATAAAACATAAATTTTTTGTAACTACTCAGCTTCTTCAAATAAAAAAACAGGCCAAATACATGTTTCCGATTCGAAAACATGAAAAGAAAATACTCCAATCAGAGAAAGAATCTATGCCAAATAGAGAAATTCTCTTATGAAGTCGTGTTATTCCAAGGAACCGTTCTAGTTTCTATGACTTGGTTTATCGCTTGTAAGACCGATTGTTTTTGTTTTTTCATGGTACTCATAAAGCTTCGTATCTGACAAAAAGATTCTGCGCCTTTCTTACTTCGGAAAGTCCCAGACACTTTCTGTTTTACTTTCGTCATCCGAATATCCCGTTCTGCTTGATTGTTATCAAATGGAATGGCTGGATGTTCTAAAAACGCTAGAATTCTGTCAGAATACTTGACGAAGCGATTCCATAAATTTTGAGAAGGCGTCTGCTTTCCTTTCTTCTTTTGTTTCGTGGAAAGAATCTGTTGTTCTTTCAATATGGATTGATACATAATAAACAGATTCTTTTGCGTCGCTTTTGGCATGGTACCTTCGGATTGCTTTTTCATCGTCAACGCTTGCGTTAGAAATTTCTGCATCTGTTGTGCCCATTGTTCTCCAGTACTATCTATAATTCCTTGTAAATCTCGTAAGAGATGGGCATTACATAAAACGTGACGACAATCTGTATACGCATCATACGATTTCCAACCATCATGCATCGCAATTCCAGAAAAAGATGGCAAGATTTCTCCAGCATCCATTGCTTCTTTTCCACGTTTTTGATGAATATGTTGCAATGTCACCTCCGGTGTACTGGCAGTATGTAACCATTGTGTTTTGTTTTCTACACGCATACCAGTTTCATCAAAATGGACAACAGGAGACTGCAGAATCTTTTCCTTTACTTCTTTTATGAATGGCTGCAATTGAGAAGCGAAAGCCTGTGTATGATTTACCAGGGTTCCTTCGCTTATAGAATGTCCAAAACAATCCTGAAAGAATTCTTTTGTTCGCTTCAAAGAAATGCATTGATAATGCGTTAAATAGGGAATCAGTCTTTTTATATTTGGACCATATTGAACAGGACGAGATACTGTCGAAGGAAATTGGGCTTCTTGGATAGAATGGCAATGTGGGCATTCTTTCTGTTCTACTTTATGTTCTGTCACTTCGATCTGAATAGGTGGTAAGTCATACACTTGGCGAATGCGATACCCTTTTACAGGCTCGTGGTTCAAGGAAGTATGACAACAAGTACAATATGTAGGAGAATGTGTAATCGTATGATCTGGAGTCGCTGTCAAACCAAGAGTATGTCCCTTGTGGCCCAACTGGCCACCCGTTTGACGATGAGACGGTTTGCGCAAACTTTTTGTAACGGGCTTACCCAAACCATCTGTAGAAGGTGGCTTATGACTATTTTTGGAGTTTTTTTTTGAAGCATTTTCTAGTTCTTGTATACGTTTTTCTAACTTAGAAAATGTTTCTTCAAATAAAGAAATAACAGCTTCAGGTCCTTTTTTATATGTATCTAAAATAATTTTTCGATCGACCATAAGATTCACCTCCCCTGTTTGATATACTCAGTATTTACAAATGGGAGGCATATGAAACTAGTAAAATTTAAAAAAGACACCGAAAGGTGGCTGAGTAGTTACAATTTTTTATACTACACAAGGGGGATTTTCAAATGAATATTTTATTATGTTGCTCAGCAGGGATGTCTACAAGTTTACTAGTTACAAAAATGGAAGCGGCTGCAAAAGCTCGCGGTTTAGAAGGAAAGATTTGGGCTGTATCTGGGGATGCAGTAAAAACGAATATCGATCAAGCAGATGTATTATTACTAGGACCACAAGTTCGTTACATGCTTTCTTCAATGAAAACGCTTGCTGATGAGAGAAACGTTGGAATCGACGTTATCAATCCAATGCACTACGGCATGATGAATGGAGAAGCAGTTTTAGATCACGCATTAACACTTAAAAAATAATTAGGGGGGAAGCGAAATGCAAAAGTTTATTGCATTCATGGAGAAATATATTGTTCCTGTCGCTGGTAAAATCGGGTCGCAACGTCATTTAGCTGCGATCCGTGACGGATTTATCGCAGTTATGCCACTTATTTTAGTTGGTGCACTGGCATCACTAATTAATGGTTTTCCATCTGAGGCTTTCCAAGATTTCATGAAAGGTTTGTTTGGTGAAACGTGGAAACAAGTTGGCGGTGGAATGTGGACTGGTTCTTTCGCGATTCTAGCACTAATCATAGCATTTACAACAAGTTATAACTTAGCAAAATCTTACGGCGTTGATGGTTTGTCAGCAGGTATTATTTCATTTGGTGCGTTAATTATTCTTACGCCAACAACACCGAAAGAAGGCGGATTGAACTTAGCTTGGACAGGTGCACAAGGGTTATTCGTAGCAATTATTGTGGCACTCCTTGTTACTGAAGTATTCCGTTTCTTCGTACAAAGAAACATTACTTTTAAAATGCCTGATGGAGTACCACCAGCAGTTTTAAGATCTTTCGCAGCTATAGTTCCAGCATTTGTTATCTTAACAGTAGTTGCAGGTATTCAATTAGCAGTGAAATTAGCCGGTACAAGTGTTCATGAATTTATCTTTAATACGATTCAATCACCACTGCAAAGTTTAGCAGGGACATTACCAAGTGCAATTGTTATTGTACTCCTTGTTCATCTTCTTTGGTTCTTCGGTTTACATGGTCCAAATATCGTTGGTGGTATTATTGAGCCGTTATACTTACCAGCATTAGAGAAAAATATGCAGTTATTCAAAGGTGGCACATCTGCATTTGATGTTCCAAACATTGTTACAAAACCGTTCTTTGATACTTTCGTATATCTTGGTGGTTCTGGTGCGACATTAGCGTTCTTAGTAGTGGTATTACTTGTAGCAAAAAGTGCACAATTACGCGGTGTATCTCGTTTATCAATTGGTCCAGGTGCGTTCAACATTAACGAACCAGTAATCTTTGGTACACCAATTATTTTAAATCCAATTTTATTCTTACCGTTTATCCTAACACCAATTGTATTAGTAATTACTTCTTATACAGCTATATCGATTGGCTGGGTACCAAAAACAGTTGTGATGATTCCATGGGCAACACCACCAATTATTAGTGGTTATCTTGTAACAGGTGGACATCTTTCAGGTGCAATTCTACAGTTATTCAACTTTGTAATTGCGATGGTAATCTACTATCCATTTGTTGTATTGTGCGATCGTTCTGTTGTTCGTACTGAAAAAGCAGCAGCACAAGGAAATAATAATTCTGTACCTATGTAACATAGTAATTGTTCTCACAGACAACATAATCTGTGAGAACAATTACCTTTATATCATGTTCAAAAAGATGAAAAACATCTATATGAACACTAAACTATCATTAATAAATTCATACTTTAATAGACATGTTCAAACTGAAGGGGTATTTAAATCGGTTGAACCTTATAGAGAGGGCGGTAATTATGATGACTACAGCAGAACAAATTCCATTCCAATTGATTTTAAATAGTGGTAACGCACGAAGCTTTGCGATGGAGGCACTTCAATTTGCCAAACAGGGGAAAATGGCAGAAGCAGATGAAGCGATGGTAAAGGCGAAAGAAGCGATTAATGAAGCGCATCATTTTCAAACAGAGCTCATACAATCAGAAGCAAGAGGAGAAAAAACAGAGGTTAGTGTTCTTTTAATTCACGCACAAGATCATTTAATGAATGCGATTACAGTGAAAGAATTAGCAGCAGAGTTTATCGATCTTTATAAAAAGCTTGAAGCGAAAGGGGAATAAAGCATGACTGGAATTAAAATTGCTACAATCGGCGGTGGATCTAGTTATACACCAGAGTTAATTGAAGGATTTATTAAGCGTTATGATGAACTGCCTGTTCGTGAAATTTGGTTAGTAGATATCGAGGCAGGAAAAGAAAAGTTAGAAATCGTTGGTAACTTAGCGAAACGTATGGTGAAAAAATCAGGTTTACCAATCGAGGTACATTTAACACTTGATCGCCGTGAGGCATTAAAAGATGCTGACTTCGTAACAACACAACTTCGCGTTGGTTTATTAGAAGCACGTGCAAAAGATGAAGCAATTCCGTTAAAATATGATGTAATCGGTCAGGAAACGAATGGTCCTGGTGGTTTATTCAAAGCGTTGAGAACGATTCCTGTTATTTTAGATATTTGTAAGGATATGGAGGAGCTTTGTCCGAATGCATGGTTAATTAACTTTGCAAATCCAGCTGGTATGGTAACAGAAGCTGTCCTTCGTTATACAAATATTCAAAGAGTAGTTGGTCTATGTAACGTTCCAATTGGAATTCGTATGGGTCTTGCAAAATTACTTGAAGTAGATGCGAGTCGTGTACACGTTGATTTCGCAGGTTTAAATCATATGGTATACGGACTAGACGTATATTTAGATGGCGTGAGTGTAATGGACCGCGTGTTAGAGCTTGTAACAGATCCAGAAAAGCAAATTACGATGGAAAATATCGCAGCGCTTAACTGGGAACCAGACTTTATTCGCGGACTTCGTGCAATTCCATGTCCATACCATCGTTACTACTACAAAACACGTGAAATGTTAGAAGAAGAGAAAGAAGCTTCTGTTGAAAAAGGTACACGTGCAGAAGTAGTAAAACAATTAGAAAATGATTTGTTTGAGTTATATAAAGACCCGAACTTAGATATTAAACCACCACAATTAGAAAAACGTGGCGGAGCTTATTATAGTGATGCAGCATGTAGCTTAATTACGTCTATTTACAATAATAAAGGTGATATCCAGCCTGTTAATACACGAAACAACGGAACAATTGCAAGCTTACCACATGATTCTGCTGTTGAAGTGAACTGTATTATTACGAAAGAAGGTCCAAAACCAATTGCAGTGGGAGATCTTCCAGTACCAGTTCGCGGTTTAGTACAACAAATTAAATCATTCGAGCGCACAACAATTGAAGCTGCTGTTACAGGGGATTATCATAAGGCGTTGCTTGCTATGACAATCAATCCACTTGTACCATCAGATAAAGTTGCAAAACAAATTTTAGATGAAATGTTGGAAGCACATAAAGAGTATCTTCCGCAGTTCTTTAAAAAGGTAGAGAAGTAAAAGCGGCGCTATTTAGCCCGCTTTTTTTATTCTATTAGGAGGTATTATGATGATTAAGTTAATTGTAAATGCAGATGATTTCGGTCTTACAGAAGGTACAAATTACGGCATTATTGATGGGCATATAAATGGACTTGTAAATTCAACGACGATGATGATGAATATGCCAGGAACAGAGCATGCGGTACGCTTAGCGAAAGAGTACAACCTACTCGGAGTAGGCGTACATCTCGTATTAACGGCAGGAGAACCACTGTTAAAGGATGTACCGTCACTCGTAGGGGAAAACGGATCGTTTCATAAACAAAGTGTTGTAAGGGAAGGGAATATAAATCCAGAAGAAGTTGAGAGAGAATGGACTGCTCAAATTGAGAAGTTTTTATCTTACGGATTAACACCAACTCATTTAGATAGTCATCATCATGTGCATGGTTTACCGATTTTACATGATGTTCTTAAGAGATTAGCGGCTAAATATAATGTTCCGATTCGTCGTTGTGAGGAAGATAGAGCGGTGCATCCATTTTCTGATGTGTTTTACAGTGACTTTTATGCGGATGGTGTGACGGAAGATTACTTTGTGAAGTTAAAAGAAAGAGTACAAGGTGAACAAACGGTAGAAATTATGGTTCATCCAGCTTATATTGATCCAGAGCTTGTGAAGCGTTCTTCTTACGTAATGGATCGTGTGAAGGAATTGCGTATTTTAACAGAGAGTGAGTTGCCAGAAGGCATAGAGCTTGTGAAGTTTTAATAGAAAAAACGACGGCTACATCATGCCGTCGTTTTTTATTTATAAAATGGACAGAATATATCCGCCAAAGGCTCCCAGTATAACGATAACCCAAGGTGGTGTTTTCCAAAAAGCTAGTAAGCAAAAAAGAAGCGAAGCGAAAACGAAATCTGAAGCATTTATAACTGTACTCGTCCAAATAGGATCGTAAAAAGCGGCAATTAAAATACCAACAACTGCGGCGTTAACACCAAGTAGTGCGCCTTGTATGAATGATATTTTTCTCACACTGTTCCAAAATGGTAAAACACCAATAACGAGTAAGAAAGCAGGGAGGAAAATCGCAATTGTTGCGAGTGTTGCCCCAAGCGTCCCGTTTAATACTGCTCCTATATAAGAGGCGAATGTAAATAGTGGTCCTGGTACTGCTTGTGTTAATCCGTATCCAGCTAGGAACTGTTCTTTCGTCATCATTCCGTTTTGTACGAACTCACCTTCAAGAAGGGGCAGCACGACGTGTCCTCCTCCAAATACAAGTGCGCCAGAGCGATAGAAACTATCAAATAAAGCGATGTAATAAGAAAACGGTCTTAATATCGGTAGCAGTAGTAATAGTCCAAAGAATAAGACGAGACAAGAAACTGCTATCTTTTTTGAAATAGGTACTTTTATATTTTGTGATTGGCTAATTGGTTGGTTTCGATATAAAAACCAGCCGATAAAGCCACATATTATAATAAGGATGACTTGTGTCCAACTACTTGGCCATAATAAGGCAATTGCGGCAGTTACAATCGCAATCGTCGCACGGTTGCGATCTGGAGTTAACTTTCGCGCCATTCCCCATATGGCATGAGCGACAATAGCTACTGCTACAAGTTTTAGTCCATGAATCCAGCCAGAACTTCCAAGATCGAACTGATTAAGGAATGAGGCGAAGAAAACCAAAACAAGTACAGACGGTAAAGTGAATCCAATCCATGAAATAATAGCTCCTAATAGTCCGCCTCTTAATAATCCAACCCCCATACCGACTTGACTGCTGGCAGGACCAGGAAGGAATTGACATAGCGCTACTAAGTCTACATAACTTTTTTCATCCATCCATTTTCTTTTTTGCACGTATTCGTGGTGGAAATAACCAAGATGAGCGACAGGACCGCCGAATGAAGTAAGTCCTAATTTAAATGAGACGAGAAAAATCTCTAATAATGTGTGAAAGGTGTGTTTGTTTTTTTTCAAAATAACCTCCTAGAATGTTTTTGCTATGTGCATTATACAAGAAGTGGTAAAGCAAAAGGAACAAATCTAATGTAAAGATTTTGTGAATCTTTTCTTTGTAATTAAAAATTGAAAAAGTCATAAATGATTATGTCTAAACCATAAAGTAGTAGAAGTAGTGCTGGGAAATTTATATAAGGAGAATGCCTTATGACAACACATTTCTTTGCCAGGTTAACAGGTAAGAGGGAAGTGCCTCCTGTAAATACAGAAGCTTTTGGGGTAGCAGAGTTTATTTTTAGTGATGATTTAACGAAATTGCATTACAGAGTAATACTAAAAAATATAGAAAAGGTTACATCGTGTCAAATTCATTTAGGGAAGTCTACTCAAATTGGTCCTGTTGTTTTATATTTGTATGGCCCACTGGAGCAAGGGATTAGCTTGAACGAGGGAAGTATTACTGGTGTAGTGAATGTGGAGGATTTTGAGGGACCTTTACAAGGGAAATCATTTGTACATTTACTTCAAGAAATTATTCAAGCAAATGTATATGTTAATGTTCATACGAAATCACAAAAAAGAGGAGAAATAAGAGGGCGAGTTAGAAAAGTAAAGAGGTAGAGGAAAAGGCTGTCCATATGTTGGAACAGCCTTTTCTCATTATATAAGGTGCTAGTTTTAGCGATTATTGTCGGTAAATCGATATGTTTTGAAAATCGCCGATATAACTCACGTTACGGTCGATATTTTAAAAAACGGCCTCAATTAATTTTTAACAGGCTGATTTTTAATAAAGAAGTCCATAACGTAAAATACTTCGTCATCAGGTATTTGTATTTCAAATGTATTTTCAATCGGTTGCAATGCTTTTTTTACTTTCATATACATCCAGTATTCATCTTGTCTTCTTTTCTCTTTATCAGGGTGAGGAAGAAGGCTTTCTCCTTTTTGAAGACGGTCAACCATACAGCTCATATGCAGAATAACCCCCATTAAGCTATCAGGAGTTAGCTGTAAGGAAATTAATTCTTGAATTGTATTTAATGCGTAACGAATTGTTTTAATAAGTAATGCCCCATCGTTACGCTGCATTTGTTGTTCAAGAATATCCGCCATTTTTGCATATGTTTCTTCATACGTAATTAATTCTTGAATGGGCTGAATCGCTGTGTAGTTTACGATGTCTTGGAAATGATATGTTAAGCACGGCACTTGCACATCGAAATTCGTGACGATACAAATGATATTACGCTCTTTTTTTATGTTCTCGATCATTTTCGTTAAATCTTTTTCATGGACGATACTAATCGGAATAATTTCAATTAAGTCTTTATCAAATCGTAAATAGTTCTCTAACATTTTTTGAATAGCTAAAGCACTTCCTTCACCAGTTAAACAAGCTGTTAAAATAACAGATTTCATTGGAGAGAGAGGTTTTTTCTTTTCTTCTTGTACGTTTAAGTAAAACGGTGTTAAATTTTTTACTGTTTCATACAGCGCATCTAATGAATAACCGAGCTGAGCTTTTCGAGCTGCTTCTAGTGCATGTGGTGTGCTCGTCATCGAGAGAACACGTACAGGGATTTTGAACTCCGTTTCTAATATGTCACCGATATAAGCAAGTGACCCCATATCGACAAGTAAGAGAAGCCCATTTACATTTTGTAGTGTTTTCATATACACTTTCACACGTTCCAAGAAATCTTTCGGTGATTCGTGTAACGGCATATCAATACCGGTTACTTCCTCAATGCCGAGAAGTTCGTTTGCAACGTTTGCCATTTCAGTTGCGATACCATTACCGTGTGCTAATATTAATACTTTTACTTCTGTTTGTGAGGCAGGAATTGGATCAACAACGAAGAACATTGTTAAAAAGCCAGCTTCATCAATAGGCATTGTTATTTGTAATTCTTCCTCCAGTAGTTGAATGCATTGCATAGCTACGGAAAAAGCTTCTTTATATTTCGTACGAATTTGATTTAATTGTGGGTGATGTATTTGTTTTCCGCTTTGTAAACGTTGTAGAGTTGTCTGTACATGTAAACTTAAAGCAAGAAATACTTTTTCATCAAACGTCTTAGATAAATGCTTTTCAGCAAGTTCCGCTATTTTTTCACATACGGAAACGATATTACGATCCACAATTTTAAAAACATTTTCATGGCTTGTTTTTTTGGATATTTGGTTAAAATATTGTACGAAAAAGCTTTGAACATCATTTTCTATTAGTAATTCTAATTCTTCCTCTTCAATACCACGTGCTTGAAGTTCTTCGTATTTATAATCAATATAATCGTAAATAGAAGAGCGTTTTTCATCTTCTGTTTTATGATTACTCCAACCTTCCTCACCTGTAAATACAAATGTTTCATTTGGTATTTGGTATAAGTGACGGCTCTTTCTTTCAATGAACAACCCTTCTTTCATATACCAAGGTAAATCTGTACTTGAAACATAGACAGAATCACGTTTCTTTGTGACCAAATCAGAATAGGCTTTCGCACATGCAATTTGAACATCTGTTTTTAATTGACCGATGTTATTGGGACAATTGTAAAAGACGAAAGCACGCATTGCATTTGGGCTAACGTGAATGTCTTTTCGCAGACGAATTGCTTCATTTGTGAAAAATAGCTGTAGTAAAGCAAAGCGCTCTTTATGTGTACGCTCACGAAGTGGTGGCAGCGTAACAGTCATCGGTATACGTCTTGTAAATGTTTTTAATAAAAATGAATTTGGTTCTTCTGTTGTTGCAGTAATGATTAATACTTGTGCTTTACGTTCGTTCTCTGTTTCTCCAAGGCGGCGGTATACTCCGCGGTCAATAAAGGTGAAAAGCATTTCTTGTCCCTCTGGAGGCAGGCGATGTACTTCATCTAAGAAAAGAATTCCTTCATGTGCTTTTTCAATTAACCCTTTTTGATCACTTGCTCCTGTATAAGCTCCTTTTTTAATCCCAAATAATTGCCCGAGTAGTAACTGGGGATTATTTGCATAATCAGCACAGTTAAAGACGATAAATGGTGCATCTTTGGGAAGCTGTTCAACTTCAATTGCATATTCGTGCATTAAAGAAGCAAACATAGACTTTCCGACCCCTGTTTCTCCCAGTAGTAAAGTATGCATACCGTTTGGAGGATAGAGAATAGAAGCTTTCGCTTTTTCAATTGCAATTTTAAGGCTCGTATTTTCAATTGCAAATGTATCCAATGAAGTTATGTCTTTTGAATGCGTTTCCAACGAAGTGTTCGTTTCTATGTAAAAACGAACAGGTCGCGTATTTGTTTTTAATAAACGTTTATCTTTTACAAGTTTGTTTAAATCGCTACTTACATTGGCGCGATCTAGTTGCAGAAATGTAGCGAGTTCTGATGCGGTTACACCTTCTGTATAATTGCCTTTTTGTATTGCGTTAAAAATGAGATCTATTCGTTTCATTTCTATTCACCTCGAAACTTCATCACTATTTAAAATTTTACACAAAAATGGGAAGGGTGGGAAGAGAAAAATAAAACAGCTTTAGCACATAGGCACTAAAGCTGTTACAATCTTGTGTCTTTCCAAAAATTTACCTTGAGATGAGAAGAAGGATTATAGGGAAGAAGTTTGTATCCTTGTGACTGTAAATAATCAATTACTTTTGGCAGTATTTGTACGGTTACACTCGAATCATGCATTAAAATGACTTCGACTTGTTCATCACTTTGATTACGTACTCTTTCGAGTATGGCAGAAGGATTGTCATAGCTTTTCCAGTCGTATGTATCGATCGTCCAATCCCACATTTTATACTGGGCCGATACAAGTGCGTCACGGTAATTCTTCTTTAAGTAAGGCATACTACCATATGGAACGCGAACGAGATGTGTATTTAATTTCGTAACTTGCTGGACAATGCTTTGTGTTTGCTCCATTTCTGCAATTAAAGTGGAAGGGTCACCAGTGTAAAGGCGTTTTACATCGTGTGACATACTGTGAAGTCCGATATAATGTCCGTCTTTAATTAATCGTTGCATTGTCTTTTTATAATGTGGTACTTTTCCACCAATAACAAAGAAAGTTGCTTTTCCGTTCTTTTCTTTTAAGATGTTTAAAATTTGTGTAGTATATTTGTTTGGACCGTCATCAAATGTTAAGTACGCAATTTTTTGTGTAGGAGAAGTTGTTTCAGTATTTGGATGATATTCAGCAGGAATAACAGTTGTTGCTTCAGTATTAGATGATACGTACATAGTAATCGTTAAAAATAAAATAATACATTGAAATACTCGCTTGATCATAACATTCACCCTCAGTTTGACAATCAAGATGTAAAAAAGAAAACTTGATACTTTTCTTATTATGTATATCTTTCTCCAATAGAGGAACTCTCAAACAATCTATATTTTGGAAATATAAAATGAGAATAAAAAATAGCATCCTCTTATAAGAAAGAGGATGCTATTTGAATATTTCATAATTGAAAAGGCTATACTACAATTAGTCTTCGCGTTTTTTCACTTTTTTATAAAAGGAAATGATTGGTTTGTAGCGTTCATGTACAAGCCCGATTATTTCAGCGATGATTTCTGTGAAGAAAATCAAAGCGAAAAGAAGAATAATGGATAACCATAACGTTGCAGTAGTAAAAATAATGGCATTTACACTAAAGAAAATACCGAATGCGTATATAATTAGTACCGTTTTGCGATGAGAGAATCCCATTGCAAGTAAGCGGTGATGTAAATGCGATTTATCTGGTGCTGAAATAGGTTTTTTATTTACGATACGACGGATGATTGCAAATATCGTATCAAATATAGGTACACCTAAAATGATAATTGGAACGATAAAACTGAATAACGTTACACTTTTGTATAATCCAAGTAACGATATAACAGAAATACAGTATCCTAAAAATAGTGCTCCTGTATCTCCCATGAAAATTTTTGCTGGATGGAAGTTGTAGAATAAAAATCCAATTGTACTTGCTAATATAATTAATGCAAGTGGCAAGATAATAGCTGTTCCAGTACCCCATGGGCTAGTGAAGGCCATATATGCTAGCGTTGCAAGTACGATAGATGAAATCCCAGCAGATAATCCATCTAAGCCGTCAATTAAGTTGATTGCATTCGTAATACCTACAAGCCAAAATACTGTAATTGGATAAGCAAGCCATCCAAGTTCAGTATCCCCAATGAATGGGATATATAATACTTGCACTAATAATCCACTTTTTACAATCATAATGGCAACTAACAGTTGTCCACCGAATTTTACTCTCGCAGATAACTCGTACATATCATCTAAAATTCCGATGATTACAATGATAATTGCACCTAGCGTTATCGATAACATTCTTTGCTCATATAAGCCACCGACAACAAATCCTACAGCTACACCAATAAATATTGCTAACCCGCCAAGACGTGGCATAATCTTTTGGTGCACTTTACGTGCGTTTGGCTTATCTGTCGCTCCTATTTTAAAAGCTAATTTAATAACTAAAGGAGTAACGACAAGTACAGTGATGAAAGATGCCAAAATGGCATAAATCACTTGTGAGTCCATTAATACCCCACCCTTTATAGTCTAACGTAATTTTTTTTTTTTGAAAATATATTTATCTGAAAATTATGATGTTTGTTTACAGGCTCATAACATATGGTATCACAAAAAGATTAGAATTCAATCTTTTTTTCTTTTTACGGTTAATGGAAGCGAATAAAATATATGACAATTGTATATAGAATGTTGAATCATATAAGAAGGTTAATCGTACTGGACTTCGGAATGTGACATTTTCTCTTTTTCTTCGATAGTGAATACTTTTATTTCAGTATTATAAGTGTTGCACGTAGAAATGAGTAAGTCTCGTGTTAAAATGTGGGAATTTATTACGCGTAAACTGGCAGCCTCATTCTTACTGATTAAGTTTTACTTTATAGTGCATTTAATTTTACAAAAACTTTAAAAAAAATAAGAGAAGTAATTCATATAATGAAAAAGGAAAAGGGTTTTCTCATTTTTAATATGAGAGGGGGAAGCGCAGGGAGAGTTCTATATTTCATATCTTTTCTATTGTAAATTCCTGTGCGAAAAAGAAATGAAAATTACGATAGTAGGTACTGGATATGTTGGATTGATTACAGGAGTAGGATTGGCAAAATTAGGGCATTCAGTTACATGTTTTGATATAGATGATGAAAAAATTGAACGGATAAAACAAGGGGATTTACCTATTTATGAGGTTAGATTACATGAATTAATAAATTATGCATATGAGAATAATGCTTTAATTTTTACATCAAATAAAGAAGAGGCATTTGATGATGTAGAGTTTATATTTATTGCAGTTGGAACACCACCTTTATTAGATGGGACGGCAGATTTAACGTATATTCAGAGTGCTTGTAACGATATTGGATTATACGCGATGAACGATATTATTGTTGTTACGAAAAGTACAGTTCCAGTAGGTACAAATGATGTAATGAAGGGATGGATTGAGGAGAAGTTAAAAGGGAGGCATACAGTACATATCGTATCGAATCCAGAGTTTTTGCGTGAAGGTTCAGGTATTTATGATTTCTTTCATGGAGATCGTATTGTAATTGGAGCGGATAGCGAGGAAGTAGCAAGAAGAGTAGAGAGTTTGTATAGTGAATTATGTTTAGAAACGTATGTTACAGAGTAACTACTCAGCCACCTTTCGGTGTCTTTTTTAAATTTTACTAGTTTCATATGCCTCCCATTTGTAAATACTGAGTATATCAAACAGGGGAGGTGAATCTTATGGTCGATCGAAAAATTATTTTAGATACATATAAAAAAGGACCTGAAGCTGTTATTTCTTTATTTGAAGAAACATTTTCTAAGTTAGAAAAACGTATACAAGAACTAGAAAATGCTTCAAAAAAAAACTCCAAAAATAGTCATAAGCCACCTTCTACAGATGGTTTGGGTAAGCCCGTTACAAAAAGTTTGCGCAAACCGTCTCATCGTCAAACGGGTGGCCAGTTGGGCCACAAGGGACATACTCTTGGTTTGACAGCGACTCCAGATCATACGATTACACATTCTCCTACATATTGTACTTGTTGTCATACTTCCTTGAACCACGAGCCTGTAAAAGGGTATCGCATTCGCCAAGTGTATGACTTACCACCTATTCAGATCGAAGTGACAGAACATAAAGTAGAACAGAAAGAATGCCCACATTGCCATTCTATCCAAGAAGCCCAATTTCCTTCGACAGTATCTCGTCCTGTTCAATATGGTCCAAATATAAAAAGACTGATTCCCTATTTAACGCATTATCAATGCATTTCTTTGAAGCGAACAAAAGAATTCTTTCAGGATTGTTTTGGACATTCTATAAGCGAAGGAACCCTGGTAAATCATACACAGGCTTTCGCTTCTCAATTGCAGCCATTCATAAAAGAAGTAAAGGAAAAGATTCTGCAGTCTCCTGTTGTCCATTTTGATGAAACTGGTATGCGTGTAGAAAACAAAACACAATGGTTACATACTGCCAGTACACCGGAGGTGACATTGCAACATATTCATCAAAAACGTGGAAAAGAAGCAATGGATGCTGGAGAAATCTTGCCATCTTTTTCTGGAATTGCGATGCATGATGGTTGGAAATCGTATGATGCGTATACAGATTGTCGTCACGTTTTATGTAATGCCCATCTCTTACGAGATTTACAAGGAATTATAGATAGTACTGGAGAACAATGGGCACAACAGATGCAGAAATTTCTAACGCAAGCGTTGACGATGAAAAAGCAATCCGAAGGTACCATGCCAAAAGCGACGCAAAAGAATCTGTTTATTATGTATCAATCCATATTGAAAGAACAACAGATTCTTTCCACGAAACAAAAGAAGAAAGGAAAGCAGACGCCTTCTCAAAATTTATGGAATCGCTTCGTCAAGTATTCTGACAGAATTCTAGCGTTTTTAGAACATCCAGCCATTCCATTTGATAACAATCAAGCAGAACGGGATATTCGGATGACGAAAGTAAAACAGAAAGTGTCTGGGACTTTCCGAAGTAAGAAAGGCGCAGAATCTTTTTGTCAGATACGAAGCTTTATGAGTACCATGAAAAAACAAAAACAATCGGTCTTACAAGCGATAAACCAAGTCATAGAAACTAGAACGGTTCCTTGGAATAACACGACTTCATAAGAGAATTTCTCTATTTGGCATAGATTCTTTCTCTGATTGGAGTATTTTCTTTTCATGTTTTCGAATCGGAAACATGTATTTGGCCTGTTTTTTTATTTGAAGAAGCTGAGTAGTTACGTTACAGATATTAAAAGTGCAGAGATGATTAAATACGCGTCGAATGCCTTTTTAGCTACAAAGATTAGTTTCATTAATGAAATTTCAAATATATGTGAGAAGGTAGGCGCGAATGTATTGGATGTTGCCAAAGGGATGGGAATGGATAAGAGAATTGGTGCATCTTTTTTAAATGCGGGCATTGGCTACGGAGGGTCGTGTTTTCCGAAAGATACGAAAGCGCTGGTGCAAATTGCGGGAAATGTTGCTCATGATTTTCGTTTGTTAAAAGCGGTTATTGAAGTAAATAATAAGCAACAGCTGCTATTGATTGAAAAAGCGAAAAAAGTTATGAACATGAGTAAAAAGCGGATTGCAGTTCTTGGCGCATCCTTTAAACCGAATACGGATGATATTAGAGAGGCATCATCTCTTATTATAATAGAAGCATTACTTAATATAGGTGCAGAAATTGTTCTTTACGACCCAAAAGCAATTCAATATGTAAAAAATATATTTGGAGCTGCTATACAATATAGTAGATGTATAGATGAATCGATTAGAGATGCGAGTGCGGTTTTTATCGTAACAGAATGGGAAGATATTCAAACTTATCCGTTAGAAAAGTACGTACAACTTATGAGGGAGCCTATTTTATTTGATGGGAGAAATTGTTATACTGATGAAGATGTTAAGAAACAAAAGATAGATTATTACTCGGTGGGAAGAAAAAGTATTTGTAATAGAAAAGTTTCTGTTATGCGTTAAAAAGGGATGTACTCATGCATATTTTTATATGTCATAATAGAAGCTGTAATTAGTGAAAGAAAAGAGGCAATCACATGACTGAACGTTTAAAAGTAATGACAATTTTCGGGACACGTCCAGAAGCAATTAAAATGGCACCTCTTGTATTAGAGTTGCAAAAACACCCAGAAAAAATTGAATCGATTGTGACTGTAACAGCACAGCATCGCCAAATGTTAGATCAAGTATTAAGTATCTTTGGAATTACGCCAGATTTCGATTTAAATATCATGAAAGACCGCCAAACTTTAATTGATGTTACAACGCGTGGTTTAGAAGGTTTGGATAAAGTAATGAAAGAAGCGAAGCCGGATATTGTACTTGTACATGGTGATACAACAACAACATTTATTGCAAGCTTAGCTGCTTTTTATAATCAAATTCCAGTAGGTCATGTTGAGGCGGGCCTTCGTACGTGGGATAAGTATTCTCCATACCCAGAAGAGATGAATCGTCAATTAACAGGTGTAATGGCGGATCTTCATTTCTCACCAACAGCAAAATCAGCAACGAACTTACAGAAGGAAAATAAAGATGAGTCACGTATTTTCATTACAGGAAATACAGCAATTGACGCGCTACAAACGACTGTAAAAGAAACATATAGTCATCCTGTACTAGAGAAACTTGGAAATGATCGTCTTGTACTTATGACAGCTCACCGCCGTGAAAACTTAGGTGAACCGATGCGCAATATGTTCCGTGCAATTAAGCGTCTTGTTGATAAGCATGAAGATGTACAAGTTGTGTACCCTGTTCATATGAACCCTGTTGTTCGTGAAATAGCAAATGAAATTTTAGGTGAACATAACCGTATTCATTTAATTGAGCCGCTAGATGTAATTGATTTCCACAATGTTGCAGCTCGTTCATACTTAATGTTAACGGATTCTGGTGGTGTACAAGAAGAAGCTCCATCACTTGGGGTACCAGTTCTTGTTCTTCGTGATACAACAGAGCGTCCTGAAGGTATTGAAGCAGGTACGCTGAAATTAGCAGGAACAGACGAAGAGACAATCTTTGGTCTTGCTGATGAGCTGTTATCAGATAAAGAAGCCCATGATAAGATGGCGAAAGCATCTAACCCTTATGGTGATGGTCGTGCATCAGAGCGTATTGTAGAAGCGATTTTACAACACTTTAATAAGTAAAAAAAAGGGCCCAATCGGATAGATTGGGCCTTTTTTTTTACGGCTGATTGCGCATAATCCACTCTGCATGAGCATTTGTAGAAGGTGGCGGATCAGTTGGTGTTTTATTTTGGTTTGTCTCTTTTTTTGTTTGTTCGTTAGAGTTAGAACTTGAATTTAAATCAGGATTTGAGTTGTTTTTTGTAGTTGGATTTTTTGCTTTTTCTCCTAATTCTTTTTCAATTTCGTTACGCACCGTTTCTACACTGATTGGATCTGGAAGGAAGTAATAAATACCGCCTATCTTTTTGTCTTCGCCTTCAAGCTTTAACGTTTGCATTGTAGAAGGATCAAATCCAGAAAGTTTATTGTAAAGAGCAAGTCCGTCTGAAATAGGAATGTCGGTTTTTATATATTTTCCAACGACAGCTGTTAAATCTTTAATTTTAAATACAGTAGAGGTGGAGTTTAGTTTATGAGCAACAGCGGCCAGTAATTGTCTTTGTCTAGCAGCTCGACCATAATCGCCATTTGGATCTTGCTTTCGCATACGGACGTAAGCAAGTGCTTCTTCACCGTTTAAGTTTTGCTGTCCTTGCTTAAACTGAATTTTTTTGTAGTAATCCACGTCAGAGCGCTCCCAGAAATCGAAGGGTACGTCAACGGTAACGCCGCCAACAGCATCAACGATACCTTTAAAGCCTTGGAAATCAATTTTCAGATAATGGTCTACAGGAACTTTTAGAAAGCCTTCGACAGTTTTGATTGCCATTTCTTCTCCGCCGTAAGCATGGGCAGCGTTAATTTTGTCTTCCTTATTTTTGCCAACAATTTTAACTCGAGAATCACGAGGAATACTCATAAGTGAAATCTTTTGCGTTTTTGGATTGACTGTTGCAAACATTAATGAGTCTGTACGACCATTTTGACCATCTGTCGCATAATCTTCTATACCCATAATGAGAATTGTAAAAGGTTCCTTTGTAATTTCTACATCTTGGTTTCTTAAATCCGATTTTTCACGAGTAAAACCACTATACATCCCCATAAGAGAAGAGTAAGAATTTAACACATAAACTCCTATGCTGCCAAATAAAAATGCGAAAATAAGGAAGAAGAAAAGTTTCCTTCTTCGCTTCTTTTTTATTCTGCTATTTTGGAGATGATAATAACGTTCTTCCATATATAATCTCCTTAGTTCGTTAGTTCATTTGTAGGGAAGTAATTCACTACATTAATCTTTGAAGGTGATAAATGGGTTATTCTTAGATAACATCTTGTTCTAAGTACAACATATCTCCTTCTGTAATTGTACATTTCCCGTTTGTTAATTCAATCATCCAATCTGTAAATGCTTGTTTGCCGTCTTCTTCTACATACGTATCAAATGTGACATTTTCTAGATAATGAATATCTTTAATGGCATATTTTGAATTGCGTAATTCATTTTCCACTTTGCCAAGTAATGTGTAATCAATCTCGGTTTGCATCACACGCATTAGTTTTCGCTGGACAACACCGACATGATTAACGCCTTCGCTTGTACACTTTCCATATGCACGAATTAATCCACCTGCGCCAAGTTTAATGCCACCAAAATAGCGTGTTACGACGACGACGGTATCTTTTAGTCCACGTTTTTTAAGTACTTCCAGCATTGGTACGCCAGCTGTACCGCTAGGCTCACCGTCATCATTTGCTTTTTGAATATGATCTTGTTCGCCAATTAAATAAGCGGAACAATTATGTGTTGCATTCCAATGTTGTTTTTTTATTTTTTGTATAAATTCTTGAGCCTCTTCCTCAGTTGTTGCTCGGCTAATATAACAAATAAATCTTGATTTTTGAATGACGATTTCGTGTTCGCCGTAGTCTTTGATTGTTAAATATTGTAATAGCACTTGTGTACGCCCCTATCTATCAAAATGACTAGTACTTTCCATTTTAAAAGCGAGCCTTTTTATATTCAAACATTTTTTCTAAATATGCTGAAGTTTTTGGTGAGTATTTTATCTTTTTGTTGTAATTTGTCGAGATGGTAGGTATAATTTCAACCGGCATTTTCATGTATGGATGCACCATTTGTAGTTTTCGTGTAAAATTAGGAAATAAAACTTTTTATAAGGCAGGTACGAAAATGAAAATAGCTATTGTTACTGATAGTACGGCATATATACCGAAGCAAATTCGTGATGAACTCAATATATATATGATTCCATTAAACGTTGTGTTTGGAACAGAATCTTATCAAGAAGAAGCTGAAATTTCAGCAGATGATTTTTATGTGAAAGTACGTGAACAAGAGGAACTTCCAAAAACTTCTCAACCAGCAATCGGAAAGTTTGTTGAGCTATATGAAGAACTAGCTAAAGATTATGATGCAGTTATTAGTATTCACCTATCAAGTGGAATTAGTGGTACATATCAAACATCAACGACAGCTGGACAAATGGTAGAGGGTATTGATGTATACACGTATGACTCTGAAATTAGTTGTGAAGTACAAGGATTTTATGTGCGTGAAGGTGCAAAGTTAGCAAGTGAAGGAAAGAACCCAAAAGAGATTATCGCTCGTTTTGATGAAATGAAGAAAACGATGGACGCCTATTTTGTAGTTGATGATTTACATCATTTACAACGTGGTGGTCGATTGAATAGCGCGCAAGCTTTCATCGGCAGTCTGTTACAAGTGAAGCCAGTTTTATATTTTAGAGATAAAATCATTATTCCGTTTGAAAAGATTCGTACACGTAAAAAAGCATTAAAACGTATCATTGAAATTTTTGATGAGCAAGCAAGTAAAGGTGTACCTATGGAAGCAGTTATCATTCATGCACAACGTGAAGAAGAAGCGAATGAATGGAAGAAAGAATTAGAAGTAAAATATCCTCACGTCACAATTCGTACAGGTTATTTTGGAGCTGTAATTGGTACGCACTTAGGTGAAGGTGCATTAGGTCTTGGATGGTATACGAAGTAATAAAGATATAAAAAGCTCTCTTTTTAAGAGGGTTTTTTTACGGGTATGTTACGTTTAGTTGACAAGTTAATATTTGGAAATGGTAAAATGTACGTAAAATAAAATAATGAGGAAAGTTTTATAACTTACTTTTTACAAGAAACTATATTATAATAGAAGAGAGGTGAAACATATGGAGCATAATTCTTGTTTATGTCCAAAGTTTGAGTCAGCTTTTACTCTGCTTAGTAAGAAGTGGACTGGCTTAATTATTAAATCTTTGCTTGAAGAGTCGAAACGTTTTAGAGAAATCGCAGATATTATCCCAAATATGAGCGATCGTATGTTGTCAGAGCGTTTAAAGGAATTGGAAAGCGAGGGCATTGTAGTTCGTAATGTCTATCCAGAAGTACCAGTTCGAATCGAGTATGGCTTAACTGACAAGGGAAAAGCGTTAGAAAGTGTTATGGATGAGGTCCAAAATTGGGCTGAGAAATGGATGAAGTAGTATTTCATTTGTATTCGTATATTTAATAAAACGTAAGGGATTCCTTACGTTTTTTCGTAACTACTCAGCTTCTTCAAATAAAAAAACAGGCCAAATACATGTTTCCGATTCGAAAACATGAAAAGAAAATACTCCAATCAGAGAAAGAATCTATGCCAAATAGAGAAATTCTCTTATGAAGTCGTGTTATTCCAAGGAACCGTTCTAGTTTCTATGACTTGGTTTATCGCTTGTAAGACCGATTGTTTTTGTTTTTTCATGGTACTCATAAAGCTTCGTATCTGACAAAAAGATTCTGCGCCTTTCTTACTTCGGAAAGTCCCAGACACTTTCTGTTTTACTTTCGTCATCCGAATATCCCGTTCTGCTTGATTGTTATCAAATGGAATGGCTGGATGTTCTAAAAACGCTAGAATTCTGTCAGAATACTTGACGAAGCGATTCCATAAATTTTGAGAAGGCGTCTGCTTTCCTTTCTTCTTTTGTTTCGTGGAAAGAATCTGTTGTTCTTTCAATATGGATTGATACATAATAAACAGATTCTTTTGCGTCGCTTTTGGCATGGTACCTTCGGATTGCTTTTTCATCGTCAACGCTTGCGTTAGAAATTTCTGCATCTGTTGTGCCCATTGTTCTCCAGTACTATCTATAATTCCTTGTAAATCTCGTAAGAGATGGGCATTACATAAAACGTGACGACAATCTGTATACGCATCATACGATTTCCAACCATCATGCATCGCAATTCCAGAAAAAGATGGCAAGATTTCTCCAGCATCCATTGCTTCTTTTCCACGTTTTTGATGAATATGTTGCAATGTCACCTCCGGTGTACTGGCAGTATGTAACCATTGTGTTTTGTTTTCTACACGCATACCAGTTTCATCAAAATGGACAACAGGAGACTGCAGAATCTTTTCCTTTACTTCTTTTATGAATGGCTGCAATTGAGAAGCGAAAGCCTGTGTATGATTTACCAGGGTTCCTTCGCTTATAGAATGTCCAAAACAATCCTGAAAGAATTCTTTTGTTCGCTTCAAAGAAATGCATTGATAATGCGTTAAATAGGGAATCAGTCTTTTTATATTTGGACCATATTGAACAGGACGAGATACTGTCGAAGGAAATTGGGCTTCTTGGATAGAATGGCAATGTGGGCATTCTTTCTGTTCTACTTTATGTTCTGTCACTTCGATCTGAATAGGTGGTAAGTCATACACTTGGCGAATGCGATACCCTTTTACAGGCTCGTGGTTCAAGGAAGTATGACAACAAGTACAATATGTAGGAGAATGTGTAATCGTATGATCTGGAGTCGCTGTCAAACCAAGAGTATGTCCCTTGTGGCCCAACTGGCCACCCGTTTGACGATGAGACGGTTTGCGCAAACTTTTTGTAACGGGCTTACCCAAACCATCTGTAGAAGGTGGCTTATGACTATTTTTGGAGTTTTTTTTTGAAGCATTTTCTAGTTCTTGTATACGTTTTTCTAACTTAGAAAATGTTTCTTCAAATAAAGAAATAACAGCTTCAGGTCCTTTTTTATATGTATCTAAAATAATTTTTCGATCGACCATAAGATTCACCTCCCCTGTTTGATATACTCAGTATTTACAAATGGGAGGCATATGAAACTAGTAAAATTTAAAAAAGACACCGAAAGGTGGCTGAGTAGTTACGTTTTTTCTTTGTTTATAGAAGTGAGAAAAGTATATAAATTTCTACACATACATACAAAAATATACGCATTTTGCGCTAGAGCTACATATAATATTACATTTGTTTTACAAAAACGTAACATTAGCAAAAAAAATCCCGAATTATGGTATAAATTTTATAGGTTATATACGGAAAAAGAAAAAAGAAAGCGGTGTAAAAAATAAAATGAAAAAGCTAAAAATGGCATCTTGTGCATTAGTTGCAGGATTAATGTTTTCTGGGCTAACACCAAATGTATTTGCAGAAGATAAAATTTCTGACGTGAAATCACAAATTAACACACAAAATGACACTTTACATAAACAACAACAAGAACGTGATGAATTACAAAAACAAATGAATGACTTAAACAAAACAATTCAAGGTTTAGATAAATCTGTTCAAGAGAATGCTGCAAAGCTTGATGAAACAACGAAAAAAGTTGCTGATACTGAGCAATTAATTGAAAAGAAAAATAAAGATATTGCAGAATTACAAACAAAGATTGCAAAACGTGAAGAACTATTAAGAAAGCGTTTAGTTGCACTTCAAGAACAACCAAATACGAACGTTGTAACAGAAGTTCTTGTAAACTCTAAAAACGTTGCTGATTTAGTTGATCGTTTAACTTCAGTTTCTAAAATTCTTGAGTCTGATGAAGATATCATGAAAACACAACAAGAAGACCAAGCTAGTGTGAAAAAAGATGTTGCAACGGTAAAAGAGAAACAAAAAGAATTAAAAGAAGCACAAGCTCAAATTGAAACTGCTAAGAAAGAACTTGACGCTGAAAAAGAGAAAAAAGCAACAGCGGTAAACGATTTAAGCGGTAAAATGGATACAGTTGTAACTTCAATGACAAGTACGGAAGGTCAATTGAAAGAGCTTGAGAAACAAGCACTGCAATTACAACGCATTGCAGAAGAAGAAGCACAAGCAAAAGCTGCACAAGAAGCTGCTGCTCAAAAAGAAGAACCTAAAAAAGAGGAACCAAAAAAAGAAGAGCCTAAGAAAGAAGCACCTAAACAAGAAGAGAAAAAGCCAGCTCCAACACCAGATTCAAATCCGACTCCGGGCGTAATTGGTAAGGCAAAGCAATACTTAGGTATGCCATATGTTTGGGGAAGTGCATCTCCATCAAACGGTGGTTTTGACTGTAGTGGATTCATTTCTTACATTTTTGGTGTAGGTCGTCAAGACGTTAATGGTTACTGGAATTCTGTTTCAAAAGTAAGTAGCCCGCAACCGGGAGACTTAGTATTCTTCCAAGGTACTTATAAAGCAGGTCCATCTCACATCGGTATTTACGTTGGTAATGGCCAAATGATCCATGCTAGTGATAAAGGAATTGCGTACGGTGATATTAACAGTTCGTATAACAAAAAACATTTCTTAGGATACGGTCGATTCTAGGATTTATAAAAGAATAAAACAAGTGTATAAAGTCGATAGCTTACTATTTTATAAGTAGGTTATCGGCTTTTTTGAGTTTTTACGAGATGATGAGAAAGGTTTATAGTAGTGCTGGAGGTGATTGTTGATGGTAGCGGGGAAACAGTTGCTATTAGAAGAACTTTCTTCAGATTTACAGAGGAAATTAAACGATTTGAAAAAGAAGGGAGAGATCGTATGTGTACAAGGTGTAAAAAAGAAGAATTCTAAATATATGTGCCAACGCTGTGGAAATGTAGATCGGCGGCTATTTGCGTCGTTTTTATGTAAAAGGTGCAGTAAAGTGTGCACATATTGCCGGAAGTGTATAACGATGGGGAGAGTAAGTGAATGTACTGTACTTGTTCGCGGGATTGCTGAAAGAAAGAGAGAAAAGAATTCAAATTTGTTACAGTGGAACGGGACGTTGTCTACTGGCCAGAATTTGGCGGCGCAAGGAGTTATAGAGGCTATTAAGCAAAAAGAATCATTTTTTATTTGGGCTGTATGAATAGCCCAAAATGAATACATAAAAATAATTACTTAAAAACGCCAAAGGATTTCGACGTTTTCATGTTTGATTTGTATTTCTTGTATAAATTTATTAATTAATATTTGTCTATCTTTGAATTCTAATGTGTCAAATGATTTCATAGTTTTCGTAATCATTTCCTTAGAGAGTGAAATCTCTTGTTCAGAACTTTGTTGTTTCAGGATAAGTTTTTCTTTATCTGAATTGAGCTTTTCCATTTGCTGTTCTAACAGTTGTCTACTTATATTTGTATTTGTGGTAAACAGATCAAGAAGGCGTTCCATTTTTTTATCTATTTCTTTGATAAGTTTTGTATAATTAATTTGTTTCTCTTTTTTTTGATTATGATATTTAAATACAGTTAAATCTTTCATTTGACCGATAACAGCGTCTTCAAGTTTTTGTCTAGACCATGTTTTATTCATACATCTTTCTTCGTATTCAGATGGGAATCTCTTGGCTCGACAAATGTAATAATAATATCTTTTGGATTCATCATCTTTGGATTTTCCAGTACTGTATGATACATATTTTTCCCCACAACAAGAACAGGTTATTAGACCTGACAACAGGCTTTGTTTAGCTTTATGAGCATTGTGTCCCTTGTGACGTTTCAAAAGCGTCTGCACACGTTTAAACTGCTCTAATGAAATGATAGGTTCATGTTGACCTTCATATTCATTCCCTGAAAAGGTTACACGTCCTATATATAATCTGTTAGAAAGAATGTCTCTATATCGTCGAAATCTCCAAATTGGATAACCTTCTTCTTTTAAAGTTTCTTGGATCCTAGTGATTGAATAGTATTGCTCGTATAAGTCAAAAGCCCTTTTGATATGATCAGCTTCGTCCTTTTTTATTATTAAGTGTCCATCTTGTCTAGTATAACCAGCTGGATCATAGTCTCCACCGTTACCTCTTAATCCTTTTTCAGCTCTTTTTAAATGCCCCATTCTCATACGCTCTGCAATTGTTTCACGTTCTAATTGAGCAAATACAGATAGAATACCAATCATTGCTTTACCAAATGGTGTAGAAGTATCTAATGTTTCTGTTATAGATACAAAGTCTACTTTGTTTTTCAAAAAGTGTTCTTCAATTAATTCTAATGTATCTCTTTGAGAACGAGATAATCTATCTAATTTATAAACAACGACGACATCTATATTTTTTAAATCATTTAAAAGTTTT
This sequence comes from Bacillus sp. FSL K6-2944, assembly GCF_038005385.1. Lineage (NCBI taxonomy): Bacteria > Bacillati > Bacillota > Bacilli > Caryophanales > Bacillaceae > Bacillus > Bacillus sp. FSL K6-2944. Next base: position 11,060 of record NZ_JBBOTE010000003.1, on the reverse strand, counting down.
TTTATACCAGGTCGTTCTAAATTAGAACCTGAATAACCACCGTCTATATACTCATCATAGATATGCCAATTTTTAGCAGTACAAAACGCTCGGATTCGTTCTCTTTGAACTTCTATACTATAATTTTCAACTTGCTCTTGTGTACTAACACGAATATATATAGCTGCTCTAATCAAAATTATCACCTTGTATTTTTAAAATTTAGCATTAATAGGTGCCATATACCAAACTAATTTCCCTATTACTACAACAGGAGTATACTCTTGGGCCTTAGAATCATAAAATTGTGTTTTATGCTCTGGATTATAGCTCTCAGGTTCTAAAGTAATTCCATCTTGAAACTTATAAAATCTTTTTAGAGTTGCATCAAAGCCATTAACTGCAACTGCGGCAATATCCCCATTTTTAATTTCGATATTTGGATCGATTAATGCCAACATATTCGGTGGTATGACTTTGTTCATACTGTCACCAACTACTCTTAATAAAAATGCATGTGGGTGATTATCTGTTATTTCAACTGGAACATTAAGCCATTCTTCCACAGTTACCATTTCAAGTGGAGTTCCAGCAGCTATTGCTCCAAGTAAAGGAACAGCATTGCAGTTATTTTCGATTTTTGGTTGGTTAGGTCTGATATGAGTAACTTTAGAATCTTGATCTTCGATGATATCACTTTTTAAAATTTCAAAATGATCAGCTATTTTTTGAATAGCTCCCATTCGTGGTTCTTTTAATCCTTTTTCCCAAGTTGATACTGCTTTATCTGAAACGCCCGCTATTTCACCAAATTCTTTTTGTGAAAGATTATGCTTATCCCTTAATTTTTTTATATTTTTTCCTATGCTCATTGTAGTGACCTCCGTCGACTTTATATATATAATATTAAACTAAAAGTAGAATTTATTCAATGTAATGTCGAAAAAATTCTACTTTAAATTTGATGTTTTAATATAAAGGTAGATTAACCTAGGTTTTTAGTGTTGACATTCTACTTTTAGTAGATTATCATGAATTTACAAGCGAATAGAAAAGAGGTGAATACGATGATTCTCACTATTAAACAAGCGCGATTATTAAAAGGGCTTACTCAAAGCGAAATGGCGCAACAGCTAAATGTCCATGTTCAAACTTACAGAAACATGGAAAATCACTCTGATGATGTGACTGTAGGAAATGCGAAGAAGATTTGCGACTTACTAGAAATTAGTTATGATCAAATTTTTTTTAATGTAAATTCTACTTTAAGTAGAGTTAGGGATGGAGTCACTCTTGAAATGTAGAAGGTGAAAAAAATGATAGTTAGAGAAGGCATTGAAGTAACCAAAGTTACTTTAGAAGGTTATGAACTACCAATACCGGAAGGTCTTTCTGAGTTTCTACTTCGAGCCGGATACTGGGTATATGGCGGAGAAGTAGAATCATCAAATGATGTTGAAATTTTGTCGAATTATGACAGAAAAGTTGTTCTGAAAGATGGTCAATTACGTACCATATTAACTTACAAAGGAAATAAAAAAGGAAGGTGACCAATTATGAACGGAGTATTATCTGCAAGTAAATTAATGAAAGCATCGGATGTTGTAAAAAGATGTGCAGAAATGAGAAAGAGTCCAGCGTTATTACTTATTACTGAATTAGAAGCAAAGTGTCAGCTAAGGGAAATGAACCGTAAGGTTTCAAATCGAAGGGAGGTGAATTAATTGAAGGAGGTAACACTAGTTTTTAAATCAGGAGTTAAAACAAGTTTTACAGTAGAGCAATTTAAAACATTTAAAAATAGTTTTGGTTTTTTATCAGGAATTGAATATGAAGGTGCTACTGGAAAGGTACCATTCCACATCGGGGTGAGTAATATCGATGCAATATTTGTGGAGGACATTGTTGAAAAGGAATCGATTAAAGAACCTAATCATCCAATTGAAGATTTCTATGGTTGTGAAATTCAGCAAGATGATAAGTACTTTATGTTTGGGCAGGATGTTGTACTGAAAGAAAATGTAACAGAATACTTAATTGAGCAACAAAACGTTGCATGTTTTCGAGTTGGATAAAAAGAAAAATCACCTGCGCCAACAGGTGATCCAGATAAAATCAATTTTCAACGTCATTATAGCATGAAATGAATGCATGTAAAGGAGTGAACGATCATAATTGAAAACCCAATGATTATAGGAAATCCAAATGATTCAGCGATAACGAATGTTATGGGGCATTGTGCGAGTTGCAATAAGGAAATCTACTGCGGTGAAGAGTACTTGGATTTTGAAGGTGATTGTATACACAATTCAACAGAATGCGTTAAGGAATACGTTGTTGTACATTCTACCCAAAAGATAGCAGGTGAATGAAATGAACTTACAACAAAAGATTGAAAGTGAGATAACCATTTTAAGGCGTCTAATTGATCGATACAAGCGTTGTGATGATTCGGAATCCATTTGTATGGTGATTGCCTATGAATATGGATTGCAGGCGTTGATAGAAGTAAATGAAATGAGTAAACAAAAAGAGGTGCTACCGTTTTGAATGGTGGAATTGAAGAACTAGAAAAGTCATTAAGTGTGGAACAACGAAGGTTAAGTGAACACAAAAGAGAGTTAGAAAGGCTAATAGAAAAGAAACCGATTGTGGAACAAAATATTTGGAACACAGAAAGTAAAATTTTTGATTTGGAAGCTTCTATTTTTGTTTTGAAAAGCATGGCGAAGGAGTGAATCAATTGGAAATCACAAACGGTGCTGCCATTACCAAAAGTAAAAAAGCAAAAATCATTATTTATTCAAAGCCAGGTAACGGTAAAACAACGGTTGCTGGATTGTTACCAGGTAAAACATTAGTCTTGGATATTGATGGGACAAGCCAAGTTTTAGAAGGATATGAAAATGTAGATGTAGCTAAAATTGATGGTGAAAATCCACATGATAGCATCCTACAATTTTATGCATTAGCAAAAGCAAATATCGCTAAATACGATAACATCTTTGTTGATAATTTAACGCATTACCAAAAGTTATGGTTACTTAAAAAAGGTGAAAATACGAAAAGTGGTATGCCGGAATTAAAGGATTACGCTTTACTAGATAACCATCTTTTAAAGGTAGTAGAAACGTTTAACTCATTAGATGCAAATGTTATTTTTACAGCTTGGGAAACAACAAGAAATATCATTCATGATGATGGGCAGCAATATACACAGATGATTCCAGATATAAGAGACAAAATAGTTAACCATATAATGGGTATTGTTCATGTGATCGGTAGGTTGGTAAGAAAAGCAGACGGTTCACGTGGGTTTATTTTAGAAGGAAATGAATCCATATTCGCTAAAAACCATTTAGATACGCGTCTCGGTTGCATACAAGAAGAATTATTAGTGCCATCCATAAACTAAAATATAGGGGGAAATAAATAATGAGTTTCTTTAAATTTGATGAAACAAACGTAAATACAGGTTTTGAATTAGTTGCTGAAGGTAAATATGAAGCGGTAATTGTAAATGCGGAAGCTGGCAAAACACAAGCTGGTAAAGATAAATTATCGATAGATTTTGAAATTCGAAGTGATGTACCACAACATCATCAAGGAGCAAAAGTGCTTTATAACATGTTTACGTTCGAACATGAGGTTTCGGTTAGAATCGTCAATTCTTTATTAAAAGCATGTAGCTTTGGACATCATCATGCTTTCGCATCTGCTGAAGATATGGGGAAACAACTTCTCAATAAGAATCTACAAATCACAGTAAAACATGAAGAGTACGATAAGATTGTGGATGGTCAAAAACAAAAACGTACGGTAGCCAAGGCAAAATATTATGATGTGTCGGACGTAAATCCGATAACAAGTGGTCCAGCAGTAACAGTCGGTGATGATATGTTACCGTTTTAAATAACTACATAGAGAGGTTGGTTTGTACCCACTTCTCTTTTTTATATCTTAAAAGGCTAACCGGAGGTTGTAATGAAACAGAATCCATACAATTTTAATGAGATACCAACAGAGCTGAAAAACTTACCGCAGTGGGTGCTTTGGCGCAAAGAAGAGAGAAATGGAAAACCGACGAAGATACCGTATCAAGCCAACGGCGAAATGGCGCAAGCAAATAATAGGCGTACATGGTCGACATTTGCAACAGCGGTCAAGTTTTATTTAGAAGGCGATTATGACGGAATAGGGTTCGTGTTCAGCAGGCAGGATAACTATATAGGAATAGACATTGATAAGTGTGTTGTGGCCGGAAAAACAAATACTTTTGCAACAGAAATTATCGATACATTAGACAGTTATACAGAGTTTTCACCATCAGGAAAAGGTATCCACATCATTATCAAAGGGAACCTTCCACAATTTGTTTTAGGTACTGGAAGGAAGAATACCAAGCATGGTTTAGAAATTTACTCATACGGACGATTCTTCACATTCACTGGAAATCGAGAAAATTCTAATGATGTGTATGATCGTACGGATGAATTAGCAGAAGTGTTTGAACAGTATTTCGATGATAGTGACATACAAGGTCGCATAAATTTAGCAGAATTTGAAAAAGATGAAATCAAAATTTCAAATGATGCTTTATGGGAGAAAATGTTCCGTAGTAAAAATGGCGATGAAATTCGCTCATTATACAATGGAAGCCTAATTAATGAAGATCATTCGGCAAGTGACCTTTCTCTATGTAACCATTTAGCATTTTGGACAGGGAAATCAGCAACACGAATGGATTCCATGTTTCGTGAAACGAGCTTAATACGTGATAAATGGGACGTTATCCATTTCAGAGATACAAATGAAACATATGGGGAAAGAACGATAGCAACGGCTATTGCATCTACTTCTTCCACAATTCTAGATTATAAGCCACAATTCGATGAATTTTCATTTGATTTTATAAGTGAAGATGTAGCTGAAGTTGTGGAAGACAAACCAAAAAGGAAATTTAAACTAACGGAACTTGGAAATGCGGAACGTATTGCTTACGAATACGGCCATGTAATTAAATTCATTCATGATATCGGTTGGTATATATGGGATGGAAAACGATGGAGAGTGGATACGAAGAAAGAAATCGAGAGAATCACCGCAAAAGTTCTCCGAGGTCTTTTTCAATCAGAAGATGAATCAGAAATAAAATGGGCACGTATGTGTGAGCGTAGAAACGTTCGCATGAATAGTATCAAGGACCTGATGCCATTGGTTCCAGGGGCTCGTGAAGATTTTGATAGGCATACCTATTTATTAAATGTCGAAAATGGAATAGTAGATTTACAGACAGGGCAGCTTCGTCCGCATGATCGGGAGGTATATCTATCGAAAATCACCAATGTTACATTTGATGGGCAAGCGAAATGTCCAGAGTGGATGAAGTTTTTAGAACAAATTTTTCAGGGGAATCAAGAGTTGATGGAATATATGCAACGATTGATTGGCTATTCTCTTACTGGAGAAATTGCCGAGCAAATCATGGTCTTCTTAATCGGTGGAGGTTCTAACGGAAAATCAACTTTTATCAATATCATTAAGGACCTTATGGGTGATTATGGAAGACAAGCGAAGTCCGATACTTTTATCAAGAAGAAAGAAACAGGAGCGAATAATGATATTGCTAGGTTGGCTGGGGCCCGGTTTGTATCCGCCATCGAAAGTGAAGATGGGGAGCAACTCTCAGAGACCTTTGTCAAGCAAATAACAGGTGGTGAGCCTATATTAGCAAGGTTCTTACGGCAAGAGTTTTTTGAGTTCATACCCGAATTTAAAGTGTTTTTTACAACAAATCATAAGCCGGTCATAAAAGGTGTAGATGAAGGAATTTGGAGACGTATTCGTTTGATTCCATTCAATCTACAGTTACCAAAGGAAAAACGAGATAAGAAATTGCCAGAGAAACTTAGCTTGGAAATGCCGGGTATTCTGAACTGGGCGATTGAAGGTTGTCTGAAGTGGCAGCAGTCAGGTTTAAATGATCCGGCGATTGTTAGGAAAGCCACAGGTGATTACAAAGAAGAAATGGATATACTTGGTCCATTTATGTTTGAGTGTTGTTTTAAAAGAGATGACGTTCAAATGGAAGCAAAACAATTATATGAAACGTATGCGAATTGGTGTTTTAGAAATGGTGAGCATCAATTAAAAAATAGGGCATTTTATCGGATTTTGGAAACGCAGGGTTTTAAAAGAGAGCGTGGCAACAGAAATAAGTATTACATCAAAGGTGTTACTTTAGTAGACCAAAATAATACTGATAAGCAATCAAAGTTACTGGAAAACGAAGAAAATAGTAAGAATGTTACTAAAAGTAACAAATTTAAAATCTCGTAAAAAACCTTATGTATCAAGGGGTAAAGTTGTTTTTTATACTCTTTTTGTTATTTTTGTTACTAAGTACAACCATAAACAAAAAATAAATATATATATTCTTTATTAGGAGCGCTAAAGGTCTCACGCGGTAACATTGGTAACAAAAGTACTTCAATCCCTTGTGGTTCTAAGGGTGAAGTGTGTTATTTTTTAGTAACATATACTGATTTCAGGTGTTTTTCAGTAACACTTTTAAATAACTTTTGATAACAAGAATGGATGAATGAAAATGTTTGAAAAATTTATTGAGGAAAATATTGAACGAGATAGTAAGAGTTTTGAGCTATTAGAAAACTTATATAAGCGTTACTTAATATATTGCAGAGTTTATAAATTGAAACCTATTGGTAGGAATGGATTTACTTATAGAGTTACTAAAAATCGAATTGGAGTATTGCATAAATCAAAAGGTAAATCAGCTAGGTGGGGAGTGAGATTACTTCCATGCAAGTATTAGAAATTATAAGTTTAATTTGGAAATCGGGTGCAAATATCTATCTTGATCCAAGTGATGGACGAATCGGAATAAAACGACAGAACTTAATTCCTGTGGAAGTAATGCAAGCTGCGGAGAAAAATTTCAATGGTATTGATACTTGGTTTAAGTCCTGGAAGGATGCAAACAACGAAAAGATTACAATCTTGAAGATTTTTTATGAGTTTTCTGGTTGGAAACATAACCGAAAGTTACATGATTGGTTGCTTGCTGATACAGATTCATTACAAATGTTCTATGACTGGACGATTGCGCTTGCGAAGAATGGATGGGCAGACGTGTATGAAGATTATCGACCATTTGAAAATGATGAATCGAATGCGATGGCAAGGAAGATATATGAACGTGCAGTTATACATGCGAAGAAAGGAGTAGGAGCATGATCAGTTATCGTTATACCGATACGGAAATAAATAACATTCTTAAAACACTCACCATCGTGATGGATACGAGAGAGAAAGATAATACTCATATTCGAGATTATTTACATCAAAAGGGAATATTGATAAAAAATCAAAAATTAGATACTGGCGATTACGGTTGTATGATTCCGAAAAATGAAGAGCTGGGCATATTGCGTGATATCTATTTAGATAGCCGAGTAGAAAGGAAAGCCCATATGGATGAAATCACAGGGAATTTACAAAAAAATACGCAAACAGCGTTTGAGAATGAATTAATTCGATCAAAAGAGATTCCCTTCACCTTAATTGTGGAGGACCTACATGGATATGAGAAGATGTTGCAAGGGAAGTATCATTCCAAATACAATCCACTAGCGTTACTGGGAAGGCTAAATACATTTAAAGCAAAATACGGTTTTGAAATCGTGTATTTGGATAAGAAATTCAGTGGGAATTGGATTTATCATCATTTTTATTATCAAGCGAAACATTACTTTAAATTGGGGGCTTTTTAGGAGATAAAAAAGAGGACTCTTATATAAGAGCCCTGAGAGGAAATTAGGTGAATCGCAAATTCAAAAAATTGGCGTATGAATAGTATATCCAAAGTATAAAAATATATACAACAAAGCAGCTAGCAAATGCTAACTGCCCAGTTGTTAAGAGGAATTTAATATAGCAGGCTAGGTACATCATGTATACGAGTATAAAGTGAAACAAAAGTATGTTTTGAAGAAAAAAGACTGACAGAAACCTAGGAAATCGGGGGTTGAATTCTTTCTGAATACCATAGGTATCTAGAAGGGTAAAGTATCTGTAAATGGATGTTAAGTATGTATAATGAGTTTTGAGAATGCAAGGTGTGTTTTTGAAGGGATTATCTGTAACCTACCTTGCCATCATGAAAAATAGAGAAATTTGAGGAGTCCACACCATGAATGCAAAAGAAATAAGAATGTATATATTAGATTTGCAAGACAAGCATTGCGCAACGTGTGAATATCGGGCAAATCAGTCTCCGAAGTATTGTTTGAAGAATTGTAAGGTCGGAGAAGAATTGTATAGATTAGGAAAAAATTAGCTCCTTGTGTAGGACAAGTCAGAGAAAATCCGAAACGGAAAAATTGGGAAGAATTGATGCCGAAAATTTTAGAAATGTTACAAAGAGAACTACCGATGTATGTAATTGCGATAGAAGTAAACTGTGAAGTGAACACGTTGCAGAAGCAACTCAAAAAAATGGGATTGTGGCAGTCAACAAGCAGAAAACAAATACAAGAAAATGCTCATAAAAGATGGGATGAACGATGTAAACAAGCTGTCATGTTACGTGAAAAAGGACTTACTTATCAAGCAATCTGTCAGCAATTAGGGTGTAGTCGGAACAGTTTGTCTCATCACCTTAAAAAAAGAGGGCTAAAGTAAACATGGAACCGGTGTGGTTTATAGCATCATAAAATTATAACAGTGTAGACGTGGTAAGGTAAAAATAACAGTAACGAGTAGGTGTATCGTCATTGTTCAATTGGCTGAAAGAATATCAAAGATTAGAAGAGGAGATTGTATATTTAGAATATAATCTAGATAAAACCAAAGCAGAATTAAAACGTTGGATCTATGGTGATTTACAAAGTATACGCTTATCTGCAGCATCGGAAGGTGCAAAGGTAGAGGAACGTATGGAAGTAATTACATATGAACTGGCTCATAAAATGAATGAAATGTATACCTTAATAAAGTTAATGAATAAGTTTAGAGGATTGGATAATCAAATACTCAAAATGAAGTATGTGGACGGTATGACATTGGAAGAAATAGCCGAAGCTAGTAGGTATAGTCTAAGTCATATAAAAAAGAAACATGCAGAAATCGTTCGGCTTATCAAATTCATAGAACAAGAAGGTATCATTTAGGTTCACTCTTAAAGTGAATCGAAACCATTGAAAAAATGAGTTATAGTAATAAGATAAGATTTTGAAGAGCGACTATCGTGCATAAAAGTTCTATAAAAAAGAGCCACATGACTTATGTAAAGTCATATGGCTGTAAGAATGGTTTGGAAGACAAGGAAGTGATGCCTTCGCAGAAATTTAATTAGGATCCATGCATTATAACATGTTAGGTATCTTAGTGGATGCAAAAAATGATATTTGTCAAAGGATAAAAAATGTAGGTTAATGAGGGGACTATATGATAATTTAGAAAAGGTAAGAAATAGTAAGAAATAGCGGAAACTGTTTCTTACTATATATGTCTACAGGCTTTCACGGGCAACCATTGTAACAGGAAGAGCCGTAACCAGCAACCATAGTTGTTAATGGAATGATTATGGTAGTAACGGGAGAGCGGTTGCTCTTCTTTCAGGCGCCAAGATGGAGATAGATAGGTATGTGTAATGTGGGCAAGTTACATATATACTTGGCGTTTGAAAGAGGCGCTATACACATAATGGAGGCGTATGTTTTTAGGGGGAAGGAATGAAGAATGCCAGCATATATAAGTGTGGGTAGGCCGTAGTAGGTGTAAGGTATCCTGAGCATTCTTCAACCTTCTGAAAGAAATGCTGGAGGAAAACAGTTTAGATGGTTTGTTTTCCAACCATTTGTAGTATATGCGGAAAAATGGTTTTTAAAACCAAAATAATGTATTGTCTAGAACTTTTTTGGTGAGATAAGCATATAATGAAGCATGGGACAACACCTATTGATGGTGCTTTTTCCAAAGACCTACCTCTCTATATAAATGATGTAAGAGCAGCCATTCCTTTTGGTTGCTCTCTTCTTTTTTATCAACATGATTACAAATGGTTTTATATACCAAATGAGAGCATATACATGTGGTAAACATCTACTAGGATGTTCTTTTAGTGGAAAACAGTGAAAAGGGCGTGAAAAGATGGATACCACAAATACAGATTTACAAATGAAAATTGATAGGTTACAGCTATGTCCTGTGGATGATTGTGTTTATCAGGAGCATTTGAAGGCATACGAGGAATTAGGGCTTTATACAAAGCGTTTTACGTATTATAAAATGTATGGACAATGTTTTGTGCCCTATTCAAAAGAATATGTCATGCGTTCAACTATGGAAGAGTTGTTAAAAAGGGATAAAGAAAAGTGCATACAATGTAGTCCGTCTTTTTTTAACCGGTTAAAAAGAAAGATGGGTATATGGATATGGAGGGGAAAGATGAAGTCGTTAGGAGGAATAGCGGAGTGGGTCCAGAAACGTGCAAAGGATGAGAAGTGATAGAACGTTTTTCTTATTTGCATGAAAAAGAACAGCCGAATTATTGTAGGATACATAACCTGGCTGTGTAGAGAGTGAATAGATCGTGAAAAACATAATACCCTTCTAAGGGGGAAGGATTATGTTGACTGGTTTTCATCATAACATGAGGAGCGTCACATGATAATGGGAAAGATGCTATTTCATACAGGTAAATAATCAAGGATGAAGAGTGACCGTATCGTTATAAAGATGAAGTTTGTTAGGGGGGTACGAGTACACTGTTCATCTGTGGTTAGTATGATTTGGTTTTTAATACCAATACAAATATAAAATGAAACAGCATCTATAATGGGTGCGTATGTTGTAGGGGATGGGGAAATGATGATAGAAACAAGACAAACTGCAGCAGGAAAAGAATGTGAGTACAAAATAGAAAAGAGAAATGTATGGATTCCAACGGCTAGGAAAAAGAAAGAAGACATCATTGCATTACTATCATGAAGTACTGTGACTTCAATGGCTGCTCTAACAAGATAAGCAAAGGACGTTACTGCGGGGAACATAAGCGT
>NZ_JBBOTE010000002.1:842500-1055597 GCF_038005385.1 Bacillus sp. FSL K6-2944 | reverse complement strand
TATATAAGTCCACTATAAAATATCATCATGTATAAATCACTTCGAGATACCCGATAATGTTTGTAAAAAACATAAGGGGAGAAAATACGCTATGTCATATAAAATACAAAAATCACAACCTTTCACAATATCAGATTTACGAAAATTAGAGAAAAAAGAAAAACAAGCTTCTCGTCAACGACGTATTACAGCTGTCCGAATGGTAATGGAAGGATATACAATGGTAGACGTAGCGGCCATACTTGGTATGCATCGTCAAAGCGTTGCTAGTTATGTAAAAAAGTTCAAAGAACATGAACTGGAAGGATTACTTACTCGTAAACAAATCCCAGGTAAAAAGCCGTATTTAACTAAGCAACAACAGGAAGAATTGAAGCAACTCATTTTAAATACAACTCCAGTGGAGTTGCAATTCGGTCAAGAATCTTTCTGGAATACACGCAATATCCAATACATCATCAAAGAGAAATTTACGATTTGTATGTCACGTGAAGGCATCCGTAAAATGTTACATCGGATGAATTTTTCCTATACAAATGCTACTTATGTATTAAAAAAAGCGAATAAAGAAAAACAAATACAGTTTCAAAAACAATTAGATATGATAAAAAAAACTTAATTGATGAAAATACTGTACTCTTGTATCAAGATGAATGTCACTTTAGAGATAGTCAAACCGTTCATGCTACATGGTTTGCAAAGGGGAAGCAAAAGAAAATTGCAGTATTAGGAAAGCGTATTTCAACATCTTTATTCGGTACAATTGATGCAATCACTGGTAAATTTCTCTGTACAACAGCAGAACGCTGTAATGCTGAAACGTTTCAGCACTTTTTAACATATGTGTTAAAAGAATATAAAAATAAGCACGTCGTGCTTGTATTAGATAATGCAAGGTATCATCATGCTAAATTACTGAAATCCTTTTTACGAGAAAATAACCGCCGTCTAACTTTGCTGTTTTTACCTCCATATTCCCCGAACTTAAATATGATTGAACGTGTATGGAAGGTAATGAAGGAAAATGTATTAGCAAATTGTTATCATGAAACGATGAATCATTTAGTGGATTCAATCTATCAATTTATAGAATCTATTGATAAAAATCCGGATGCAATCCTCAGTCGTATTCAACGTACAGATATGTCGATTTTTTAAAGAGGACTTATATAATTAACACTTTTCAATATATCTCCAATTTCCAAAATCATATTTTTCCACATATAAATTTCACCATTGCTTCAGCTTGAATCAGTTCAAAAATTTCTTTTTCATTTCCCTCATAATTGTTTAACATTCTTAGAATTTTTAAATCCTTTACATCCATGTCACTAACTCCTATCAATTATTTTAGGACTTTCTTTTACATGTTTGCTTCTGAATCCCATACCTCGATAAATTCAAAACCTTTTAAATCACTTTCTAACACTGTATTTCTAAATTCATCTGATACAAAAACGGAAAGAATATGTAATATTTCATTTAGGTAAACTTTAAATATTGTTTGGTTCTTAACCATATTAGGTAAGAATGCGTATTTTTTGAAATCTATTACTAAGCCAGAACGTAGTTTCTTTAGTATAGCTTTCTCATAGTTAATAGCATCTAGTGCATTTAAAACGTTAATTATATAATACACTTCTCCCGTCACATCATGAATTAGGGGAAGAAATTCTACATTATCACCAAGTATAGACTCTAAAAATTTTTTAGCTTTCCCACTAACCATTGGCGTACCAACTTCTCCCCAAAAATGAGGCAAATCACTTTGATTTCCTTCTTCTACACATTTAATACGTATTTCTCCCCATGAATCAGATGCTTTTACTGCCGAGTCAATTTTCCCTTCAAAATACTTTTTAGAATCTTCTTCTAAGTTCAATAGTTGAAAGGATTCATAGTCATCAAATGAACTCTTTAATTCCCAAATTTTCATTTTTACTCTCCTTTGTTATTTTTCTATCCTTCCTTTATCTAAATGTAATTCTATATTCATGATGTTGCTTCTCTCTTTTCCATAGTCTTTACTGACTATAGGAGAACCGCGATTATATACTTAATATTCAATACAGACTCTTTAAAAGGTTTCCTGTGTTCTACCTCAACCTTCAAATAAAGAATATATGTATGATTAAAACTAATTATATTTTTTTACCTTTAAAGGAATAGATATAAAATACAAATCTATAGCATAAATAGTAATCAAAATACCTTTACCTTCATCAGCAAACTTTGATTGATGAAACTTTTCTGAAACTTTTCTTTTTCCCCATTTTTTAGGAAACCATTGAAATCCTGAAAACATATAATTAATCTACCTTTCCATTAAAATTTTGCTAGTTTATTTCTTAACTCTAGCTCTTCAACTGTTTCAAAACCTTTAAAAAATAAACTATCGATTTAATTATGATTAAAAAATACATTGTATTCTTTAGATGCTTTTTCAATCCAAAAACTATTTTTCTTTTTTCCATGATATTCGAAATTCCCCACCATGTTCTTCCGTTTTAATTTTAACCTTATATGTATCATCCTTAGGCACTTTAATATTTTTTTCGCCTTCGCCACTATTAAACTCTAGTATTGTATTATCATTTGAATCCACAACATAAGCAATTATAGTTCCTTGTTTAGTTTTATCATCAAAAGAAAAAATCCAATTCTCACCTTTTTTAACTTTCCTATCTTGAGTTGCAAATCCAGTAAATTTTCTATAATCTCCAGATATACTACCTGATACACTATCTGAAGAACCATGAACTTTACCACCCACAATAGTTCCCTCTCTTGTAAAACAACCACTAAGAATTACTAAACACAAAACAAATAAAATTGTATTTTCAAAAATTTTCACTATCATTACCCCTTCTACTCCCAATAAAATTTTCACCATTAAACTTATAAAAATAACTATAATAAAAAATTATATCCATTAAGATATATATTTTTATTATAGTTATAAATTTCGAATTATTATTTCGAATCTTCACGCAACTTAATTTCATCCTCATTTATGTAACCAGTAAAAATAACTTCTGATATGTATTCATGGTTAAAAAACATATTATATTCAGTTGAAACATTTCCAATAGGATAATAACAAGCCACATAATCCCAAGTTTCCTTAGTTTTTGAATCTTCCTGTTTTCTACCATATATCATCAAAGGTTGCTCCCATGTTTTAAATTTCACAACCGAACCTATTGGAAGTAGTTCTAACTCTAAATTTTGTACCATCTTAGTTTCCCCTTCTTAAAATAGCCTTTTTTATAAGGAAATAAGTGATAGAAAACAACAAACAAGTACCAATTGTACCAAAAACTGCAACCGAAATGTTACCTGCTAATGTTTCATTTGGATCCAATGCATTAGGTAAAATTGTACCAAAAATTGCAATACAAGCTAATATAATCATAAAATATTTAAATTGTTTCACTTTTTTATTCATACTACTTATCTCCTTTATTCCTTAACATTAACTTCTAAACCAAATCCCCATAAACCTCCATCAGGACCAAATGGTGCATGGAATTTGAATCCACTTTTTCCAGCTTCAAAAGATCCCCCGAGTATTCCAAGCGATGCTGATCCCCCAGTTTGTAACTTTTTATCCATAAATGGAATAGGAATTTTTATAGCACTCTCATATTTTACCAGAGTAGCTTCAGCTCCAAAAACAATATCCTCTTGTTCTATTCCAGCTTGAGCTACTGTAAAACTAACCATTTGGTAATAGTTTCATTGATACTTTTACCCCCTAAATATTAAATGAATTTTCCGAATTATAAATCTACTGTTTTTTCTTATTGTCTATACGTTTATAGATATACTCTACTGTAAAGTATGCAATAACATTGCAAATTAGCAGCAAACCTATAAGTAAAAGTTTATCTTCTAACCGTATAGTAGAAGAAGCCCAATTAACAACATAAACATAATACATACAGTAAAATTCAGAATTCTATTTATTGTACGCATACCTTAATTACTCCAGTCTTATATTAATCCCGTTTTTTTGTAAATTTATCATAAAATTTCTCTTGCGCCCACCGTCCGAATTTTAAAAAACATATTAAACCTGCTCCCAAAATGATGAGAACGATAGTTCCTAATAATTTTTCCCACCAATTGTTGAATGGAGTAATCATTAACCCTATAATAGATACGGATATTACGACATAAACTAAAATATATAATGGTTTATACGATGGTGTTTTCATATCATTTTTTCTCCTCATGTTTTTCAAATTTAAAACTACTTCCCACAGTAACCCCCTCTAAAACAGGAACTGTTATACCAGTTTCTTTTCCAACGCTACCTTTCAAACCTATTGCGCCCAATCCCAAATCACCTTTAATTTTCAGGTCTGCATCTCCAATAATTGGCAACAAATCCGGAAAATGTAGCATACTTACTTCTACTTCATACTTAAGTGTAGAAGCTTCCGATGCTGCTTTTAAGGAGTAATCGTCAATACCTGCTATAACTTCTAATGAGCAAAATATATATTGGTTAATTTCACCAAACACATTGTAATATATTATTCCGAACTTTTAAACACTTTATCTTTCTATTGAATATTCTACTTTTACTTGCTTTACAAGATTTTATGCAAAAAAGACCACCAAAAGGCAGTCTCAAAACTCAATCCTATTCACCATCCCTCACTCCACCGCTTTCTCATACAAATACTTCGCAGCGATAATATCTACTACTGCCAAACCAACTGATTTGAAAATAGTAATCTCTTCATCATTTTCGCGTCAGTTTTTCCACCGCTTAAGATTTGTTCAAGTTCGGCGTGGAGATTACTAGTTTTATCGGAATTTGAAGATCATCTGTGTCTAGATCATATTCAATTAAGCAATCCTACAAATGTCTCTTCTTCCTCATCTATAAAACCTACAAATATAATTTCTTCGATATCCTCATGATTAAATACAAATGTATACTCAGGATTAATGTATCCTTCTGGATAAAAACAGCCAATATAATCATACATCACAGGTTCTTTAACCATAAGTTTTTGTTTTCTTCCATAAATCACAATTTTCTTCGTCCCACCTTTTAATAGAACAATAGAACCATTTGGTAAAAACTTTTCTTTAGAAAATGGCATAACTCCCCATCCTTCCTTTATCTAAATGTAATTCTATATTCATGATGTTGCTTCTCCCTTTTCTTTTCCGTAGTCTTTACTGACTATAAGAGAACTGCGATTATATACTTAATATTCAATACAGACTCTTTAAAAGGTTTCATGTGTTCTACCCCCATCTTCTATATGCTTCCTTAAATAATAGTACCTATGGAGTTCCATAATGAAATGAAACAAAATAAACGAAAGCATGGAGTATACACACATTAATACAATTGCTACCATCTTTTGTGTTGCAAAACCAAGACTGATATTAGCAACGAGTTGACCCAATCCTATAAACGCCACTACTCCGAAACCAGAGTTTTTTTTCGATGATTTTGATTTTTTGATTGGTTCCTGAAGTTTTTTAATATGATTTTTATAATAATAATTCAAAGCAAAAATATACAAACCAACCGAAAAAATAAAATAGATGGGAGTTTGTAATCCTAACATTCCATATGCAAACTTTTGGGTTATAACTAATAATCCTACTGAACATACGATGCCAAATACCCCACGAAATAGAGTGTATTGTAATTGCCGCTTCCTAGGATTTATAACAATCCATATTGCCCATACATTTAAAAAAGCAACTGGTGGAACTATTATGTACATATATATCGGTTGAACAGGATTCGCAAAAGCAGGTAAAAGCACAAATATATCTGCTATCCCAATCACAAGAGTAATTATAGTCGATCTTATATCATTTACAGCATAAAGAGCCATATAATATTCAAAAACTTTTTTATTAAAATCTGTATTTTTTTTCATGTTAATTAAACCACCCTGCTACTGTTGACCAAGTTTTTTTCGCGCTCGTTTTCACCATATCCTTAATACTATCATCTTCACCATCACCATCTAAATCAGCATCCCATTTTACACCTTCTTTGAAATATTATTCCCTTCTCGAAAAGAAGATCAATCCATTAATAAGATCTAGGCTTATCGAAAATTGCAAAAAGCCGGAGATTTTGCCAGTGTAGAATCTATTGGGACCCACACCATGCGCAAAACCTTCGGCTATTGGTTCTATAAACAAACAAAAGATGTTGCTATGTTGCAAGAAATACTTAATCACAGTACACCGCAAATCACATTGACTTATATCGGAATCAATAAAGAAGAGAAAGATAATGTACTAAATACATTTTGTATTTAATTCAATTGTAATAAAAAACTATATTTCCAACAATTTCTCACGTAATATCAATTCATTTTCAGTCATGTAACCTCTGTGTAATTCTTCTACAATCTTATCGCAATTAAAGCATAATACTTTTTCATCACCTAAATAACCAACTGGATAAGGAACACCTACATAGTCAAAATCACGTTTATCTGCTGAAATAACCATTCTTCCGATAATCATAATGATTGGTTCTACACCTTCTAGTTTAACAACTGAGCCAATAGGTAATAGTTTCATTTATTTGCTCTCCTTTTTCTTTTTATATCTGAATATAAATTCTAAAATAATTATAAAAGCAAATCCAATAGATAATTGAATGACTGTAAAAAGGATTTTTTCTTTTGAAGAAGCTTCAGGTAAATTCCATATTACTACAAGGGGAATAAGTACCCCAACAATGGTAAGAATCCTTAACAATTTATTCATATTTTGAATTCCCCTATCACATAGGTAATATCATTTCTTGTTAAATTTACTATGTACCAGTTCAAAAAATTTATTTGCACCAAGTGAAATTGCACCAATAATAAGAACCCCAATAATAAAATAAATCTTTTTAAATAAACTGTAAGGAGATAAAATAGCAACTACAAGAAGTATTATAATTGCAACGAATGTGACTAATTTTCCAACTTTAAATGCTTGCATATCAGCTTTCCTCTTTCTTTGGTTTTTCAAATTTGATAAATCCTCCAAGGCCAAACTCTTCCCCGAAGTATCCCCCGGTTTCAGCTCCAAGCTTTACTTTATAACCGAATGTACCTAATCCTAATTCCCCTTTTGCTATTACATCATGGTCTCCTATAAATGGAACGAAATCTGGGATATGAAAAAGATTTAACTCTGCTTCATATTTGTTAGCAGTAAGTTCCGATGCAATTTTTAATGTATATTGATCCACACCTGTTGTAAAGTTTGCTTCGCCAAACTTTTGAGTAATGGTTAACTCTTGCGGAGTAAACCTAATAGGTCCAATGGGCCCAATAAAAGTAGTAATTGGAACCTTTATTTTTGTTATTTTAAAGGAGTTTTCTAAAGCAGATCCCTCTATTTTTGCTCCAATAATATTTCCAGCCATTAAATCATCTTTAGCAGCATCAAAAGAAAAAGGCACATTTACATCTATTTTTCCAGATAAAGCTTTCATGTTCCACTCGCTGTTATTACCAAGAGGCTCCTTACCATCAATCACAGAACCTTCTAAAACTCCTCCAACACGATCTCCATCTTTCCATTCTGCTTTACCTGTAAAATATTTAATGTTATCCTTATCATCTTTTTTAGTTCCTGCCTGTGCTATTTTATCAGCTTCATGAGTTCTCTTTTCTGTAATTTTTTGAATAGATGTTGTCCATCCCATGTTCAATACTTGCGTACTAAATGTACCGCTGACAACACTAAATCCCTTCCCACTTTGAACTTCCGCAAGACCTGCAGCAATACTAGTTGCTAATTGAAGTGCTGTACTATAATTATTACTAGAGTTCTGATTGAATTGATACAAATGATCCAGCTTTTCTTGCAGTTTTTGCCTCATAACAATAAAAAGATTTACCATGGCATCCATACCCGGCATTGGCATAGCTTGATTGACAGCTTCCATACTTGTTTTCATTCGGTCAATTTCCCGAATTTGTTCTAATATCTCTTGTTCAATTACATCTGTGGAAGCGACTTGTGATTGAAATTGACTTGGAAAAGCACCATTCTGACGGATTAATTCTTCACACAAATAAATAATTCCTTGTGCCAAAGGTCGAAAAGTTTGTACAAAAAATGCTTTTGCACTGCTATATGTTTGCCCCTGTAACACAGTATCAGTTGCAAAAGCATCAATCGACTGAATTGCTTGTTCCATACCTTGAATGGTGGCCGTACATACAGCATTCATGCTTTGAGTTTGACTTTGTACTTCTCCCAAATACATATTTAAACTCATGCATTGACCTCCCTTGCTAATTGTTGTTGTTGATAGGAAAGATCATTTTCTAAATCACTAAGATCTCGTTTCTCTTTAAACAATGTTTCTTTTTGGCTTTCCAATTCAAATGTAAGTTTTCGTTCGATGTATTGTGCTTCTTGACGAATATCCATAAAAAACAATGACATTTCTCTATCTTTATGCCAAGTTCCTAAAATACGATCAAACAAACGATGGTTTTGATTCTTCCATACATGAAAATCTTCTTCTACTTTTTCCTGTTTTTGAATCGCAGATTGATTTCGGTCTTGTTCTTCAAATACACTTCGTAACTTTTGATTTACTTGATTAATTTGTTTTTCAATATGTTGACTCATCTTTTTCCTCCTACTATTTTACTTTACGTAGGTTGTCACATTAGCGAAAAGTGTTGTGAAGTTCATTATCCATTCTCTCAAATTCATTAGATACCGAATGAATATTATCAACCGCTTGTTGAAAGGCAGCGGAAAATTGTTTCGTCAAGTCTAAAACTTGCTGATTCGCTTCTTGTGCTTTGAAGTTAACAGATAATGTTGTACGCGTCGCTTTTGTTATGGAACGACTTGTTGCACTTTGAATCCTATCAGAGGCTGATCCCATTTTCGTAGCAATTTGCGTTGCTGTTTGTAAATTACTTTGAAATTGTCCCATTCTTTCAAACCCTTTCTATAAGTTTTCCAAATGCATCAAAGAAATCTCATTAAATATATATCCCTATCAATATCACTCGCTCTAGGCATGCAATCAAATGAGCCATACACTATAAGCTGTATGGCTCATTTGAAATGCCTGTTATATAGAGTATGACAATTTTTATTTCAAACCGAAATTACGTGATAATTCTTCATCATGAGAAGCAACAGCTTCTGCAGTTTTATTAAGCTGCATATTAATTTCTTGTAATAGCTGTGCGAAGTTTTGTACTTTTGGCTTTAATTGATTGAACTGTTGGTCAAAACCTTCAAAAGCACGACCTTCCCATTCTCCTCTTAATTCATTTTGTAAATTTTGTAGTTGACTTAAAATGTCCTCAATTTGATTTGCACCTTGTCCATATCGAGCCGCTTTCGATTTAAGCTCCTCTGGTGACATACGAATTTGTCCAGCCATTTTCATTTCCCCTTTAATACATAATGAGCAAAATATATATTGGTTAATTTTACTAAATATATTATAATGTATTATTTTGAACTTTAAAACATTTTATCTTTCTATTGAATATTAGAATATTAATATTCAACTTTTTCTTACTTTAAAAGATTTTATGCAAAAAAGACCACCAAAAGGCAGTCCCTCAAAACGGTTCTGGTGCAAAAAAGCGAAATGATTTGAAAATGCTCTTTCAAACTTGGCAATACTGGTGCTATTACTAAAAAAAGGTGTGTGATCAGTATGGAAAAAGAAAATATATTCAAATGGAAACAGTATCAGCCTGATATCATTGTATTAACCGTACGTTGGTACCTGCGGTACAACTTAAGTCTTCGTGATTTAGTGGAAATGATGGAGGAAAGAGGATTATTCTTAGTACATACAACAATTATGCGATGGGTGCATCAATATGGACCAGAATTAAATGAGCGTATTCGAAAACATTTGAAACCAACCAATGATTCTTGGCGTGTGGATGAAACATACATCAAAATCAAAGGAGAGAAAATGTACTTATATCGCGCGATTGATTCTGAAGGAAACACGATTGATTTTTATTTAAGTCGTAAAAGAGATGCGAAGGCTGCCAAACGTTTTCTAAAGAAAGCCTTGGCTTCTGTTCATGCCACAAAACCTCGTTCGATAACTGCTGATGGCGATAAAGCCTATCCTGTTGCAGTACGTGAACTAAAGGAAGAAAAGTGTATACCACACGGTATACCACTTCGTGTAAAAAAATACTTAAACAATATCATTGAGCAAGATCATCGGTTTATCAAAAAACGGATTCGGAATATGCTAGGATTGAAATCATTCCCTACAGCTATAAAAATGATTACTGGAATAGAAGCTATGCATATGATCAAAAAAGGACAAACTCTCCAAGGGGAGAAGTCTGTCCAAAAGCAGATATATCTTATCAATGAACTCTTTGGTTTAACAGCATAAAGTTCCATTCCGTTAGGAATCTTCTATTCTTTTTTCACATTCCACTATTGTTGCACCAGAACCTTAAAAACCATAAAAAAATATAACAATCATCGAGTAAAACTATTATAGCATCAATAAATAGAGTTTTTATATGCATTTTTACATATATATAGATTTATTTACGTTTTATCTATATAGTTAAATTGTCTGTTTCTTGTTTTAATTCGTTTGTTTATTTTGAGTGCTCCAGCAATGGAGCCTTTTTTTATGCAATAAAACATTTTCTTAGCATTACTTAGTTGATCTATATTAACTTTACCCTCTTAAATTATATCTATATTTTACCAAATAATCATATGAATAACTAATTTTTTCTAATAATCTAGTGCATTGATAATTTTAAGGTTAGTTGTTAATACCCATAGAAAAATTCATTATGCAATGAAAATTGAGAAATCAAGAATTATAAAAAACTTATAGTATCTTTTGGAAAAGTATATTTAAAATTTGTATATTAATATGTTATAATTTAATTTCTAAAACTACCAAAAAAGGACTGCCAGTAATGGTGGTCCTTTTTTATATTGGTGAGATTGTACTAGTATGATAGAATAGGATTAACTGTATATTGTGAGGGTGATTGGTTATCCCTTCTTTCCATTTGGAAGGAAAGGGGGTGATATACCTATGGAGTTTTTGTTTGAGCTTCTAAAAGAATTTGTGAAAGCCATTGTACGTGAAGTGTCTGCGTATGTTTTTAGGAAACAAATTTTAGAAAAAGATAACAAAAAACCCACTCCTCGTCGCCGTCGGAAGCAAAAGGGTGGGTTTCGTAAAAAATAAATGATATAACCACCACCCTGACGGTAGCAGTTATTAGAAGAGATGTTAGCGCATCTCTTCTTTTATTATATACACAAGCTATTACTGTAATACTACTACAGTAATTATATCAAACGTACATAAAAAATCAATGAGCACGTAATAGATATAATGTACAGAAGAAAAGAAACCCAAGTGAGTCTTTTTTCAATTTATTACATCCCTAATTGATTGTAAATTGATTTGAATACGTGAATTCACCACGATATTTAATTGCAGCTACATAAGTACCACTTGTATAGCTATCTGTGATAGGGGTTTGCCAAATTTCTGTTCCAGGAATAAATTCTGGTTCTATTGTTTGGAATCGTTCTAGGGTACCATTTGTGTGGATTTTAAAAATTTTCATTTGCGCACCAAAATGTTCTCTACCAAAGTGCTGTGTTAAGTAAAATGTATCACCAGTTATTAAATTCCCAATCTTCCAATCTGGTTGATATGTACTTTCCTCTGAATTTTGTAAATCCACAATGGTTTTAAATCCCCAATCATCATTAAGTGGATCTGAGTAAGCTGCAGCTGCTTGTGAGGTAGGCTTACTCATTTCTATTGCAGTAAAACCGCTAAAAGTTAACGCCCCAATTAATGCTAATTTTCCTAACTTCATTATTGTTTCCCCCCTATTAATTTTTGTAATTTTTAAAACCAGAAATCATACACACATAATAATATAATTCACTGTATAATATTTCAAATAATTTCTAAAAAAAGTTATAAATACAAAAGAAAGACACCAAAAGGGGCCTTTCTCCGACTTGAACCACTTTAATTTTAATAATATGTATTGGACTCCCATCCGAATATTGTTTTAACGTATTTATCCATATTTTGTTTGCGAAAAAATGAAAAGCATAATATCTTATTACTGCTTGTTCATAGCTTTTATCTGTTATAAACATATTCAGTAGTCATGAAGTCATTAGGGAAGTCGTTGATCACTTTCTTCATAACGTTTAGTTCTTCCTGAGATTTGAGTTCAATACCATTTATATAATCAAATACCTTAGATTGTTCATCTGCTACGTAATTCTGTGTCATGTAATCATCTTGGAAGTCTTTCTTTGCTTTTTCTTTAACGGCATTCATAGCATTTATAAAAAAATTGTACTGTGTAGAATTATTTCACTGTACCAAATATTCGAATTTACTAAACAGTTAGAATGAATACGATTAGTTATATAATTGAAAATAAAATTGTTAAACAAATGTTGAGAAATAACAAATTTCAATTTCCATTATATTCTATATTTGCTATTATTTAACGTAAGACTATTCAGAAAAGGAAGGGATTATATGCGTGTTCCAGTGAAGGGGAATGAACAGATTTCAAAATTATTTAATGACTGGTATCAAGCTATACTACAACATCAAAATGTACAAGCAACAAACTTAAAACAAGAAGTTGAAGATAAGCTTTCCAGTATAAAAGAAGATAAAAATTTATTATTATACTATTCATTATTAGACTTTAGATATAAAGTACTAACCGATGGACTTAACATTACAAAAGATAGCTTTAATGAAATTAACTCCTTTGATATACCTGATAGTAGTTTTTCATCCTATTATTATCACTTCTTCAAAGCTATTCACAGCACAATTCTTGCAGACTATAATGAAGCAAAAGAATATTTTGAGAAGGTGAAAAAACTTTTAATGTACGCAATGAATGAAGTAGAAGAAGCTGAATTTAATTACCGTTTAGCTTCATTTTATTATCAAATCTATAAACCGCTTTTAGCTATTGATTACATACGAATAGCTAAAGATATTTTCTCTAAACAAACAGGCTATAAAATTAATGTAGCATTATGTGACAATGTTTTTGGATTAGCTTGTATAGATTTAAGGCAATTTGAACAAGCCGAAGAAAGTTTTAACACTGCCATAGATATTCTAAAAAGTAAAAATGAAAGAACATTGTTACTACGTGTTAGAAATAACATTGGACTATTATATGCAAATCAAAATCTATCCTCTTTAGCAATTCGTCACTTATCAGAGGTTACAGAAAATATACCAAATCACTTTAAAGCCCTATATTTACAAGCAGATGAAAATTTAAAATTAGGCGAAACGACAGTAGCATCTCAACTCATCGAAAAGGGCTTAAACATTTGCAATGAATTAGCAAATAAAGAATATCAATATCGCTTTAAAATCTTAGAAAAATTGAACAACACGTCTAACACTACAGAATTAGAAGCTGTTGTATTAGCAGGAGTTTCATACTTTAAAAAAGAAGAGTTATGGGATTGCATTGAAGAATATGCAGAACGATTAGCGAATAAATTTTATGCAGAGGAACATCATGTGAAGGCTAGTAAATATTTTTATATGAGTAATGAAGCAAAGAAAAAACTATTAGCTAAAGGGGCGTTAAAGTAATGAAAAAGTTTGGATTAACAATAGCAGGTTTAACGTTAGCTGGAATTATGACTTTTGGTATAAGTAACAACTTAGAATTTTCGGCATTAAACAAAGGTGACACACCTGCACCACAAAGACCTGATTTAGCATTTAGTGATGGGCATATCGGTACTTCTCCAGAATATACACATGGAGAAGGGTGGTCTTCATCTTACACACACGGGGAGCCTTGGGGTATAGCTGATGGTAATACTGGTGCACCTACTTACGATCATGGAAGACCGCCTGCACCACAAGCTTAATTGTTCCGCAAAGAAAGTCATACTACTTGTATGGCTTTTTCTTTATTTTAGTTACTTAAGCCCTACATTTTTATCTGATTTGCTTTTGCTGGTGTAGAAGAGGGAAAAGATATAGAAGCATAAATTGAAACTTTAATCAGCCCCCACCTAATTTCTTTGCTTTCGCTGAATTTTGAGGTGGGGATCTTACTGCCCGTTAATGCGGGATAAAAGAAAACCGCCTGAAATGATATGTACTTGAATAGTAGTACATAAAAAATACAAATAACAATAAATTAAATATCGTTAAAACAAAAAGGAGATGTCCCAGGCATGGTACTAGGACATCTCCTTTACTTATCTAAATTCTACAAAGCACTATCAATTAAACAATTATTAAATATATCTTCTATCTAAAACATCGTATTATCATTAGCTGCTTCACTTGGAATCTCTTGAATTACATCCCAGTGTTCAACAATCTTTCCATCCTTGATACGAAATATATCCACTATAGCAACTCCCTTATC
Source organism: Bacillus sp. FSL K6-2944 (assembly GCF_038005385.1). Taxonomy (NCBI): domain Bacteria; kingdom Bacillati; phylum Bacillota; class Bacilli; order Caryophanales; family Bacillaceae; genus Bacillus; species Bacillus sp. FSL K6-2944. The sequence goes on along the minus strand of NZ_JBBOTE010000002.1, from coordinate 1,041,150 downwards.
TTGAGAATTAGTACGAGAATGTACATGAAGAGCAACTGTATCCCCTTCAGCTACTACACGTTTAATCTCTGCAGAGGAATTAGGATTTTTAACAAAATCATCCTTAAAGAAATCCATGAAGGCTTTTCGTCCATCAGCAACAAAAGGATTATGTTGCTTATAATCTTCGCTAACATATTTAAGGATAATATCGATATTATGTTTGTTAAAAACTTCATTATAGAAATCAACTACCATCTTTTTATTCTTTTCATTTTCTTTCACTTCTTTTGATACAGAAGCAACATTCTCGCTCTTTATTGAGTTTCCTTTGTTATTACCGGTGGAAGCTTGATATACCAAAGTCGAAACTACTCCTAAAATAAATACAGAAATAATTGTTATGATTAAACTTTTCTCTAATTTCATATATACCTACCTCTTCTACTTAAATAAGTTTTCTTCTATAAAAAGTTTGAAGAAGGAGAAACCTTCCCAAAAATGTAATGTCAGGGGTAATGTTAGGAATTTCATTTATCCTAACCTCCCCCTATACAAGGCATATTAGAAACGATTAACTCTAACTTAATACCTCATTAACAGTTGCACTGTCCACAATTTGAATAAACTTCTTAACCTTATCGTTCTCATCAAACTTATAAAGGTGACAAAAATCTGCTATGAACGATTTCCCTGTAGCTTTATATGTCCCACTATATTTTCCATACACGATAACAGTATTGTTATTAAAAGCATAAATTTCATCTTTAGCGCTATAGTCATCCCATTCTGTGCCAAGACGTTCATGTACGTTTTTCACTACTTCATCTGGACCTATATAAGTACCTGCATATGGAAACCCAGCAGCTTCTGTCCAAGATACATTTTCACTTAAATACGTTTTGAACGTATCCAATTTCCCTTCGCCAGTTAACACATACGTTTCATGTAATAGTTTTTGATATTTATTCATATCATTAACCCCAAGGCATTTCTTTTGTTACAACTTTTGCACTTAATTCTAATACACCTTTATTTACATAGCCTGGATATGCTGCTTCAAGTTTTGCCACAAAATCTTTTGAAGTTCCACTTTCCTCAGAAGCTTGAACCGCCGTTCTTAGATAATCCATTGTCGCAGTAAGTGCTTGATTATTTAGGGATTTTTCGATTGATCCATGGCTAGGCACAATTATGTCAGCATGTAATGCTTGTAATACTTTCAAGTTCTCAATCCATGCCTCCATAGCCGCTTTTGAGCTAGTATCCGCTAAGAATACATGTATTTCGTTAAATACATCGATACCACCAATTAATACTTTTAGTTCTTTATTAAATAGGCTAGTTCTGTAATGATCTAAGCCTACTAGTTCAAATGTTAACCCCTGAAAATCAATCGCTTTTTCTTTAAATACTTGAGGTAATACCACGTTACTTGGTGCATTTTCTCCAAGGGCGTCTTTCCAAACTTTTAATTTCCCTAAGACAGAATGAACGATATGTTCAACAGTAGACTCTGTTGCATACGCTATAGCTTCTGGGTAAACGGCTTTAATGCTCTCTAATCCAAAGTAGTAGTCTGGATCCCCATGAATAATAAAGATTTTATCTAAAGATAAGTTATTTTTTTTCAGATACTCAACAATTTCTTTCGAATCAGACTGAGTAAATTTTGAGTTTATTAAAAATGCATGTCCTGCTTTCTCAACTAATGTTGCTGTGACCATAAAGCTTTTTTCATCCGAACTAAACACCGTTAATTTCACATCTTGTTGATTTGTATCGATTGTTTTAAACATAGTATGTTATTCTCCTTTTGTTAAAGTTATGAACTAATTATCATATTTTTATCTTGTTCCGATAAAGTGAAACTTTAATCAGTGGGGGTTTTGTTCATCCCCCACTGATTATTAGCCCACACCAATCGGACTTTTACGGACAGTTGATCCCCCACCTAACTTCTTTGCTTCCACTGAATTTTGAGGTGGGGGTCTTACTGCCCGTTAAAGCGGGATAAAATCTCCCACTCCCATTCATCTGAAAGTGTAATAGTACTGGCGAATATTCCGGAGATGAATGTCAGGTGGCCTAAGATAACATGTTTGCTACTATATCCTAAATTTTCTTAATATAAATTTTTAAAACGCGCTTCAATTTTATCCGGCGTCATTACGCCACCACCAATAATAGGAATAATTTGATTATCCTTTTGTAAAAGTAAGGAAGGATAGCTATTAACACCAAGCTGTCGAACTTTATTAAAATCATTTTGGACATCTATTATTGTTTCTTGAGCGTTTAAACGTTCTAATACTTGTTCAGGGTCCAAACCATGCTCGATTGCAATTTTACGATATGTTTCAGGATCACTCAGACTTTGGCCCTCATAATAAAACGCTTTTTGCATAGCCGAAGTGAATTCTAATAAACGGTCTGGCGCTAATGAGCGTAAAGCTGAAAAACCAATTGCAGCATCTTTCGAATTCATTTTAAAAGTCCCTTCCTCCACCAATTTTTGATAGGAAGGACCAAATTCAGCACCTGTAAGTTGATTAATTCTTTTATTTCCTTCTTCTATATATGAGAAGTTTTTCATTGGTAAATTATCCAAAAATAACCCTCCACATAAAACCGTTAATGGTACTTCAGTGTGGTTTTTGTAAAATCCTTTAATACTTTCTGAAAAACCATAGCACCATCCACAATATGCATCCCATACGTAAATAAGATTATCTTGTTTCGTCTCCATTTAAATCTCCTACCTTTTTTTATTATCCAGCTCAACTAAATTTTTGGTTTATATAAGTACATCTTTTTATACCTTATTCTTTTTTAGATACCTTACTATATTTCCCCAAAACTAATATTTCCAAAGAAAGATCCACCAAGGTTTTTAACAAAAGATAACGTTTCACCTTATTGCCCCGTAACAGAAAATACTAAAGCTTAGAATATGCATCGATTTGAATGTGTTAGTAACTTTCTACACCGGGTGGCAACGTATGGACCACCATCCTTAATTAAATATATAAATCATATTTTTAGCAGATATTAGTTGTAACTAAATTAATTACATCTTTATGTAACTATTTTAGTTACAACTAATATAGAAGTCAATTCTTTTTTTCGAAAACATTAAATTTCTACATTATAACGAAATTCTGTGTTAACTTGTAAAAAAAAAGAGGAGCCATCTCCTCTTCATAAATAAACACTATTTAATTTGTTCCTTATACTCATGGTTAACAACTACATACCACTTTCCTGTATCAAATTTTTCTTTATTAATCACGTAAACTTTATTTTGTCTCTTTACCTCCCCTGGTTTTAATTCCTTAGTAATACTAGAGGTCTCACCTTTTTCAACCGCATAACTACTAGCTGCTAACACATCACTTTGATAAGCATTATCATTTTCATCCACTAAATCCACTGATGGTAAAACGGCTAATTTCATCGGTTCGTTTGTGATATTTTTCCCTTCTGCTTCTACAACAATAAAGACATGTCCATCTTCAGGTTTTTGGAATCCTATACTCTCTTTACCAACCTTATCTCTTTCTACAACTCTTTTTACAGTTACATCAAATTTAGGTGTATGAAAATCCTTGTTTACAGCATACTCTTTTTCTTTTATTTTTGATTTCTCTTTTGTTTGTTCTGTATTTTTCTGCTTTGTATTCTCTTTCGTTTTCGCCTCATCAGTTGTTTGCACTTTCTTTTCTTCTTGTTTAGAATTGGTTTCTTTAGATTCTGAAGAAGTTTTGTCGGATGTATTGCCGCAACCAGATAAATTGAATACTAAAGCGCCACCTAAAATACATGTAGTAAATTTTTTCAACATCTCTTTTTATCCCCCAATAACACGATATGTAAATTTCTTACTTATCATAGCAAAAAATATGATCTTAAATTGTTGTATCTTGTCGAATGATTAAGAATAATCAAGTTACTCCACGTCCTCTTTTATTATAAAGGTAAATATAACGTCTATAAAACCTGCTATAATAGGTTTTTACACCCTTAGCATACAATTTTTCACTTTCGGTAATGTGCCCCCTATTTGAAAGGTAATTGAAATATTAAGACCAACTGATAGAGGTGTTTATGTGGAATTATTTGAGTATTATAAAAAAAGGGAAAGTTGAAGTGTTTAATTGGAACTGGGCTTTTTCTTTATGGATTAATTGGTATGTATAATACTTGGGGTAATATTAATTGGGGACCAGTAATCTTAATTATTATAGCTTCTCTTGTATTTTTTAGTATTGGATTTTGGCAATTAAGAAAAGGAAATTTACTAGAAAAAAATATAATTAAAAATGATTTAACATTTTGGGATATTGATACTTATGTTTTGTTAGAATTACCCGGCAATAATAAACATTTAGGTTTATATACTCCTGATGGAAGATATGTAGCAGGAACAAAGATGATTTCTTCAACATTACCTATTTTAAAAAATAAAGAAGTTTTTGGATTGGAAGCAAGTGATGGAGAAATCCTTGCATATTTTCAAAGTGAAGTTGAAAATTATGATTGGGCTATTTATGATTCGAATTATAATTGTGTAGGTATGTTTAAAGAAAATATGATACAAGGATTTGGAATGGTACGTGGTTCTTTGATGAATGAAAAAGAGATAAAAATTTCTGAGATAGAAGTGGAATTTGATTTTTTCGAAACGTCTTTTCGTACAATGGATGATCGTATATTAATAAACTGCAAGAGGGGATATATGCCTTTAGAATGGAGTGAAAGATTTGGCTTAAATGTACCGATTATTAGATTAGGTAATAATATTTCTAATGCTGAAAAAATATTTGGTTTAGGTATTCTTCTTTATATTTTAGAAACAATTAAAGTAAGAAAAAGTAGGATTTTTAATGATTAGAATTAAATATTTATATTATAAAATTTATTGAATCTTTTATTAGGGATTACATCGCTGAAAGTAAAATATTGTATACTTCGGAATTACTTTACGTTCACTTCTTGGAATTGATGAGCATTTGTTATGCTAGAACCAACTGGAAATGGAAACGGCAAGCGAGTATACTCCGCTTGCCGTTTTTTCATAGCTTCGTATGTATTTGAATTCCTTTCGCTTTCTCTTCTTCACCCTTCACACGTACAATTAAATCATATGATCCGGATTTTGGCGCTTCAAAAGAAAGCAAACCTTCTTTTTGAGAAGTGACTTCTTCTTCATAAATGACCTTATCATCTTTTGTGACTTGCAATAAAATCGTACCTTCTTCAACTGCTGCCTCATAAGGAATTTCCACATTTCCTTTTTCAGCTTTAAGCGTTTGTACATCGTAATACCCCTGCAAAGAACCAATTGTTAAAGTCGTTTCGCCATTTTTTTGAACCTTTGTGACTTTTGTTGCTGTATTACATGCGCTTAACAATACAACAAGAGTGAAAATGAGAAATGAACGAAGCAATTTCATAGAGAGTCCCCCTTCCATTAAATATATTAAGGATAAAATATACAATCTAACATATCATTACAATTATAGTTGAAAAATAAGGAAAATTATATAACAGGAAATGCAACTATAAACAATCACTGACCATTAGTCTACAACCAATCCCACACCCCAACACAAAAGAAAAAAGCACCAGTTCCCCCTGGTGCTCTCCCCCTAAAACAAATGACAAGCCACTTCATGCCCTTTCGCAATCTCAACCATCTTCGGTACTTCCTGTGCGCATTTTTCAGTAGCGAATTTGCAGCGCGTTCTGAATTTGCAGCCGGATGGTGAGTTTAGTGGGCTTGGTACTTCTCCCTCTAGGATGATCCGTTCTTTTCCTATGTTTGTTGGATCTAGTTCTGGCATGGATGAGAGTAGTGCTTGTGTGTATGGATGTGCCGGTTTTGTGTATAGGTCTTCGCTGTCGGCAATTTCTACTATGTTTCCTAAGTACATGACTCCGATGCGGTCTGATATGTGTCTTACCATCGATAGGTCATGTGCGATGAATAAGTATGTGACGCCTGTTTCTTCTTGGATGTCTTGCAGCATGGTTACGACTTGTGCTTGGACTGAGACATCGAGTGCTGAGATTGGTTCGTCACATAGGATAAAGTCTGGTTTTACAGATAGTGCGCGCGCGATGCTGATGCGCTGTCTTTGACCTCCGCTAAATTCGTGCGGATAGCGGTATAAGTGTTCTTCTTTTAGGCCTACTTTTTTCAGAAGGTCTAAAATGATTTCTTTTTGTTCTTCTTTTTCATAAGATCCGTGAATATTCATCGGTTCGCTAATAATTTGGAATACATTCATTGCCGGGTTTAATGATGCGTATGGATCTTGGAAAATAATTTGCATTCTTTTTCGATATTCTTTTAGTTCACTTTCTTTTAAACTTGCGATATCTTTTCCGTCGAATAAAACGTTACCTGAAGTGACATCGTGTAAACGAATGATGCTTCTTCCTGTCGTTGATTTTCCGCAACCTGATTCTCCTACTAATCCGAATGTTTCACCTTTTTTAATGGTGAAGCTAAGGTCATCAACTGCTTTTAATTGCTCTGTTTTCCTGCCAAATAGTCCTTTTTTAATAGGAAAATACTTTTTTAAGTTCCGAACTTCAATTAAGTTTTCTTCATGCATGGGAATCACCTACCGCCCTATCATTTAACCAGCACATGGAACGCCTTCCGTCTCCGATTTCAAAATATGGCGGACGTTCTTTTTCACAAATGTCCATCGCATGCGGGCAACGCTCTGCGAATGGGCAACCTTGTGGTGGATTTAATAAGTTTGGCGTTACACCTTGAATAGGAGCGAGTCTTTCTTTTACGCCGTTCGATATTTTTGGTAGAGAGTTTAATAGCCCTTTCGTATATAGATGATTCGGCGATTGGAAAATATCAAGTACAGGTCCTTCTTCCATAATAAGCCCGCCGTACATAACGATGACGCGCGTACAGTTTTGCGCGACAATTCCTAAGTCATGCGTAATAAGAAGTAACGCCATATTCGTTTCGTTCTTTAAGTTTTTCATTAAATCTAGTATTTGCGCCTGTATCGTTACATCAAGTGCAGTCGTCGGTTCGTCAGCAATAAGAAGGTCAGGGTTACAAGACATCGCCATTGCAATCATAACCCGCTGCTTCATACCACCGCTTAGTTCATGCGGATATTGTTTTACCCTTTCTTCTGGTGACGAAAGGCCGACTTGCTTTAACAAGTTGATTGCGATCTGCTCTGCTTCTTTCTTTTTCACTTTTTGATGACGTATAATTACTTCCATCATTTGTTTCCCAATTTTCACGACCGGATTCAGCGCTGACATTGGGTCTTGAGAGATAAGTGAAATTTGATTTCCTCTAATAGAACGTAATTCTTTTTCAGATTTAGAAAGTATGTTTTCATTATGAAAAAGGATTTCCCCTTCTTTCACTTTTCCTGGTGACATAACGAGAGACATAACAGACTTCGCCATTACACTCTTTCCGCTTCCAGATTCCCCAACGATACCGACTACTTCTCCTTTATTTAAGCGAAATGTAACGCCGCGAACCGCTTCAACTTCGCCACTTTCTATGAAAAAAGAAGTCTTTAAATTTTTCACTTCTAGTAGTTTTTCAGACACGCTTCTCACTCCTTTCACTTAACACTTTAGTTTTCATGTCCGGCTCCTTTTGGTGCGAAAGCTTTCTTCAACGCTTCACCAATTACGTTAAAACTAAGTACCGTTAAAAGGATAAGGAATCCTGGGAAGAGCGTTAAATACCAAGCTTCACCAATATATCCTTGCGCATTGTTTAGCATGCTGCCCCAAGAAGAATCTGGTTCTCTAATACCTAAACCTAAGAAACTAAGTGATGATTCCATTAAAATCGATGTCGCAATCGTTAATGTCGCGGCGATAATAATGGTTGATAAAATGTTAGGAATGATATGTCTTACAATAATCATAAGTGATTTTTGTCCTGATACTTTTGCGTATAAAACGTACTCACGCTCTTTTACAGATAACGTTTCTGCCCTTACAATGCGCGCGGTGTCCATCCATGTTAGTAATCCGATAATAAGAACTAACGTCGTAATTCCTGGTTTTAAATACGCATTTAATAGTAGCATTAAAAAGAATGATGGAATTGACATCAGTACTTCAACAACTCGCATTAAAAAGTTGTCTAACTTTCCGCCAAAATATCCGCTAATTGTTCCAACTGCAGTACCGATTGTAATAGAAACAACCATCGCAAGGAAACCGACCGCAAGTGAAACTCGTCCGCCATATAACGCTCTCGTTAAGTAATCCCTTCCGTAATCATCCGTTCCGAAAGGATGACTCATACTTGGTTCTTGTAAGCGATCTGGAATCGACATTTTGCTAGGATCGTACGGCGATACGAATGCGAATATTGATGCAACCGTTAAAATCGCAAGTATTATAACTCCCATTAGTACAAACTTATTTTTCGTAAAACTACTTTTTATCGTTTGAAATCTCCTATTATTCATTCCAAATCACCCCCTCATTCGAATGCGCGGATCTACTACGCCATATAAAATATCAGCAATTAAGTTACCGAGAATTAACATGAATGATGATAGTAATGTAATTGCCATGATAATCGGATAATCAAATCTAAAAATAGCATTTACCCCAAGTGAACCAAGACCCGGCCATGAAAATACTGTTTCCGTAATGAACGCTCCGCCTACTAAACTTGGAATCGATAATCCGAAAATTGTAATGATCGGTATTAATACATTTCGAAGTACGTGATTAAATAAAACTGTTTTCTTTGAAGCGCCGTACGCATATTGAATTTGTACATATTCTTCTTCTAATTGCTGAATCGTACTTGAACGAATATATCTCATATAAACAGATACGTTTTGGAACGCTAACACCATGCAAGGTAAAATACCGTGTTGCACAATATCCCAGACAGAATCTTTACCTACGGTGCGCATACCCATACTCGGAAGTAGGTTCAATTTTAAAGAAAATAAGTAGACTAATAGTAGTGCAAACCAGAAAACCGGCATAGAAATACCAACGTATGAAATAAAGTTTACAATGCGGTCAAAGAATGAATTCTTTTTCACACCTGTAAATAGTCCAAGTGGTATTGCGATTACGAATGAGACGAGTAAAGATGATCCCATTAACCCAATTGTTGCAGGTAATCTTTCTGTGATAAGTTCCAAAACAGGACGATGATTTTGAAGTGAGTAACCAAAGTTTCCTGTTAAAATGTTTTTTAACCATAAAAAATACTGCACGTAAATTGGTTGATCTAGTCCTAAACTTTTGCGAATACGCTCCACATCAATTGGACTCATGTTTGGCGTTACAAAGTTTCGAACGGGATCCCCCGGCGCTAGCTTTATTAATAGAAAAGAAATAATAGAAATAACAAATAAAAGCGGAATTGCATTTAAAAGCCTCTTCGCAATTACTTTATACACAAACTTCCCCCCTCAAGCTAAAGAAGCTGATTTCCACCAGCTTCTTTATTGTTTCTTATTTCACTTCATAAATCTTAGATAGATCTTCAAACATTGTGACAGGAATTGCTTTCGCTTCTTTTAATCCATCAAACTTTTTATCTACTGCAATAACTGCTTTCGGATACGCGATTGGTAGATAAGGTACGTCTTCTCTCGCTGTCTCTTGAATTTTATGGTATAGCTCTGCACGTTTTGTTTTATCTGTTTCAACTGCAGCTTCTTCCCATAACTTATCGAAATCAGCGTTTTTATATCGTGCATAATTGTATTCAGCATTACTTAGGAATAAGCTCTTATATGAATCTGGCTCAGGTCCCATTATGTAACCACCAAATGTAATGTCATATTCTTTATTCTCTTTATCTAAGCCTTTTTCACTTGCTGCACTAGCATCTAATGCATTTAGTTCAACTTCTAAGCCAACTTCTTTTAATTTTTGTTGTGTATAAAGCGCTAAGCTTTCCATGATTTTGTTATTCGTTACATACATCACACGTACTTTTTCTTTATCTTTCACGCCAGCTTTTGCTAATAAATCTTTCGCTTCTTTTTTATCATACTTATAGTCTTTAATATCTTTCGCATAATACATAGCGTCTGGCGTTAAGATTGAATTTGCTGGTTCTGCAAATTCACCCGAAACGAATGCTGAGTTAATCATTTCTTTTTTATCTAACGCATGCGCAATTGCTTGGCGCACTTCTTTTTTCTTCATCAAATCTGTATTCATGTTATAAGATAAGTAGAATAATCTACCTTCAGGGAATGTCACCATTGAGAAGTTCCCAGCGCTATCTAGTTTCTTAAAGTCTTGCGGCTCAATCATCTTCATGTTGATTTGACCATTTTGCAGTGAAACATTTGCTGTATTACGGTCTTTTACAACTCGGTATACGATAGAGTCTAATTTAGCTTTCCCACCTACATAATCATCAAATCGATCTAATGCAACGTACTCATCTGATTTATATTCTTTAAACTTAAACGGACCTGACCCTACAGGCTGTAAGTTTTTCTTACTCTTCGCTAAATCTGCTTCCCCTTCAAATACATGTTTCGGAATTGGGAAGAAATCATTCATCACACCTTCAAAAGATGCACTTACTTGTGGTAAAACGAATTGAGTTGTTAACTCATCTACCTTTTTCACCTCAAGCGGCTTTCCTTTAAAAATAAAGTTTTCACGACTTGAGCTATTTTGCTTCTCATCTAAAATAGATTGGAATGTAAATGCTATATCGTCTGATGTAATTTTCTTACCATCATGCCATTTCAAATTATCTTTTAATTTCAATGTCCACGTTAATTGATCTTCTGAAGGCGTAAAGCTCTCAGCAAGAACAAACTTTTTCTTACCATCTTCCATATGATATAGCGGCGCATATAAAGCTTGCTGCACAGTTAATGACACACGATCATTCGCATAAAGCGGATTCATCGTATCTGGATTATCGCTAACACCAATCGTTAACGTTCCTCCATCTTTCGGAGTCCCTGATTTACTAGTGCCCGCTTGCTTTGAAGAATCTTTTTCCCCAGAACAAGCCGCTAATGCAATAAGTAGTATTAGAACAAATGGTAATGCAAATAACTTCTGTTTCATCTTTCGGCCCCCTCAAACTAGTTATACCCATAAGAAAACTCGGAATTAATCCCGAGTTTTCTTATAAGTTTTAAATTACCACTACCTGTATGTAAAGTCAAACTTTTTTGTAAAACTAGAAAGTTTGAAATCTATTAATGTATTCTTGCGATAAACTATATTTATAAGGATGATAAAATAAAAAACCTCGAATAGATGGCCTCTTAAAATGAATAAAAAAACTAGAAACTTACAGAAAATACCTCTAAAATGATTGTTATATATGACCGAAAATATAGAATGGGATTAAAGACAAAAAACACATTTAGGAGGTTATCATGACATTTGATGAATTGAAAAAAAATAAACCAACAACCTCATGGGTTGAGTATGATGAAGATGGGGAATTTTTTACTGAAGAAAATATAAGTGCAACAAATACAGTTCTTGACACTTACATTAACAACTTACAGCGATTAGGAGAGAATCCAACCGAAGTCGAAGTAATGCAAGTTGTTAAAGAGGTAGTTATTAAATTAAATGAATTAAATATCGAACATGACCATTTTATCGAAACAATGGAAAGAGAAGATCTCTATGAATTTATCGATACAGCAGCACGAATAGCTGGCTTAGAATCCGAGGAAGATATAACAGAAGAATGGCGTGAATGGTAAAAAGTTGCATCTCTAATAATTAGAGGTGCAACTTTTTTCATATACCAATCGAATGAATGATTTGATGTCCGCGCAGAATTCATATATTTCAACATAATATTAAAAGGCTTCAATTATAAATACTAGCACACCCATCCTGACAAAAAGACCACCAAAAGGCAGTCTCAAAACTCAATCTTATTCCCTACTCCTTGCTCCACCGCTTTCTCATACAAATACTTTGCAACAATAATATCTACTACTGCCAAACCAACCGATTTAAAAACAGTAATCTCTTCATCATTTTCGCGCCCAGCTTTTTCTCCGCTTATAATTTGACCAAGTTCAGCGTGAATGGCGTTTGCTTTGAATAGACCTTCTTTTATCGGAACTTGAAGGTCTCCTGTTTCGTCTAGTGCTGCTTCTTTTGATTCGACTACTACTTTGTTTGCTTTAGCTATGGCATGTGAGGGTAGTTCTTGCATGCTCGGTCTGAATGAGCCGACGGCGTTTACGTGGACGCCTTTTTGCAAGATTTCTGAGAAGACTGGTGTGGTTGCGTTCGTAGTTGTGACGATGATGTCTGCTTCACGTACTGCTTCATTTGGATCCTTGTAAACGTAAGCAGGTTTACCAAATTTCTCTTGTATATATTGCGCAAATGCATACGCTTTTTCTTCTGTGCGATTGTATAAGATGACTTTTTCGATATCTCTAACCGCAAATATTGCTTCGGCAATTCCTTTCGCTTGTTCACCCGTGCCGATAATGCATAAAGTTTTTGCGTTATGACGAGCTAAATATTTTGTCGCTACTCCTGATAAGGCGCCCGTTCGGATCATCGTTAAGTACGATCCTTCTAGAAGTGCGAGCGGTTCTCCCGTTTGAAAGTCTGATAGCATCACAATCCCATTGATCGTTTTCTTTCCTATCTGTTTATTTTGCGGGACTACCGTTACTATTTTTACTCCAAGTGCCTCAAGTCCTTCCGCTACTGAAGGCATAATTAATGCCGTATTTTGCTCGTTCGCAAATGGTAATGAGCCTCTTATTGGTGTAATCGTTCTTTCTGCGGAAAATTCTTTTAAAGCAAGCGCCGCGTATTCAATAACTTCATTCATATTTACTAAGTTTCTTTGTTCGTTCGCGCTTATGACAAGCATATCTTTCCACCCCCTCCTCTTATCCTAACAAAAATCCTCGATTCAAATCATCTCTCGGATCTACAACGAACTGATGAAATCCTGTAATAAAGGCATTCCCCGTTACTTTTGGAACGACAGCTTCATATGTATCTACTGCGGTTACGGATAATACTTCTCCCTGGAATTTCCCATCAGTAATGCATTCATGGATGAATACTTCTCCTTTTTGCAAGGTAGCTTTTTCAAAAAGAGTTGCGATTCTCGCTGAAGTTCCTGTACCGCAAGGAGAACGGTCTACTTGCCCATCAGCAAAAATCGTTACATTTCGTAGCGTAGCACCTTTGTCTTTCGGTTCATCTGAAAAGATAACGCCGTATATTCCTTTCAATCCTTCTTCAAGTGGATGTTTCACTTCCATTTTGCTCTCTATATAATGTTTAATTTTACCGCCCCACATTTGAATAGCAGATAAATCTTTGAAATCAACTTTCAAACCAAATTCTTTACAGTCTACAACAGCGTAAAATGCTCCTCCAAACGCGATATCTACTTGAAATTCATAGTTATCTATTCTAATAGGAACGTCTTTTTTGTATACAAATGAAGGAACATTTTCAAATGATACAGATTCTACTTCACTCCCGTTATATTTTGCATACGCAATAACTTCTCCGGCTGGGCTATCAATAATGAACTTTTGTTTTTCACCCTTTACTTCCAACATGCCTGTTTCAATTCCAACTGTAATAACAGCGATAATGCCGTGACCACACATCGTACTCCATCCTTCATTGTGCATAAATAAAACACCAAAATCAGCGTGGGCACTTGCTGGCGGTGTAATGATACAACCGTACATTCCGTGATGCCCTCTCGGTTCATACATCAGAATTTCACGAAGGTAATCCAAATGTTCCATGCAGTAGGCGCGTCTTTCCAGCTGCGTTTCTCCTTTTATTTCTGGCACTCCGCCCGTAATAATTCGAAGCGGCTCCCCAGCTACGTGTGCATCAATCGTTGTATATATTTTACTAACCTTCATTTCGATCTCTCCCCTATACGTTGATACTATTTCCAACGCAAGTATCATGCCAAAGCGTATAGCATTACTTTTTTCAAATCCCCTCAGCAATGTGTATTCTTTTTTCAACAAATTCATATACAACTGTCTACTTTTTTATACACGGCTTGGACGTTACGTTATAAAACACCTCGATAACTTTGCAATTTCACTGGTACACACATGCAAAATTCCTTTTACCATTATTATTTTCAATGTAAAGTTACTTCGTCCCCCAACATATACTGTTCAAAAGCAAAAAGGAAGTGATCCCATGTATTACGGAACAAAGGGCTGGTACGTAGCTGAACTAAAAAAATTAGGCGTACGCTATCATGAAGGACGAAAATTAGAAAGTTACCGCGGACACGTATTACGCAATTTATTAATCGCACAACAAGAAAAATTAAAAGAACAGTAATAGATTCTCCTATCACAATATCAACTTATCGCCGCCTACAAACTGCCAATCAATCACACATCAAACTACACTAAAAAGGTCACCCAAACGGGTGACCTTCCTTTCTTATTCACAAACAAGAATTTGTCTAGTAAATGACCCTTTTCTGGTAATACAGCGATCTGTAATTTCAAATCCTGCTTCATGGATCATGTCGTCCATTGTCTCCATCGTTACAACGACTACCTTTTTAGCGATGCGGCGCGCACTTGAAAGAATGGAGAGCTGGTCTTCTGGTGTGGCATGCGTAAATAAGTCGTACGGCATATCGATAATGGCAACGTCATAGTTCTCAGTAATTTCCTCAATTGGACCTTTTGTTACTGTTCCTTCAAATCCGAAATGTGCGATGTTTTTTCTCGTTCCAAGAACTACAAGTGGATTTATATCTCTACCAACGATGTTAATCCCCATAGAAAGTGCTTCTACTACTACTGTTCCAATACCGCAGCACGGGTCAATTGCTCGTACTCCTTCTGGATTTGGTACAGCGATATTTGCAACTGATCTCGCAACACGTGTGCTAAGAGATGTCGAATAACTATGCGGTTTTTTTATGTGATGATACCAAACGGGTTCGCTTTCTACATAGTGCCCGAAGTACCAGCGTCCTCCAAGAGGAACAATCCCGAATACACGCTCTGGATTACGAACATCCGCTTCTCCTTCAATATGCATGCCGAGGTCTCGTTCAATAAGACGTCTTTCTCCATATTCAATTTTATTCTCTCCAACAAGGTCATTAATTTTAACGAAGATGACTTTGAACGTCGCTCCTGCCAAGTCAATTTGTTCCACTTGTTTTAAGATACTTTCTAAGTCGTCTCCTTCATACATAACTTCAATTCGCTCTTTAATAAACGCACTTCTACTCGGGTCAATTTTGACATCACTTTTTAAAATATTAACGTGGGACTCCATTCCAAAGAACGAGCGCATTTCCAAGTAACATAAAGCACGCTCCTCCTCACGAAATGCATACGTATATATACAGGCAGGTGTTTTACTATGATTACTCAATCTATTATCATCCTTTATCGTTTAAAATTGTTCTAATTACAATTACTCAAATACTTTTGTATATAAAATTAAATGATATCATATGCCGGAAATAAAGAGAAACTTTAATAAATAAAAGAGACTGCCAATGGCAATCTCTTATTATTTATTAACGGAAAGAAGACACGTTGTTACCCATTTCTTCATAGTAATCTAAAATACCTTGATAAATAGCTTCCGCTGCATTTTGTCTTTGCGCTGGTGTAGCTATTTTATCTGCATCACTTTTATTATCTACAAATGCTAATTCTGCTAATACAGCTGGCATTGTATTTTCTCTAATTACGTATAAATCGCCTTTTTTCACACCACGATCTTTTGTTCCCAGTGCATCTACAAGACGCTCTTGAATTTTTTCTGCTAGTAAACGACTTTCTGATACATTAGGATTTGTTCCTCTTGCTGTCGCTGATTCATAGTAGAACGTTTCTGTACCTTGTCCATTTTTCTCTTCCGTGCCATTACCATGAATACTTACAAAAATATCCCCATTATTTTTTTGAGCAAATTCTACACGTTTCTTTAAAGAATCAGAAGCACTTGTTCCTGGACGTGTATCATCTGTACGAGTGAATAACACAGTAAATGGTGTCTTTTTCTCAAATATTTTCTGTAATCGCAATGATACATCTAATACAGTTTCACTTTCTTTCTCATAATAACCTGGATTACCTGAATCCGCTCCACCATGACCTGGATCAATGATAATCGCTTTGCCTTCTAAGAAATTACCTTGCTTCACTGGATTTAATTGATTTTTAGTAACTACTCAGCTTCTTCAAATAAAAAAACAGGCCAAATACATGTTTCCGATTCGAAAACATGAAAAGAAAATACTCCAATCAGAGAAAGAATCTATGCCAAATAGAGAAATTCTCTTATGAAGTCGTGTTATTCCAAGGAACCGTTCTAGTTTCTATGACTTGGTTTATCGCTTGTAAGACCGATTGTTTTTGTTTTTTCATGGTACTCATAAAGCTTCGTATCTGACAAAAAGATTCTGCGCCTTTCTTACTTCGGAAAGTCCCAGACACTTTCTGTTTTACTTTCGTCATCCGAATATCCCGTTCTGCTTGATTGTTATCAAATGGAATGGCTGGATGTTCTAAAAACGCTAGAATTCTGTCAGAATACTTGACGAAGCGATTCCATAAATTTTGAGAAGGCGTCTGCTTTCCTTTCTTCTTTTGTTTCGTGGAAAGAATCTGTTGTTCTTTCAATATGGATTGATACATAATAAACAGATTCTTTTGCGTCGCTTTTGGCATGGTACCTTCGGATTGCTTTTTCATCGTCAACGCTTGCGTTAGAAATTTCTGCATCTGTTGTGCCCATTGTTCTCCAGTACTATCTATAATTCCTTGTAAATCTCGTAAGAGATGGGCATTACATAAAACGTGACGACAATCTGTATACGCATCATACGATTTCCAACCATCATGCATCGCAATTCCAGAAAAAGATGGCAAGATTTCTCCAGCATCCATTGCTTCTTTTCCACGTTTTTGATGAATATGTTGCAATGTCACCTCCGGTGTACTGGCAGTATGTAACCATTGTGTTTTGTTTTCTACACGCATACCAGTTTCATCAAAATGGACAACAGGAGACTGCAGAATCTTTTCCTTTACTTCTTTTATGAATGGCTGCAATTGAGAAGCGAAAGCCTGTGTATGATTTACCAGGGTTCCTTCGCTTATAGAATGTCCAAAACAATCCTGAAAGAATTCTTTTGTTCGCTTCAAAGAAATGCATTGATAATGCGTTAAATAGGGAATCAGTCTTTTTATATTTGGACCATATTGAACAGGACGAGATACTGTCGAAGGAAATTGGGCTTCTTGGATAGAATGGCAATGTGGGCATTCTTTCTGTTCTACTTTATGTTCTGTCACTTCGATCTGAATAGGTGGTAAGTCATACACTTGGCGAATGCGATACCCTTTTACAGGCTCGTGGTTCAAGGAAGTATGACAACAAGTACAATATGTAGGAGAATGTGTAATCGTATGATCTGGAGTCGCTGTCAAACCAAGAGTATGTCCCTTGTGGCCCAACTGGCCACCCGTTTGACGATGAGACGGTTTGCGCAAACTTTTTGTAACGGGCTTACCCAAACCATCTGTAGAAGGTGGCTTATGACTATTTTTGGAGTTTTTTTTTGAAGCATTTTCTAGTTCTTGTATACGTTTTTCTAACTTAGAAAATGTTTCTTCAAATAAAGAAATAACAGCTTCAGGTCCTTTTTTATATGTATCTAAAATAATTTTTCGATCGACCATAAGATTCACCTCCCCTGTTTGATATACTCAGTATTTACAAATGGGAGGCATATGAAACTAGTAAAATTTAAAAAAGACACCGAAAGGTGGCTGAGTAGTTACGATTTTTATTAACCCATTGGAAACCAGCGCCCATGCGGATACGAATCCAGCTGCCGTTCTCTTCAATAACAGTTACTTGCTGTGCGTTATGTGTTCCCATTACTTTTGACGAAGAAGAAGCTTCTGCATAAGTAGTGAACCCTTCATTAATAACTTCTGTTTTCTCTACTAAAGGTGTCCATTTATCACCGTTACTTGTTGCAATTTTGATCCATCCATCTCGTTCTTCTTTAATTTCAACCATTTGTGGATTATGCTGATTTGCACTAATCCCAGAACTTAATGATGGTGCGTGATATGTAATGAATTTTCTATCTATGTACATTTTCTTTGTTTCTACTGGACGATCACTATTCTTGCTAAATTTATCTGTTTGCGCAGTAAGTTGAGCTGCTTGTTCACGCGTAATAGAATCATTCGGTTTCCAGCCATTCTCTGTACCTAAAGAAAGTTTTAATTCTACTAAAATATTAACTTCTTCTTTACCCCAATGATTCTCTAAATCAGCAAATTTTGTAGGAACTGGTCCTGTTACTTTGCTCTTCAAATTATATGCTCTTACAAGCATAGCTGCCATTTCAGCACGAGTTACTTTTCCTTCAGGATCAAATACTCCTGGTTCTCGTCCCTTAATAATATTCTCTTTTTCCATGGCTGCAATAAATGAAGCTGCCCAACTATTTTTCGCATCATTATAAGACGGCTTTGCATTTGGATCTACTTTAGCACCAATTGCTGTTGCGATAATCTTTGCTGCCTGGGCACGTGTTAAATTTCCGTATGGCATAAAGTTACCATCTGGCATACCGTTAATTACATTTCTCTCTACTAAATAATAAATTGCGTCTTTCGACCACGCACTATCTGAAACATCAGGAAATTTCTTCGTTTCTGCTAAACTACTAATTGGATGTGCTAGTAAATTTGCTGCTAATAAACCTGCGGCTATTGCTTTGTACTTCATGAAAAATAAATCTCCTCTCAAAACTTCATATTCATACAATTTTTTTAATCAAGCTAACTAAAAAATATTAACTATTAATTAATTCCTTTCATAGTGTATAACATTATATATCTATAGTAAATACGTTTCCGGTCGTATAACAAAAATCGCATATATATAACTTATAATGAATGTATATAAAAAACTTTAATCAGCCCTCACCAATCGGGCTTTTACAGGCAGCCCGGTCCCCATCTAACTTTTTTGCTTTCGCTGAATTTTGAGGTAGGGGTCTTACTACTCGGCAAATAGCGGGATTAAAAAGCGATTAGAACATGTCTCCTAATCGCTTCGCCAAATAAAAAGCTGATTAAAAATAATATCTTTAATCAGCTCTCTATTATCTATGAAATTATTCTTCAATTAAATTAGACATTACATATGCATACACTAATGCTTCTGTATGCGCAATAGAACTTTCATGTGTACGTTCAAATGCGTGAGAAGAATCAATACCCGCTCCAATTAAAGCATGTTTCACATCAAATCCCGCGCGAATCGCAGCTGATGCATCAGATCCGTAGTATGGATAAATATCTACTTTATATTCAATATGATTCGTTTTCGCAAGCTCTACTAAATGTTTACGCAGTGCGTAATGATACGGGCCGCTAGAGTCTTTTGCACAAATAGATACTGTATATTCATCAGATGCTTGTCCATCACCTAACGCTCCCATATCAACTGCTAAGTATTCAACAGTTTCTTCAGGAATGTTAGAATTACCACCGTATCCAATCTCTTCATTATTAGAAATTAAGAAATGCGTCGTATATGGTAATGTTACGTTTTCATCTTGTAAACTTTTAATTAATTTTAATAAAATCGCAACACTTACTTTGTCATCTAAATGACGGGATTTTATGTATCCACTCTCTGTAATTTGAACACGCGGATCAAATGAAACGAAGTCTCCTACTTCAATTCCTAATTCGCGTACTTCATCAGCTGAAAATACGCGCTCATCAATACGAACTTCAATATTTTTCTCATCGCGTTTTGCTTCACCTGCATCTTTATATACATGTACAGATGTTTGATGCATTAAAATCGTTCCTGTATATGTCTTGCCACTTGATGTTTCAATTTCGCAATATTCCCCTTCTACAGAGTTCCAGCGAAATCCACCAATCATAGAAAGACTCAGGCGACCATCAGGCTTAATTTCTTTCACCATCGCACCTAACGTATCAACGTGTGCCGTTAATAAGCGGTGCTGCGCATCATTCTTCCCTTTTACCGTTAAAATAAGAGCTCCCTTATTATTACGTTTCGTTTCTACGTTCCACTCACTGACATAGTTTTCAATGAAATTAATAATTTTTGCTGTATTTCCAGATGGACTTGGAATAGAGACAAGCTCCTTAATCAGTTCCATCGTTTCTTTCGTATGGTGTGCCATTGTCGTTTCCTCCTCATTTTCTCTACTATTCAGTATACAAAATTCGCCAGAAAACCTCTACTTATATGGCCTAATTTTCTAAATTGTAGTAAAATTCTTTTTAGTATACAAAAGGAGCCCTGAAATATGAATATATCAAAAAAATATATACACATTGCACTCATTTGGTTTTTAGCATCATTATTTTGTTTACAAATCTCTTA
Organism: Bacillus sp. FSL K6-2944; assembly: GCF_038005385.1. NCBI lineage: Bacteria > Bacillati > Bacillota > Bacilli > Caryophanales > Bacillaceae > Bacillus > Bacillus sp. FSL K6-2944. The sequence goes on along the minus strand of NZ_JBBOTE010000002.1, from coordinate 1,020,732 downwards.
TGCCATTCATACTACTACTTCTATTACAATCGGCTGGATATTAACAGCTATCTTCTTCATTATTAGCTTCATTGCAACAAAAAAGCATAGTGTTACTCATTAACGCTATGCTTTTCCTATAAAACTATTCTTCTGAAACATCTAATAAATAAATACCTCTTTCAAATCCACCGCGCTCTATCTCTTTTTGCTTACGAAGGCGTTCCACATCTTCAATCGATGCACCTTCTGCACGTGCTAATGAAATGATAACCTCTAGCGCATCTGCAAGAGAATCTAGTGCATGTTCGCGTTCTTTCATAGAAGCAAATTCACGAATTTCTTCCGTTCCAATTTTCGCTAAAGCTTGTATGTAGGCTTGACCTGTTAATTTTTGTGCTGTATATGTTTTTCCAGACATTAAAATCTTCTCTGGAACACGATCTCTGACTAACTTGTTATATGCTGACATCATTCATCCTCCTATATTTAATAACATCCGAGCTCTGCTTTATAGAAAAACCATTTTTTCTTCACGCATGCACTTAACATATCAATTCCTGATCCATGTGCTCTTACATGTGGAAAGAAATAGTGCTCTAAGTCTTTGTCCTTACCATATAGAGTTTGATACTCATCTGGAATCGCTTCTTTTTTCACATCTTTTTCTTTCGTCACCCCGTCAGAAAATGCAACACTTGGATGTCCCTCAAAAAATAACGCAGTCCGAACTGCCAAAGATGGTGTACTATGCAAAGCAGAATATGTAAGCAAAATAATAGTGATAACACCAATCATTCTCTTCATGTATTACTCCTAAAAAAAGTGCTAACACAATTATACTAAAATGTGTTAGCACTTTCTCCCCTTTATCCCGAATTAACGAGCTAATAATCAGTGAGGAATGGACAAACTTTATTCCCCTTTAAATGCTGGTAAACGTTTCTCTAAAAACGCAGCAATACCTTCTTTATGATCCGCTGTTTGTCTCATTGCATATTGACCACGCTTTTCTAATTGCAATGTTTGCTCTAAATTAGAGCGATTTACTTCACATAAAATTTGCTTCGTTTGAATCATTGCTTTAATCGGTTTTTGTGACCATTCATTAATCTTCTGCTTCACAGCCGTTTGGAAATCTTCGCCGATTACTTCATCAATTAAGTCGATATCAAGCGCTTCTGTCGCTGATAATTTCTTACCTTCCCAAATAATTTGCTTCGTCATATTTTCACCGACACGCTTTTGAAGGAAGAAATGACCGCCTCCATCTGGAATTAAAGCGATTCCAATAAAGTTCATTGCAATAACAGATGATATATCCGCCATTACATAATCAGCTGTTAACGCAATACTTAACCCAAGACCTGCAGTCGGTCCATGAATTGCACTAATAACAAGCTTTGGCATCGTATATAATGTCACGACAACTTCAGAAATGGTATTCATAATGCCATCAAACTTACTTTCATCATTACTTGAAAGCATCGATTTAATATCCCCACCCGCAGAAAAACCACGGCCGTTCCCGCATAACACAACGATATGCGCAGAACTTTCCGCTACTTCTTTCAACTTTTGTAATAACTCTTTTAAGGTCGGCTCATCCAACGCATTTAACACCTCTGGGCGATTGACCATAACCGTTGCAACGTGGCCTTCATATTTCACAACGACAGATTCTGTTTTACTTGTTATTTCCATTATATATACCCCTCTTTTCTCCATAAAGATTATACTTATATAATTATAGAAAACCACTGAAAAATCCTTCTTTTTTCTCAATTTTCTGTCTAATAATCTCGCAATTTGTACATATACCGTATAAAACATACAATTCCGTTGAAAAATATAGAAATTAAAGTCGGTTTATCCATGCTTTTCATCTATTTACCATTACAATGAAATGGTGTATTCTTAAGTTTGATAAAAAAACAAATATTGAAATTCATTCGCCTTACTATGTAAAAAAGGCTTTATACCCATCTTTTGGGTGTTGTAATAAAGGAATGAAGAACTGGAGGAACATATGGTTAATAAGTTGAAACAAACGGATAACTACTTCCCACATTTCCTATTGCTATTCATTGTGTTTCAACCAATTTTAGATTTATTAACATCTTTTTCAATCTATATACTACACATGAGCGCAACAGTTGGAGTTGTAGTCCGTTTCGCCTTTATGCTTCTTGCATTAGGATACCTACTTCTTCATCACAAACAACAAGATGCGAAAAAGTACATCCTCTATTTATGTTTACTCGGAATCGCACTCGCAATCGGTCTTGTAAATAATATGATGGTTAAATCTCCAATTTCATTTGGAGAAGAAGTTAAATTTATCTTAAAGAGCGTATATCCAATTGTGCTACTGTTTGGATATATTATCGCCTTTAAAGAGCTAAAAAATAAAGAATATGTATTTCATAAAATCATTACATATTTCTTATATGCAACTTTAATTTTAAGCATCACAATGATTGTCGCAATGCAAACTGGAACGGATTTCCCAAGCTATCCTCATTCAAAAATCGGTTCAAGAGGTTGGTTCTTCGCTGGAAATGATTTAAGTTCTCTTTTCGCCATTATGTTCCCAATCATTGTCTTATATTCAATTCATAAAACAACTTCTTTCTCGAAAATATATTACTGGATTCCAACAATACTTGCGATGTATGCAAGTATTATGGTCGGAACGAAAGTCGGATATGGCGCAATTGTTATTACATTAGGCGTAGCACTTTTCTTCTCATTCCTTGAGTACATGATAAATCGTAAAAAAGAAGGAAAAGGATTCACACATATTGTAAATACCGTTGTTGCCGCTGTTATACTAGGAGGTTTAATTGTTCTTACACCGCATACTCCTATCGCAAAAAATATGGGCATTCACATGCAAATATACGAATACAAAAAATCAGTACAAGAAGAGAAAGATCGAAAAGAAGGAAAAGTAATTAAAGAAGATCCAGAAGATGCAAAAAAACATGCAAAAGGTGAACTTACAGATTCTGAAGTAAAAAGTTTAATTTACAGCGATCGCGACAAATTCTTAAAAACATACAAACAGTACTATAAAGACGCACCGCTTTCACAAAAACTATTCGGAATGGGTTACGCTGGTAACTACACAGATAAAATTAAATTAATTGAAATGGACTTCCATGACCTATTTTTCGCATTTGGAATTATCGGTTTCCTTATTTACTTAATACCACTTCTATACTTTGGTATTACATTATTCATCCGCATGATCACAAACTTTAAGAAAATCATGACTGTAAAGTATATGCTATTAGCGAGCACACTCATTCTATCACTTGGCATTGGCTTTATGTCTGGCCACGTATTAACAGCGCCAGCCGTTAGCATTTTCTTCGTTGTTATACTCGCCTATATCATTGTTGATTTTGAAATTGAATAAAAAGAAGGTGCTACGAAATATTAGTAGCACCTTCTTTTTTATTTAATTAATGTTTTACGTACTCTAAGCTTTCTTTTGCAATATACGCTTCTGTTACAGTAGGATTATCTGAAATAACTTTAACCCACGCTTTTCCATTTATTATTTCTTCACCAGTAACTGTGACAACTACATTTGTATTTAAACGATACAGTCGCTCATTTGATATACTAGGATTCTTTTTCACTTCCACGTTATTCATCACACGTGCAAGTTTGTACTTGTTGTATTCTTTTTTACCTAAATAAGAATCAAAACGGTTCATATGCCCCGCTACTTTTTTACCCCAGTTCGCATCAGATGCATATTTCGCATTTAAACCAGCAGCTTTATCACCTGTATATGTTGCTGTATAACGCCAATGTCCTGGATTTAAATATCCTTCATTCATGTATAATTTTGCTGCATGTTCAATACAATCTTCTTTTGAATTGAATGCTTCTCCGTTACCATATGGACTATCGTCTGTTGCTTTTAAACCAAATAAATTATTTTTGTCTTTTGCAAGAGCGCTTGTTCCATAATAACTTTCATGAATTGCTAATGAATATAAGAATAATGCATTTACATTATACTTGCTTTCTACTTCTTTAAATTTCTTTCCTAAACCAATTAATGGAGAGTCTGGCTTAATCGATTTCACATAACTATCTAGTTGTTCAGCTGTATAATCTGTTTTCGAACGTAATGATAAATAATTGAAATATTGATAGAAAGTTTCGTCTCCGAATGTCTTTCCATCTACACTATACATTTGCTGTCCTTGCTTCATGAAAGAAGGTGCCACACCATATCTAAATTCTGTATATCCAGGTGAACTTGTATTATATGTATAATATTTATGGTATAAATATCCATCTGATTTCACATAATAAGACGACTGTTTCATTTCATTGGTAGGAATTAAAGTGATTTCATTCTTCTTCACATAACCTGTCAAACCAGAAAGTTGAACTTTCACACGATCTTCGCCAACTTCTAACACTTTCAATTCTGTTCCATACTGAATATACGTATATACTGTTGCTAAATTCTCATCATAAATATTAATGATGTTTTGCCCAGTTATTCTTTTCGCACTTGCAAAACCATCTTTAATCCATAAAAATTCGTTCTCATATTTTACCGCATTCATACCTTTATTTTGAGCAGCCGTAACCGCTTCTTTATACGTATTATAGCGCTCTACTTCTTGCTCTGTTCCGTTTTCTCTTACATTTGTCACAACATATTTCTTAGTTTCTACAGGATTGGTATTTCCGTTTTTTTCAATCGTCTGAAGCATGCGATCCAACATAGCTGAAGCCATTCCTCTTGTAGCTGATAAATGTGGTCTAAATGTATTATCTTCTGGATACCCTTTAATAATTTGAGTAGCCACCATAACTTGCACATGCTCTTTATAGTTAATACTATCTTTATCAGTAAAGGTAAGCGGACTTACAGCTACTTTAATATTTTTATAGTCTAACGCTCGCTTTACCATGATCGACATTTCTTCACGTGTAATCACATCATTTGGTGAGAACGTCTCGTTCGTACGACCATTAATAATTTTCGCTCCATATGCTCTACTTACACCATCATATAAACCGTAAGTCTTCGGCACATCCTCGAAATTCGAATCAGCTTTCGGTAAATTTAAAGCCCTTGCTATGAATGTAGCAAACTCTGCTCTTGTTACTAATTTATCAGGCGCATATACATTGTCTCCATACCCCATTAAAACTCCTTTAGTAATAAGTGAGCGCATATGCGTCTCAAACATATGTCCTGTAATATCATCATTTGCCGCATAACTTGAAATAGGAGTTAAAAGTAATGATCCCGTTAATGCCACTGCTGTTATACCTTTTGAAAAAGTCTTCAAGGTTATCCTCCTCGTAATCTACGAATTTATTATCACAAATTTGATTATATATAAGTCCTCTTTAAAAAATCGACATATCTGTACGTTGAATACGACTGAGGATTGCATCCGGATTTTTATCAATAGATTCTATAAATTGATAGATTGAATCCACTAAATGATTCATCGTTTCATGATAACAATTTGCTAATACATTTTCCTTCATTACCTTCCATACACGTTCAATCATATTTAAGTTCGGGGAATATGGAGGTAAAAACAGCAAAGTTAGACGGCGGTTATTTTCTCGTAAAAAGGATTTCAGTAATTTAGCATGATGATACCTTGCATTATCTAATACAAGCACGACGTGCTTATTTTTATATTCTTTTAACACATATGTTAAAAAGTGCTGAAACGTTTCAGCATTACAGCGTTCTGCTGTTGTACAGAGAAATTTACCAGTGATTGCATCAATTGTACCGAATAAAGATGTTGAAATACGCTTTCCTAATACTGCAATTTTCTTTTGCTTCCCCTTTGCAAACCATGTAGCATGAACGGTTTGACTATCTCTAAAGTGACATTCATCTTGATACAAGAGTACAGTATTTTCATCAATTAAGTTTTTTTTATCATATCTAATTGTTTTTGAAACTGTATTTGTTTTTCTTTATTCGCTTTTTTTAATACATAAGTAGCATTTGTATAGGAAAAATTCATCCGATGTAACATTTTACGGATGCCTTCACGTGACATACAAATCGTAAATTTCTCTTTGATGATGTATTGGATATTGCGTGTATTCCAGAAAGATTCTTGACCGAATTGCAACTCCACTGGAGTTGTATTTAAAATGAGTTGCTTCAATTCTTCCTGTTGTTGCTTAGTTAAATACGGCTTTTTACCTGGGATTTGTTTACGAGTAAGTAATCCTTCCAGTTCATGTTCTTTGAACTTTTTTACATAACTAGCAACGCTTTGACGATGCATACCAAGTATGGCCGCTACGTCTACCATTGTATATCCTTCCATTACCATTCGGACAGCTGTAATACGTCGTTGACGAGAAGCTTGTTTTTCTTTTTTCTCTAATTTTCGTAAATCTGATATTGTGAAAGGTTGTGATTTTTGTATTTTATATGACATAGCGTATTTTCTCCCCTTATGTTTTTTACAAACATTATCGGGTATCTCGAAGTGATTTATACATGATGATATTTTATAGTGGACTTATATATAATAATCACAATCATTTTAGCATAATAAATAGGAATTAAAATAAAACGTTTTTTAATTAGAATTTTCATTACATTCAAAACAAAATAAAAGACACTTTACTTTTTTAATAAAGTGCCTTTTTCCATATGATCAATGAGTTTCTTTGTTGCCTGTTTGCCTTGCAACCGAAGCTCATCTATTGTCAATTGTAACTCTTGCTGCACAGTTCCTTGTTGCATTAATTGCTTTTTCGCAATTTCATATAAATATTCAGCACTCCATTCGCCATCCACACTTCCTATAACTGGCTGATTCACTTGACTTAAAAACGAATCAATTTTCGGATCGTATGAAATCCCGACCATTGGAGTTTTGGCTACAGCAGAAAAAACTAGTGCATGAAGACGCATACCAATTAGTAATGAACATTGTGATAAAATGAATATTTTCTCTTCGATATCCATTTTATATGGAAGCATATACGTCTCTTCCCCCATTAAGTCTACTACTTCACGCGAAGCTTTTTGATCAAATGGCTCATGCATTGGAACAAATAGAATTTGGTATCCTTCTTGCTTTAATTTTTTTAATGCCGCAGCTAATTTTTTTATATAATCTTCTTTTGCATTCCAATAACGTACACTAACCGCAATTACTTTTCCATGTATCGAATGCTTTTGCAACCAATCCGATTGTTTTGTCCGTTTCCATGTTAAAACAGGGTCTGGAACAATTTCAATATCGTTTTTTATGCCAAGTTCTTTTAAATATAAAAACGAATCCTCATCTCGAACTGATACATAGGAAGCTTTTGACAAGTTCCATTTTACTAATAGACGATTATATCCTTTTGTAATTGGACCTATTCCTTGTGAATAAATATAATACGGCTTTTTTAATAATCGAGCGAGTCCCATAATACCCGTATAATATAGAATACTCTTCGTACTTGTCTGATCTTGAAGAAGGCTCCCGCCACCGCTAATAACTCCATCACTGTTTTTGATTGCATGATAAACAGCTTTTATATCCCAGCGATCTACCGATTCTACACCATACATTTCCTTTGTATATTTAGAATCATTTGATAGTACTACTAGTTCTATATCCGGGTTCTCTTTACTTAACGATTCAATAATTGATTGTAGAATCGCCTCGTCTCCAACATTATAAAAACCATAATATCCTGATAAGACTAAACGCACCCTAAATCTCCTCCAAAACTAGGTAACCGTTTATTTCATCTAACATAAACTAGTACCCATTCCTTACCTAAACACTTGATACCCTACATAGTTTCCTCTTTATCAGTTCATATGAATTATAATAAAAAATTAAATTTCTATATTTATCTTTTCAAAAATGGTATTTTGTTTATTGATATCCATTTTAATTTCAAAGCACATACACCATACAAAATGGTTGTAATACTTAATGCTATACCACTGAATAATAACGTCATAATTCTTGAAGATGTAATATTTATCACATTACATAGTTCATACAATCCTAGTCCCAAAATACATGCTATTGCTAGCACACCAAAAAAGCTTTTTAAATGAATAGAATAGGCAATATAGCTTCGAATATACAAATGATTTACAATACAAATCAATACGTAAGTAATGAATGTACTATACGCCGCTCCATCTATGCCAAACTTCTGCACGAACATTATGTTTAACACGACTTTCACACAACTCGCACCAATAACAATCCATGCAGCTTGTGCAGAACGGTTAATGCCCTGTAAAACACCTATTGATAATACCATAACCGCAGTAAAATACGAACTGCCAATCATAACTGTTAACATACTACTGCCTTTTACATCTGTGAACAATCCGACATTTAACGGTACTGTTAATGCCATCAACCATATTGTTAACGGTGCTGTCAAAACATGCGCTAGTCGATTTGTATTTTGAATTGTTATTTTCGCCAAATTTATATCTCTTTTGGCCAATGCGGAAGTTAAGAGTGGTATTAACGGAAATACAATTGCGCTTGCAAAAATAACAATTATTTGCGTGAATGCAAAACCGCGACTGTATATTCCAAATTGTTCTTGAATTTCTGTTGATGATCCTTGTAATACATGCGGTATTGTAAGCGAGTCTACTAAATTTAAAAGTGGCATTGATAAAGCTCCAATAGCGATTGGGATCGATACCCGCAATATCTTTTTGCCGTTTTCTCTTAAATCTCGGAGCGAATAGGAATTGCTTTTATTGTAGTATGGACTTCTATTATATTTTATACGCAAATATATAAGCGAACTAATGACTCCAAGAAAAGAGCCAACCATCGCACCACTAGTAATAACAGTATTACTCTTATCCCATGATACTAGTATGTAAGCAATTATTAACATAAAAAACACACGTACAAATTGCTCAATGACCTGTGATACCCCTGTTGGTTTCATATCACCGAAACCTTGAAAATACCCTCTATACACCGCCATGTATGGCGCAATGAGTAACGCTAATGAAGTAATAAGCAACGGCATTCTAGTTTCTTGTCCACCAAGCATATTTGCAATTTCAATAGAAAATAATACAATGACTAAACAGCCGAAAACGCCAAATGCTATCCCAATAATTGACGCTGATTTAAATAATTTCGCAATTTCCTTTTGCTTATTTTTTTCGTTCAACTCTGCAATTAGTTTCGAAATTGCAAGTGGAACTCCGGCTACCGATAATGTAAGAGCAATCATATATACAGGAAAAACAAGGCGGAAAATACCGAGCACTTCATCTCCTGCAATATTTTGTAATGGAATTTGAAAAAAACTACCCAGCAATTTCGACAAAAAAGTTGTAATGGTTAAAATTGCTGCTCCTTTTACAAATGTTTTATTCATATTTTTTCTCTTTTCTTTTATACATATACTCTCAAACATATTGTTTTAAACGATAGGAATTCACTTTATCCCATTGGTTATCATAACAAATTTATTATAGGTTGAATACTTGGTTTTTTTTTCAAAATAGAAAAGAGAACCCATTTAAGCCTGTCTCTTCACAATATTTTTTCTAATTCCTTCCATTATATATGTACACACTATAACCGTTTCTATTACTCAAAAGAGCCCTTCCTCTCTATCACTGCGATACATATTACTAAAAACATTATAAAAATATCCCACAACTCTACATTATAATTTATGTAAGATTGTGAGATATTCTAATTACCATCTAAACACTTAAAATTTTCAATTGCTCTTTCTGTTCATTGCTTGCCATTACTGCGATTGTTTTTTCAATACTCGGATGTACTTGCTCAAGCTTTACACTTGCTCCTACTTTATTTGATTGCTCAACAAAATTTAATAATGCCATAGCTCCTGATACATCCATATAACGCACATCTTTCATACGTAAAACAACCGGTGGCTTCACATCTTGTAAAGTAGAGAAAATACGATCTACTGATAGGAAAGAGAGCGGTCCTTGAATTGTGTACGTTTCTTCTTTTTCTTTTACGATAGAAGTTTTGCGTTCTTTACATTTCACCATATATATGATGAACGAAAGAATAATACCGAATGCAACAGCAATCATTAAATCGAACTTCACCGTTACAATCATCGTTACGAGCATAACAACGACATCACCTTTAGGAGCGACATGCATCTTTTTCATGCTTCCCCAATCGAACATTCCAATACCAGTTAAAATTAAAATACCTGATAATACAGCAAGTGGAATATATTGTACGACCGAACCAAGACCCATAATAAAAATAAATAAGATAACACTATGCATACATGCCGAAAGTGCCGTTTTACCGCCACTTCTTATATTCACGATAGACCTTACAGTCGCACCTGCACCTGCTAATCCGCCAAACAATCCGCTCATCATATTACCGATACCTTGTCCGACCAGTTCTTTATTACTTTTATGACGTGTACCTGTCACATTATCCATTACGACCGATGTTAACAACGAGTCAATCGATCCTAATAAAGCAATACTAAGCGCTGGCAAAATAAGTGCTGCTATTCCTGTTCCACTTAAAGATGGAATATGAAGCGTAGGCATCGCTTCTGGAATGGTTCCAATCTTTTCAATTACTTTATTTAGTGAAAGATTTCCGATAATCGGTAACTTTACTGTAAGTCCTTCGAGTAAGGAAGAAAATAAAGGAAGCAAAGCTGTCACACCGACTAGTGCTACTAAACTAGACGGAATCGCCTTAATCCATTTACCAGAAACAATCATTGCAATAATCGTTAACACAACAAGTAAAAAACTATTTTGTACGTGCTTTATTTCGCCTAAAATAATGATTAATGCAATACCATTCATAAATCCCGAAACGACAGGATACGGAATATATCGAACGTAAGAACCGAGCTTACATACACCGAATAAAATTTGAAATAACCCTGCCATCATAAAGGCAATAAAACTTGCCTCTAACCCGTGCGTCGCAATAACTCCTGTTGCAATAACGGTAATTGGTCCAGTTGGCCCTGTTACTTGCCCAGGTGTCCCGCCAAATAACGCTGCGAATAAACCTGCAAAAATCGCACCATACAATCCAACAAGCGCTCCCTCAGACGTTCCTGTCGCGGCAATACCAAATGCAATCGCAAGTGGTAACGCAACAATCGCAACAGTAAATCCTGCTAAACATTCCTTTGCTATTTTTTGAAACATAAAAAAACCACCTTTGTATAAAGTCCATGTTCCATTGTACACCTAAAAAGATACATTCGTTAGCTCACTTTTTACATTCTCGTGACGTAAACGTATTCAACGAAAAGTTTTCCCCTTATCTTTGGAAACAATTGCAACTATGCTATAATGAACAAATTAAATCTTTTACTATATACTTGGAGGCACTATGCTAACTTTTGAAGAAAAATTATCGATTATTGAATCTTTCCCAGAACTAGAAAGAAAGAACGTATCATTAAAACGTGTAAACTTCCACTTTGAAGAAAGTCGTTTAGATAAAAAGAACGTTGTATTTCATTTACACCCAAATGGAAATGGATTTGTATATGCAAGCGGTATTAAAGGTTATAAAACAGATGATAAAGGCATGGTTAACATCCGTGAGTTTTCAGCAGAGGAGTTACGTTCAGTAATTGAGAAATCAATTGACCTTCTATCACAAGAAGAAGTAGTAGCACCTGTAGAACCTGCGAAAGAAGAAGAATGGCAGAACGAAGATGGTCATATTCTTACTCTTATTTCAGAGGATGACATGTGGAACGTGTACGCTGGTGTAAACTTAGACGGTACATTCAACTCTTATCCAGAAGCTGCGGAATACCTTGATGAAGAAGGCTTTTCACGCAAATAAAAATAGAAACCTATTTCATTCAACGACTTTTATAGTAATCAAAGAAGACACTTAAGGTGTCTTTTTTTGTTATATAAACTCCTTTCTCACACTATCTCTATTAATTTTCATAAAATGATTCAGAGGAGGTTTATATGAATACAACTGCTAAATTAATAAATTGGAAAGAACATGACGATATGATTATTCTAGAATGTGAATTAAATGGAAAACGCTTCGAGATATCAACATATAAACAACGAATATATAATGCACACCTTTTATCAGCTGACGTTTATATTCGTTTAGACTCATCTGATAATATAATTGGAATAAATATTTATAAAAAGTAAGAAAAGCCCCCTATTCCTGAAGTGACCCCCGAAAGTTAGACAGGTCGTTTCATTAGGCAGCCTCTAGGGTATGAGCCCGGTATTGTACTGGGCTCATACCCTAGAGGCTGCCTTAATTCTTTTATGATTATAGTATTCTATATACTTTGCTAATTCTTGTTTGAAATGTGTTATACTTTCAAATTCTTTTCGATACAGAAATTCCGATTTCATGATACCGAAGAAATTTTCAATAACGGCATTGTCATAACAGTTTCCTTTGCGAGACATACTTTGAGTTATGCCACAATTCTTAAGAGAATGACGGTATTGTTTCATTTGATAGTGCCAACCTTGATCAGAGTGAATGAGTAGTTTATCCGGATCGGTTACACAATAAAGGGCTTGGTCCAACATCGTTGAAACAAGGGAATAGGTCGGTCTTGAACCAATTGTATATGTGATAATTTCACCATTAAATAAATCCAACATTGGTGATAGGTATAACTTCTCCCCAAATAACTTAAACTCCGTAATATCTGTAACCCACTTTTCATTTGGTTTTTCAGCTTGGAAGTTGCGATTTAAAATATTTGGCGCAATTTTCCCAACTGTCCCTTTGTAAGAGCGATATTTTTTCATACGAACCAGACATTTTAACCCTAATTCTTTCATAAGGCGATACACTTTTTTATGATTTACTTTGTGTCCACGATTCATAAGTTCATCACGAATACGACGATAACCATAACACCCATCGTGTTCATTATAAATAGCTTGAATCAGTTCTTTTACCTCCGCATTTGGATCAGGACGATTAAAACGTTTCATCCAGTAATAGTACGTACTACGTGGAATGTTTGCGAGTTGAAGTAACTCCTTGATAGGAAATTCATGCCTTAACTCGTAGGTTACTTGCGCTTTGTCTTGTTTGGTGATTTTTCTTTGTTTTGAACTAAGGCATTCAACTTTTTTAAATAGGCATTTTCCATACGTAAACGCTCATTTTCCGCTTGTAAGGCTTCGATTGATCCTTCATCTACTGGTTTTATTTTTTTATCTTTCATGGTTGGACGCCCCTTTTTCTTTGATTGTAGGGCATCCAATCCTCCTGTTTCATAAGCTATTTTCCATTTCCGAAGTGTTTCATAAGACGGTATATTGAAAAGTGCCGCTGTTTCTCTGATAGATGTCCCGTGTTCATTCATATAATAAAGTACATCTAGTTTATACTGGGCTGGGTAGAATGTATAGCACTTTTCAAAGGCCTTTTCACCTGAAGACTCATATCGTCTAATCCACTCACGAAGTACACTAGGGTTAACTCCTATAGATTTAGCAATTGTTTTTCCACTTTCTGTACCATCTAAATATCGTTTCACCGCTTGGATTTTTTCTTTTGAAGAAAATTTAGCCATAAAAAATGCACCTCCAATTGTTAGGCTGTGTCTAACAATTGGGGTGCACTTCACCATAGGCGGGCTTTATCTTTATTACACAACATCAGAGTATACTCTCTTTTTTTCATACAGTTTATGTAATTATACATATTCATCAAAAAATACACTGAATGAATATTACATATAGTAAAATATAACTTGTGGGCACGTTCTATAAAGCAGATTCTTTTAAAAGGCGTAACATATCAATTATTATAGGGGATGTGGCGTCACTTCGATATTGATCTCAAATCTCTTGTCTTTTGTGAACTAACAATCTAGTGTATATAGACGATTCTGCTTTATAGTGTGTGTTTACACTCATAACAAAGGGGTAATGGTAATACGGATAGATTCCGATTCGTATGAAATGAAATGGTTCAAGTCGGAGAAAGGCACCTTAGGGTGTCTTTTCTTTTTGTATTACATCCACTTTGTGTTTCCACCTTATTTCAAATGCGCTAATTAACCTTCACCAAGAAAAAATGAGAATTAACAAAGATATTGTTTCTTCTGTTTAATACAGAAAAATGCAGGATACCCCATAGATATGGGGCATCCTGCATTTTCTATTTTTTCGCACCTTTCAACGACTCCCTCAGTACAAACTTCTGCAACTTCCCGCTCGCATTACGAGGGAGTTCATCTACAAATAAATAATGACGCGGACGTTTATAATCTGCTAGTTCATCACTTTCTTTGCAATACGTTTCTAAATCAGCTTCTGTTATTGTTTCATCTTTCTTCACAATAACTGCCACAACACGCTCTCCCCATAATTCATCTGGCTCACCAAGTACCGCCACATCTAATATACCTGGATGACTATGAAGGAAATCTTCAATTTCACGAGGATAAATATTTACGCCACCGCTAATTACCATATCATCAACGCGATCAGCAACGAATAAATAACCGTCTTTATCAAAATAGCCTAGATCACCAGAATGATACCATCCTTTATACATCGATTTTTTATTCGCTTCTTCACGATTATGATAGCCAGCCATCATAGTTGGGCCGCGTAAAATAATTTCTCCCACTTCATAAGGAGGTAATACATCATCTGGTTCTGCCGGTGCATCCTCGTTCGGTTTCACAATACGAACTTCATGGCTAAAACATGGCGTGCCTGCTGAACCAGCTTTGGTAATTTGATCCTCCTCTACGAGAAATGCAACAACTGGCCCCATTTCTGTCATTCCGTATATTTGAACAAGATCAATATAAAGACGTTCTTTACATTCCTTCACTAACGCCGGTGCCATTGCTGCTCCGCCATATATACCGATTTTCATTGACGTTAAATCATACTGAGCTAAATCTTTTTGCAACAACATATTCCACATCGTCGGCGCTGCAAAGAACGTCGTAATCTTTTCTTCTTGAATCGTATGTAATACTGTTTCTGTATCAAAATGATGCAAAATAACATTCTTTCCGCCAACTTGAATGCGTGGTATGATTCCGGCATTTAATTCACCACAGTGATATAAAGGTGCAACAACAAGCCCAACGCTATCTCTATTATATTTTAGGAAATACGTACAAATCATACTATGCTCAGCCATTTCACGATGGCGGTGTAACACGCCTTTCGGATGACCTGTCGTACCGCTCGTATACAGCATAGAACAATAATCCATTTCATCAATTTCGATATTTACTTTCTCAGAAGATGCTTCATTCACTTTTTCATGGTAGGAACTTGCATAGGAAGGTTTATCGTTTTCTATAGACCAAAAAGATGTATTTGGAAAATCTCTTTCAATTATAGCAACAGTTGACTCAACTGCTTTTTCAAAGACAACGACTTTCGAGGATGCGTCCTGAAGAATATAAGATACTTCTTTTGCTTTTAAGCGGAAATTAATCGGGTTAAAGATCGCTCCAATTTTCGCACAGGCTAAGTAAACGTTTACAAATTCATGGCAATTATATAAGTAAACAGATACCGTATCTCCCTTTCTTACCCCTTCTTCTAATAGAGCGTGCGCTGTTTTATTTATTTGTTCATCCCACTGTTTATACGTCCAGCGAATATTTTTTTCAGGTTCCACTAACGCCTCTTTATTTGGATACTTACCAACTGATAAATCAAAAATTCTCCCTATCGTCATATACATGCCAACAATTTCCCCCTTTTCTCTTTCATAAATCTATCATTTCGTCCATAAGTAGACATTGTCCTCTAATGATTTGACTAATTTTTCTGATTATTATCGACATAGTTTTACATACGATACCGCTAGACAGTAAATGAAATTATATCGGAGATTTTCCAGATATATGGACCGTAACTTGAAATATATCAACCACAACTCAATTTATATCAGCGATTTTTCGAATATATCGACTTACCGACAAAAACTGATAAGATATAATCGGACCGCCCGTTACTGCAGGATAAAAAAGAGGTTGTTCCGAGTCGGAACAACCTCTTTCTTCTTATGCAAATAGCTCTTCTAAAATTTTCAGTTTATCTTCTGTATATTTCACAAAGCCATCGTTATATGATTTTGGATCTTTCGGATTCGCAAAGTGCGTAATTGCTCCCGTCTTCGGGTGAACAAATTTACTTGATGCACCACAACCAAGTCCGATAATTGATTGTACTTCTTCCATAATGACAATGTTGTAAATACTTTCTTGCGTCGGCATTGCATAACCAACGTTCTCTAAGTTACCTAAAATATTCTTTTGACGATATAGGTAATATGGTACGTAATTATGCTTTTGCGTCCACTCTTCTGCTTCATGCATCATCGCTGTAATTTCTTCGCGACCTGCTACTTTATATTTACGTTTGTTTTGCGTCATTTCAGAAGCACGTTTAAATGATAACGTATGAACTGTTAATGATTCTGGCATTAACTTTTCTGTTTCATCTAACGTATGCTTGAAGATATCTAACCCTTCACCAGGAAGACCAATAATTAAGTCCATATTAATATTGTTCATTCCCATTTCACGAGCTAAATGGTATTTCTCAATTGTTTCTTCTACAGTATGATGACGTCCAATTGCTTTTAGTGTCTCTTGATGGTATGACTGCGGATTAATACTAATACGGTCAATATTCCATTTATTTAACACTTCTAGCTTTGCTGGCGTAATTGTATCTGGGCGACCTGCCTCAACTGTTACTTCACGCACATTTTTCACATCTGGGAACGCTTCATACATTTCTTCATACAGCATATCCATCTCTTCTGCTGTAATACTTGTAGGTGTACCGCCGCCGTAATAAATCGTCGTAACTTTTACACCTTTTTCTTTTAAAAACTTACCAATTTCACGAACTTCATAATGTAAACCACCTAAGAACGAATCAACAGATCCTTGGCGTCCATTAATTGCATAAGCCGGGAATGTACAATATGCACATTTCGTTGGGCAGAACGGAATACCGATATAAATACTTACTTCTTCTTTCAAACGGTATAAATCCGGAACAACTGCTAATTGGCAATCAACAATGCGCTGAAGAAGTTCAATTTTCTCTTCATGAATTAAATAACTTTCACGAAGTTCTTGATGCGCTTCTTCTTTTGACATACCATTTTGAAGCATTTTGTGAAGAAGTTTCGTCGGACGTACTCCCGTTAAAATACCCCAGCTTTGTTCAATACCAGTTAACTGCTGAAGAACAGAAAGATATACATAAGAAACAACGTGTTTCACTTGCTTCATACGCTCTTTTTCATCTGTAAAAGCAGATAAATCTTTTGCGAATGTTTCTTCATACACATTTCCAGTCGCAACATCTGTTAAACGAGCAGATGCTTTCACATTCTCTTCAATGTGTATATCAACGATAAGATTTGCTTCCTCTTGTTCAAATCCAATCGTACTCTCTTCAAAAAATAAGCCGCCAATATTTTGTAGCGGACGTAAAAAACGATCATCTTGTAACGTTTTAATTGAAATTAACAACATTATCACCTTTTCATTTGCAAACTCTCTTTAGTTTACTTGAAGGGCGTTTGCAGGTCAATACAGAAGGTTTTACCTGTTTCTCTTACATTTTTTCAAATAATTCTTTTTATGAATATTGCTCATGTATATAGACATCATGATTTTCTCTTGTTAAAATTTATTAGTGTTAAAATCGATACATAGTGAAAATACAATATAAAAAGGAGGACTGTTAACACTAGATTCCACAATCTAATGTGTTAAAAACAAATATGAAAAAGAAATTTTATAGTGTATTAACTCTCTCTCTTGCATTACAAACTGTTCTTGCACCTACTTATTCATTTGCAGAGAGTGCTGAAAAATCCGCCGAAGTATATACGGAGGATCAAGTTTTTAAAAGTATTAAGGAGCATGTTAATGAGCATAGTACTCATGAAGAAGATATCGAGGTTACTGGCCAATTCCTACTATACACTTCAAAAAAACATTCATTATATACCGCGAATGATTTAAAAAACAAATCGAATATCGAGATTACAGAACAAGTCGTAACGGCGACAAAGAAAAAAGGAAATGCTTACTACATAACGACGCCAACTGGCGCTGGATGGATAGATAACAATGATAATAGCTTAGAAGTTCAAGAGATTCATAAACTATCTAACCAAAAATTAATCGTAAAAGAAGAAGCTTCCATACATGCACTTCCGTTCCAATCGTTTAAAGAAGAAGGGAAACTAGAGCCACAAGTCATTACTCCTACTGAACAAGCTGGAAATTGGTTTAAAGTCCAAATAAACGAAACAGCAAAATGGATTTATGCACCTTCTGCTACATTTGAAGGTACAAAAGCTTCATTATTAAAAAACAGTCGTACTGCTAAAAACAGTTTATTGAGATCGCCAGAAGCTCTACAAACAAACAATATTTATGGCGTTACATTTAAAGAAATGATTGTCCCAAAAGGAAATGACGATATTCGACCTGGCTACCCGATGGTGCCTAAATATATTACGATTCACGAAACGGCTAATACAGCGAAAGGTGCTAATGCTCTAAATCATGCAAAATTCTTAGATAATCAAGCACGCGGAACAGCTGATCGCGCCGCATCTTGGCATTTCACAGTAGATGATAAAGAAATTTATCAACATCTTCCGGTAAATGAAGTTGGATGGCATGCTGGAAATAAAACTGGAAACTATGAATCTATCGGAATTGAAATTGCCGTTAATCAAGATGGAAACTATGAAAAAGCGGTAGAAAATGCCCGTAAATTGGCAGCTTATTTAATGAACGACTTAAATATTTCTCTAGATAAGGTCCAAAAACACCAATTTTGGTCAGGAAAAAACTGCCCTGCGTTTATGATTCAACGCGGACAATGGGATGCTTTCTTAAAAGGAACTGAAACATACTATAAAGAAAATCAAAAAAATCCAGTAACTGATGACATTACAGGTGGCTGGTATGAACAAGACATTCGTCAATTAGCAGCTAGAGGCATTATGCAAGGAGAAGGAAACGGCAAGTACTTCCCAGAACGTCTTGTAACGCGTGCTGAATTTGCTACATTAATTACTCGTGCTTTACAATTACCAAGTGGAAATGCTAATTTCACAGACTTAGAACAAGTACACCCATCGTTACGAGACGGTATTAATCGTGCAGCAAGCGCAGGCATAATCCGCGGACGTGGTGATAATACATTTGACCCAAATACTACAATTACACGCGAAGAAGCTGTTATTATGATCGATCGTTCTCTAAAACACGCTGGTATTTTTGCAAAACAAGTTGAACTACCATTCGTAGACCAAAACTTAATTTACGCTAAAGAAGAAGTACAAAGAGTGTATGGATATGGAATTGTAAAAGGTAATGAATTGAATCAATTCGTACCAAAAGGACCATCACAACGTGCTCACGCAGCTGCATTTATAAACAGAATGCTTAGCGTAATTGAAGCTTAAAATATTTATCTGTATTAATTTAAAAGGCATCAGAGATTGTATATCTCTGATGCCTTTTATACATCCGTTAACTATTTTTAGCCATGAATCTTAAACGTATTCCTAGTAACAGAAGCATAAAACCGATGAATGGAACGTAATTCGTATTGTGTCCTGTAGCTGGGAGTTGTTGATTATTAGAAGAACCTTGTCCTTGTTCTGGTAAATTAGGTTTTTCTACTCCCTCACCTGGCTTTTCTGTTCCTTCACCTGGCTTCTCTGTTCCTTCACCCGGCTTTTCTGTTCCTTCACCCGGCTTTCCTGTTCCTTCACCTGGGTTTCCTGTTCCTTCACCTGGTTTTCCTGTTCCTTCACCTGGGTTTCCTGTTCCTTCACCTGGTTTTCCTGTTCCTTCACCTGGTTTTTCCGGATCTTTATCTGTATCTTTTTTATTTGTAATTTGAAGCTTTACAACTTCAATTTTTTCATTAGAAATCGTAAATTTCATTTCCTTATCGGATAAAGTATATCCTTCTGGCGCTTGGATTTCTTTTAAAGTGTAATCTCCTGGTTCTAACTTCTTAGAAGTCGCTTTACCGCTCTTATTTGTTGTTAATGTGTCGATTTTTATTCCGTCTTTCCAAATTTCAAACACTGCGCCTGCTAATGTTTTATTTGTATTATTAGCATCTACCTTTGTAATTTCTAATTGACCTGTAATTTCTTCTTTTACTTTTTCATTCATAACTTCTTGTTTTACTACTTCGTTCGCTACAACATTTACTTCTACTGTTACTTCTAACGCCTTATAACCTTCCGGCGCTTTCGTTTCTTCTAACGTATACCTTCCTGGCACTAAGCTTTCGAATTTCACAACGCCGTCTTTATTCGTTGTTTTCGCTTCTCCAACTACTTGACCAGCTTCGTTCTTTAATTTAAATTCCGCACCTGCTAGAACTTTTCCACTCTCTGCATCCTTTTTGATTACTTGTAAGCTTCCTAGTTCTTTTGCGTTTTCTATTTGTACTTCTACTACTTTGTCTGCTTCCACAACGACTTCAATTTCTTCTTTTAACAACTTATATCCTTGTGGTGCTTTCGTTTCTTTTAATTTGTATGTTCCTGGCTCTAATTTCTGAGAAATTACTTTACCAGTTTTATCTGTTCGTAACGTATCTACTTTTTTACCATCCTTATACACTTCGAATTCTGCATCTGATAATACTTTCGTTTTATCTTGAGCATCTACTTTTACGATTTCGAATTGCCCAAGGCTCTTACCGTTCGTTACTTTTACATCAATAACTTTTTCACCGTCAACTGTTACATGAATTATTTGTTTTGTTAACTCATAACCTTCTGGTGCTTTTGTTTCTTCTAACGTATATTCACCTGGCACAAGTCCGTCTACCTTAACCGTTCCAGACTTATCTGTTGTAATTCCTTCTTTTACAACATTTCCTTTCGCATCTTTCAATGTAAATTCTGCGCCTGCTAAGCGTTTCGTTTGATCTTTATCATCCATTTTAATAATTTGTAGAGAACCTAAGATTTTTTCGTTTTCTGCCTCTACTTTTACTACTTCTTTCTCGTTTTGAATTGTTACTTTCCATTCTTTATTTGAAAGCTTGTAGCCCGCTGGTGCTTTCGTTTCTTTCACTGTGTATTCACCTAGCGGTAATTTCGGTGACATCACTTTTCCACTCTCATCTGTTTTCAGTTCCGCTACCTTTTTACCATCTTTATACACTTCGAATTCTGCACCTGATAACAATTTCGTTTTATCATTCGCATCTACTTTCACAATTTCGAATTGACCTGTTACTTTTTCATTCGTAACTTCTTGATTTACTACTTCGTTCGCTACAACGTTTACTTCTACTATCACTTCTAGCGCTTTATAACCTTCCGGCGCTTTCGTTTCCTCTAACGTGTACTTTCCTGGCACTAAGTTTTCGAATTTCACAACACCGTCTTTATTCGTTGTTTTCGCTTCTCCAACTACTTGACCAGCTTCATTTTTCAATTTAAATTCTGCACCTGCTAGAACTTTTCCACTCTCTGCATCCTTTTTGGTTACTTGTAAGCTTCCTAGTTCTTTTGCGTTTTCTACTTGTACTTCTACTACTTTGTTTGCTTCCACAACGACTTCAATTTCTTCTTTTAGCAATTTATATCCTTGTGGTGCTTTCGTTTCTTTTAATGTGTACTTTCCTGGTTCTAATTTCTGAGAAACTACTTTACCAGTTTTATCTGTTCGTAACGTATCTACTTTTTTACCCTCTTTATACACTTCGAATTCTGCATCTGATAATACCTTCGTTTTATCTTCCGCATCTACTTTCACAATTTCAAATTGACCTGTTACTTTTTCGGGAATCTTTTTATTCACCACATCTACAGTCAATACTTTATTAGCCTCTACATCAACAGAAACTGAACTAGATGATAATTCATACCCTTTCGGTGCTTCTACTTCTTTTAATGTATAGCTTCCAACTGGAAGTCGTTTCGATAAGGCTTCACCTTTATCATCTGTAACAATTGTTTCCACAACTTTCCCATCTTTATCGATAACATCAAATTTTGCACCTGGCAGAAGTTGACCGGATTCACTATCTTTTTTCAATAATTTAAATTGGCCATTCTCTACTTTTTTCGTATTCTTCATAACAAGTTCAATTACGTTTGTATTATCAATTGTTACTTTGACTGGTGTATCAACTTTTATATATCCTTCTGGTGCATTTATTTCTTTTACAAAATAGTCACCAAGTGGTAAATCTTTAACTTCCGCAATACCCTTTTCGTTTGTTGTAACAGTAGCCACAACGTTATTATCTTTGTCTACAACATCAAATTTTGCGTCTTTTAAAACAATATTTTCATCGTTTTCATCAACTTTTTTAATTTGTAAATGTCCTTTTTCAGCTGCTGGTTTATTCCATTTTGGCCAGTTAAATTTAAAGTTATGAACCTCAAAACCATCTCTTTGGTGTAATCCTCCAACATAGGCTTGTCCATTAATAGAACCACCTTTTGTTTCTACAACTGCATTAGGTGCAAACACACTACCTACTACACCATAACCTTTAGTTGTTATCTTTGTAGCATTAGGAAATACCCAAATTACCTTACTAGCTAACTCAGTAAAAGATGAATTAGGGTCGTATGCTTGAGATGTATTAATTAAATCCGTCGCCATCCCAGTATTTCTTGTATCATACAAAATTGCACCGCCACCAAAACTCACTTCTTCTGCATCTGAATAAATAACAATAAAGTCTTTATTCTCTACATTCGGAAGAAAAACGTCTTTTACATCAAATGCTTTCTTTCCCGTTTGGCCTGAAGAGACATAAATATTAGGGTTATTTACATCTTCACCGATTCCAAAACTCATATTAGGTTTTGGCTTATCAGTGTGTAGTTTACTTGCATCCCCAATTACACCATCAACGTCTTTTCTAAATTCTTTAAACTTAGCATCAATCTCCGCTTGCTCTTTATAAGAGATACGGTCATATGATGTTTTCATCGCGCCATCTGGGTCACCGTCTTTTGTCATCGCCACTGTTCCATCTTGAATAATTACCTGTCCTGCTCCCGCTTTCGTAAATTGACCGCCTAGTAATAATGATGGATATCCTTCATCTACCCAAGTTGCTCCAGCTAAGTTATTTGCTCCAGTTGCAGCCGCTACGACTGTATAACTTGATGCTTTCATATTTTTCTGAACAGCCATCGCACCTTCAATATCAGCACTCGTTGCACTATGATCTCCAAAAATGATGGCGTTGTAATAAGATACATCACCTAAACCTTTTAACTCTGTTGTAGCTGCCTCTGCTTTAAATGGTAAATGGATTAAAAAATTCATACATATTAGTAATACAACTATTAAACTACTACTTAACTTTTTAATTTTTTGATTAAATGATTTCCTCAAGAAATTCATTCCCCCTTTTAAACTTCCTAAAATCACAAAAAGAAGTACATTTCATATGTACCAGGTCTTACTCACATTAACTTAAAATAATCCATTTAAATACAACAAAGGAACGCTACAACTACTTAATAAAATTACTACAATTCATTTTTGAAATAATACGTGAACTAAACTGTCATGCGGAAATACTTTTACGTATGGGAGCCCAATAAAATTAATCTGAAGAATATTTCATGTGGTGTAACTATTTTGACAACATCCTTCACTTTACATTAGTTTTCTAAAGGATTCAAGTGAATTGTATAGATTTCATACACAATTCACATTTTAAAACGTTTTCATTCATTTTAATAAGCTCAACAAAAAACGTAGCCAAAAAGCTACGTTTTTCTTTCATCGTTTCGGTGTATTTTTATGATTCTTCAAAAACGGAAGCGGGAACTGCTTACGGAAATGCTCTTTAATCATGTACTCTACACCGTTTTCACTATTTGAACGTGTAATCCAATCGGCTGCTTGCTTTAATTCTACAGGCGAGTTCCCCATCGCTACCCCAAGTCCCACGTTTTCAATAACCTCTAAATCTTCCATACTATCTCCAATCGCAACCATTTCATTTAGCGAAATATTTAAATGCTCTCCAAGCAATTGTAACCCGCGTAACTTTGATACATTTTGCGGTAAAATTTCTATTCGTTTTGAATCACATTCAACATACTCTACATCTTGGAACGCTTTTCTTAATGTATTTAGCCCGCGTTCTTTTTCACCTTTAGTTTGGAAAAGAACATCAATTTTTGGCGCCGCTACCGGATGGTCACGAAGCGCGTCACCTAACGAATCTACAAATTGAACTGGATAAAATAACGGATCTGCGCTTGATAATACAGTGCGCGCAATTAAGTTTGGTGTATTTCTCTCACGATTTCCTATCGAAAACCGTTCATGAGAAATACGTACGTTACAATCAAAGTGCTCTAACACTTGCACAATGTTAAAAGTCTTCTCTTCAGACAATCTTCTTTGAACGTACGGCTTATCTAACGTTGCTGAAACGAAAGCACCACCATGTGTCACTAATATAGAATCTAATTTTAACGCCTTTGCTACTTTATGAGCGGATTGAAAATTACGACTCGTAAATAACGTAACGTATACATCTTTTCTTTTCACAAATTCAATTGTTTCTCTTAATCCTTTTGCAATTTTTCCATTGTTGTATAGTAGTGTCCCATCTATATTAAGAGCTAGTAAGCGATAAATCATGTCGCACTCCCCCTCTTCGCTGTTGTACTCTATCCATAATTTATGAAATAAATGTAGCAAATAGAACGAGTTAGAATTACTACTGAAAATTTGGTTTACTATATACATATACACTTAGCAAAGGAGATAGTACAATGCAGGCACCTCCTTCTTTTTATGAAGGCGATACGTTAGAAGTCGCAAAAAAATTACTCGGGCAAAAACTTGTTCATATTGTAGACGGAATAAAGCGAAGCGGAATCATTGTAGAAGTAGAAGCATATAAAGGCCCGGATGATAAGGCCGCACATAGTTACGGAGGCAGACGGACAGATCGCACAGAAGTTATGTTTGGTGCACCAGGGCATGCTTACGTATATTTAATTTACGGTATGTATCATTGCTTTAACGTTATTACAGCGCCAGTGGGCACCCCACAAGGTGTTCTCATTCGAGCTCTTGAGCCGGTAGATGGAATAGAAGAAATAAAACTAGCGCGCTACAATAAGACCGAAATTACAAAAGCGCAGTACAAAAATTTAACGAACGGTCCTGGCAAACTATGCCGTGCACTTGGCATCACTTTAAAAGAACGCGGTGTATCGTTACAAAGTGATACGTTACATATTGAATTAGTTCCAAAAGAAGAACACATATCATCACAATATAAAATAACAGCAGGACCTCGTATTAATATCGACTATGCAGAAGAAGCTGTACACTATCCGTGGCGTTTTTATTATGAGGGACATCCGTTTGTTTCAAAAAAATAAGCGATATCAACAATTTTTCAAATATATCTATCGTAACTTACAATATATCAACGGTTCGACAAGAAATATCGATTTATCGACAAATAATAACATTACGAATAAAAGAAGACTGTTCCAAAATGGAACAGTCTTTCCCTCTTACTCTGCACCTTCCGCAGTTGCAATATTATCCTCTAAATTTTCTCTTGATAATTCAGCCGCCATAAAATCAGCTGTTTCTGGAAGTGCTAAATGCATATGAGCTTTTTGACAAATTTGGATGGTACAGTTTTCTATAACATAGTCGAAAACATGTCCGCCCCCGCTTCTTTCATCATCAATGTAATGTAAGTGGAATCCAGCTACCCCAATACCTTGCGCATAATCTGGTGTCCAAAATCCAGCAAGCGTACCTTCTGTATTTTCAAATGAAAAGATTGGTTGTGATTTCGTCACTTCAACGAGCGGTGTATACGGTTTTTCTTGTCTTGGAACAGTTCTCGTCCTTACTTCACGGAACGTACCGTCCATTCGAATACCGTAAAACAAGTTTTTACTTGGCATTAATTCATATAATAACGCTTCAACTTCTTCACGATTCATCGGACGCTCTACCGTATAACTCATTTCTTTTTCAAAAAACGTTACAGTCGCAAATGGCGTTGTTTCTTCTGGCTCTACTTTTTCCGCTGAACCGTCTGAACGTAAATGATAAAATTCATTATCAAATGCAATCATTTCACCATCTAATTGATCAAATGTGCCGATGCCGAAATCACCATGTTTTTTCAAATCTTCAAAGCTAATCACACCATCATATATACCATCTAATAGCGCAAGCATTGTAGATGTTTGATATACTTCATTACTCGTTTTCGTTCTTTTTGCATCAATATCAATTAATTGCGCAACAGTCATCTCAAATCTGCCTCCATTAGTTTAATTGGTTTGGTAATAATTTTTCGCTTAATTTAATGTTGTCACGATAGTCAATTGGAATATCAATAATGACAGGACCATCTGCTGCTAGCGCGGATTTTAACACACCTTCTAATTCATCAGGCGTGTTAACACGAAGACCTAACGCCCCGAAACTTTCCGCATATTTCACAAGATCAACATCGCCAAACTCTGTAGCTGATGTTCTGCCGTATTTCATCATTTGTTGGAATGCAACCATATCATATGTGCCGTCTCTCCAAACAAGATGGACGATTGGAGAATTTAAACGTACCGCCGTTTCTAACTCCATCGCTGAGAATAAGAAACCACCGTCACCTGATACGGAAACTACTTTTTTACCTGGTTCTACTAAAGTAGCTGCGATTGCCCAAGGAAGTGCAACACCTAACGTTTGCATGCCGTTACTAAATAATAATCTACGTGGTTCATAAGAACGGAAACATCTCGCCATCCAAATAGAATGGGAACCGATGTCACATGTAACAGTTGTATCGTCACTAATTAAAGAACGAAGTGTACGAATCACTTGAAGTGGATGCGTAACACCTTCTGCAGGACGATTTGGAACTTCTGCTTGTTCTGATAATTTTGCGCGTAATCGTTCTAATACCGCTTCTGATTTCGTACTTAATACAAGTTTCGGTAATTTCTCCGCGATGCTATTTACCGTTAAAGCAATATCACCAATTAATTCACGCTCTGGCTGGTAATCATGGTCGATATCTGCTTGATGGTCGTCAAGATGAATAATCGTTCTGTCGCCAAGTTTATTCCAGAACTTTGGATCATACTCGATTGGATCATAACCGATAGAAATAACAAGGTCTGCTTCTTCTAGTAAAATATCACCTGGTTGGTTACGGAATAATCCAACGCGGCCAAAGAAATGATCTTCTAACTCACGTGAAATCGCACCAGCTGCTTGATATGTTTCAACGACAGGAAGTTCTGTATCCGCAATTAATTTACGAACAGCTTTCGTCACTTCATTTGTGCTCGCTCTCATACCGAGTAAAATAACTGGTAATTTCGCTGATTTGATTTTTTCTACTACATATGTAATATCATTTGTGGGAGCGATTCCAAGCTGTGGCTTAGAAAGCGCACCGATAGACTCTACAGTTGTTTCCGCAGTCATAACGTCTTGCGGAAGACTTACTAAAGTAGCTCCCGGATTTGTGGAAGTCGCACTTCGAAATGCATTACTAAGTGCTTCTGGCACATTATCAGGATGCTCTACTTCTACGCTATATTTTGTGATTGGTTCGAATAGTGCAGCATTATCCATAGATTGATGCGTACGTTTTAATCGATCCGTACGCGGTACTGCACCAGCTAAAGCAACAACGGGATCACTCTCCGCATTCGCAGTAACAAGACCTGTCGCTAAATTTGATGTCCCTGGTCCTGAAGTTACAAGACATACGCCCGGTTTCCCTGTTAATCTACCAATAGCAGCTGCCATAAATGCTGCATTTTGTTCATGACGACAAACGATTAACTCTGGTCCTCTTTCTTGCAATACATCAAATACAGAGTCAATCTTTGCTCCTGGAATACCGAAAACATGTGTAACACCTTGTTTAATTAAACAATCAACAACAAGATCTGCTCCTTTTGTTTTTGTCTTCACGTCGTTTACTTTTACACCTGTACTCAAACTAATCATTCCTTTGTTTCATAATTTGTGTAATAAAGATTTTAACTTCACCTAGTTAATTAATGTGGTGAAGTATCATTTATCATTATATTACAAATGCATTATTTTCCCAACAATATGAATTCGATATTATTTTGACAAGATTTAAAGAATGCGCTTACAACCTTTTGTTTATCTTAAAATAACATTTTTATATCTCTTCTAAAAATGTACAAAAATACTTCCACCTATTCACATTATTAACAAATTTATAGTACCTTGCAAAGAATAATAGCAAGTGATATATTTGTAAATAATGGAATAACCATTATTTGGAATGTTATTTACGATTAGTATATCGCCTTTCAAAAAGTAAATATAGATTGTGTGTGCTGTTTAGAAAAAAGATAGGATTCTCAGCTGTAATTTATCATTTTATAAAGGAAAGTGATTGTTATGAACAAAAGTGAATTTTTAGAGCAACTTAGTTCTTCCCTACGGAATATGCCTAATTTAGAAAAGGAGGATATTATCTCGGAGTACGAAACTCATTTTATTAGTGGTAAACAAGATGGAATATCTGAAGAGAAAATTTCTAAAAAACTAGGAAACCCTAAAACTATCGCTAAAGAACTTAACGTTTCATATGCAATAAGCAACGCTGACAATAGGCGCAGCCTAAAAAACATTATGACAGCACTGTTTTCTGTTATGAGCTTAAGTCTTTTAAACTTTATATTTATCATTATCGCCTTTTTCGTATTACTCTTTCTATTACCGCTTCTTCTAGCACTTATCATTGCTACACCATTATTAATTATTTCACCTATCTTATTAATAGGATTAGGATTCTTTAAAGGGTTTCATCAAATCAGTTATTCCGATGTTTATAATGTATTTATAGCTTTTTGCGTCGGTTTACTCATATCCGTCATATCTTATCAAATGGTAAAACATCTATATGCACTTTTAGTAAAGTATTTGAAATGGAATATTGCTATTTTACAAAGACACTAATGAATGTAAAAGGAGATTAAAATGAAGAAATATACGTAACTACTCAGCCACCTTTCGGTGTCTTTTTTAAATTTTACTAGTTTCATATGCCTCCCATTTGTAAATACTGAGTATATCAAACAGGGGAGGTGAATCTTATGGTCGATCGAAAAATTATTTTAGATACATATAAAAAAGGACCTGAAGCTGTTATTTCTTTATTTGAAGAAACATTTTCTAAGTTAGAAAAACGTATACAAGAACTAGAAAATGCTTCAAAAAAAAACTCCAAAAATAGTCATAAGCCACCTTCTACAGATGGTTTGGGTAAGCCCGTTACAAAAAGTTTGCGCAAACCGTCTCATCGTCAAACGGGTGGCCAGTTGGGCCACAAGGGACATACTCTTGGTTTGACAGCGACTCCAGATCATACGATTACACATTCTCCTACATATTGTACTTGTTGTCATACTTCCTTGAACCACGAGCCTGTAAAAGGGTATCGCATTCGCCAAGTGTATGACTTACCACCTATTCAGATCGAAGTGACAGAACATAAAGTAGAACAGAAAGAATGCCCACATTGCCATTCTATCCAAGAAGCCCAATTTCCTTCGACAGTATCTCGTCCTGTTCAATATGGTCCAAATATAAAAAGACTGATTCCCTATTTAACGCATTATCAATGCATTTCTTTGAAGCGAACAAAAGAATTCTTTCAGGATTGTTTTGGACATTCTATAAGCGAAGGAACCCTGGTAAATCATACACAGGCTTTCGCTTCTCAATTGCAGCCATTCATAAAAGAAGTAAAGGAAAAGATTCTGCAGTCTCCTGTTGTCCATTTTGATGAAACTGGTATGCGTGTAGAAAACAAAACACAATGGTTACATACTGCCAGTACACCGGAGGTGACATTGCAACATATTCATCAAAAACGTGGAAAAGAAGCAATGGATGCTGGAGAAATCTTGCCATCTTTTTCTGGAATTGCGATGCATGATGGTTGGAAATCGTATGATGCGTATACAGATTGTCGTCACGTTTTATGTAATGCCCATCTCTTACGAGATTTACAAGGAATTATAGATAGTACTGGAGAACAATGGGCACAACAGATGCAGAAATTTCTAACGCAAGCGTTGACGATGAAAAAGCAATCCGAAGGTACCATGCCAAAAGCGACGCAAAAGAATCTGTTTATTATGTATCAATCCATATTGAAAGAACAACAGATTCTTTCCACGAAACAAAAGAAGAAAGGAAAGCAGACGCCTTCTCAAAATTTATGGAATCGCTTCGTCAAGTATTCTGACAGAATTCTAGCGTTTTTAGAACATCCAGCCATTCCATTTGATAACAATCAAGCAGAACGGGATATTCGGATGACGAAAGTAAAACAGAAAGTGTCTGGGACTTTCCGAAGTAAGAAAGGCGCAGAATCTTTTTGTCAGATACGAAGCTTTATGAGTACCATGAAAAAACAAAAACAATCGGTCTTACAAGCGATAAACCAAGTCATAGAAACTAGAACGGTTCCTTGGAATAACACGACTTCATAAGAGAATTTCTCTATTTGGCATAGATTCTTTCTCTGATTGGAGTATTTTCTTTTCATGTTTTCGAATCGGAAACATGTATTTGGCCTGTTTTTTTATTTGAAGAAGCTGAGTAGTTACAAATATACTTTATATTCACTCATGCTACTTACTCTTTTATTTCTATCAGCTTGTTCAAACAGTGTACAACCTAAGGAAGAAAACGATGTACAATCTATTAAAGATGTTGCTATTAAAGTTCCAGAAAATATATTTAGTTCCTCAAAGAAAAACGAAACTATTAGTGAAGACGAAATGAAACAAAATATAAAAAATTATATAGATTATAGTTGGGAGTTATCTGAAAATATTATCCCTCTCGCTTCAACAAATTCTGATAAGAATTTCACGGAATCTGACCGAGAAAAATTACAAAAACTAATTGATTTAGCGAAACAAAACGATATGAATTTCCATGAGTTTATTAGTAATAATAATTTACCTACTGATTATAAAAAACCTTCAAAAGAAATCTATGCATTTATGTCATCATCTACGGATATTTTCGTAGAGCTAGATCAAGAATTAGACAAACTCACCCAAGATGGTAACTTATTCAAAGCCAATTTTTCTTTTACAAAACGCCTTGAGAAAATAAATGGGAGGAAACAAAAAGAGATTGAAACGTTTTTGAACGAAAAAAATATTAAAACTTCAATTAACAGCAATAAAAAAAATTAACAGATATGTTACATATCCCTTTCAAAATAACCAATAAGAAATGGCTATTTTGAAAGGGAGTTTTTGTGGTATAACTATTAAATTCCCTAAACAAAAAAGACACTCCTAAACTAGGAGCGTCTTCCACTATTACGCTTGTTGTTGCGCGCTATATAATTCTTCAAGTGGCTTCATGATAATTTTGTTAACGTCACCGATTACAACGTTTAGACGTTGCTCAGTTTCCATTAATTTTGTAATTTTAGCATCTTGTTGAATGCGAGCTACAACTTCTTGTGCTTGTTGGTTATCTTCTTCAGTGATTTCTTGGCCTTGCATCATTTTTTGTTGTAGGCTAAGTTGCATTGTACGGAACTCATCGAATAAGTTCTTTGAAGCTGTGTCAGCTTGAACTGCTGCGTAGCTCTCTTTTAAAGTTTTGAAGTCTTCGTTTTCAGCGATTGCTTTTTGTAATTCATATGCAACATCATGAATGTTCTTTGTCATTTTATTTTTCCTCCTTTAGAAGGCTAGCGCTTTTCACTCGCACTGCCTTTTACGTGCATTTACATACGCACCTCTTCTTACCATATCAAACTATGCAAGAGATGTGAAGAAATTTCACTTTTATTTCTATGTACTCACCTTATTATCTAAGAAACAATAGTAACAATCCTTGTACGAGCCCGATCATTCCGCCTAATAACGCTCCTAAATACGTAATCATTTTCAATTCATTTTTCGTAATAGACAGAACTAAGTCTTCTAATCTTTCTGTTGAGAATGTAGACACTTCTTGCTGGACAATTTCCGCAAAGTGTAGATTATTTAGTATACTCTCTACATTTTCTGTTCCCCACTTTAAGCCTTTCGCTACTGCACTTGGAACCACTTTTTCAATAATTGTTTCTCGAACTGGTTCACATACTTGCTGAACAGATTGATTTAAAAACTTACTCACTGTTTCCTCTACTTTAACTGCTGACAGCACGGAGCTTACAATCATTTCTTTCTCTACAAATGCTTCTAATTCTTTTACATCTCTTCCTTTTAACTTTTCCCACTCTTTGTGCAGTACGTCAGTTAAAAGCTGCTTTGTACCATCTTGACCTAAAAACTTAATAACTTCTGGCTGCACACGATCCACTACACTTACATTTCCTAAAAACATTCCGACTAAGTTAAGTAGCGTTCCGCGAGAAGCAAAGAAATCATCAATCATTTTTGAAAGACGTGCTTTCCCTTCTTCACTTTCAAAAAAGCTAATTCCTCGCTCTAAAATAAACGCCGAGACATTCGGAATCGCATTCTCTATCTTTTCATGTACAGAATGAGGTAAAGCCTGTTCCCATGTATATGTATAATACTCTGCTAAAAATGCATGAATTTTTTCTGTAATCACATGTTCGATTTTTCGAGTCGCTTCTTCTTCTACATGCGCTACATTCCATTTTTCTAACATATGTCGCAGTGATTGTTCATTCGTAATTACTTTATCCACTTCCACTTGCGCCCAGTGAATTAAACCTTTTTGAAACTCTTCATTTGTTAGCTTTTTTCCAATTCCTTCTGGTGTTAACAAATGTTCTACAACCATTTTTCCTAATTGAACAGCAAGTTCATCACGACGCTTCGGAATTAACCCTGGTGTAAATGGAACTTGAAACTTTCCGATATAAATAGGACGATGAGGACGAAATAACATTTTTATCGCTAAATGATTCGTGTATCCCCCAATAATTGCTCCGAGTCCTGTCGTCGTTAACATATTTAACCATATATTCATTACAATCAACCTTTCACTTCTCCAAAACTATAGCATATCATCATACGGACAAAAGTATAATGGTATAAAAACGTATTTGCAATATATAGCTTCGCCTATTATGCAAATAGTAGTAAAGGAGTGATTTCGTTGGTTCTCGGCCTTTTAACTTCTAAACTTCATTATGAGCAAACGTATTACACCGAAATCGCTAAACGCGCTCGGCTTTATCATAATGTCGTTGCCCAGTTTACGCCATTTTGTATTGATTCTAAAACAGACCTTGTTTCTGGTCTTATTTACGATACAGATACAGGAAAATGGAAAGAGCAAACATTCCCTATTCCTTCTTATATATATGATCGTTATTCTTTTCACGAGGAAACAGACTTTGAAAAAGCAAAATCAATTATTCACTCTTTGCACAACCGTCCTTCCACTACCTTTTTAAATAACACACTTATTAACTTAAGTGAACTACATGATTTATTTCTTACTAATAAAAAACTGTCTCCTTATATACCCAAATTTGAAGTGGCAACGATACAAAACATTTTCAAACTGTTGTTAAAAACTAAAGATATTATTATACGCCCCACTAATATACATTCTAAAGACAACTTATATCGAGTCGCTTACAAAAATAAAACGTTTCATATCGATACAGTAAATGAAAAATACCATACTTCTCTTCCAATCAAGCGGACAGATGAATTTATATCTTGGTGTAAATCTAACATACGTTCATCACGCTACATAGTGCATACCATGCTACAACCACCAAATCAATTAACATACCCACTCCACATTCGAACCATTTTGCAAAAAAACAAAGAACAAACTTGGAATATTATCGGTCAATTTATACAAAAAAGTTCATTTCCTAATCAACTTTTACCCTCAGCAACAGACGATGATTCATTGCATTCATTTTCAAAAATTAAATACGTACTATCTAGTACAGGTGTGCAACTATTGCAAGACGCTTTACACGACATTATAAATGAAGTATTCCAAACACTAGATCAGTCTTATTCTTCATTATTCGAACTAGAACTTTCCACAATTATGGATCAAAAAGGCGCAATTTGGCTTATGTATGTCAACACGATTCCTCCTTACGAACAATACATTCGTCATAGTGATTCATTAGCCGAAAAGATATTTCACGGACCACTTAAATTCAGTCGCTTTACACCATAATGAAAGGAGGTAAACCTATTTTGAAAGAACATATATATACATTAAACATTTCAGATGAACATCCAAATAGCATTACTTTACCTTACGTTTTTTCTATTACACCACCTATTACATCCCTATCCTTCGGTATACGTCACATTGCAAGTAAAGAGGTGAAAATTCATTATTCCTTTACTCGCGAAATTATTATCGGAAAGCATATTGCCGAAAAACTTTTACTGCCTCAATCCACTACTATTCATGCATTTACACAAAACCAAACAATTATTTTCGGACCATTGATTGGCATTTTTACAACTGGCTTTAACGATGATTCTTCTACCCCTTTAGGAAATCGTTCAATTGCTCTCAGTGAGTTGTTAACACCACCATTCTCATTACGACCGTTCGTATTCGTCTTTGGCGTTCAACATATAAACTGGGAAGAAGAAACGATTGAAGGATATTTCTTTCAAGAGAAACAATGGGTAAAGAAAAAAGTCCCTTTACCAAATGTCATTTACGATCGATTACCGAATCGACAAGCGGAAAATTATAAACCAATCGTCAGAGCAAAAAGAAAGTTAGAACATGACTACTGCATTCCATGGTTTAACCCAGGTTTTTTCAATAAATGGGAAGTTCATCAACTTCTTACGAAAGACGAATCAATTAAACCCTTATTACCAAATACAGAAGCATTTCAGCATTTTGAACAAGTAGAACGGTTTCTTGGCACATATAAATCCGTGTACATGAAACCAATACACGGGAGCTTTGGTAGAAATATTCATCAAATATTTTATTCTCAAACAGAGAATTGCTACTACTGTCGTTATCGCGAAAATGAAGAAAATAAACTGAGAAAGTATCAATCATTAGAAACGCTTCTAAACCACCTATTAAAAGGACATGATTTAAAAAAGTTTATCGTACAGCAAGGTATTTCGTTACTTCGCTTCGATGGGCAACCTGTTGATTTCCGCATTCATACAAATAAAAACCATTTCGGTAATTGGATAGTTAGTGCAATCGTCGCCAAAATCGCCGGCAAAGGCAGTTTAACAACGCACGTAAATAGTGGCGGTGATACAAAATTATTACAAGAGCTTTTTCCAGATTCAACGAAACAAGTTCAAATTGAAAATAAATTAAAACATACTGCCTTACAAATAAGTTACGCGCTCGATGAACAAGTAACTGGAAATATTGGAGAAATCGGTTTTGATATCGGTTTAGACACAAAGGAAAATCCGTGGCTCTTTGAAGCCAACTCTAAACCTGGGCGAACTGTATTCCAAGATAAAAAATTAAAAGAGCAAAGTGAACTGACGCGCCAATTATTTTACGAATATGCCGTCTACTTAACTGAACATTCTTTACGTGATACAAAAGAAAAAATGTCTCAAATAAAATCAGGGGCTTCATCAAACACCGAACATATCCCTTCTCCTATGATTCACTCACAAATACAAAAACAAAAACTTCCACCTAGATAATAAGGTGGAAGTTTTCTATTTACACAAGTTTTACTACAACCTCAGTTTCCACGTTACATACTCTGCAATAAAAAATATGATTGCAATATTCATTTGAATTATTATGCGTTAAACCATCTACTGCACTTAATAATTCTTGATCCATATAGGCACTATAATCGTCTATGTAATCTACAGACTTCCCATAATCTTGGAGTATACTTTGGCAATTTTGACAAGAATATGTTTGTGATTCTAATGCGTTGCAAAGCGGGCAAATTCCCATCATGATTCCTCCATACGTTATCGTTTATAAGCCTCTCTTTTTTAGAGTGAAGAGAGCAACCTATCCAGACATAGGAGCGCCCCTCCATCCCTACTTAAAAATAGAACTATGAAGTTGCTACCGATTTCATTTTTATTTCAATAAATCATAAATAAGAAGCTAATAATTAGCCTACAAGTAGCAAGCTACAATGAAAAAATTATATTTAATATCACCCTTAGTTTGGCCTGTTTTCTTAAAAATACAACGATTACTCTTATTTCATAATTTACGAAATCAATACGTTTTTTTTGACAAAATTTACAAATTATTATTTTGTATATCTTTCTAGGTAACATCCATACTATGAGTACAAACTTAATTACCGATGGATTAGCGCCAACCGGGGCGATAATCTGGTTCAACTCCAGCTAGTCCAACCAAAAAAACTTTTATAACTCTAAGGAGGATATATTCCTATGGCAAACCAAAATTCTTCAAATCAATTAGTAGTACCAGGTGCAACAGCTGCAATCGATCAAATGAAGTACGAAATCGCTCAAGAATTTGGTGTACAATTAGGAGCAGATTCTACGGCTCGCGCTAACGGTTCAGTTGGTGGAGAAATCACAAAACGTCTAGTTGCAATGGCTGAGCAAAGCCTTGGCGGATTCCACAAATAAATATATATGGCAAAAAGGTCTCAAGGCATATGCCTTGAGACCTTCCTTAATTTATTGCAACATTTGTAAAAACTTCTTCGTGCGTTCTTCTTTTGGATTTGTAAATACTTCTTCTGGTGTACCTTGTTCGACAACGACACCACCATCCATGAAAATAACACGGTTCGCAATTTGATGTGCAAAACGCATTTCGTGCGTTACAATAACCATCGTCATGCCTTCTTTAGCAAGTTCTTTCATTACTTTCAGAACTTCTTGAACGAGTTCAGGATCAAGCGCTGACGTCGGCTCATCAAATAGTAACACTTCCGGCTCCATCGCAAGCGCGCGCGCAATTCCAACGCGCTGTTGTTGTCCGCCTGATAATTGGAACGGATATAAATCCACTTTATCTGCTAAACCAACTTTTTCAAGGAAATAGTTTGCTTTTTTCTTCGCTTCTTCTTTCCCCATCTTTTTCACTGTAACGAGCCCTTCCATTACATTTTGAAGTGCTGTTAAATGCGGGAATAAATTATGGTGCTGGAATACCATACCTGTTTGCGTACGAAGATTAACAATATCTTTCTTCGTTACTTTTTGAGAGAAGTTAAGCTCTTTATTACCGATACGAATATTACCAGCGTTTGGCGTTTCTAATACATTGAGACAACGTAAGAATGTCGTTTTACCAGATCCAGACGGCCCAATAATAACAACAACCTCGCCCTTCTCAACTGTTAAATCTATATGCTTTAGTACGGTATTATCTCCGAAACTTTTTTGTAAGTGCTGAATTGAAATCATAAAAACAAAAACTCCTTTTGTAAAAGGATTATTTTAATGTATAGCGTTCTGAACGCTTTTCTAACATCTGTTGTACGATTGATAATAAGAAACAAATAACCCAGTAAATAAGACCTGCTTCAAAATAAACAATTAAAAACTCGTAGTTCATCGCCGCAATTTCCTGCGCTTTTCGGAACATTTCTGTTACTAAAATTAACGATGCTAATGAAGTATCCTTCACTAAGCTAATAAATGTATTTGAAAGCGGCGGGATTGATACGCGCGTTGCTTGTGGTAAAATAACACGTTTTAATGCTTGTGGATATGTCATCCCAATTGTATAAGCTGCTTCCCACTGCCCTTTCGGAATGGAAAGGATAGAAGCACGAATAATTTCAGATGCATATGCACCGACATTTAATGAAAATCCAACAACTGCTGCTGTATATGGCTCAACTTCAATATTAAGAGTTGGAAGTCCATAGAAAATAATAAATAATTGTACAAGAAGTGGCGTTCCGCGAATGATAGATACATAGATACGAGCAATCCATTGTAAAATACGACTACCAGAAATACGTGCGAGCGCTGTTAACGTTGCCAGTATAATCCCGATAATAAATGTAATAAGCGTTAATGGAATTGTTGTAAAAACAGCTTCCTTCAGCATAGGCATGAAGGAAGTCTGCATAATATCTATCCAAGTAGACAATCGATCTGAAACCAATGCACTACTTAGATACATTTTCACCGAACCATTTTTTCGTTATTTTGTCATACGTACCGTCTTTTTTCATATCTTCTAACGCTTTATCTACTTCTTGTACAAGCTTATCGCTACCTTTACGGAATAAGAATCCACTTTCTGAAGCTTCTTTTTCAGTATCTACAATTTTAATTTTCGCATCTTTTTTCGTTTCTAAATAATTTAATACTGATAACTTATCATTAATTGTAAAATCAACGCGTCCTGAAGCTAATAATTCTGCTGCTTGGCTAAATCCTTCTACACCAATAATTTCCGCACCATTTTTCTTAGCGATATCTGCATAGTTACTCGTTAAAGATTGTGCTCCTTTTAATCCTTTTACATCAGCAAATGTAGCAGGCTTATCTTTATCTTTTGCAATAACTAATGCCGCTGAAGATGAAACGTATGGCTTAGAGAAATCGTATTTCTTTTGACGATCTTCACGAATACCAACTTCGTTTGCAACCATATCGAAACGTTTTGCATCTAAACCAGCAAGTAAGCTATCCCACTGTGTTTCTTTAAATACAGGCTTTACACCTAAACGTTTTGCAACTTCTTCTGCTAATTCAACATCGAATCCAGTTAATTTATTGCTTGAATCGTGGAACGTAAATGGTGGATATGTACCTTCTGTACCAATTACAAGTTCACCGCTTTGTTTAATCTTTTGTAACGCATCTTGACTAGCTGTATCTTTTTTCTCTTCTTTACCGCAGCCGGCTACAATCCCGATCGCTAATGTAGTTACTGCAAGCACTGAAAATAATTTCTTCATGATTGTAATCCTCCAAGTATTCTGATAGGAATTTAAAAACTATATTGATTGTATGCAATCTTGAACAATTTTTCAATGAAAATGTTCTTATTTAGTTTATCCTTTTTCTTCATAATCAAACAAAAGGGAAAAATAACGCTACATACAAAAAATAAGTAACATTTTTTAATATAGCATTTATAAAGAAAAAGGTAAAACAATACTTCTTATTTAACTGTCGTAATTCGCTAAAGAGTCGACATGTTCATCAATAAAAAAGAACTTGTGAAAATCACAAGTTCTCCTCCATACCTATTAAGCACTCTGATTGCCTTCCATTTGCGTTTTATACATATCATAATAACGCCCACGCTTTTTCATTAGTTCATCATGAGACCCTTTTTCCAAAATCGTCCCTCTATCGAGCACAATAATTTGATCCGCACTTTTAATCGTTGAAAGACGGTGAGCAATAATAAACGTCGTTCTTCCTTTTTTCACAACTTCCAGCGCTTGTTGAATCATCGCCTCTGTTTCTGTATCAATACTAGATGTTGCTTCATCTAAAATTAAGATAGCTGGATCAAAAGCAAGCGCCCTAGCAAACGAAATAAGCTGACGTTCTCCAGTGGAAAGCGTACTTCCCTTTTCTGTAATTTCTTCATTTATATTGTTTGCAAATCTTTCAGCACCAACATCATGCAATGCTTTTATGATACGCTCTTTTGAAATTTTTTCGTTTTCTAAGCTTACATTGGAAGCGACCGTTCCGCTAAAAAGAAACGGGTCTTGCAGTACGATTCCCATATGTTCACGGGTTGCTTGTTTCGGCATCTCTTTTACATCGTGACCATCAATCGTAAGCTTTCCTTTTTCAAACTCATAAAATTGAAAGAGTACATTCATGATAGAACTTTTTCCTGATCCAGTATGACCGACAAGTGCCACTGTCTCGCCTTGTTTCGCTTCAAAAGAAATATTTTTTAACACTTCATCTTTTCCATTATAAGAAAATGATACATTATCAAATTTTACATTTCCTTTTAAACGAGGCATACGTTCTTCTTCTACCGGTTCCCCTTTTTCCTCTAACAATTCAAAGACACGTTCTGATGCAACGCGCGCTTGCTCTAAGTTTGCAAGCTGGTTCACCATATTCGTAATTGGCGAGAATAATCGTGTTAAATAATCGACGAACGCATACAGTACCCCAAGTGAAATAATACCTGTAGCACTTAATGACGCACCGCCGAAATACCAAATTACTCCTGTGAAAGCGATATTTCTTAATACGGCTACTAAGTTATGCGAAGTTGCTGCATTTAAATTTAAAATTTTATTTTGATACTTAAAATAATCGCCATTTAATTCTTCAAATTCTTTTTTCGTTTCACGCTCTTGACGGAACGCTTGAATAATTGGCATCCCTTGAATGGATTCATTCACTGTTCCGTTAATATCAGATAAGCGAGAGCGCATTTTATGATTGTATACAGACGCATATTTTCTATAAAGAATCGCCCAAACAATTAAAATTGGGATAATTAATAAACATAATGAAGCGAGCTTCACATCTAATAAAAATAACGCAGCGAATATCCCAATAATATAGATGATACTAGAAACGAATGTTGCCAGCACCGTTACATATAAATCACGAATGGCCTCTGTATCATTCGTCACACGCGAAACAATTTTCCCCGCCGGTAAATGATCAAAGTACCGAATTGGCAACGTTTGAATATGAGAAAAAACATCTTCCCTCATAATTTGAATAATTTTGTTCGCTGCCTTCTGCAAGAAGAACTGCTTTCCGTATGCAAATAATGACACGACTACTAATAAAGCGAAATAGCCACCACCAAGTAATAATAGACGGTTTATTTCTGGTTTATAAAATGCAAACACTTCTTCTTTCGTTAATGCTTTCGCTTTATACACTTGCACCGCCTTACCATTTTGAACGGTAATCATATCCCTTTTTACAGTCCGTGACCCTTCCGCATTTACTTTATTCGGTACAAAATAATATTGAAAACCGACTTGCATTACGCGTACTTCTTTTCCTTTTTTCTCGCCTTGTTCAAAGCGATCACTTCGCTTATAAAAAGCCCCATTATACGAAACAGCATCTTCACTCTGTTCTGTTTCATACCAAGGTTTCTCTATCCCGACGATATGATCGTCAATCATCGTTTTAGCGACGAAAGGACCAGCAAGCTCTGCGATGACGAAAATAAATAACATTAACATCGCAGCAAAAATCGTCCCCTTCACTTTCATCGCGTATTGAAACAACCGTTTTGAAACGCTCATATTTTCACCCCACTATCCGCACTTTCACTTTCACCTTGTTGTCTTTCAAACTGCTCAGCATACCAGCCTCCCTTTTGGATAAGCTGATCATGCGTACCTTCTTCTATAACTGCACCTTCATCCATAACGAGAATCCAATCCGCATGTTGCACTGCAGATAAACGATGCGTCGTAATAATCGTCGTCTTTCCGCTTCTTTCCGTTCTTATATTTTCAATGATCGCTGCTTCCGTACGAGCATCTACAGCTGATAAAGAATCATCCAAAATTAAAATTTCTGGATTTTGAATAACAGCTCGTGCAATCGAGATCCTTTGTTTTTGCCCTCCTGATAAAGAAACACCTTTCTCTCCAACGAGCGTTTCTAACCCTTCTGGTAAAAACTCTAAATCCTTTTTAAACGCAGCAATTTCAATTGCTTTCTCTAATTCTTCTTCAGTCGCTTCCCTATTTCCGAATAAAATATTTTCTCGCGCTGTTTTTGAGAACAAAATATGCTCCTGCGGTACATAACCAATCCAGCCGAGTACATTTTCATTCGTCATTTTATCTAATGTCACATCAGAAACTGCAATATCTCCATCTCCAAGCGGATATTGGCGAAGAAGCTGACGTACAAGCGTCGTTTTCCCGCTTCCTGTTTTTCCGACAACCCCTAGCGTTTCTCCTTGCTTTAATGTGAAAGAAACCTTTTTTAAATTTTCTTCAGTTGATGAAGGATATGAGAAAGACACATCATCAAACTGAATATAATCCGGCTCTTGCACAAGCTTTGGATGTTTCGGATTCTTTACATCTGGCTCATACGCTAACGTTTCATTCACACGGTCAAGCGAAGCATTTCCTCTTTGCATAACATTAATTAATTCACCAATTGCAAACATCGGCCAAATCATCATCCCTAAATACACGTTAAAAGAAACGAGTTCACCAAGGGTCACCTTTGACTGGAACACAAGGTATGCACCGTACACTAAGCCGATTAAATAACTAAGACCGACAAGCATTTTCACAGTTGGTTGGAATAATGCATCAATCTTTGCTACCTTCATATTTTTTTCGTAGACGTCATCTCCTAGATGATGAAATCTTTCCTCGTCTGCATTCTCTTGTACGTATGCACGAATAACGCGAACACCAGCGATTGATTCAAGCACTTTATCGTTCATATCACCAAACGCATCTTGCGCAACTGTAAATCTTTCATGCAATTTCTTTCCATATATATTCATCGCATACGCCATAATTGGAAGCGGAATAAGCGCTGCAAATGTAAGCTCCCAACTAATTGTAAACCCCATCATAAAGACAATCGTAAGCATATATAAACTAGAATCCACAAGCGTTAATATACCAAAACCAGCTGTCATAGCGATTGCTTTCAAATCATTTGTCGCTCTCGCCATTAAATCACCGGTACGATTTTTTTGATAAAAAGTCGGCGTCATCTTAAGTAAATGCCCCATAAATTTAGAGCGCATCGTTTTCTCAAGTACGAATGCACCGCCAAACAATTGATGTTGCCATACGAAAGTGAG
The DNA here is from genome assembly GCF_038005385.1 of Bacillus sp. FSL K6-2944. Taxonomy (NCBI): domain Bacteria; kingdom Bacillati; phylum Bacillota; class Bacilli; order Caryophanales; family Bacillaceae; genus Bacillus; species Bacillus sp. FSL K6-2944. The sequence goes on along the minus strand of NZ_JBBOTE010000002.1, from coordinate 977,967 downwards.
GCCATATCCAACGATCGTAACCCCTATTAAAATAAGAATAGACTGTATAATAGCTTCGTTCGATAACGTTCCTGTTTTTATGTTATCTATCGTAACCCCTAACACTTTCGGGGGAATCACTTCAACTATATTCACAATTAAAAGAGCTCCAATGGCAATACTATATCTCTTCCAGTGCTCCCTAAAAAACCACTTTAGCTTTAGTAATACTGATAACAATGTAACCTCTCCCTTCTCGTTCTCGTTTACCTCTCATTTCTTTATCCACTATCCAGACCTATCACATTTACATTTCGTAACCCATACAATCTCATCACATTTTTCCACCTTCCAAAGTTTTTTATCGGAACTAAACAAGGGAAAATAAACAAAAAAAAGCATACCGCCGCTTGACGATATGCACAGGAATGCATAAAAAGCGTACGTTACGATATACGCAACGTACGCTTTTTATAAGACAAAGATGCCCTATATATCCGTACGGGTTGCGTAATGATATGAATGTTTTCTGCCATTTAACAGAGCTAAGCCCATTACATTTACGATTACAATCATTACGCACACCCCTTTCATTTATTTTCCATTTATAATCTTACAACTTTATTGAGTATTCTGTCAATTATTTTTTTACACTTTAAATAAAAATATATGATACACCATTTTGAAATAAGGGAATGTTCTGTAAGAAAGGGCATACAAAATAAAAAAAGAATAAGAAATCGTTTTCACAAACATTTCATTTGAAAAATGTTATCAAACCCCCTACAATCACCTTATACTCACTCTTACAAGTTGCTATTTTAGGAGGACTAATCATGACAACTAGCAATACGTACAAATTTTATTTAGACGGAGAATGGAGAGAAAGCTCTTCAGGAGAAACAATCGAAATTCCATCTCCATACTTACACGAAGTAATTGGACAAGTACAAGCAATTACTCGCGGAGAAGTAGATGAAGCAATTGCATCTGCAAAAGAAGCTCAAAAATCATGGGCTGAAGCTTCCCTACAAGATCGCGCAAAATACTTATATAAATGGGCTGATGAGCTCGTAAATATGCAGGATGAAATTGCCGATATCATTATGAAAGAAGTCGGTAAAGGCTATAAAGATGCGAAGAAAGAAGTTGTTCGTACAGCTGACTTCATTCGTTACACGATCGAAGAAGCTTTACATATGCACGGAGAAAGCATGATGGGCGATAGCTTCCCTGGCGGAACGAAATCGAAACTTGCGATCATCCAACGCGCACCACTTGGTGTTGTATTAGCAATCGCACCATTTAACTACCCAGTAAACTTATCTGCTGCAAAACTTGCACCAGCATTAATTATGGGTAACGCTGTTATTTTCAAACCAGCAACTCAAGGTGCAATTAGTGGTATTAAAATGGTTGAAGCACTTCACAAAGCTGGCCTTCCAAAAGGTCTTGTAAACGTAGCTACAGGACGCGGTTCTGTAATTGGTGACTACTTAGTAGAACACGAAGGCATCAATATGGTATCGTTCACAGGTGGTACAAACACAGGTAAACATTTAGCGAAAAAAGCTTCAATGATTCCACTTGTATTAGAACTTGGTGGTAAAGATCCTGGTATCGTTCGTGAAGATGCTGACTTACAAGATGCTGCAAACCATATCGTAAGCGGTGCATTCTCTTACTCTGGTCAACGTTGTACAGCTATTAAACGTGTACTTGTACACGAAAACGTAGCCGACGAGCTTGTTAGCTTATTAAAAGCGCAAGTAGCTGAACTATCAGTTGGATCTCCAGAACAAGACAGCACAATCGTTCCATTAATCGACGACAAATCTGCTGACTTCGTTCAAGGCTTAGTTGACGATGCTGTTGAAAAAGGTGCTACAATCGTTATCGGTAACAAACGTGAGCGTAACTTAATTTACCCAACATTAATCGACCACGTAACAGAAGAAATGAAAGTTGCTTGGGAAGAGCCATTTGGCCCAATCCTTCCAATCATCCGTGTTTCTTCAGACGAGCAAGCAATTGAAATTGCTAACAAATCAGAGTTTGGCTTACAAGCAAGTGTCTTCACAAAAGACATTAACAAAGCATTTGCAATTGCTAACAAAATCGAAACTGGTTCTGTTCAAATTAACGGACGTACAGAGCGCGGCCCTGATCACTTCCCATTCATCGGTGTAAAAGGTTCAGGTATGGGCGCACAAGGTATTCGTAAGAGCCTTGAGTCTATGACACGTGAAAAAGTAACTGTATTAAACTTAGTTTAATCTTATAAAAAGAAGCTGATCTATTTTTAGATAAGCTTCTTTTCTATATAAATACTTCCGAAAAACGAAGTATTTCATTCTACTTCCGATTTGGTTTTCCAAATCGAACTAAAACATGCCATAATAATTTTAATTCCTGAAGCACTTCTTCATAAGTGCCACGATCACTCCAAGATAATGGATTGCGTTTCAAATCCACTACAGCAGAGCCAATTATATTTGCATCGATACAATGATTCCTTGCAATGCGTCTTGCTAAAGATGGCATTTTTGAACCTCTAAAATCCATCGGAACTTCGTCTACCATAAGTACAAAACCGATGTGCCAATACAAATCAATAGCATACTTCAGGCAAATCTCTTCTAAAACTCTTCCTACATCCGTATCCTTAAATGAAGGATCTGCAACAAGCACCTCTACGTCTTCTTTAAGAGAAATCTCTCCATGAATCTGCGCTTCAATATAATGATTAAGATTACGGGCTGGCTCTTTGCTTACTAAATCTATAAACGGCCTTTTCAGGTTAGCCAGTAAATGATTAATAAATATTGTTGGAGTCAAATTTCCTTCACCAATTGCAAAATCTCTTACGAATGTCTCTTCTAAAAGAGCAGCTAAAATCATATCAAACTCCTCATAAGTCCCCTTTTCTTTCGGATCTTGATGCGAATCTAAATATGTATATGTAGAACGCGAAGAAACTTTTGGAGATAAAAGAAAATAACATGAACCAAAACGCGGAGCGGGCCCATCTGGATGTAACATTAAATTTAGCGCTCCGTATTTGGGCCGTTGCTCATTCGTTACGCCTTCTAATTGATATGCCCCTCCAAATATTCTCTTTTCCCAAAGGTCACGTTCACCACCAGGATAAGCAGATACGCTTCCATTAGATAGTAATGTTTCAAATTGACTTTTATATACTCCTTGCTCAAACAATGCTTCAGCAACACTTTTCATACTCGAATCAAGTCTGTCTGGATGAAAGTGTAAAGCAATCCTTGCATGAGATTTTAAATTAGCGACAGCTTCTTCAAATATTTCATCTGTAATATTAGACATTTTAAGTATATGATTAATCGTTGCTTTAGCCCCACGTTTTTCGTTCTCTGCATATTTTGAAATATACTCTAAAGCAAATAATTGAGATCTTGATAATTCCATAATCAAACCTCTCCTTTAATTAAAATGACCTTAATCATTTCAATTAAAAGCTTATTCTTTCCTTCTTATGAAACGAACCTGATTTATTTAAAAAAGTAATTTACTAAATCTTAATTATGCATACACGCATTTTTCATAGGCAAATGTACACATTCTACAGAAATGTGATATCCTAGCCATCGCTCAGCAATATGTTCAAATGATAAAACAGATCCCGTTGTAAAAAAACGATGTTTCGGATTCAGATTGTCAGACAAAATTCCTTTGTGCTGTAAAATGGTGCTTAACTCTATCGCCGTTTCTTCTGCAGAACTAATAATCGTTATATCTTCTCCTAGTTCCTTTTTTATATAGGACTCTAAAAGTGGATAATGCGTACATCCAAGAATTAACGTATCTATATCTTCTTTCGTTAATGGAAGTAAAGCTTATTTCACTTGCTGCGTGACATATGCTGTATCTTCTAATTGATTTTCTACAACTGTGGCTAAAGTCGGGCAAGCATAGCTATGCACTTCCAAATATGTATCCAGCTCGTGTAATGCTTTTTCATACATATTAGATTTTATCGTACCTACAGTTCCAATTACCCCGATTTCCCCTTTCTTTGTTACTTTAATTGCCGCTCTTGCTCCTGGATGTATAACGCCAATAACTGGAATGGAAAGTGCTTCTTGCAGCTCAGTCAATGCAGCAGCTGCAGCAGTATTACATGCTACGACTAGCGCTTTTAATGGAAACTGTTTGAGGAACTCAACCATTTCAAATACGAAAGATTGCACCTCCTCTACACTTCTTGGTCCATACGGGCAACGCTTATTATCACCAATATAATAAATGCTTTCTTTAGGCAATTGTCTTATAATTTCGCTCGCAACTGTTAATCCCCCAACTCCCGAATCTAGCACACCTATTACTGAATGTTTATGACATACAGACATTTACTTCATCCCCTTTTCAATCATCTAGCGCTAATAATATGTATTATATTACGAAAATTCAAATATCACATAACAACCCCTCTTACTTTTAATCACAAACTCTTCTCTATAATCTGATTATTACTATATCCATTGACGTATAAAAATTCATTTGTTACTCTTAAAGACGTTAATTTAATATTTAAATCCTCATTCGTATCTCGGTGAGGTAGAGGTTGCAATCATTAAGAGTATCATTTCAGGAGATGTAGTGGCATTGATGAAGGAATGAGAAAGGAATGGTTGCCGAAGTAAGTCGTGTCCACCATGCACGCTTGCTGGGTCTGCATTTAATAAGTGCAGAACTGTCACAAACGTTTCGTTTGTGGAGAGCTATCGAGAGGTATGTCGTGGGTTTCTTATAAGATAGAAAGCATGTAGCGGCAAATTACATGCTTTTTTTGTTTTGTTTGGGACTTCTCTTCCTAACTCAGGAAGACATACATATCTCCTCGCTTGACTTGGTTATACTAACTTTGGAGGTATTTTCTATGCAACAAAAAAAATGGGGCTTTTGGGTACTAACAGCTTTCGTTGTCGGTAACATGGTTGGCGCTGGTATTTTCATGGTGCCAAGTACGTTGGCACAAACAGCAAGCCCACTCGGTGTCACTTTAGCTTGGTTAACTACAGGGTTTGGTGTTTTAATGCTAGCTCTTGTTTTCGGTAATTTAGCAATTCGTCGTCCTGATTTAACGACAGGGCCACAAAGTCATGCATATGCTTTATTCTCAACACCAAAAAAGAAAAAAATGGCTGGTTTCAGTATGGTATGGGGATATTGGGTTGCAAACTGGGCAAGTAACGTTGCCATCATTACATCATTTGCGGGATATTTATCACTCTTCTTCCCAATTATGAAAGATACGCGACTACTATTTTCAATCGGCTCGTTTAACGTAGAAGTCGGAAAACTAATTACATTTACGATTTGTTCCATCTTACTTTGGGGAACTCATATTATATTAACAAACGGTGTAAGCGGAGCTGGAAAACTAAACTTCTTAGCAACAACAACGAAAGTAACTGGATTCCTTTTATTCATCATCGTTACGTTATTTGCATTCGAAGCTTCTAAATTTGGACAATGGTACACACCGATGATTGATAAATCAGGTGCATCACACGGTCTTCTTTCACAAGTAAATTTAGCTGCTCTTACAACGCTTTGGGCGTTTATCGGAATTGAATCAGCCGTTCTTTTATCAAACCGTGCTGTTTCTCCAAAAACGGTAAAACGTGCAACAGTTGCGGGATTACTTATTACAGTTGCCATCTACTTAGGAATTACAATTTTAACAATGGGTGTACTTCACGTTGATAAATTACAAGCTTCTGAACGTCCATTAGCAGATGCACTAAACGCTGCAATGGGTCACGGCGGCGGGAAACTGATGGCATTACTGGCTCTTACTTCCCTGTTCGGTTCTATCTTAGGCTGGATTTTATTAAGCTCAGAAGTACCTTATCAAGCAGCAAAAGAAGGTTTCTTCCCTTCCTTCTTCACGAAAACAAATAAAAAAGGAAGTCCAATTTACTCATTACGATTAACAAACATTATGTCGCAAGTATTCCTATTCTCAACATTATCAGGAACCATTGCGGAAGCTTATACATTCGTTATTACCGTATCAACACTGGCCTACCTCATTCCATATCTCGTTTCACCAATCTTCCAGTTAAAACTAGTCGCAACTGGTGAAACATATAAAAATGAAATGCGGGCAAGAATTACAGATGGCATAGTCGCAGTTATCGCACTTTGCTACGCACTATGGGTTATTAAAACGGGCGCATCCGATATAAAAACGTTCCTTCTCGGAATTGGTTTATTCGTAATCGGATTTGCTTTCTATCCATTAATGAATCGTGATCAGAAAAAAAATAACGAAAAGAAAAACGGGCAAGTTGCATAACGCAATTTGCTCGTTTTTTCTTTTGTAAAACATATATAATAGAACAAAGAGGTGAAAAACATGTCAATCGAATCGCTATGGAGCAGTCGCTTCCAACAACATATTCAAAATATCATTACATACTTTGCACGTATGATTAACGGTTTACTATATAGCTTTATCTTTATTTCATGCGTTGGTGCATATTATTATGCTCAGTTTCTAAAAGCATCTCCTTCTAAAGGAATATCTTTAATAATTATAACGATTGTACTTACATTCATTATAACGAGATGCCCTATCCGTACATTTATTCAAAAACCTGATGCTGTCTATTTACTAGCACTAGAAGAGAAATTAACATCTTATTTTAAAAAATCTCTTCTATACAATTACATCATGCAGCTTTTCCCATTATTATTTACGTTCCTTATTCTCGTTCCACTTGCTATGCAATCATTGCAATTAACTGTACCTTTTTTATGTACAATCTTTATCGTGTTAATGATTACGAAAGCCTGGAACATGTACATACATTGGATGTGGCGTGATAGTCACGAAAAAAATATATGGCTAATCATTCGTATTACTTGTAACGCCCTAATCATTTACATGCTGTTTTATTCCGCAAATGTTCTCATATTGGGCGGACTACTCTTACTACTTGCTTTCCTACTTCTATATACGAAAAAACAGCCTACAAAACGAATACCGTGGGATTACATAATCGAGCAAGAAGAAAAAATGAACGTTCGTTTTTATCAATTTGCTAGCATTTTCACAGATGTTCCGCAACTGAATAAACAAGTAAATAAAAGAAAATGGCTTACAAATTGGATTGAACCTTTATTACATAAAAAACGAGCAACTTTCTTCTATTTACATACATTAGCATTTTTACGTGGAAATGATTATTTCGGTATATATATTCGCTTAGGATTGATCGGTGCCTTCGCCTTATATTTTATACCAAACATATACGTAAAAGGCGCTATCGCATATATCGTCCTATATATGATTTCTATGCAGCTCCGTTCCCTGTGGAAATATTTTTCGGGAAATATTATTGTAGCATTATATCCAATTGATACTGAAAAGCGAATGAATCAATTTCTTCACTTAATCTTTATATTGCTAAGTATTCAACTCATTGTATTTTCGAGTGTTATACTCATTGCTACAGGTCAATTTTTACATATCCTTATCATTATGATTGTCGGGTTACTCTGGATCAAATTTATTATTGTACCAAAAACGAAGCAAAGAATTTCCGCATTTTAACGAAAAGAATTATCTTAAAAGCCAAGGAGAAAATAAACTTTCTCCTTGGCTTTTTTATTTTTCTTCCTCAAACAAGAATCACCAGCACAACCAATGTATTATGATTTTTACATACAAAAATCATAATACATGTTTACGTCCTAATAAAAAGGGTATCTATTAAATTAACAAAGTAAAGGAGGGGCCTATATTGTGAATAAAAAAATGGAGCAATTGAAGCACCATGTTACGGATAATCAACGCAAACATGCTTTAACAACAAACCAAGGAGTAAAAATAGCCGAGGATGAATTTTCTTTAAAGATGGGCTTAAGAGGCCCAACCTTAATGGAGGATTTCCACTTTCGCGAGAAAATGACCCACTTTGATCATGAACGAATTCCTGAAAGGATTGTTCATGCACGCGGAGTTGGCGCTCATGGTTATTTTCAGCTTTATGAATCGTTAGAAGCATATACGAAAGCAGATTTTCTTACTAATCCTTCAAAGAAAACACCTGTATTTGTACGGTTCTCAACCGTTCAAGGTTCTAAAGGATCCAACGACACAGTAAGAGATGTACGCGGATTCGCCACAAAATTTTATACAGATGAAGGAAACTATGATTTAGTGGGTAATAATATGCCCGTATTCTTTATCCAAGATGCTATTAAATTTCCTGATTTTGTCCATGCAGTTAAACCAGAACCACATAATGATATTCCTCAAGGAGCTAGCGCTCATGATACCTTTTGGGACTTTGTTGCGCATAATCCTGAGTCCACTCATATGGTCATGTGGCAAATGAGCGACCGAGCTATTCCGCGTAGTTTACGAATGATGGAAGGTTTTGGAGTTCACACATTTCGACTCATTAACACAGCAGGAAAAGCCCATTTCGTAAAGTTTCACTGGAAACCTACCCTTGGGGTTCATTCATTAGTATGGGATGAAGCTCAAAGGATTGCTGGGAAAAATCCTGATTTTCATCGTCAAGATTTATACGAAGCAATTGAAAAAGGGGATTATCCTGAATGGGAGCTTGGATTACAGTTAATTCCAGAAGAAGATGAACATAAATTTGATTTTGATATTTTAGATCCAACGAAATTATGGCCAGAAGAAGAAGTTCCCGTAAAATTAGTTGGTAAAATGACATTGAACAAAAATGTTGATAACTTCTTTGCTGAAACAGAGCAGGTAGCTTTTCACCCTGGTCATGTCGTACCAGGTATTGATTTTTCAAATGACCCTCTTCTGCAAGGAAGATTATTCTCCTATACAGATACACAATTATCTCGTTTAGGGGGCCCTAATTTCCATCAAATCCCTATCAATCAACCCGTATGTCCTTTTCATAATAATCAACGTGATGGTATGCATCAAATGCAGATTCATCGCGGTCAAACAAGCTATCATCCTAACGGATTAAATAACAATCAACCTGCAACCGTCCAAGCCGAACAAGGAGGATATGAACATTATCAAGAAAAGATTGATGGGCATAAAATTAGAGGTCGTAGTAAAAGCTTTCTTAACTTTTATTCTCAGGCTAAACTTTTCTACAATAGTATGAGCCCTATTGAAAAGCAGCACATAAAAGAAGCTTTTTGCTTTGAAGTTGGGAAGTGTAAATCAGACATGGTGAAGGCAAATGTAATTGCTCTCCTAAACCACGTCGATCGTCAATTAGCACAAGAAGTCGCTAACATTGTTGGAGCTCCTTTACCTAAAGAAAATCACGAAGTAAATTCAGATGCAAAATCACCTGCACTAAGTATGTCCAATACTATTTTTAAATCTGATTCTAAAAATGTCGCAATTCTATTAAATGGTGACCCAAGCGTCTCCCTTCTGTCCGAATGGATTCAAGCTTTTGCACAGCACCGAATGAACTATAGCATCATAGATAATAAAATTTATCATTTCAATGATTCCATTAAAGTAACTGATACTTATACAACAACAGACTCTTCGCTTTTTGATGCAGTATTAGTGTTTAGTAGTGAGTCTGTCATTCACCCCCCTGTTTTAGAATTTACAGAAACTACTTTTAAACATTTTAAACCGATAGCTCATGTCCTTAGTAATCCTCATGCTTTGGACAATAGTAAAATTAAATTAGATGGAGCAGGAGTTTATAACTTAACAAACACTTCAATTGAATCATTTATAGAAGGTATTGCCCAAGGAAGATTCTGGAACCGATAATATAATATAAGGAGCGGATTAGAATGAGTAAAAAAATTGCTATTTTAATAACGGATTATTTCGAGGACACAGAATACACAGAGCCAGTAGGAGCTTTTAAACAAAAGGGATATGAATTAACAACTATTGAAATGGAAAAAGGGAAAACGGTACACGGTAAACAAGGAAAAAGTGAAGTCGTAATTGATAAAAGTATTGACGATGTTTCTCCAGAAAACTTTGATGCCCTCTTCATACCAGGCGGGTTCTCCCCAGATATACTTCGTGCAGATGAACGTTTTGTTCGCTTTAGTAAAGCATTTATGGATGCGGACAAACCCGTTTTCGCTATTTGTCACGGACCTCAGCTACTCATCACTGCACAAACACTTGAAGGACGTGATGTAACTGGATATAAATCTATTGAAGTCGATTTAAAAAATGCCGGCGGGAACTTTCATGACAAAGAGGTTGTCGTATGTCAAAATCAGCTAGTAACAAGTAGACAGCCAGAGGACATCCCAGCGTTTATTGAAGAATCGTTGCGTATATTAGGATAACTAACCTCCTTTTATTTACATGAAAATAGTTAATCAGTGAGGTTTTATTCATCCCCCACTGATTAATTAGCCCCCACCAACTGGTCGTTTACAGGCAATCCGACCACCACAAATAGCAAGATAAATAAAAAGAGGGGAATCCAAAAGTTCAGTTTTAATAATCTTTTGGATTCCCCCTTTTTCTCGCCCAAAAATTCCTTATCACTTTTCATAGGCAGTTCTCATATAGTGAAAATGACTATATAATTCCTATCCATAAGTTAAATAATGATTTCGCACATATATAAATACAAAAGATGGGAGCCTAACTATGAACAATAATCCACCTTCTCCGCCCCAAGACAACTCCGAAAACAATAGCCGTGATATTACACTGCAAACATTACGGGTCATTGGACTCATCGTTCTTATTAGTGGTTATATCCTCGTTGCTCTCTCAGAAGTAGGTGAGCTGAAAACCTTATTAACAAATCCGAATGCTAACCCTGATTTAGCTGAAGTTGATCCGTTCTAAAAATTATATAAAAAGCGAGTCCCAGTATAACTGGTTCGCTTTTATATAGTTTCATCCAATTTGAGAAACATTTCTCTCATCCTCCTCATACTTCTCTTTCCCTATCGCCTTCATAAATAATAAAATACTGCTCATACCAACGATAAAGTACAGAGCACTCATGCCCCAAGATGCAATAAATGAACCTAGCATAACATCTAATGCCCCGTTCATTTTTGCAACTTGAAAGACCATCCCGTTAATCGCCATATAAGAACCCCTTGCCTCATTGTAAATTTAATTCCATCTCATTGTTTTTTTATTATAGAAAGTTGACAACATAAATATGCAAATCATTAATGATAATAAATATACAATTAGAACAATAGACAATTGTTTTATTTCAATGCTTTCAAAATAAAGACTCATAATTGGATATGACCAAGGGAATAGTATCCAATAGTTTGTATGAGAGATAAAAAAGCTACCCAATCCGCCTATAACCCCTACTAATAATGAAAGTAACGGGATTTTATAAAATATTATATTTATTAAAAAATGTAGATTCACAATAGTTAAAGAACTAATCACCATAAAAAGTATAGAAAAAATTAATCTTTGATAAACAGTCCCAAGATTATCAACCGTTAATACTATAGGTATACTAGTTATGACTAAAGCACATATTAAATAACTAAAAGTAATTATTAAGCAAAACAAAAACTTATTACTTAATATAGTTTTTAAAGTGATTCCATGATAAATAGCAGACATATATCCTTTTCTTCTAAATTCGTTTACAAAAGAAAACGACACTAATAGACCTATCGCAATAGGTAAAAACAACCTACAAAAAAGGCTCAGAATCGCTATATGCATGACAACGCCATCTTTTAATTGAGACGCTACAGTTAGAAAAACTTGAAAACTTATTGGTATCAACAAAAATACTAGTAACAGGATATACAATCCATTATGAAGACTTTTTTTATACTCACCTAATATACCCACTTATTTCACCCTTTATTATTCATATGTATAATATTTAAAATTCACAGTTAATAACATAATTCCTAAAATATATATTAAAGAACTTGCAAGATATATTAAAATAGTTGTTTTTTTAATCATTATGTCACTTACTATATTCAATGCATAAAATATTGGAAATGTCTTTGTGAATATTGCAGGGAATAATCCATATGTTACGCTAAAGAAAATCCAAATAACTGACAAGGATGCCGCTAAGACTCCCTTTTTTATTATTAAATGTAAAAGCAATTGAGAATATGGTATTGCTAAAGATAAAACGGTACAAAGTATCAACATTTTTAAAAAATACAGTATGGATATTTCATAACCATTTATAAAAGCATAGATACCTATTACCAAAAAATTTAAAATATCAAAGATCAAATAGAACAGTATAAACAATATATTTTTAGCTATCAATAACTTAAATTTTGAAATGGGTTTTGTATAAATAATAGCCCAAGTACCATATTTATTTTCAGAAGAAATGATAAAATACCACATACAAGCAGAAAAAATGCTTAATGTTAGTGTATTAAAGTTTACTGTAATTGCTATAAGATTTGTAGATTGAAACATGTCAGGATTATTCTTGTTAAAAATAAAATAACTTATACACAAAAAGCTTGATAATAATGAAAAAAACAAAGAAAATAATAATAATTTTCTCCCACCAATTTTCCTCATCTCACTATTTACACTTTTAAAGATAAATTGCATTATTATAGTAACTCCTTTTGTTTAGTTAAAGATAAAAATACTTCCTCTAATGTTGGCTTTTTAGGACTAACTTCAAAAATATCTATATCATTTTTAATTAATATTCTTGTTAAACTAGGAACACTATCTTGATTTATTATTACTTTGAATACCCCTTCTTTTTCTATGCTATAAGGCATACCCTCTGTATTTAAAACCCTTTCTGTGGCAGCAGTATCATCAACATGAACAATATATTCTCCAGAAGTAATAATACTGTTTAACTTCCCTTCATAGAGTAAGCCACCCTTATGTAGTAATGCTATGTGATCTGCTATCATTTCAATTTCAGCTAAATTATGACTAGAAATAAATATAGTCTTCCCCTCATTTTTTACTAAATGAAGTAATAAACGTCTAATCTCGTGTACTCCCTCTGGGTCTAATCCATTTGTCGGCTCATCCAGAATTAATATTTTAGGATTATTAAGAATAGCAAAGGAAATACCTAGCCTTTGTTTCATTCCTAAAGAAAAATCTTTCACTTTTTTATCCTTTGCTTTATATATTCCTGTAGTTTTTAATACTCTATCTATTTCATCTAAAGGTTCATTAATCATTTTTTGTACATAGGCTAAATTTTCATATGCTGTTAAATTAGGATAATAGGTAGGTGAATCAATAAAACACCCCACATTTTCAAATAATTCTTCTTTCCATTCTTTGATATCTTTATCATTAAATAATATCGTTCCTTTATCTAATGGAATTAATCCTAATAACATTCGCATTGTTGTTGTTTTTCCTGCACCATTTGGTCCAATAAAAGCATATAAACTTCCTTCAGGAACAGATAAGTTTAAATCCCTTACAATGGATTGATTGTCAAAAGACTTTGTTAAATTTTTTGTTTGAATTGCTAATTTCATTTTGTTCCTCACTTTCTCATTCTTAAATAAAAGTAAGTATCTATCAAATTCTTGATCTATTAGATAGTATATTTACCCTTTACCCAATGTTTGCAATTTAGACTTAGAAAATATTCCTCTTTGTTCTAATTTTTTATCAATAAGTTCATAAACTCTATCTTCACGCTCTAAATTATTTTCGTCATAAGTGATACTAATTTTAGTGGACGGTATGACGAGCATATGTTCAATAACTTTTTTAAAAATACTGTTATATATTCATTTTTTTACCACATTTTCATCTAAAAATAATATATCATTAAATAAAATTTTAAAAAAGGTGTATTTACAGAAAATACAAAAACAACAAAATCATTCGACTTTTGAAATGAAGTATTAGTTATTATTTAACTATCTAAAATTCAAGTGCTACTTTTCAAAATAATACTAAAGTTAAAATTTAATTCTCGTAAAAAAATATCCCCACACAAATGTGCAGGGATGTAAACTATTATTGAATGACTTCTTCCAAATGATTCTTCACGTCTACTAAAAACTTCTCAATATCCGGATTCTTCACCACATCATAACAAGCAAAACTCTTTAACGGACTCATACCGAGAAACTTTTGTACGCGGTGTAAATGACTAAGCGCTGATTCTAAACTTTCTCCTTCAAAGAACTTCGTCTTATCTCCAAATGCTTTTTCAGGTGCATTCCAAGTTGTAGAGAACATATACTCTTTCTCTTTTAATAAACCACCTGTTCCATATTCATCTGCACCTTTAAAGAACAAACCATATTCATATACTTCATCCATATACGTTTTAAATAAGCCTGGAACACTAAACCAATAAATCGGTGTTTGATAAATAACAACATCGGCCCATAAAAATTTATCCTGTTCTTCTTTAATATTGTAACCATCTTGAATCGTTGTTGTTTTCACATAATGATTCTCGCCTAATAGAGTAACCATATAATCTACTAACGTTTTATTTAATCGTCCTTCCTTTGTACCGTATTTTTCATGACCATTTATAATAAATATATTTTTCATCGCTTTCCTCTCCCTTATATGATCTACTCTTCAGCTATTAAGCCGAGTTGCTGCTGTAGTGTAAGATTATCTTCTAAATGCCAATCCTCCGTTATCTTTCTGTCTTTCACATGTAAAATATCAATTGCAAAAAAATTAATTTTCTTACCATTATGCGTTCCTGTAAAAGAAAGACGGGCTGTTACTTTATCACCAACAACCAATAAGTCTTCAATCTCGCAATGTATATCAGGCACAACTTTACGAAAATTTTGCGCTGCAAACTTTAATCCTTCAATGCCTTGTGGTCGCCCTTTCGGCAATGTATTATCGAAGAAATCTTTAGTAACAGTCTGCGGAATAAGTTCCTCCTTACCTGTATCCCAAAATGCATAAAAACGCTGCGCCGCATGAACCATTTCTGTCGCTTCTTTTTTACTTAGTGAGGGATCAATTGTCATTGCTTTTGGCCTTGGCATTTCTTTTAATAACTGAACTTCACCTTTTTGTTCCGCGCCGCATGCTACAAGCACAATACAAATAACAAACAAACTAAGGAATCCAAATAACTTTTTTATCCCCATGGAAATCACCACCTCCTCATATAAATCCTTTATGTTTCGTATTACTATTGTATATGCACTAACTTCCCTTATGGAAGTAGTGATATTTTTTTCATATAGTTACCAAAAGTATAGTTTTGTGATACTATAAAGCAAATTCATCCAAAAAAATTTTATGGAGGCTTGTTCCATGAACAATATAGATCCAGTTGAATTAACGAAAGGTTTACCTGGCATACCTTGTCCTATCGCTAAAACGCTTGATGTAATTAGTACAAAATGGACATTTTTAATCATTCGTGATCTTCTTATCGAAGGAACATTACGCTTTAGTGATTTACAAAAATCAATGGATGGGATTAGTCCAAAAACATTATCGCTTCGACTAAAGGAATTAGAATCTCAAGGCATTATAACGAGAAAAGTATATCCAGAAGTTCCGCCTCGTGTAGAGTACACATTAACGGATAAAGGAAAGCAATTAGAGGGGATTTTTATTGAATTAAAACGGTTTGGATTAAGTTTATAAAACAAAAACCCCTTACCGTCGTAAGGGGTTTTATTACTTCGCAAAACTCTCAGCCAACTGTTTCTCTCTCCACATAAATGTAATGCCGAGACCAACTATTAAAACAACTCCTGAAAATGCATATGGATAATGAATATTCATATCAAATAATATTCCGCCCATCGCTGGTCCTGCGATATTTCCTAAACTCGTATAAGTCGAGTTCATTCCAGCAACGAATCCTTGCTCTTTTCCAGCTGCTTTTGATAAAAACGTCGTTAAAGCTGGACGAAGTAAATCAAATGCTAAGAAAATGAAGCAAGTAACGAGAAGTACAATCCAATAATTAAAGACTACAGTTGAGACGAATGCTAATACTGCACCTACAATTAAACATATTTGAATTAATACTTTCTCACCGAACATGTCTACCAATTTGCCAAACATAAATACTTGCACAACTACCCCAAAGATTGAACTGATTGTAATAATTGCTGCAATATCTTTCGGCGAGAAACCAAATTTATGATCTGAGAATAAGCTAAACACAGTTTCATACGCCGATAATCCGAATGCGAGTACAAATACGATAATAAATGCAATTGCATACATTGGATGTAATGATTTCTTTAAATCACCAATAAAACTTGATTCTTTCGTATTAGAAGAAATCTCTGCAAGTTCTTCTTTCGTTAACGGTTCTTTTAAAATAAAGATTGAAATCACACATGCTATAAAAGCAATTGCTGCTGCAACGAAAAACGGCACACGTATACCGTATTCTGCAATAAATCCGCCGATTCCAGGCCCTATAATGAATCCAGTACTAATAGCCGCAGATAAGTATCCCATCGCCTTTGGACGTTCCTGAATAGATGTAATATCCGCAACATATGCCGTAACACCAGGCATAATAAAAGCAGCACTAATTCCGCCTAATACCCTTGCCACATAAAGCATCCACACATCTTTTCCTAATCCAAAAAGAAGCTCTGAAACACCAAAAATAAATAATCCAATGATTATCATTTTCTTCCTACCGTAAAGATCAACCCATCGGCCTGTAATAGGTGAAGTAATGAGCTGTGCCATTGCAAACACTGCAACGAGATATCCCATCGTCTTCCCTGTTAAATGCATATCATTCATAAAGGACGGCATAACCGGAATGATTAATCCAATCCCTAAAAAAGCGATAAATATATTACTCAAAAGAATAACCAATACCATCTTTTGTTCTTTTATCGGTTTCTTCACTTTTTAACACCTCTTCCCATAAGTTCCTCTCAAAAAATAATACCCAAGAAGCTTTTTCTTTATCCTGCTCTTTGCGGGCTAGTAATGAGTGAGGATGCCTCCACTCATTAGAATTTCACTCTATCCTTCTACACATACATAAGTATTAGGTGAATGACTATCATTCAGTTTTCCTCAAAAATGAACCTACCTTTTCAGACAGGTTCATCTTACTACTTCTTTATATGTAGTGCATGTGTTAAAAAATCTAGTACTTCTGCCTTTTGCAAATCCACTTGCTCATCATCTTTATGATCATATAAATAAACTTGTTCCGCTGCTGATTCAACAAGAGCGATAAATAACTTCGCTGTTCGCTCTGCGTGAACCGAATCACGAATTTCACCGGCTTCTTTCGCCTCACTTAAAAATTCGCTTAACCACATATAAAGAGGCTCATACACAGCTTCCCACTCTTTTATATGTTCAGTAGATGCAAGACCTGCATACATTAAAGCTTGTATTTCACGGTATTCCTCTATAAAGTGAAACACCGCATCGATTACTTGTGCCACTTTATTTGAAAAAGGTACATCTTTTTGTACTTTTTCTTTCACTGCAAGTATCATCTTTTCAACCATCACTTCTGCTATTGCAGGCATAACAGATAGCTTAGAAGGAAAATATAAATAGAAAGTTCCTTGCGCAATGCCAGCTAATTTCACGATATCAGAAATCTTCGTTTTTTCGACGCCCTTTTCCTGAAACACTTCAATAGCTGCATAGACAATTTTCTCTTTTTTATTCATCATCTAAACCCTTTCACACGCATATTGAATGACTGTCACTCATTTTATAAGATAATCGATTGTACTGTCAATGATAGTGAACTCTAAGAGGAACTCATTTTTTTATAATAAAATCTCCTAATAAACAATTAGGAGATAAAAATGCAATATATCTTTAAGAAAGTGCCTTTAATCCTGTCACTCCACATACAATAAGAAACACACTAATGATACGCGCTTTACTTTTCGACTCACCAAACAAGAACATGTTTAACAAAACTGCACCTGCTGTTCCGATACCAATCCAAACCGCATATGCGACACTTACTTGTAAAAATAAGAAGGAAGTATACAAAAATGCGAAGGATGTAGCAAACCCACCGATATAAATCGCACCATTGGCTAATGTCTTATCTTTACTATACATTTTAAGTCCTATCACACCGACTATTTCACTAATTGCAGCACAAAATACGAAAAACCAACCCATTTTTAAGCAGCTCCTTCCACAGTTTCTTCTTTATTATCAGCTAGCTTTAAACCGATAACGCCAGCTACAACCATCACGATAAAAAATAACTTCCCTACACTGAAACTTCCGCCGAAAAGAAATACATCCATTAAGAAAGTACCTACCGTACCAGCTCCGGCGAAAACAGCATATACAGTCCCTGTTGCAAGATGTTCACACGCTTTAGAAAGGAAGTGAAAATCAACAGCGATAACTCCTAAAATAATAATCCAATGCCACCAAGTATTAGCCGTATTAAAACCAAACACCCAAAAAATTTCAAAGATACATGTTAATATGACATATAACCATGCTCTATTTTTCATACCTCTCACCTCTTATGACTGACTATCAGTCATTTTTATTTTAAAAAAATATACTCTTTCATCAATACTATATAAAAACAACTATCATCCTCATTTACCATTGTATTTGTTCCATTTCTAAGCTAACTGCATCCTGTCACATAAAAATGACTGAATGTCATTCATATATATATTGTACATGAACATTTTAAAAACTGTCAATGCCGAAAGTTTATTTAAAATTTCTTTCATCTGATTTGTATATTTCTTAATAATCTGTCAATACTGCTAGTAACATAATATTTTCTCCACTCCCCCTTGGAGAGATCCCTTGAATGGAGCAGTTAGCTTTTGCTAGCTGCTCTTTTTTATTTGTCCGCACACTTATGATGAAATACTCATAGATCAAATCCATTTTTCATCACATAACAACCATCTATTTATTTTCCAATAAGTTTTTGTATGCACTAATTTTATTCTCAAGCATCTTCTCTGTAACCTCTAAGTTTTCTCTTTGAATCTGAATAGATTTCCTATGATCTTCTAGGAGCTGTAAACGAGCTTCTGTTGTATGCTCCCCTTCTGTATATAATCTAGCGTATTCTCTTATTTTCGCTATTGGCATTTGCGTTTGTTTTAATTTCATTACAAACTGCAACCACTTTATATGTGACTCTTCGTAAAGTCGATTTCCATTTGTATCACGATTTGCAATTAATATATTTTCCTTTTCATAATAACGTAGTGTATGTGTGCTCACGCCTAATAATTTTGCTACCTCGCTAATTGTGTACATACTAAAACTCCCTTCACATGCTTACCCTCATATATTTTATAACCGTATCAAATTTATAAAAAACGTTTGACTTAGAGTATACTCTAACAAATACAATCTAACCATAAATGAATTTGAATTTAGGGGGATTTTATATGAAATACACGGTTATTACTGGCGCAAGTTCCGGAATTGGTTATGCAGCAGCTTTAGCATTTGCATCTCGCGGAAAAAATTTAGTACTTGTAGCTCGAAGACAAGAAGAATTAAACGAATTAAAATTGAAAATTAACGAAATGCATCCAGAATTGGATGTTGTCATTCGAAGAACTGATTTATCTGTTACTGAAGATGTTTATAAACTTTATGAAAGCCTACAATCTTTTCAAATTGAAACGTGGATTAACAACGCAGGTTTTGGTAATTTCGCCTCAATTGCTGAACAAAATTTAAATAAAATCGAGACGATGTTGCATGTCAATATAGAAGCACTAACAATACTCTCTTCTCTTTTCGTTCGAGATTATTCAAAGGTTGACGGAACACAGCTTATTAACGTTTCATCGGGAGGCGGATACACGATTGTTGCTGATGCTGTTACGTATTGCGCTACGAAATTCTATGTAAGTGCATTTACAGAAGGGCTGTCTCACGAACTGAAAGAACAAGGCGCAAAACTGCAAGCAAAAGTTTTAGCTCCTGCTGCAACTGAAACAGAGTTCGCGAAGCGTTCATTTGATATTGATGAATTCCAATACGATAATGTTGTACCAAAATTCCACACTGCAAAACAAATGGCACAATTTATGCTCGATCTTTATGATAGCGATAAAGTTGTAGGGCTTGTCGATGGTTCTACTTATAACTATGAACTTAAAAACCCCATTTTTAAGTTTGCAGTAAGAAAAACGAATTCAAGTTCTTAATTTCCCCTAAAACATAGATGCCCACTATTACGTAAATAATAGTGGGACTTTTTCTGTCTGAAAAATTCACCCAACATACCGAATCATCGCCACCTCATCACAATAATCAACCTTTGGACAATGCCTACAATCAATCCATACTTTCTCTGGCAATGCATCTCTATTCACAAAATCAAACCCGCACTTTTGAAAAAATTCCGTTTCATATGTTAAAGAAATAACTCTACTCACTTTTATTTTCGCAGCTTCATTCATGACATGATTCACTAACATACGTCCAATCCCTTTTCCTGCATATGTATGCGAAACGACTAACGACCGGACTTCTGCTAGGTCCTCCCCTAATACATGTAAACCAGCAACTCCAACAATTCTCTCGTCTTCTTTCATAACATATAAACATTGCAAATATTGATAAAGAGACAAAAGAGAACGTGGTAAAACAACTCCCTCTTTTGCATAAACCTCAATAAGACTATAAATTTCTTTCACATCACTCGTCACCGCATTACAGATTTTCATATTACATCCCCTTGCCCCTCAATATTAATATTTATAACTTAAAATGAATTTTAATTCATAATTTTATATAATAATACATCTCTCTTTTCTCCTCGTCAATCAATTTATACAAACAAAAAACCAAGCAATCTAATCGATGCTCGGTTCCTCATTTCGTATCGGCAATACCGTCGAATATTTAATTTCACGAAGTGTTAAACTTGTCTGTATCCTTGTAATACCAAGCTTATTCAACTTTCTAATAAACTGCTCTAGTTCTTTACGATCACGATTTGCAACCTTTAACAAATAATCGTACTCTCCTGTTAAACAGTGACATTCTAACACTTCCGGCATCGATTCTAATTCTTTCTCCAACACTTCCAGCTTGTCAAATTGATGAATATTTGTACTCATAAAAATAAAACATAATAAATCAAACCCAAGCCTTTCTTGATTTAAAATCGCAACTTGCTTATCGATGAAACCTTCCCCATCCAATCTTTTTATTCTTGCATGCATCGCAGCCGGTGATAAATTAACGCGACGTGCCAGCTCTGCATTACTTACTTGTGACTCCTTCTGCAATATATCTAAAATTTGTACATCCAAATCATCCAACACTTTAATAACAGACGACTCCATTACAATTCCCCCCTTTTTTCTTACCGATGATTATTCGAAAAAACACCTTATACCTTACAAAAAACTGAATATCATTCCGTAAATATCATTCATAACTAAAGATTTTATCGAGTTTTCACCATTATACAAAAGAATATATTACACAATAAAGAAAAATGCTAAAATTATTTACAATTCGTATTGATTACAAAAAAGGGGATTTTAGCATGCCTTATTTTTACGTCTTTTTACTATTACTAACGAGCTTATTATGGGGAGGAAATTTTGTCGTTGGAAAATCACTCGTCGATCATGCATCGCCGATGACACTGACAAATTTAAGATGGATGATTGCGATTGTTTGTTTATTACCGATGGTATGGTTTAAAGAAAAGAAAATCCTTCCACCACGTACCGCAATACTTCCTTTAATATTGATGGGAATTTCAGGGGTCGCTCTTTTTAACATCTTTCAATTTTTAGCATTAGAAAAAACATCCGCTACGAATGTAGGTCTTATCTCTACATTGAATGCAATTTCAATCGCATTATTTTCAGTATTATTTCTAAAAGAAAAAGTAAATTCACTTCAAATCCTATCCATGATTCTTTCATTCTTCGGGGTTATCCTCGTCCTATTAAAAGGTGATTTCTCGCTTTTATTTTCACTACATTTTAATAGCGGCGATTTATGGATGATTGCAGCAGTTTGTATTTGGGGAATCTATTCTGTTTGTAGTAAATGGGCAACAAAAACAACTACACCACTTATGGCAACGTTGTACTCTGGTATTTTCGGCGTTATTTTATTACTACCGTTTAACATAGGTAGCTTCACTGTTTCAAATATGAATACTTCTTTCATCACATCACTTTTATATACTGGGCTTATTTCGACAGTTCTTTGTATGGTATTTTGGAATATTGGTGTACAAAAATTAGGCGCAACTACATCAGGTATTTTTCTAAACTTCAATCCAATTTTCACAGCCATTTTAGCATTCATATTCCTCGGAGAAGAATTAACGTGGATACAAATTTTAGGGACAATTGTCGTTGTAACAGGATGTTATTTATTTTCTCATTTTAAAACTGTTGCCGTTCAGCCTGTTAGACCTTTAATGCGAAAACATTCTTAATGAAAAAACATCGTCATCTGGGTTGGCGATGTTTTTATTTTCTCTTCATTTCTTTTATATACTGCTTTTCCTCTTCTGGCGATAAACGTTCCGTCGCCTTGCCAGTATCTCCACCTTGAAGGCTCCATAAAAAGTTATGCTCCTCAACAGTTTGAGAAAAATCTCCTTTTTCCCATCTATTTATAATAGAAAATAACTTCATTTTATATTGAAAACCTGTACTATTTTCAATATCTCTTTTTACATTAGAAATTTCCTTTTTTGTCATCTCTACAAATCCCCATTTTTCAGAGGATTTTACCTTTTGGTGCACCATTTTATGCATAGTAGAAATAATTTCACCTTCACTAATTTGCGGGGCTTCTTCTGCAGCTTTTTTCTCTTTTTCGTTTGCCGCTCGCTCGGTTTGAATATTTGTATTTTCTTTTTCCACATATGCAAGCAATTTCTTTCCGCCAACTATAGAAGAGATGATTACCATAATGGTAATACATATACCTACAATCCATTTAAAAAGCATTAGCTCTTCATCGCTTCCCTAACAATATGACTATCTACATACTGCTTAAACTTCACGATTTTTCCATTTTCAAGCTGCCATACATGAACAAATTCTGCTTCAAATGATTTTCCTGTTTCTTTATAAACTCCAGAATACATACCTTCAGCAACAATTACATCTTTTCCGTTTACTTCATGATATGTATTTACACTTGCTTTATAAGCATCCCATTCTGATCCTAAACGGCTAAATACATTTTTCATTATAGCTTCCACGCCTTTATATGTTCCGCCGTACGGGAAACCTTCTGCCTCTGTCCATTCCACTTTTTCAGAGAGGGCTTCTGCTAAATGCTTTGCATTCGAAGAAGCTGATCCTTCATACGTGCTTTGAATAATTTCTAAATTTGATTTAGGCATATTACTTCCTCCCGTTTATTTATTTTTACACGAGACGTAACCAATTCGGTTACATCTTGTGTAAAAAAATATTTAAATTGTTTCATTCGTAATTCATTAGTTGTAATCATTATAGTTACAATAATTATTCAAGTCAACATTTATAAATAAAATTTACTTCGTTTTCATTACTTTCTCTTTTAAGAAACGATCTACATATCCTTCTGCTTTTACTACGAATAAATACGCACCCATTGATAATAATGCAAGATCTAATTCATATCCTGGATTCTTTCCATCTCCTAATAAACCTGCTTCTCCATTTACCTTTACAATAGCTCCAGCTAAAATAAGAGCGAATAACAATCCTACATATCGTACACCTAAACCGATAATTAATAATATACCACCAACTAATTCAACTGTTGCTACGCCGTATGCAAGACCACCTGGTAAACCGATGCTTGTAAACCATCCTGCTACGTTATCGATACCTGATTGAAACTTTGCTAAACCGTGTGCAAAAAACGTAACTCCTAACACGATACGAATAATTAAATTCCCAATATATTGATTCATTTTGAACTCTCCTTTTTGTTTTGTTATGGTGAACTTTTATTTACAAGTCAAAACAATACGGTATTTTATTTCATTCGTCAAATACTTTTTTAAAGAAAACAAAAAAACATTATCCGTTTTACGGATAATGTTTTCCTACAAAATAGCGCTAATTCAAGCTTTTATTCTATCGCATAGAAAAATTTGAAACATTTTTCCAGCGCCAATATAAGGCAGTAAAGAAACGTCCTCTTCCACAACTATTCCAACAACATTCACTTTCTCATCTACAGGTAAATCATGTGTAGCAACTTGCATCTCCCCTGCATATCTACCGTACAATTCATTATCAATTGTAATGCTGCCTTTCTTTCTTACAATTGTATGCATCGGCTGTAAAACCACTCTATTTCCTTCCCTTGATTCTACAGATCGAATAACATCACGAGCCGGATCTAGTCTATTTGTATGCACTTGCTCCACCACTTTTAATACTTCTTTATCAGTTATAAATGATTTGTAACGCAATGGAATAATCCCTCTACTCGCACTAGCTACTTCTTGCATACTTTCCAAACTTGCGCTTATATCTCCAATCAATACTTTATCAACACCACAATCTTGAACAAGTTCTAAGTACGCTTCAAGCGGGCGCATATTGCGATGTTTTTCTAACGTTGGTAACCCTTCATATAACGGACCTCGTTTTTCCGCATCTCCTGGAATAAATGCCATCGTCTTTATTCCGCACTTCTGTAAATATTGATTTTGCTTTTGTAAGAAGGACTTTGCTAGTCCTGTCTCTGGACGTGGGTAAAAATTATGCCATGCTTCTACATTCTCTACTCTTATATGTTCTGCAAGTAATTCTTTCCAAAATGGCTTTGTAATCGTACTCGCATTTAAAGCTACTTTCATCTTATGAGATACGCTTGCAATTTCTTTTGGCGCAATGCCGTAATCCATTCTTAAACCGGTAATGCCCCAGTCCAATAGTTCTTCCACATTTTCATATGTTAGCCCTAAATGGTGTAACGATTTTGGAGAAACATCAACCATTAACTCCATTTCATGTGCAAGAGCTTGTTTCCCTAATATTTGAATTAACTCTTTATACGTATTTGGATCATCTTCTGGAATGTGCAGTGATGTAAAAATAGATGTAAACCCATTTTCCTTCGCTACTTTTAGCCACTCTTCTTGTTTCTCTACTCGTTCTTTTGAAAGATAAATGGAAACTCCGATCATATAAATCTCCCTTTCTATTAATAGAAAAAGAGAAAGGAATCCCTTTCTCTATATGTTTTCTGCCATTTCTTCTTTAAATCCGAAGAAGTACGTAAAGATAAATCCGAAAGCATATGCAATTACTAAACCTAAGAAATAGAGTAAATATTTATTGTCAGCAATTAACGGAATTAAAGATAGCCCTGATACGCCAATTCCAAGAGAAGCTGTTTGCATAACTGCTTGGAATGCACCACCGACAGCCGCTCCTAAACAAGCAGTAATAAACGGTTTCCCAAGTGGTAATGTCACCCCGTATAATAACGGCTCACCAATTCCTAAAAAGCCAACTGGCAATCCACCTTTAATTACATTTCGAAGTCGTTTGTTTTTTGTTTTCACATAAATCGCAATTGCTGCGCCCACTTGGCCAGCACCAGCCATTGCGAGCACTGGTAATAAAGGTGTTACGTGTGTTTGATTAATAAATTCCATATGAATTGGTGTTAAACCGTGATGCAATCCGACCATAACGAGAGGTAAAAATGTTCCCGCAAGTACTGCGCCAGCAAATGCTCCGCCAATATTTAAAATAGCATTAATTCCGCTCGTAATACCATCTGATAAGAAACCTGCTAATGGCTGAATGGCTAACATCGTTACGATACTTACAACTAATACAGTAATGAGTGGTGTCACGATAATACCAACTGCGTTTGGCACTGCTTTTCGAACTTGTCTTTCCACTACAACCATAAGCCATGCTGCAAAAATAACTGCAAACAATCCGCCCCGTCCGGGCACTAATGCTTCACCAAACAATTTTACGTTTGCCATCGCCGGGTTGAAAATTAAAATACCAGCAATTGCCCCAAGAACCGGTGTCCCGCCAAATTCTTTCGCTGTATTCCAGCCGACTAAAATTCCTAAGAATGTAAAGATACCGCCGCCAATGAGTAGTAACATTTGTAACCACGTTGCATTTGGATCAGCACCAGCATTTTTCGCAAAGTTAGCAACCCCGTTTATAATTCCTGACGCAACAAGCCCCGGAATTAATGGGATGAAAATACTTCCTATTTTTCGTAAAAAGTTTTTCACCGGTGTATTATTTTTCTTCTTAATCTCTGATTTCATCTCTTGCCCAATATCTTCAAGGTGATGATCTGCTACCTCACCAATTCGTAGTCCTGTCAAACCTTCCATTTCAGCTGCTACTTTATTTACTGTTCCTGGACCAACGACAACTTGAAGCGTCTCATCTTCTATAACACCCATAACGCCTTCAACTTTTTTCAAAAGGTCCATATTTACTTTACTTTCATCATGAAGCGTTAAACGTAGTCTCGTCATACAATGAGCAATACTACGAATATTTTTTATTCCACCAAGTTGCTCCGAAATTTCCTTGGCCATTCTCTCTTCTTTCTTCATAATAGAATCCCCCTCCCTATTACTTTATAGTGCTTTCTTCACAAACCCTTTTGCGTATTTTAGTTTCTCCAGTGCTTCCCCATACTCACACTGCAACAACACCATAACAATGGCAGCTTTTACGTTACGTTCTGCCTTTTCATAATACTCTGCCGCTACTTCATAACTAGCGCCTGTTGCTTCCACAATAATTCGTTTTGACCGTTCTACTAACTTTTCATTTGTGGATTGAACATCTACCATTAAGTTTTTATATACTTTTCCTACACCAATCATCGAAGCTGTTGAAATCATATTCAGCACTAATTTTTGTGCTGTACCAGCTTTTAAACGCGTTGATCCTGTTAATATTTCTGCACCTGTTTCTACTTCCACATTTAAATTTGCATATTTACTTATTTCAGCATTTTTATTACAAGAAATACTCGCTGTACTCGCTCCTACGCTCTGTGCGTATTTCAAGCCGCCAATTACGTAAGGAGTTCTGCCACTGGCAGCAATTCCAATCACTGTATCTTTCTCATTTAATCCAATACTTTTTAAATCTTCTTCTGCTAACTCTTCGCGATCTTCGGCACCTTCCACCGCCTTAGTAAACGTTTTCAATCCACCTGCTATAAATCCTTGCACCATTTTATCATCCGTGCCAAATGTCGGCGGACATTCCACTGCATCTAGGATACCTAAACGACCACTCGTACCAGCACCAATGTAAATTAAGCGTCCCTCTTCTTCAAAAGATTTAATAACAGTCTGTACAACCTTTTCAATTTGTTCTATCTCTTTTTCAACTGCTAACGCAACAGTTCGATCTTCTTCATTCATACTTTGCAATACTTCTTTTATGCTCATTTCATCCAGATTCATTGTTTTCTCATTACGATGTTCTGTCGATAAATTTTCTAACATATTTCCACCCTCTTTGAAATTATATTTCACACTTTTATTATAACTTTAAGAAACCAAAAATCAATAACCCTTTCTTATTTTATGAAATAAAATTTCACAACATGACATATTTGTGTCAAAGATAATAAAAAAGATGAGTCTCCTCATCTTTTCTTCTACTTTAACTTCCGTAACCGCAACGCTTCTTCTCGCGTCTCCATAAATTGATCCAATACTTTATTACCAATTCGGTTGAAAGTAATCACATATAAAGCATCAATCATATTCAGTTGCGTCATTCTCGACGCAATACTTGCAATACGATGATCTTGTTCTACATCTGGCATACAAAGACGAATGTCCGCTTCTTTATATAGGGGTGATGATTGATCTAATTTCGTAATTCCAATAACAGTTGCACCTTGTCTCTTTGCATACTGCGCCATTTCAAGCACATCTTTCGTTCGACCAGATGTTGAAATCGCAACAAATATATCACCTTCTTTTAAATTCGTCACAAGTGGCAACATCATATGAAAATCAGATAGCATCATCGCTGTAAATCCAAGCCGCGTAAATTTATAAGCCCCGTCCATTGCTGGCGTAGCTGATCCCCCTACTCCGTAAAATATAATTTTGCCCGCATTGACAATACGATCCGCTGCTTTCTCAAGTTCCCTCTTATCTATTGCAGTAACACTCGCCTCAATTGCAGCTTTATTCACATAAGTAACTTTATTAAATAAATCATACGGTCCATCTTCTGTATTCATCACTGAAAAATCGTTAATATTATAATCAGCAATCGTTAATTCACGAACGAGTGCTATCTTAAATGCTTTAAAACTTCCGATTCCAATCGATTTACAAAAGCGAACGACACTCGCTTCACTTGCTCCTGCATTCGTTGACACTTCTTTCGTCGTTAAATTCGGTACAATCTCTGCATTCTCCATTATGTACATGGCAACCTTCTTCTCAGCTGGTGAAAATTGATCCATATTACTTTCAATTTTAAATAGTAATGTTGAAGCTTTCACTATTTAACCTCCACTTCTTACGGTTGCGTTCACTTATTTTCTCTTGCTTCAAGAAGGTAATAACCATCATCGCCAGGAGGATGAAACACATTTACAATGCGATTCCCTTTTTGATAAACAGTTCTTTCCCCCTCTGTCCACTTCTTTTCCCAACCGTTCATCCAAATCGCAACATCAGGTAAAAAAGCAGTATATTTCAGCTTCTGACCGTACTCACCATCTGCTTCTTCCGAAAAAATAGCAACCGGAAAATCTTTCACTTTTGATTCTTTCCATGCAGTAAATGGTATACATACTGCAATAAGTACGATTACACCGATAACCTTCTCCTTCGTAATCTTCACACTTCCCTCTCCTTGTCATATCACATACATAGATTTTACCATAATTACAAACCCTTCATGCTATATGATTATTGCTTTTGGGAATAAAAAAAGAGCTTACCTACATCAGATAAGCCCTTCCTGTCTATACAAAATATTTCTTCAAAAGTGGCGGTGTAATAATCGTCGTCAATATAACAACAATAACAATCGCTGTGAAATTTTCTTTCGCTAATAAATTCGCCGTAAGTCCATTTGCTGCGATGATAAGCGCTACTTCACCACGTGATACCATCCCCGCACCAATACTGATAGAAGATTCGCGATTAAATCCTGTCAGTCTTGCGCCTAAGCCGGATCCGATTAACTTTGTGAAAATCGCAACGAGAGTCATAATAATAATGAACCAAAGCTGACTTCCAATACCTTGAAATGTAATTTCCATTCCGATACTTACGAAGAATACTGGAACAAATATTGCATAAGCAATCGGTTCAATTTTATGTTCCACTTCATGCTTATACTCTGTTTGAGAAATAGCAATTCCTGCTGCGAATGCTCCAATAATGCCTGCAATTCCCATCATTTCACTGTAATAAGAAAAAGAGAAGCAAATAATAAGAGCTGCACTAATTAACGCTTCTGTTACACGAAGCGGGACAAGCATTTTCATAATCCAAGGAACGACTTTCCAAGCAATAAAAACAATACTTACAAAGAAAATAATTTTCTTTACAATGACCAGTGTTATATTCACATCTTGCGTTCCTAAAAAACTCATTACAAATGCTAATAAAATAACGACAATGACATCATCAAATACGGCAGCACCTAAAATGGTTGTACTTTCTCTCGTATTCATTTTTCCTAGATCACGTAGCGTCTGCACCGTAATACTAACCGATGTTGCGCAAAGTAATAACCCTAAAAAAATGGCATGGGATTGTATTAATCCAAACAGCAATCCTGTTACATAACCACCGATGAAAGGAAAAATAATTCCACCGGCCGCTACTGCAAACGACGATTTCAAATTCCGATTTAACTCTTCTAAATCTGTTTCAAGTCCCGCCATAAACATAAGTAACAAAACACCAATCTCACTCAATTCATCAATCAGTTCAGAACTATTAATAATACCAAGTACAGCCGGACCGATAATAATACCGACAATTAACTTACCAAGTACAGAAGGCTGACCAAGTCTTACACTAATGTCACCAGCTAATTTCGTACAAAGTAAAATGACGACAAGTTCAAAATAAAATAACATAGCATCTGCTCCTACTTTAACTTTAATCAGTGGGTCGTTAACCCCCGTCCATTTCTGCAAGTAGTTTCCCCTATTGATCCGCATTTTATTTGTCATATTTTTATTTGACAAAATATTCTGAATTATATTAAGATTAATCCAGCAATTTTAAAAAACTACATACCATAACTGCACCTCCACTCGTATATTAATATTTAAGCCCTATTACAGGCTTAGATTTTCTTCTTAATAAGAGCCCTATAAATAAAAATACTTGGACGTCTCAAGATATTTCTAGATAATGATTGTAGGATCATTTGGGACAATTCTTTCACCTCCTGTGGATTTACCACATTTGAAGAGTGTTTCTCAGTGAACGTGCGGGACTCCCTACTCGCAGGCTGAGCAGCCTGCCCCTCGAACCTAGATGATAGTAGCTCTAGGGCGGCTTTCGATTCAGGACTAGCTCTCATACACGAGGTTGTTGGTCGGCGTACACACTAGAGATATCTCGAGACGTCCAAGAAATGATTCTAATATAGAAGGGAGGTCTCTTACATGAGATTATTTGTTGGTTTAGATGTAAGTTCGTTTGATATGAAAGTTTGCTTTTTAAATGGTGATGGAGAAAAACTGGATTCTTTTTCGGTCAGTAATGACCTACCAGGAGCTACTACACTCAAAGAAAAATTATTACAGTGTGTTGCAGGGAAAGAGGTCGACATCCTTAAGATTGGCCTAGAATCCACCTCTGTTTACAGCTTTCATCCTTCTATGTTTCTTCACCATGATATAGATTTACAGCGTTTTGGAGCAAAAGTATTTCTCCTAAACCCAAAGCAAGTCGCAAATTTTAAGAAAAGCTATTCTGACATGAATAAAACCGATGAGATTGATGCCTATGTCATTGCTGATTACTTACGATTTGGCCGCAATCAAATGTCTATCGTAAAAGAAAGCCAGTACGTGGCACTGCAGCAATTAACTCGATCACGATACCAACTTGTCAAAATGTTAACGAAAGAAAAACAACACTTTCTTCAACACCTAAGTTTTAAATGTAATACATTTTCACAAGAGGTGGATACTTCCGTATTTGGTAGCGCCATGACAGAACTATTTCTTGAAAAATTCAGCTTAGAGGAACTAGCTAATATGCCTTTAGAAGAACTCGCTGAGTTCCTACAGGAAAAAAGTCGAAACCGTTTTGGTGATCCAAAATGCGTAGCAGCATCCATTCAAAAAGCTGTGAAAGCTTCTTATCGCTTGGATAAGGTTGTAGAAGATTCAATAGATGTCATCTTAGGTACATCCATCGCAGTCATTCGTACGTTTCAACAGCAAATCAAGGAATTAGAAAAGTCTATTAAAAAAATCATGGCTGGTTTGACCCAAACACTTGAATCTATTCCTGGAGTAGGTCCTGTTTTCGCTGCCGGTATCATTGCTGAAATTGGCCAAATCGAAAGATTTGACGATGAAACAAAAATAGCCAAATACGCTGGATTATACTGGCGAAAGCACCAATCTGGTCGTTTTACAGCTGAAGATACTTCATTATCCCGTACAGGTAATCATTACTTGCGTTATTACTTAGTTGAAGCCGCCAATTCAGTAAGAAAGCATGTATCAGATTATCAAGAGTATTACGTGAAAAAATATAATGAAGTACCAAAACATCAACACAAACGTGCACTCGTTCTAACCGCAAGAAAATTTGTGCGATTGGTGGATGCGCTACTACGTAGCCACCAACTTTTTACGCCTGGAAGGTGTGTGAAAGAATGACATAAATTTTTGTCATCGCTACCTTTCATTATTTTCCAGTAAATTACATTCGTTACTGGTTTAGTTTCGTGATGCCTTTTTTAAACAAATTGACCTTTGGCAACTTTAAACTTTGTTATTTCTCAGTTGACATACTACCGCAGGTCTTCCTTACTTACTCTTTTTTAATGGACTCATACTATAGTCGCAGTTATGGAAATGAAAAAACGGGGGGAGAGTCCAAAGTGAAGTCATTATTACGAAAAAAAGCGCTTAGTACTGAATCACCAAAGCAGCTAGCTAGAACATTAACTGCACTCGATTTAACATTTTTAGGAATCGGCGCCGTAATTGGGACAGGGATCTTTGTATTAACAGGTATTGTTGCAGCAAAACATTCTGGTCCTGGTATTATGCTATCATTCCTTATTGCTGCATTTACTTGTGCTTGTGTAGCCTTTTGTTATGCTGAATTTGCTTCTTCTATTCCTGTCTCAGGAAGTGTGTATACTTACGCATATATGACAGTCGGAGAAGTCGTCGCCTTCATCGTCGGATGGTGTTTAATGCTCGAATATTTACTTGCAGTCGCGGCAGTAGCTGTCGGTTGGTCTGGTTATTTGCAATCATTACTACAAGGGTTCAATATACACCTGCCCGCCATAATCGCCTCGGCCCCCGGCGTAGGAAAAGGTGGTCTCATCGATTTACCAGCTGTCTGCATTTTACTTCTTATTACTGGCCTTTTAAGTTTTGGTATACGTGAAAGTGCACGCATTAATAATATTATGGTTCTTATTAAGTTAGCCGTTATTATCGCCTTTATCGTAGCAGGTGCAAAATATGTAAAACCTGAAAACTGGACACCGTTCATCCCATTCGGATACGACGGTATTATTACTGGGGCTGCCACTGTGTTCTTCGCCTTCTTAGGATTTGATGCAATCGCAACAGCTGCAGAAGAAACGAAAAAACCGCAGCGTGACTTACCAATTGGTATTATCGGTTCTCTTCTTATTTGTACTGTTTTATATATGATCGTATCTTTCGTTTTAACAGGTATGGTTCCTTATACGCAATTAGACGTTTCTGATCCAGTTGCATTTGCATTGCATTTCGTTGGTGAGGATACAATTGCAGGACTACTCGCTGTTGGAGCGATGACTGGAATGACAACCGTTCTCTTAGTCGTTATGTATGGACAAGTTCGCGTTTCGTATGCGATGAGCCGTGACGGTTTACTTCCAAAAGCGTTAGCACGTGTAAATAAAAAAGTAAAAATCCCTTTATTAAATACGTGGATTACTGGCGTTGTTGCTGCTTTATTAGCAGGCCTTTTAGACTTACATTTGCTAGCGAATTTAGTAAACATCGGTACGTTAACAGCCTTTACATTCGTTTGCTGCGCAGTACTTATTTTACGAAAAACACACCCTGATTTAAAACGTGGATTCCGTACACCTTTCGTACCTGTATTACCAGTTGTCGCGATTCTTTGCTGCTTATATTTAATGATCAATTTGTCTAAAACAACATGGATTAGCTTTGCAGTTTGGCTTATAGTCGGCTTATGCTTCTATTTCTTCTACTCTAGGAAACATAGTCATTTAGCTATTGAAAAAACAAATGATGAAAAGAAAAAAGCATAACAAAATAGCTCGCCGTTTTAGCGGCGAGCTATTTTTCTGTACTATTATATTTTTTCGTTAACGACTGTAAAATGAAAAATATGCCGATGCAAGCTGTAAACCATGCCCAATTTCCTATTGGCGTTGCGTATTTCACAATTCCAATACCTACAAGCAATAGGAAAATAATCACCTGATATATGAGCTTCCACTTTTGCATATATTCCCTCCTTTACTTCGTTCCCTTCTTTTTATTCTTCCAGGCATTTAAACTATCAAAGAAGAAATTAATAAATAACGTGCCTAAACCCGCTAATAAAAACGTCATTAAAAATAAAACCCATATACTTTTTTCTTTTAAGAAATAATATCCTACAAGGAGCACAACCGCGATCCATACATATTCAAGAATTCTTTTTAGCTTTTTCTGTTCCAAATTATTCGCTCCTTCATTCTATACTAATTTTAGTATAACAAAAAAGAAGCCTATCATGATAAGCTTCTTTTCTTCTCTCTTATTTGTTTATGCTTTTTTCAACAAGTGAAATCGTATACTCTAATGTACGATTCATTGTTTCTACCTGTGTATCTTTTACTTTTACATCTTTCACTACAGCTTCGGCCACTGTAATTTTTTGACTCAGTGCTTTCACTGAACCGTCCGTTACATTTGCATCTTGCGCTTTTTTCACTACTACTTTTGCAGATTCAATATTGATTTGTAATTTTTCTTTCGGTGTTTTCGGTTGTTCTACTACTTTAGATTGTACAAATGTTACATTAGCTGTTTTTAATTCGTTATATGTTTGAACGATTTGCTCTCCCGTGCTCCCTACATTTTCAAACACTTGTTTTGCATTATTATAGCTTTTCTCTAGTTCTTGAAATGCTTCCTTTGAATATTGACCTGGCTTATCACCAAACTCATACGTACCAGCTAACACTTCTTTCCCTTTTCCAAGCTCTTCATATAACGCGTTCACTTGCTCTAATTTCGTACGGTTAGAAAACTCATTGTACGCTGCTAATACTTCTGAAGAACTTAACGCTTTACTATATAATTTCGCAAGCGCGATTTGTCCATTTAACGGAATGCCACCATTTCCATTGCTATCAGGATCCGCTCCAAGTGCAAATGGTACATTTGGATGATACACTTTCCCTGTAGCTGGTTGGCTATTTACTTTTTTACCATCGACATAAATAGCTACTTCACTTCCGTTATACGTTCCTGTTAAATGATACGTTTTGTTCGCTTCTAATTGAACTCCAACACGTTTATAGCTGCCACCAATGTGAGCCCATAATTCAACATATCCACTTCCTGTAGACTCAAATCCAATTCCGCCGCTCTCTGTATTTTGCAAAATACCTTGGCCACGGATTTGATTCATTGAAAATACCGTTTCTAACGTAAATGTATTTGCTACTTTCTCTTTTTGTGCTGCTGAAAATGGAAGGTATCCAAATGTATTAGATTGTCCGTTTAACTTCATAACATTCTTTTTCAATGCTTTATCATATTCAATAGTCACATTGCCCTTCACATCACCTTTTGTACCAAATGGTGAATTGTCTTTAAATGTACCATCTGCAAAATTCACATCGAAAACATCAGCCTTTGGCACTTTTACATTCGGATCAATCTCATCTTTTTTCGTAGTAATTTCTGCCGTTAAAGGCTGCGCACTTTCATTACCAAACGAATCAATTGCAACAACTTCAAGTGTATATGTTTTCCCGCCATCTAACCCTGCCAGTGTAAACGTAAGATCTTTCGGCACTGGATCACGATAAAACTCTGAGAATGCTAACAATTTATTTTCATTTCACCCGTTTGCTTATCTCTAGCCTGCACACGGTAAGAGTGAACAAGGAGGTTGTCCAACGCTTGTGGGAATGTTACTGTTGCCGCATTTTCTGTTACATTTGATACAGCAAGCTTTACATCCTTAGCAAAGTATGGCTTTTCTTTATCACGATCTTCTACATGTGTAAATGTTTCTTTCTTTGCTGGTAATTTAATTTTCCAAGGCTCGCCTGTCCAAGAATTCGTATGGAAATCACGACGATTAATCGTTACTTCTTTATCATCTACTTCTACTAATAAACCTTGGCTTAACGTACTAGCTCCTGGCGGGATATTCCCTTGTACTTTACCACCTTCAACTTCCATATAACTTACTGAAGATGTACCAACTGATGTAAAGTCTTTTTGATGTATCGATCTCGGATCATCTAATGGATAATGTGAATGACCTGAAAACGTAATAACTTGTGGGTATTCTTTTAATACTGCATTAATTTTTGCGCTATCTTGTGTTCCCCATTCATGACTACCGTATACTGTCTCTTTAATGTGTTGATGTAAAAATACAAAAATCGGTTTTTCTGGATCATCTTTTTGCGCTTTTGCCATTTCTTCTTTTAACCAATTAATTTGCTTGTCCGAATAATAGCCATGAGTTGTTCCATTCTCTGGAGACATAACAAGGAAGTGATAACCTTTTACCACTTTATGATAATAAATTGATTCCATACCTGTTTTTTCTAAGAAACGCTTCTGTGCGCCCTCTACAGATAAACCGTTCCAATAATCATGGTTACCAAGAGAATTCATTCTCACGGCATCTTTATTTGCATTTTCATTATACACTTGCATGAAACGATCATATTGCTGCACTGATCCTGTATCTGTGAAATCACCTACAATAACAAATGCATCTTGCTTTGGTGCTAGTGTATTAAACTGTTCAATCGCTCTTTTCCAGCGAAACGTATCATCTGTTCCACTGTTTTTAATATGCACATCACTTACAACTGGAAAAACTATCTTCTTCTCACTTGATGCCTTTTCTTGCTTTTTCTCTTCCGCCTTGACTGATGTACTCCATGGAAATGATACGAATGCTAATACAAAAAACATTAATAATCCAATAAGGCCTTTTACTTTTCTTAAAGCATTTCTGTCCACGTGAATCCTCCTCATAATAATTGATTCATTACAAGGGCTATTTTATCTAATACATGTTAATGTCGTTTAAATAACAAATGAACTTTATTAGATTTTTGTAAATATACAGTTAATTAGAAATTAAGTCCAACATTACTCGTACTATTGTATACAACCACCTTTTGTCTAAAAGAGTCTGATCATTCTTTTCCTATGACTATTCACATATAATCTTTTCTATAACACTAATGATAAGTTAAGGTTTAAGCCTATTAGACAATCTTAATTTTTAATATTTCCTTCTTTTTTTAACACATCGGCCATGCTTTTACAGTAACTACTCAGCCACCTTTCGGTGTCTTTTTTAAATTTTACTAGTTTCATATGCCTCCCATTTGTAAATACTGAGTATATCAAACAGGGGAGGTGAATCTTATGGTCGATCGAAAAATTATTTTAGATACATATAAAAAAGGACCTGAAGCTGTTATTTCTTTATTTGAAGAAACATTTTCTAAGTTAGAAAAACGTATACAAGAACTAGAAAATGCTTCAAAAAAAAACTCCAAAAATAGTCATAAGCCACCTTCTACAGATGGTTTGGGTAAGCCCGTTACAAAAAGTTTGCGCAAACCGTCTCATCGTCAAACGGGTGGCCAGTTGGGCCACAAGGGACATACTCTTGGTTTGACAGCGACTCCAGATCATACGATTACACATTCTCCTACATATTGTACTTGTTGTCATACTTCCTTGAACCACGAGCCTGTAAAAGGGTATCGCATTCGCCAAGTGTATGACTTACCACCTATTCAGATCGAAGTGACAGAACATAAAGTAGAACAGAAAGAATGCCCACATTGCCATTCTATCCAAGAAGCCCAATTTCCTTCGACAGTATCTCGTCCTGTTCAATATGGTCCAAATATAAAAAGACTGATTCCCTATTTAACGCATTATCAATGCATTTCTTTGAAGCGAACAAAAGAATTCTTTCAGGATTGTTTTGGACATTCTATAAGCGAAGGAACCCTGGTAAATCATACACAGGCTTTCGCTTCTCAATTGCAGCCATTCATAAAAGAAGTAAAGGAAAAGATTCTGCAGTCTCCTGTTGTCCATTTTGATGAAACTGGTATGCGTGTAGAAAACAAAACACAATGGTTACATACTGCCAGTACACCGGAGGTGACATTGCAACATATTCATCAAAAACGTGGAAAAGAAGCAATGGATGCTGGAGAAATCTTGCCATCTTTTTCTGGAATTGCGATGCATGATGGTTGGAAATCGTATGATGCGTATACAGATTGTCGTCACGTTTTATGTAATGCCCATCTCTTACGAGATTTACAAGGAATTATAGATAGTACTGGAGAACAATGGGCACAACAGATGCAGAAATTTCTAACGCAAGCGTTGACGATGAAAAAGCAATCCGAAGGTACCATGCCAAAAGCGACGCAAAAGAATCTGTTTATTATGTATCAATCCATATTGAAAGAACAACAGATTCTTTCCACGAAACAAAAGAAGAAAGGAAAGCAGACGCCTTCTCAAAATTTATGGAATCGCTTCGTCAAGTATTCTGACAGAATTCTAGCGTTTTTAGAACATCCAGCCATTCCATTTGATAACAATCAAGCAGAACGGGATATTCGGATGACGAAAGTAAAACAGAAAGTGTCTGGGACTTTCCGAAGTAAGAAAGGCGCAGAATCTTTTTGTCAGATACGAAGCTTTATGAGTACCATGAAAAAACAAAAACAATCGGTCTTACAAGCGATAAACCAAGTCATAGAAACTAGAACGGTTCCTTGGAATAACACGACTTCATAAGAGAATTTCTCTATTTGGCATAGATTCTTTCTCTGATTGGAGTATTTTCTTTTCATGTTTTCGAATCGGAAACATGTATTTGGCCTGTTTTTTTATTTGAAGAAGCTGAGTAGTTACCTTTTACATTTAATAGTAATAAAAGACAACTTAAAAGGAGGGGTTGTATTGAAGAATAAAAAAAATATCGGCTGTTTCGCTCCTTTATCTATTATTTGTCCAGACCCTTGTCCACCGCCCCCTCCTCCAAATCCAAATTGCGAGCGAGTAACAAATGAATTTGCAGGGAATTTCCTCATAACTAATAACACCATCTCCTCTGCCAAAGATGCATCACAATTAATGATACTATGGCAAAGTGATGGGATACTACTTATATCAGGTACTGTCTCGGTTTACAATAGTACTAGCAGCAACGAAGCAATTACAATTCAAATCGTTGGAACAGTAACCAATATTTTCACTGTGTTTCCTGGTAATACAATATCGTACACAGGAAAAGACCTACAGTCGATCAATATTATCAATATAACAAGTAATCCTTCACTATATTTAGAAGGCAAGTACTGTTGCGAATTTACATGTTGCTTATAGAATACCAATTTCATTATTTCCTTAATATAAAAAGCATACCGTTCACGGTATGCTTTTTATGAGATTGGATAACGTACTGTAATACAAAACTCTCCTTGATTAACAGTCGTTCCTGTCGTAGTAATTCGGACAGTAGTAAAATATCGGACAGTGAAAGTACCACTACTTTGTGGTTGTACAGTAATTGTATCAACCACTGTTGCACCTACTAAAAAATCAACTGTAATCGGGTTGGCACCTACATCATACTTCACGTAACCTGAACCATATACTTCTTGCGTGATATTATTTGTATATACAATTTGAGTACCAGCACCTGTAATAGACCAGTCTGTACATACTTGGTCTTGCACAAGTGTTTTATTAGAACAACAAGACAAACTGGAACTTCTCATTCCCATTTCGATCCTCTCCTATTCTGCTATGAAAGTGGATAACGTGTTGTAATACAAAATTCTCCCTGATACGTTCCAGCAGGTGTTGCAGGTAACACAACTTGTATACTATCAAAGCGGCGATACGTAAAAGCAATACTCGTTCCTGGGTTTAATGTTTGTGTATCAATTGTACCCCCAGCAGAATCAAGTACCTCTACAGTAATTGGGCCTGGTCCAACATCATATTTAACAAAACCAGTACCAATTACGTTTTGGTTAATATTATTTGTATAGAGA
This sequence comes from Bacillus sp. FSL K6-2944, assembly GCF_038005385.1. NCBI lineage: Bacteria > Bacillati > Bacillota > Bacilli > Caryophanales > Bacillaceae > Bacillus > Bacillus sp. FSL K6-2944. The sequence goes on along the minus strand of NZ_JBBOTE010000002.1, from coordinate 938,541 downwards.
ACATTATCAATTGCTGTTGCAACTACAGTAGCAGACCACGGACTACACACTTTATCTTGCACATAATTTTTATCTGGACAACAAGTTAATGCTGACCCTGAGCACTCACAAGACATAGTTGTTTCCCCTCTCTCTTTTATATTCCCTATATGTGTATGTCCCCCAGAGTCTTTTGCCTGTACTATTCATCTATTTTCAAAAAATATTCATGTGACTAGATAGATTCTGTTTTGTTTCTTTTTTTCATATATTTATAGACAAAGATACTAGCAACGATAAGAATAACGCCTCCTAATATCGGTAACATATATTGCCCAACAACATCCGCTGCTTTTTCCCAATGTGGACCTAATTTCATTCCAAAATAAACATACAAAGTCGTTAACGGGAACATTGCTACAAATGTATATATGCTAAATTTCCATATGTTCATTTTCGCCATACCACATGGAACAGAAATAAGCGTTCGAACTCCTGGCACAAAGCGTCCAACAAATGCTACAACCGGTCCATATTTCTCAAAGAAATCATCTGCTTTTTGAATTTGTTCTTCTTTAATGAAGAAGTATTTCCCGTATTTTATTAATAGAGGACGACCACCGTAATAACCGAGTGCATATAACGTTAAAGGTCCTGTCGTTCCGCCGAGGGTTCCGGCTAATACAGCAAGCCAAAAATTCATATCTCCCTCGTACACCCAATAACCAACCATGGGCAAAACTACTTCTGCTGGAATAAATTCAAACGTTAATGCTAACACAACTCCAAAATAAGAAAATTGCTTTAAAAACTCGATTATATCTAAAATAATTTGCTCCATATTTTCTACCCCAACTCCTATCCTACGTTTACGTTATGCTTTTCTTGTAATTGAACTGGCGCCATTTTTACAATTCGGTTCAAAATAAATAATACAATTCCAATATCATCTAAAATACCGATAAACGGTAAGAAGTCTGGAATTAAATCGAGCGGCATCGCAACATAACCAACTAAAAACGCAATAGATAAAATTTTCTTCTTTATTGAAACCTCTTTTGAAGTGAAAAAGTCAAATAGGAATGGAACAAATCGGCGAACATGAAATACAACTCTTAATCTACTAATAAGTTTTTTCATTTTTATATCTCCTCTCTTTGTATACAAAAAGGCCCCTACCAAACATGGTAAGGGTCCTAAAAAAGACAATAAGGAGCCTTTACCATTGCTGGTAAAGGTCTCACTAACAACGAAACGTTGCCAATAAAGCCGAGGGTTTCTCCCTGTAATGACGACTTTACTGTAATAAGTTACTCCCCTTTATATACACAATTTTATACAATCACATTAAAATATTTTGGAGGGCTTGTCAATATATTTTATATCCCACATCCTCCTGCTTAACATTCCGTAAAAACAAAAAACGTATAGGAAATTTCTTACTATCTCATAATATACATAATCATTTTTGAATGAAAGGAGAGGCTTCATTTGCATACCGTATGGAAAGGTGCCCTTTCACTTGGACTATTAAATATAGGAATCAAACTATACAGTGCCGTAGAAGAAAACGATATAAAGTTTTTAAGTCTTCATAAAGAATGCTTAACACCTATTAAATATAAAAAATTTGCTCCTGATTGTACGGATGAAGAAATTGATGATAAAGATATTGTAAAAGCCTATGAATACGCACCTCATAAGTACATTATTATGGATGAAAAAGAATTAGCTGAGTTGCAAAAAGCTCACGAACCAAGATCTATTCGTATTATATCTTTTATCCAAAATAACGAAATTGATTCTGTTCTCTACGATCGTTCTTATTTTATAGGCCCTACCTCAGGACATGAAAAATCATATTTATTATTAAAAGAAGCACTTGAACGTACGAATAAACTTGGTCTTATCCATATTTCCATTAGAAAAAAACAACATTTAGCTATTATCCGTAACTTTGAAGATGGGCTTATATTACAAACTATTCACTACCCTAATGAAATTCGCGATATAACAAATACACCTAACTTACCAAGTAACGAAAATTATCCGATTCAAAAACAAGAACTCACAGCAGCAATCAATTTAATCCACCATCTTACAAATCCTTTTGAACAAGAGATGTATACAGATGAGTATAAAGAAGCCCTTACCGAACTAATCGAAAACAAAATTGAACAACAGGAAAAAACCGAAACAATCTCTCCAACTCCAAACATCATCAATATTATGGAGACATTACAGGCAAGTATTGAACAAGCAAAAATAAAAAGAGAAAATAAAGCAGAAAAAGAGGCCAAATAAAATTGACCTCTTTTTTCTTTAAAGCGGATTACATTTTGGCATCTCAAGTCCAGACGATTGTGCTAATTTTAATAAGTAATAACATTCTTCTCTTGCCATATGATCCGCCATTCTAGCAGATAATGCACTTAATATTTCATTCGATAACTCCAGCTCTTCGACCTCATGGAGAAAATGCGAAAATAATTTTAACTCAAGTGAAACATCTTTTGTAAACTTCTTTAATGCAGGAAAATGATGAAGCTCTGTCCGTAAATACCCCGTCATTTCAACTGCCTTTAAATAAAATTGTTCAAAGTGCTTCGTAAATTCTTCGCTTTTCTCTTTTAATCTTTTTTCAACAAGATCTAATCCACCAGAAATAGACCCTGCATGGCCAGCCGCATCCGTTAACCAAACGAGATGATAATGTAATTCATGAAAAACAGGCGGAACTTCTCCTTTATTTAAAAATTCTAACACTGTTATATACTCTTCTACTTCGTTTACCATATGATTGATGAAAGTTGGCGTAAAATGAATAGTGATTTTTCCCTCGAGTTGTTTCTGTATAATACTTAATTTAAACGTTCGTATTTCCTTTGCGGCTCGTTCTGCCTCTTTTGAAAACGCAATGAGATTCACATTACGAACTTTATTTAACAGATTCGTAAATGTTTCAACAAAATAAGTGGCCTTTTTTATATCCTCTTTTTCCTTCGGAGCTAATGCATCAAGTAAAAATTGCGAATGATCAGTAAGCACCTTTAGCCAAAATTGATGCTCAAACAATGCACTTTCTTCATAATTCCTCTCCACTAAATCCCCTCCGTTTATTCGTCCTTCTCTATCACTTGAATTTTATATCCATCTGGGTCTTGTACTACAATACTCTTCTCACTTTTGTTTTCTGTATATGCAATTTTATAAAACACTAACCTCTTCTTTAAGTTCTCTATGTTAGAAATTGAAAATATTAGTACATCAACCGAATCCGTAACACTCTTCTCACGCCCACCCAAACTACGATTCATTACAAAATTAACTCTCATTGAATCAGCATCATACCAAACCCCTGTTACATCTAATTGGGGTCTTTCTAAACTAGGCTTGATTCCTAAAATCCCTTCATAAAAATACAAAGTTTCCTTTAAGTTTTTCACTTCCAATACAATGAATTGTTTCACATTCTCCACATTCATTCCCCCCGTACCTATTACTTTTTTATATGTGTCATAAAGGCCTATTATGTCTGAATACAATACGTAGTGATGAAGAATATAGGGAGGTTTATTAATGGATAAATATATGAAATCATATGTGCCATATCATAGTCCTCAAGATCCTTGTCCTCCTATTGGTAAAAAATATTACTCTACCCCTCCTAATTTATATTTAGGTTTTCAACCGCCAAATTTACCACAATTCTCACCGAAAGAAGCACTACAAAAAGGAACCTTATGGCCTATCTTTTATGATTATTACGAAAATCCTTATAAAAAAGGGCGGTGACTACTGACGTGAACCAGCCACTACCAGAAGAGTATTATCGACTTTTAGAGAATCTCCAAGAATTAGACTTTGTATTAGTTGAACTAACCCTTTACTTAGACACCCACCCAGACGATACAGCAGCTATTAACCAATTTAATGATTTTTCCTATAAACGAAGAGTATTAAAACAACAGATGGAAGAAAAATATGGACCGCTTCAACAGTATGGAAATAGCTATTCTAATGCCCCTTGGGAATGGAGCAAAGGTCCTTGGCCATGGCAAATATAAAGGAGAGAAACTATGTGGATTTATGAAAAAAAATTACAATACCCTGTTAAAGTAGGCACTTGTAATCCAGCACTTGCAAAATTATTAATTGAGCAATACGGTGGTGCAGATGGAGAATTAGCTGCTGCACTACGTTACTTAAATCAGCGTTATACAATCCCGGATAAAGTCATTGGCCTCCTTACCGATATTGGTACAGAAGAATTTGCGCATCTTGAAATGATTGCTACAATGGTTTATAAGCTGACAAAAGATGCGACTCCTGAACAGATGAAGGCAGCTGGTCTCGCCCCTCATTACGTCGATCATGACAGCGCACTTCATTACCATAACGCAGCTGGTGTTCCATTTACTGCAACCTATATACAAGCTAAAGGTGATCCAATTGCCGACCTATACGAAGATATTGCGGCTGAAGAAAAAGCGCGTGCCACATATCAATGGCTTATCAACCAATCTGACGATCCCGACATAAATGACAGTTTACGCTTTTTACGCGAACGAGAAATTGTCCATTCACAACGTTTCCGAGAAGCGGTTGAAATTTTAAAAGAAGAACGCGATAGAAAAATATATTTTTAATACACGTATCCTAGCGATATGTGTTTTTTTTACGTTAAAAGTTAAATCCTTCCTATTAAACATACAAATAGTATATTTATTCGATTTAATGCATTATTTTTTAATTTTTTCAAAATTCCCTATTGCTTTCTAGTCATCAGACCTTTAAAATAATAACAGTTACTCGACAAATTATTTGAATTTTCGACAAAAATACTCATTAGGAGGATTTTCTTTATATGCGTACAACTTTGAAACCAGCGCAAATACTTTCGATTAGTTTATTACTCTTCGCAGTTTTCTTCGGTGCTGGTAATATGATTTTCCCGCCCCTTCTTGGCCTTTCTTCCGGAGAAAATATGTGGGTTTCCATTACAGGGTTTATTATTACAGACGTCGGTTTATCTTTACTTGCTATCGTTGCTGTTGCCCTTGCTGGTGGTAGTTTTAACACTTTAGCGAGCCGTGTTCATCCAAAATTCGCAGCAGTATTCGCTATCATTATTTATCTTTCAATCGGCCCACTATTTGTTATTCCACGAACTGGATCTGTATCTTATGAAATTGGGATTGCACCACTTTTCCCAGATCAATGGTATTCTATGTTAGTTTTTAGTGCGATTTTCTTTACAGTCGTTTACTTCTTATCATTAAATCCATCCAAGCTAGTAGATCATATTGGTAAAATATTAACGCCAATTTTACTTGTAATTATTGCAATTATGGCAACAAAAGCGATTCTTTCACCAGGAACGTTTGCAGAGCCTATCGGTGACTATAAAGACATCCCGTTTTTCAAAGGATTTCTTGAAGGATTTTTAACGTTAGATGCAATTGGCGCTCTCGTACTATCAACAATTGTTGTAAATGCAATTCGTCAAAACGGTATACAAGAGAAGAAATCTATCGCGAAATATACAATCATTTGCGGAAGTATCGCTGCTCTATTCTTAACAATTGTTTACTTCTTACTCGGTTATATCGGAGCTTCAAACGGAAACTTGGGACAATTCGAGAACGGTGGTCAACTATTAGCAACTGTTATGTACCAATTCTTTGGGACAAGCGGTAATGTTTTATTAAGTATCGCCATTATCTTCGCTTGTTTAACAACAGCAATTGGTGTTGTAAGTGCATTCGCCAACTATTTCGCAACAGTATTAACAAATGTTTCTTACAAAAAGCTCGTACTATACGTTTGTATCTTTAGTTTCGTTATTTCAAACTTAGGATTAAGCTTATTAATTAAAATCACACTACCTGTATTAATTATTTTGTACCCAATTACAATCATTTTAATTTTCGTATCATTTATCGATAAATATACGAAACGTAAACCTTCTGTCTACATCGGAGCAATGATCGCAGCATTCATTATTAGCTGTATTCATGCACTTGATAATGTGGGAATGATACCAAGTTTTATCGCTAATATCGTACACACGATTCCTTTTTATAACTTAGGAATCGGCTGGATCGTTCCAGCAATAATTGGTGGTATAATCGGATACTTTATTCCGCAAACAGAAGCTGAAGGTGAAGTTTCTGCAAAGTAAAAAGAAGCAAGCATGAAATCCATGCTTGCTTCTTTTTCTCTTCACATCGTATGTTTAAACGTAAACAACTCTTCCTTTGACTGTACAGCAGATTGTTCCTCTTCTACAACTTCCTTCTTTATCTCTCCCCCTAATCGAACTTTCAACATCGCCTCTTCTAGACTTTTTACAATCATATTTCCTGAAAAAATGGTAAGCCCGAAAAATGTAATTGGGACGAGAGGAATCCATGGATGCACTGTTAAAGATCTAAAATAGACTCCAATTAGCCCTGACCATTCATGTGTGTAAGATTCTATTTCTTCTATCGGTCCTAAAAACTTAACCGTTCCGCCAAAGAATATTTCTAGTAACCCTAAGTGCAGTAAAATAGTAAGAGTCTGCGTAAACTGCTGAAAAAATACAAGTATAAACGTCATATAAAGGTGCGGGAAAAGATGCTTTATAACAATATGTCTTCTCGATCCACCTAATATGCGTGCGGCATCAACAAATTCCTCCGTTCGCAATTTACGAACTTCCTTCGCAACATACAGTGCAATAACTGGCATTACAAGCATTACAAGTAAGACAACTTGAAACGAAGCCCTTTCAAAAAAGGTTGTTGTTTCCTCCCCGCTTCCAAATGCATTTGCAGATTGAAGAAAAAAATACGCAATCATAACTGTCGGAATAACTGTAAAACTATCAAAGAAAGCCTCAATTTTTGAAAATCCTCTTTTTATATACGTTCCGAGTACGACACCGAAAAACACACCTATTACCATTCTAAGTGCCGCAATTAAAATAGATATACCAATCGTCCACTTCGCGCCTTCAATAACTAAATGTAAAAGGTCGTATCCTTTCCGATCTGTCCCGAGTAAAAATTGTAATGAAGGTGAAAACGGTGGCACTTGTGGATTTTCATCCGCATCATATTGCAATGTAACTTGTCTAATATGTCCATCATTCCATAACGTATTTCCGATGCTCAAAAGAACTAATAGGAGAAGAAACCCAATGCTTATCCAAAATCTTTTATCACGTTTTATATACGTCCACATATTATAATCTCTCCTTCATCGCAGCCGGAATGAGATAATGAAACAATTTAAATAAAATAAAAATCGGAATATATATAAGAAGCACACTAACGATGAAAACCTCAACTCTAATACCAAAATAAGATTTCAAAAACATAAAAATACCACCCGTATTAAAAATCCATTCTATAATATATAAATTAGATAACATAAAAAAGATATTCGTTTTCGCAAAGAATAATGTACTAAGCAACACATTTCGTAAAATATGACGATTTAAAATATGAAAGCGCCCCAGCCCTTTCGCCTTAGCAAATAGTACATAATCTTTTTCTAGTTCATTTTCAAAACGAAGCACGACCATTTTTACAAACATAATCGTAGTCGGGATGCTCAAACAAAGTATCGGCAATCCTCTAATTGACTCGCCTCCAATTGAAGCAATTTGAAAAGGTAAAAAACCTGTTTGTTTAAAAAACCATATAACTAAAATTTGTGATACTAAAATAAGAAGGATATCTGGAATAGATTCTAGGAAGATAAGAAATGATTTAATTCGATGTTGTATACGCGGTGAACTACTCATAATTACATAAACAATACAAAATGCTACAAATAATGAAATAAAAAAAGCAGCTAAAAAAATAATAATCGTTTCTTTATAATGGACGAACAGCTGCGGAAATAAAAATTTACCTTTCACATATTGCAAATTGGAAATATCCATTAAGTTCACAAACACTTCTTTTAAACTCTGTATGTACTTTGATACATCCAGCTTAAATCCATAAAACAATTTCGGCAGAGCCCCTAACATAATAATCCCCAAAATCGAAATAATAAATTGAATTGTCACTTCCATCCCATTCAGAAAAACTTTTTTGACCACGTTTTCCCTTCTCTCTCTTTATATTTTACTCTCTAATTTTATTCTTAATTTTCTGAATTGTAAATATTCAAACATAAAAAATCACTAGGTTATGATCCTAGTGATTCTTTATGCGCATGCCTTTCTCTTTTTGCAAACGGCATATACAAAATAAAACACCCAATAAGCGCTGCGAGTTCTAATGAAATAATATAGTAAGGATGCGGTCCTAACATATCGAGTAATGAAGCTGTTTCTGGCTTATGAGCTAAAAACATATAATTACCGCCTGTTTTATAATTCACAAACGAAACAAGCGGAATCAATATGTTTAAAAATATCATCGTACGCTTAATAGATTGCAAGGTCGGTCTATAGCCTTCCACCCAAGTCATAAAGAGTGGTGCCCAAATGAGCAATATATGCGCGATAAAATATTCAATGAAACGAAAATGCGGAAAAGCATACTGCAAGTTTGGCGTTAAAATAGCTTGTGATGCACCAATAATTCCCGTAAAAAATACAATCTCATATATGCGGTAACTTTTTGTTACGATCATAATCGACGCTAATAATAAACTAATCGTACATAATTCAAACGGTAATGAAGTAGCTAGCTCAAAAATCCCCGCTTTCCACTCCCACATATGAAGCCCAATTTCACTACCTATAAATAAAAATGCAATTGCATATCGAACCGTTATATTCCACTCACTTTGACGTAATACATCTTGGTATTGATACAGAAAAAATATCCCCACCAACATAATAAATAATATAAGGGCATGTTGCCTTGAGTATGGAATAAATGGTTTTAATGGGTGTGCGCTAAAATAAGCTTCCATCTTCCTTCCTCCTTTCCTCCATACAATATTATTGTAAGAAAGAAACGACGAGTCAATTCATTTGCTTACACTAGGACAACCTCTACCTTACATTTACATATTCATACCTTACAAAACTGTAAGGTTATTGTAAGCTAAAACGATTTGTCAGATTCTTTACCTCTTCTATACTTAATGTAGATACTAAAACGAACGAAAAGGTGATAAATAGATGAAGAAGAAAAATAAAGTGTTAATTACTAGTGTAGTAGCAATCGGAATTGCAGCTGGATCATACTTTGCATTTGCTGGTGGCGGTTCAGATGTAGCAATGGCATATAGCGGATATAAAGTAACCGAAAAACAAATCCAAAACGCGCAAAAATTTGGTGGCGAAGTTATTCCAAATGGAATTGAAACTATTTCATTCGATCCAACAAAAGGAACATATGAATTAGCTGTGAAAAAAGGCGATGAAGTGAAAAAAGGTCAGCTTCTATTTAAATACAATGATCCGACTGCGAAACAAGGTGTAACAGAAGCAGAAATGCAAAAGAAAATCGCACAAAAAGAAGTAACGTTGCTCCAAAAACAAATTGATGTAGCGAAACAAAAATTACAAAAAGATAAAAATGCAGGCCTTCCTGCTGAAGCATTAAAAGCATCAGAAGCCGAAGTTGGGCAATTAGAATCACAAATTGAAATGAAAAAGTTTGAAGTTGAAAAAGCTGATGAAATGATTAAAGCAGCAAAAGAGAAAGTAAACAATCTTTCTGTAACAAGTCCTGCTGATGGCGTAATTGATGATATCGTAAAAACTGCTGACGAAAAAACAGGTATGAGCGGAATTACTCTTCGTCACGCTGGTCAATTTAAAGTAAAAGGTCAAATTTCTGAATATGAGCTTGCTAGTATGAAAGTTGGGCAAGAAGTAACTGTTTCATCAAAAACTGTCGCTGGTAAGACTTGGACAGGAAAAGTAACAGAAATCGGTTCTACACCATTAAAGAGCATGGATGAAAATAAAACTGTTTCTAACTATCAATTCACTGTCACATTAGATAATAGTGACGAATTACAAAACGGCTTCCACGTTTACGTAACAAGTAAATCTGGCGAAGCAACTGGTACAATTGTTCCGAAAAGCAGTATCGTGAAAAAAGGTGACAAAAATGTTGTCTTCGTTGTAAAAGACGGTAAGGCGAAAGAACAAGCAGTTACTGTTGAATTCGAGACTGATAGCGAAGCAAAAGTTTCTGGAGTGAAAAAAGGAGAGGAAATTATCTCTAAACCTGAAAAAGACTTAAAAGATGGTATGGAGGTTGTCGCCCAGTGATTAACTTAAAAGGCATCACGAAATCCTTCCAAAATGGTGCAGAGTCCGTTCAAATATTACACGGAATTGACGTAACACTGAACCAAGGAGAATTCACTTCAATTATGGGACCTTCTGGTTCTGGTAAATCAACACTAATGAACATTATCGGTTGCTTAGATAAACCGACGACAGGTACGTACGAACTAGCCGGTCAAAATATTTCAAACATGACTGAAACAGAACTTGCACACGTACGTAATAAAGAGATCGGATTCGTATTCCAAAACTTCATGTTATTACCGAGACTTACAGCGCTTCAAAATGTAGAACTACCTCTTATTTACGCTGGAGTCGATAAAAAAGAAAGACGCGAGCGCTCATTAGCCGCTTTAACAAAAGTCGGTTTAGCTGATCGCGCTACTCACTTACCGAACGAATTATCCGGTGGTCAAAAGCAACGTGTCGCCGTTGCCCGCGCAATCGTAAATAACCCGAAATTCATTTTAGCCGATGAACCGACGGGAGCACTTGATACGAAAACAAGTACACAAATTATGGACCTCTTTTACGAATTAAATAAACAAGGCTCAACAATCATTATGATTACCCATGACCGTGAAATCGGGGAAGCTGCAGCACGTCAAATTGTAATTCGTGACGGAAATATCGTCCAAGATTGGAGAGGTTAATTTTGAATACGAGTGAAAATATACGCATGGCCCTTTCCTCTATCTTTGCTCATAAAATGCGTTCTATCTTAACGATGTTAGGTATTATTATTGGGGTTAGTGCCATCATTACTATTATCTCGATTGGGGATGGAACAAACGCAAAGTTCCGCGAACAAATCGGGAATGAAAAAAAAGATCAGTTTTCTGTAAATTATAAGACAGAAGATTACTCAGATATGGACGGCAAAATTTCCTCAAGCATGTATGAAAGTATATCCAAAATTTCTGGTGTGCAAGAAGTTTATCCAGATGTAAAAGGAAAAGAAAAAGTATATGCAGGAAAAAAAGAATTAGATCTTGATATTACCGGTGCAAAAGGTGATTATTTTGAAGATACATCTAAATTCAAACTTGAGCACGGCAGATTTTTAACAGCAGCTGATTTAGACAGACCTGAACACACAATTGTATTAAATACAGATGCTTTTGATAAATTATATTCTTCATGGGAACCAAACTTATATGTAGATATAAAAGGTACACCATACAAAGTAGTTGGCGTATATTCAATAAAAGCAATGATGGGTGGCATGACATTTAAAGAAGGTGTCATTTCAGCAGAAAACTGGCCTGTACTATTCGGGAAAAACAACTACGATTCTGTAACGGTAAAAATTGCTCCTGGTCAAGATAAGGAAACTGTTCAAGAAGCAGTTGTAAAATCATTAAATGAAGCAAAAAAACCAGAGCATTCAGGTAAATTTGAAGTACCAGATCCACAAGAATTCTTAAAAGAAATTGATAGCTTCACAGGTATATTAAAAAGTGTATTCGGTGGTATTGCTGCTATTTCCTTACTTGTAGGTGGTATTGGTGTAATGAACATTATGCTAGTATCTGTAACAGAGCGTACACGTGAAATTGGTATCCGTAAAGCATTAGGTGCAACACGTGGTAAAGTATTAATGCAATTCTTAATCGAAGCTTGTATTTTAACAGCACTTGGTGGTTTTGTCGGATTTATGCTTGGAATCTTCTTCGCATGGATTGTCGCAATGTTTGCAGGATGGCCACTTGTCGTTTCACTAAAACTAGGACTTATCTCCGTTGCCCTATCTATGTTAATCGGTATACTATTCGGTTTACTACCAGCTAACAAAGCTGCCAAACTGGATCCAATTGAATGTTTACGATATGAATAAACAAAAACGTAGGAGTTTATACTCCTGCGTTTTTTATTTACCTATTAAATCGAGTTTCTTCTATTATATATGTTTCACGTTACAACTATCATTCTAATACTCTTCATTATTTATAGGTACTAAGGCTATTATCTAATCCTATTATTGCAAAAATACTATGTAACAGACGAAAATCAAGGCGTAATTTTTTCCATACTTCGACTGATTTTGTAACAATTATATCGATATTTTATTAAATTTCACCTCATTTATATATTTTCACGCCTAAAAAGATTATCGTTTCATAACTAAATTTCCATTCAAACAGTAAAATAAGCTATTTTTGTAACACTATAGATATCATCAAGAAATATTACTGTAATATTATTAACGTTACAGTAATTGAAATACTACTCATTTTGTGTTTCATATGCCCTAATACGCCAAAAAACAACAAGGAAGCGCTATCAGGATATTTATGGAATTGTTACAGAATATTAATGCCCCATTACGAAAGCTTTGTAATTTTATGTTTTTCGCAAATAAGAAAATAATGGTTGCTATAATGAGGTCAACGAAAACAAATGCAATGGAGGCTATTATGAAAAAATTTATGGGTATAGCAACAGCAGCGGTTTTTGGTCTTGGGATTTTCACAACATCTGCTAAAGCAGAAACAATCGTAACGACTGACGTACTAAACGTACGAGAAAACCCAACTACTGAATCAAAAGTTGTAGGAAAATTATTAGATGGATATAAAGTAAATGTTTTACATACAGAAAATGGTTGGTCAAAAGTTCAATTGAATAGCGGTAAAGAAGCTTTCATAAGCGCTGACTATACAAAAGACACTTACTACGTAACAGCAAACGTATTAAACGTACGTGCTGGGGCAAACACAGACTCAGAGATTCTTGGTAAGTTGAAAAAAGATGATGTAATTGAAACAACACACCAAGTACAAAATGATTGGATTCAATTTGAATATAACGGAAAAACAGCTTATGTTCATGTTCCTTACTTAACAGGTAAAGCACCAGTTAAAGTTCAACCAGTAGCTAAAGTTGAAAAAACGACTACAGTTCAAGATACAGCTAAAGTTCGTGAAGCAGCTAAAGCTCAGGAAGTAGCTGAAACTCAAGCAAAAGCTAAAGCAGTGGAAGCAACTAAAGCTCGCGAAGCAGCTGAAGCTCAAGCAGAAGTTAAAGCTCAAGAAGCGGCTAAAGCTCGTGAAGCAGCTAAGGCTCAAGAAGCAGCTAAAGCTCAGGCAGATGCTGAAGCTCAAGCAGAAGTTAAAGCTCAAGAGGCAGCTAAAGCTCGTGAAGCAGCTAAAGCTCAAGCAGATGCTGAAGCTCAAGCAGCGGCTAAGGCTCAAGAAGCAGCTAAAGCTCGTGAAGCAGCTAAAGCTCAAGAGGCAGCTGAAGCTCGTGAAGCAGCTAAGGCTCAAGAAGCGGCTAAAGCTCAAAAACCAGCTACACAACAACCTGTTGCAAAAGAAACTGAAACAAGTACACCATCATCTTCTCGTGAGTTACGTGTTGTAGCAACAGCTTACACAGCAGATCCACTTGAAAATGGTTATAAAGCAGGCGACCAAGTAAAATCAGCTTTAGGCCACAACTTAACAGCTAATCCAAACATGAAACTAATTGCAGTTGATCCAAGTGTCATTCCATTAGGTTCAAAAGTATGGGTTGAAGGTTACGGAGTAGCAATCGCTGGTGATACTGGTGGAGCTATTAAAGGTAATAAAATCGACGTTTTAATGCCAGATAAAGGTTCATCAAGTAGCTGGGGACGTAAAACAGTTACAGTTAAAGTATTAAACTAGTTATAAAAAAGAGCCAGTCTCATCGTTGAGACTGGCTCCTTTTCTATAATTATTACATTCTTTCTTTCTCTTGAAAGTAAGCAATATTGTCTCGAAGCCACTCCCTCTCCGACATAAACAAGTTTCCACGTTTTTTGTATACCTTATCAAATATCTTTAAAACTTCTTCATGATTAGCAAACTTATGTAAGAAACGAAGAGCAATGATAATCTCTGCTTCATCCGTAGGCTCTACTTCATTTTTACGTCTTCTAGCAACAATTTTATTCACACGTTCGCAAATTGCTCTCATTGCCATTTCGTCGCCATACGTATAAATAGCTCGAACAGCTTCATATTTCACCATAACATTTCTATCATGTAAAGCTTCAATATAAACTATTTGTAAGTCCGATCCCCCTATTTTTGCTAAAACCTCAATAACGGTTGAACGAACATAGGCACTATTACTATATAAAAGCTTTGTTAACGGCAGAATCGATTGCTTCGTTCCAATCTCAAACAATGTATAACAAATATGTGTAATCTCATCTTTATTTTCTTCAGTATCCAACAACTTTAGCAACGCACTTTCCGCTTCTAACGATTTATATAACTTTAAGGAAGCAACTGCCCAATAACGAACACTATCGTTTTTATGATAAATATACGGAATGATTTTATTTGTACTACTTATTTCTGGCAATGTATAAATATTACTAAGCAGTTCACTTAACAAAGTCGGGCTTTGTTCACATTCCAAACGATCTATAAGATAATCAGCAATATAGATTTCCTTCGTATTGATGGCGAGTTTCGTCATTAAATAATAAATATCTTTCTTCATAGATACCTTTTTTGCTTTGATTACCTTCTGCTGTAAATAAAGAAAAGTTAATAAGTCATTTAACGCTTTTGCTTCATCATACGCACGATGCCAAATCTCTGTTTCCTCATCAGCCATCCGCCTTAATAAATCATCTATATACTCTTCCATCTCCTTCTCTCCCGTCCAAATTAAGTCTATCTCTTTGCATTCTATATACGATAGATTACTATTTCAACAGAAAAAAGAGGATGTCACAGCATCCTCTCCTTCTCTTCCCTATTCCACACAAGTAAACTGCGTCCAAGCTCCTACATAATCTAGTAAGAATAACTCCTCTTCTGCAATTGTACCGACAATATTTTTCCGTTCATCTATCGGCATTTCTTTCAGAATGATTTGCAGTTCACCTTTATACTTACCAAATGAATTGTTTCCAATTACAACTTGCCCTCTTTCCTGCAGCACACTTTCACGCACTGGGAAGTCATAATCTTTGTACTTTTTACGTACTTCTGTAGAACGTACCATATACTCTGTTATGTCGCCGCGCCTTACGTGTAATTCTTGCAGCGTAGCTCTCTTCTCTACTTCAGTCGCTTCGTCTACAAAGTGCACTTTTAGCTGTAACATGTAGCGATTTAAGTTTCCTAGTTTCTCTAACTCTTCCTCACTCGCATAAGCATTTCCGATAATGACATCATCAATTAACCCTGTTGCCCATAAATGCTTCGCTTGTACTTCAATTGGTAAATTACGATGCTCTTCTAATGTACATAATCCATCGTTAATATCCCATGGACCGATGTTTGCGACATGTGATGTAATAAAGGCTGCACTGCGAATACCATGCTTTTTAAAGCGTTCACTACAGCGAATGAAATAATCGTATGGAAGACCAGTGAATTTTTGCGGATAAAAATTATGGCAACCAATTAAAGCTGATTTATTCGCTTGATGCGAAAGAATATTTTCTAAGTACGCAATATCGCTACTTACATTTAACTCAATTTTTAAACCGTACGGATTATTCGTCATTTTCGCTTCCGTTAATCCGTCAAAACCTACATCTAAACGAATACCGTCTGCGCCTAATTCTGCGAAAAATGATAGATCGCTATAACTAATACCAAGCTGATCAAACACAGCTGGAGCTACATCTAAAATAACTTCCATATTGTTATCTTTTGCGTGATTGATAATCTCTTTAAATTCAGCTACAATTTCTTCTTTCGGACGATTCACAGATAACAAACAAGTAAATATTCTTGAGAAACCGTGTCGTGCCGCTGCGGAAATATAAGCCATATCTTTTTCTTTCGTTGAATGTTCTGGATAAAGTGAAATTCCTAATTTACGCTCCATGCTTTTGCATCTCCTTCACACGTTGTATTAATGCCATGCTCGTAAATCTATATTTTGCAGATAAACACGTTGCACATAAAATTGTCGGTACAATAATTACGTACGGTGATTGCAATCCTAACATTACATATGCACCCATTGAACAACCGATAAATAAAACTGATACTAGTAGTAACACTAATAAAGATTTACTTTGTACCCATTTCGAATAATGGGCAATACACTGTCCGACCACGAATGTAATTAAGATGATAATTGCTCCGAGCATTCTGTTTTCTCCTCTCCTGCTAATTGTTGTTTCTCATACATTTTGAAGAATGGATAGTAAATAACGAATGAGATGACAAAGTTAACAAGTACAAGTACACCAGCCATAATTGTCCAGTCCGTACTAATTACCGCTGCAATTGGTGCTAACATCGTAAATGGCAGTTTCGCCATCATAAGTGGAATCATACCTGAAACAACTGCAAAATATGATACTGTCGTTGTCACTAACGGTGTAATAACGAACGGAATAATTAGAATTGGGTTCATTACAATCGGTGCCCCAAAAATAATTGGTTCGTTAATATTGAATAAACCTGGTACGAATGATAATCTACCTAACTCTTTTAGGAACTTAGATTTAGAGAACATAAACATAATTACTAAAGCTAACGTTGAGCCTGATCCGCCAATCCATACGAACCATTGAATAAATTGCTCTGTAAATAAGTTTGGTAACTGATGTGCATTTCCTGTAGCCGTGAATACTTCCATATTTTCAAGAATTGCTGAATCCCACATCGGACGAATAATTGGTCCTAAAATCGCTGGTCCATGTATACCGAATGACCAGAAAAACACGATTAAGAATACTGTTAATAAACCACCGAATAAATTATTTCCTACTAATACTGATTTTAATGGTGCGATTAAATATGTGATCGTTGTATTCACATCAAATTTCAAACCGTAGCGAATGCCCCAGAATAAAAGAATAACTGCTAATGTTGGAATTAATGCTGCAAACGAATTTGAAACTGCTGGTGGTACACTATCTGGTAATTTAATGGAGATATTATGCTTAATCATAAAATGATAAATTTCTACTGCAATTAATGCTGTAACAATTGCGCCGAATAAAGACGTTGCACTTAATGTTCCTACTGAAATATATCTACCTGCATCAATAACACCTGGTACAGCTTTCGTAATTTGAATTGGTTCAACTGATGCTAGTAAAAAGGCGAGTACAGATAATAACCCTGCACTTAACTGATTGAGCTGATAAAAGTTCGCGAGCGAAGCCCCTACACCAAACGCTGCGTATAAT
Source organism: Bacillus sp. FSL K6-2944 (assembly GCF_038005385.1). NCBI lineage: Bacteria > Bacillati > Bacillota > Bacilli > Caryophanales > Bacillaceae > Bacillus > Bacillus sp. FSL K6-2944. The sequence goes on along the minus strand of NZ_JBBOTE010000002.1, from coordinate 921,169 downwards.
GCCATTAGTCCTACTGTAAATCGGAATGGAATATCTAAAATATGGCGAAACGGTGCAATCCATTCCATATATGCATCAATTGGTAAATTTAAAAAGATAACAAAAAATGATCCGACGATCGTTAACGGCAATGTAGAAATAACCCCGTTTCGAATTGCTAATAAATGTCGTTGTCCTGCAATCTTTTGCGTTGTTGGCATAATCTTTTGTTCCATAAAACTCATAAACCCATTCATCAATAGCCCTCCTCTTTCTCTCTACTATAAAAGAATGAAATAAACTTTATAACATTATAATGTTTATATTTAAAAAGATATAATTATGCTAAAACTAATTGTTCTGCTTGCTTAAGCACCTTCAAACCATCACACATGCCATAATCTCGTTGGTCTATAATCGCAACTGGTATATTGTATGAATTTGCAAGAAATTCTACAGCTGGAAATAAATATTTCACCTGTGGGCCAATTAAAATGACATCGGCTTCCTTAATTTCAAGCTTCACTAGTTCTGAATCAACTGCCTTAATTTTATAATTCTTCCCCTGTTTCTTTGCCTCTTCTTGCATTTTTCTTACGACCATACTCGTTGACATACCTGCTGCACAACATAATAAAATGTACATCTTATACGGTCACTTTCTCTTCTACTCGTTTATGAAGAGCAATAAATTCTTCAGCCAGTTCTTTCACTGTAATTGCATTCATTAAATGATCTTGTGCGTGCACCAACAGTAAACTAATTTCTGCATGATTTCCTCTTGCCTCTTCTTGAATTAAATCCGTTTGAATACGATGCGCTGCTGAAATTTCCTCACTAGCAAGTTTCATCTTTTCACCGGCATTCCCGAAATCTCCTTGTCTTGCAAAAGCAATTGCTTCAAGCGCCGCACTTCTCGCATTGCCACCATGTAAAATTAACGCAAATGGAGTTTGCATATCAGCCATTTTAAATTCCCCCAAGCTATATGTTTTCTATATTTCCATCTTATTATGAAAACGTATACAATTAAACATAAAAAACTTCCGTTATGTAACGGAAGTTTTTATATACTTTTTCAAAATGATAATAAAATCTCTTGAAAATCTTCAATTACCTCGGTCTGAGTAAGTTTCTCTATCGTAGTTTGACTAGACATAATATCATATAAAAAATCATAAAGCCTTTGCAAATCTTCATTATTATTGCGCTTTACACTAAATAAAATAATTACTTGTACTTTTTTATCTCCCCAATCAACAGCCTTTTCAAGTGTGCAAAACATCAAAAAAGTTTCCTCACTTAATAACTGCATCGGATGCGGGATTGCAACTGAATTCCCAACCGCTGTCGGAGACGTATTTTCTCTTTCCATAACAGAAGCATAAAAGTTTTCTGGTACATAGCGTTTCTCAGCAGCTTTCTCACATAAAAACTGAATAACATCCTCTTTCGTAGAAGCACTATAATTTAAAAAGATTAAATCTTCCTTAATATAAGGCTGCACACTAGTATTCACATGCGTAAACAACCGCTGACCAATCGATTTAATCTCTTTATCATCAAATATTGAATTCACTTTTATAACTGGAACAGGCAAGCCACTCGGTATATGAATCGTACTAATAATACAATCTATTTTTTCTTTATAAAGATCTTCTACTTTCAATTGATAATAGCCTGTAATACCTACAATCTCTAATTTATCTCGGAACTGTGATAAAATTTTATATTTTAATAGTTGGGCACTTCCTTGACCAGTCGCACAAACTAATAAGCATCTTTTCTTTTGATTTTGCTCCTGCAAACGGCTCATAGCTCCACCGAAGTGAATTGCAATATAACCAATTTCACTTTCAGGGATCGATTCACTCGTATATTCACCAATGATATCTCCAACGAGAACCGCAATTTCAAAAGCATACGGATAATTCTTTTTCACTTCTGCCAAAAGAGGATTTCTCGTATTTAACTTATACTTCAAACGATTTAATAACGTTTTTAAATGAATACCAAATCCAAATAATAATTCTTCATCATAATAAAAAATAAGATTCCGTTCTTCCGCTACTTTAAAAAGAATATGTTGCATAAATGCATATATATCTTTCCCTAATAGCTCTTCTATATTTTCATAGCGATTTCTCGTTGTAACAGCAGTACTTAATAAATGCATCGTCACATATAATACTTCTTCTTCTGGAAATGAAAATTTTAACGCTTTCTCTAAATCTCCTAAAATCTGCTTCGCAATTGTATATTCTTTCTTTATTATAAGTTCTGATTGCTCCGCATGCAGTCCTTTCATATAATGTTGACTTTGACAACGCTTTAATGCGATTGCAATATGAATGACTAAATTATCAATTTCTATATCAGATAAATATATTGTTCCGCCTTCAATATACTTTAATATAATTGAACGAATGAGTGATATATGCGGTAGCGATAAATATGTCTCCGTCTGCTCAAATTGCTCATGAAACGGAGTATGGTCATAACGCGGTAAACCATATTGTGATAAACAAGAACGAATATTAAATTCCTCTCCAACAATACGTATACCATAATACGGTCTCTTCTCAATTTGTAATTTATAGCGACCACATATATCTGTAACATCTTTCATAATTAAATTGACCGTTGATTTGCTCACATACATCTCTTCCGCTAATTCTGAAAGCTTCACATATCCCTCTGTCATTAAAACACGCTGCAGAATGTACGCTATTCTTTCTTCATAAGAAGTTGGGATCTTTTCCGTCTGTTTTTGAAATAGACTCACACAAAAGTCTTCAAATTTCTTCTTTTGTATAATTTCTAATTCGTACCCAGTCCCTCTTTGCGATTCGATTTTCGCTCCATTTTCTTCCAATATATCATTTAATAATTTTATATCCTTTTGAATCGTCTTCGTCGATACATGTAAACGGCCCGCTAAAAAAGCTCGATTTAACATCGATTTCTCTTCTAAAAATTCCTCTAAAATAGAAATTAATCGCTGATGCACCTTTGTCATAGCTCTTCCTCTCGCTCTTTATATATAAAGGGGGAAAAGCTGCTGAAATCAGTAGTTTTTCCCCTTTATATTCTCTCTATTTCTTTAATGTAAATCCGAATTTATCCCATGCTTGTAAATAGTCTAGTAAGAAAATCTCTTCTTCTACAATTCGACCAACTACATTTGTTTTTCCTGTATTCACCATATCTTTTAATGCAATTTGTAATTCGCCTTTATACTGACCATATTGTTCATTATCAATTAATAAATCCCCACGCTTAATTTCACGCGTATTATGAGGTTTAAACTCTTCTTTTTTATATTTCACACGACTTTGTGTAGAACGAATCATATATTCAGATACATCTCCGCGATAAAAATGTGGTTCGTTTAATACGATAATTCTTTCTAGTTCTGTCGTTGTATCATATATTTCTATATCAAATGTTTGTTTCTCTTTATTTAATGCACCTAGTGCTTGTAATTCTTCTTCTGACGCATATGCGTTTGCAATAATAACATCATCAATTAATTCCGTCGCGAATAAATGTTTCGCCTGTGTTGTCATCGGTAATTCACGATGCTGCTCTAATGTACATAACCCTTCTGTTACTGGCCAAGGTCCATATGTTGCATCAAATGATGAAATAAAAGCAGCCGTTCTCATACCGTAATCTTTAAATTGTTTCGAGCATTTAATGAAATGATCGTATGATAACCCTGAATAACGATGCGGATAAAAATTATGACAACCAATTAAATTTTCACGATTTGGTCTATGACTCATAATGTTATCTACATACTTCGTACCATTGCTCATATTAATCTCAATTTTCAAACCATACGGATTATAAGTCATAATTGATTCTTCTAATCCTGAAAAACCAACATCTAAACGAATACCGTACGCACCCAATTCATGGAAGAATGATAAATCATTATACGAAATACCTAATTGTTCAAAAACAGATGGACTAATATCCACTAATACTTGGAACCCTAATGCATTCGCATGTGAGATCGTTTCTTTAAATTCTTCAATAATTTTCTCTTTTTCTCCATCCACAGATAATAAACATGTGAACACACGTGTAAACCCATATTTACTTGCTAATGTTAAATACTCCTTATCTTTCTCTACTGTTGAATGTTCTGGATAAATAGAAATACCTAATCGTCTCATATGTACACGCCTCTTTCTTCATCATATTGTAAACCTTTTCAAATATATGTAGTGAAAAAGTATATATCCCCTTCTTGTTCACTACTCCTTTGAATCCGCTTTCTTTAAAGAAAAAACAATTTCTATCATTCTTAACACCTACAAGTCTATACATCTATACTTTACATCTTTTTTTCATAGTTGTGTAGCCTTTACACAAATTTGTCAGTTTTTCACCTTAAAAATTGTTATCCGTTTTCAAGACACCTTCCTTGACTGTTGCATTGGCCAATACATATACTCGAAAGAAAAGAGAAAATTTTATATAGGGGATGAATATATGGGAGAAGCAATACTCGTAAAACGAGAACCGTTATGGACAAAAGAGTTTGTTGCTTTAATTTTTGCAAACTTATGTATGTTTTTAGGGTTTCAAATGTTAATTCCAACCTTACCTGTTTATGTGAAAGAAATTGGTGGCACAAGTTCAAATATCGGATTTGTTGTCGGCATGTTTACCGTTGCGGCACTTTTTGTTAGACCGCTAACTGGGAACGCCTTGCAAAAATTCAATAAAAAAATCATTTTAATGATCGGTACTGCTATCTGTTTACTCGCTATGGGCAGTTACCTTTTCGCCTCAACTATTTTTCTCTTGCTTGCTGTTCGTATTTTGCACGGAGCTGGTTTCGGTATTACAACGACTACATATGGAACTGTCGTTTCTGATTTAATTCCCTCAGCTCGCCGCGGAGAAGGCATGGGATATTTTGGTCTTTCTGGAACACTTGCAATGGCCCTCGGTCCACTTATCGGACTATGGCTTATGCAAACATATAACGTAACTACTCAGCCACCTTTCGGTGTCTTTTTTAAATTTTACTAGTTTCATATGCCTCCCATTTGTAAATACTGAGTATATCAAACAGGGGAGGTGAATCTTATGGTCGATCGAAAAATTATTTTAGATACATATAAAAAAGGACCTGAAGCTGTTATTTCTTTATTTGAAGAAACATTTTCTAAGTTAGAAAAACGTATACAAGAACTAGAAAATGCTTCAAAAAAAAACTCCAAAAATAGTCATAAGCCACCTTCTACAGATGGTTTGGGTAAGCCCGTTACAAAAAGTTTGCGCAAACCGTCTCATCGTCAAACGGGTGGCCAGTTGGGCCACAAGGGACATACTCTTGGTTTGACAGCGACTCCAGATCATACGATTACACATTCTCCTACATATTGTACTTGTTGTCATACTTCCTTGAACCACGAGCCTGTAAAAGGGTATCGCATTCGCCAAGTGTATGACTTACCACCTATTCAGATCGAAGTGACAGAACATAAAGTAGAACAGAAAGAATGCCCACATTGCCATTCTATCCAAGAAGCCCAATTTCCTTCGACAGTATCTCGTCCTGTTCAATATGGTCCAAATATAAAAAGACTGATTCCCTATTTAACGCATTATCAATGCATTTCTTTGAAGCGAACAAAAGAATTCTTTCAGGATTGTTTTGGACATTCTATAAGCGAAGGAACCCTGGTAAATCATACACAGGCTTTCGCTTCTCAATTGCAGCCATTCATAAAAGAAGTAAAGGAAAAGATTCTGCAGTCTCCTGTTGTCCATTTTGATGAAACTGGTATGCGTGTAGAAAACAAAACACAATGGTTACATACTGCCAGTACACCGGAGGTGACATTGCAACATATTCATCAAAAACGTGGAAAAGAAGCAATGGATGCTGGAGAAATCTTGCCATCTTTTTCTGGAATTGCGATGCATGATGGTTGGAAATCGTATGATGCGTATACAGATTGTCGTCACGTTTTATGTAATGCCCATCTCTTACGAGATTTACAAGGAATTATAGATAGTACTGGAGAACAATGGGCACAACAGATGCAGAAATTTCTAACGCAAGCGTTGACGATGAAAAAGCAATCCGAAGGTACCATGCCAAAAGCGACGCAAAAGAATCTGTTTATTATGTATCAATCCATATTGAAAGAACAACAGATTCTTTCCACGAAACAAAAGAAGAAAGGAAAGCAGACGCCTTCTCAAAATTTATGGAATCGCTTCGTCAAGTATTCTGACAGAATTCTAGCGTTTTTAGAACATCCAGCCATTCCATTTGATAACAATCAAGCAGAACGGGATATTCGGATGACGAAAGTAAAACAGAAAGTGTCTGGGACTTTCCGAAGTAAGAAAGGCGCAGAATCTTTTTGTCAGATACGAAGCTTTATGAGTACCATGAAAAAACAAAAACAATCGGTCTTACAAGCGATAAACCAAGTCATAGAAACTAGAACGGTTCCTTGGAATAACACGACTTCATAAGAGAATTTCTCTATTTGGCATAGATTCTTTCTCTGATTGGAGTATTTTCTTTTCATGTTTTCGAATCGGAAACATGTATTTGGCCTGTTTTTTTATTTGAAGAAGCTGAGTAGTTACCATATAACTTCACAATTCTTTTTTTATGTGCATTATCGTGCACAATTGTTTCATTAATATTAACGAAACTACTTCAAATCCAAAAAACGAAACAGCCTCCACAACAATCATCTAGTACTTTTCTCGATGGATTTATTGAGCGTAAAGCTTTACTTCCTTCATTATTAATATTATGTATTACATTAATGTACGGAGGAATCGGAAGTTTTATCACACTATTTGCTACAGAAGTCGGCATAGCTGATATTAGTCTCTTCTTTTTATGTAACGCACTAGCAATCGCTGTGACTCGTCCATTCTCTGGAAAGCTATATGATGCGAAAGGCCATACATTCGTCATCATTCCGGGAGTTATTATAACGTTTACAGGTATTATTTTATTGTCGTATACGACGACAATTCCGAGCTTAATTATTGCTGCAGCATGTTACGGAAGTGGTTTTGGAGCGATCCAACCTGCACTACAAGCATGGATGATTGACCGCGTAGCACCGCATCGACGCGGCGTAGCAACTGCTACATTCTTCTCCGCATTTGACCTTGGAATCGGCGCTGGAGCGATTATCTTTGGATTTATTGCTCACTTTACAAACTATGCAACTGTATATCGTTACTCCTCTCTATTACTTATTGCTTTTCTCTTCATTTACATTACAAGCATAAGAAAACAAAAGCATGGCGATAAAAACACGGAAAAAGCTGCTGGATAATTCAGTGGCTTTTTTATCATGTTAAAAGAATTGTTTTCCCTCATTTTGCTGTTCTAAAACTACATGCATTTCCCTACATATTTTTTTAACGTTCATCAAAAAATATACGATGAACTTGCAGACGCTTTCCTTGATATTCGACTGAACAACATTATTCTAAAAAGTGTGATTTCTTTACAAAATTAAGATTTATACAAGATAAAAACCAATGAAATGCAGTTGTTTCTTTAAGGGATTGTAAACTTTTATTCCCTTTGTAAATTTAGTGTAAATTTTACTAGCAAACCGTTTACAGTGACTCAAGGTTCAGTTAATAATTACATCGTACATGAAATTTAAGGAGTGGAATGCGTGGAATATAATGTTCAAGATATGATCTTCCAGTTCATTGGTGGATTAGGTATTTTCTTATTCGGGATTAAATACATGGGCGATGGACTGCAACAAGCAGCTGGAGATCGTCTTCGCGATATTCTAGATCGTTTTACAACAAACCCACTTATGGGTGTACTAGCAGGTATGTTAGTTACTGTATTAATCCAATCCAGTTCAGGAACAACCGCTTTAACAGTCGGACTTGTAAGTGCCGGATTTATGACATTAAGACAAGCAATCGGTGTTATTATGGGTGCAAACATCGGTACGACAGTTACTGCATTTATTATCGGAATTAAAATCGGAGAATATGCTCTCCCAGTTATGGCAGTTGGAGCAATCTTACTATTCTTCTTTAAAAATAAAAAAGTACATTCTGTAGGTCAAGTTGTATTCGGTTTTGGTATGTTATTCTTCGGTTTAGAATTAATGAGCGCAGGTATGAAACCTCTTCGTTCTTTAGAATCATTCCAAGAATTAACAGTGAGCATGAGTGATAATCCAATTTTAGGAATTGTTGTCGGTACAGTCTTTACTTTAATTGTACAAAGTTCAAGTGCAACAATCGGTATTTTACAAGAACTATTCGGTCAAGGTGCAATCGATTTACAAGCAGCTCTTCCTGTATTATTCGGTGATAACATCGGTACAACAATTACAGCTGTATTAGCAGCAATCGGTACTTCAATTGCAGCAAGACGTGCAGCATTAGTTCACGTTATCTTTAATATTATCGGTACAATTATCTTTACAATTTTATTAATACCATTTACAAGTTTAATTCAATATTTCCAAACATCATTAAACTTGAATCCAGAAATGACTATTGCATTTGCACACGGAACATTTAACGTAACAAATACAATCATTCAATTCCCGTTCATTGCAGTGTTAGCATGGATCGTAACAAAAATTATTCGTGGTGAAGATGCAGCGATTGACTTCAAACCACAACATTTAAATCCAATCTTTATTGAACAATCTCCAGCCATCGCTTTAACTGAAGCTCAAAAAGAGATTATCCGTATGGCTGAGTTCTCATTACATGGATTAAAAGAAGCAAATCAATTTTTAAATACACAAGACAAAAAACACGCAAACATGGCTACTCAATTAGAAGGAGCTATTAACAATTTAGATAAAAAAATTACCGAGTATTTAGTTTTACTATCAGAAAAGCCACTTTCACCTACGGATTCTGAAAAACATTCTGTTTTAGCAGGTGTTGTTGGAGATATTGAACGTGTCGGTGATCATGTAGAAAACCTTGTAGAACTTGTAGATTTCCAAATTTCAAACCGTGTTTCACTATCAGATGAAGCATTAGCTGAATTAAACGAAATGCTTGAGTTAACAATTTCAACACTGCAAGACTCAGTTGAAGCTTTAACAAACTTCGATACTGAACTAGCTCAAACTGTTATTGCCAAAGAACGCAAAATCGACCAAATGGAACGTGTTCTTCGTAAACGTCACGTATTACGTCTAAACGAACGCAGCTGTTCAGGTGATGCAAGTATCATCTTCGTCGATATGGTAAGTAACTTAGAGCGCATTGGCGATCACGCTGTAAATATCGCTGACGGTGTTTTAGGTGAACAAGGAAAAATCAATCTAAAACAATCATTATAATAAGAAAGAGACGCTAACTTAAGCGTCTCTTTTTTCATTATATTTTAACAACTGTTCTTCCTTTTAACTTTCCTTGCAATATAAGTGCAAACTTCTTCTCTAATTCTTCTAATGTACATTCTTCTGTATAAGATAGTAACTCTTTATTTCCCCATTCTTTCGCTAAAAGCGTCCAAACATCTCTTCTCACATCTACTGGGCATTGCACGGAATCTATCCCTAAAAGGCTTATACCTCGTAAAATAAACGGATATACCGTTGTTTGTAGTTCCTGGCCTGCCACATTACCGCATGTCGTTACACAACCACCATACTTTACTGTTTTTAAAGCTGTTTCTAGCATATGTCCACCTACAGTATCGATAACTCCCGCGTATATCCCTTTTAACATCGGTCTTCCTGATTCATCATTCAATTCCGCGCGATGAATCACCTTTTTCGCTCCTAGACGTAGTAGCATATCTTCCTCTTCCATTTTTCCTGTCGCTCCTACTACGTTAAACCCTAGCTTACTTAATATACTAACAGCTACACTCCCTACGCCGCCTGTAGCACCCGTTACTAAAACATCTCCCATACTAGGCTTGACTCCTGCTCCAATAAGCTTATATACCGACAAAGCCGCAGTAAAACCTGCTGTCCCATACATCATACTTTCCTTTAATGACATTCCTTCCGGTAAAGGCACGACCCAAGATGATGGCACGCGAATATATTCTCCGAAACCACCAGAGGTATTCATACCTAAGTCATATCCCGTTACAATAACTTGATCTCCTGCTTTAATGGTAGCATCTTCACTACTCACAACCACTCCTGCAGCATCAATTCCTGGCGTATGAGGATATGTTCTCGTAACACCCTTATTACCAGTAGCTGAAAGAGCATCTTTATAATTTAATGAAGAATAATGAACTTGTATGAATACGTCTCCCTCAGGTAAACTACTTACTTCTCTCTCAACAACTTTTCTTACAAACTGATGATTTTCCTTTTCGTTCACAACGATTGCTCGGAATGATGTATGATTCATTATGCTCTCTCCTTTATCCGTCAAATTCTTCTTTATTATATAGAAGAAATAAGTAAGCTTACTCATCTCTTCTTGGCTATATTTCAACAAATCTTACTTCTCTATCACTTTCTCACAATATATATTTTCATTTCTACTAAAACAACTTATACTTATTCTACATCTCAAAAATATAATATAGAAAATCTGACTTTTTATAAATATATTGAATTTTTACGAAATGTAAATGTTTTGTAATGTTTTTTTTCGCTAAATTTCATTATAATAAGTGGATATGAGTGTCGTATTTCAATCCAAATGAAGGAGTACAGGAAATGGAGCAAAACCCATCTTTGCAAGAAAATACACGCAATAAACCGAAAAAAAATAAGAAAAAAATAAAAATTATTATAAGCGCTATACTATTCGTTTTATTAATAGGCGGCGGTTATACTTGGTTTTTAGTAAATAAAGCATCTTCTGCTGTTCGAAATGCCGCACACGATTTAGCACGCGGTGATAAATCTGATTTACGTGATAAGGCTGTAAAACCTATTACAAACAATGTCTCTGTTTTAATAATGGGTGTTGATGAAAGCGATGTCCGTGGAAAAGAATATGGTGAAGCTATAAGAACAGACGCGCTTTTACTTGCAACATTTAATAAAGATAGCAAAACTGTTAAACTATTAAGTATCCCACGTGACACATATACTTATATTCCAATAGAAAAGAAAAAAGATAAAATTACACACGCTCATGCATTCGGTTCTGCTAAAAACGGAAAAAATGGTGGACCACAAGCAAGCATTGATGCAGTTGAAAAATTAATGAATGTTCCTGTCGATTATTTTGTAAAATTCAACTTTAAATCATTTATAAAAATCGTCGATGACTTGGGCGGTGTTGAAGTTGATGTACCAGTTGAATTTACTGAGCAAGATAGCAATGATAATGCTGAGGCTATTCACCTAGAAAAAGGTGTTCAAAAGCTAAATGGCGAAGAAGCTCTTGCTCTTGCTAGAACAAGACACATCGATAGTGATGCAATGCGTGGACAACGTCAACAACTCGTTATCGAGGCTATTTTAAAGAAACTAACTAGTGTTGGTTCTGTAACAAAAGTTGGCAACATCATTGATGATATTAACGGCCAATTCGTTACAAACTTAACATTTGATGATATGCTTTCATTCTATAAATATGGATCGGATTCGGAAATTGAGAAATTACAAATCCAAGGTGATGATTGCTATATGGCAAAAGGTGACGATACTTGTAGCAAATCTGCTGGTGGTGGTCGAACTTACTACTACAATCCAGATAAAAAAGAATTAGCTAATGTTACAAATGAACTTCGTACTCATCTTGGACTACCTGCATATACAAAGTTTGACTCAGACTCTGATTCGAAAAAGACAAAAGAATCTAAGTCTGAAAATTCAAGTGAACGCGAATCAAGTAACCATGAAGTGAAAAATAAGAACAAAAATAGCAGTGAAGATACAGAAACATCGTCTAACGACAATGAATAGTAAAGAAGCCGTACTCTATGGAGGTAGAGTACGGCTTCTTTTTATTTCTTCAGAATTAAAAATCAGAACTTTCTAACTATCTTTTTTAATATTTTTAAATTATAATAAATAGTAGCAATCTATTCCAATTATCAGGGGGCTCATACATATGAAAGCTGCAGTAAAACATAACATCTCAGATTTTAAAGACTACTTAAAATCCAACGATATATACATGGAAGAAAATATAGATGAAAATGATGGCTCTGTTCATTTTTCAGTAGGATTAGAGACTGAAGCTGGCGCAAAAATTCAACTTATCGCTGCTTTCCAAAACGAACATCCTACGGTGGATATATACTGCTTCAATGTTGCTCACGTACCTGATGCAACATCAACAAATGATATTTTACATGTCATCAATGAATTAAATACATCTTATCGCTTTGCAAAATTCACATTAAATAAGCAAAATGCAATTGATATTTCAACATCTCTTGCATTCTCAGAACCAAACTTTAATCCAGCACTTGTCTTTGAACATACGAGAATGCTATATAAATTAGCGAATGACGAATATAAAAACTTAATGAAAGTTATTTGGGCATAAATAAAAGGATGGGCTGCAAGCAGCCCATCCTTTTATTTCGATATCATATCAATCCACATCTTAATAGCAGTGCCGACAATTAAAATCGATAACATATATTGTAGTACTTTTTGATTTATCCTCTTCCCGACTCGCGCTCCAAGTGGCGCAGCAAATATACTTGCAACCGCAATAATTAGAGCTGGAATGATAACTACTTGTCCAGTAATCACTTTTCCAGTCGTAATCCCTACTGAGGAAATAAACGTAATAGCGATAGATGTCGCTATCGTCATGCGCAATGGTAATTTTAAAATAACTAGCATAATAGGAACTAAAAGAAACGCACCTCCAGCTCCAATAATGCCCGAAACACCTCCTACAATAAACGCTAACACACTTGCTAACCATTTATTATACTTAACTGCTCCACTATTATTTTTCTTCGGTACAAACATCATCATAGCTGCAATGGTCGCCAATACTGTATAAACAACATTTACAGCGTGTTCATCTAATAGATTTGCACTAAAACTTCCTATAAAACTTCCTATTAATATACTAGCTCCCATATACATAACTAACGTTTTATTCATGTCATTACTTTTCCGGTATGCCCACGCGCCTGCAAAAGTTGCAAAGAATACTTGTACCGCTGTAATACCGCTCACTTCATGTGACGTATAGCCAGTAAATCCTAGCAATACTGGAATGTATAAGATCATCGGATAATTAATAATCGCGCCACCAATCCCAACCATTCCTGATATAAATGATCCTATAAACCCAATTATAAAAAGTAATACGACTAAGCTCATCTTACATCCCCCGCCTTCTAAAAAGAAGGTGATTTAAATGAATAAGTTTACATTCCCATCCGAAGCATCTGCTAAATATGCCCCTACACCTGCAAACTCTACGCCTTCCATAATCTCTTCCTCTTTTAACCCTAATAAATCTACTGTCATTTGACAAGCTACAAGTTTAATCCCCTGTTCTTTTGCCAAATCAATTAAATCTGGCAAAGGCATTGCATTATGTTTTTTCATAATGCCTTTAATCATCTTTGGTCCCATACCAGCAAAATTCATTTTGGATAACCCCATCTTATCAGCACCGCGTGGCATCATTCTTCCAAATACTTTTTCTATAAATGTTTTCTTTACATTCACATATTCATCTTTCCTTAAAGCATTTAATCCCCAGAAAGTATGAAAAATAGTTACCTCTTGATCATACGCCGCTGCGCCATTTGCAATAATATAAGCAGCCATTGCTTTATCGTAATCTCCGCTAAATAAAACGATTGTTGTTTTCTTCTGTTGTTCCATATTGTTCTCCCTCCAATTACCTATAGGGGTATTTTTATTTATAAAAATTGTTTCTCCCTATTCTACTTTTCCTTCCCAAGCTAACATACCACCTACCACATTGATTACTTGAAAACCGTAACTTTCTAAAAATTGAACAGCTCTTGCACTTCTCCCGCCTGAACGACAAACGATAATATATTCCTGATTTTTATTTAATTCATGCATACGAAACTCTAATAGTCCTAGTGGAATATTACATGCTTCTGGAATTTTCCCTTCAGCTACTTCTTCTACTTCACGTACATCCACAATATTTACCGCTTCTTTACGCAACAATTTTTCTTCTAATTCTTTTGTAGTCATTTCTTTCATTTTAAATTTCCTCCTCACAAACCATTCATACCACCTGAAACGTTTATTACTTGCTGAAACCCTAGTTTTTTCAATACCTTTGCTGCTTGCTTACTTCTCATTCCACTTTGGCAAATAACGATTACTTCCTTATTCTTATCTAATTGATTCGCCTTACTTGCTAGATCATTTAGGGGGATATTTTGAAAGCCTTTCATATGATTCCCTCTATATTCACCTACTGTACGGACATCAATAAAATACTTCCCCTTTTTCCCCACTATACTTTTCAATTCTTTGCCATTTATATTTTGAACACCTTTCACTGGTAAAAATCGTGAAATAACAAACCATGCAGCAAGTACAATGAAAAGCGTACTTAATATTGTGTTCATATAACCAACCTCTCTATATTTACAAAACTATTGCTTCACTACGCCTTCCTAATCCAAAACTTCAGCACATCGCCTTCTTCTTCAAGCTTTACGATGTCATGGCCACATTTATTTGCCCACGCTGGAATATCCTTAACTGACCCTTTATCCGTTACATGTATTTCTAACACTTCTCCAGTTTGCAAAGTATCCATTGCTCTCTTTGTTCTTACAATCGGCATTGGACATGCTAAACCTTTCGCATCTAACACTTGTTTTATATTCATCATCAATTCCTCCATTTTTTATTTATTTCATTATTCGTGCACTGCACAACGATTTGGACCAATCTCCATTTCACGCTCTTTATCCACACTTGGGTGAATTTTACCCATATTGGTTTGACGAATTTCTTCATATGCATTTGGCTGAGGTGGTAAGTTTTCTGTTACAACTTTACGGAACTCTCCCTCATCCTCAATATTTAATCCTGCATTATGCTCAAATAAATCTTTTAATTTTGCACTAACAATACCACTTTCGTTCATTTCACTTATTTTTGAATAATGAGCCGGTAACACAACTAAATTTTGAGATAGCTCTTTATATCGGCTATACAAAGTATTACGTAAATCACTCACCCAATCTTCAGCCTTACCAGCAAGATCAGGACGCCCAATTGAATCTACAAATAAAATATCGCCTGATAATAAATAAGAATCATCTACAATGAATGACGTACTTCCAATCGTATGCCCTGGTGAGTATAACGCGTCAATTTCAATTTTAGTACCCCCCACCGTAATAACAGATCCTTCAACGAGCGGTTCGTATGAGAAAACGACTTCCTCCGCATCTTTTGGCGGTAACCAATACGTACCCCCTACTTTTTCCGCTAACTTACGTCCTCCAGAAATATGGTCTGCATGTAAATGTGTATCCATTACATTCTTAATCGTAACGCCATGCTCTTTCGCAAACTCTTCATATGCCTCGGC
Source organism: Bacillus sp. FSL K6-2944 (assembly GCF_038005385.1). Lineage (NCBI taxonomy): Bacteria > Bacillati > Bacillota > Bacilli > Caryophanales > Bacillaceae > Bacillus > Bacillus sp. FSL K6-2944. Next base: position 905,695 of record NZ_JBBOTE010000002.1, on the reverse strand, counting down.
TGTCCTTACCGCATCAATAACTGCTGCTTCACCGTTTGAAACGACCATATAAGATAAACAGCCTTTTCCTAGGCGGTTAAACTGATACATACTTCCGCCATTTTTTAAATCTCCAACTTTTATAGGCTTTACATATTCACTCCAAGCTTTCATGCCACCAGCTAAATAATAAATATTTTGTAATCCCGCCTCTGTTAATTGCTCTGCCACAAATATAGAAGACCCTTCTTTTGCACATACTACTAAAACATCTTTATCTTTAGGTAATTCACTTACAATATGATCTACACCATCTAACAAGTCAAAGTAAGGTTTATTAATAGAAGAAACTTGTTTCCCTTCAATTTTCCAATCTTCATAATCCGTCTCATTACGAACATCTAAAATGAATAACTCTCCGAATAAAACTTTCTCTGCCACATCTTTTGCTTGTAACGGTTTAACATTCATTTTATTACCCCCATAGGTATATTTTCTTTCAAAAAAATTTACTTCTCTATATTCCCTTTCCACTCTAACATGCCTGGGATGACATTTTTCACATTTGCATAACCTTTCTCTTTCAACATGTGGCAAGCTACATCACTACGGTTACCAGTTCGACAAATAACATAAATTTGCTTCATCTTATCTAATACTGCACTGTCTAATTCACCTAATGGCACCGAAATGGCGGATGGAATATGGCCAAAAGCAAATTCCGCTGCTTCGCGAACATCTAATACAATGCTCTCTTCTCCATGAGACAATATAGACTGTAATTCTGCATTCGTAATTGTATGTGGATATTTCACAACTTCATTCACTTCATGCTCGTTTGCTTTCCTAACATAATGCACCAATACATCACCCTCGTGTTTCGTCCCGATATATTGATGTCCTACTTTACTCGCCCAACTTTTTATATCTACCGTAGATCCTTTATCTGTTGCCTTAACTTCAATCACTTGCCCTGGTGCCAATCCTTCTATCGCCTTCTTCGTTTTCACAATAGGCATCGGACAAGCCAAACCTTTACAATCTAAACTCATATCCACTTTTATACTCATAATCGATTCCTCCACAATTCATATACAAATACCTGTAGGGGTATATTAAAACGTTTTTGAAAATCTGTCAACACTTACGTTTGACAGATTATCGGCTTTTTACAAGTAATTGAACAGCTTCTTTAATTAACTCTTCATTTGAGCCATTACCACTTTCAAACTGTTCACGCAAACACTGCTCTAAATTCGTTCCAACAACGAGTCCAATTGTACGATCAAGTGCAGAACGAGATGCTGTTAACTGTGTAATAACTTCTCGGCAATCTTTTCCTTCTTCCATCATACGAAGCACACCACGAACTTGACCTTCAATACGTTTCAATCTATTTTTCATATCTTGATTATATTCCATTCTATAATCACCTGTTATGAAGTGACCTTTGTCAATAGTTTTTCACCCATAATATTTTTCTTGATGGCATACAAAAGCTTCAGAAATAAGATCTATCGACAGTTAACCACTCTGTTATTCGTGGATTGGTTACCTCAGGTTAATGGTTCGTCGTTAGGCTCTTATAATCTCACTGCGTGGATCACACCTTTTCAAATTCTAATAAATAGCTTGTTTATCAGAATTTCAGCCATGCCAGAAGAGGTGAGTCATAGATAGCCAGACCTGTAATTCACTATCTCTGAAGCTCATCTATGCCATCAATTGATACCTTTGGTTTCTAACTATGAATGAATCAATCAACTTCATATCCTTCCCTCTTTATTTTCGGTGAATTTTACCTGTTTCTAATCCCCATATAAAACACCCCAGTTCTCTTGCGATAGCTGTAACGGCAACATTTCTAGGTTTCCCTTGATATATCATGCGATAATATTTTCTTTGTAACCTTTCTACAGCCTGATCCGCATAAGCAATCACTTCGCTTCGTTGCCCTTTTTGTCTTGCTTTCACTCGCTTCGATTTTAATCCGATTGTTCCTTTTACCAACGCATTTGCACATTCTACAAGAGTAGACCTAACGGTCGAATTTCCTTGTTTTGTAATCGAACGTCGACTGATTTTTTCTCCACTTGAGCTTTCGCTTGGTGTCAATCCTACATAAGCCATAAATGCTTTAGCCGTGGGAAAACGAGTGAAGTCTGCAATTTCCACATGAACAGTCATTGCCGATGTTGTATCTATACCTTTTAAGCATCTTAAATTTGCGATTGGTTCTTCGTACCTTTCACGATGAGATAATTCTTCTAATCTCAGACTGAACCGCTCAATTTTATCGACTAGAACATCATACTGTAATAGGTATTCGCCTAACGTTTCTTTGAATAATCCTTGTAGATCAAGATTCTTTAACCATTTCATATAAGCGATTGTCCAGCTTGATTTCCCTTCATACACATAGCCATGCCTTAAAAGGAATGCTTTTATCTGTTGTTTTATTTTTTTCAAAGATGTTTTAAAATCACCTAACATGCGGATATACTCTTTCACGGCAACATCCTCTTCTTCTGGAACATATACTTCTTTATAGGTGCCATTTGCTAAATTAAGAGCAATCATTTTGGCATCGAATTTATCATTTTTAACCATTTTATTTTTTGATGAACTGTACATTGTTGTGGGAGCTAAAATATCACAATCAATTCCATTTTGTTCAAGAAGATTATGAAGTGAATACCCTAAACAACCAGCCTCATATCCAGCTTTAATTTTTATATCTTCACCATATTTTGTTTTCAGTTTCTCAACGAATTTTTTTACGAGAGATACATTTGAAGCACATCGTGCTTCTCTTACAATTTCCCCAGTTGTTCCGTGTAGTGCACATAAGCTAAAACTTTCCTTGTGGACATCCATCCCAATATAGATTATATTTTCCATAGTGGCCTCCTATTATCATAGGGTATAACCCCATTCATAATGTTTTCATTCATTATTATGGGTTAAAATCCCTGACTTGATAATCTAGGAGGTCGCTTCATATTATCTCATTACCATTATGTCACCATTTATAACCTATGACAATATATTATACCCTATAGGGTATTTTGTAAACCCCTATTTTTAATTTTTGTCTTATATGTTCGCGAAACAAAAATTAAAACCTTAATCTATAGGTTTTCATCTTTCACTAAATCTTGAAGTAGAAGATGAAAAATATCAATATACAACACGTTCTGGCAATACTGTCCCATACAATTTAAAACCACCATCTACATTCTTTACCTTATATCCTTTTTCCATTAACATACGCGCTGCAACATACCCTCTCATACCAAGTTGGCAAGTGATATATATTTCTTTTTCCATTGGCACTTCATCCAATCGATCACGTAATTCATCTAACGGAATATTAATAGAGCCTTCAATCATTCCCTGTTTTAGTTCGTTAGGCTCTCGAACATCAATAAGGTACCCACCATTTTCAACAATGTGATCTATTTCATGCCATTGCACTGTGTCCACAAAACCATCTACTATATTACTTGCGGCATACCCCACCATGTTTACTGGATCTTTTGCAGAAGAATACGGCGGGGCATATGATAATTCTAAATCTGGTAAATCGATTACAGTTAAATTTGCCTTCATTGCCGTTGCAATAACATCGATACGCTTATCTACTCCATCACGCCCTAAAGCCTGTGCTCCGTAAATTTTTCCGCTTTCTTTATTAAAGATTAATTTTATTAGCACTGGCGTAGCATTCGGATAGTATCCCGCATGAGAATTTGCCTGTACATGTACTACCTCATAGGGTATATTTAATCGTTTTAATATTTTCTCATTTACTCCAGTCGAAGCAACTGTTAAATCAAAAACTTTAGCCACAGAAGTTCCCATCGTACCTTTATATAAAGAATCTGTATGCCCATGAATAATATCTGCTAACATGCGACCTTGACGATTAGCTGGCCACGCTAAAGGAATCATCGTTTCTGTTTCTGTAACAAAATCTTTCACTTCAATTGCATCACCAATTGCATATACATATGGGTCAGATGTTTGAAATTTCTTATTTACCTTTATCGTTCCTTTAACTCCTAATGCTAATCCTGCATCTTTCGCTAAACTACTCTCTGGTTGTACACCAATTGCTAAAATAATCATATCTGTTTTTATAACTGAGCCACTTTTTAAACGTACAACAGTCCCATTCTCTTCTAACGCATCTACACCATCTTCAAAAACAAGCTCAACATTGTGCACCTTCATATGCTCATGTACATATGCCGCCATTTCGTAATCAATTGGTGGCATCACTTGATTTGCCATCTCTACAAGAGTAACCTCAATCCCGCGTTCTCTTAAATTCTCAACCATTTCCACTCCAATAAATCCTCCACCAATAACCGTCACATGACGTGGTTTCTTCTCATCAATATACGCTTTTATACGATCTGTATCAGGTACATTTCGTAACGTAAACAACGCCTTCGCTTCTTCAATGCCCGGAATAGGTGGAACAATTGGTTTCGCCCCTGGTGAAAGAATCAAAACATCATATTCCTCGTTATATGTTTCATCTGTAGTTACATTCTTTATCGTAATTGTTTTCTCTTCTTTATTAATCTTTACAACTTCACTCAATACACGTATATCTAAATTAAAACGTTTTGACATCCTTTCAACAGTTTGTACTAATAACTTTTGTCTTTCTGTAATGACACCGCCAATATAATATGGCAATCCACAGTTTGCGAACGAAATGTATTCACCGCGTTCAAACATAATAATTTCATCTTCCTCACTTAAACGACGAAGCCTTGCAGCTACTGATGCCCCGCCAGCAACTCCGCCTACTACAACAATTTTTCTAGACATATGTCAAACCTCCATACTATTTATTATTTAATTCCCTCATATATCACACATATAAAACCTATACCTGTACGGGTATATAATAAATTATAAAAAATTTAATTTCAATCAATATGTCTTTCACAAATTTGAAACAAAAAAAGAACTTAGATATTTCCAAGTTCTTTACGAATGAATCAATCCATCGTTCTATTATCATACTTCCTATAATCTCTTTGTAAAACTATACTCCATGTTCCCGCCTAGGGCTGCCGCTGTATCACCAGTTTCTCTAAAATCATGTGTATATATTTTTTCAAATGAACCGAAATCTACTTGCTTATAAAATTCAAAACAAGGGAATCCATCATGCTCCCCTTGAATATCAATACTACCATCCTGTTTCACACATACATTTAATACATAATCCACAGGAGGTGCATATACATTTAATGGATTACTTGCACTCGCACTCATTTTGAATTGCACACCTTCAGAATTCCATGTGATATCAGTGCACACAATATTTTCTGTACTTGCTTTCCCTGTTCTTTTACTCACAGAACCATCTGGACTTGTAATCTTCTCGGTCGTAATACCCGTGTTCGCATATGAAAACACTTCTTCTTTATAGAAATCAACTACTACCTCTTGCTCAACTCTAGAGCGCATCGCATTTACCGCATACGGTGTGAATTCACGTGAATCACCTTCGAATTGAATTACTTTTTCTGTTTCCATATCCTTCTTAGCCTCAGTCCAAGACATTGGAATAAATACACTGGCTCTAATTTTCACGATATTAGTCATAAGAAACACCTCTATAATTTTATTTTAGATGCTGAATGCTTATTAAATAAAACAGACCATAATTTCAATCCTAAAACCAATAGATTTCTCTTTTACTTTTCTATTTCCTTCTAAAAAATAGCGCTATATTTATGTTTAGACTGTCGTTTTAAAGCTATATTCCATCTCTCCAGCTAGTGCTGCTGGGGTATCATCCGTTTTTCTGAAATCATGTGTGTATATCAATTCAAACGAACCAAAATCTACTTGTTTATAAAATTCATAGCAAGGGAAACCATCATGTACACCTTCAATATTCACAGTGCCACTTTCATTAGCTCGTATAGTCAAAAAATAATCAGCTGCAGGTGCTGCTGCGTTTAAAGGATTACTTGCACTTGCTCTCATTTCAAATGAAACTTCATCTTCACTCCATACAATATTTGTACATACAATGTTTTCTGTACTTGTTTCTCCCTTTTGATACTCAATTGAGCCATCTGAATTTGTAATCTTCACGGTGACGATACAAGCATCTGCATATGTGAAAATTTCTCTTTTATAAAAATCAATATTCACTTCTTGTTCTAACCTTGAACGCTTTGTGTTCACAGCTTGTGGTGTAAACTCACGTGCATCTCCAGCATATTCAAACACTCTTCCTGTTGCAGGGTCCTTAATAGGTTCCAGCGATGCATACGGTGCAAATACACTCCCTCTAATTTTCACGATATTAACCATGTGAAACCTCCATTGATTCTATATTATATAAATCATTATTTGTTCTACCGACATAATATAGTCAATTTGATTGACTATATTATGTATAGTACAATAGGCATTACATATAGTCAACTTAATTGACTACAAGCGCGGAGGTTATATACATGGATCAAACATTTAACGAGTTAGATCTTACATCGCTTTTATCATTATCATTTAGCACATTAATCACTGAGCTACATGACAAATTAAGTGAATTAGGATTTGAAGATATTAGGCCAGCACATGGTTTTATGTTCAAACGCATCCTTCCTAATGGGGCAACTGGTATAGAGCTAGCTGAGTATTTGGGGATTTCCAAACAAGCTGTAAGTAAAATGGTGGATTCTCTTGAGAGTAATGGCTACGTTACACGCAAAACACATCCTACTGATAAAAGAGGTAAAATCATCGTTTTAACCGAACGTGGTTTGTCAGTAATGAAAGTAAAAGAAGAAATAGTAGCTGAAATAGAACAGCGATGGATTGAAAACATAGGTATAGAACGAATGCAAATACTGAAAGAGGATTTAACAACATTCGTTACTAAAGAAAATACAGAGAAATTATCATCAAATATACGACCTGTCTGGTAAACAAAAAACGAATCCATTTTGATTCATCTTCTTCAAAATGGATTCGTTTTCTACAGATGTATTAAAAATCATTAATTTCTTTAAATTTTATTCTACTAAATATATTTTTTACGCGTTATATAATTCCATAACTCTCTTCACAACCAACTCCGCAGTATTCTCCTCCGGTGGTATCAATAAATTCGTAACCGGTCCATACACAACAGGGCTTAATTCCACTTCATACCCACCATATAAGAATTCTTCCTTCGTTGGTAAATAACCAATATATCCATTCGTATATCCACCAAAGAAAGCTAATTCATTTTGAAGATTCTCTTTCACTTCTAATGCCGTTTCCGAAAAAGGTTCCATCGGTAAACCTGAAAACATACCATCATTAACTTGAAATAACTGCACTTCTAAATCAATACTTAACCGCCGAATACCTTGCTCATATTTCTCTAAAACGATAGTAAGCCATTCATCCGTATTCACGCCCCACTGCTTCTCGGCTAATCGAGCCATGCTTCGTATCTCATCAAATTCAGGAATATCCTTCAACTTCATTTGCATCATACTCGAAACTGTCCTTAAATTTACAATTGAGCTATATGTAACTGTTGGCAACATCATTAATACATGTCCACTAAGTAAATAGGCCATTTGTTTTAACGCTTCACTTGAACCGCGGTACTTCGCATTCACATTTCCAGCGGCACCTTGAACGATAATAACAGGGCAGTTCACTATCTGCTCTAAAATCTCTCTCGTCATTCCAGGATAATCCGCTGATAATTCATCACTATCACCTTTTAAAATATTAGGATGCGCAGTACAAAATACTAAAATCCCAGATAACTCCTTCGTTTCAGCATCTCTTATTGCTAACATACCAATTCGCTTATCTACAACACCATCTATATTTGTTCACATCTTCGCTCTTCCATCACATGTTCTCTCTCTTCGATTTACCCCAATATCACCTGTCGTAACACCCCAGCCAACTTCACATAGCTTCAAGTTGTTATTCGCAGTAATAGCACCATGCACTACATTATTTACTAAAATCGTTTTATACGACTGCACTAGCGGATTATCACCGACTGTCTCTGGACCGGAATGCGTATGAGTATAAACAACCGTTATTCGCTCAAATGGCACATGAAGCCTACTTGCTACTCGCTCACGAATCATATTCGTATCTTCTACTAGCATCCCAATATTATCAATACTTATAAACACAGTCTTCATTTCATCTTTTTCAAATACAAAAACTGTCCCGTAAATACGTTCTTCAACATTATTTATGCCTGTCTCTCTATGATATCCGACAAAATCAATACCTACAGGCGGCGTAATATCAACCTTACATATCCCTACTTTGCTCATTTAAATCACTCCATTTCTCTATGTAACTCCCTTTTTTCAAGAATAGCATATTTTTCCTATTTTAAATAAAAAAGAACGGACACAGTATCCTATGTCCGTTCTTCCCCTCACACATACTTCCGATGCACCATCTTCCCATCATAAGAAAACACAACGCCCTTACTCTCCACAATCGACTCCATATGCACCGTTCTTCCCCATAGCTGATGAAGATATGGTAATACTTTTTCTAAGTATTTTAAATCGAGCTCGATTCCTTCGTAACTATGTTTAATGTATAATTCTCCGTTCTTTAAGTAGTCTCCATCTTCTACTACTAAGTACGGGAACCCACCATTTGTCCGCATATTTACGAGTTGATCACGCACATTCTCCCATTCTTTATCTATTACTTTATATTCTTTTCCTTGGCGCTGGAATAAGTACATATCTTCTCGCATAACAAGATCTTTATTTAAGTAGTTTCTTAGGAACGATACGTCCCATTCAATTTCGCGTACTTCAAACATTTTGTCACGGCCAGATCCTGGTTTTACGCCTCGTCGTTTCATTTCTTCAGTCGGATTATTGTACCGTTCTTCAATATCTTCAAAGATTTTAATACCGAGGTAGTATGGATTAATACTTGTTTTTGATGGCTGTACAACACCTGCATTTAATTTCGCAAATTCAATTGCTTCATCAGAGGTTAAGTCCATTTCACGAAGTATGCGTTGATGCCAGTAGGATGCCCAGCCTTCGTTCATGATTTTCGTTTCAAGCTGTGGCCAAAAATATAACATTTCTTCGCGCATCATCGTTAATATATCACGCTGCCAATCTTCTAACTCACGGCTATATTCTTCAATAAAGAGCAGTAAATCTTTCTCTGGTTGTGGTGGAATTTTCTTCTTTTTACGCACATTAGAACGTTCCTGCTTTTTATTGCGATTATCTAAATTCCATAAATCATCGTATTGCGACACCTTTTTCTTTTCTACTTCTTCATCTTCTAAATCATCAATACTCCATGCGAGCTTCGGACGCATAAGCGACGGATCAATATGCTCTTGAATGGCAAGTACGGCATCTAAAAATGTTTCTACCTCTGCCTTTCCGTACTTATGCTCATACGCTTTCACACGGTCCGCTGTTGCCGCCATACTCTCCACCATGTCTCGCTTCGTATTTGAAAAACGAATATTATTTTTGAAGAAATCACAGTGTGCTAAAACGTGCGCTACAATTAATTTGTTTTGAATTAAAGAGTTCGTATCTAATAAAAAGGCGTAACATGGATCAGAGTTAATAACGAGTTCGTATATTTTACTAAGTCCTAAATCGTATTGTAATTTCATTCTGAAAAATTGTTTTCCAAAACTCCAATGTGAAAACCTTGTCGGCATCCCATATGCACCAAATGTATAAATAATTTCCGCTGGACATATTTCATAACGCATCGGATAAAAATCAAGCCCAAATCCAGTCGCAATTTCCGTAATTTCCGCAATCGCATATTGCAGTGCTTTATCATCACTTGCTCTCATTATTTTCCCTCCTTACACTTTCCCTTAAGAAAGTGTATGATGAAAAACAAGCTTTCATGAGGATTGATTGCATAATAAAAAGACACCCCCGCAAAAACGAGAATGTCTCATCTATTAACCTTCGATAATCTCCATCTTCTCCGTAATCGGAGTACGAGCTTTTCCTTCTGGTGCTTTATCGAAATAGCCGATATGAAGAATTCCAACGATACGTTGGCCTCTTGTTAAACCGATTCCTTCTATAAATAATGGATTGTAGTTTAATCCGCCTGATTTCCAAACGCAACCTAATCCACGTTCCCAAGCAAGAAGTTGGAAGTTTTGCATAAATGCACATGTTGCAGCGTAATCTTCATCACGTTGAATTTGACGTGGATCTTCATTTATATATACAACGATTTGTGCAGGCGTGCTTAAGAAACGATCTGATAAAATTTTACCGCGTTTCGCTCTTTCTTCTTCCGTGAAAGAGTTTAATACCGCATCTACTAATTTCTTGCGGCCTTCTCCGATGTATAGTTTACAATTCCATGGTTCACGGTGCTTATGATTTGGTGCCCATGTTGCGTCGTTTAATAGTTCAATTAATAAATCTTTTTCTACTGCTTTGTCTGTAAATGTACGAACAGAGCGTCTTTCTTTAATCACATTAGCGATGGAAGTATATGTAGTCATATTTATCTCTCCCTTATTTTTATCTATATGTATAAGTTTATCATTAGTATTGATATTGATTTTCAATTTCGATTATACCTTAGTTTTTTACTATTAATCAATGTTTTATGTTGGAAAACTTCTAAAAACGTCATTCCATGCTGTGAATAAAAAAACTTAACTTGTTCACAAGTATTTCACATTTTATGGAAATGATATGTGTACAGTTTTCTACATTATCCATCTAGGAGGAGTTTACATGTACAAAAAAATCGCTGTTTGTATGACTATGGCAGCATTATTATGCGGGATATCCACCTTCCCTATATCCGCTGCCACGCCAAAAGAAGTAACACTGCATCACCATAACCCAATTTCAGAAGAAGAAATGCAATCGCTAGAAAAACTCGGCTATAACAAACATGAAATTTGGAAAGCTGCTCATATTGCAAGAATTAGTAATAAAGAAATAAAAGATGTTTTAGCTTACTATAAGCAAAATAAATCTTGGGAGAAAACAGCCGAGCATTTCGGTATAGATCCAAGTAAGCTGAAAAAGCATCATATGAATAAAGAAACAAAGCAAGAACTGCTACAACAGTTAGCAACTATGCAAAAATCCACACCGGATCAGCTAAAGCAAAAAATGAAAGAATATAACATCAAATTGCGTCATCTTACTGTGTTAACAATCATCTCTCAAAAAAGCAATACTCCTCTTGATGATGTATTAAAGATGAAAAAAGATGGAATGGACATTAAACAAATTGCCGAAAAATTAAATGTAAAAAGAGAAGATATACGAGCGGAAATGATGAAATTAGTGAAGTCTATTAAAGAACAAAAAACAAATTAAAATGCTAAAAAGGAAGAGGCATTCACCACTCTTCCTTTTCTTTATGAACTTTCAATTTTTAAGTATAAATTCCCGTCTTTCCCAAAAACTAACACAAGTAAATGATGTAAGTTAGGGGTGAGAAAATGTTCGGTTTATCATCTAAAAAATCAAAAAAGACTAATACAAAAACACTTTGTTCTATTCCAGAATTTATACAAACCATGAAAGAATCAAGCGACTTTGTTTCTCATAACGTACTTGAAAATGAAACATTGTGCTTGTTTTATTATAAATCTGTCGTGGAAGCACTTATTATTAAACAATTCATTTTAACTCCTCTAAAAAAGGAATCGGAACAAATCCAAAACATCTCTGATTTATGTAATATCGTCTCTATTGAAGACATTATTACCTCCCCTTCTATTGATGATATTCGTGAGAAATTATTAGGTGGATATATTTTAATACGCTTAAAAAACAATTCGAATCCTGATCAATATGCTTTAATTCGTGCCGAAAGTACTGTTTTAGGAACACGATTATATAACGATACAGAAAATGAGTATAGCGTAATCGGGCCTAAAATCGGTTTCGTTGAAAACCTTGATACAAATATCCACTTATTACGCCGAAATATCGTAACGGAGCAACTCATTTTTAAAGAAGTTACCGTCGGATCTATGTCAAAAACGAAAGTAGCAGTTGCTTATATAGAAGGAATTACAAATGAACAATTTATCAACACCGCAATACAACGGCTAGAAGACATTGACTTTGATGTCCCGTTTGATTCAACTATGATTGAGCAATTTATTAGTGATAATAGCAATTCACCTTTTCCAGTTCTATTACCTACAGAACGATTAGATCGAGCTGTATTTGCATTAATTAACGGGGAAGTTTTAATTTTAACAGATGGCTCTCCATATGCTTTATCAGGACCAACAACGTTACTGGATTTTTTCATTTCACCAGAAGATTATTATTTACCGTGGATGATTGGATCGTTCTTTCGTATTATTCGTTTTTTCGGAGCTATATTTTCTCTTTTTTCCTCCGCTATTTATACAGCGGCTTTAACATATCATTATCAAATGATTCCAGCTGATTTACTAGGTCCTATTATTTTCTCGAGAGCTAACGTACCTTTCCCTCCCATTCTAGAAGCACTCTTTTTAGAAATTACAATTGAATTGCTTCGTGAAGCTGGAGCGCGTTTACCGACAAAAGTCGGACAAACGATTGGTATTGTTGGGGGGATTGTAATTGGCCAAGCATCCGTGGAGGCAGCTTTGACTAGTACAATTTTATTAATTGCAGTTGCTTTATCCGCTCTTGCATCTTTCACAACACCGACCGTAAAGATGTCTTCTACTATCCGGTTATTACGCTTTCCACTTATTCTTTTAGCCGGTGCATTCGGAGGATTAGGTCTTATTGTCGGATTTGTATTTATTTTAGCTCATTTAATTAAATTAAAATCACTTGGATCACCTTATTTATTACCTTTATATCCATTTCGTGGTTTAGGTACAGCAGAAGGTTTTCTTCGATTACCATTTAGTCAAACAGCTCAAAGACCTTCTTTTCTTAGACCAAAATCAAAATGGCGCTATAATCCAAACAAAGCGAAGCAAAAACGTGATGGTGAGAATGAATGAAAAAATGTTTATTGCACCTTATTATCATTATCTTCTTCATTTTACAAACTGGCTGTACACAAACCTATATAGTGGATACGCAGCGTATTATTCATATCGCTGGATTTGACATCACAAAAAAGAAAAGATTCCAAGGAACTATTCTATTCCCAGAGTACACACATGGTGTAAAGTCTAAACCAGAAACGCAATCAACATCTGCCCGTTCACTTGAGACAATCGCTTCACGATTAAATGCAAAATCTCCTCACAATGTCGTTGTAGGTCAAATGCGTGTCGTCCTATTTGGAAAAGCTCTAGGAGAACACGGAATGGGAGAGATTATTACTAACTTACAACGTGACCCAAATATCGGGCGTGATGTACAACTAGCAATTGTAGATGGATCAGCTGAAGAGCTTTTAAATTACGGAAAAAAAAATGGGTCTTTATATATTGCTGACTTACTCGAACAAAATATAAGAAATGAAAACATTCCACAAACCGAATTAAACACTTTTTTATATAATTATTACTCTTCCGTATGTGATGCCTATGTTCCTTATATTAAAATGGACGATAATCATTCTGTCGCTGTCAAAGGGCTTGCCTTTTTAAAAGGCGATAAAGTCGTCATGTATACGGATAAAAGACATTCTGTTTTAGCAAAATTACTTATTAATCCTACGAAAAATGGACGTTACGAAGCAGCGATAAAAAAGGATAAACATAAAGGTATGGTTGTTATACAAAACTTAGCTGGGGAAAATAAGTATAATATAGATCAAACTGGCGACATACCAAAAGTAAAAATCCATTTAAAATTAAATGGATTAATTAAAAACTCTCCTAATTGGATTGATTTAAGAAAAGAAACAAATATCAACTATATAAAAAAACAAATTGAACGAAATGTTGAAAAAGACTGTGAAGATCTAATAAAACAATTTCAAGAAAAGGAAATTGATCCTTTAGGAATACGAGATGAAATTAGAAGCCATACGAGAAAATGGAATATAACACAAATTCGAAATATGTATAAAAATGTAGCGGTGGATGTAAATTTAGATCTTAATATTGTACAATCTGGAATCGGAGAATAGTGAGATAATATGAAGCGACCTCCTAGATTATCAAGTCAGGGATTTTAACCCATAATAATGAATGAAAACATTATGAATGGGGTTATACCCTATGATAATAGGAGGCCACTATGGAAAATATAATCTATATTGGGATGGATGTCCACAAGGAAAGTTTTAGCTTATGTGCACTACACGGAACAACTGGGGAAATTGTAAGAGAAGCACGATGTGCTTCAAATGTATCTCTCGTAAAAAAATTCGTTGAGAAACTGAAAACAAAATATGGTGAAGATATAAAAATTAAAGCTGGATATGAGGCTGGTTGTTTAGGGTATTCACTTCATAATCTTCTTGAACAAAATGGAATTGATTGTGATATTTTAGCTCCCACAACAATGTACAGTTCATCAAAAAATAAAATGGTTAAAAATGATAAATTCGATGCCAAAATGATTGCTCTTAATTTAGCAAATGGCACCTATAAAGAAGTATATGTTCCAGAAGAAGAGGATGTTGCCGTGAAAGAGTATATCCGCATGTTAGGTGATTTTAAAACATCTTTGAAAAAAATAAAACAACAGATAAAAGCATTCCTTTTAAGGCATGGCTATGTGTATGAAGGGAAATCAAGCTGGACAATCGCTTATATGAAATGGTTAAAGAATCTTGATCTACAAGGATTATTCAAAGAAACGTTAGGCGAATACCTATTACAGTATGATGTTCTAGTCGATAAAATTGAGCGGTTCAGTCTGAGATTAGAAGAATTATCTCATCGTGAAAGGTACGAAGAACCAATCGCAAATTTAAGATGCTTAAAAGGTATAGATACAACATCGGCAATGACTGTTCATGTGGAAATTGCAGACTTCACTCGTTTTCCCACGGCTAAAGCATTTATGGCTTATGTAGGATTGACACCAAGCGAAAGCTCAAGTGGAGAAAAAATCAGTCGACGTTCGATTACAAAACAAGGAAATTCGACCGTTAGGTCTACTCTTGTAGAATGTGCAAATGCGTTGGTAAAAGGAACAATCGGATTAAAATCGAAGCGAGTGAAAGCAAGACAAAAAGGGCAACGAAGCGAAGTGATTGCTTATGCGGATCAGGCTGTAGAAAGGTTACAAAGAAAATATTATCGCATGATATATCAAGGGAAACCTAGAAATGTTGCCGTTACAGCTATCGCAAGAGAACTGGGGTGTTTTATATGGGGATTAGAAACAGGTAAAATTCACCGAAAATAAAGAGGGAAGGATATGAAGTTGATTGATTCATTCATAGTTAGAAACCAAAGGTATCAATTGATGGCATAGATGAGCTTCAGAGATAGTGAATTACAGGTCTGGCTATCTATGACTCACCTCTTCTGGCATGGCTGAAATTCTGATAAACAAGCTATTTATTAGAATTTGAAAAGGTGTGATCCACGCAGTGAGATTATAAGAGCCTAACGACGAACCATTAACCTGAGGTAACCAATCCACGAATAACAGAGTGGTTAACTGTCGATAGATCTTATTTCTGAAGCTTTTGTATGCCATCAAGAAAAATATTATGGGTGAAAAACTATTGACAAAGGTCACTTCATAACAGGTGAAATAAGCAATGAATACAATGAATAAAACAAAGACAGTCTCTCCATATTTTGCATTTATTTTATTGCATTCTCTCCAGATTGGTATAGGAATTCTCGGATATCAACGTGTAATTTTAAAAAACGCTGGTTATGATGCCTGGATTTCTCTTATTATTGCGGGAATTGCAACTCATATTGTGCTGTTTTGTATGTTAAAAATGCTTGAAAAAGACGGAGATTTAATTAGCATTCATACAACAACCTTTGGAAAATGGGTTGGCTCTATATTTTCTGTAATTTTCACTCTTTATTGCTTATTATTTTGCCTTACGGTTCTTCGTACGTATATGGAAGTGATACAAGTTTGGATTTTCCCTACCATTAAGTTATGGAAACTTACGCTTATGTTTTTATTAGTCACTTACTACATTATAAAAGGTGGCTTCCGTTCTGTGACAGGGATATGTTTTTGGGGTATTGTTCTTCCTATTTTCGTTGTATTCTTTTTAATCTATCCAATGAAATATGCTCATTTTCGTAATATTTTACCTATTTTTACACATTCACCTTTTGACATGCTTATATCTGCAAAACAATCCGCATTGGAATTTCTGGGGTTTGAAACAATTCTTATCTTTTATCCCTTTATTGAAAAAGGAAAATCTTTAAAGCGATGGGCCCATGCTGGAATTGCTTTTAGCACCTTAATTTATGTAGTTTTAGCTATCGTATCTTTTATGTATTACAGCGAGGGACAATTAAACCGTACTATTTGGCCTACTTTAACGATGTTAAAAATAATTAAAGTTCCTTTTATCCAGCGCTTTGAATATATTATTATTTTCGTTTGGTTTTTAATTATTTTACCAAACCTCTGCTTAACCATTTGGTCATCATGTCAAACGATGAAGCGTTCCTTTCATATTTCATTTAAATTTACATTACCGTTTTTTATTTTCATCATATTTTCAGCTTCTCTACTTTTCACAAACCGTGAAAGTATCAACACATTAAATACCGTACTATCTCAAGCGGGTTTATATATTGTATACGCTTATATCCCAATTTTATTTTTGTTTCATTCACTAAGATGGTACTTCAAAAATCGTTCAAAAAAAACTTCTCCCTAGGTGTCCCTTAGTCTGATACAATTTGATTAATACATTTGTAAAGGGGACAAGCGAATGAAAAAGTATGTATTTTCTTTACTTGCAGTACTAAGCTTAATTCTTGCTGGATGCGAAAGTACTAGTACAAATGACCAAAAATCTTCTGAATCAAAAAAAGAAGAACATGACCACGCATCGCACACTCAGCAAGCTGACATTCAAGAGAAAACAAAAGGAGTCGACACACTTCCTACCTTCCTAGACAAGCTTGATCCACAAATGAAAGATATCTACACTGTCGCTGGACAAAATGCAGAACTATTAGATTGGATTCCATGCTATTGTGGTTGCGGTGAAAGTGTAGGACATAAAAATAATAAAAACTGCTTTATTCGTGAAATTAAAAAGAATGGTGAAGTTGTTTGGGACTCCCATGCAACGACTTGCGTCAATTGCCTAGAAATCGCAGTTGAATCTGCTTCCATGAAACAAAAAGGAAAATCAACGCTTGAAATTCGTAACTATATCGATAATAAATACAAAGAAGGCTATGGCAAACCAACACCTACGCCAATGCCAAAAGCTTAAAAAACGAGGAAACTCCTCGTTTTTTCTTTTCATTCACTTTTTTTCTTAACAAATTCTTTCAAGTGTATTTCCCCTTACTTATCACACACTATATATAACTCTCGGTAAGGAGGGTACACAGTGCAAACATATAACGACTATGATAAAGCTCTCTATTACACGTATTGCTGTAATTGGGATAAATTACTCGTTCTCATGGTTCAAACGAACGATCAATTATTTTCTAAACGTATTGAGCATTTTTTACACGCTTATCAATACAGTAAAGAACTTCCAGAAGTTGATAAACAATTGCAGCTCCTATTTCAATATATTGACCACGCATCCCAAAAGTCGCATGTAGAAGAAGTAGAACAAATTCAAATGTAAAATATAGCGCTATTCTCTTCCGGAGAATGGCGCTTTTTTAAAATGTTTATATCAATAAAAGTTTCTCCTTATAAAACTTTTATTGATAAACATATTTTTTCTTTCTTTTCCATACTACTTCATACTATAATTTAGTATGTAACTATTATAAGAGAGGTATAAAATATGGGACGAGAAAAAAAGCAAGAATATGCTTTACTTACCGCATGGGGAGCTTCTTTTATCGCTACACTAGGAAGTCTGTACTTTTCCGAAATCATGAAATTTGAGCCTTGTGTTCTTTGTTGGTATCAACGTATTTTTATGTATCCATTCGTTTTATGGCTTGGTATCGCTGTAGCAAAGAAAGATTATCGCATTGCAAGTTATTCTTTACCAATCGCAACTATTGGTGCTTGTATTTCTTTATATCACTATGCAATTCAAAAAGTCGCAGCATTTTCAGCTGCTGGGGCAGCTTGTGGACGTGTACCATGTACGGGAGAATACATAAACTGGTTCGGTTTTGTGACAATCCCGTTTTTAGCACTTATCGGCTTTATTACAATCGCTGTTTGTAGCTTTATTGTCATCAAAAACAAATAAGGAGATGAAAGAATGAAAAAAATGCTTATATTTGGTGGTATTATTATCGCCTTGTTTGCGGCAATTTTCGCTGTAACACAAATGGAAGAAAAAAACGCTTCAACTAGCCAAAAAATTGATAATGCTACTGGTAGTCAAACAGATGGTCCTGACTACTACACAAATAAAATTTCTCTTTCAGATCTTCAAAAGAACTTAAAAGAGAAAAAAGAAGAAACAGTATACTTTTATCAAACATCTTGCGTTCATTGCCAAAAATTATCTCCTGTCGTAGTGCCAATGGCTAAAGACTTGAACGTTGATATGAAAGTTATGGATATTGAAAAATTAGATGCTCCTTGGGATGAATATAAAATTCAAGGTACACCAACAATCATTCATTTTAAAGATGGCAAAGAAGTGAGCCGTATTAGCGGTGAACAGCCGAAAGACAAATTAAAAGAATGGCTTGAACAAACGAAAAAGTAATTAGAAAAGGAAACTCCTTCTACACATGAAATGGGCGTAAAATCCCACACTAATGTATAAGGAGGGGGTTTTATGCCAGAAGTAAGATGTTCTGTTTCCAACTGTTCTTTTTGGGGACAAGGTAACTTTTGTCAAGCAAGTGCGATCATCGTTCAGCCTGATGCAGATGAAACTGGTCAAACTGAAAATGATTCATATACAGCTGCTGTTTTAACAAACGAGACGCTAGAAAGTTCTGTAGCAACGAGTGTAGAGACTTGTTGTCATACATTTAAGCCTAGATATTAACAATTATTCCACCTCATATACGTGAGGTGGTTTTTTCTTTCCCTCTTCTTGTTTACGTCATCTCTAATTCTCCCTATAATAAAGTTAACATTTTTATGAATACGAAGGTGAAATACTATGGCTAAAACAATTGCAGATATCGCCAAATTGGCTGGAGTTGCAAAAAGCACAGTCTCTCGTTACTTAAACGGCGGATATGTAAGTGATAAAACAAAACTTAAAATCGAAGGTATTATTCAAGAAACAAATTTCTCTCCCAATACATTTGCTCAAAGTTTAAAAGCAAAAACAACAAATTTAATTGGTGTCATCATCCCCCGATTAGACTCCTTCGCTACAATGAAAACACTTATCGGGATCGATAAAACATTACAGGAAAATAACTATCAAATGCTTGTAGCAAATGCAAATCAAACAACCGGAACTGAAATACAAGCAATTGAAAACTTTATAAAACAAAAGGTAGCTGGCATTATTTTATTAACAAAAACATTGACGAATGAACATCAAAAAATTATGGCTAATTCAAACATCCCTATTTTATTCGTCGGGCAAGAATATAAAGATCAATATTGCCTCGTTCACGATGATTATGATGCAGCTTATGAGTTAGGGGCATACGTTTTATCGCAAGGCCATCGACATATTGCCTATTTAGGGATAGAAAAAGATGATATTTCTGTTGGAATAAATCGAAAAAATGGTTTTCAAAAAGCAATTGAAAATTTAGAACCGACTTGCAACGTTTCATATTACGAAACAACTTTCCGCATAGAAGATGCCATGAAACAAGTACAACATATTTTAGATAATAATCGCCCAACTCTTATCGTATGTGCTACAGATAACATCGCTCTTGGCGCAATGAAAGTCATTCACTCCCACTCTCTTTCTGTACCAGGTGATATTTCTGTAACAGGATTCGGTGGATATGATATTTCAGAAATGGTACACCCTAGTTTAACGACAATTGCGTTTGACTATGAGTATGCTGGAAAGCTTGCTGCCACTTCTCTTTCACAGCTTGTTGAAAACAAAACTATACCAAAAATATTACACTCCCGTTATACATTAAAAATCCAAGAAAGCGTTGACAAAATATAAAGGCACTCTATAATAAAATTAAAACCGGTTCCACATTTTAAAAACAGGATTTTCAACATCATTTCCCTGTTTTTTATTTTAACTTATTACGGAACCGGTTCCATAAAAGAGAATTTATAGTAAGGGGGAATTTTTATGGATATGAAACAAATTGCAACTCAAGTAATACAGAATATTGGTGGAAAGGAAAACATTGTTCGTGCCACACATTGCGCGACTCGCCTTCGTCTTATATTAAAGGATGATACGAAAATAAACGCTGCAGAAATCGAAAACATCGATGGAGTAAAAGGTGCTTTTGCAACGACCGAGCAATATCAAATTATTTTTGGAACTGGCATAGTAAACAAAGTATATGATGAATTCTCAAAACTAATTGGAATAGCCGAACTAGATTCTACAACATCAAACGATATACCTAAGAAAAAAATGAATCCTATCGCCCGCCTAGCAAAGACACTATCTAATATTTTTGTTCCAATTATTCCAGCTATCGTTGCAAGCGGTTTACTTATGGGTCTACTCGGAATGTTGAAAGCGTTTAAATTAGTTCCTGGAGATCACTCACTTATCCAATTACTTGATATGTTCTCAAGTGCAGCTTTCATCATTTTACCCATTTTAATTGGAGTTAGTGCCGCTAAAGAATTTGGTGGAAACATTTTCTTAGGTGCAGTTGTTGGTGGTATATTAACTCACCCAAGCTTAACAAATCCTTGGACTCTTTCAAATGCAAAACCCACAGTTTTACATTTCCTTGGTATGGATATTGATATGATTGGCTATCAAGGTACTGTTTTACCTATTTTATTATGTGTATATGTTATGAGTACAATTGAAAAAGAACTTCGAAAACGTGTTCCGAACTCTTTAGATTTATTAGTTACACCATTCTTAACAATTATTATAACTGGCTTTTTATCACTTATTATTATCGGACCAATTGGATATAAAATCGGTGACGGCATTACGTACCTTTTAAATACAATTTATCAATTTGCAGGACCAGTAGCTGGACTTATATTCGGTGGGTTGTATTCAACAATTGTTCTTACTGGCTTACATCATAGCTTCCACGCTATTGAAGCGGGCTTACTCGCAAATAAAGATATCGGTGTCAATTTCTTACTCCCTATTTGGTCAATGGCGAACGTTGCACAGGGCGGTGCTACTTTAGCTGTCTATTTCAAAACAAAAAACAAAAAAACGAAAGAAATTGCAATTCCAGCAGCAGCTTCAGCATTTTTAGGAATTACAGAACCAGCTATTTTTGGTGTCAATTTAAAACTTGGTAAACCATTTATTGCAGCAGCTATTGGCGGCGCAATTGGAGGCGCTTACGTTGTTTGGATGCAAGTAGCGGCTAATGCATACGGTTTAACAGGTATTCCGATGCTTACAATTGTTGCACCTCTTGGCATGATGAACATGATTCACTATATAATTGGTTTCGCTATTGCAGTTATCACTGCTTTTGTTGCCACATTCATTTTATATAAAGAAAGTAAATAATAACGGGGTGAAAACCTATGTCAAAATATAAAACAATACTGCAATCTAATAAAGACGAATTACATTCTTTATATGAAATTGCAAACCAAGATTCATGGAAACCAATTTATCATATCCACCCACCATTTGGATTAATGAATGATCCTAACGGTGTATCATACTACAATGATGAATATCACGTTTTTTATCAGTGGTATCCATTTGGTCCCATTCATGGAATGAAGCATTGGGGGCATGTGAGGTCAAAAGACCTTATTAACTGGGAGCGTATGCCTGTAGCCATCATCCCTACTGAAAGCTATGAATCACACGGTGCATATTCTGGTAGTGCTATCGTAAAAGATGGCCTTCTTCATCTACTTTATACAGGGAATATAAAAAAGCCTGATGATTCCCGTGATGCAAAACAATGTATGGCAACAATGGATTCACAATATACGATGACGAAATATAGTAATAATCCTGTTATTGATATAATTCCTGACGGATATACAAAACATGTACGTGATCCAAAAGTCTGGAAACATAATGATATGTACTATATGTTACTCGGTGCCCAACGTGAAAATAAAACAGGAACTCTATTACTATACAAATCACAAGACCTATACAATTGGCATTTCCAAGGCGAAATTACAACAAACTTAAAAGAATTCGGATTTATGTGGGAATGCCCCGATTACTTCCAATTATCAGGGAAAGATGTACTTCTCTTTTCACCGCAAGGAATTGAAAAAGACGGAGAAAACTTTCACAATGTATACAATGTCGTTTATGCTATAGGCCATTTCGATATTAAAAATTTATATTTCCATGTTGATTCCTATTACGAAGCTGATAAAGGGTTCGATTTTTATGCCCCTCAAACTTTAGAAGACTCTACTAGTCGTCGCCTATTGTTTGCTTGGGCAGGATCAAGTGAAATCACATATCCTTCTGATGATTATATGTGGGCTCATTGCCTAACACTTCCACGTGAATTAACATTAGAAGATAACATCTTAAAACAAAAACCAGTTTCAGAATTAACAAAACTACGAACAACAAAAAAAGACATTTCAGGAGATATAACAGCTGGATTAAATGTATTATCAACGCTTGATGATGAAGACTCCTATGAATTAATTGTTACACTTAAAACAGAAGATGCAAAACGTTTTGGTCTTTCTCTCTTCCACAATGAGGAGGAATGTTTCCCCATTACATTTAATCGGGAACAAGGTACTATTTCTATAGACAGGGGCAACTTCTACCATCAATTTGGCGGAGAATATGGATTTGAACGCTGTAAAAAAATCGATATTCAAGATACGATAGAACTACAAATATTTGTAGATAAAAGCATCGTGGAAATTTTCTTATACGATGGTTCAACAGTCTTTACGTCCCGAGTTTTTCCTCGAAAAGACATGAAACATCATATCGCAATCTTTTCAGATGCAAAACTAAACTTTACCATCACACAATATAAGCTGAAAAGAGGGATTGTATGAGAAATGTCTTTTGTATAGGTGAACTATTAATTGATTTTGTGTGCCGAAATACTAATGTTTCTTTAGTAAACGGTTCAGATTTCGAAAAAAAAGCTGGTGGAGCACCCGCTAACGTTGCTGCTGCGATTACAAAATTAGGTGGACACGCTACATTTATGGGGCAAGTAGGAAACGACCCATTTGGTGAGTTTCTTGAACAAACTTTACAGCGTGCGCAAGTCGATACATCCATGCTCATAAAAGATAAACAAACAACACTTGCATTCGTATCCATCGATCAAGATGGCGAACGTGATTTTACTTTTATGCGTGGTGCAGATGGTGAATATCAATTCAATAGCATTGATTTATCAAAAATACAAACGAATGATTTAATACATTTCGGTTCAGCGACAGCTTTACTATCAAGCCCATTAAAAGAAACGTATTTTCAGTTGTTACAATATGCGAAAGATAAAGGCCATTTCATTTCTTTTGATCCAAATTATCGAAGTGCACTCATTACAAATACAGAACAATTCTCTCAAGATTGTCTAACCTTTATAAAACATGCACACTTCGTAAAAGTAAGTCAAGAGGAAGCTACTATGCTCTCTAAAGAGAGTGATTTACAACAAGCTGCACTCAAATTATTAAATTATGGCGCAAAAGTAGTAGCTATTACACTTGGAAAAGACGGTACCCTTCTTGCGACAAATGAAGGTCAAACTATTGTCTCTTCTATTTCCATTCAACAAGTCGATACAACTGGTGCTGGTGACGCTTTCGTTGGAGCAATGTTATATCAGATTACCCAAAGTGAACATACACTTTCGTATCATTTCAAAGACTTAACAGCATTTATCTCCTTTGCAAATAAAGTAGGCGCTATCACATGTACAAATTACGGTGCAATTGCCTCTCTTCCATCATTAACAGATATAAAAGCATACGATTAATCGTATGCTTTTTTTACATTCCTCTCCAAAAATCATGCATAATA
Source organism: Bacillus sp. FSL K6-2944 (assembly GCF_038005385.1). NCBI lineage: Bacteria > Bacillati > Bacillota > Bacilli > Caryophanales > Bacillaceae > Bacillus > Bacillus sp. FSL K6-2944. The sequence goes on along the minus strand of NZ_JBBOTE010000002.1, from coordinate 881,557 downwards.
AAAAAGTACAAAATAACGAGAACGGCCGTCCCGCATAGGGTAATGCGCCGATATATACTCTTCTCTCCTTCCCTCGCTTTCACAAACGCCCAAATAAATCCGAAGAATAATATTAAATCAACATATGGAACATAAAAAGAAAAGACGAGAAACGCATATAAATACACGATAAATAAACAGGTCGTTACTAAGAAAACTTTAAACGCAAATTCACTTTTCATAATATAACCGCCCCCTATCTGTACTGTATTATATTCAGCAAAATACAATAGTTGCAGTTAAACTCCAAGTATAAATAAGCTACCGTCTATAATACGGTAGCCATTACGGAACATTGTATTTCCGTTTATATATATTACTTAAAATCGAAGAAGGAATTTGCTCGTAACGAACTTTCTCTCCTGTTTCATCTATAATATACGAATTGTTTCCTATATAATATATTCCATCTTTTCGTTTTGAGTACACTGGATATCTTTCATTTGGCAATACCGTTTTCACTTTCGTTAACTGTCCATTTGGTTCTTGCCAATATATATCCGCGCGGTCTACTAACGTAAGTACTCCAATTTGTTCTTTTTCTATTTTTCGACCATTCCAGCTCACAACGCGATAACCAAGTTTATTCGCTTCATATTCGGGGCTCGTATGAAAACGAGAAATGATTACTTTTGTTTGTAATTGTACTCGGTCATATAACCATTGTATATCCCTGTCATGCATACGAATACAGCCATTTGATTCCCTACTTCCAATCGTCCATTCCCGGTTCGTCCCGTGAATTGCATATTCATTCTTATCTAGTCCAAGCCACCTCGTACCAAGAGGGTTATTCGGTGCACCCCCAGGTATTTTTTTTCGATGGTATTCTTTATTTTTAAATTTAGTTATAATACAAAAATTACCTTCAGGCGTAGGTGTACGATCTCTTCCAGTCGTTACTGGAAATGTTTTTGTGTAATTTCCATTTTCAAAAAAAGACAACTGGTTCGTCGTAAGATTTACTAATATTAAATGATCTGTATTAGCAAAAGCACTAACCGGTAGGATGAAAAATAATAGTATGATGAAACATAACTTTTTCAGCTATATCCCCCCTAGCGCTCCCTATAATAAGTGGAATTAACATTACTTTGCTCTTATAAATGAAAACTATCCATTTACAATAACGCCCCCATTTACATGTATCATTTGCCCAGTAACATAGGATGAATCACCAGATGCCAAGTATACGTATGCCGGCGCTAATTCATATGGTTGACCAGGCCGTTGCATCGGGACATTGCTCCCAAACTGAGAGACTTTCTTCTCATCAAAGCTCGATGGAATAAGCGGTGTCCAAATCGGGCCTGGTGCAACACCATTTACCCGAATCCCTTTTTGCACTAACGATTGAGAAAGTGATCTTGTAAAAGCTACGATTGCTCCTTTCGTTGCGGAATAATCAATTAACGTTTCATTTCCTTCATATGCAACGATAGATGCCGTATTTATAATGACATCCCCTTTCTTCAAATGAGAAAGGGCTGCTTTCGTAACGTGAAAATAAGAAAAAATATTAATACGAAATGTTTTTTCTAGCTGTTCTGCTGTAATATACTCTAGCCCTTGCTGCGGATATTGCTGTGCAACGTTATTCACTAAAATATTTAAACTACCTAACTGCCGGGCGGTTTCTTCCACAATATCTTTACAATGCTGTTCATTACTCAAATCCCCCGGCAACAATACACACTTTACACCTTCTTTTTCAACACGTTGTTTCGTCTCATTTGCATCTTCTTCCTCATCTAAATAAGCAATCGCAACATTTGCTCCCTCTTTTGCAAAAGCGATGGAAACTGCTCGTCCAATTCCGCTATCTCCTCCCGTAATTAACACATTCTTCCCTTTTAACTTTTCACTTCCTTTATAGTTTGCATCTTCAAACTGCGGAAGGGGGCTCATTAATGATTCAATACCTGGCTGCTTATTTTGATGTTGCGCAGGCATTGTTATAAAGTTTTTTTGCTGTGGCATAGCTGCTTTCAACTCCTTTTCCTTAGCATGTGCACAATAAAAAGCTGAAATTCACACATCGTTTTACGATTAATATTCGAATTTAAGACACAAAATATGAATTGTTATAAACTTTTTATGCAAAACTATTGCAAAATAGATAAAAAACGAATATTATATATAACTGTTGTGAAAATTATTCGTAAACAGAAAGGATGTTTATATGTTTAACCTTTCAAAACATAAAACTTCTATTAAAACTGAAATTATGGCAGGTATTATTACCTTCTTAACAATGGCATATATCATTGTCGTAAACCCTGTTATCCTTGGAGATGCAGGTGTTCCATTTGAACAAGCATTTACAGCAACAATTATCGCTGCTGTTGTCGGAACATTATTTATGGCAATCTTTACAAACTTACCAATCGCAATCGCGCCAGGTATGGGATTAAATGCTTACTTCTCTTACTCTGTTGTAAAAGCGCATGAAGGCATGACTTTCGCAATTGCATTCTCTGCTGTATTCGTAGCAGGTATGATTTTAATTTTGCTATCATTTACATCTTTCCGTACAAAATTAATGGAAGCAATTCCTGAAAACTTAAAACATGCAATTACTGCTGGTATCGGGCTATTTATCGCCTTTATCGGTTTACGTTTAACAGGTATCGTTACAAAAAATGATGCAAACTTAGTTGGACTTGGTGATCTTCACTCTGCTCCAGTACTACTAGCATTAGCTGGACTTGGAATTACAATTGTCCTTATGTCTTTAAATGTAAATGGCGCACTATTTATCGGGATGCTATTAACTGGTATTATCGCTTTCTTCACGGGACAATTATCATTCTCAAACGGTGTTACATCAATGCCTGGTTTACCAGAAGGAATTATCGTTTCAAATCCAATTACTGCTGTATCTGACGTAATTAACTACGGATTATACGGCGTTGTATTCTCATTCTTCCTTGTTACACTATTCGATACAACAGGTACATTACTTGGCGTTGCACAACAAGGTGGATTTATGAAAGACGGAAAGCTTCCAAAAGCAGGACGAGCTCTTCTATCTGACTCATTCTCAGCAACTATTGGTTCTATGTTCGGAACGACACCATCAACAGCTTACATTGAATCATCTGCTGGTGTTGCAGCTGGTGGTCGTACTGGTTTAACAACTGTTACAGTAGCGGTTCTATTCGCACTAGCAGCATTCTTCGGCCCATTAGTAAGTGCTGTTTCTGGTGTATCAGCTATTACTGCACCATCATTAATTATCGTTGGTAGTCTTATGATGGGTTCAGTTCGCCACATCGATTGGGACGCATTTGATGAAGCATTCCCAGCATTCTTAGTAATCTTAAGCATGCCACTTACATCAAGTATCGCAACAGGTATCGCACTTGGATTTATTTCATACCCACTTATGAAAGTGGCAAAAGGTAAATTCCGTGCTGTTCACCCACTTGTATATGTATTTGGAATTTTGTTTGCTTATCAATTGATATTCTTACCACATTAAAATCCCTCTTCCTGAGGGATTTTTTTATAAATACTGTTTGACAATACCATTCGTTTGTGGAATAATTCAAAATAGTTAAATATCGGATGTCTTATCAAGAGCAGGTGGAGGGATGAGCCCTACGAAGCCCGGCAACCGACCCATTTATGGGCACGGTGCTAATTCTTACAACACATTGTGTTGAAAGATAAGAGTAATATGATAAGGCGTCTTTTCTATATGAAAAGGCGTTTTTTATTTTCACTCCCTCCTCTCTCTTTTTAGTTTAGGAGGGATTTTTTTATGAAAAAATTATGTTCCATCGTACTTATTTTTCTCTTATTTACATTAGCAGCTTGTACAAATGAACAAGATACTATCTCTTCACAAAAGCAACAAACTGTGAGAAAGGCGACTACAACGGTAGAAAATCAATTACAAACAGAAATTCCAAGCCAAATGAAGAAGCCATTAAAAATCGCATTAATTATGCAAATGTCCATCGGAACTTTTTCCTCTCAATATATTGAGGGTGTCAAAAAACAAGTTGAGCTATTTGGCGGCAGTGTACAAGTCTACAATTCTGATAACGATTTAGCAAAAATGGCTGCAAATTTAGATACTGCTATTAATTCAAAAGTGGATGGTATTTTAATTGATCATGGCCGTTCTGAAGCACTAAAACCTGGAGTAGAAAAAGCGTTACAAGCGAACATTCCCGTAGTTGCGTTCGATAACGATCTACGCTTGCCAGGTGTGACAATTATTGATCAAGATGACTATAGTCTTGCATGGAAATCATTAAAAACGTTAGCGGAAGATTTGAATGGACAAGGAAATATCGCAGTTGTATGGGTCGGCGGATTTGCTCCAATGGAACGTCGCAATGTTATCATTGATGCTTTTTATAAACGGTATCCAAATATAAAAGAAGTCGCAAGATTCGGTACTGCTAGTAATAACACGCCACTCGATACACAAACACAAGTAGAAGCTTTACTAAAGAAATATCCGAAAAAAGGCGATTTACAAGCTATTTTCGCTTCGTGGGATGAGTTTGCTAAAGGGACTGTTAAAGCACTTGAACAAGCTGGTCGTACAGATATAAAAGTATATGGCATTGACTTAAGTAATGAGGATTTACAACTCATGCAAAAAGAAAACTCACCTTGGACTGCTACAGCTGCAACTGATCCAGCTGAAGTAGGTAAGGTTCAAGTACGATTTTTATACAAAAAAATTGCTGGTGAACAAACGCCAGATATTTATTCACTAGAACCTTATTTAGTAAAGAAAAATAGTTTACCAAAAGAAAATATAACAATGGATCAGTTATCAAAATATATAAACGGTTGGGGAGACTCAAAAGATGCATATTCCCCTTGGATGAAAAAATTAGAGAAGGAGAAAAAATGATGACGTTCTCTCTTCAAAACATTACACATTCTTATCATGTCGCTACACCTGTTCTAGAAGATGTTTCTATTCATATTCAAAAAGGAAAAGTACACGCTTTACTAGGCATGAACGGTGCAGGAAAAAGTACTTTACTAAAAATAGCAACTGGTGAAATTCAACCAGTTGTTGGCGATATAAAAATTGATACTCAGTCTGTTTCCTTTACTTCACCGCGCGATGCAAAAAAGCATGGCATTTCTTTCGTAACACAAGAAGTAGATCACGGACTTATTCCCGGATTATCTGTATTAGAAAATGTACTAATCGATCATTTAGCAATGCAAAATAAAGTACTATTTTCAAAGTCCAAATTAGTCGCACTTGCTAAACAACATTTGCAAACTGTACAGGTAAATTTAAATGTTTCGGAAGATGTTTCAAACTGTTCATTACATGAAAAACAATTACTTCTTATCGCAAGAGCTTTATCTAACAATACAAATTACCTTTTATTAGATGAACCTACTTCTTCTCTTGGACCAAAAGAAGTTGAAACCTTTGGGAAACTATTAAAAGATTTAACATCAAAAGGAATTGGCATCCTTTTAGTTTCTCATCGTTTATCAGAGATTCGAAATTTCGCGGATGATGTAACTGTATTACATAACGGTCAAGTTGCCCTTTCTGAAACCATTACAACGATTACAGATCAACAAATTGTGGAAGCGATGACTGGAAAACAACTTACACTTCCTATTAATACAGCACCAAAAACCGGGAGCGAGGAACTATTTAAAGTACAAGAGCTTCTATTACACGAAGGTCATTCTCCCCTTTCTCTTACAATACGAAAAGGAGAAACTGTTGTGATATACGGATTAATTGGAAGTGGAAAAACAACACTTGCTGAAACGTTATTTGGTGCTCTTCATACTTATCACGCAGAAATAGCCGGTCAAAAACTAACGATTAAAACACCACGAGATGCGATTAAAGCGAAAATCGCACTTGTACCAGAAGAAAGAAGAAAACAAGGCGTATTTCTTTCGGAAGATATTATAAGTCACACAAATTTACATCAATCAGGTTGGAAACGAAAACAAACCGAATTAAATGATGCTACTACAGCAATTTCTTCTTTCGGTATTTCACCAAATGACCCAAAGGCACTTATTCATTCACTTAGCGGTGGAAACCAACAAAAAGTCTCAATTGCAAAGTGGAGTGGATTCAAACCTAATCTATTTCTTTTAGACGAGCCAACTAAAGGTGTAGACATCGCTGCGAAACAAGACATTTTTCAATTCATTCGCAACATTACAGAAAACGGAAGTTCCGTAATTTATTTCACAGGAGAACAAGATGAAGCGTTGCATATCGCTGATCGCATTCTTATACTGGCAAACGGAGAATTTGTAGGTGAATACTTACCAAGCGAACTATCTCCTGAACAGCTTTTACATTTATCTGAAGGGAGCTATTCCATTGAATCTCGTTCATAAAACGAAAACTAAGAAACTATATTTACCTACTCATCTTTTTTATCAATTTAGTACAATTGCTATTATTATAGGTGTTACAATTTTTTTCTCTATCGTCAATGATTCTTTTTTAACATATAACAATATTAGTGATATTTTACGTTCTATTTCCATCGTAACGTTACTTGCAATCGGCGTTACCTTTACATTGATTGTAGATGGGTTTGATTTATCAGTCGGCTCCACCGCTAGTTTAGCAACAATTGCAGCTGCTTCTTGTCTCGTTTTATATCGACAAGAACTATTAGTTACACTCCTTGTTCCTATTCTTTGCGGATTATTAGTTGGATTATTAAATGCACTACTCGTTATCCGAATTAAACTACCTGATTTACTAGCTACATTAAGTATCATGTATATCGTCAATGGACTACACTTAACATTTTCAAAAGGATCTTCAATTTATGAAGGAATGTCCGGTGCAACAGGACATTTTATTCCATCTTTTTTATTTATCGGTCAAGGTTCCGTCTTAGGAATTCCAGTCCCTGTCATTATCATGCTTACTGTCGTTTTAATTGCACATCTATTTTTAGAAAAAACAACGTACGGTCGTTTCTTTTATATGACTGGTGGGAATCGAGAAGCTGCTAGATTAGCCGGTATTCCTACTGATCGTTACCGTGTATATGCTTATATGATTAGTGGTTTACTAGCTTCTATTGGCGGCATTATTCTATGCAGCCGCGTTGGAACAGGACAAGTTTCAGCTGGTGCTCCATTATTAATGGATGCAGTCGCAGCTGCCTATATCGGTTACGCAATGTTCGGTGCCAAGAAACCAAATATAGTCGGAACATTCCTCGGCTCGGTATTAATTGGAATTATATTGAATGGACTCACAATGATGAACGTCCCTTATTATGCACAAGATATTATTAAAGGCAGCATTTTAATTACAGCTTTAGCCTTTTCATTTATTAAAAAGAAGCGTAAATAAAAAGTAGAGCATCGAATTCGATGCTCTACTTTCCCTTTGCAACAATCACACGAACTACTTTCAAAACAAGAAGTAAAAGACCGTTCACTATCGCTGCAACCCCTAAAGAGACCGATATCATCAGCTCTCCCATTCCATTATTCAATACAAACATAGCAGAAGAAATGAAAGCCAAAATAAACAATACTAACGTTGGTATATATTTAATAACAGGCTTCTTATATGACTTTTGTGAAAGAAGAAACGTAATTACCAACGTCATAATGAAAACAAAATATACTACAAATAAGAAAATCACACGAAAGCCTCCACTATTCCTAAACTATGAAAAAGATAACAGCAATTAATAATTATTAATATTTCTCATTCATCTGTAATTCTTTACTATACTTTTGAATGGAAACTGACGAAACAACCATTACCATTCCTACACTAAATCCAATAAGCTGATCCAGTAGCATCTCATCATGTATGAGCCAGCGAAGTAGAAATACCCCTCCAAAAATAAGCATTGCAGTAAATCCGGTATGCCTAAGTCCTTTATATACATTTTCCATATGTATCACCTCTTCACATAACATTATCCATATTATACCATACAACCATCAAGTAACCGTATCGTCCTCTGACAATATGCAGCTACCTTTTGATCATGTGTAACAACTAGCACTGTTTTTCCTTCTTTATTAATCTCTTGTAAAATACTCATAATTTTTTCCCCATTTTCTTGATCAAGAGCACCAGTCGGTTCATCAGCAAGTATAATTTTTGTATCTTGTGCTAAAGCCCTTGCTATTGCTGTTCTTTGCTGTTCTCCTCCTGATAACTCGTAAGGATATTTGTTAATATGCCTCTCAAGCCCTACCATTTTCAGCATTTCTTTTGATATTTGCATACGTTTCTTATGAGAAATTCTTCTATATACAAGTGGAAGCATTACATTTTCAATAATCGTATAATCATCGAGTAGCGAAAAGTTTTGAAACACAAATCCAACTTCCGTGTTTCTATACTTATGATAGTTTTGCTTTAATGTACTCGTATCCATTCCATCTAAAAAATACTTTCCAGCAGAGGGGCTATCGATTAAGCCAATAATGTTAAGGAGAGTAGACTTCCCCGAACCAGAGGGGCCCATAATGGCTATCATTTCGCCTTTTTCTATTGTAAGATTAATATCTTTTAAAGCACTAAAATTATTCTTTCCAAATCCCTTAGCCACATTTGCGAGCTGAATCATCTATAACACCTCTTCATATATGTATTTTTTATTTTTAGTACATTGAAATAAATGATTGCATATATAACGAGGATCATTACAAGTGATAAAGCACCTATAACAACCAATGATTCTATAGAGACTTTTAACGTTCCAAAGAAAGATACTATACTATTTTCTAGCCCTTTCTGAATTTCAATTACTCCGCTATTCTCCCATTGAAAATACATTATTCCTATACATATCGCTAAAACGAATAGCAACATATACTCAATAATAAATGGAAGACATATTTGAAAAGTGCTTGCACCTAACGCTGATTTAATAGAAATATTTTTACGTTCCATATAAAGTGCTGCCATTGATGTCAATACAATAGATAGAAATGAAAAAAATAAGACTGTACCGCTTAATAATAAGGGGTATGACATATTATCAATACCTTGTTTTTCATTTTCTAACAATTTATTCGGATTTGTAACATAATACGAATAACCCTTACCTTCCGTTACCTTTAATACTTTCTTTTGAAATTCATTTATATTTATCTGCTCCTTTGTTTCTATAATTAACCCATTGTATAAAAGTTCTACACTATAGAACTCTATTTCTTCTGTTCCAATTGGTAAAATCGCCATGTCATCTAATAATGTAATACGATTATCCGATATTTCACCACTTCGAGGATATGTAAATGGTGAATTTTTTTCTAAAAAGCCAATTACTTTTAGCTTCATTTTTCCAGATGGTATAACATCACTAATAGATACCTTTTCTATATAATTAGCTCCTAATATAACAGGTCTAATATCAAATACTGATTTATGAAATTCCGATTCCTCAAAATATCTTCCTTGTGAAATTCGTATATGAAAGTACTTATTAATATCTTTATCAACAATAAGAGTCTTTATCGTTCCATTTTCTTTTTTTAAACTAAGTGAATAGTTATGGAACAAATAATTTGTTTTATTTGTTATTGGTATCGTATTAGATAACCCTTGCATGAAATGTTGATAATCACTTTTTGCTTTTTCTTCGCTAAACAATGTTATATCTTGCGTCGCATAAAGTTCATAAAAATTTTTATGAGTCGATAAATTATTTGCTACCGTCATCATTTTTTGATATCCCGAAAGATTACTAACAAATTCTATTGCTGAAGAAAATGCAATAATTAAAGAAATTACTATAATCAAACTTGGTAACAACCGTTTTTTCACAGACCGTATAGAATCAAATATAAAAAACATGAAGACCTCCTACGTTCTTAAATGTTTTCCGGGATATATATTTATAATGTGCTTGATTGGAATTACAGTAACAAACATTGTAAGAAAAATTATAAAAACAATATTACATACCAATACATATGGTGTTAACGGTTTTAATAAGTATGTCTGAAAATACGTATGAATTGTTCCAGAAAAACCAACAGCATCGCCACTAGAGAAATAAACAAAATTTGAATATATAGTTCGCAGTAAATAGATATATTAGAAGCACCTACTGCTTTTTTTAATGAAATCTCTCTTTCTTTTTTATAAATCCAAAATAAAACCGCAGAAATGCCAGAAACAATTGCAACAAGAATGAATTTATAATAATACTTATTTGCTGGATCTATATGTGTCACATGTAGTTCCTGAAGATCTCGTTCATTCAGTATTTGAACATCTCCCGAAAGCACTTCTTTACTCCTATCCATAAACTTTTTTATTTCGTTATGAATAGATGATGTAGGATTAACAACTGTTAATTGTAATTGTTTACTCGCGATAATACCTTTTTTAGATATAGTAGGTAAGTTTTGAAGTGGAACGTATATACCTGCTACACCGACGTCACTGTCTTTTCTTGATATAGTTCCTATTTTTTTATATGTATCATCAAATTCATATAACTCCTCTACATTCGTTTGATCGCCAACAACCATATTGTTTACATTTTCACGATGAAAATATTGTCCTTCAGAAATATATGGCTTCCAATAATAATCATCTTTTAAGTTCACAGCTATAATCTTTGTTGCCCCTGAACTATTTAATGCTTTTAAATGCTCTACATAAATATCACTTTTAACAAAAATATCTTGTATGAAAGGAATTATCTCTTCCAATTCAGTTGCATTCGCTATCGGAACAGTTAAAATTTGATTCTTCTCTGGAAAACCGATTTGAAAAGCAGATATAAAGTTTCGTTTAGATTCTGTTAAAAGTGCGGCTATTGATATAGAAAGAAAAGAAATAAAAAATGACATAAGGAGAATTAAGAAAAACAGTTTATTGCTTTTTATATTTTTAAAAGCTAGGTACATGTCTGTGCTCCTTTTAAATAAGAAGGAGATGATGAACATCCCCTTCTCCTTATCCAAATATTTATAAAGACAACTGTTTAATGCTTTTTACCACTGTAATCGTAAGTTACCGTTACTATCAAAAGTACCTTTGTGTGTATCTTCTTGATAGTCATTATTCTCATTTGCATAATGCTCCGAGTATAGTCCTTTTGCACCAAAGGCGTTATATGCACCATTACTCACAGTTGCGTTTAATGCTCTTCCAGATTCATGGGACCCTAATTTGTCTGAAGCGCTTTCAATATATGAATTATTTCCATTTGATTTAATAAAAGAAATTGCTACTGAACAACGAGATGCATTTTGATTCGTAGTAGTTTGAGCTCTATAAGATAGTAGGTTACCGCTTTTGTGACCGCTTAGAGTTGGATAGAATGCACTTGTTGAGATTGATGTTGCTAATAATACTAAAGTCGTAATTGAAAAAACTTTTCCTTTCATTAACAATCACCTGTTATGAAGTGACCTTTGTCAATAGTTTTTCACCCATAATATTTTTCTTGATGGCATACAAAAGCTTCAGAAATAAGATCTATCGACAGTTAACCACTCTGTTATTCGTGGATTGGTTACCTCAGGTTAATGGTTCGTCGTTAGGCTCTTATAATCTCACTGCGTGGATCACACCTTTTCAAATTCTAATAAATAGCTTGTTTATCAGAATTTCAGCCATGCCAGAAGAGGTGAGTCATAGATAGCCAGACCTGTAATTCACTATCTCTGAAGCTCATCTATGCCATCAATTGATACCTTTGGTTTCTAACTATGAATGAATCAATCAACTTCATATCCTTCCCTCTTTATTTTCGGTGAATTTTACCTGTTTCTAATCCCCATATAAAACACCCCAGTTCTCTTGCGATAGCTGTAACGGCAACATTTCTAGGTTTCCCTTGATATATCATGCGATAATATTTTCTTTGTAACCTTTCTACAGCCTGATCCGCATAAGCAATCACTTCGCTTCGTTGCCCTTTTTGTCTTGCTTTCACTCGCTTCGATTTTAATCCGATTGTTCCTTTTACCAACGCATTTGCACATTCTACAAGAGTAGACCTAACGGTCGAATTTCCTTGTTTTGTAATCGAACGTCGACTGATTTTTTCTCCACTTGAGCTTTCGCTTGGTGTCAATCCTACATAAGCCATAAATGCTTTAGCCGTGGGAAAACGAGTGAAGTCTGCAATTTCCACATGAACAGTCATTGCCGATGTTGTATCTATACCTTTTAAGCATCTTAAATTTGCGATTGGTTCTTCGTACCTTTCACGATGAGATAATTCTTCTAATCTCAGACTGAACCGCTCAATTTTATCGACTAGAACATCATACTGTAATAGGTATTCGCCTAACGTTTCTTTGAATAATCCTTGTAGATCAAGATTCTTTAACCATTTCATATAAGCGATTGTCCAGCTTGATTTCCCTTCATACACATAGCCATGCCTTAAAAGGAATGCTTTTATCTGTTGTTTTATTTTTTTCAAAGATGTTTTAAAATCACCTAACATGCGGATATACTCTTTCACGGCAACATCCTCTTCTTCTGGAACATATACTTCTTTATAGGTGCCATTTGCTAAATTAAGAGCAATCATTTTGGCATCGAATTTATCATTTTTAACCATTTTATTTTTTGATGAACTGTACATTGTTGTGGGAGCTAAAATATCACAATCAATTCCATTTTGTTCAAGAAGATTATGAAGTGAATACCCTAAACAACCAGCCTCATATCCAGCTTTAATTTTTATATCTTCACCATATTTTGTTTTCAGTTTCTCAACGAATTTTTTTACGAGAGATACATTTGAAGCACATCGTGCTTCTCTTACAATTTCCCCAGTTGTTCCGTGTAGTGCACATAAGCTAAAACTTTCCTTGTGGACATCCATCCCAATATAGATTATATTTTCCATAGTGGCCTCCTATTATCATAGGGTATAACCCCATTCATAATGTTTTCATTCATTATTATGGGTTAAAATCCCTGACTTGATAATCTAGGAGGTCGCTTCATATTATCTCATAAATTTAATATTTTAGTAGCGCTACATCATCATAATATCCTTCAAATAAATTCTCCTCAACAAGAAACCCCGATGTTTTACAAACTCTTTAAACACTTAAACATTCATACATTTTTAAAAAGGAACGTATAAGTAGCAATATAAAAAGGCTGCAGAGAAATTCTTCTCCACAGCCTAATATTTATTTTTGCAAGAACGCCTGCAAATCTGCAAATTGCCTCTTTGCATCTTCATAGCCTTGCTCGTATAAATTTTGTAGTTTTGCTGTATCTTTTTCCATACGATCTACTTGAAGCGGCACTTCTGGGCGAATAACAAATAAATTGCCAGCTTGTTCTTCTTTTTCAATATAGTGAAGTGTTTCATTATACACTTCATAACGATTTAGCATCGTGTTAACAAGGTTCGGATATTTTTTATAAGCTTTCGCTGCAACCCATCCAAACTTTGATTTTTTCTTCGCGTAGCCATGATTTCTCGTTAAAATAACGACTGATTTTTTAAATCCATCCTCTTGCGCTTTACGAACTGGAATTGGATCAGAAATCCCGCCATCTAACAGTTGTTTACCGCGGTAATTTACTACTGGTGCAATGAAAGGCAATGAACTAGACGCTTGTAATAAATTTAGCGCATCATCATTCGTGCCTTCTTTTTCAAAATAAACTGATTGCCCTGTTTCACAATCCGTCGTTCCTACAAGGAAACGTTCCGGGCTATTAAAGTATGTTTCAAAATCAAACGGCACATGCTTTTCTGGGATTTCGTGAAAAATGAAATCCATATCAAATAGCTGACGTTTTCTCCATAAGTTTTTATACGATAAATATTTCGGATGTGATGCATAATCAATATTGACCGTTTTATTTCTATTTCTTTGTCTGGAAAGATACGACGCTGCATGACAAGCACCAGCTGATACACCGATTACATATGGAAAATATAAATCTTGTTCCATAAAGTATTCTAATATCCCGCCCGTGTATACACCACGCATACCGCCGCCTTCTAATACTAACCCCGTATTTTCAAGCATGTTACTCTCTCCTCTATATATATTGACTCTTTAATTATTCACCATGTTAAGTATCTTTTTCTATTATATATGAGTTCTTTCAGAAATTATATTTAAAAGACTTGAGAAAAAGGAGTTTTTTCTTCCAATTATATTTCCAAATGACCGGAGACATCCTTTATAAACCTTTGAATAAAGTCTTGCTCTTCTTTCGTATATCCATCTAAAAGTAACAACCACTTTTCTTCAGCTTGCTTATGCAATTTTTCATGAGCTTTATATATTTCATTCCCACTCTCCGTTAAGCTGAAGAAGATTTCTTTTTGATTATCTAACATTTGCAGCTTCTCAACGAATTGCTTTTGAAACAACTTTGTACAAATTTTAGAGATTGCTCCCTTCGTCATGCCCATTTCTGTCGTAATTGCCGTTACATTCATCAAACCATTTTTTCCGATACATTCGATTACATGTAACTCAGATAAAGACATACTACTTACACCTGTCTCACGAAGAAACTTCTCGTTTTGTCGTTTTAAATGTTCTTCTTTTTTATGCAAAAGTGTACGAATGTCCGACAGTATTTCCATTTGCTTCGTTGTATGCTTCAATCCGTTCGCCTCCTAAGTTTCCAAAGAAACAATTTAACTATATACCATTTTAAAATTATTTTTTCATCTTTACAAGTGAGAAAATCATGTTAAAATAAATTTAGTTTCCAAGGAAACTAAAATACAAGGAGGTTAACAAGATGAAAAAATCTAAACTAACTTTCATTTTATATGTTGTCTGTATTAGTGCCTTACTCGGTTCCTTCGCTCAAAATATTTACACACCTATCTTACCGATGATTCAAAATTCTTTTCACACTTCTCTTTATCTTGTAAATGTAACAGTTTCACTTTTCACATTCGTTCTTGCAATTATGCAGCTCGTATATGGACCTTTAATTGATACAAAAGGGAGAAAATCTGTCCTTATCCCTAGTTTAGTCATTAGTACAATTGGTTCAATCGGATGTGCCTTTTCGGCAAACATTTATTTATTTCTCTTTTTTAGAGCTGTTCAAGCTATAGGAATAGCGGCTATACCTGTAGTTTCAGCAACGATTATCGGCGATTTATTTGAAGGAAAAGAACGCGGAGAAGCGATGAGCCTATACCAAATGTTACTTGCCCTCGCACCTGCAATGGCTCCTCTCATAGGTGGTTATCTTGGCAGTATAAATGGTCACTTATCTGTATTTCTCTTTTTATCTACACTTGGCATTATCTTATTAATTATAAACATTTCACTACTCCCAGAAACAAAGCCAAATATAATTAAACAATCTAAAGCACAAAAGAATTACTCTCTTATCTTAAAAAATAAAACTGGATTTTCTATTACTCTTATTGGCTTCATTCAATTTTGTATTTACTTTTGCTTTCTCGTTTTTTTACCGAGTATTTTAACAAATTCATTTCATTTAACTGTAAATAAAATTGGTCTTATGTTTGTACCAATGTCTCTTTCTATCATGCTAGGAAGTTTTTGCTACAAGTTTTTGCAAAAACGACTCACAACAAAGCAAGCTTTATTTATTACGAGTTTCTTCAATATTATATGTGTCGTTTTATTCTCTTTCACATATAACATCAATATCCCATTCATCATTATCGTTACATCTTTGTACGGTTTTAGTATGGGACTTTCTATGCCAACTCACACTACTTTATTAACAGAAGAATTCGTACAAGAACGCGCAACAGCTATCGGTATGTACAACTTCATCCGCTATCTTGGTATGGGCACAGGGCCACTTATAGGTGGATTTCTTTTATTTAACCAAAATTACTTTTGGATTTTCTTCCTAGGCGCAATTATGTTTTTACTTGTAATCTTATATACAATGAAAATGCTAAGTTTTCATTCTGTACAAAAAGCAAAATAGAGCCCCCAAAAAGGTCGGCTCTATTTATCCTCTTTGATCCGCAACAATATGAATATCAATATACTTTGTTTGTCTCATAATTTCATTTACAATAGAGCCTTTTCGTATTTCTTCCCACCTTGTTCTAGCCGATTGTCCAAGTAAAATTTGCGTCACCTGTAATCTTTTTGCCACTTCAATAATAACATCTGCTGGCTTTCTTCCCTTTGCTTCTTCTAATACAAAACTTGCATCAAATTGATTCGTTAGCAACTTCCACTCTTCAATCGTCTGCTTTTTTCCAGCTGAAATAGAATCTATATTTTCCCTCTCAACGTTTAATACGTACAATTCAGCGTTTAACCGATCAGCCATGCGCCATCCCCGTCTTATTAATTTCTCCGCTGTTGAACTGTATTGTACACAAACGAGAATTTTTTCTTTCACTCCGATTGGTTCTATCACTGTTTGACTAATCTTTTCGTCCATATCGTCAGCGACTTCACGAAGCGATAATTCCCTAAGTGCTCCTAAATTATTAAGCGTAAAGAAATTTTGTAAGCTTTGCTGAATTTTTTCTTCTTTATATATCTTTCCGTCTATTAACCTCTTCCGAAGTACTTCCGGTGTTGCATCAACGAGCTGAATTTCATTTGCTTTTTGTAAAATAAAATCTGGAATTCGTTCTCTTACTTTTACATTCGTAATTTGAGCTACAATATCATGAACACTTTCTAAATGTTGAATATTAAAAGCTGATAATACCGATATACCAGCCTCTAACAATTCCTGCACATCCATATAACGTTTCTTATGTTTAGAACCAGGAACATTACTATGCGCAAGTTCATCCACTACGACTACTTGAGGCGCGCGTTTTTTTATTCCTTCCACATCAAGCTCATAAAATACCTTTCCTTTATACTGTATTTCTTTCAAAGGAACTTTTTCTAAATCAGCAATTGCTTCTTCCGTCTCTTTTCTTCCATGCGTTTCAATTAAACCAATTACAATATCAATTCCATCTTTTTTCATTTCCCTTGCATCAAAGAGCATTTTATAACTTTTTCCTACGCCTGGAGCTGCTCCTACATATAACTTTAACTTTCCGCGATTTTGCTGACGAATATATTCTAAATATTCCTCTGGCGTTCGCCTTTGAAACTTCGGTTCATAATCATCTGCATACAAAATAAACACTACCTTTCATTCGAAACAACGCTACCTCAATCCGTTAGATTGAGGTAGCACTGTTACTATTTCATTAATTCCTGTAATGCCAAATTTAGCTTTAAGACGTTTACGCGGGTCTCTCCAAATAAACCAAGCGCAGCACCTTCTGTTTGATCTTTAATCAATTGATTAAGTTTTTCTTCCGGAATATTCGTTAATTTCGATATGCGATCCACCTGCACAGAAGCTGCCTTCGGACTAATATCAGGATCAAGCCCTGAACCTGAATTTGTCACTAAATCAATCGGTACTTCTGTAACTGGAACGCTCGGATTTTGTTTCTTCCACTCTTCAATACTTTTCTCTACTCGTTTCTCTAAATCTGGATTAGATGGTGCATAGTTATTTGAACCAGATGCTTCAGCCTTATATTCAATACTAGAAACACGCCCTTGAAAATAACGTGGATCCGTGAAGTTTTGCCCGATTAATTTAGAACCAATCACTTCATTTTTATCATTATATATTAGACTTCCATCCGCATTATCCTTCATCACGGCTTGTGCAATACCAGTAACAATAAGCGGGTATACAAGTCCGCACAACACTAGAAATGTAAAAGTAATACGGATAATTGGTGATAGTATACTTTGTTTCTTCTCCATCTTTTTCCCCTCTTCCTTATATGAACAAGCCGACAATTATATCAATTACTTTAATTCCAATGAACGGAACGATAACTCCGCCAAGCCCATAAATAAGTAAGTTTCGGCTAAGCAATGCATTAGAACTCATCGGTTTATATGCAATACCTTTCATCGCTAACGGAATGAGTAATGGAATAATAACAGCGTTAAATATTAATGCTGATAAAATCGCTGACAGTGGTGATGTTAATTTCATAATGTTCAATGCCTCCATTTGCGGAATCGCAAGTGTAAACATTGCTGGAATGATTGCAAAATATTTTGCTATATCATTCGCAATACTAAACGTCGTTAAAGCACCTCGCGTCATTAACAATTGCTTACCGATTCCTACAACCTCAATAATTTTCGTTGGATTCGAGTCTAGATCAATCATGTTTGCCGCTTCTTTCGCTGCTGTCGTACCACTGTTCATCGCTAATCCAACGTCCGCCTGTGCTAATGCTGGAGCATCATTTGTACCATCACCTGTCATCGCTACAAGTTTCCCTTTATCTTGCTCTGCTTTAATGACAGCAATTTTATCTTCCGGTTTACACTCGGCAACGAATTCATCTACTCCAGCTTCTTTTGCAATGGTTGCTGCTGTTAACGGATTATCACCTGTACACATAACCGTTTTAATCCCCATTTGGCGTAACTGTTCAAAACGCTCACGCATACCCGGTTTTACTGTATCCTTTAAATAAATTAAACCGTAAATACGATTATCTACTGCAACTACAAGTGGTGTTCCGCCCTCTTTTGAAATTAAGTCTGCTTTTTGATTTACATCTTTCGGAATTGTTCCGCCTTGTGACTCAACCCATTCAATAACGGCACCTACAGCACCTTTTCTCACTTTTGTTCCGTCTTGTAAATCAACACCACTCATTCTCGTTTCTGCTTTAAACGGAACAAACTCACCTTGTTCTGCAAGTTCTCTATTATATGATATAGATTTTCCCTGCACATACTCGATAACAGATCGACCTTCTGGTGTTTCATCTAAAACAGAACTAATAGCGGCCCACTTTCCAACTTGCTCAATCGTTTCATTTCCTACAGGCAATAATGTATGAGCCATTCGGTTCCCAAAAGTAATTGTACCTGTTTTATCTAAAATAATTGTATTAATATCGCCCGCAGCTTCTACTGCTTTCCCTGACATCGCTAGCACGTTAAATTTTGTCACCCGATCCATCCCCGCAATACCAATCGCTGATAGCAAACCACCAATTGTCGTTGGAATTAAACATACTAACAACGCTACAAGTACAGCAGTATCAATTTGAAAACCTAAATAATTTGTAAAAATCGGCAACGTCACAACGACGATTAAGAAAATAAGAGTTAAGCTCGTTAATACTGTATTTAAAGCAATCTCATTCGGCGTTTTTTGACGAGCAGCTCCTTCTACTAAAGAAATCATTTTATCGATAAATGATTCACCAGGATTACTCGTAATGACAATTGTAATTTCATCACTTACGACCATCGTTCCACCTGTTACGGAACAAAAATCACCGCCTGCTTCTTTTATAACAGGAGCTGATTCACCTGTAATTGCAGATTCATCTACAGATGCTAATCCTTTGATTACTTCGCCATCACTTGGAATCATTTCTCCTTGTTTTACGATAACAACGTCACCTTTTCTAAGATCAGTTGCTGAAACTTGGACAATGTCTCCATTTTCTTTTACTACATTTGCAAACACATCTTTCTTCGACTGCTTTAAAGAATCGGCTTGCGCTTTACCACGACCTTCTGCTAATGCTTCTGCAAAATTCGCAAATAAAACTGTAAATAATAGAATGAGAGAAACTGTTATATTAAACCATCCTGGTATACTACTAAAACTGCTTGGAAGAAAAGATAAAATGAACGTAATGATAAATCCAATTTCCACAACGAACATAATCGGATTCTTTATCATGACTTTCGGATTCAATTTCGCAACGGATTGCTTCATCGCATGTGTTACGATATCACGATCCATCGTTTTCGCTTGTCTAACTTCATCTTCTACAGCATGTATTTGTGACTCATTTAATTGTTTTTCTTTTACTACTACCGGTCTCATCATTTACCCTCCATTACTTCAATGTAAGAAATTCTGCAATTGGACCGAGTACTAACATCGGGAAGAATGTTAATGCACCGACAATTACAATTGTTCCGATGAAGATGCCACCAAATAAACTATTATCTGTACGGAACGTTCCGACTGTTTCTGGCACTACCGTTTTTTCTTTCAATGAAGCTGCCACAGCTAGCATCGTAATTAAACTGAAGTAACGTCCTAAAAACATAACTAAACCAGTCGTAATATTCCAAAACGGTGTATTATCTCCTAATCCTTCAAATCCAGATCCGTTATTCGCAGCTGACGATGTATATTCATATACCACTTGCGTCAAACCGTGGAAACCGGAATGAGAAATAGCATCCGTCCCTAAATTTGTTGAAAGAGCTAATGCCGAAAATCCTAAAATGAGCAATGGATGAAATAAAATCGTGACCGCGATTAATTTCATTTCCTTACCTTCAATCTTTTTACCTAAAAACTCTGGTGTCCGTCCAACCATTAACCCAGATATAAACACCGCGATAATTGCATACATAATAATGTTTACAAAACCTGCTCCAACGCCGCCATACACAGTATTTAACATCATATTTACAAGCGGAACTAAACCGCCAATTGGTGTTAACGTATCATGCATCGTATTAACAGCGCCTGTTTCAGCAGCTGTCGTTACCGTTGCGTATAGTGAAGAAAATACTGTTCCAAATCGTACTTCTTTCCCTTCTGTACTTCCTTGTACATGTTCGATACCCATTCCATTTAATGCCGGGTTCCCGTTTAGTTCAGATGTCGTAATCGTTATAAACCCTAGTAAAAATACCATAAATAGTGACACGAAAAGGATGCGGCCTTGTTTTTTATTTCCGACCATTCGTCCGTACGTAAATGGAAGTGCTGTTGGTAATAACATCATAAGCATCATTTGCAAAATATTACTCATTTGTCCTGGATTTTCGAAAGGATGCGTAGAGTTTGCTCCGAAAAATCCACCGCCGTTATTTCCAAGTTCCTTAATGGAAACGAATGATGCAACAGGTCCACGTAAAATACTTTGCTTTGCACCTTCAATCGTTTGTGCTGTAACCGCCCCATCTAACGTTTGTGGTACGCCAAGTGCGACAAAAACTAGTGCCGCAATAAATGCAATAGGAAGAAACACTCTCGTTAACGCTCTCGTAAAATCAACGAAAAAGTTACCAAGTTCTTTTCCAGCAAGTCCTCTTATAAAAGCCATAACGAGCGCTAATGTCGTTGCTGGTGCCGCAAACATTAAAAATGTAATTCCGATTAATTGTGATAAATAAGATAAACCATTTTCACCGCTATAATGCTGTAAGTTTGTATCAGCCATAAAACTAATTGCTGTATTAAAAGCGAGCGTAGGCTCCATCCCTTCAATATGCGCTGGATTTAGTGGCAGCACACCCTGTAATCTGAAAATGAAGTATACGACAACGATCATAAATCCATTTAATAAAACTAATGATAATGCGTACTGTTTCCACGTTTGATTGTATGCTTTTACACCCGTAATTTTAAAAATAAGTTTTTCAAAAGGCCCGAATACTTTATCTAACGTTTTGCTACCTTGAAAAGCTTTTTCTAAATAAATCCCCGTTGGCTTTGCTACTAAAATAAACAAGAGCATTGTAATAATGACTGCAACCCAAATCATAATGAATGATTCCCCCTAATTAAAACTTCTCTGGATTTAATAATGCATACACTAAATACACTGTAATTGCTGCGACAATAACCGATAAGACAATCATCATGATTGTTTTCCTTCTTTCACAACTTTATCTGACCAACTTGCAAGACTTGCCATCGATGCAACTAATAAAATAAAAATCCCGACCATTACAACATCTAACATAACTATCCCCTCTCTTTTTGTTAAAATTTACCATTTAAATATTAAAAAAGAACACTGAGCTCTACTCAGTGTTCAAAAAATGAACAACAAAAAGTAAACCTCCTCTCTAAACGCTTACGAGGTTAGCTGTCGGATTCGGGCCTAAAGAGTAGCCCTACTTTCAAAACTGAAAGATTCACCCCAAGTGACGATGCACAAAATTGGTTCCCCCGCTCCATTTCTGGAACTCAGCGATTTTAGGTTTTTTTGGAAATTTTATGAATGATTTATGAGAGTAAATATACTCCTCTATATTTCACTTGTAAAGGGGTAAATTACTGAAAATAATAATATTTACATTCATTTAAACGCTTACATTGAAGATTATTACTGTTATTTCATCTATTTTCTTTATTTCTCTTTTCTTTTCTTAAAAATGACCTTTTAAATATGAAATAAAAAGAGCGAATGACATGAAGTGCATAGCTTGTTGCACTCAGCATTCGCTCTTTTTTATTCAACCTTTATTCTCCTCGTAAAAATGCACGTAAATTTCTCCCACGAATATAAACTTGTGTCAATTCTGCATGTAGCTGCTCATACTCGGTAATATCCATCTCTAAATACAAAGCATCTTTTGATGGTAATATAATATATGGCCCTGGAAAAAGGGGATCAATCTGGACCAATTCTTGAACTCGCTCTACCGATACTGCCCAACGATTTGCTATATCTCCAAGTAATAGTACCTTCATCATTTCTTCCCCCGCCCTATTCAAAAAATAAAAAAGAAATATTATCACAATTTGTAAACACGACAAACTTAGCTCCAATGGTTTCATAGAGCCTCGCTGGATATCGTTTATTCCTTGTAACAACAGTAATAGGTGCTTGAAAAGAAAAACGAATGTGTTCTGTGAAGAAACTAACGATTGGAAGCTCATCCCCTAGTAAAATGACCTTCTTAATACACTCACAAATACTAGTAAAATCCTGCTCCTTACTACAACTATAAGTCCAATCAAACCCACAATTCCTAACTTCAGCCGCTACCTCTTCATTTGCTGTAAAAATAACTAACTCATGTTGAAATGCAACTAGATCTCTTAAACTATTTACCTTACTTTCTTCTCCAACACAAATAAGTGTTAGTTCCATGTACCTCATCCTCCTTAGTATAAAAGAAATCAAACATAGATTGATATTCCCCTATACTAATCAGATCGATGAAGTGATGTATCCATCATGGCACCGTCCTCTCTCAAGACGCTTACGAAGTTAGCTGTCGGATTCGGGCTTTGAGAGTAGCCCTACTTTCAAATTTGAAAGATTCACCCCTAGTGACACTGCACAAATTGGTTCCTCCGCTCCATATAATTGGACTCAGCGTTTACAAAAAAATATATTCTGGCTGATATATTACTCCTGTATTTTGAAAAAGTAAACAGAAAAAAAGCCAGTTATAAAACTGGCTTTTCACTTATCTATACACGCGTTCTATTCACTTTATACGCAAAATGATTCGTTGGTCCATGACCACTACCAATATTCAATGGCTCTTCAATTGCTATACTAATAAATCGTTTTGCTTCTTGAACAGCATCTTCAATTGAGTATCCTTTCGCAAGTTCTGCTGTAACCGCTGAAGCAAATGTGCACCCACTTCCGTGCGTTTGCTTTGAAGGAATTCGCTCGCTTCTAAACTCAATAAATTCTTCTCCATCAAAGAGGAAATCAATTACTTCATTACCTTGATATTCTGCATGTCCGCCCTTCATAAGCACATATTTAGCACCTAATTCGTGCAATACTTTTGCAGCTTCCTTACTATCTTCAACATTATGAATCTCCACCCCAGTTAACACTTCTGCTTCTGGAACATTCGGTGTTATAACGGTTGCTACTGGTAATAAATATTCTTTTAATGCATGAACTGCTTCTTGCTGTAATAATGATGCACCGCCTTTTGCGATCATAACGGGATCTAGCACAATATTATTCCAGCCAAATTTTTTAATTTGTTCTGCAACAATTTGAATTATTTCACTACTAAATAACATTCCTAGTTTCACTGCATCTGGTGTTAAATCCGTACCAATTGAATTCAGCTGTTCTGTAATACCTTCTAACGGAACAGGATATACCCCTTGAACGCCAAGCGTGTTTTGAGCAGTAATTGCCGTAATAGCCGTCATTCCGTATACACCAAGCTCTTGGAATGTTTTTAAATCTGCCTGAATTCCAGCACCGCCGCCGCTATCAGACCCTGCAATTGTTAAAGCTTTATTCACTTTCATCCCACTCATCCTTTTCTATCCAAAATAGCGATGATAAATTGTTTTTGCTTCGCTTATATCTTTCGTTCCATGTACGAGCACACGGCCATCTTTAAAGGCTACTAACCTCTTGTCTTCAACAGAAAATGATAGTAAATATGGATTTATATTTAAATCATTTACACGACCTTCCAACAACTCTTTATATTGTTCAAAATTCATTTCATCTTTATGAGGTGGTCTAATTTGAACTGTATTTCGCCCGCATAAAACTGCTGTTTTTGATGTGTTTTCTTTATTTAAATACGGATATAATGCATTCTCTCCGCATGAAGGACAATTATGCTGGCGAAGTTTTTGCACATTCATACATGAATACTCATTCTTCCACATATCAAACGATACAAGCCCATCTCGAAGTGATTCGTAATCTTCTACTAACAGTTTAAGAGCTTCTGTTACTTGATGAGAAACGACAAGAGATACAGCAGGTGATATAATACCCGCTGTATCACATGTTGCCCCGCCAAGCGGAATCGACTGTAATAAACATGATAAACATGGTGTTTTACTAGGAAGGATTGTGTAAGAAAGACCGTAACTACCTACACATGCACCGTAAATCCATGGAATAGAATATTTTTGTGATATATCATTTACAATAAAGCGCGTTTCGAAATTATCAGTCGCATCAATAATTACATCAACATTTATAACAAGTTCTTCTAGCTCTTCAGCTGTTACATCTTGAACGAGAGCTTCTATTGTTACATCACTATTAATCTCTTCTAAACGTTTTTTAGCCGCTATAGCTTTTGGAAGATTATTCTTTACGTCGCTCTCTGCATACAATTGTTGTCTTTGTAAATTACTCCAATCTACATAATCACGGTCAACAATTGTTATCTTGCCAACACCTGCTCTTACAAACATCTCTGCATTTGCACTACCTAATGCACCTGCACCGATAATAAGCACATGCTTTTCTCTTATCTTTTGCTGTCCTTCTTCTCCAATTGGAGAAAATAGTTCTTGGCGTGAATATCGATTATTCAACTACGCTCATTCCTTCTAAAGGACTACTTGCAGTTGCACAACGCTTACGTGCAATGCGACCTGCTTCAAATCCTAAACGGCCTGCTTCAATACTTAATTTCATTGCTTGTGCCATTTTAATAGGATCTTTTGCTCCTGATACAGCTGTATTTAATAACACGCCATCTGCTCCTAATCCCATTGCAAATGCCGCATCAGCTGGGCTACCAATACCGGCATCAACGATAACTGGTACTGTCGCTTGTTCAATAATGAAGCTCAAATTTAATGGATTTACAATACCAAGTCCTGATCCGATTGGAGATGCTCCTGGCATAATCGCATGCACGCCAAGCTCTTGTAATTTACGTGCTAATACAACATCATCAGATGTATACGGAAGTACGATAAATCCTTCTTCCAGTAACATTTGAGATGCCTTTAACGTTTCTACCGGATCAGGTAATAACGTTCTATCATCACCAATAACTTCTACCTTTATCATGTCACAAAGCCCAGAAGCTTTTGCTAATTTTGCAATACGAACAGCCTCTTCAGCGTTTTTTGCTCCTGCTGTATTTGGTAATAACGTATATTTTTTCACATCAAGTTTCTCTAATAAATTAGGTTGCTTTGCATCAAAGATATCCATACGACGTACTGCAAACGTTAAAATTTCAGCTTCAGAAACGTCAATTGCCTTTTGCTGTACGTCAAAATCAGGGAATTTACCTGTTCCTAATAAAAGTCTAGAATGAAATGAAAATGGTCCAATGTTTAACATAATCAACCGCCTCCTACGAAAGTTACAATCTCAATTTGGTCTCCATCAAAAACAGATGTATCTGTATGATCATCTTTTTGTAAAATATCTTTATTACGCTCTACTACAACAATTCTGTTATCTAGCTCTAAATGTGTAAGTAGCTCAGCTACTGTTTTTACACTCGCTGGCACTTCAATTTGGTTACCATTAATTTTTAAATTCAAACTCCCATCCCCTTTCTAAACTCTTCTAGAAAGCAATGAATCTAGCAAATGATTCTCTTGCTTTCCTTCTATTAAATCAGCCATATATTGGCCAGAAATAGGACTTAATAAAATACCGTTTCGATAATGGCCCGTGCAAGCATATAAACCTTTTATTTCTTCATGCTCTCCCATATAAGGAGCTTCATGATTCGATTGTGGTCTTAATCCTGCCCACGTGCTTTCCCATTCTGCTTCTTTTAAAGCTGGCAATATTGTATAAGCACGCTCTAATATAGAAGTTATACTTTCTGGCTGCACAGTTTTATTGAACGTATGTGGCTTCATTGTTGCCCCAATTACGTAACGTCCACCGCGCTTTGGAGTAATGTAAAATCTTTCTTGAAAAATAGGTGCTTTTAAAAGTTGTTTTCTACTTCTTACCGCAACCACTTCTCCTTTAACTGGATATGTACCCCAATCGCGGTGAAAATAACTGAGTAACTTCGTGCTCCATGAACCTCCTGCAATAACGACTTTCTCACATGTGACAATACCTTCACTTGTAATAACTCCAGTCACTTTATTATTTTCAATACGGATATCAAATACTTCTGTCTGTTCATATATATCAGCACCGGAAATCGCTGCAGAATGTGCGAATGCTTTCGTAAGCTCTGGTGCAATAACATGACCGTCTTTCGGATAATATACTGCTCCTATAATAGATTCGGATAGATATGGCTCTTTTTCCCGCACATGGTCTCCCGTTAGAAAATAAGAATCTTCACCTGTTTTCTGCTGCCAATCCATAATGTGAAGAATTCTTTCCTTCTCATCTTCATTTTGAGCAATACGATAAATTCCTTTTTCTTCATATCCAATATCAACACCCGTCTTTTCACGTAAAACTGCTGCAAGTTGTGGAAATATAGCTCGGCTTTCTCTAGCAAGTTCAAATAGCGGATCATACGCATCCCATTCTGCCTGAACACCAAGTAAACCAGCAGCTGCTTTTGAAGCTTCCGATGCAATACTTTGCTTCTCCACAATCGCTACTTTATGTCCTCTTTCTGCTAGAAAATGTGCAACTGAACTACCAATTACACCACCACCAATAATCGCTACATCATACTTCTCACACATGTTTTTCCGCCCACTTTCTTATTGATTCCTTATAAGATTTCGCTTTACTATACGGGTTACTACTACTTACAATTCCAGACATAACTGCTATACCGCTTACACCGTTAGTAAGAACATCCACTGTGTTTTCTGGGGTAATTCCTCCAATTGCTGTAATCGGTATAGATAAACACCTTGCAATGTCTGAAATTTCTTCAAGCCCTCTCGCTGGCACACCTTTTTTACAATCTGTCGGAAATACATGGCCATAAACGAGTGAATCCGCTCCATTTTTAAAAGCTACTATTGCTTCATCTAGCGAATGCACAGAATAACCGACATGCAAATACGAAAACTTTTCTTTCACTGACTTTACATCTGTACTTCGATATCCTAGTTGAACACGAGGAATATTTAATAAAATTGCAATATCAATTCGATCGTTTATGACAATTTTAGAAGCTGGAAAGCCCTCCATTAATAGACTTTCCACACCTTCATATAATTCCTTCGTACTCTTCTCACGCTCACGAATATGCAAATAATCAATCTCACTCTCAATTTGCATCGCTACATTCACTAACTCTTCGAATGGCATATGGCCATTTGAGATTACGTGGAGCTCATTTTTCATATTCATTCGCCTACTTTAAAATATTTTCGAATAATTCATCGGCTGGGACGGTTTCATTCGTCATTCCTTTGTCCTTCAGCCACTTATTTTGTTTCTCCCAAGATTCTTTTGAATCTGATAAGAATGGCTCATCTTTCGTTTCCATCTTCTCTAATAAAATTTTCATACTTTCCTTTTCAACTTCTGGCACAAGTGGGAAGTTTTCTTTTTCTTGATGATTTAATAAAATATTCAATGCTTCATCTGGGTTTTTCTTCATGAAATCATAGCCTTTTTTCGTACCACGTAAGAAAGCTTGCAACGCCTCTTTATCTTTTTTCAACGTTTTATCACCTGTTACAAACACAAGCTCATGATAGTTTGGTACTCCGTAATCAGCTGGATTAAAGTACGCTGGTTCATGGCCTTCATGACGCATAACAGGTACTTCATGGTTAATGTATGCCCCTGTTACCGCATCTACTTTCTTCGTAATTAATGCTGGTACTAAATCAAAGCCAACATCTACTACTTTCACTGTATCAGGATTACCACCAGCTTCTTTTACCATCGTTTTTAAATACATCTCACTTAATGGTGTTCCAGAGTATCCTACTGTTTTTCCTTCTAAATCTTTCGGTGATTGAATGCCCGCTGATTTCAGTGATACAACATGATTTAATGGTGAACGTACGACAGCCCCAATTGATTTCACTGGAATTTGCTCATTCGCTTTCGCCATAACAACATCTGGCTGATAATACAAGCCAACTGTCACCTTCCCTGCTGCTGCCAGCGTTAATGGATCAGTCGGATTAGAAGGGAATTTAATATTTACCTTTACACCTTCTTCTTTAAAGTATCCTTTTTCAATTGCTGCATAGATAAAGCTATGTACCGCATTTGGATACCAATCTAACATGACTGTTATTTCTTTCTCTTTTTTACTTTTGTCTGATGCTGAATTACTCGAACATCCTGCAATTATTGCAATTAATAATGTAAACACAAAGATGCGCTTTAAAAATTTCATGAATGCTTCCTCCAACTAATGAATTTCTTTTCTAATATGGAAATAATTACGACGAAGAAAATAGCTAATAATGATAACAATACAATAGGTGCAAATACGCCAGCTCCATCTAACTGCGTCATCATTCTCTTACTGAAATATCCAAGCCCAGCTTGTGCACCGAGCCATTCTCCAATTGCTGCTCCGATAACACTAAGCGGAACTGCAATTTTTAAAGCTGAGAAAAAATAAGGAAGAGCAGACGGCAACTTTAATTTAAGAAAAATATCTCTTTTTGTTGCTCCATATGTAACTAAGAGCTCCTCCCATTCTTTTTTCGTACTACGCAGTCCATCATACGTATTGACCGCAATTGGGAAAAACGTAATTAAAACTGTGACAACAACCTTACTCCAAATTGTATATCCAAACCATAAAACAAATAGCGGAGCAAGCGCAGTAATCGGAATCGTTTGTGAAGCAACTAATAATGGATAAAATGCTCTCTCCATCCATGTACTCGCATTCATTAACATCGCTAGCCCTACACCTAATACGATAGAGATAACAACACCTATTAAAACGACGTATAACGTTGCAGGTAAATGAACTGTAAATAATATGTCTTTTAGTTTCCATATCTTCATTAAAATCGCAGAAGGTGACGGTAAAATGTACATCTCATCTACAATTCTTGCTCCTATTTCCCACACAGCTAGTAAAATACTAGAAAGTGTAATAGCAGGAACTAATTCTTTCAATCGGTTCATCACACAAGTACCTGCTTTTGTAACATACTAAGAAGCTCATCTTTCAGCGCTAATACTTCCGGTTTATATAAATCTTTTCGTGTTCTGTTATGATCAAGCGGTACAGTCCGCTCAGTCAAAGTCGTTATCGGCTGCTGTTCCACTACTAAAACTCGGTTTGAAAGAAATAACGCTTCTTCAACATCATGAGTAATGAATAAAATTGTTTTTTCCCACTCTTGCCATTGTTCAAACAACCATTCTTGCAAAGAGGTCTTCGTTAAAGCATCCAACGCACTAAATGGTTCATCTAACAGCAATATCTCCCCGCCTGTTAATAAAGTTCGAATAAAAGATACACGTTGTCTCATACCACCAGATAAATCTTTCGGATATTTTTTCTCATACCCTTGCAAACCAAATTTATGTAACAGTTCCTTTGCCTTTACTTCTGCTTCTTTCTTCTGTACACCTTGGCACTCTAGCGGCAGGGCAGCATTCTCAATAATTGTTCTCCACGGCAAAAGCATATCTTTTTGCGGCATATATCCTACAGGATGGTTCTTTGTTTCTGTCAGTTCTATCTGTCCAGTACTTACCTTTTCTAGACCTGTAATAAGGCGAAATAAAGTACTTTTTCCACATCCACTCGGTCCGATAATACTGACAAACTCTTTCTCATGTATAGAAGCATTTAATTCATGGATGATTGGTTTCTCATCGTAATGAAAAGAAACATTATGAAACTGTAGTATGTTCTTGCTCCTCAAATCCCCACATCTCCTTACGATAGGACATATCCCAGAATAAATATTCAAATCGACTGGAATATAAGAAGATCTCCTCTAATCTTTCTAGTTCTTTCTCAGACTTTCCAACTGCCATTTCATTTAATAAATCTATTAACCAAATACAAAGATTACCGTATTCTTCCGAACTATATCCTTGAATCCACTCACCAAAAAACTCATGATCTCTTGCTCCAGGAATATCATTTAAACGCTTTCCAATTTCCCAATAGCTCCACATACATGGAAGAAGCGCTGCTATTAATTCCGCAAGTGTGCCATTTTGAGATACAGACATCATGTAATTTGTATAAGCTAAATTTTTAGCAGATGGTTTCGCAGACTCTATCTCCTCTATAGAAATTCCAAGTCTTTTTGCATATTGTTTATGGATTGTCATTTCGCCATTTAATATTCCATCAATTTGTTCAGCGAACTTTCCCATTACTTGTGGATTCGTTGCTTTTACAACACCAATCGCATATAACTTTGCATAATCTAGCAGATATAAATAATCTTGAATAATATAATACTGGAATTTATCTTTTTCTAACGTGCCATCTCCCATACCCACTACAAACGGATGATTATGACTCATCTCCCAAACCGGTTGCACAGTTTCTAATAATCTATCGCAAAATTTCATTTCTCTATCTCCTTTCAATATATGTATCTAAATAAAAAACCACTTCTATATATAAGAAGTGGTTACAGCAAATAAAGTTATACATTTATTCGATGTTCCACTTCCCTTCGCTAGTATTACCTAGATCAGGTGTTGTAAGGGTTAAGGATTATTCCTCTCTCAGCAAGTCAAGCACCCCTAGTGGTTTCAATATGAAATTTTCAAATAAAAAAGCCCCGTTTCTATACGCAAAGAAACGGGGACTCATTGTTAGTGTCCGAATTGCTTCCCTACGCTAGCATAATCTAGATCAGGTAATAAAAAGGATCAAAGGCTTACGGCCTACTCTCAGCTGGCAACACCAGCTCTCCTAGCAAACTATAAAATTATCACTGTCAGTATAACACCCTAATAAGACATCATCAACTTTTTTAATTTTCTTAATTATCAACATAATATCAAAATTATACAATACATACATTCTATTTTAGAAAATAAAACCCCAATTAATTGTATAAAAAGGAATCATTATCCTCAAAAAATTTATTTTTATATTGATTTCATATTACATTTATGTGAATACCCCCACTATATTATATCTTTATACTATAATAAAATTACAACTATACAACTAGAGGAGGTCTCTATTCCATGAATATGAAAGCTACTGCTTTAACAGCAACTACTGTAGCGATTGCTTCTTTACTTCCTTCTATGGGTGAAACAAATGTACAAAAAGCAAACGCTGAACAATTATCTAATATTAAAACTGGGTATGTCAAAGTCGATCAAGTAGCATTACATACAGAAGATAACGTAAAAAGCACATCAATTGATACAATTCGCTTTAATACAAAAGTGAACATCCTTGAAACAACTAATGGTTGGTATAAAGTATCTGTTCATAATAAAGTAGGTTATGTACAAAAAGATGCTATTTTACTAAAAAACAAACTTCAAACTAATGATCAATACATCGTTAATGCTAATGCATTAAACGTTCGCTCTGAACCTAATTTAGAATCTTCCATTTTAGATGTATTACCAAATGGTAAGTTTATTACCGTTCAAGAAGATCAAGGCGAATGGTATAAAATATCAC
Source organism: Bacillus sp. FSL K6-2944 (assembly GCF_038005385.1). Lineage (NCBI taxonomy): Bacteria > Bacillati > Bacillota > Bacilli > Caryophanales > Bacillaceae > Bacillus > Bacillus sp. FSL K6-2944. The sequence goes on along the minus strand of NZ_JBBOTE010000002.1, from coordinate 849,541 downwards.
ATAATGGCCAAACAGGTTACGTACAAAAAGCATTCATCTCTAATGGTTCACAACCCTTAGTAAAAGGAATCACCGTTCAAAATAATACAAAATATACTGTTGCAACACCTAATCTAAATGTACGTAGCACCGCTAGTACAAGTAGCGCTCTACTCGGTTCATTACAAAACGGTACACAAGTACAAGTAGTAGAAACTGTAGGTACTTGGTATAAAATTCGTTTTGGCACAGGATACGGATATGTAGCAAAACACTATGTAGTACAAAATCAACCACAAGCTAAAACAGATCAGCCTTCATCAATTCCAGCTGCTTTCAAATTCCCCGCTCAAGGAAGAATTAGCTCAACCTTTGATATACGCTGGGAACAAATGCATTATGGTATAGATATTGCCGCTCCAGGAAACGTCTCTATCCAAGCTGCTGCTGCAGGTAAAGTTGTGAAATCTTATTATTCAGCTAGCTATGGCAATGTTGTTTTCATTGCGCATCAAATCAATGGGAAATTATATACAACTGTTTATGCTCATATGAAGGATCGCACTGTACAAGCTGGTGATCAAGTACAAACTGGACAATTAATAGGTCATATGGGAAACACAGGTCATTCATACGGGCAACATCTTCATTTTGAATTACATAATGGAGAATGGAATTTTGAAAAAACAAATGCAGTAAATCCACTGCCATATTTAGTTAGGTAAATTGTATGCCACGCAATATACCTCTTATAATTGAATACGCAGCCTTTTTAGGTTTAATCTGTTGTTTAATCATTTACAATACAAACATTGTATTTTTATCTATTATTATTGCTTTTGTTGCATTAGAAATTATGATGGAATCATTTCAAGTGCAACTAAAACAAAAAATTGCCCATATTTATAACGCTATATTTCTTTTGAGTGCTCTCATAACAAATATAATTAGTAATGGCTTTTATTTATCTACTGTATTTCCAGTATTCTTTATGGCTGTTTTATTATTTGTAGCTAGATATATTAATGTCCCTTATAACCAAAAACAAAAACAAGAACAAGAAGCTTAGAAAGAGGAGACACTGTGTACCAATCTTTCAAAGATGCTCCAATAAAATACATATTGCATTTGTATAAGAAAGCCAATACTTTTTTTGGTATACAAGGAAGTTATACTGCACAACTTCTCCTATATGGAATGTTGTTTCTTGTCTTAATCACTTTCTCCTTGTTTTACTAACAAAAAAGGATCTCACATAAACTGGAGATCCTTTTTAATTTATATTAATTTTTCATATCGAAAATATTGTTTATCCACAAGCATATTTTTCATAAATAAAGCTCAGATTATATTTTTTCTCTAAGCTCATTCGTTGTTCGTCATCGCACCAATAGAAAAGAATATCATGAATCGTTGCGTAACGCTTATTTTTAAGAAATAGCCTAAAGAATGATGGTAAACAATCATGTAATTGTATAAATATATAATTGCGTAGTGTTTCTTCTTTATATTCAATCCCCTTACAAATATACAGTAATTCTTCACAATAATATGCATGCTGTGGAACTTGTATCATTTCGAAAAATGGCACATAAGATAGTAGCTTTCCAATAAAATGACCATATCGATCCATTACTCCTATCGTCATATGCTCCATCATTTCTTTCATCACATATAAATAATCATCTACATGCGTTGTCTTTAATGGGTCTAAGCGATCGGAAATTTGAGATAATACAGCTCTTTGACATGCTAAAACTGCCTGACTAGGTCCATAATATGATAGAAAATCTGTACACTTACGATATTTCCGTAATAAATCATGTGTATACAAATCATATACAAAAGTATTACAATACATTGCTAAACTCATCATATCACTATTTAATTGCTCTTTTGATAATGATTTCGCTCTCTTGCACATATAAAAGAATGTAAATTCCAATACTTCTTTATGAGATAATAAATGTTTACAATCGGTTATACACTTCTCATTAAATTTAACTCTATCCCAAATTTCAATATCCCTATCTATCAATTCACCTATACGATATTTAATAATTAAATAATTTAAAGCAACTGATTGCGTCAAAAGATCCCATGTTTCATATTCCAATGAAGTATGAACAAACTCAGCTAATCCTTGCGCTATCATAAAATCATTTGCCTCTTCATACCAACCAATCTCTTGGCATAAGCGAAGAATACGCACTAAAGTTGGAATTTCATCTTTATGAAACTGCGGTAATTTCTTTGCTTTATTCATGCCATATACGATAAATGCCGCTAAATTTTCTTCTTTATAAAATTCTTTCTCTTTCCATACTAATATAGTTCGTTCTTTCCCCTCACCTTTTGGGTGACAAGGTACAAGCAAAGAAAATAATTCAGCGAAATTATTTGGTTCTATATATGTATCTGTAACCAAATTCCAATTTGGATCGCCCTGTACAGCCTTCATATAATTCCCCTTCCCTTTTCATCTATGTAGGAAATATTAATTTATTATCGCACCACTAAAAATTAATATTGTTATATTCAAAATCTCTCATAAGACTTATATCTATCAGTATATCATCTTTTCTCTTATTAAAAATTAAGAATAACAAATTTTAAAAAAATGTCGAAATTATTAACCACATACTTATTATATAATGTCTCAGATACATCACGCTAACATATTAGTTTAATCCATATATACTAGAATAATGTATCTGAAATTTATATATAATTTAGCTCTTTATGAGTGACCATTAAACTCTCGGTTAATGAAAGTTTCAATTTACTCTGTACGCTCTGAGATTTCGCTCAAGGCAAATCCAGCTTGATCATCTGCTGATTCCCTTATAGCTAAATCTCCTAGTGCTAACATGCCAATAAGTTGACCACTATCAACTACTGGTAATCGTCTAATTTGATGCTGTGCCATTAGCTCTGTAGCTTTTTCAATAGAATCATTTGGAGAAACTGAGATAATATTTGTTGTCATTACATTTGTAATCTTATTAGATCCAGGATGTTTTTCAGCAATCCCTCGAACGACTAAATCACGATCAGTAACAAGCCCAACAACTTGCTCATTTTCAACAACAGGAATTAATCCAACCGATTCTTCCTTCATTTTTACAGCTGCCTCATATACATTGTCTAGCGGTGTACAATGTACAATATGGGTACTCATTAAGTCTCTCACTCGTGTCATTATGATTTCCTCCTTTTTATACATACCATAGCTTTTCCAAAATTCCTTTATTTATTTCTGGAAAGTAACGTAATAAAAAGGATTAACAAAATAAAAAAGAGCCAGCATAATGCTGACTCTTTTTTGTATGACCCGTACGGGATTCGAACCCGTGTTACCGCCGTGAAAGGGCGGTGTCTTAACCACTTGACCAACGGGCCATGGCTCCGCAGGTAGGACTCGAACCTACGACCGATCGGTTAACAGCCGATAGCTCTACCACTGAGCTACTGCGGAATAATATATGGTGGGCCTAAATGGACTCGAACCATCGACCTCACGCTTATCAGGCGTGCGCTCTAACCAGCTGAGCTATAGGCCCATATACTTTACAGGGGCAGTAGGAATCGAACCCACACTGGAGGTTTTGGAGACCTCAGTTCTACCTTTAAACTATGCCCCTAAATGATGCCGGCTAGAGGACTTGAACCCCCAACCTACTGATTACAAGTCAGTTGCTCTACCAATTGAGCTAAGCCGGCATAAAAATATGGTGGCTCGGGACGGAATCGAACCGCCGACACGAGGATTTTCAGTCCTCTGCTCTACCGACTGAGCTACCGAGCCAACATAAATGGCGGTCCCGACCGGGGTCGAACCGGCGATCTCCTGCGTGACAGGCAGGCATGTTAACCACTACACCACGGGACCATTTGGTTGCGGGGACAGGATTTGAACCTGCGACCCCCTGGTCCCAAACCAGGTGCTCTACCAAGCTGAGCCACTTCCCGTTAATAAAAGCGCGCCCGAGAGGAGTCGAACCCCTAACCTCTTGATCCGTAGTCAAACGCTCTATCCAATTGAGCTACGGGCGCATATGGTGCCGAGGGCGGGGGTCGAACCCGCACGGTGGTCACCCACCGCAGGATTTTAAGTCCTGTGCGTCTGCCTGTTCCGCCACCCCGGCATGTCATATTGAAAATTGGAGCGGAAGACGGGATTCGAACCCGCGACCCCAACCTTGGCAAGGTTGTATTCTACCACTGAACTACTTCCGCAAGACATGTATGAGTTATTTTATTAAAAGTGCGGGTGAAGGGAGTCGAACCCCCACGCCAAAGGCGCTAGATCCTAAGTCTAGTGCGTCTGCCAATTCCGCCACACCCGCATATTTCATTAAAATGGTGAGCCATGAAGGACTCGAACCTTCGACCCTCTGATTAAAAGTCAGATGCTCTACCAACTGAGCTAATGGCTCTTAATGGCTGGGCTAGCTGGATTCGAACCAGCGCATGACGGAGTCAAAGTCCGTTGCCTTACCGCTTGGCTATAGCCCATTAATTAAGAATGGTGGAGGGGGGCAGATTCGAACTGCCGAACCCGAAGGAGCGGATTTACAGTCCGCCGCGTTTAGCCACTTCGCTACCCCTCCGACATATATGGTGGAGGATGACGGGATCGAACCGCCGACCCCCTGCTTGTAAGGCAGGTGCTCTCCCAGCTGAGCTAATCCTCCATTTTGCCTGGCAACGTCCTACTCTCACAGGGACAAGGTCCCAACTACCATCGGCGCTAGAGAGCTTAACTTCCGTGTTCGGTATGGGAACGGGTGTGACCTCTCTGCCATCATTACCAGACTGTATTCATTTAAGACAAGAATCATTTTAACTCATTTGACCTCGAAAGTCAACAAGTTTTTTATATTCTTTCAAAACTAGATAACATTTGCTACATATTATATGGTTAAGTCCTCGATCTATTAGTATTCGTCAGCTCCACATGTCACCATGCTTCCACCTCGAACCTATCAACCTGATCATCTTTCAGGGATCTTACTAGCTTACGCTATGGGAAATCTCATCTTGAGGGGGGCTTCATGCTTAGATGCTTTCAGCACTTATCCCTTCCGCACATAGCTACCCAGCTATGCCCTTGGCAGAACAACTGGTACACCAGCGGTGCGTCCATCCCGGTCCTCTCGTACTAAGGACAGCTCCTCTCAAATTTCCTACGCCCACGACGGATAGGGACCGAACTGTCTCACGACGTTCTGAACCCAGCTCGCGTACCGCTTTAATGGGCGAACAGCCCAACCCTTGGGACCGACTACAGCCCCAGGATGCGATGAGCCGACATCGAGGTGCCAAACCTCCCCGTCGATGTGGACTCTTGGGGGAGATAAGCCTGTTATCCCCGGGGTAGCTTTTATCCGTTGAGCGATGGCCCTTCCATGCGGAACCACCGGATCACTAAGCCCGACTTTCGTCCCTGCTCGACTTGTAGGTCTCGCAGTCAAGCTCCCTTATGCCTTTGCACTCTACGAATGATTTCCAACCATTCTGAGGGAACCTTTGGGCGCCTCCGTTACACTTTAGGAGGCGACCGCCCCAGTCAAACTGCCCACCTGACACTGTCTCCCGGGTCGATAAGACCCGTAGGTTAGAATTTCAATACAGTCAGGGCGGTATCCCACCAGCGCCTCCACCGAAGCTAGCGCTCCGGTTTCAATGGCTCCCGCCTATCCTGTACAAACTGTACCAAAATTCAATATCAGGCTACAGTAAAGCTCCACGGGGTCTTTCCGTCCTGTCGCGGGTAACCTGCATCTTCACAGGTACTATAATTTCACCGAGTCTCTGGTTGAGACAGTGCCCAAATCGTTACACCTTTCGTGCGGGTCGGAACTTACCCGACAAGGAATTTCGCTACCTTAGGACCGTTATAGTTACGGCCGCCGTTTACTGGGGCTTCAGTTCAGAGCTTCGCTTACGCTAACCCCTCTCCTTAACCTTCCAGCACCGGGCAGGTGTCACCCCCTATACTTCGCCTTACGGCTTCGCAGAGAGCTGTGTTTTTGCTAAACAGTCGCTTGGGCCTATTCACTGCGGCTTTCCGTTAAGAAAGCACCCCTTCTCCCGAAGTTACGGGGTCATTTTGCCGAGTTCCTTAACCAGAGTTCTCTCGCACACCTTAGGATTCTCTCCTCGCCTACCTGTGTCGGTTTGCGGTACAGGCACCTTTTATCTCGCTAGAAGCTTTTCTTGGCAGCGGGGAATCAAAGACTTCGCTCCATAAGGAGCTTCCCCATCACAGCTCAGCCTTTACGATAAGCGGATTTGCCTACTTATCAGCCTAACTGCTTGGACGTGCACAACCAATCGCACGCTTCTTCTATCCTTCTGCGTCCCTCCATTGCTCAAACGATAAAGAGGTGGTACAGGAATATCAACCTGTTGTCCATCGCCTACGCCTGTCGGCCTCGGCTTAGGTCCTGACTAACCCTGAGCGGACGAGCCTTCCTCAGGAAACCTTAGGCATTCGGTGGACGGGATTCTCACCCGTCTTTCGCTACTCATACCGGCATTCTCACTTCTAAGCACTCCACCAGTCCTTCCGGTCTGACTTCACTGTCCTTAGAACGCTCCCCTACCACTGATACCATTGGTATCAATCCGCAGCTTCGGTGGTGTATTTAGCCCCGGTACATTTTCGGCGCAGAGTCACTCGACTAGTGAGCTATTACGCACTCTTTAAATGGTGGCTGCTTCTAAGCCAACATCCTAGTTGTCTAAGCAACTCCACATCCTTTTCCACTTAATACACACTTTGGGACCTTAGCTGGCGGTCTGGGCTGTTTCCCTTTTGACTACGGATCTTATCACTCGCAGTCTGACTCCTAAGGATAAGTCATTGGCATTCGGAGTTTGACTGAATTCGGTAATCCGATGAGGACCCCTAGTCCAATCAGTGCTCTACCTCCAAGACTCTTACACTTAAGGCTAGCCCTAAAGCTATTTCGGGGAGAACCAGCTATCTCCAGGTTCGATTGGAATTTCTCCGCTACCCACACCTCATCCCCGCACTTTTCAACGTGCGTGGGT
>NZ_JBBOTE010000002.1:575000-840000 GCF_038005385.1 Bacillus sp. FSL K6-2944 | reverse complement strand
ATAAAAATTGACGTTTCACGTTGTTTGTTTCGTTCAGTTTTCAAAGAACTTGTCCGCCGCTTCAGAAGCGACTTCATCATATTAACATCTTAATTTTTCGATGTCAACTAAGTTTTAAAATTTCTTTTTTGTCGTTTTCTGCGTTTCCGCATCAGCGACGTTTATTAATATACCATCACAACTTTTAAATAACAAGTGTTTTTTTATAAAAATATAAAAAAATTATCTACCCTACTTTCTTCTATAGAAGTAACTATTATCCTTACTACTGAAAATAGTTATTCTAATTGTATGCTAATACACTCCGTTCAACCAAATTGTATTTCACAATACCTTCCCAAATTTTCATTCTCTTCTATATTAAAGCTTATAATCATTATCCTTCTATAAAATAACTATACAAATTAGCCTTAAGAAAAAATCCCGTCTACATTAAACAGCCACTCGCGCGCATTATCCCCTTCCTTCTCATTCAAAAATTTACCCCCTACAAATTAACAACATTCCAATCCTAATACAAACTTAAGGATATTGTTAGAATTTTTTTACATTTAATTAACGAAAAATATCCATTTTTTGTTATATAGTAAGAAAGGACGCACTCAACTATAAATAAACCAATGGAGGAATTATTTTATGGATAGGTTAACAAAGTTTTCATTAAAAAACCGAGCTGCCATTATCATCATGATTTTTCTCATTTCCATACTCGGTGTTTATTCCGGCTCTAAATTACCTATGGAATTTTTACCGAGTATCGACAATCCAGCAATTACCGTCACAACCTTATCTCAAGGACTCGACGCTGAAACGATGACAAAGGATGTAACTGATCCTCTCGAAAAACAATTTCGCAATTTAGAACACGTCGACACCATTACTTCTTCTACATACGAGGGATTATCACGTATCGACATTGCGTATACATCAAAAGCAAACATGAAAGATGCAGCACGCGAAGTCGAAAAAGCCGTCAATACAATTAAATTACCTAAAGATGTAACCAAGCCCGTAGTTAGTCAATTAAACACTTCTATGATTCCACTCGCTCAAATTACTATCCAGAAACAAAACGGTTTTTCAAAAGCAGATGAAAAACAAATTGAAAAAGAAATCGTACCACAACTCGAAAACATTGATGGTGTTGCCAACGTTATGTTTTTCGGAAAATCCACCTCTGAATTATCTATCGTACTTGATCCGAACCAATTAAAAAACAAAAACGTAACATCACAGCAGGTACTAACTGTTTTACAAGGAAAAGAAACTTCTACTCCAGCTGGGGCAATTACTGTTAATCAGGAAGAATACAACCTCCGCGTCATTGGGGACATAAAAAATGTAAATGACATTAAAAACATCACTGTGGCACCCCAAGTGAAATTGCAAGACATTGCTCAAATTGAAATCAAACAACACTACGATACAATCTCACATATAAACGGAGAAGAAGGCACAGGATTAATCATCATGAAAGAACCGAGTAAAAATGCAGTTGCCATTGGAAAAGAGATTGATAAAAAAGTTAAAGAGATAGATAAGGAATATAAAGATCAATTTTCCATTAAACTTTTGGCTTCAACCCATGAACAAGTTGAAAATGCTGTTACTAGCATGGGAAAAGAAGTAATACTTGGAGCAATCGCTGCAACTCTAATTATCTTAATCTTTTTACGTAACTTCCGAACAACACTCATCGCTGTTGTCAGTATTCCATTATCCATTTTATTAACACTCTTTTTACTACATCAATCTAACATTACGCTTAACATTTTAACCCTCGGTGGTTTAGCTGTTGCGGTTGGACGTCTCGTCGATGATAGTATCGTTGTCATCGAGAATATTTTCCGCCGTTTACAAAAAGATTCTTTCTCTAAAGATATCATTCTCGATGCAACGAAAGAAGTCGCAGTCGCAATTACTTCTTCTACTTTAACAACGGTCGCTGTTTTTTTACCTATCGGCCTCGTATCAGGAGCAATCGGAAAATTAATGTTACCTATGGTATTAGCAGTTGTATATTCTATATTATCATCCTTAATCGTTGCACTAACAGTTGTTCCACTTATGGCTTTTTTACTACTCAAAAAAACAAAGCATCGAAAGCCAAGTTCTTCATCACGATATGTCGCTACATTAAAGTGGGCTCTTTCTCATAAATTCATTATTCTACTTACTGCATTTTTATTATTTGTAGGATCAATTGCAGCTTATATATTACTACCGAAAGCAAACATAAAATCTGAAGACGACACAATGTTATCTATTAACATGACATTTCCAGCCCATTATAATGCTGAATCTCAAAAACAAAAAGCATTTGATTTTGAAAAGAAATTACTTTCTAATTCAGATATAACAGACGTTATTTTACGAATGGGATCTAGCGCAGAAGATGCACAATGGGGGCAAACAACTAAAAATAACCTCGCTAGTATATTCGTAGTCTTTAAAAAAGGTTCTGATATTGATCAATATATTAAAGAGTTAAAAAAGGAACATAAAACTTTTGAGCCTGCTGAACTTGATTATATAAAAACAAGTTATTCAAGCTCTGGCGGCGGCAATAACTTACAATTTAACGTAACAGCTACTAACGAAGCGGATTTAAAAGAAGCGGCTACTATCGTTGAAACAAAACTAAAAAGCATGGATGATCTTTCTAAAGTAAAAACAAATTTAGAAGACTCTAAGAAAGAATGGCAAATTCATATTGATCAAACAAAGGCTGAACAACTAGGTTTAACACCAGAAATAGCTGCGCAACAAGTAGCATTCCTTATGAAGAAATCACCTATTGGCGAAATTACAATTAATAATGAAAAAGCTACTATTATGATAGAACACAAAAAAGAAAATATTAATAAACAAGAAGATATTTTAAATACAAACATACTATCACCTATTAATGGACCAACACCTTTAAAAGACATTGCAACTATTTCAGAAAAACAAACACAAACAGAAATTTTCCATAAAGACGGAAAAGAAACAATCCAAATTACAGCCGAAGCTTCAAATGAAGATTTGAGTAAAGTAAACACAGCAGTAAATAAAGCGATGACTGACTTAGATTTACCTGGTGGTGCAAAAGTAAATATCGCAGGAGCTACTGAATCTATGCAAGAGAATTTTACAGATTTATTCAAAATTATGGGGATTGCAATCGGGATTGTATATTTAATTATGGTTATCACCTTCGGGCAAGCACGTGCTCCTTTTGCAATCCTATTCTCCTTACCATTAGCTGCTGTCGGTGGTATTTTAGGATTAATCATTTCACGAACACCTGTTGATGTAAATTCCTTGATCGGCGCATTAATGTTAATCGGGATTGTTGTTACAAACGCTATTGTATTAATAGAAAGAGTCCAACAAAATCGGGAACATGGAATGGAAACTAGAGAAGCCTTACTTGAAGCAGGTTCTACTAGACTACGCCCAATTATTATGACAGCTATTACAACAATCGTTGCCATGCTCCCACTCCTATTTGGCCAATCCCAAGCAGGAAGTATGGTATCAAAAAGTTTAGCCGTCGTTGTCATCGGCGGTTTGGCAGTCTCAACTGCTCTTACATTAGTAGTCGTTCCAGTTATGTATGAACTATTAGATAAAATCGGGAGAAAAAGACGCTCCCGTAGGAAAATAAGCACTTCTACAGAAACACCTGATATTTAAAAACAAAAGGCGTTATCTTCACAAATGAAGATAACGCCTTCTCTCTATTTAGTCATATAATCCATCATTTTTTCCACATATTGCTCTATAGGTTTACTAGAATCCACAATAAGGTATTCATTATTTGAAGGTCTTTTACTACCATTTAACCACTTTTTAAAACCTACTTCCGACTCCACCTTTTCAATTTGACTGATCATACGCTTACGTGTTTGCAGTCTCCTATTAATCTCTTCCATATCATTAAGATAACACTCAATATATTTATATTTCACACCATGTTTATTTGATAGTTCAATCCCTTTTTCAACCATTCCCTCATATAAACACGGACTATCCAATATAACACTATGCCCTTGTTCTAAATAAGAATCAATCAATACCCATTCGGCATCATACGCAAGCCCACCAACAATCGTTGATTCAATTCCTTTTACTTTTAATGATTTTAACAACGCGGATTTCAAAACATCATGATCTATAATTACAGCACCTGTTAATTTCGCTATATACTTAGAAACTGTCGATTTTCCTGACCCAGGAAAACCTGACATTTGCAGAAAAAACAAATTAAAGCTCCTCTCTAAATTACATCTGTTCTTCTTTATAATTAATCACAAATTCAACAATCATTACATCCATTCCTTCTATATTAAAATACAAAAGAACCCCCTACCTATAAATAGAGAGTTCTTCTTTATAATTTATGCCGCTTTTACCTTTTTCGTTGTTTTACTTTTTCTTTTCGTTCCTGTAAAGCGCTTGTGTAATATAGATGCTATCAAGCGTGAAATAACATTGAATAGTAATACCATAATAATTAATACAGCTGCAGATTTTGTCGCAATCAACTTCGCATCTGGAATAACTCCTTCAGAATTTAATTTCCAAATGTGAACCGCTAATGTTTCAGCTGGTCTAAACGGATTTAAAGGATGCGCAGGACTTGAGAAATCCGCTGCTGAATTTAAAATCGGGGATGTTAAACCCGCTGTGTAAATTAATGCTGCCGCTTCCCCAAATATACGACCCGCCGCTAAAATAATCCCTGTAATAATTTGTGGTAATGACGATGGGATAATAATACGAGCGATTGTTTGCCACTTCGTTGCACCTAATCCAAGACTTGCCTCTTTTACATTCTGAGGAACTTCTGAAATCGCATTTTCACAAACACGCGTTAAACCTGGTAAATTTAAAATAGTTAAAGCAAGAGCACCACCCATTACTGTGTATCCCCAACCTGTCATTGTAACGAACACTAACAAACCAAATAAACCAACAACAATAGAAGGTAAAGACGCCATCGTCTCTATACATAGACGAACAAAATTTAAAAAACGTCCTTGTTTTGCGTACTCCGCTAAATATATTCCAGCACCTAATCCAAGAGGAATAGATATAATAAGCGTTATAACAAGCATGTAGAAGGAATTGAATAACTGCGGACCAATCCCACCACCAGCTCTTGTATTGCTTGGTTCTCCAAACAAGAAATTAGGATCCCAAAATCCCCATCCCTTTTGTAAAATCTCAAATACTAAGAACACTAGCAAAGCTACAACTAAAGCCGCAACCGCATAAAAGATACCCGTCCAAACTTTATTTACCGTTCTTGCATTCATTATTATCGCTCACCTCTTTGCCCAATCGCTCGAATTACTAAAATAAACAGGAATGAAATAACAAGTAAAATCATCGCTAAAGTCCATAGCGCATTGTTCCAAGCAGTTCCGTTCAATGTATTCGTCATGTCCATTGTTAAAATACCAGTTAACGTCGCTGTCGGACTATATATTCCTTCTGGTAATTTAATCGTATTCCCGATTACCATTTGAACCGCTAACGCTTCACCGAAAGCACGCGCTAAGCCTAAAACAACACCTGTTAAAATCCCTTTTTTCGCAGCAGGAACAATCACTCGGCTAATCGCTTGCCATTTCGTTGATCCTAGACCATAAGAAGCTTCTAAATAATCAAATGGAACAGAACGTATTGCATCAGAAGCGATACTAGCAATAGTAGGTAAAATCATAATACTTAATACAACAATACCTGCAATTAAACTAAAGCCTACTCCCCCAAACGAATCACGTAATAGTGGTACTAAAATCGTAACACCTAATAATCCGTATACAACCGAAGGAATACCAACTAACAATTCTAGAACAGGCTTCAATACTTTATTTCCAAACTTTGGCGAAATTAAATTCATGAATATAGCAAGAGCTATAGCAATTGGTGCACTAATAATAACCGCGCCTAACGAAACCACCGTTGAACCTACAATGAAAATTAAAGCCCCGAAGGATCCTTGCTCAGCATTTGGATTCCATTTTGTCGATGTTAACATCTCAGTAAATGAGATACCACTTTGTGTAAAAGATTGAATACCTTTCCCACAAATAAACGCAATAATAGCTAATGTAATTAAAACAATAAAAATACCACAAAACGTAACAAGTGATCTTCCTATATATTCACTTTTCACGTAATTAATTTGTTTTTTCCCCTTCATCACAGGACAGACCCCACTTCACAGATTGAAATGAACAGGACTGGCCTTGCAGCCAGCCCCATAAAATTTTATTACTTATTTAATTTAGACATTGGAATGTAGCCCATATCTTCTACTTGTTTTTCAAAATCTTTACCTTTTACATAATCGATGTAAGCTTTCGTCGCTTCCTTCGCTTCACCTTTTGTTACCATATATTCGTAAGACCAGAATGGATATTTACCAGACGCGATGTTTTCAACTTTCGGTTCAGCACCATCAATTTTGACTGTTTGTAGTGCGCCTTTTTTCTCGCCCACCATGTAAGACATTGCTAAATAGCTCACCGAACCAGGAGTAGAGTTAATCGCTTGCTCTACTGCACCGTTAGAATCTTGTGTTGTACCAGTTCCATCATTAATTTTCGCGTCTTTCATAATCGTTTTTTCAAATGTAGCACGTGTACCAGATGAAGCTGGACGATTAATTACATTGATTTTTTCATCTTTTCCGCCAACTTCTTTCCAATTTGTTACTTTTCCAGTGAAGATATCTTGTACTTGTTGCATTGTTAAGTTATCAACTTTTACATCTTTATTTACGACAAGAGCGAATGCAATACCCGCTACCTTGTTATCTACTAATTCTTTCGCCTTTTCAGCATCTTTTATTTTATCTCCGGACGGAACATCTGAATTACCAATTTGTACTGCACCAGATGCTACTTGGTTAATCCCAGTTCCACTACCGCCACCTTGAACTTGAATAGAAACTTTTGAATTTTTCTCCATGAATTTCTTTCCAGCTTCCTCCGCAAGAGGTAGAAGAGCTGTAGAACCAGCCGCTGCAATCGTACCTGATAATTCTTGTTTTGTATTATCGCTTCCTTTAGCAGTGTCTTTACTAGTTGTATCTTCTGCTTTCCCACAACCAACTAATGCTCCTGCTACCACTAAAGCTGCTAAAGAAAATTTAATACCTTTTTTCATAACCATGTCTTGTACCCCCATTTGGATTATCACTTTTCGAATTCATTTTCTTTCGAACACAAATTCATTGTAGGACAACAATATTATGTGAGTGTTAAGCAATTTTTAATTTTAAGTAAATGACGATAATAATCCTTAAAAGCTAGAAATCCCAACATTTATAGTTAAATAACCAAACAAAAACCACACTAACTACGCTGCAATGTAAATATATTCTTAACAATGTAAATTCAATGTAAATGTTTTTCTCTCTTTTTCACTTTTCGTTAAAGTTACATTTACAATTCCGCTGTATTTTGTAATTTTTACACACCTAATTCATGCACATTAAAAATAATTTCAGTAATATTTTTTAGTACAACTAAATAAATTGGAACAATTCTAAAAATAAATGAATATTTTTAAAGTACTAATTGACAACATAATCCAATGTAGTCTACTATATTACTAACAAAAAGTTTACCTTAGGAAACTTTTTAAACTCAAACTAAAAATATAGAGATGAGGTAACTTTTATGGTATCGGCTAATATAAAACCACTTTCCGAATTTAAAATAGGAGAGTTTGTACAAATTGAGAAGATCCAATTAGAAGGAACTATGAAACGACGCTTATTAGATTTGGGATTTATCCCGGGGGCGACGATTAAAGTATTGCAACGCAGTCCACTTGGAGATCCGGTCGCTTATCAAGTGAGCAACACAACTATTGCACTGCGTAAAGAAGAAAGCTCCCTTATTTTCGGGGTATTAATAGGAGATGATTTCAGATGAGCAAACATCGTATCGCTTTAGCTGGTAACCCGAATACAGGGAAAAGTACATTATTTAATACTTTAACAGGCTTAAAACAACATACTGGAAACTGGACGGGAAAAACTGTTTTAAAAGCTGAAGGAGAATATGAACATAACGGAAGTAATTATACATTAATAGATTTACCGGGAACTTACTCACTATACTCAAATTCCGCAGACGAAGAAGTAGCGAGGGATTATATTATATTTGAAAAACCAGAAGTAACTGTAGTTGTTATAGACGCAACTGCTATGGAAAGAAATTTAAATTTAGCACTTCAAGTGATGGAGATGACAAATAATGTAGTCATTTGCATTAACTTAATTGATGAAGCCGAGAAAAAAGGCATCGTTATTGATGAAAAGAAATTAGCAAAATCACTTGGTGTGCCTGTCGTTAAAATTTCAGCACGTAACCGAGTAGGTATTGGTCATTTGCTAAATGTTATTGCAAAAGTAGCAAATAAAAAACTAATTCCAACACCAATTAAAATTACTTACAGCGAAAAAATCGAAAATATGATTCAGGAATTAGAACCACAAATTTATAAAGTGTTCGGTGATACGTATCCAGCACGTTGGATTGCGTTACGTATATTAGATGGAGATAAAAATTTCTTAACTACACTTCAAAAACACCATAATGAACCACTTGTAAGGGAGGTCGTAATTAATGGAATCTCACTCAGCCAGTAAAGCTCTTCCATTAGACTATATTATTCAACATGCACAAACACTTTCAAAAGAAGATATACGAGATGATATAGTCGGAGATATTTACCGAACATCTGCAAGCATATGTAAAGAATCTGTCCAATATACAAATACTGATAAATTATATCGTTCCGAAAAACTAGATAAAATTTTCACATCTCCAATCTGGGGATTCCCAATTATGCTCGGTATTTTATCTATTATTTTTTATCTTACAATTGCAGGCGCTAACGTACCATCTGATATGATTGCCGAATTCTTCGGATGGGCCGAAGGATATTTAACATCTTGGTTCCAAGCAGCGCATGCACCTGAATGGTTACATGGCATTTTAATACTTGGTTTGTTCCGTGGTATCGGTGCTGTTATTAGCGTTATGTTACCACCTATGGCAATCTTTTTCCCTATGTTCGCGCTATTAGAAAACTATGGATACTTACCACGTGTCGCGTTTAATATGGACCGCTTATTCAAACGATCCGGTGCACACGGGAAACAATCTTTAACAATGGCAATGGGATTTGGTTGTAATGCAGCAGCCATTATGTCAACACGTATCATTGAATCACCACGTGAACGTATGCTAGCAATTTTAACGAACAACTTCGTTCCTTGTAACGGTCGCTGGCCTATGTTAATTTTAATGGCTTCACTATTTATGGCTGCTGGTTATACAGGCAGTATGCAAACATTGGTTACTGCTGGCGTTGTAGTTGGAATGGTTGTACTTGGTGTTATTATGACATTAACTGTTTCTTGGGTACTATCAAAAACAACCTTAAAAGGGGTTCCAACTCACTACACACTTGAGTTACCTCCGTACCGCAAGCCAAAAGTTTGGAATACAATTGTTCGCGCAACACTCGATAAATCAATCTACGTTTTAAAACGAGCTATAGTTGTTGCTGCCCCTGCAGCTGCATTAACTTGGTTACTTGCTAACATTTTTATCGGTGACACAAGCTTACTTATGTATTTTGTAAATTTCCTAGATCCATTTGCTAAAATGTTAGGACTTGACGGCTTTATTCTAGCTGCATTCATTCTTGGACTACCCGCTAATGAAATTGTAATCCCAATTTTATTAATGTCTTACTTATCAACTGGGGCTTTAACTGAAATAGATGATTTTAATCAAATTAAAAATCTATTCCTAGAAAATGGTTGGACTTGGTTAACAGCGTTAAACACAATGTTGTTCTCACTTCTTCATTTCCCGTGCGGAACAACACTTGTTAATATATACAAAGAAACAAAAAGTGCAAAATGGACATTCTTATCGTTTGCAATCCCTACCGTTATCGCCATTGTTGTTACATTCCTCTCTACACAATTGGTACATTGGTTAGGGCTTGTATAAAGCAAAGCATATGTGAAGGTATCCCCCTTCACATATGCTTTGCACGAAAGAAACCTGAAATTATTCAGGTTTCTTTTTTTGCACATCAGTATTCCACGGCTGTGCTCCATACGTTGTGAGTTTTTTATGAATAAAATATATAGTTCCTGGAAGAACTGCCATTAATATCGTGCAACTAATTCCTAATCCAGTAAACAACTTTCATCACCTTATTTCACTCTTTTCGGTAAAGCTGAACCTGAATGTTCAATTGTTGGATGAACATGAACAGTAATTTCAGCATTACTAAAGTAATTTTCGCCTTGATCCCAATTCTTACTTACCTTTTTCCACTCTTTATAATTATGTCGCTTATACACTTCCCCTAACTCTAGTACATCTACCTTATATTTTTTTTGAACAAGTTTAATTGATTTTTGAATACGCTTCTCCATTTCTTCCGATATATCCTTCTCTAAACGCTTTTCATTCAAAACCTTTTTATGATCACTAAAATGCAACTCAGCTATTGTACCTTCCAGAAATAAATGAATATTAAATTTCGGTCTTGTAGCATTCGTTGTGGATACTTTAATTTTTCGACGTAACTTATGAATTTCATATGTAATAAGTTGATTCTTTTTACGGATGGTAAAAAAACCTCCAATTTTTTTACCTATTATATAATTCATCCCTACTGTTTCTTCCCCACTCAAATTGCCTACACATTTATTATCCTTTCCACGAAACAATGCTGCACCGTTCATTTGTACTCCTTGTTTTGTTAGTTCCAGAATAGGTAATACAAAACTTCGGTTAGAGATCATCTTTTCCTGCACCTCACCAATTCTTGCAGCCTCAATCATTTGGGCATTTTTCGGAGGGTGTTCAGCTAACATATCAATATACTGCGCCGGTAAATTTTCAGGCTTGGCACTTTGTTTTAAAATAGCTTCGGCATTTTTATTAGAAACGAACAAACGAATATTTCTTCTCATCTCATGATCGCGAATATATACATCTAACGTATTTTGTAAAATGTATGGATGTGAAAGTAATTCTTCAGAGAAAATAATCACCTGTATATGAGGGAAAAATAATGTACGACTAATTTTTTTGGCGATTATTCTTATTTGTTCAAATACACTATCTGCTTTTGCACTAACATTAATATAATTTTCGCTATCCCCACCCCCTTGTCCACCCTGTTGAGACAATTTACTGGGGAGTACCATCTGATAGGTCCCTTTCATAATTGGATTCGCTTTCTTCTCCTTCACAATATCGTAAGCCGCTCCTACTACAAATCCTCTTTCTTCTATCTCTTCTAACTCAGAACACCCACTCATAAATCCAGTTAAAGCCATAACCATTATAATTTTAAGAAGGTGTTTCATTTCCACCATTCCTTCTTTTTATTTTATATACAATTAAAACGAGCAAAGGAGCTAACACAACAAACCCCATATCTATCCAAGCTAAATAAGTCCCATAACTTGATAAAGTATTTAAACTACTAGGTATCATATTCACCATAAAAATAATAGGGGCACTTATGAAAATAAAAATTTGTTTCTTCACTTTCGGAAACATAGCACAAAACAATAAAGATGCGACGTCATAATACATTGCTGTAGTGTTATAAATAGTAATAATCCAAGTCGTAAAAAAAATCGCATCAAACCTTTCTAAAAATCCTCCACCAATTTCAATTTCTTTCCCTAATTCAATTGTTGGATATGTCAATCCACGTGTTGTCATATACGTAAAAACACTAATACAAGTTACATAAATTAAAATGTATGACAGCACGTTTACCATCACCGCTTTCGCGACTGCCATTGGCGCTTTTTTCGCTGTCTTATCATTCAGCAACACCGCATAAAATAAAGCTACTTCAAATCCAATAAACGTAAAAATAGAATTTTTAACTCCAACAGCATATTGACTTACTTTCGTTTGAAAAGCTGGTAGTAAATTATTTATTTCCATTAAATTTATATTCAATAAAGAAAGAAGTACTATCGCAATTAAAACAATAGGCAAGAATAAAACATTTAACCTTAATAAGGCTGCTCTTGATCCTGCTATTCCATAAATAACAACTAATAAGAAGAAAAAAGACAGTAGTTGTATTGGTGTATCACTAAATAAATACGTTTGAGAAATAACTGAAATCATTCGCGATTCATACGCTGTCAAAGCAGCAAACGTTAATACTAAAATACTACTAATTGTGTATGCAACAGGCTTTGTCAAATGCGCACTCGTATATTGAACAAAATTTTGTTTTGGAAATAAGATAGCCACTCTCGTCACAAACCAGCCTAAAACTGCGCAAATCAGTCCACCCAAAAGCAAGATAATCCAACCGTCCGAAAATAAAGTTTGGTTAGCGATATCTCTTGGCATAGACAATGCCCCTATACCAATAATGGTCGATGACACCGCAAACCCAATTTCCCGAGATCCAATCTCTTCATCGCCATACTCAAATGGTTTCACTTATTTTCGCTCCTTTGGACGTATTGTAGAGTCTTTTGTTTGTAAGTACTCTGGTCTATCTTTCAACATCGATTTTGGCATGCGAATAAATTCTTCTTTCCAATCTTTATAAAATGCAGGAGCAATGGGAGTTGTATACGGTATACCAACACTTGTTAAATTTGTAATATGAATAGCAAGTGCGATCAGAGCTAGAATAATCCCATACAGTCCAAAAGCCGTTGCAGCTAATACAAAGACGAAAAGTAAAATTCGGAACGTAATCGTAATACTATATACAGGAAGCGAAAACGTAGCAATCGCAGTAACTGCAATAATAATAACTAAAAACGGATTTACAATCCCTGCATTTACCGCAGCTTCTCCAATTACAAGACCTCCTACAATCCCTATCGTTTGCCCCATCGGTTTCGGCAATCGGATTCCAGCTTCTCGTATTAATTCCATAGTCAAGGCCATCATTAATGTTTCAATATATGCAGGAAACGGAACACCTTCCCTCGCACCTGCAATTGAATAAGCCAATTTAGAAGGAATAAGTCCTTGATGATAAGATACAAGTGCTACATACATAGCTGGTAACAAAACCGCAATTATGCCTGAACCCATACGTAAAAATCTTAATAACGTTCCAATCACCCAGCGCTCGTAATGATCTTCTACAGATTGAAAAATATCAACAAAGACAAGTGGTGCAATAAGAGCAAACGGGGATCCGTCTACTAAAATGGCCGCCTTCCCTTTCGCTAATGAGGCTATAATATTATCAGGCCTCTCTGTATTCAAAAACTGTGGAAATGGGGATAAATTATTATCCTGAATTAATTGTTCAATCGTACCTGTTTCCAAAACGACATCTGTCACTATTGATTGAAGACGGCGATCTAACTCTTTTACAATGTGAGGATTAATAATATCTTCTATATATACTAGGGTTACTTCTTTCTGCGATCGCTTCCCCATAATATAAGATTGGAACCTCAACTTTGGATCGCGTAAGCTGCGTCGGATTAACATTTTATTCACATTAATATCTTCATTTAATCCAACTCTCGGTCCGCGTATTAAATCTTCTGTCACTGGTGGTTCTAAACTTCGCTTCTCCCAAGCCCTACTATTAATAATGATAGCAGTTTGAATATTATCAATTAATATAACTGTATCTCCCGCTAAAATCGCATTTATAATATCCGGAAATGTTGTCTTCTTACCCACTTCCGCAATAGAAATAAAACGATCCAATAACGTCTGAACGACAGCCGCTTCATTTTGCACTTCTTCATATTGAAGAGTACGAACTACATATTTATAAACATTATCCTTGTCTGTTAACCCACATAAAAACACAACCGCACAACGTGTAAAACTCCCAGCAAGAGCAACTTCTCTAATTGTTAAATCATTAGGCGAACCTAACTCATCCCTAATTTCTTTCATAACTTCAAATAAGTTACCTTCAAGCTCTAACAATTTCCCCACCTAACTTCCTTTTCAACAAGTTTTTAGTTAGATTCCGCTAATTGAAGAAAATATATACAAAAAAGAGCTATCTCTTTTCAAAGATAGCTCTAATAAAGTAAAACTTTAATCAACCCTCACCAATCGGGCTTTTACAGGCAGCAGGGCCCCCACCTAACTTCTTTGCTTCCGCTGAATTTTGAGGTGGGGGTCTCACTGCCCGTTAATGCAGGATAAACGAATTACTTTTCTACTATTATAGTGTTTTTCTTTATAAATACACCTTTTGTAAATCCACTAACTACAAACATCACAATTATATTAATCAACAATGCGACTATACCTACATTCAAATCTTTTATATACTGCGGGAAACTCGGAAACATCGTGGCTATAGTTGAACCAGATAAGGTAATATATGCGACCACTAATAGCCCAACTCCCATTCCTGCAATCGCCCCTTGCTTCGTAATAATTTGACGTGGAAACAAGCTACATACAAGTGCAGGGAAAAGTTGTGTAACGATACTGTATCCCATTAATAGAAGTGCTCCTATTGTTTCTCCTCCTTTAAATGTAAATAAAACTGCCACGAGCGTTACTACAGGCACAAATAATTTTGCCATCTTAGCAACTTGTCTATCTGAAGCAGACGGGACTATCGTTCGGTAAATATTTTTTGCTAACAGTGTAGAAGCCGCCATAACAAGCATAGACCCTGGAACTAATGCCGTTAATACTCCCGCACTACCAATAATTCCAATAAACCAAGGATCAAAAGTTTGTAAAGCAAGACGGAATAACGAAAGATCTACATCCGCTCCCTTTAACCCAGGAACTTGCAATATAGCAGCAAATCCTGCAAAAAATACGAAAAGTAAAACTAAAGAATACAATGGCATAATTGCTGCATTTTTACGAAATACTTTTTCATTTTTTGCAGAAAAAGCAGAAGCAAATGTATGAGGCCACATATAAAAACCGAGGGCCGTTAATATAATAGTAGAAACAAACCAAGAAATACTCATTCCTTCTTCAGGTAAAGATAAAAATCCCGGTTTCGCTGCCTCTACAGCCTCAAACATCGGCTGAAATCCTCCATAATAATGATACGGCAAATATATACCTAAAAACATAACGATAAACAGTATCATAATATCCTTCAAAGCAGCCGTCCAAGCCGAACCATGTATACCTGAAACCATTACATATATAGTTATAACAATAGCACCGATCCATACTGCAACAACAGGTGACACCCTTCCGTAAGAAGCTTCTGAAACGATAATTCCCAGTCCTTTTAACTGTAAAACAAGATATGGGATAATGGAAACAACACCAACAATCGAAACAATAAGTCCAAGCGCTTTACTTCTATATTTCTTCGCAAAAAAATCTGACTGTGAAACAAGGTTATGCTCTTTCGCATACTTCCAAATGGGTGGCAATAAAAAATACGATAAAAGATAAGCTAAAGCACCATATCCCAAAATATAAAAGGTAGGTGCTCCTTTACTATACGCCCAGCCGCTTCCCCCTAAAAATGTAAACGTCGTATAAATTTCACCTGCCATAAGGAGAAAAACAAAAATAGTGCCAAATCCTCTTCCTCCAACTGACCATTGTTCTAAATTCATATCTTTTCCATGTTGTGCCCGAACCCCTAAAAATAGTGCGAGAAACAAAAATAAAATAATGATAAGTAATGCAGTCATTTTACATCCTCCTTATTAGCAGGATCAAACACGTACACAAGCCCCATACAAAAAGATGTAATAAACACTGATAATAATACCCAAAATAATAAAAATGGCATCCCTAATACGTAAGGAGTAACTGAATTCGCAAATATTGGCCCAACTACTAAACAAAGAACTGGGATAAGCGCTAGAATGTGTATTTTCTTCATCTCATTCTCCTTTACTTATAAAGTTCATAATGGCTGATACAAAGACTTCCACTCCAATCGGTAATGCATCTTCGTCAATCGTAAAACGAGGGTGATGGTGAGGATATATAATACCTTTCTCTTTATTTCCCGCTCCGATAAAAAAGAATGTCCCCGGTGCCTTTTGTAAAAACGCTGAAAAATCTTCTCCAGCCATCGTCGGCTGTAAACGAACAACTCTATCCCTTCCATAAAGTTGTAATGCCGTTTGTTCAATAAGCTCTGTAGCTTCATAATCATTTACAACTGGTCGATATCCATATTCATATGAAAATGTATATTTTGCTCCGTAAGATTCCGTAATATGCTTCACAATCCGCTCAATCTTCTTCTCTGTTTCACCTCGTAATTCATGTCTTAAACTTCTTACTGTCCCTTCAATCTCAGCTTGCTCTGGTATTACATTATGAGTTGTCCCAGCATGAAATTGCGTAACAGATATTACGAGAGAATCTAATGGATTCGTGAGGCGAGATACAATTTGCTGAAGTTGCGAAACGACTTGTGTTCCGATTGCAATACTATCCACCGTTTCATGAGGGATTCCAGCATGTCCACCTTTTCCCTCTATCTTAATTTTAAAAACATCCGGTGCAGCCATTGCAGGACCATAAATAACACCTATTTTCCCAACCTCTAACGACGCCCAAAGGTGAGCACCAATAATATAATCCACACCTTCCATTACACCTGCAGCAACCATCTCCTCTGCACCACCAGGAAAATTCTCTTCAGCATGTTGGAATAGAAAACGAATCTCCCCTTTAATCTTCTCTCTTTCTTCTACCAACTTATGTACAACCCCAAGTAATATCGCTATATGTCCATCATGACCACATGCATGCATTACACCTTTATATGTAGAAATAAAATCAAACTCATTTTCTTCATGAATAGGAAGAGCATCCATATCGGCTCGAATCGCAACTGTTTTGCCCGGATGTTTACCTACTAGCTTTGCCATCACACTATATTTAGTCGGCCGTGACACTTCTAAATATGGGAATTTCCGAAGTATATCGAACACAAACTGCGATGTTTTCTCTTCTTGAAAAGATAACTCTGGATACTTATGAAAATGCCTTCTCCACTCAACTAACTGATTTTTTGACAAAACAAGTTCCTTTGCAACATCCATTTCTCTTCTCCCCTTCTTCACCAAGTTAAATGTTATTATAACGTGAATCGTTAACTTTTAAAAGAATCTTCTGAATTTTCAGTGTTAATAAACCAAAAAGAAAAAGCCATCCCAAAGATGACTTTTTCATTATTATAAAATAGTAATTGCTTGTTTTCCCATTTGCTCCCAAGCTTTCTCAAATTCTGTTCGCGGAACAGCCAAACGTGGATTATTTTTAAGAGGATCATTTACATATACAAAGTTTTGATCATATCCAATTACTACTGCACTATGCTCATAATATGTAATTTTCACTTCGCCTGAACTCGTATTCCATGTTTCAAAACTACTTTCAGCTAGCGGCTTAAACGTCGTATTAATAATGACCCATACCGGAGAGCCAGAACTAATTACTTTATATATATCTTGCATGTCTCTACCTGTTAAATTAATTACTTTTTCAGGAACATATTTTTCTGCTAAATCAAAGATTGGTTTATTGTATACACCATATCCAGGCTCTGCCTTTGTATAAATATTTCCCACAAATCCCTCGTAAGGATTTCCACGCAAACCATTTTGTTCAAATGGAACACGATGAATTTCGCTAGCAAGTTGCATCTTATCTACTTGTACACCTTTATATTGCAGCAACATAGCTAAACTTGTCACTTCACACCCTCTAGGCAATTCTGGTAATTGTTTAATAAACGGAACATCTTCAATCATAGCTGCTTCTTTCATTTCAGATAGAAACTCTAAGCGTAGAACTTGCGCCTTTTGCATGATTTTATCTTTTCCTATAAAAAATGCAGCAGCAAGTATAATCCCAAAAACAAAAAGATATTTTAACTTTTTCATTATAAACAAAACTCCATTAATTATTATTTTACAGATACACCTCTTATCATTGTACCCTTCTTCTTACTAGTTTGCTAGAAAGATCATGTGAATTATCGCTCATAGAATTAATTATAAAAATTCTAATTATTTTTAATAAAAAGAAAAATAAATATACATTTACAGAATATTTTGCTAAAATCAAAATTGTTAACATAGTGAAGATATCACCATGTTAACAAACATTCTTAGAGTATTTAGTCATAGTTCGTTTTTTTACATACTCCATTCATTTCATAGCAAATAAACCGAGTGTGTGTTGCATCCCCCACTAATGATTAAAAACTCAGAATAAAACGAAGTTCACACATTCAAGAAAATACGGGGTGAGGGGCATATGAATCAACAAATTGAACAAACAGATTTAAAACGAACAATGAAAAGTAGACACCTATTTATGATTGCACTCGGCGGTGTTATCGGAACCGGGTTATTTATGGGATCTGGTCAAATTGTCCATAATGCCGGACCTGGCGGTGCTATTCTCGCATTTTTAGTCGGTGGATTTGTTATGTATTTAACGATGTTATGTCTTGGTGAATTATCCGTCGCTATGCCAGAAGCAGGTTCATTCCAAAGTTATGCAAGCAAATTCATTTCACCTGGTTTTGGATTTGTTGTCGGTTGGATGTATTGGTTAAATTGGGCTGTTACAGTTGGCGTAGAGTTAACAACTGTAAGTATTTTAATGAAACGCTGGTTTCCAGACGTTTCTTCCTGGATTTGGTGCGTTACATTTGCAGCAGCACTCTTCCTCGTAAACGCTTTATCAGCAAAAGCATATGCAGAAGCAGAGTTTTGGTTCGCAAGTGTAAAAGTCGCAACAATTGTTATTTTCATCGTACTTGGCGGCGCTGTTATGTTCGGTCTACTAGACTTTAATGGAAAGCCAGCTCCAATGCTTCATAATTTCACTGAAAATGGCGGGCTATTTCCAAATGGTGCATTAGCTGTTCTTCTTACGATGATTACAGTAAATTACTCCTTCCAAGGAACAGAATTAATCGGAATCGCTTCAGGCGAAAGTGAAAATCCTGAAAAAACAATTCCAAAAGCAATTAAAAACACAATTTGGCGAACTCTCTTCTTCTTCGTCTTAGCGATATCAGTTGTTGTAGGTTTACTCCCATGGCAAGAGGCTAATCTAGTCGAAAGTCCCTTTGTACTTGTATTTGATGTAGCCGGTGTCCCATATGCAGCAGACATTATGAACTTTGTTATTATTACAGCTGTATTATCCGTTGCTAACTCTGGTCTCTACGCAAATTCTCGTATGCTGTGGGCGATGGCAAAACAAGGAATGGCAAGTCCAGCATTTACGAAATTAACTAAAAAAGGTGTACCGCTAAATGCATTAATTTTCAGCCTAATTTTCGCTAGCCTGTCCTTACTAACAAGTGTATTTGCGGCAGATACTGTCTTTCTAGTTTTAACATCTATTGCAGCAATGGCTGCCGTTGTCGTTTGGATGTCAATCGCCGCTTCACAGTTTTTCTTCCGTAGAAATTTCGTGAAAAACGGTGGCAACATAAATGGTAACTACTCAGCTTCTTCAAATAAAAAAACAGGCCAAATACATGTTTCCGATTCGAAAACATGAAAAGAAAATACTCCAATCAGAGAAAGAATCTATGCCAAATAGAGAAATTCTCTTATGAAGTCGTGTTATTCCAAGGAACCGTTCTAGTTTCTATGACTTGGTTTATCGCTTGTAAGACCGATTGTTTTTGTTTTTTCATGGTACTCATAAAGCTTCGTATCTGACAAAAAGATTCTGCGCCTTTCTTACTTCGGAAAGTCCCAGACACTTTCTGTTTTACTTTCGTCATCCGAATATCCCGTTCTGCTTGATTGTTATCAAATGGAATGGCTGGATGTTCTAAAAACGCTAGAATTCTGTCAGAATACTTGACGAAGCGATTCCATAAATTTTGAGAAGGCGTCTGCTTTCCTTTCTTCTTTTGTTTCGTGGAAAGAATCTGTTGTTCTTTCAATATGGATTGATACATAATAAACAGATTCTTTTGCGTCGCTTTTGGCATGGTACCTTCGGATTGCTTTTTCATCGTCAACGCTTGCGTTAGAAATTTCTGCATCTGTTGTGCCCATTGTTCTCCAGTACTATCTATAATTCCTTGTAAATCTCGTAAGAGATGGGCATTACATAAAACGTGACGACAATCTGTATACGCATCATACGATTTCCAACCATCATGCATCGCAATTCCAGAAAAAGATGGCAAGATTTCTCCAGCATCCATTGCTTCTTTTCCACGTTTTTGATGAATATGTTGCAATGTCACCTCCGGTGTACTGGCAGTATGTAACCATTGTGTTTTGTTTTCTACACGCATACCAGTTTCATCAAAATGGACAACAGGAGACTGCAGAATCTTTTCCTTTACTTCTTTTATGAATGGCTGCAATTGAGAAGCGAAAGCCTGTGTATGATTTACCAGGGTTCCTTCGCTTATAGAATGTCCAAAACAATCCTGAAAGAATTCTTTTGTTCGCTTCAAAGAAATGCATTGATAATGCGTTAAATAGGGAATCAGTCTTTTTATATTTGGACCATATTGAACAGGACGAGATACTGTCGAAGGAAATTGGGCTTCTTGGATAGAATGGCAATGTGGGCATTCTTTCTGTTCTACTTTATGTTCTGTCACTTCGATCTGAATAGGTGGTAAGTCATACACTTGGCGAATGCGATACCCTTTTACAGGCTCGTGGTTCAAGGAAGTATGACAACAAGTACAATATGTAGGAGAATGTGTAATCGTATGATCTGGAGTCGCTGTCAAACCAAGAGTATGTCCCTTGTGGCCCAACTGGCCACCCGTTTGACGATGAGACGGTTTGCGCAAACTTTTTGTAACGGGCTTACCCAAACCATCTGTAGAAGGTGGCTTATGACTATTTTTGGAGTTTTTTTTTGAAGCATTTTCTAGTTCTTGTATACGTTTTTCTAACTTAGAAAATGTTTCTTCAAATAAAGAAATAACAGCTTCAGGTCCTTTTTTATATGTATCTAAAATAATTTTTCGATCGACCATAAGATTCACCTCCCCTGTTTGATATACTCAGTATTTACAAATGGGAGGCATATGAAACTAGTAAAATTTAAAAAAGACACCGAAAGGTGGCTGAGTAGTTACCATAAATGATTTAAAATATCGTACACCGCTCTATCCACTAGTTCCAATCGTAGCGTTTTCGCTGAATTTCATTACATTTGTTAGTTTGGCTTTCATTCCAGATCAAAGAATTGCTCTTTATTGTGGCATTCCATTTATGATTATTTGTTACATTTTATATCAAGTTAAATATAAAAAAATTGTCACACTTGAACAGCCACGAACTGTCATACGAGAAATAAACTAAATATACAAAATATTCAGCTATCTTTCTTATGATAAGATAGCTTTTTTCTATTTCTTGGATATCCTGGTATAACTTTATTTATCTTAAAATTTTCACAATCACGTTTTTCTCTGGAAAATAGTTTACAATGTAATCAAGTTACAAATGATATTCACCTTAAAAAGTGTGCATTTGTGTCTATTTTTTAACAATATATCAAAAACTATTGCCTTCTATAAATTAATAGGTTTATATTGTTTTATTGGCATAGTTTCAATCCAAGGAGAAAGGAGATTTTCAATCGTGCAACTAAAGAAAGCGTTTTGGAAGTTGGCTTCGCTTCTTCCGTTATCATTACTTCTGTTCCTCGGTGGCTGTGATAAAAAACTCGCAGTATTAAATCCGCAAGGACCTGTTGCAAAAGCACAGTATGATTTAATTGTTTGGTCATTCTTGCTTATGTCATTAATTATCGCAATTGTATTCATTCTGTTTACAGTCATCTTGATTCGTTATCGTGAAAAACCAGAGAATATGGACTATGAGCCACCTGAACAACACGGTAACACATTACTAGAAATTATTTGGACGCTTGTTCCTGTTATTATCGTTATCGCATTATCGATTCCAACAGTAAAAGCAACTTATGCTTCGGAAGAGGTTCCGAAAGAGTCCAAACATATTAAACCAGTTGAAATTTATGTTACATCTGCAAACTGGAAATGGTTATTCAGTTACCCAGAGGAAAAAATTGAAACCGTTAACTATTTAAACATCCCAGCTGGTGTACCAATTCAATTCAAACTGACTTCTGTCGGCCCAATGAATGCTTTCTGGGTACCAGAACTTGGTGGTATGAAGTACACAATGGATGGCATGATTATGGATCTTTATTTACAAGCTGATAAGCCAGGTTCTTACCTAGGCCGTAGTGCGAACTTCTCTGGTGAAGGATTCACACACATGGAGTTCGAAGTTGAAGCAAAAACTAAAGAGAAATATGACAAGTGGGTTAAAGAAGTACAAGAAACTGCTCCTAAACTAACAGAAGCTAAGTACAACGAAATTGTTAAACCTGGTGTAGTTGGTCGTATGACATTCTCTAGTCACCACTTAAGTTATGTAGATCCAAAATCACTTGAATATTGTGATTACAACTACTACAAAAACAAAAAATAATAGCTATTATTCCAACAGATTGGAGTGAACACAGTGAAGCTTGATGAATTCTTTGTCACAGGTGACCCGATTATTTACGGTGCAGACGCTTCTATCGTTCTTGTGACATTAGCAATCATTTTCGTACTAACAAAGTATAAAAAATGGAAATGGCTTTGGGACGAATGGTTAACAACTGTTGACCATAAAAAAATCGGAGCTATGTATATTATTTCTGCGGTTATCATGTTATTCCGTGGTGGTATGGATGGTTTAATGATCCGTGCACAGTTAACATTCCCAGAAACAACTTATTTAAACGCTGAACACTATAACGGGATCTTTACAACACATGGTACAGTAATGATTCTTTTCATGGCAATGCCATTCGTTATGGGATTAATGAACCTTGTAGTACCATTACAAATTGGTGCTCGTGACGTTGCATATCCGTTCTTAAATGCTTTAAGTTTCTGGTTATTCTTTGTCGGAGCAATGTTATTCAACATCGCTTTCGTAATCGGTGGTTCTCCAGACGCTGGGTGGACTTCTTACTTCCCAATGGCAGGTACAGAGTTTACTTCGGGCGTAGGAAATAACTACTACGCAATTGCATTACAGATTTCAGGTCTCGGTACGCTAATGACCGGTATTAACTTCCTTGTTACTATCTTAAAAATGCGTACACCTGGTATGACTTTAATGAGAATGCCAATGTTTACTTGGTCAATCTTAATTACAACAATTATCATTATTTTCGCTTTCCCAGTATTAACAGTTGCTCTTGCATTAATGACATTTGACCGTCTATTCGATGCTCACTTCTTTACGATGGCGAGCGGCGGTATGCCAATGTTATGGGCCAACCTGTTCTGGGTATGGGGTCACCCTGAAGTATATATCGTTATTTTACCGGCATTCGGTATTTTCTCTGAAATCATTAGTACATTCTCACGTAAACGTCTATTCGGTTACAGTGCAATGGTATACTCAATGGTTGCAATTTCTTTACTAAGTTTCGTCGTATGGCTTCACCACTTCTTCACGATGGGTGCAGGTCCAGCGGTTAACTCATTCTTCTCGATTTCGACAATGGCGATTTCGATTCCAACCGGGGTTAAGATCTTTAACTGGTTGTTTACACTGTATAAAGGACGTATTCGTTTTACAGTTCCAATGCTTTGGTCATTGGCATTTATTCCAAACTTCGTAGTCGGTGGGGTTACAGGGGTTATGCTTGGAATGGCAGCAGCTGATTATCAATACCATAACAGCTACTTCCTAATCGCTCACTTCCACTACGTATTAATCGCAGGTACAGTATTCGCTATGCTTGCTGGATTCACATTCTGGTATCCAAAAATGACTGGTCATATGTTAAATGAACGCCTAGGTAAATGGACATTCTGGATCTTTATGAGCGGATTCAACATCTGTTTCTTCCCAATGTACTTCTTAGGTTTAGACGGTATGACTCGTCGTATGTACACTTACTCTGAAAGTCTTGGATGGGGATGGCTAAACCAAATCGCATCTGTTGGTGCGGTAATGATGGGTATCGGCTTCCTACTTCTTTGCTACAACGTAATTTGGAGTGCACGTCACGGTGAACGTGACACAACTGGAGATCCATGGGATGGTCGTACACTTGAATGGGCAACTCACTCTCCTGTACAACATTACAACTTCGCGAAGCTTCCTGAAATTAAAGAAGCTGATGCTTTCTGGTACATGAAAAAACGCGGAGAAACAGTTACACCAGCAGCAGAAGATATTAAACCAATTCACATGCCAAGTAACTCTGGTGTGCCTATTATTGCGTCTGGATTCTTCGGTCTTGCAGGTTTCGCATTAGTATTTAGCTGGTTCTGGCTTGCAGCAATCGGTGGTATTGGTATTTTAGCTTGCTTAATCTATCGTTCATTCGATTATGATGAAGGCTACTATATCAGTGTTGATGAAATTAAAAAAACAGAACATATAGCATGAGAGGTGAAATGACATGGCGGCTTTAGATAAAAGCTTACCTTTGGAATATCAATCCGAACAAAGCAGATTGAATATCCTAGGATTCTGGATTTTTCTTGGGGCTGAAATTATGCTGTTCGCAACACTTTTCGCCTCTTATCTAGTCCTTGCTGGTCGTACGGCAGATGGCCCAACACCAGCGCAATTGTTTGAACTTAAAACGCTTTTAATTCAAACATTACTACTTTTAACAAGTAGTTTTACATGCGGTATCGTAATTCATGAAATGCGTAAGCATAACCAAAAAGCGATGCTTGGATGGTTCGTCCTTACATTACTTTTAGGTGCAGGTTTCCTATTCTTCGAGATCGAAGAGTTCATTATGTACATTGGTGAAGGCGCAACAATTCAAACAAGTGCTTTCTTATCTGGATTCTTCGTTCTTCTTGGAACGCATGGAGCCCACGTAACAGGCGGTATCATTTGGGCAATTTGTGTTATTATCCAAATTTTAAAACGAGGTTTAACACCAGTTACAGCTCGTAAAGTATTCATTATCAGCTTATACTGGCATTTCCTTGATCTTGTTTGGGTCTTTATTTACACACTAGTTTACTTGAACGGGATGGTGGCGTAAATGGCTCAAAACAACAATCAAGCAAACGGACATGCGCATAGCGGATTCCCTTGGTCACACGTTTTCGGATTTATTTTATCGCTTGCATTAACGTTTCTAGCGTTATACGTGGCACTTTACACAACATTGCCACTTTCAACAGTCTTAACAACTATTATCATAATGGCTGTTGCGCAAGCATTGTTGCAATTAATTATGTTCATGCATTTAAAAGAAGGAGAAGGAAGAGTTCAAATTCTTACAATGATATACAGTTTCTTCGTTGCAACTGCAACAGTTGGTTTAACTGTATGGATCTTCTTCTCAATGTAATGTACATGAAAAAGACTGCTGAGATTCCTCAGCAGTCTTTTTTTATCCCTTCTATTACATCCACATTACGGAATTAACAGCATAATCATGAAAAATATACTTATTATGACAAATGTTAAGAAAAGTCTTTCTTTATGAAATCGAATCCATATGCGTTGCTTTTCTACCTATTATATGGCTAAATAGGTACTATATTTATTTGAAGGGAGAGAACGCAATGGAACATCATACTTCTGTTCTATCACTTATGGTTGTCGTTGCAATCACGTTTTTCGTTCCCCTTTTGTTACAACGCTTTAAATTAAAAGCACTTCCTGTGGTCGTTGCAGAAATTATTGCAGGAATCTTTGTAGGTAAAAGTGGGTTTAATATTATTGAGCCAGATATATGGCTTCAAGTTTTATCAACATTAGGATTTATCTTCCTCATGTTCTTAAGCGGTTTAGAAATTGATTTTTCTATCTTTAAACAAAAAGGGAAAAAAAATACGACAAACGAACCAAATACATTTCAGGCAGCAAGCATTATCTTCTTATTTATTTTCATCTTATCTTGTAACTACTCAGCTTCTTCAAATAAAAAAACAGGCCAAATACATGTTTCCGATTCGAAAACATGAAAAGAAAATACTCCAATCAGAGAAAGAATCTATGCCAAATAGAGAAATTCTCTTATGAAGTCGTGTTATTCCAAGGAACCGTTCTAGTTTCTATGACTTGGTTTATCGCTTGTAAGACCGATTGTTTTTGTTTTTTCATGGTACTCATAAAGCTTCGTATCTGACAAAAAGATTCTGCGCCTTTCTTACTTCGGAAAGTCCCAGACACTTTCTGTTTTACTTTCGTCATCCGAATATCCCGTTCTGCTTGATTGTTATCAAATGGAATGGCTGGATGTTCTAAAAACGCTAGAATTCTGTCAGAATACTTGACGAAGCGATTCCATAAATTTTGAGAAGGCGTCTGCTTTCCTTTCTTCTTTTGTTTCGTGGAAAGAATCTGTTGTTCTTTCAATATGGATTGATACATAATAAACAGATTCTTTTGCGTCGCTTTTGGCATGGTACCTTCGGATTGCTTTTTCATCGTCAACGCTTGCGTTAGAAATTTCTGCATCTGTTGTGCCCATTGTTCTCCAGTACTATCTATAATTCCTTGTAAATCTCGTAAGAGATGGGCATTACATAAAACGTGACGACAATCTGTATACGCATCATACGATTTCCAACCATCATGCATCGCAATTCCAGAAAAAGATGGCAAGATTTCTCCAGCATCCATTGCTTCTTTTCCACGTTTTTGATGAATATGTTGCAATGTCACCTCCGGTGTACTGGCAGTATGTAACCATTGTGTTTTGTTTTCTACACGCATACCAGTTTCATCAAAATGGACAACAGGAGACTGCAGAATCTTTTCCTTTACTTCTTTTATGAATGGCTGCAATTGAGAAGCGAAAGCCTGTGTATGATTTACCAGGGTTCCTTCGCTTATAGAATGTCCAAAACAATCCTGAAAGAATTCTTTTGTTCGCTTCAAAGAAATGCATTGATAATGCGTTAAATAGGGAATCAGTCTTTTTATATTTGGACCATATTGAACAGGACGAGATACTGTCGAAGGAAATTGGGCTTCTTGGATAGAATGGCAATGTGGGCATTCTTTCTGTTCTACTTTATGTTCTGTCACTTCGATCTGAATAGGTGGTAAGTCATACACTTGGCGAATGCGATACCCTTTTACAGGCTCGTGGTTCAAGGAAGTATGACAACAAGTACAATATGTAGGAGAATGTGTAATCGTATGATCTGGAGTCGCTGTCAAACCAAGAGTATGTCCCTTGTGGCCCAACTGGCCACCCGTTTGACGATGAGACGGTTTGCGCAAACTTTTTGTAACGGGCTTACCCAAACCATCTGTAGAAGGTGGCTTATGACTATTTTTGGAGTTTTTTTTTGAAGCATTTTCTAGTTCTTGTATACGTTTTTCTAACTTAGAAAATGTTTCTTCAAATAAAGAAATAACAGCTTCAGGTCCTTTTTTATATGTATCTAAAATAATTTTTCGATCGACCATAAGATTCACCTCCCCTGTTTGATATACTCAGTATTTACAAATGGGAGGCATATGAAACTAGTAAAATTTAAAAAAGACACCGAAAGGTGGCTGAGTAGTTACCTTATCTTATGCCCTATCATTACTATTCGTATGGCTAGGATTCGTAGATAATGCAATGTTCATGACTTTAATTATTTCAACTATTTCTTTAGGTGTTGTTGTACCAACATTAAAAGAGAATAACTTAGGAAAAACAGCAATTGGGCAAATCATTTTATTAGTCGCTGTTATTGCGGATTTAGTTACAATGATTTTACTCGCTGTATTCGTCGGATTAAATTCCGAAAGCGGCCAAAGCATGTGGCTTCTTCTTCTTCTATTCGGCGCTGGTATTGTTATTTACTTTATTGCAAAACGCTTTAAAAACATTCCATACTTAGATAGTTTAAAAGCTGGTAGTGTACAAATTGATACACGAGCTGTTTTTGCACTCATTTTAATCTTAGTTGGGTTATCGGAATCTGTTGGAGCAGAAAATATTTTAGGGGCCTTCTTAGCAGGTGTACTCGTATCGTTATTATCACCAAATGAAGATATGGTGGAAAAACTTGATTCTATCGGCTACGGTTTCTTCATCCCTATTTTCTTCGTAATGGTTGGTGTAAATCTAGAGGTGTGGTCTATTTTCAAAGAACCTTCTAGCATGCTAATGATCCCAATCTTAATTGTAGGACTCTTTATTTCAAAACTCTTACCATCACTCGTCTTAAGAAAATGGTATCCACGTAATATCGTACTTGGAAGTGCAATTTTATTAACATCGACACTTTCTTTAGTTATTGCGGCTGCACAAATTGGTGAAAAACTGGAGATCATCAGTCCAAGTTTATCTGCCTCTCTTATTTTAAGCGCAGTTATTACTTGTATTTTTGCACCTATATTGTTTAAAAAAATGTTCCCAAAAGTAGAAACACCAAAACCAAAAGTAGCTATTATTGGCGCGAGCAGAATTACCCTTCCGTTATCACTAGATTTAAAACGAGAAGATTATGACGTAACGCTATATATGATGCGTCAAAACAAAATAAATGATGAAGAAGCGAAATCGCACGACTTCCCTATCGTGAAATTGGATGACATCACAATCGCATCATTAACTGAACAAACAGCATTTGATGCAGATCGCGTCGTTGTTGCAACAAGTGATGATGAACAAAACTTATTATTGGCAGAACATGCAAAAGAGCTAGGTGTTGAACATGTTATTGCAAGTGTAGAAGATCCACTTCTACAAGAAAAAGCAACGCAAGAACATATCGCTGTATTCTCAACAATTAACTCTACACGTATTTTATTACGTGCGCTTATTGATAAACCTAGTCTCGTTCGCTTAATTACAACAGCAAACGAAACAGTCCGTGAAGTTGAACTACGGAGCAATAAATATAACGGCGTTGCACTTCGTCGCCTTCCGTTTTTAGGTGATGTACTAGTCATTCAAATTTATCGTGGAAATAAAGCATTAATCCCACATGGGGATACAAGACTACAACACGGTGATACATTACTTGTAACAGGCTCAAAAGAACATATCGATACACTAAAAAACATATTAGAATAAAAAAATGCCCCTCACATAATTGAGGGGCATTTTTTCCGTTTCATATGGTAAAATGTTACTATCACATATTATGGGGATGGATTACATTATGTCTATTATAACTTTAGCTCTCTTATTATTAGCCGAAATACTCGTTGCCATTATTCTCATCGGTGTTAGTATTGAGATTTGTAGTTACGGATGGAAAAAATCGAATGGAATAAAATATTCTTGCCTCCTACTTTCACTCCTTCTTGGAACTGCTAGCATACTCGGACTTCTCGCCGCACCTGCCTATTTCTTTATACAATTAACAGAAAAAGCGTTATAAGAAAGGATGTTAATATGATTACCGTGAAAAATATTGAGGGATCTGAAACTTACGTATTACGTCAAAAAATTTTACGCCCCAATCAAACATTAGCAGATTGTAAATACCCTTCCGATTATGAAACAGACACCTTCCACTTAGGCGCATTTATAAACGATGAACTAATTAGTATCGCTTCCTTCTCAAAAGAAATATATCCCGACTTACCAACGGGTATTCATTATCGTCTACGAGGAATGGCAACATTACCTGCATTTCGAAACAACCGTGCTGGAAGCTCCTTAATTCAGAAGGCGGAACAAATCTTGCAAGAACGCCAAGCAAATATATTATGGTGTAATGGCCGAATTACTGTAGCTGACTATTACAAACACTTAGGCTTTCAGGAATATGGTGAAATCTTTGAAATTGAACCGATTGGCCTTCATAAAGTACTATATAAAAGAATATGAGAAAAGCTTTCCTCAATATGGGAAAGCCTTTCTTATATTTCAATCTTCTCTTTTTATTTTTTTCATATATATGTATATAAACAAACTTGGAACTAAAAAACAAGCAAACATAATAAGTCCTGTCATACTAATTTCCTTTATCGAAATATCTGGTGTTACAACGATACAAATAGCTAAAATCCCAATAATAATACCTACCGGAATGAATAATAGCTTCATAAAATAACGACGCGACACTCCGCCCGTATGCTCATACACTTCCACTGAATTTTTCAGATTTAAAAAGTTAATAATTATTATCCCGCCCATAAATACCATTAATAAATCCGAAACACTTTCATATCCTGCCCCTTGCAAGACATAGCGGTAAAAGACGATAGCTAGTATGACGATATTTTGTAAGATGAAAGCTAATCTAATATGTTTTAACCCTTCAATCATTAAACGTTCATCTTTCACGATTTTCATCCTACCACTCCTTTTCCTCCCAAAACAAATCATTCAACGTTTTATCTACTGCATAACAAATTTTTAAACATAAATCTAAAGATGGATTGTATTTCCCCTTCTCAATTAAACTAATCGTTTGCCTTGTAACGCCTACTTTTTCTGCTAATTGTTGCTGTGTTAAATCTAATTGAACACGCGCGACTTTTATTTTACTTACAGCCATTCATGTTCCTGCTACTAAAAATATAGACAAATGTATATTCTTAGAGTATTCCTGCTTCTACGTGCCCTGCCTCGCTAATCACTTGCTACTACAGTTTGCTGTGACACTTCACAGGCGTAAATTCCGATGTAGCCCACCGTACATATATACAATCTATTTACGTTAGTATTGTATATTTTTTTGCTTGTAAAAGGTTGATTGACGCATTTAAATCTCTATCTATTACATTGCCACATTCACATGTATATACTCGGTCAGACAGCTTTAAATCCGACTTTTTTTGACCGCAACATGAACACATTTTAGAAGATGGATAGAATCTGTCCACTTGCCGTAGTTCAATTCCATATCTCCTACATTTCGTTAATAACCATGTTTTAAAAGCATAAAAACATTGTTGCGCTACAGCTTTAGATAGATGTTTGTTCTTCATCATACCTTTCACATTCAAATCTTCTACTACAATAAACGTTGGCTTGGTTTTCACCACATCATTTACAATAGACTTTACATACGCTAATCGAATATTTGCTAGCCTAGCATGTAGTTGTTGCACCCTAAGAATATTTTTGTTTATATTCGCTCTTTTATTAGTAACAGGTTGTTCACCTCTCTTTCTTATATTTTCAAATTTGCGTGATAAAGAGCGTTGTTCACGTTTTAACCGTTTTTCTATCTTTTTTACTTGTACTGTTTTATTTATATTTTTGTGAGTTTTTCCATCGCTACGTACAGCGAAGTCTTTAATTCCCAAATCAATTCCTAGACCTACTGTATTGAGAGTTGCATTTGGTTTTACCTCTTTCACTTCACAGAGTATAGACACATAGTATCTTCCTGCTCTTTGATATACTGTACCACTTTTTACAATTGTATTTTTTGAAATATATCCATACTCTTTTAACCTTATCCAACCAATTGTAGGGACTTTTACTCTATGTCTTTCTACTGTCCAATCTGTTTTGTTGTTTTTCGGAAAGTAGCACTTCACATCTTGCTTCTTCTTTTTTTTATATCGTGGAAACTTAGATAAACCTTTAAAAAACCGCTTAAAAGCTTTATCTCCATTCATAATCGCTTGTTTTACCGCTTTGCTCGACACTTCTTTAATCCACTGGTCACACTCTTTTGTATGAATGTTGTTTAACCATTTGGAAAAGTCATAACCACTAAGAAATTTCCCCTCCGACTCATATACCTCTTTATTTTTAGAGATATACAGGTTATATACATATCGACACACCCCAATAGTTTGACGGATTTTACTAATTTGTTCAGTTGTCGGTTTGATTTCTATTAAATATGCTCTTTTCATAAGTCTTCATCCTCCGACATTTTCTTTTTGTATTTTCTCAACCCGTATATTCTACAGCTAAATACATGAATGATAGATATTAAATCCTGAATAAGTTCTTCTTGAATACCCATATATTTCTTATACTGTTCTTCTGTATAATATCTTCTTCCTTTTGGGTTTCGGTAAGCAGGTAAAACAACTTGATTGTCCCACCTTTGCAATGTCTTAACAGAGACATTAAGCATTTCTGAAAATTCTTTCGGTTTATATTGTTTCATAATTACTTTTCACTATATATGCCTACTTTTGTCTATGTTTTTGTTTACTGTTTCTTTCTCCTCCACCCTTATTATAATATATATTCCAATAAGTAATTTATATTTTACATTACTAATTTAAGTTTCACTTTATTATACACAAAAAAGGAGCCCCTCATAAGAAGCCCCCTCTCCTATATTATAAGAATAAATGACATCCAAATAAAATTGTAAATAAGTATAGTAACGGATGCACTTCCATCCCTTTCCCTTTCACAATTTTCAAGACTGGATACACTAAAAATCCAATTGCAATTCCATTCGCAATACTAGATGTTAACGGAATACCTATAAAAATTAAAAATGCTGGTAACGCATCTTCAAATTCATTCCAATTAATATCTCGAATGCTTTGTGCCATTAAACTACCTACTATAATTAATGAAGGAGCTGTAATAGCGGCTACACTTGATAAAGAAGCAATAACAGGACTAAAAAATGCCGTTATAATTGTTAGACCAACAACTACAATCCCTGTTAACCCAGTTTTACCACCTGCAGCAATACCTGCTGACGATTCAATCGTCGCTGCTGTTGGGCTTGTTCCAAAGATAGAACCTGTAGTCCCGCCAATTGCATCTGCAATAAACGCTTTACCAAAACGCTTCTCTGTATTGTCTGTAATTAAACCTGCTTGTTTAATTAAACCAAGTAATGCACCTGTTGTATCGAATAAAAGTACAAGTAAAAATGAAAATACAACGCCGTATAATCCGTATTCAATTAC
This sequence comes from Bacillus sp. FSL K6-2944, assembly GCF_038005385.1. Classification (NCBI taxonomy): domain Bacteria; kingdom Bacillati; phylum Bacillota; class Bacilli; order Caryophanales; family Bacillaceae; genus Bacillus; species Bacillus sp. FSL K6-2944. The sequence continues at coordinate 807,161 of NZ_JBBOTE010000002.1, read as the reverse complement.
ATCTGAAAAGGCATTGATTGGGTTTGAAACGATGATACCCTCTGGTAAATGAGGCATCGCCACAATTTTATCAGCAAACTTCAATTGCCCTGTAAAGAAGGCAATAATTCCTGTCACAATCATACTAATAAATAATGCACCGCTCACACGCAATGTCATTAATACCGCCGCTAATATTAAACCAATTAAAGTTAAAATAACAGCTGGAGAATGAAAATCACCAATCGTAACTAAATTAGACGGATGATCCACGATAATTCCAGAAAGGCGCAATCCAATAAAAGCAATAAATAGTCCAATTCCACCTGCAATTGCATGCTTTAAACGTAACTACTCAGCTTCTTCAAATAAAAAAACAGGCCAAATACATGTTTCCGATTCGAAAACATGAAAAGAAAATACTCCAATCAGAGAAAGAATCTATGCCAAATAGAGAAATTCTCTTATGAAGTCGTGTTATTCCAAGGAACCGTTCTAGTTTCTATGACTTGGTTTATCGCTTGTAAGACCGATTGTTTTTGTTTTTTCATGGTACTCATAAAGCTTCGTATCTGACAAAAAGATTCTGCGCCTTTCTTACTTCGGAAAGTCCCAGACACTTTCTGTTTTACTTTCGTCATCCGAATATCCCGTTCTGCTTGATTGTTATCAAATGGAATGGCTGGATGTTCTAAAAACGCTAGAATTCTGTCAGAATACTTGACGAAGCGATTCCATAAATTTTGAGAAGGCGTCTGCTTTCCTTTCTTCTTTTGTTTCGTGGAAAGAATCTGTTGTTCTTTCAATATGGATTGATACATAATAAACAGATTCTTTTGCGTCGCTTTTGGCATGGTACCTTCGGATTGCTTTTTCATCGTCAACGCTTGCGTTAGAAATTTCTGCATCTGTTGTGCCCATTGTTCTCCAGTACTATCTATAATTCCTTGTAAATCTCGTAAGAGATGGGCATTACATAAAACGTGACGACAATCTGTATACGCATCATACGATTTCCAACCATCATGCATCGCAATTCCAGAAAAAGATGGCAAGATTTCTCCAGCATCCATTGCTTCTTTTCCACGTTTTTGATGAATATGTTGCAATGTCACCTCCGGTGTACTGGCAGTATGTAACCATTGTGTTTTGTTTTCTACACGCATACCAGTTTCATCAAAATGGACAACAGGAGACTGCAGAATCTTTTCCTTTACTTCTTTTATGAATGGCTGCAATTGAGAAGCGAAAGCCTGTGTATGATTTACCAGGGTTCCTTCGCTTATAGAATGTCCAAAACAATCCTGAAAGAATTCTTTTGTTCGCTTCAAAGAAATGCATTGATAATGCGTTAAATAGGGAATCAGTCTTTTTATATTTGGACCATATTGAACAGGACGAGATACTGTCGAAGGAAATTGGGCTTCTTGGATAGAATGGCAATGTGGGCATTCTTTCTGTTCTACTTTATGTTCTGTCACTTCGATCTGAATAGGTGGTAAGTCATACACTTGGCGAATGCGATACCCTTTTACAGGCTCGTGGTTCAAGGAAGTATGACAACAAGTACAATATGTAGGAGAATGTGTAATCGTATGATCTGGAGTCGCTGTCAAACCAAGAGTATGTCCCTTGTGGCCCAACTGGCCACCCGTTTGACGATGAGACGGTTTGCGCAAACTTTTTGTAACGGGCTTACCCAAACCATCTGTAGAAGGTGGCTTATGACTATTTTTGGAGTTTTTTTTTGAAGCATTTTCTAGTTCTTGTATACGTTTTTCTAACTTAGAAAATGTTTCTTCAAATAAAGAAATAACAGCTTCAGGTCCTTTTTTATATGTATCTAAAATAATTTTTCGATCGACCATAAGATTCACCTCCCCTGTTTGATATACTCAGTATTTACAAATGGGAGGCATATGAAACTAGTAAAATTTAAAAAAGACACCGAAAGGTGGCTGAGTAGTTACCTTTAAACTATCAGGAATTGCTAAAATTAACTTTTGCCTAAAAGAAGTAAAAGATAATAAAAGAAAAATAATCCCCGTTACAAATACAGCTGAAAAGGCAACTACATATGTAATCCCTTCTGCCTTCTGTACAACAGAATAAGCAAAATATGCATTCATTCCCATAGCTGGAGCGATAACAATCGGGTAATTCGCGAAAATCGCCATACCTACTGTTCCAACAACGGTTGCAATAATTGTTGCTGTAAACGCTTGGTCAAATGGTACACCTGCATCAGATAATATTTTTGGATTGATGACAAGAATATACGCAAATGTAAAAAAAGTTGTGATGCCAGCTAAAAACTCTTGCTTCACAGAAGTATTATATTTTTGTAATTGAAACATGCTTATGTACCCTTCCTACACCTGAATTATTATCACACATTCTTTTTCTTACTAGTATGTGAGAAAATATAATACTTAATCTTAACAATCAATAAAAAGAAGAGTCAATATATTCCCTAATAGTTAGAATTTTAAGTTTAAGTCTGACAAGTACAGATGTAGTACAGTTCATTATGATTATTTTTGTAGCATAACAGATAGAAATGTTTTATAATTTGAAATAGTTAAATATTTAGTAAACGCATTCAAATATCGTTCACTCTACAAGGGGGATTCTTCTTATGCAGCACACAAACAAATCTGGAACTTTAAATCGTGGTTTAAAAGAACGACATATTACTTTAATGTCACTGGGCTCAGCTATTGGCGTTGGGCTATTTTTAGGATCCGCTTCCGCCATTAAACTAGCAGGTCCTTCTATTTTGCTAGGCTATATGATTGCCGGTCTCGTTATTTTTTTCATTATGCGAGCGCTTGGGGAAATGGCAATTGAACAACCTGTTGCTGGTTCTTTTAGTAAATATGCATATGATTATATTGGACCACTCGCTGGTTATATTACTGGTTGGAATTACTGGTTCTTATGGGTTGTTACTTGTATGGCTGAAATTACAGCAGCTGGTATTTACATGCAGTACTGGTTCCCAGATATCCCGCGCTGGACTTGGGCATTACTTGCTCTATTATTAATGAGCGCTTTTAACTTCTTATCGGTAAAAGTATTTGGAGAACTTGAGTTTTGGTTTGCTCTCATTAAAATTGTCACAATTATCTGTATGATAGTAGTCGGAGCTGGTATTATTTTATTCGGATTCGGAAACGGTGGTATCGCTACTGGTATTTCAAATCTTTGGTCACATGGTGGCTGGTTCCCAAATGGATTTTCTGGGTTACTACTCTCCATGCAGATGGTACTATTCGCTTATTTAGGCGTTGAATTAATCGGTGTTACAGCTGGTGAGGCTCAAAATCCGAAGAAAACACTCGCAAAGGCAATCGATAACGTATTTTGGAGAATTCTACTCTTTTACGTTGGGGCATTATTCGTTATGATGGCAATTTATCCATGGAACGAACTTGGTGAGAAAGGCAGTCCATTCGTATTAACATTCCAACAAATTGGTATCGCAAAAGCAGCAGGTATTATTAACTTTGTCGTATTAACAGCAGCTCTTTCTTCTTGTAACGGTGGTTTATTTAGTACAGGCCGTATGCTATATACATTAGCTCAGCAGAAAAAAGCTCCTGAAAGATTTGGTCGTTTAAATAAAAATGGCATTCCAAGCCAAGGAATTGTAGCAACTGCTATCGTTTTACTAATTGGTGTTATATTAAACTATCTCGTACCTGCAAAGGTATTTACATGGCTTACTAGCATTTCAACTTTCGGTGCAATTTGGACTTGGGGAATTATATTAGTCGCTCAAATTAAATTCCGTAAAAGCTTGCCTACTCAAAATAAACAAAAGTTATCGTATAAAATGCCTTTATACCCATTAAGCTCATATTTCTCACTCGTTTTCCTTGTATTAGTATTAGGTATAATGGCGTATTCAGAAGATACACGAATTGCATTGATTGTCGGCCCAATTTGGCTTATCGGCTTAGCAATCGTATATTACATGAAAGGGTTTCATAAGATTGATGAAACACCTAACTCAAAAATTAGTTAAGCAAAACATCCCTTCCTTATTACTTGGAAGGGATGTTTTTATATCTATATAAATATTTCTCAACAAAATTCACGGTATTTTTACAATTTTTTAATATTTTTTATGTTTTCCGTCTTTATTTTTACAGAAAAATAAATTACATTATTAAAGCACATATATTTATTATTAGGGGGATTCTTCTATGAAGAATCAAAAATGGATTACATTTTCTTTAGCAACAGCAATTACACTAAGTATAGGGACCTCGTTCATACCGTCTACTTATGCCGAAAGCTCTGTAGACCCAGCTCCTGAAATTGCTGCAAAAGTTGTAAATCAAAACAATGGGAAGAAAGTATTATTCGATAATACACACGGTCAAACTGCTGGGACAGCTGACTGGGTTATTGACGGCGGCTTTTCTGACTTCGGAAACGGCATTGCAAAAAACGGATATCACGTAAAGGAACTTCGTAAATCAACACCTATTACGTACGAAGACTTAAAAGATTACAATGTATTTATCGTTCCAGAAGCTAATATTCCTTACAAAAAATCTGAGCAGGACGCTATGTTACAATATGTAAAAAATGGTGGTAGTATCTTCTTTATTGCTGATCATTACAATGCAGATCGTAATAAAAATCGCTGGGACTCTTCTGAAGTATTTAATGGATATAGACGCGGTGCTTGGGATAATCCAGCAAAAGGAATGTCTAATGAAGAAGCTAATTCACAAGCTATGCAAGGAGTAGAAAGCTCTGATTGGCTCTCTGACAACTTCGGTATTCGCTTCCGCTACAATGCACTTGGTGATGTTTCAGCGAAAACAATTGTATCGCCTGAACAATCTTTCGGAATTACAAAAGGTGTTTCGTCTGTAGCAATGCATGCTGGTTCTACTCTAGCAATTACAAACCCAAAACTAGCAAAAGGACTTGTTTACCTTCCAGAAAATCCATCAAAATGGAATAACGCTGTTGATAGTGGCGTTTATAATGGCGGTGGTATTGCAGAAGGCCCATATGCTGCTATCGCAAAAGTAGGACTTGGAAAAGCTGCCTTTATTGGTGACTCTTCTCCTGTTGAAGATGCTACGCCAAAATACGTTCGTGAAGATTCTGGCCAAACAAAGAAAACTTACGATGGTTATAAAGAAGAAAACGATGCGATTTTATTAGAAAACATCGTAAATTGGTTATCAAATAAAGAGACATTTACAAGTTTAGATCAAGTAAATGGTTTACAACTTGATTCACCTACAGCTCTACAAACATTTGAACAGCCAAGCTTATCAACAGAACCACAACCTGAACCTTGGAGTGCACCAAATGCAGGTTATCAATGGTTTAATACAAATACTTTTAAACCAGGTTCATACGGTTATAACGGTGCGGTAACAACAAGCGACTACGTCGTTACACACCCTAGCATTCTACCAAACAATGAAATTTTCCAAATGAAGATTCAAGTAAATAACTTACTACCTAATACAACGTATAACAACTATTCTTTAGGTATCTTCACTACCGGTGGAACACAAGTGGCTAAAGTACAAAATGCAAACGGCACTTGGCCATCTACTTTCGGATATAGTAGTGCATTTTCTTTCACAACAAACAGCTTAGGCTCTGCTGAGAAAGTTGTAAATGTACAGATTGATTCAAATACAACTGGACAAGCAACGCTTCGTCTACGCCAAAATACAACAACGAAATATAATGAAACTGTAACGATTAATAAGAAATAATAAAAAAGGCAATCCATACATGGATTGCCTTCTTCTCACTTCTCTTCCTTCGAGAAAAACATTCTTGAAATAACGATACCTATACTACCGACGATTAGGAATAACACTGCCCTAATCATCATCGATACCTCTGGTAAGTCAAGTAAGAATAACTTCCCTACCGTTACGACTAAAACGACTAAACCAGCATATAATATTTCATTCATATTTCTATTTCTTCCAAACCAAACCGCAAATAATGCATATACCATCCATAATAACGATACTGATACACTAATTACGCTTCCATCTGTAGATAAAACTTCACCGATTCTCGTAATTGTAATAAATACAATTATCATAAACCAATAGAGCACTATAGAATACATATATTTGCCGAAGCTCGCTAATACTTCTTTCGCTTCTCTCATGCAATAATAGAACGTTCCTATTAAAATAAGATGAGCAACAAAGCCTGCCGAAATAAATTGATCAAACGGGCTAAAAATAGTCTGTATCATTCCAATTGCGTAAACCGTCGCACTAACATACAATTTTATCTGTTGTTTTACTTTAATAGAAGTGACCATGCCGAGGAAACCTTGTAACAATAGTACAATCGCTGCATTCACTAAACTATACTCATATAAAATTGCTAAACTAAATGCTCCCATTGCGAAACCAAATAAGAGATTTGTAAATGTAGAATGTCTATTTTTCCTATATTCACATACGAACATAGCGGCATGTACGAATGCACTAATAATCAATCCCCATGTTGTAAAATCAGGTATTTTTGAAATAGCTAGTATAAAGAACACTGCATTCGCACTAAATATCGCCAAACGTGGTTCTAGTATAAAACTTCTCTCCGTAAACATATGCCAAAATAATAGTAAATGAATCAAACCATATACAATCGTTAACTGTATTTGCAAGTTCTCTACTAACATTGACATAACAGCAAAGAAAACGAAAAGGACAATGGCAGCAACAGCGTAAGAAATCATATATAAGTATTTATAACGATTTTTCAACGCATACCATAATAAACTAAGTGTTAATACTGTCTCATATCCAAAGAAAATATAAGGATTAGGAGTCGTACTATTTAACAAGAATGGTACGAAGAACGCACCGACCGCTACGAAAATAGTGAGATATTCCGATTGATATCTTTTCGCTAAATAAATCCCTAAAATAACCCATGCAATATTACAGAGAAACGCGACACTTGCCGGAATAAATCCATATAAATAATGTGCTGCAAACGTCGTTAGAACAATCCCGGTAATACTTCCTCCAGCTAATACTAATCCTAACGCTTGCCGCTCTCTTTTAATTTGAATATCTCCTATATAATACAACCCGATAGATAATGCGATACCAAACACAATTCGTATCGCTGGTGTTAATAAACCAGCATCTACCCCTGCTTTAAATAACCAGATCACTCCAAGCAACATAATACCGACAAATACACGCGGTAACCACGTCTGACAAAACTTAATAATATTAAATGGCTCTGGTTTAAAAGCCGATATATCTACTTGTTTTAACTCAGGTTCTTGCAAAGGCTCTTTTATCTTAACTATTTCTTCTTTTGGCTTTTCCTCCATTACCGTTTCAATATATTCTTTCTTGTTCTTACTAACATGTTGCTGAGCGTTTTCTACTTCTATTTCCCTCTGCTTTACTTTTAATTCAGCAAGTGCTTCTTGAATTGTTTCAATTGCCGTTTCGAGTGCTTCTATTTTCTTATCCAAATCCTTCTTCATACGCTCCCCCCCTTATTCGTAACTCTCATTGAACCTATATATTACCAATTATCTTTATCATACTCTTAGTCTATTCATTTTCAATAGTATTTTTCCAAAAAAAGAAAGGTGTCTTCCCAAAATAGGAAAACACCTTTTTACTCATTTATTCTTATTTAGAAAAATGCTAACGATAAAACCAAGACACATGCCTACAATAGCTGGAACAATCCACCCAACACCTTCTGTATAAAACGGGATGTATTTTAATGCTGACGTCCACTGATTCATCATTACATTTTTATTTAAAATGTCAATTGCACTAAATATCGCTACAACCAAAACAGTTACTGCATATACGTATGCATACTTTCCAATATACTGATGGAATAACCCTAGAATAATAAGCGTTAACGCAATTGGATAAATAAATCCAAGAATTGGTACTGATACTTTTAAAATTTGCGTTAACCCTAAATTAGCTAAAATCATACTAACAACGCTTACTATAAATGCCCACAATTTATAAGATACTTTCGGAAATGCACTCGCAAAAAATTGACTACAAGACGTAACAAGTCCAATTGAAACACATAAACACGCGATAGTAAAAATAAGACCTAATAAAACGACTCCGCCCTGTCCAAATAATGTAATCATAACTTGTGCTAACACTTTCGCACCGTTATCAAATGTTCCTAATGAGCCACTAATTGCCCCCACATATCCAAGGATGACATAAATAATAGATAATAATAGTCCTGCCCCAATTCCAGCAATACTCATATATTTCGCTAAACCTTTATCATCTTCAATACCCTTTGCACGTAATGCATTTGCAATAACAATTCCAAAGATTAAAGCAGCTAACGCATCCATTGTTAAATATCCATCTAAAAACCCTTGAAACATAGGAGCTTGGCCATAGTTCCCTATTGGTTCTTTCATATCTCCTACTGTTGTAAACATACTCTTTATAAAAATGAGTGCAATCATACATAATAATAATGGCGTCAAGACTTTTCCAAACAACCCCATTAATTTAGATGGGGATAAACTTAACCAGTAAACAATACTAAAGAAAATAACTGTGTAAAACAATAATAATCCGTTTCCTGCTTCAGGGAATAACTGACCTGGCCCCATTTCAAAAGCTAAACTTCCCGCACGGGGTATACCAAGCCCAGGTCCAATAAATACATACACGATACATGGAAAAATAATTGCAAATGAAGAATGAACCCTACCCGCTAACGTTTGAAAACTTCCTGCTTTTGCAATAGAGATAACACCTAATATAGGAAGACCTGTTGCTGATATAATAAACCCTACTAATGAAATCCAAACATGTTCTCCTGCTTCATACCCAAGGAAAGGTGGAAATATCAGATTCCCTGCTCCAAAGAACATAGAGAATAACATAAGGCTAATAAGTAAAATTTCTTTTTTCTGTAACAATTTCATTTCTTTCTCCTTCTTTAATTTCATCTTTTATGAAATCAATTTCACATATAAAAAAGTACAATAACCCGCTTCCTTACAAAGAAAACATAGTCCATAGTCTATCACAAAAGAAACACCCATTCTATAGCTATTCCTCTTTTCCAATTTCTTCTGAAAAATCAACCTTTATTGACTTATAATAGTTAATAAAGTAAAATATTAAATGTACAAAATTATTAACTTTGTTTTTGTTTGTGTCAGGAGGAAAATAACATGGAATCAGCGATACAACTAGAAAGAGAACAACAAAGAAAAAAGAAACATCCTCCAGGTTTATACTTACTCTTCTTTACAGAAATGTGGGAAAGATTTAGTTACTATGGATTACGAGGATTATTAACATTATATTTAACGACAGCTTTAGTAAGCGGTGGTCTTGGGTTTAGTCCCGCATGGGCACTCTCTATTTACGGATTTTATACTGGGGCCTGTTATTTCACACCAATGATTGGTGGATACTTAACAGACCGTTTTCTAGGTAGACGAAAAGCAATCACAATTGGTGGTATAACAATGGCAATCGGTAACCTTACACTATTTGCCTTGCAAAACCAATTAGGCCTATACCTCGGATTAGCGCTTATTATTATCGGTAACGGATTCTTCAAACCGAACATCTCTACACTGGTTGGAGAATTATACGAAGAGAACGATCCAAAACGTGATAGTGCATTTACCATTTTCTATATGGGTATTAACGTCGGTTCATTTTTAGCTCCACTCGTTTGCGGATTTTTATCAGAAAATTTATTCAAAACAACAGTTGATGGCGTTGTACATTACGGATTCCGTTACGGTTTCTTAGCCGCTTCAATCGGAATGATCATTGGACAAATTTTATTTACAACACTATCAAATCGCTTCCTTGGTAATATCGGTAAAAAACCAACTCGCGATTTACAAACAGCTGCTGGACAACCATCAGTAGGAGATACACCATTAACAAAAAAAGAAAAACAACGTACCGCAGTTATCGTCATTTTAACATGCTTCGTTGTCTTCTTCTGGGCTGGCTTTGAACAAGCTGGTAGCTCATTAACATTATATACAAACAAATTTGTAGACCGCTCTGTGTTCGGATGGGAAGTTCCAACATCTTGGTTCCAATCGGTCAATCCATTATTTATTATTTTACTTGCTCCAGTCATTTCTGCATTATGGGCAAAACTTGCAACTCGCAAGCAGGGTGATTTAAAAATCCCAACTAAAATGGGACTTGGTATGATCTTGCTCGGTATCGGTTATATCATTCTCGTTATCGCTACATTAAAAACAGGTAGTGATGAACATAACATTACAGAAAAAGCAAACTTACTGTTTATCGTCTTTACGTATCTTTTCCATACGTTAGGTGAGCTATTCTTATCACCTGTCGGACTATCAATGGTTAGTGCGCTTGCACCGGTAAAATTAGCATCTTTACTAATGGGTGTATGGCTAGCAAGTTCAGGTATCGCCAACATTTTAGGCGGACAACTTGCAAGCTTCACAACTTCACTTGGATACGCTGAAGTATTCACAGTTATTGGCGCTGTGGCAATTGTACTAGGTTGTGTTTTATTATTAATTTCTAAGAAATTAGTGAAATGGATGGATTAAAAAAGATGAGGAATTTCTCCTCATCTTTTTTTATGCTGTTTTCCCTTGTTCTATTGCTTGTTCGTACAGCTCTTTATGTTCTTTATATTCACTTGGTACGAAACTCTTATAGAAGAATGAGAACCAGCTGTCTCCCTTTTTATACCCTTCTTCTCGAATTTTCGCTGCTTTTTTATTCGATTTAAATCCTTCAGTAAACCATTTCTTTAACAATTCATTTCTTTCATACTTAGCAGGAACTTTTAAATCATAGTTTTCAAATGCATACTTATAGCCAGCTTTTTCTACTGCCTTTTTTGTAGATTTATAGCCTTTTTCATACGCTGTTTCATATGCCTTCACGTATACTTCTTTCTCTCTATTTCCAGGATTCTTTTCAGCTAGTTCTTTCCCTGTCTTTTCCCCTAACTCAGCTTGCTCTTTTTCAATTTTTTCTGTTCTTTCTTTATTCCCTACTTTGAATCCGTCTGCAAAGTTTACCTTAAACTCTGAAGCAACTTGACTATCGTCCATCGTCTCTTGTGCTAAACCTTGTTCTTTTCCTTTTTCAAAATGCGTTTTCTTCTGCTCTTCTAAAGACCATGCGGCTGCATAAGTCGCTTTAAACGCTTGTTTATATGCATCAGATTTTCCAGCTACATGCACTTCTGCATCATTTTTTCCTGCTTTAAAATCAGTTTCTCCATTCTTTTGACCTTCAAGTTGACCTTTTTCCATATCAGCTTGGCGCTGCGCTTCCTCTTGTTTACGTGCCTCTTCAGCTTTTCTTTGTTCCTCGGCTACACGTTGTCTCTCTTCTTCAGCTTTACGCTGTGCTTCTGCAGCACGTTGTTTTTCCGCCTCGGTATTGCGCTGTGCTTCTGCTTGTCTCTCAGCTTCTACAGCACTATTATTATTCTGGCTAGGAGCTGGGCTCGTTGCACCACTACTAGAAGCTGGTTTATTATGATAATGATATTCCCCGTACTGTAATCCCCATTTCTCACAATTTGTACGACACGTATGTCCTCCATTAGCATCTGTACGCCCTGGATGTGCATAAGCTGAAATCGGAGCTACCAATAACGCTATACTCGTTGTTAAAAGAAGTTTCTTCACCTGTTGTCTCACTCTTGTTCCTCCCAAAATATAGAATCCTAACTTTATTATACATAAATAGAATAATATTTGAATACAAACCAAAATATTCTATTATTTCTCAACATTAGTAAAAAAGAAGGTGAACTCTTTAAAGAGTTCACCTTCTTTTTTACTTCTTCGCCTTCGTTCTTACTAAATCACCAGCAACAACATAACGCTTAGAATTATCCTTTACAGATACACATGTAATAAGCGTTATCTCATCTTTCCCATGATCCTCTACAACTTCCCACTTATCAGGAGTCACTTCAGATACACCAGTAACCGCATACTCATATTCATTTTCATTGTCATACAAATAAATTTTATCGCCTTTTTTCAAAGAAGCTATATCACTAAATAAAACACCTTTTTTAGACATGTTATGTCCTGCTAATGCGTAATTTCCTTTTCCCATAACTTGATTCTCTTTTACTGTCGCTGCACCTGATAATAAGTTTTTTTCAGTAGAAGCTTTTAAAACAGGCAGTTCTACTGAAACACTTGGAATCGAAATACGACCAATTACTTGTTTCTTATCTAATGATGCATTCGCTACTTCCGCCAAGTCTGGTTGATTAATTTTGGAAGCATCTACAAATTCCGTCTCATGCTTTTCATAATCCATCTTTTGAACAGCCTGCACATTTTCAGTCTGTTTCTTTTCAGCCTGATATCCATCATAAAATGGCTTTCCAATTAACACGCCACCTACAACAAATAGCAGAATTGCTACTATACTATAAATTCTTTGCTTATTCATACACAGTTCCTTTCCCTTACAAAATCTTACTCTATATAAAATGATAAAATAATATCGCTATATGTACAAGTATTAGCTTAAAAAGAAACCTTCTTGCCAGTGCAAGAAGGTTTCTTTTTAAGCTAATTTATTTCTGTATAGTGATACGTGAAATACTGTCATTTGAATAAAGAAAATAGAAAATAGAATATATAATGGGTATCCAGGAAGATATTCATTAATAATAGGCGAAAAAGTTAAAAATCCAACTGCACAAGGTAACACAAACCATAACGATACAAATGTTATTCGACAAGCTTTATCCGTAATCGCTTTTTCACGTTCATCTTCTAGCGGAAATAATAATGGATACATCCAAAAAGATAAATTCTTATATTTTTTCTTTTGAATTCTATAAAAAATTGTAACTATAATTGCTCCAATAAATAATAAAATGAATGGTACTCCATTAAACCATACTTCAAATGGGAATTTCTCGTTTTTAATTATATCTGCTAACTCTGTAATGACACTATAAAATTCAACAAATGTCCAGCATGCTAAAGCAGTATAAAGCACGTTTATGATATAAGAAAAAACAATTCTATTCATCCTCTTCCCCCTCCTTATTTAAAACAAACACATCTTCCATCTTTAACTGAAACACATCACAAATCGTAAGTGCTAATAACAACGAAGGAACGTAATCCCCTTTTTCAATTGCAGCAATTGTTTGTCTCGTTACTCCAACCTTTTCTGCTAATACACTTTGCGTAAAGTTAAAACGAGCTCTTAATTCTTTTACTCTGTTTAAAATGGTCAAATTTACCACCTCTCACCATTATTGTATGCTATCCTTAACAAAATGTAAACTCAACTTAACATTATTATTATAAAAAAATCCAACTCTACGTATTGTAAAGTTGGATTACTTGTTAGTTTAAAATTTTAACTTTAACTGTTCTTCTACCCCAGTCATTAGCTTGAGCTGAATTTGGCATTAATAGATCAATGATATGCCCTTTTATTGCACTACCAGTATCTCCAGCAATTGCTGTTCCATATCCTTCTACATATACAGTAGAACCTAATGGGATAACAGATGGATCTACAGCAATTAATTTCATGTTTGGATTTGCAGTTAAATTATGTCCTAACTTAGATTTTACAGTTTCACCCGGTTTATAGCCGTTTTCAGATGGGTCAGCTGTATAAGCGGTTGCTGTTACGTAAAATTCTTTTCCACCTTGAGTTGGTTTCGTATCAGGCTTAGACTCTGTTTCTGTATTTTTTGCTACAGGTTCAGCTGGTTTACTAGCTTTTTCCTGCTTTTGCTTTTCAGCAATTTCTGCTTGTGCTTTCGCTAAAGCTTCTTGCTCTGCTTTTGCAGCCGCTTCTGCTTTTGCACGCTCTTCCGCTGCGATTCTTGCTGCTTCTTGCTCACGAGCAATCGTTTCTTGTACTGTCTTCATATTTGATTCAATTTTAGCTTTCTCTTCCGCTGCTAAATTAAGTTGACTTGCAACTTCATTATATTTAGCTTGAACTGTTTGTAAGTTATCTTGACGTTTTTTCAAGTTATCTTGCAGTTCAGCTTGCGCTTTTGCTAATTTTTGTTTGTCTACTACTAAAGATGCTTCTTTTTCGTCAATTGTTTTCTTATCTTCTTCAATTTGACGAAGATCTTGTTCTTGTAGACGTAAAATTTCTTTATCAGCTTCTAGAATAGTAGAAACTGCGTTCATACGTTGTAAGAAGTCTGCAAAGTTTTTTGACTCTACTACAACTTCTACTACTAAACTTGTATTTGAACTGTTTTGAACAGAAACCATACGTTTTCTCATAATATCTTTACGAGCAAGGACTTTATCCTCCAAAACGACAATTTCTTGCTTTTTTTGCTCAATCTGCTTATGTGTTTCATCAATTTTACGTTGAATAGCAGCTTGATCCTCTTTATTTTTTGCAATTGTATTATTTAAATTATGTAGTTCGTTTTCGATACCTTTAATTTCTTTACTAACAGCTTGCTTCTCTTGCTCTTTCTTTTGCATTTCTGCATCGTTTTGTTGCAATTGCTGTTGCATGTTGTTAAGTTTCTCGTCGTTTGACTCTGCTTTAACAGCGACTGTACTAGAAAGACCGATAATTCCTGCTAATACTAGACAGCTGATTCGCTTAAAATAGTTCATAATCCGACTCCCTTCTTATACAGTTATACATGATTTATTTTACAGTTTGTTTACAAAACGATTAAATACAGTTTATTTTTCGTGACGAAAAAAAGAGAATTATGAATAAAATGTAATAGATTCTTAAATATTTAACAATTCCTATATTTAAAAAATACAAAAGATGCTAAAATCCAAATATAGAGAAAATATAACTTTCGAAGGCGGTTGAAATAAATACATGTTTACTCAAAAAAAATCACTCCAACATACAATTGCTCAATTAGAAGAGCGTATACAAGAATTAGAATTAGAATTAAAACAAAAAGATATTGAAAAGCAAGAGACTATTTCTACTATCCACGATCGTGTACAAAGCGTTGTCCAAGAGCATCAACTTGTAAATAACCAACACAATACACTTCAAAGCTTAGTTCAACAATTAAGTTCATGTTTCGAAAATGTTTCAACACGTACGACACATTCCAATGAGTTAAATAATGAAATGTTACAAAAGGAACAAAGCTTAATTCAGTCTATTGCAGAAATTATTGACTGCTCTAATGAAGGAAAAGAATCCGTTCACCGCTTACTTATTGTAATTAATAAATTAGGTGAACAATCTCAACGCACGTCTAATAGTATGAATCATCTAAGCGAACGCTCAAAGGAAATCGAGCAAATTGTAGAAGTCATTCAAAACATTGCAGCACAAACAAATTTACTTGCTTTAAATGCGAGTATTGAAGCCGCGCGTGCTGGAGAGCATGGTAAGGGATTCGCTGTCGTTGCCAATGAAGTAAGAAAACTAGCGGAAAGTACAGCAGAAAGTACAAAAAACATCGGCAACTTAACGAAAAAAATTCAAGAAGAAATTGAAAAAGCATATGATAACACAAAAGATAATTTACATTTAGTTGATGAAGGTGTAGAAATGAGCGCCGATACAAATGCTAGAATTGAAAATATTTTAGTTATGATTCAAACGTTACAAAATGGTGCTACAAATGTTATTAAGGCTATCGAAAACCAAAAGTCTTGTAATGATGACATATTACGAGAATTCGCTAACACGCAACAAATGTTCCAAAAATTAAATACTACTATTATGAATCATATTCATGATGCTGAAAAAGTCGATGTTCAATTGTCTAAAAGTCTTCAAGAAACAGTAACTTCTTAATTAAAAATAAAAATCCCTTATACTGCTATAAGGGATTTTTATTTTATTTCGAATATTTATTTCTTTTCAATATTCATCCATATCTTTGTTATAATGGAAAAGTTGTTTCTTTCAACTAATAAACAAGGAGGTTATTATGGAACAATTTTACTACGTTTTAAAATATTTAATTCTCGGTCTGTTCCAAGGACTAACAGAACCAATTCCGATTTCTTCAAGTGGTCATCTCGTTTTAGCACAACATTTGCTAGGACTAAAAATAGAAGGGTTTAGCTTCGAACTACTTGTTAATTCAGCTTCATTATTAGCTGTATTACTTATTTATAGAAATGATTTAATTCGTCTAACGAAGAATGGTCTCTCTTATATATTTACAAGAGCAGAAGACGCAAAATCAGATTTCTTCTTTATTATTTATCTTGTTATTGCAACCATTCCAGCAGGTGTTATTGGTGTTTTATTTAAAGATTACATCGATCAGTACTTAAAAGGTGTGAAGATGGTTGGGATTTCCCTTCTTATTACTGCTGTCGGCCTTTGGATTATTAGAAATTTACGCGGTCGTAAAAATGATGGCGACCTTTCTATGAAAGATGCAATCATCGTCGGATTAGCACAAGCTTGCGCACTGATTCCCGGAATAAGCCGATCTGGTGCCACAATCGTAGCAGCAATGTTACTTGGTATGAAGCAAGAAACAGCACTTCGCTTCTCATTCTTACTATACATTCCTGTTAGCTTAGGTGGCTTATTGTTAAGCATTACAGACATTGCAAATGATCCAAATCTAGACACATTATTCGTACCATATGTCGTTGCATTCATCGCAACATTTATCATGACGTATATTTCACTAAAATGGTTTATGAACATTATGGCAAAAGGAAATTTAAAATATTTCTCTTTCTATTGTATTATCGTAGGTGTACTTACTCTTATTTTCTTATAAAGTAAAACTTACAAATTGAAAGCGAGTCATCTAGTGTAATAGAATGACTCGCTTTTTTATACCTCTATTAAGTTAAAATCTATTATTTACTTAGAATTTTCTGAATAGTATAATATTATTTAAGTTTACTATTACAGTAATTCTATCTTTCCTACTATTATCGTAAAAGAGGTGTTTATATGTTTATAGTTACTAAACTCATTCACATTAAGTACGAATATGAAAATGAGCTACTTTATGGGCTTAAACAATATTATCCTTCCCCTGGAACGAACGGTTGTATTAACATAGAGTTTTCACATGTTCATCGTACAAATGATAAGGCAGAATATATGATTCGTCTGTTATGGAAAACACAACAAGATTACCATACATGGCTTTCTCAAAGAGAAGGCCATGTAACTTTGAAGCACAAAATACAAGGCTATATACTTTCTTCCAAATCAAATGCTACCTATGTGCATTAACCCTTCTCTTTTTATTCCTTACGAGGGGCAAAATGATAAAGTGAAACTTTAATCAGCCCTCATCAATCGGGCTGTTCACAAATAACAAGATAAGGACCCTCTTACTTTTCATACTGTAAAAGGGCTTCTCTTATGCATACACTTTCTTCTCTTGACAATACAAACGAATAACATGTTTATTTTGTTGAAATACATCATGCGTCAGACGAATAATAATAAAGTTTCTTTTTGTTTGATCATCATGAACAAAAATCTGTTCTCCCTCCTGAAAACGCCATGCACTTTCAAAAGTCGTAATATGATCCCCACTTACAGAAAAAAGTTCATATCGCATCTCTTGTACCCTCTCTCAACTTACATAATCATAATATCCTCATATTAAATTTATTATAACTTAATTCCTATAAAATTAGTAATTATTTCTATTTCGAAAGATTTTAACTTTGTATTTAAATATTTTTAGCGCTATAATGATAAACGAATTTTCATTGAAAGGAGTTTTACTTTGACTGCATATTTATTTCCAGTAAAAACAGCATTTATTTTATTCCCCTTTTTAGCAATGTTTCTTTTAATCCCTTTTTTAATATTTAATTATCGAAAATACGGTTATTTAAATAAATGGCGCTCATTTATTTTATACTCATTATTACTTTACTTATTAAATGCCTATTTTCTTGTTATTTTGCCGTTACCACAAACGTTTGATACTTGTAGCCTACAACCAGCTAATACACAACACATGCAACTCTCACCATTTTATTTCATACAAGAGATTAGTAGTCATACATCGGCAGTTTTAACGAAACCAGCTACTTATTTCTACTTATTAAAAGAGTCTGCGTTTTTACAAGTTGCATTTAATGTTCTATTAACTGTTCCATTCGGTATTTACTTACGTTATTATTTCCGACGTAGTTTCTTACAAACAATTTGCATTTCCTTTTTCCTTTCACTATTTTTCGAGCTAACACAAGTGACTGGATTATACGGTATATACAATTGTGCATACCGATTATTTGATATCGATGATTTGTTTTTAAATACATTAGGTGGCGTAATTGGTTTTATCATTGCACCAATATTTACGTACTTCCTTCCGAAGACAAACGAGTTAGATAGTCATATTGATTTGGAAACGAAACCAGTCGGATTCATTCGTCGCCTTATCGCGATGCAAATTGATTGGATTTTCTTATCTATCGTCGTACCTGTCGTTAAAAACAAAGGAAATTCTTTCTTCGTTTCTAATATGCAATCTTACACGAATATGTATGAACTCATTTTCATTACGTGTTCAATCCTTATTTATTTTATTCTTATTCCATACTTTACAAATGGAAAAACAATTGGGAAAGCATTGCTTCGCATTCATCTGAAAGGAAAATCAGATCGTATTACATTAAAAGAACTATTTATTCGCTACGGTATATTTTATTTTGCGTTAGGCGGAATCAATTATATTCTTTCTAGTAGCTCTATGTTAAATCATACAGAACCTTTAGTATTACTCGTTACATTGTTATTCCTATTTATCATTAACGGCCTATTCATTATTCATGTTTTACTGCATGTATTTAGCCGTGATAAACTACTATTTTATGAACATATTAGTCATACAAGAAATGCAATTACACTAAAAAAAGCTGACAAATAATTATTTGTCAGCTTTTTTATATACATAATGTGAAAATTTAATCAGTGGGGGTCTTACTGCCCGGCAAATAGCGGGATAAATAACTTTTCTGCATAAGGATTAAAAAACATTCCAAGTTCATCTAGAGACTTCCTCGCCTGTAAAAACGAATGAAACTCTGGATATATATCTTGTAATTGCTCATACGATAATGTATGCATTTTCCCCCAATGCGGACGTCCTTCATACTTCAGAAAAATTTTTTCCACTTCGCCAAAGTAAGCAGCATATTTCATACCTTTATACATATGAACAGCGATATACGCTGAATCTCTTCCATAGGCTGGACTAAGCCATATATCATCACCTTTCACATAGCGGCATTCGATCGGGAAGTGCACCTTATACTTTTTCTTTTCAATAAGATTTGAGATTTCTTCTACAACCGTCCTCATATACTTTGAAGGAATGCTATACTCCATTTCATAAAATGGTACCGTACGTGATGTAGCAAATACTTCATAGCTCGGGCCAATTATTTTTGTGTTTGGTACAGCTTTAGCTGATAATCGACTCACTCCTTTACTTATAGAAGGAAACCATTTACACCCTTTAGATAGTAAAGAGAACATCCTATTTTCAAGTAACTCCACCTTTAATTTATGCCATTTCAAATCACTGCCTGTATTCGTTGTTTCGTTCGTAAGTTTTACTTGTACTTCATCAGAATAAGGAAAAACGAAAAATTCAAAATGACGATGCTTCTTATATTCTTCTAGTTTGTTCATTACAGTGGATAATGACTGTTTTTCACTTTCATAAACGAGTGAATACGCTGGAATAACCTTTAATTTTATCTTTACAATGATACCTAACATTCCAAGTGACAACTGAAACGCTCTCCAATATTCTACGTTCTCAGTTTCCGAACAAACTATACTCTCACCATTAGATAAAACTGCCGTAATCTCTATAACTTGTGTTGATAAACTCCCAAAGGTAATACCCGTTCCATGAGTCCCCGTACTAATCGCTCCTGCAATAGATTGTGAATCAATATCCCCTAAATTTTCTTGCGCATAGCCTTTTTCCTCAAGTAACTTCCCTAAATCATATAACTTTGTTCCTGCCCATACTTCAGCAACCATCTTCTCTGCATCAATATTCACAATACCCTTCAATTCATCTAAAGAAACTAAAACTTCTTCCGTTTGCACAAGGGGGGTAAACGAGTGTCCTGAACCGACAACACGAATTTTCTTTCCCTTTTTTCGCGCAAGCCCCACAACTTCTACTACATCTTGTATACTTTCTGGATACATCGTATAATGCGGCGTTCCTTCTACATTCCCTGTCCAATTTCTCCACTTTTTCCCCTTTATAGAAAGCATTGGCCATCCCCCCGATATGTTGAATACTCCCCAACAATCTCTCCTTTTTTAACACGATACAAAAAAGGAAAGCGCTCACATAATTCACCAGCCTTACTATGACGAAACAAAATGGACTCTCCTATATCCACTCGTTCCTCGCCGTTATAAAAAATTGGCGTTTGTACCTCGCCAGCACCTTCTAAAGCTAATAGTTTTGCACCCTTCGGTCTCCAAACTTCAGGCTCTTTATCTTTTCCAACTGCTCCTGAAGCAATATATCCACCACCTAGGCAAGTGTAAATAAACTGGACTGGTTTACGCACAACTGGTAATGCAAATCCGACCGCTGGATGAAATTTCACCTCTTTATAATAATCAAACAGCTTCGGAGAATAAAAAGCAGAACCTATTGTAATCTCTGAAACTGAATTATCTTTCTCAGTTGTTTTTATGCTTCCTGTTCCGCCTCCATTTACAAACCTTAGCTCAATACCAAGTTTTTGTATTGCTTTTACAATATGTTCTCTTCTTTCTTTCACTTCTAGCACTGATTTCTGCTTTAAATACGAAATCACTTTACTTTTCAGCCATTGATTCGGTATATGGTCTCCCACCCCAGCAATTTGAGCTTCATAACCCATCACACCATCTAACATTAAATATGATGACCTTCTCACCTTTTCTACTACTTTCAACACATCCTGCACATTTTTTACTGGGGATCTTTGTACACCAAAATGAAATTGAAAGAAACGACTACTCATATCAATATCCAAACAAACACGAAAACATCCTTTAGATTTCTCAGCAATTTTTTCTAAATACACAATATGCTCTTCACAATCCACCATACAAGTTATAATGAAACCTTTCTTTGTTAGCAAACTAATTTCACACAAAGCTCTTTCATCATAAGCAGGATATCCGAGCAATAAATCATTAAATCCTTGTTCTATTAAAAATAAAACCTCTCTAGGTGAAAAGCACATAATACCTTGAAATCGATCATTTGCAGCTAAAATCTTTTGCATAATCGGAACAGAACGTAACGATTTACTCGCTATACGAATCTTCTTATTTCCACTTAACTCTATAATCGATTGAATATTTCTATCTAAAGCCACTTCATCCAAAAATGCACACGGTAATGGAACTTCTTTAAAAATTCCTCGATCCACATTTTTCTCTCCTCTTTTCAATATGTCTTATACATATTGGAAAGAAAGTATGATTTTCCTGTTTGCAAATAAAAAAAGTTTCTTCTTTACGAAGAAACTTTTTGAAACTACTTCATAGAAATAGTCGCCTCTACTGGATAATGATCAGAGTAATCATTATACGTATATTTTTGGAACCATGATGTAACAGTCCATTGTGGAGATTTCGGCTGTAACACCTTATTCTCTATATACGATGGGTTCGCATGGTCTTTACTTGCAATAATATAATCTAAATATTCGGCAGGACTATCAGGGAAATTATATTTTGCAATACTGTTTGTCGTTGCATCCCAAGTCGCTGTATGTCCAGTATAAGATGGTACAGAAGCGTTCAATGTTTTAAACATAGATGCATACTCTGAATCATTATTGTTCTCTGCATTTATCTTATTTACGTTCATATCACCACCAATTAACACATACTCATTATTTGGTATATTTTTATTTTTAATAAAATCTTGAATTTCTTTTAATTGGTTCGTACGTACAGATGCTGGTGAAGTTTTTCCGCACATACTATCTTCAGCCTGCAAATGCGTCCCAATCACGTGAACGAAACGATCATTTTTCTTAATTTTCGTGTATACAAATCCTTTATTCGATAAATTATCTGGCCCGCACCCTTTTGCAAATACATATTGAATCTTTTCAGCGATTGGCCATTTGCTCACAATCGCAACGCCACCATCTTCAGGAGTTGAAGATGAATAGTTTCCTAACGTTTTATCCCATTCACTTCCACTACTACGACCTAATACTGCTGTTTGATTTGGATATTCTTTCTTCAAATTCCCTAATAAACGATCTGAAGCGCTATTATCAAACACTTCATTTAATATAACTACATCTTGATTCTTTATATAATCTGCCGCCCCGATTAAATTAGCACGCTCAGTTTGTCCCCAGTTCGGATATAAGTTTGTTGATAGCATATATACATTATGCGTCATCACTTTTAATGTATCATTTTGATTTGTAGACACTTCTGCTTGAGCTGACGTTCCGCTATATAAAGCTCCTAAACCAACACCTAAGCTAAGTACACCTTTTAGCAATTTACCTTTCACGTTTCATACCTCCATGTATTGTATAGTGATAAAAAGGCCAAATACTCTATTCTGAGATTTGACCTTTTTTAAATACTTAACGATTTCCGTACGTATCAAACCAAAGCTGAATATATCCAGCAGTAACACGTTGTGCATCCATTAAACGCTTACCTGTCATTGGTGTAACTTCAGCGCGCCATTTATCTGCATATTCTTGTGATACAGCAGCTCTCACGAACCAATCTTTCGTATTATCATTTACAATGCCAGCGTAATCTTGTTTCGCAACTACTGCCGCTCCATGAATCCAATCTTCTGGATTCGTACCTTTCCAGTTCCAATATCCATTTCCATCCGTTACTTTATAATTATCTTTTATCGTATCTACAAAGTTTTCATATTTAGAATGGAATCCTTGTGGATACGATAGATTCGTAAAGTTTGCCGCATGCATCGGTTGGTTTACATCCCCTAAATAATGAAGAGATAATCCTAAATAGAAGAACGCTTGTTTCATATCTTTATTTTTATAAGACTCACCAGCTAATTTAAAATATGTAACTACTCAGCCACCTTTCGGTGTCTTTTTTAAATTTTACTAGTTTCATATGCCTCCCATTTGTAAATACTGAGTATATCAAACAGGGGAGGTGAATCTTATGGTCGATCGAAAAATTATTTTAGATACATATAAAAAAGGACCTGAAGCTGTTATTTCTTTATTTGAAGAAACATTTTCTAAGTTAGAAAAACGTATACAAGAACTAGAAAATGCTTCAAAAAAAAACTCCAAAAATAGTCATAAGCCACCTTCTACAGATGGTTTGGGTAAGCCCGTTACAAAAAGTTTGCGCAAACCGTCTCATCGTCAAACGGGTGGCCAGTTGGGCCACAAGGGACATACTCTTGGTTTGACAGCGACTCCAGATCATACGATTACACATTCTCCTACATATTGTACTTGTTGTCATACTTCCTTGAACCACGAGCCTGTAAAAGGGTATCGCATTCGCCAAGTGTATGACTTACCACCTATTCAGATCGAAGTGACAGAACATAAAGTAGAACAGAAAGAATGCCCACATTGCCATTCTATCCAAGAAGCCCAATTTCCTTCGACAGTATCTCGTCCTGTTCAATATGGTCCAAATATAAAAAGACTGATTCCCTATTTAACGCATTATCAATGCATTTCTTTGAAGCGAACAAAAGAATTCTTTCAGGATTGTTTTGGACATTCTATAAGCGAAGGAACCCTGGTAAATCATACACAGGCTTTCGCTTCTCAATTGCAGCCATTCATAAAAGAAGTAAAGGAAAAGATTCTGCAGTCTCCTGTTGTCCATTTTGATGAAACTGGTATGCGTGTAGAAAACAAAACACAATGGTTACATACTGCCAGTACACCGGAGGTGACATTGCAACATATTCATCAAAAACGTGGAAAAGAAGCAATGGATGCTGGAGAAATCTTGCCATCTTTTTCTGGAATTGCGATGCATGATGGTTGGAAATCGTATGATGCGTATACAGATTGTCGTCACGTTTTATGTAATGCCCATCTCTTACGAGATTTACAAGGAATTATAGATAGTACTGGAGAACAATGGGCACAACAGATGCAGAAATTTCTAACGCAAGCGTTGACGATGAAAAAGCAATCCGAAGGTACCATGCCAAAAGCGACGCAAAAGAATCTGTTTATTATGTATCAATCCATATTGAAAGAACAACAGATTCTTTCCACGAAACAAAAGAAGAAAGGAAAGCAGACGCCTTCTCAAAATTTATGGAATCGCTTCGTCAAGTATTCTGACAGAATTCTAGCGTTTTTAGAACATCCAGCCATTCCATTTGATAACAATCAAGCAGAACGGGATATTCGGATGACGAAAGTAAAACAGAAAGTGTCTGGGACTTTCCGAAGTAAGAAAGGCGCAGAATCTTTTTGTCAGATACGAAGCTTTATGAGTACCATGAAAAAACAAAAACAATCGGTCTTACAAGCGATAAACCAAGTCATAGAAACTAGAACGGTTCCTTGGAATAACACGACTTCATAAGAGAATTTCTCTATTTGGCATAGATTCTTTCTCTGATTGGAGTATTTTCTTTTCATGTTTTCGAATCGGAAACATGTATTTGGCCTGTTTTTTTATTTGAAGAAGCTGAGTAGTTACTAAAATATTTAGCTCCTGTTTCCTTTGCTTGCTTTGCATACGGAATATAAGTTTTCCCATTGTCAGGGTCATAGAAATGTGAAGCAAATGTGCTATTATCATAATAAGGATTTTCATAGTCAGCAGCATAAATACCGTTCTCTAACTCAGTACGCCATTCATTTAATAGTGCAACTCGATCTTGTTTTACAAGTGTTGTATTACGAGACATAATATCAATTGCACGGTTTACAATCCATAAATGAGAATTCACGCCTTCTTTATGTTTATCTTCAGCAGACCAGCGCGGAATAACTCCAAATCTCTGTGCCCCATCATTTTCATGAGCAAATGCAACACTTTGTAATGGAGCAACTAATGTAATAGCTGCTGCTAAAGCAAGTACTTTCTTTTTCATATAAAATCCTCCATTTTATAATTGAATTATTGTAAACATTTTGTTAGGATCCTATGATGTCGTCCGGTTAACCTATGACTAGAATATCCCACCTTTCACGAAATTTCTATCACTAAATTAAAATATATAAATGTTCATATCATTATAACTTTATACACAGTGAATATAATGAATGAATACACTTTCATTTTAATAAACTATTATTAAGGCTTGTCTAAACTAATGTAAAAAAAGAGTAAAGCATACACATGCTTTACTCTTTTTTTCTATTCGATAATATACTTGGCAATTGTACATTAACTGCCAACTTATGTATAAATCCAAACACTAATCCGATCCCTATAAATATGTATAATATCGTAAATATCTTTCCGAAGTCAGTTTTGGGACTAAATTGTCCATCACCGACAGTAGTCAGCGTCATAACGCTAAAATATAAAGCATCCAGAGGACGTAACCCCTCCACTGTACTATAAAAGATTGTACCAGATATTAATGTCAAAATTGTTAATACGAATAACACTTGAAATTCTTTATCTTTCCATGCTCGCAAACAAGCTTTTAGCATCCGTTTCAATGTCAACATAAATGAAAGCATTAGACTTCCCCTTCCAAACAAAATACCTTTAGTTACAGGAAAGTCTATCACCTTTCAGTATAGAAAAAAAGTAGCCCTCTTCTATTTCTAGAAAAGGGCTACTCTATTCGATTCTATCTTATTTAGGTGAAACAAGAATTTTCACTTGTGTTTTATCTTTTACAAGTGCTTCAAATCCTTCTTCAACAACTTGATCCACTGTAATTTTTTTCGTAATTAATTTCTCTGCTTGAATTTGACCGGAGCTAATCAATTTAATAACAGCTGGGAAGATGTGACGGTATCCTAAAATACCAATAACTTCTTTTTCTTTTAATACTAAGTTATTTGGAGTAATTGTTGCGTCTTTTTCCCATACACTAACAATTACAGTTTGTCCTTCGAAGCTTGTACTTTCAATCGCTTGGCGTAGTACAACTTCAACACCTGTTACTTCAAAGCTAACATTTACACCTAAACCATTTGTTAAGTTACGAATTTCAGCTAACACATCTTGAGTTGCTGGATTTAATACATAATCCGCACCTGCTAATTTCGCTAACTCTTGACGTTCTTTAGAAAGTTCAACTGCAATAACAGGAGTTGCTCCTGCTGCTTTAGCTGCTTGGATAACAAGAAGTCCAATTGGACCGCAACCAAATACCGCTACAGCTTCCCCTTCTTTTAATTTACTTTGACGTACTGCATGAACTGCTACTGCTGCTGGTTCTACAAGCGCACCTTGTTCATACGTCATTTCATCTGGAATGTGATGAACCATATCTTCTGGTACTACTGTATATTCAGAGAAACCGCCGCCTTCTCCGCCAAGACCGTGGAAAACAAGTTGTTCACAAACATTGTAATGTCCATGTTTACAAGCTTCACATTTACCACAAGAATAAATTGGCTCTACAACAACGCGGTCTCCCACTTTATGAGATGTAACTCCTTCACCAATCTCTATTACCTCACCACTAAACTCATGACCTAAAATAACAGGTGCTTTCACATGTGTTAATGGATGTTCTTCTGTTGGAATAAAAATAGGCCCTGCTAAATATTCATGCAAGTCTGTCCCACAAATACCACACCATTTAACTTTGATTTTCACTGTTCCTGGTTTTACTGTTGGTTCTGGTACTTCTTCTACTCGTACATCACGTTGATTATGCCAAAGTAGTGCTTTCATTTTATACATCCCTCTCTATGTATATACTTAACCTGGTGAAGTTTACAATTCTATTATAATACTTCTATCCATATATTTCAAAAAAACAATCACATCCCCACTAATTTTTTACAAATAACGTTCAATATTTTGTCACTTTGTACTTTTTTCCACATCTGTTAATTCAATTTCATTGCAGGTGAAATTAGCATTGTGCCATAATAGCATAGGAGAGGTGAATATCGCTTGAAATATTTTATTTACTTTATCGTTATCGTGGCATTTTTAGATACATTTTCACAATTACCTATTATGAGTACTTTCGCTCAAAGCCTTGGAGGAACTCCTCTTATTATCGGGCTAGTTGTCGGTATGTACTCATTCGCTAATATGATCGGTAATATTATTGCTGGAGCCGCTGTCGATAAATTTGGTGCAAAAAAAATCCTTTATATAAGCATGGGAATTACGAGTTTCATAGTCTTGTTATACACCGTTGTTCAAAGTGGTGAACAACTATTAGTTGTGCGCTTTATGCATGGATTTAGTGATGGCTTTTTAATTCCTGCTGCCTTTACATTTTTATCAAAACAAACAAATGCAAAAAGACAAGGAAAAGCAATGGCTCTATCTGGTGCTGCTGTTGGAACAGCCGCAATCGTAGGACCTGCTTTCAGCGGTATTATGAAAGCAACAGCTGGCGTAGAGTGGGTCTTCATTACTATTTCTATTTTAATGGCTCTTGGTACGATCGTATCTCTATTCTTCTTACCAAATAACGTATCAAGAAAAGATACATCAAGAACGCAAATGATGAACAAAGAAGATATGGTTGAACTTTTAAAATCAGAACCGTTATTACAAGCATATATTGGTGCTTTCACATTAATGTTTTCACAAGGAATTGTCACTTATATGTTACCAGTAAAAGTTGAGGCATTAGCGCTTAAAGCATCTACAACAGGCATGATGTTAAGTGTATTTGGTATAACTGCTATCCTCTTCTTCTTGCTTCCAACAAATCGTATTTATGATCGATTTAATCGTTCGAAACTAATGCTAATCGGAATTGCAGTTATGGCATTCGCATTATCTTTACTTGGATTATTTGCTACAAAAGGTATGCTCTTTATCGTAATGATAATTTATGGAATTGGATTCGCAATCCTCTTTCCGTCTATTAACGCTTTACTTGTTGAAAATACTACAGACGATAATCGCGGAAAGGCATTCGGATTATTTTATGCCTTCTTCTCATTAGGAGTTGTTGCTGGCTCCTTTACAGTCGGCGCAATCGGAGCATCACCTAGCATCAGCTTCATTATCGGGACAGCATTTTTATTAACATTTGCTGGGATGATTTATGTAAGAAGCAAAGTAAAAAAGACAATGATGGGATAATCCATCGTTGTCTTTTTTAAAATGCATATTTATATAATCCATAATACAATGGAAGCGTTGGAATAATGCCAATTAATTTAAATATAAAAGGTAATGGCTCATCTCGCTCTTCATATAAACGAAAAACAAAAACTGCAGTTAAAGTCCAACTGACGCTAAACAAGAAGATACATTTCCAAACAATCGAGGTTAATATTTGTATATCAAATACAAAACCAAAGAGCCCTATCGAATAGAACTCTTTTTGCCCAATATATTACTTTTGTGTATAACCAAATAACAATGTAAATAAATTGAGCCGTAAAGGCAATAATACATCTCTTCTTTTAAACAGAAAGTTTATAAATACTGACGATACTTCGACAATTTCCTCGGAAATATTTCCTTTCCCCACATAATTTGATACAGTACACATGAATAAACACTTGTATTACATAAAGTGAAACTTTAATCAGTGGGGGTTTTGTTCCTCCCCACTGATTATTAGTTGAACCAATCGGGCTTTTACGGGCAGTTGATCTCCCAACTAACTTCTTTATTTCCACTGAATTTTGAGGTGGGGATCTTACTGACCGTTAATGCGGGATAAACTAAAATAATAACTTACTGTACAAATTAAAAAGCACACTCTTCATATGAAGAATGTGCTTTTATGTTATTAACGTTTAATCCAAACAGCGCCTGCCGATTTATCTTCTGCCTGTCCAACAACTTGGAATTTAAGTCCAAGGTTTGGAACTTTTCTTCCTGCGTCTGCAATTTGCTTGTTACTATATACTTTTGAATCATCAAAAGTTGTAACACCTTGTAATCCAGAATAGTTAAACTGACCACGTGTTAATGAATTTACACTCCATGCTGGTGTTTTATCAAATGAAAATGCTGCATCTGCAATTTGCATGCCTGTATTACCGTATGCTGGTTTTCCGTTTAAATTACCAACTAGCGCTTCTGGATGAGAATCTACAACACCAAGGAATCCTTCACCTGGATGCACCCCAACCCAGTTATCTTTGAAACTATCATCTGCATACCAAACGACAAGACCTGTATTATACACTGGACCTTTTCCTGCTTTTAAACCATTATCTGATCCCGCATAATTTCTCCACTCTAAGTAGTAATAATGAGCTTTCTTCTCTGTCCCATCAGAAACAACAAAACCATTTAAATTCATTTTAGACTGTCCTTCTGCATCATCAGAAAATACAACTTGTCCATCAACAGTTACATTTACATTGTCCATCGCAAAACCTTTATATGTTACAGCCGGATCTGTAATATAGTCGAATTGTAGTTTCACTTTTTTGCCTTTAAATTGACTTAAATCATATGATTTATCAATCCATTTCCCATCTGTTGTATCTTTATCTCCTTGGACTACTTTTTCCCCAAGTCTATCAATTAATGTTTTCGTTCCATCTTCTGTTACTACATGTACTTCGACGAAATCGCACTCTGCTTCTAACTCATAATTTGCTTTATAATCGAATTTTGCATTTGTTCCCTTTGTTAAATCAAAGAATGGTGTCTCTAACGTTGTATGCATATCATCGCCTCTTGTACTATAATATGCATGCTTTCCAAACTCCGGTTTAATAGTTTCAACACTTTTACCTGGTAAGTTAACACGTACAACGCCTGGACGATTTGATTTCGTAACACTTTGATCAATATAGGTAGGAACTCCCACACCACTCTTAATTTTATCGTAATCTACTTCTAATATTTTTGCCCAGTTGCCACCCATATTCTTTTGTAAGAAGTCTTTATTTTGTGGTGAAAAACTAGTCGGCTCTGTTCCTGCGATTTTCCCTGTCCAACTACCTCCACTCATTAATGACCAAGCTTCGACTGGTGAACCATTTCCAGTATATTTCGTGTCATATTCATCTGGTAATCCAAGATCATGTCCAAATTCATGTGCAAACACACCTACAGCTCCATCTTCTGGTTCAATTGTGTAATCATGTGCTGCTACTTTACCACCAAAGTAATCTACCTTTGATTTCGTACCTTCAATCGCTACTGGATCTACTGCTAATTTTGAACGATGTGACCAGATCGCATCATCACCTAATTTACCGCCACCAGCTTCTTGACCAACACCAGCATGGATTACCATTAAATGATCAATTACACCGTCAGGTTCATTTTGATTCCCGTCCCCGTTTGTATCATATCTATCAAATTGATCAAACTGAGATAAATCTAGTCCTTTCTCAGCAGCTGCATGCAAAGCTTCTTTCACTAAATCACGTGCACCCTTTGGACCTTTATTATCGTGACCGCTGCTACCATCAGCTCCATAATCAGATGCTTTTCCTGGAACAGTTAGCCACTCCGTTACATATCCATCTGTCGTATAACTACCACCAGACTGCTCTTCATAGTATTGTTTAAACGTTTTTACTTTTGAACCATCAAATAAAGTATACGGCTCATTACCGAACAACATCTTTTGATAATGTTCTCTACTAAAGTCTTTCGAATACATATAACCTGGTGTTTGATCAATATTATTATGTTTATAATCACTAAATTCAACGAGTAACACTAATACTTTATCCGATCGAACAGATCCCTTATATGGAGCTTGCTTTGCTTTTGAAGTTGGAACTTGCCCATTCAATTGCTTTTTATTTGGTTCTGGCTTTTGCTCAAGGCTAACATTTTTTTCAGCCTTTTTTACATTTTCCTTTTCTTCCATCTTTTTCTCTTTTACTTTTTTTGTGAAATCAGATGTTTCTTGTGAGTGAGCATCTGGAAGAATTTCTTTATTCGCCTGATCTCCTTGTTTCTTTTCAATATATTGCTCAACAGCTTTTTTCGTCTCTTCTTTAGAAGATGCTGGATTAATTGTTCCTCTTTCTTTCAGAGCTTCCGCTAAACGATCTTCTTGAATTAAATTGTAATCAATTGGTGTTGTAGATACACTATCTTTCTCTTTTGCTACCGTTTCTGCATATGCTAACGGAGCACTCATTACAGATGTACATCCGATAATTGCCGCAATTGCTAATGATGACAACACTTTAAATGGTGCTTTTCTTCTCATTCCATTTCTCCCCTTTATAAAACTTAAAATTCAGATAAATCGGTGCATTTTTGTCCAAATCTCTGTTTACTACCCTCCCTATATAAAAAGACATAATTCTATAAACATTAAGCTTTTTGTTATAGAATCATGCCCTCCAGTTTTCTGGTCAGACCCTCTATCTTTTTATCCCTTGGTTCAATTAATAATCAGTGGGGGGATGAACAAAGCCCCCACTGATTAAAGTTTCACTTTATGTCGAAATATTAAAAATAAGGAGTTATGTGATATATATTAAATATCTTATATAACAAATTTAAAAGACAATATGCAAAATTGCATGAAAATTCTGTAACTACTCAGCTTCTTCAAATAAAAAAACAGGCCAAATACATGTTTCCGATTCGAAAACATGAAAAGAAAATACTCCAATCAGAGAAAGAATCTATGCCAAATAGAGAAATTCTCTTATGAAGTCGTGTTATTCCAAGGAACCGTTCTAGTTTCTATGACTTGGTTTATCGCTTGTAAGACCGATTGTTTTTGTTTTTTCATGGTACTCATAAAGCTTCGTATCTGACAAAAAGATTCTGCGCCTTTCTTACTTCGGAAAGTCCCAGACACTTTCTGTTTTACTTTCGTCATCCGAATATCCCGTTCTGCTTGATTGTTATCAAATGGAATGGCTGGATGTTCTAAAAACGCTAGAATTCTGTCAGAATACTTGACGAAGCGATTCCATAAATTTTGAGAAGGCGTCTGCTTTCCTTTCTTCTTTTGTTTCGTGGAAAGAATCTGTTGTTCTTTCAATATGGATTGATACATAATAAACAGATTCTTTTGCGTCGCTTTTGGCATGGTACCTTCGGATTGCTTTTTCATCGTCAACGCTTGCGTTAGAAATTTCTGCATCTGTTGTGCCCATTGTTCTCCAGTACTATCTATAATTCCTTGTAAATCTCGTAAGAGATGGGCATTACATAAAACGTGACGACAATCTGTATACGCATCATACGATTTCCAACCATCATGCATCGCAATTCCAGAAAAAGATGGCAAGATTTCTCCAGCATCCATTGCTTCTTTTCCACGTTTTTGATGAATATGTTGCAATGTCACCTCCGGTGTACTGGCAGTATGTAACCATTGTGTTTTGTTTTCTACACGCATACCAGTTTCATCAAAATGGACAACAGGAGACTGCAGAATCTTTTCCTTTACTTCTTTTATGAATGGCTGCAATTGAGAAGCGAAAGCCTGTGTATGATTTACCAGGGTTCCTTCGCTTATAGAATGTCCAAAACAATCCTGAAAGAATTCTTTTGTTCGCTTCAAAGAAATGCATTGATAATGCGTTAAATAGGGAATCAGTCTTTTTATATTTGGACCATATTGAACAGGACGAGATACTGTCGAAGGAAATTGGGCTTCTTGGATAGAATGGCAATGTGGGCATTCTTTCTGTTCTACTTTATGTTCTGTCACTTCGATCTGAATAGGTGGTAAGTCATACACTTGGCGAATGCGATACCCTTTTACAGGCTCGTGGTTCAAGGAAGTATGACAACAAGTACAATATGTAGGAGAATGTGTAATCGTATGATCTGGAGTCGCTGTCAAACCAAGAGTATGTCCCTTGTGGCCCAACTGGCCACCCGTTTGACGATGAGACGGTTTGCGCAAACTTTTTGTAACGGGCTTACCCAAACCATCTGTAGAAGGTGGCTTATGACTATTTTTGGAGTTTTTTTTTGAAGCATTTTCTAGTTCTTGTATACGTTTTTCTAACTTAGAAAATGTTTCTTCAAATAAAGAAATAACAGCTTCAGGTCCTTTTTTATATGTATCTAAAATAATTTTTCGATCGACCATAAGATTCACCTCCCCTGTTTGATATACTCAGTATTTACAAATGGGAGGCATATGAAACTAGTAAAATTTAAAAAAGACACCGAAAGGTGGCTGAGTAGTTACAAAATTCTTTTAAATAAAAAAAGAATCCTAGTCAATTAAACTAGGATTCTTGCTTTTCTATTATTTCTCTTGTGTTTTTTCCCAATCAGCTAAGAATTTCTCAATTCCTTGATCTGTTAATGGGTGCTTCACTAATGAAGCAATTACGTTTGCTGGGATTGTTGCAATATGTGCACCGTTTAATGCTGCGTCAGTTACGTGAACGCTGTGACGTACAGATGCTGCGATGATTTCTGTTTCGATACCATGAATTGCAAAGATTTCTGCGATTTGACGAATTAAATCCATACCGTTATGACCGATATCATCTAAACGACCTAAGAATGGTGAAACGTACGTTGCACCAGCACGAGCAGCAAGTAATGCTTGAACTGCTGAGAATACTAATGTAACGTTTGTACGAATTCCTAAATCAGAGAACGCTTTTACTGCTTTTAAACCTTCTGTTGTCATTGGAACTTTTACAACAACGTTTGGAGCAATCTTCGCTAATTCTTTTCCTTCTTCAATCATTTTATCAGCTTCTAAGCTAATTACTTCTGCACTTACAGGTCCTTCTACAACGTTGCAAATTTCACGAATGCGCTCGTGGAAATCTACGCCTTCTTTTGCTACAAGTGATGGATTTGTCGTTACTCCAGCTAATACGCCTAATTCATTTGCCTCTTTAATTTCGTTAATGTTTGCTGTATCAATAAAGAATTTCATTTGTTGTTCTTCCTTCCTAATTTTCATTTTATATTTATTTATTTTTCTTAATAAGCTCTAATTCAATCGGAATAGATTTGTCCACTTTTTTACCTTGTGTTATCTCTTTTGCTGTTTGCATCGCCTTCTCTCCGATTAATTCTGGTTTTTGAGCGACTGTTGCAGCCATACGCCCATCGTTAACCGCTTTCACAGCATCTTCTGTTGCATCAAATCCAACAACTACTACATCTGTTTTTCCAGCAGACTTCAATGCTTCAAGTGCACCTAATGCCATCTCGTCGTTATGAGCAAACACGGCTTTAATATCGCTATTTGCTTGCAAAATGTTTTCCATAACAGATAATCCTTTCGCTCTATCAAAATCAGCCGCTTGTTTGGCAACTACTTTTAAAGACTTATCGGCTACGTTATGGAATCCTTTCCCACGTTCACGAGCAGCAGACGATCCAGGGATTCCTTCTAACTCAGCAACGTTTGCTCCTTCGCCGACTAATTCACGAATGTAATCACTAGCCATTTGACCACCTTCGATATTATTAGATGCAATGTGAGAAACAACCTTACCTGAATTCGCAACGCGGTCTACTGTAATAACAGGAACATTTGCTGCGTTTGCTGCACTTACTGCTGAAGCAACAGCATCTGAATCGGTCGGATTAATAACAACTACATCGACACCCTTTTGAATTAAATCTTCAACATCGTTCGTTTGCTTTGCTGCATCATTTTGCGCATCAACAGCAATCAATTCGATGCCACTATCTTTCGCTTTCTTTTCTGCCCCCTTTTTCAAAGTTACAAAGAAGGGATTATTTAAAGTTGAAACAGAGAATCCAACTTTAATAGTTTTATTTCGACCTTTATCGCTAGAATCCTTTGCCCATTCTGGCGGTTCCATTGAACAACCAGCAGTAATGACCATAATACATGCAACGAGTATAAGTAACCATTTCTTCATGAACTGTCCCTCCATTACGCTTCTTTTCTACGATCAATTAATACAGCTAATAAGATTACAAGTCCTTTTACAACTTGTTGGAAGAAAGAAGATACACCTAATAAATTTAAACCGTTATTTAGTACACCGATAATAAGTACACCGATGAATGTACCAACAATCCATCCTCTTCCCCCAGAAAGACTTGTTCCACCTAATACAACTGCTGCAATTGCATCTAATTCATAAGAAGTACCTGCAGTCGGCTGTGCAGAATCTAATCGTGATGTTAAGACAATACCTGCAAGCGCCGCCAAAATTCCGGAAAGACCGTAAATCATTACTTTAATTCTCGTAACATTAATACCTGATAGTGCTGCTGCTTCTTCATTTCCACCAATTGCAAATGTACGGCGACCAAATGTCGTTTTCTTCAAAATGAAGTACAGTACTGCGAAAGCGATCATCATTGTAACAGCTGGTACCGGAATACCAAGAAAATAACCGCGGCCAAACATTTGGAACATTAAATGATCACCAAGACCAGTGATCGGACGTCCGTCCATATAAACAAGCGTCAACCCACGAAAAATAGTCATTGTTGCTAAAGTTGCAATAAATGGAGCTACTTTTCCTTTCGCAATGATGATACCGTTTACAATTCCCATTACAAGACCTGCTAATAGTCCAACTACCATTGCAAGGAACGGATCCATGCCACTTGCCATCATTCTAGCAACAAGTGCACTTGATAATGCTAAGATAGAACCTACCGATAAGTCAATACCCCCTGTTAAAATTACGAAGGTCATTCCAAATGCAATAAGCGCATTAATCGATACTTGACGCAGTATATTAAATAAATTTGGAATTTCAATGAACGCTGGATTTAAAGCTGTAATTACGACGATAATTAATACTAAACCGATTAAAGAACCGAGTTGTTGTAATACATTCCCCTTCTTAGCCATCCTTACTCTCCCCCTGTAGCTAGTGCCATAATAGACTCTTGTGATGCCTCATCTTTCCCTAAAATTCCGCCGACTTTTCCTTCATGAATAACAAGAACTCGATCACTCATCCCTAAAACTTCCGGAAGCTCAGATGATACCATAATAACGGCATCGCCTTGCTCTGTAAGCTTATTCATAATAGAGTAAATTTCTTTTTTCGCTCCAACATCGACACCTCTTGTTGGCTCATCTAAAATGAGTAATTGCGGATGAATGCCTAGCCATTTTGCGATTACAATCTTTTGCTGATTTCCACCAGAAAGAGATTTCACTGCCTGCTCTCCGCTAGATGCTTTCACATTAAGAAGCTTCATCATATCCTCTGTAAACTGTTGTTCTAGCTCATTGCTTAGAACACTTCCCTTTGAAAGATTTTCTAAATTCGGTAAAGCTAAATTTTCTCGAATTGAAAAATCTAACACTAATCCTTCAGACTTTCTATCTTCTGTAATGAAAGCAATTCTTTGTCTAATTGCATCTATTGGACTATCAATCTTTACTTCTTGTCCATTTATAAAAATTTGTCCAGAGTCTAAAGGTTCATAACCAAATATCGCTTTCATAATATCAGTGCGACCAGCCCCCATCAAACCAGCTACACCAAGGATTTCACCTTTCCTCACTTGAAACGAAATATTTTCAAATTTCCCTTTCTTCGTTCCATTACGCATTTCAAAAATGACATCACCAATTTGACTATTTCGCTCTGGGTAACGTTCACCAATGCTGCGCCCCACCATCATACTCACTACTTCATCAAATGATGTTTCTGGAATTAATCTCTTTCCCACGTATTCTCCATCACGCAAAATCGTAATAGCATCACATATTGAGAAAATCTCTTCCATACGATGCGAAATGTACACGAATGAAACACCTTTTTTACGTAACTTATTGATTACTGTAAAGAGCGTTTCGATTTCACGATCCGTCAGTGCCGCAGTAGGTTCATCCATAATAATAACGCTCGCGTTTGTCATTAATGCTTTCGCAATTTCGATAATTTGCTGTTGTCCAACCGATAATTCCTCTGCTAACATAGCGCCTCTTACATGCAGCCCTAGCTCTGCTAGTTGCTGCTGCGCAATCGCGTTCATTTGTCGAGTGCGTAAAATACCTGTTTTTATTTCGCATACAGATTTCCATCGGAGAAATCCCCAAAATACCTACATATCAACATTTATCTTGTGTTTATATTTGATTGACACCGATAAAGACCGCTACTAGACGAGAAATTTGTGGGCAAATTGTGGGGTGAAAATCCCTATAATTCTAATTTGATAAAATTCACAAAACAAAAGAGCACAGCGTGTATATAAAGTGTTGGAAGCACTGTATATACCGTCCACCTGAAATGCCCAGGTAAACACTTGCCATACTCTCTTGAATTATTGTACATCATGTAGGGTTTCTTTAGCAACGTTTACCAAATTATTGGTGACGTTGCTTTTTTGTTTCCAAGAAGGAGACATATAATATGGAAAAGAAATGCATAGATGTTATAGCAAGTGAAGAATCATTCCGTAACTTATCACCATTTATAGAATTAGAAGAATTGAACAAAACTATACGTACATACAGAGATATTATCCGTATGTCTATTAAGCGTACTGACGTACAATCTAAACTTATTATGTTACTTGAAATTTTAAAACGCCACAGTTGCAAATATGTAGGCGTTAGTTTCCTATGCAAAAAGTCAATCGCTAACATGATAGAAGTTTCATATAAGACTGTGCAACGGTTAATGAAGAAACTTGTAGATTTAGGCATGATTAAACAAGTAGCAATGAAGCGTAAAAAGGACATGCTTCAAACTTCTAATGCTATTATCATTCAACCAATTGTGAAAGAAGTGTCCGACAAGGTAGATACAAAAAGTCCTGCAAAGTGTCCTACCAGTAAAACAATTACTAAAACCTTAAAACAAAATATAAAAGATATAAACAAACGTAATCATAATGAGAATAGCAATACTCCAGAAGAGAATATGGAACAAGCTGACTTTGTTGCGCACTGGGTACCCGAACGTTTTATTTCTTTAGTTAACTCTTTTTACAGTGAATCTAAAACAATTCAAGAACTGTGGAAGGTCGTAAGACAGTGCAATCGATTTGTGAATTATACAACAGGGCAACGTGCATTTACGAAAGAGCAGGAGCTTACGATTGGCTTAGTAGCTATCAAAGAGTTCGTGATGAAAATAAAATCCGGAGTAAAAATAAAGAAGGGGACATTCGCGTATTTCAACGGAATTGTAAATAACCTCATGGACAAGTTCTACTTCGATACAGCATGTATGAGCAAATCAAAACACCTAGCTACATGAACTAGGCATTTCGATTTGGAAAATATCTATGAATTGCATTTTATTGCTTGCCAAATCACTCACACTGCGCCTATTCACTCTACCTAGTGTCGTCCATTTGCCAACCACTGTTTCTTCTTTTGACAGACAACATTTGTAACTTCCGATACAATGTGGATTTGGATATTTGTGTCTGTTCACAAATTTGAGGTATGGTCAGCTTTCTCTGCGCATAAAGCGCAATGGCTTGCTCCAAATTTGGATTCTTTTTATGGTATCTTTCTACTCGTCCCTTAGAACCTATTTATAGTCTCGTAAATATGTTAGGATGTATGCAAAAACAGGAGATGAGTGTATGTCTTATCCAAGTGATATCAGCCGTGAAAAATTCGAAATCATTCGTGAGGAACTAGAAACGTTTAGCAAACGCACGAGTCCGCGAAAGTATGACCTTTTTGATGTGTTCAATGCACTACTCTATGTTCTAAGTACAGGTTGCCAGTGGCGTGCTTTACCAAAAGATTATCCCAAATGGCAAAATGTTTACCGCTACTATGCAAAATGGAATAAATCCAATGCCGGAGGCAGTAGTCTATTAGAGACCTTATTAAAAAAATTGTTGGGCAAATAAGGGAAGCGGCTAATCCCCTCCCTAGCCCTAGCTTTCATATTGTCGATGCCCAAAGTGTTAAGAATGCAGATACGGCTGAACAAAAAGACTATGATGGTGGTAAGAAAATATCTGGTATTAAACGACATATCAATGTAGATATTCTTGGATTTCCCCATGTGATCCATGTTACCACTGCCAATGTCACAGATCGAAAAGGTGCAATCGAAATGTACAAGCAATATCCTGAATTGAAAGAAACCCTAGAAGCCATCCTCACGGACGGTGGGTACACAGGAGAAAGGTTTCAAAAAGAAATTCAAAAGCTATTGAATGCTGAAGTACAAGTTGCCAAGCGGTCAGAATTGCATCAATTTCAAGTAACCCCCAAAAGATGGATCGTAGAGCGCTTATTTGCTTGGTAGCATTAAAAACCCTTAAATTTGCAAACGAACGTTCCTGTATATTATCAAGTGTCAAAAAAACATGGTAACTACTCAGCCACCTTTTGGTGTCTTTTTTAATTTTACTAGTTTCATATGCCTCCCATTTGTAAATACTGAGTATATCAATCAGGGGGTGAATAGGATGGTCGATTAATTAAGCTGAGTAGTTACAAAACATGGTATATACAATAGCGAGAGTTTATATATGCTACAGCAAACCTAAAATAGTTATTTGAGTATTAGCATATGAGGGATCTCCTGCTGGAAAAGCGGCAGGGAGCGTTACAGTAGTAGTAGCTTTGAGCGTTAATATAGTTGGTACATTAAAAATTCTTGTATCAACAATCGCTGTACCAGATGCAATATTGCCAGCCGTAGCACTAGACTGTGTACCAATACGTGTTCCATCAATTACAGCATTATTTAAAAATAATGCTATGTCAAAACCAGGTGATACCCTTCCAGTTAATTGGTAATTAACTAAATATAACTGTCCACTAGCAAGAATAATATCGCTAGAAGGTGGTGTGAATTGAATATCAGTTCCAGATATAGCAAGAAGATTCTCATATACAACTGGAGTATTTGCAGGTAGCGTCGCGGTAGACGTGCGTGTTATAAAAGCATTGTTTAAGGTTCCGCCATCTTGAGCCCCTGTTGGCCCTGTTGCCCCCGTAGACCCAGTTGCACCTGTCGGCCCTGCCGGCCCCGTAGCACCATTATCCCCCTCGACACCTTGAACCCCTTGCGGTCCCTGTGGCCCTTGTAATCCTTGAATCCCTTGCGGACCTTGATCACCCTCTGGTCCTTCTGGTCCTTGTACGCCTTGAAGGCCCTGAGGCCCTTGAGGTCCTGCTGGTCCTTGAATTCCTTGCGGTCCCGTCGGTCCCGTTACACCCGTGCTTGGTCCTGTTGCTCCTGTCGCTCCCTGGGGCCCTGCTGGTCCCGTCGGTCCTGTTGCTCCCGCACCACTACTAGGAACAGCGGCTGTTCTTGTCACTAAAGTAGATAAAATATTGAGTATTTGGTTACGTGTGGCAACGTCCATAATAAATTCTGCCATTAAAAATGATAAAGTAGTATACAGAGATTGTAACATGGTAGCAATTTGACCAACTTCTGCTGAAGTAGCTGAGGCTAAACGATTGTTAACAGCTAAGAGAAGATATAAACTATTTCGTGTAGCGTTCCTCTCAGTTACAGTAGGAAATTCGTTGAGTAAAAAGTCATATAGATTTATTAAACTATTTTGTAAAGCTATACGATTTACTAAATTTGGGTTATTAAAATACGTATTAATAGCAATTTGTAATTGTTGGATTAAGGCTAAAAGTTGTGCTTGTTGCACTGGAGTAATAGGAACCGTAGGTACTAGCTGTGGGGTGATGAGATTATTAAATACATTTTCGTTCTTACTCATATAAATGATCCTCCTTGTTGTAACGTACCATACATCTGATAGGAAACTCGTAAGTTATTCATCATACACGTCCTCCTTTTTTAAGTGCGTTCACACACCGCAGCCACAACTTATGCCCGCCCAGTGCTTCCTCGAGCCACGCTAGGCGCTGGCGGTCAGGTGT
The DNA here is from genome assembly GCF_038005385.1 of Bacillus sp. FSL K6-2944. Lineage (NCBI taxonomy): Bacteria > Bacillati > Bacillota > Bacilli > Caryophanales > Bacillaceae > Bacillus > Bacillus sp. FSL K6-2944. The sequence continues at coordinate 766,331 of NZ_JBBOTE010000002.1, read as the reverse complement.
GAAATAATAAATCTGCGGAACGGGCGTTCCGCGTTTTTCCGCCTGTTTAACCAACCCCTCATAGCGGCGCATGTGGCACATTGTTGCATACAAATTGTCTCCCGTATCGATTTCCACGACATGTAGTCGCTCCCGATTATACCAATAGGCTGCCGGCACAAGCGCTTCCTGTTTACCAGCAGGTAATAATTCCTCGTGCCACTGCCACTCGGGATACCCGCACCATTCCCAGATGTCATTGCGGTAGAGGACATCGTAGATGTCATGTAAATCACTGAGCATCGTGACATGAGGTGTGCCAAGTAACGCCCCGCCTTTGCTATTGATTCCAAAAATATGACGAGACGGTTCGACAATACTGTGAAGATACGGACGCAGGTGCTCCAGCTTACGCAGAATACTGCGCCTACTATACGATCCCAAATAAGCAACGAGTTGTCCTGTCGTAGTCCATCCAAACTGCTGAATAACCCCCAACAATTCCAAATCTGTCACCATTTGTTTCACAATCACCTTTTTCGTCATGACCCAACCTCCTTTTTTACAAAATAGAAACAAACGAACAAAAAAGAATCCAGTACACACAAGGATTTCTACGAAAAAGTTCCCAATAGGGTGTACCTCAATGAGAAGCATAAAAAATGGTTTGTATCGGTATATTCGTGTGCATCTCGTAAAACGAAACGGGAGATACATAATCATAATGTTTATTATACATAATATTTTTGTTTGTAAATATAAAGTAGTCCCTTTTCCATTGACTGGGGAATAGAGCGATTGGCTTAATTCACCATATATTCGGGGATTTTTCTTATATTCTCTGGATATTACCACATTTTTTTGGTGAAATAATCAAAAAAACTAGCACGAAGTGCTTGGGGGTTGTATAGAATACAGTAAGCAACGAGATAGAGAGGTTTTACTTTTCTTGGAACAAGATAGGTATTTCTTTTTATCACGCGTTGTGTGCGCAGCGAACAAGAGAGGTATCCAATATATTCTATATAATTCTAATATATCCCTATTATTAACATTTTACAGTTTATTCATTAGGGTACACCCTATTGGGAACTTTACACCTCATATCAGCAGAAATACATGATACATATACCCAGAAAACGCATGATAGATTCCTACTTTCCTAGCTTTCAAACCATACAAACTCCCCTTCTGCTACTCTCCCATTTTTCAGTTCCTTCACCCACCAAAACAGACACACCCTGCCCCTTCCCCCCCGTACATAGCCACTCCCCCTCTCACGCATTCCTCTACATCGGCCAATGCTTGCCCCACCTACGTTTTCCTCCCGACCTATTTCTTGTCATACAATAAAAATTGCCGCATGTTCTCTCCACTGCGCCATGGTTTTCACATCATTTCCTACAAAAGGAATCTCTTCTTTTCCGTTCCATCTACCCATCCTAGTTTCCTATCTTGCAAGATTTCCTAACAGTGATAACGGCCACTGTGGAAATTTTTTATGTAATAACACATGTTGCTTCTACCTTACATATCTTAGAGCACTCCCAGTTTATGATATGCCTTACAAAAAAAGCAAGCCAGACCACTATCCTGGCTTGTTTCTTCCCGTTTTATCTTTATGGTGATGAGAGCCCAGATATAAGTAAGCATGTACACTTATTCTTATTTGTAAGGAAGTGTCATATCTGCAATTTGGTCACATATAAGAAAAGTGATTCAGCATCGCTTCACATAGATGGTTCTATCACAAAACAGCGTACTCCAGTCAAGAATGCTCTTTTTTTATTTTTATCGTTCATATTCATTTCTACTGTTACATATAATACTATTGGTAAACCAACAATGGGAGATAATATATCTTTATAATGTCAAAAAAGAGCGTTCCTCACACTCGCCAGAGGAATGCTCTGCTTTTGCTTACCTCACATACACGTAGGCTTCACTTGCTGTTACATAGTATGTTTTTCCTTTGCTATTGTGTACTTTATATTGTGGTGAACTATTTACATTTACTTTCGCCTCAATTGTAAATCCTAACCCCTCATCCACAGTTCCCGCAACATCTCTATCTAACCAGGAAGGCTTTGAATAGAATCGTAAGTCATTCACTTTAGAAACTACACGTTTACCTTCCACAGATGACGATTCTTCTTTATAGCGAATGTATGAGGAATCGTTATAAATCCACTGATTTCCTCCAAGATTCAACCAGTTGCCTACTTTACCGCAGACTTTATATGCTTCACCTTTTTGTAATTTACGAATAACACTATTTATTGTGGATGGACCAGAACGAAGGTTTATATTGTATCCATCAATATACGCTACTCCCACTTCATTCATAACACCAGGTACTTCACTTGGTTGCTTTGGTTTCGCTTCAACTGAAATAGAATTTCCATTATATGCTTTTAATACATCAGTACGAAACTTTGATTCTGATACACCATGACTGAGAAGATAATCAATCGGATCTTCGTGATCTGTGCCACCAAGCTTATACGTAATGTCTTTATGCGTCCACAATCCAATGGATGGATCAATGTTTCTATCACGTAAAATCTTAGCGAGTAGCTTCACATATCTCTCATAGGATTTTTTAAATTTAATAGAGTCACTCGTTTCAGAGAGCTCTACATGAACAAATCGTTTATTGGCTGCTAAGCCCGCTCCCCATGCTTGATATTTTGTGGAAGCAATTTGAACTGTTTCATCCCAGTCTGTTACATAATGTACAAATGCCGAACGCCATGTTCTTGCTTCATAGTTTCGAATATTAATAGCAGGCGCTTCAGGAGTTGCTGTAGAATGTGCTATTACACCTTCATATGCTCCATATCCATTGCGATATTCGACTTTAGGTAACCCAGGAATAATCATTTCTCGATCAGCAAAGACACTACCTATTGAAGTAAATGCAATGATAGCTGCAGTAGAAATTGAGGCTAATAATTTAATAGATTTTTTCATTTGTCGTCACCATTCCCCATAATTTTTTGTTTAATATCTGATACATCCTTTGAAAGTGAACCAAATGCTTTTGCCTGTTCTTCGATGACTGCTTGGTTTTTTTCGATTACTTTTTGATACTGTTCTTCACGCTGTTCATTCTTTTTTTGCGTAGTAAAAAGCATCCACACAAATAACGCTGCGAATGCTCCTTGTTGAATCATTGAATTGAAGATTTGTTCCTCCACTGTTCTCATCCCCTTGAGCAAAATAAATAAGCCTGCTTATGCACGCTTAACTTGTACGATTTAAATTAAAAAGTTCATTGCAATATGAACCGTACTCCCGCTCGGAACACCATTTACGAAAATTCCGCCATCACTTTTAACTGTAACTTCACAAACTGTTGGTCCATTACCATAAGCGAGTGCCGGAAAAGCGATATTTTGTACAGGTCTAAACCCAGTTGGAAGCGTTGCAAAAACCGTGGTGTTTACTGGGTTTCGAACAGAGCCAATTACAGTAATCTGCTCCCCACTTCTCTTGTACTTCAAAATTCTATCAGGAACATTTTCTACCCCATTTGTAGGAAGGTTAATCCATCCTGTATCATACGCTTGTCTGATTGTGCCATCTGTTCGAAATTCTACTCTTTTGGACCAATCCCAAGAATCACCTTGTTCTTTGGTGGAAGGTGCAAAAATCAGCTCTCCTTGCGCCCCTTTATGAATAACTGTCTTATAAGAACGACTTCCTAATACAATTGCATTATCACTCTTACATTCAAGTAATCCATTTATAATGTCGCCAGCTTTTTTTAGAAGATTATCAGCAAAAACATTGAATACCCCAGTAGGTGATTTATCCAGCAACACTTTATTGTTTTTCCAGTCTTTTAAATAGAATTGACCATCCGAGGCTCCTACAAGACCGATATCTAATAACTTATCCTCACTATTGAATCCAACTCCGATATTGGAACCGGGCGTTGGTCTCATTGTTAGATAACCTGTCATTATCCCACCTGATCGCTTTACAACATCCATTTTATCAACCGCTTGCTGCAAAGCATCTATCTGTTTCTTGAGATTATCAAAATCAGAAATATAATTTTCAATTTTAATATTTCCTTCTTTCACATCACGTCTTAATGTAATACGAATATCTGGTGTACTCATTCGTTCTGTACTTTTTTCCATCACAAAATACGCTGTCCAATCATCCGATGTGGAAACAGCTTGAGATGTAAACGTATAGGAAAACACACCATTTTTTGCATCAACTATTTGAGCATCATCTCGAATGAATACTCCTGTATGATTTGTCGCTTCATATTTAACCACATATCCTGTTAAATCTACCTTCTCCCCTTCCTCTCTTACGTACACCGTAAGCTTCAATCCATTCTTGTCATTCTGCCGAGAACGAATTGTTTTTGTAAACACAGGATCTGCTAAATCTATCATAATTTCCTCATTTCGCATGACTACCCCTCTTTCTAGCTACTCCTTTTTACGTGTCTAGGCGTTCTTCTCTGACGTTTTACTCTGTTCCTATGTTTTATATTTCCTTTAGGTTGTAATGGCTCTAATTCTTCTAATCTAGCATCCGTTTTTGTCACATACTCTTGAAATGCGCTTGTCAATTGCGAAAGCATCCCGTATAGGCCTACACCATTTTCTTCTGCTTCTTTTGGAATAACTAAACCATAATGTGTAGGAATTGCTTCTGTAGTAATGGTCGGCTCTCCTTCCTTACGATTCATACGCATCTCATACAGCTTTGGAATATCGGTTTTCAAATTGTACTGTTTCATTTCCCATTCCATTACTTTTTCAAGTGCACTGAATGCAATAGGACGGATATTGGTTTTATAGGTTTCTTTTGAAGAAACTTTGAAGTCTGAAGCAATTACTCCTTGATAATATGTCCCAAGAGCGGTTTTCACTTGGATATACCCATTGTCCCAACCCGAATTTCGTATGATTGCATTGGGGAGCATAATATCCGTATCCCCTCCAGATCCAACTCCGATACTTGCAATCCAATTGTCATTACGATAAAAGCGGAATTGATCTTTAACCTTAAATCTCATTTCACTTTCGGCATGTAGGACAATCATTTTGTCAGCATCAAGCATTGCATTCCCTGTTTGCGAAAAGTATAAGGAAGCTGCATTCAAGTATCCATTGCCATCAAGTCCTTTTGTAATTCCTATTCCACCAGACTTAACACTTGTGTCTGAGAATTGGTATACCATAATAGCACCATTTGCCCCTGTGGAATCTGAATCTCCGCCTAAAATAAGAGTAGGTTGTATTTCATTTCTACTATTTTTGTAATATCCTACAAACACCCTTGTTCTAGATGATTCATACAAGCGTATAAATTGCTTTGAGATATTTACATAGTTCACACTATCTGAAGTTCGTAATGTTGCACCTGTTATCTCTCCACCTTGCACAAGATTTCCACTCAACGTACCTGCAGTAATAAAATCAGCAACAATTCTTCCGTCACTTGTAATGGCAGTTCCATATGGGCCATTCACACCTGTGGAAGAATACCCTAATCCATTCAAGTTCCATTGCCAAACCTTTTTCGCACTCTTTTCATCTTTCGTATCCATAATTAAAATACAATCTGGATAAACACGGACATGCCCTCCGAATCCTGAATTAATAAGGTTTGTAGCATTTGCTTTTGCCGCATCCAAAATAGAGCTAGGCATATTGGATAACTCTTCTTGCACCAGATCAACCCTACTGGAAACGTCCGTAAAGGATTCTTTGAAGTTGCCAATGGTTACATCCAGATACTCTTTTTTTATTGGATCATACTTATAAGCAATTACCTTCGCTTTTATATCAATACCATCTTCTTGATGCTCAACCGTAACCGTATCTGCCATATAAACACTCTGTAAATGCTTATAATCCTTATACTCTTCCGTTTGTGATAACTCCTGAAACGTAACGTTATAAGTTGCTTTAGGCTGATCAACCTTTTGGATAGCAAACATATCCTTAGCTGCCTGGCGTAATAACCCATATGCTTCTTCTAACGGAACTGCATCTTCATCATCAGCATTTTCACCAATAGCTGCTTTAATATGTTTACATTCAACAACTTTGATTTTAGGATGAGGATACTTATTTATAAGTGAGCTATCCACATACTTTTCAGGAAGAAACAACCCATCAAAACCTTGTGGCATGATTCTAGTTATGGGACTTTTCCAATCCACATTCCCTTCATATCCTAGTAAATCTTTCTTATGACGAATCACTACCCCACGATCCATACCACGATTTTGTAACATCTTCACATCAAAGTTATCTCGTTTTAATTCGCCGCCCCAACGATTAACAAATGAATTATCTTGACTAGCATCCAATAATGCTTCCACAGGATTTTTTCGGACAATACGTGCACTTGCTACCTTTGGTACATCTGAATAAAACTGAAAAGGATGCTTGTATTGACATCCTGCTGACATACGATTCATAGCCCCATTACCATTTGTTGTTTCAGCAAAAATGTCTTCAATTAGATTTTCTGTTAAGTCATAAAAAATGTGATAACATTGCGCTGTAATCTCACCCATGCTGACTTTAGGAGCTGCTACTCGAAATAGTTGTTCACCATCAGGAGTTGGAACTTTAATGATGCTCATTCCCTCTATTTCCAGACCACGTGGTGCAAACAATGGATAACTAAATGAAAATAAAAATAAACCATTGAGTTCTTCCTCAACAGTTGCGTTATAAATATGTTTATCTAATGCCCCTATACCATTGTGTGTAAAATCAGTCTCATTTGGTTTATATAAAGTGATCATTTATATCTCCACCTTGGCCTGATTTCCATGAATTGAATGGCTCCTGACCACTCTATTGTATTTTCTCCTACGTTAAATATAGGGAACTGCCCAACCATTTTATGATTCATTGATATGGTATCGGTATATGCTTCAAGTATTTCTGAGTCTATGACAACAGAACCATTCACATCTTTTATTTGAAAAGAGACGTCATTGATTGTTATACGAAAAGTACCATTTCCCACAATCCAAAACTTAGGATCAGATTCCATTGTACCTGGATTATAAATTACACCAGGTTTGGTAAGCATTAGATTTACATCCTCTGTATATTCAAAGGGATCTAACTTAAAATCCACTTCAAATTCACCATGTTCTTCCATTTCATTTACAATATCACCTACTACAACATGTTTAATTTTTCGATACACATCATCATCAGTAAAATATAATGTCTTTCCATTCATCAACCAAGCCTTCATACGTCGCACTAACGGCTTAATATTCTCTTCTTCAAGCATATTGAACTTTATTTTTAAAGGGACGTCTTTAAACGCCCCTTTTTTTGTAAGTGAACCATGTCTACCAGACACTTCAATATGTTCTATTTCTTGTTCTGCTATAGGAATAACAGGGCGTTCTACCATACATATTCCATAGTCACTTGCTAACTGATTATCGATACCTATGTCTAGCAATTTAAGTCCTCCCTATTCCTATTTTTGAATTACGCCCTTTTTGAGCAAGTGCATCATCTATTTTTCCGACCATGCGGTCGATATCACGATCATCCCTCACTGAAGGATTATAAATATGAATTACAGTTGGTTCAGTAGACATCGTTGCTGCAATCCCTTCACCAATCGCGCCTAATGTTTTTTTATTCAACGGTAAAACCGCTTCATTTCCAGCTTCTCCTGCACCTTGTAACTGACCATTACTCATACCGAAAATTGTAGGTCTAGTAAAAATACCGCCTTTTGCACGCCATTGTACACCAATGCCAGATGGATACGTAATGTCTTTCCCTAAAATGTTTTTCGTGCTAGTTTCTAAACTAAAATGCGGCATTTTAGGCATTTCCGGTTTCGGAATCTTTAATTTCAAATCACTGAAAAACCCTTTGATTTTATCAATGAATCCCTTTACTTTATCTACCGCATCTTTTATCGGGTCAACGATAAATCTCTTTGCTGCGTCAAATTTTTCTTGCGCTGCATTTTTTACAGAATCAAATTTCTCCCGTGCTGTGTTGTACATATCATTGAATTTCTCTTTTGCAGCATTATAAGCTGAAATAACCGGATCGATGATATATTTATAAACCACTTGCCACGCTGTAAGTGTATAGGATTTAATTTTTCCCCAGTTTTGTAATATCCAATTTGCTAAATCATTCAGTTTTTCTTTCGTAGCATCCCACAATTCTTGAACCGGTTGCATCACATACTGTTTTACCAAATTCCATGCTGCCAGTGTATAAGATTTGGCTGTTTCCCACTGTGAACCAAGCCAAGAAACTAGCTCACCGAGCTGATTTTTACACCAATTATACGCTTCCACCATCGGATTAATAATATATTTACTAATGGCAGCCCAAGCAATTTGCGCACCTGCCTGTATTAACAGCCATCCCGCTTCTAAAACCGTAAAAATTAACGAAATAACCGGGTCTAAGAATGTACGTATGGAGTTCCAAGTTTCTTCCCAACTTTGTTTCAGTTGTCCCCACAATTCAGATGCTTTCGTGACAAGATTTGACCACCAAGCAGATGCTGTTTCAACAATCCCAGACCATAAATCACTAAAAAATTGACCGATTGGTTCAAAGAAACTATGCATCATTTCTGTAAATGAAGCCCAGGCACCTGAGAAGTACGTAACTGTGGAAGACCATCCATCACTACAAGCCTGAACGATTCCGGACCATAATCCACCAAACCAATCCTTAAATTGTGACCACTTTTCAAATAGCCAATCCGTTATTTCACCCCAGTTTCTTATCAACATGATGATACCCGTTATCGCTAAGGAAACTGCTGCAATGGTAGCTATCACAGGTAAAAACGCCAAATTCAACGCACCAAATGAAACTGCGAGAGCTGCTACAATTGGAGGTAGAATAATAAACGCTGTACTTAATGCACTCATCACCATTAAAAGTGTTTGATCAGCTTCAGACAACTTACTAAACCAATCCATTACAGCTTTAACTCCATCAACAATTGGAGGTAGAATATCTTTCGCTAATTCTGCAAATTTCTTTCCAAGTGGTTCTAACGCCGCCTGTGTTTCTCTTAGTGCTTTTTGAAATTGCTGTCCCAAAGATTCTTCCTGAAGTTTCTTCATTTCACCCATACGTCCAGTTACATCACCAAGACCACCATGTACATTATTTAGACTAAGTACAGCTTCAGCGCCCATATCTTCCCATTTCACGCCAAATAAAGCAACACCAATCTGGTTTGCTTTTACTTTGTCATCCATCTTTTGAAGATCACCTAACACAACATTAAAAACATCGGCTGCAGTTCCCTTACCTTCATTGAATGACTTCCATACTTTTTGTGTCTCTTCAGATAAATCGCCGAATCCTTCTGATACACCTTTCGAACCATCTTGTACACGGATACCAAATTCTTTCACTAGGTCATTGATATAGTCTAAGTTATACGAACCACTTTTTGTTCCATTTGCTAAAATCGTAAACATTTCTTGCGCACTAAAACCACCTTGTTTAAATAAAGGCGCATATTCAGAGAGGTTATCAAATAACTCATCTGAATAATTTAGACCTTCTTGAGCACCGGCAGCAAGTAAATCAAATGTTTCTTGTGTCGATAAACCAAACTGACTCATTAATTGTCCTGCACCACGAGTCGCTTCGTTTAAATCAACATCGTAAACTTTAGCTAGCGTTAAAACGTTTTCTGATGCACCTTGTAATTCTTCATGTGGAACATCGCGCATATTTTGATAGACCTTTATAAGCGCATTGTCTACCTCTTCAAGATTTTCCCCAAAACCTTTTTTCCAAGTATCAACAGCAATCTTTTGAAGATTTTCGGCACCTTTCCCAGTCAATCCTAATGAAGCTTGAATTTTCCTCTGTGATCCGTCAAACTCTATTGCTGTATTTACAATTGATTTTCCCATTTCAATCAATTTTTCGGATATTCCTTGTAGAACTTCAGCGGCTTCCATTAAATTGTTCATATCAAGTTTCTTATTGATTTCCGCCATACCATCCGCCGCTTGTGAACCACTCCGCCCAACACTCTGTAATGAGTTTTCAAATTGCTTTAATGTCGTTTTTGCTTGGTTTAATTTAGCCTCAAGTTGCTGCACTTCGGTAGAATTCTCACCATACACACGCTTTGCTGCACTTAATTGTTGTTCTAAGTTGTGGACGACCCTATCAGTCATTTCCATTTGCTGACGTAGTTGTTTCTGCGCTAATTCTAACTTATCCGCTTCACTAGCATTTTGACCTAATTCAGCATTTTGAAGTTTGAATGAGCTTGTTAGTTTCTTTTGTTCTGCTTCAAGTTTCTTAGAATTCTCTTGTAAATCCAGTAAAGTTCCACGTGCTTCCCTGGCTTCAATTGCTTGCTCGGAAAGACCTTCATTCACTCTTTTCATTGCATGATCAAGAGAAGTTTCAGCACGTTCTGCATCAAGCAACTTCCCGTACATCTTATTGAGTTGTTCGGCGGTTGTACTTGTGTCCTTAGACATAGCTTGATATTCAGCACGTAACATAGCTGTACGTTTCTTGGCTGCTTCCATTTGAATTTCAAGCTTCTTCTTTTCAGCAAGAAGTTTATCAGTCATCGTCGCATCTTGGCCCATTGCTGCAATATGATTTTTATATTCTTTCGCTGCATTATTCATCACCATATTGATTTGTTTCAATGTATTGGCATACTGAACCTGGCCATCCATTTTAAAATTAAGGACGACGTTTCTTTCTTTACTATTCCCTGGCATTTTCTCACCTGTTATGAAGTGACCTTTGTCAATAGTTTTTCACCCATAATATTTTTCTTGATGGCATACAAAAGCTTCAGAAATAAGATCTATCGACAGTTAACCACTCTGTTATTCGTGGATTGGTTACCTCAGGTTAATGGTTCGTCGTTAGGCTCTTATAATCTCACTGCGTGGATCACACCTTTTCAAATTCTAATAAATAGCTTGTTTATCAGAATTTCAGCCATGCCAGAAGAGGTGAGTCATAGATAGCCAGACCTGTAATTCACTATCTCTGAAGCTCATCTATGCCATCAATTGATACCTTTGGTTTCTAACTATGAATGAATCAATCAACTTCATATCCTTCCCTCTTTATTTTCGGTGAATTTTACCTGTTTCTAATCCCCATATAAAACACCCCAGTTCTCTTGCGATAGCTGTAACGGCAACATTTCTAGGTTTCCCTTGATATATCATGCGATAATATTTTCTTTGTAACCTTTCTACAGCCTGATCCGCATAAGCAATCACTTCGCTTCGTTGCCCTTTTTGTCTTGCTTTCACTCGCTTCGATTTTAATCCGATTGTTCCTTTTACCAACGCATTTGCACATTCTACAAGAGTAGACCTAACGGTCGAATTTCCTTGTTTTGTAATCGAACGTCGACTGATTTTTTCTCCACTTGAGCTTTCGCTTGGTGTCAATCCTACATAAGCCATAAATGCTTTAGCCGTGGGAAAACGAGTGAAGTCTGCAATTTCCACATGAACAGTCATTGCCGATGTTGTATCTATACCTTTTAAGCATCTTAAATTTGCGATTGGTTCTTCGTACCTTTCACGATGAGATAATTCTTCTAATCTCAGACTGAACCGCTCAATTTTATCGACTAGAACATCATACTGTAATAGGTATTCGCCTAACGTTTCTTTGAATAATCCTTGTAGATCAAGATTCTTTAACCATTTCATATAAGCGATTGTCCAGCTTGATTTCCCTTCATACACATAGCCATGCCTTAAAAGGAATGCTTTTATCTGTTGTTTTATTTTTTTCAAAGATGTTTTAAAATCACCTAACATGCGGATATACTCTTTCACGGCAACATCCTCTTCTTCTGGAACATATACTTCTTTATAGGTGCCATTTGCTAAATTAAGAGCAATCATTTTGGCATCGAATTTATCATTTTTAACCATTTTATTTTTTGATGAACTGTACATTGTTGTGGGAGCTAAAATATCACAATCAATTCCATTTTGTTCAAGAAGATTATGAAGTGAATACCCTAAACAACCAGCCTCATATCCAGCTTTAATTTTTATATCTTCACCATATTTTGTTTTCAGTTTCTCAACGAATTTTTTTACGAGAGATACATTTGAAGCACATCGTGCTTCTCTTACAATTTCCCCAGTTGTTCCGTGTAGTGCACATAAGCTAAAACTTTCCTTGTGGACATCCATCCCAATATAGATTATATTTTCCATAGTGGCCTCCTATTATCATAGGGTATAACCCCATTCATAATGTTTTCATTCATTATTATGGGTTAAAATCCCTGACTTGATAATCTAGGAGGTCACTTCATATTATCTCATTTCTTATAGGAATGGCGTTTGATCTAGCGTGTAGATTTGTTTTGGTTTCTGCTCATGTAATGCATCCGGATTGTTGTATCTCATTTCTTATAGGAATGGCGTTTGATCTAGCGTGTAGATTTGTTTTGGTTTCTGCTCATGTAATGCATCCGGATTGTTGTATCTGAGATGCATAATGAACTGTTTTAGAAAATGTGCAGGTGTGATTTTCCAAAAGTCATCCATACTTAAACCAAGCAATGTATTACCGACATAAAAATAAAAATCCCAGTCGAGTTCCGACTGAGATTCCTCATTTTTAGTCAGTATGTTTTTTACTTTTTTTCTTGCTTCAGCTTCTCCATATCAGAAGTTTGGAAAGTTTGTCCACTGAAAATTTCGTATACAACGATGAAGATATCAGGTAAATCATTCATAGGAATGGCACCTTTCAATTCAGCTAATGTACATTCTGTACCGCCGCTACGTACCATCGCATAAATTAATGCACGCATCAATTTCGCTTCATTTTCTCCCAGGCTAAATTGACCTTTTCCTAACATATCATTCATTTCTTGTTCAAATTCATGATAGGGTGTTCCATACGCCTCTTCCACATAAGGAAAAGATTCAAAAGTAAAAACAACAGGGATTGTAACACCCTGTATTTTAATGCTGTTTCTAGTTATATTAACGTTAACTAAATCACTTAAACGTGACATACTATCACTCCTTATTTCCCTGGTGTCGATGTTCCACCAAGTTGCGTTAATTGAGATTCATCACAAATGACTTGTTTTAGGAAATCTTCAGCTTTCATTCCTTTTGCCTCTGGATCGCCAGTATCCAATTCAGCTTGTGTTACATCGTTACATAACAATGGATCTGCTGTAATTGTGTAAGCAATGTCATCCACAGTCATTTCATCACCTTGTGTTTTCCAAGATTCTTCTACTGGAGCAACCGTACATTTTGGATACCAACGTACTATTTTTGTTCCATCATTTAAAGGGAATACAACACCTACTGCGAACTTTGGATACGCCTTCGCCTTCGCTGTTTCAAAAGACACACCTTTTTTACGTGTTTTAGCAAAGATTTTATCTTTCACTTCACGATTTAGACCAGCAAGATTAAAAGCTAATCCAAATGCTGTATTTTTGACAATATTTATGATTTTTTTATTAGACGCCCATTTTGTAAAGTTGGTAGATGTCGTCGAAATTGTTAAATCTGTAATGTTTGTTTGCTTATAAGTTATGTCCTCATAGGTTGGTAAGGCATTTGTCGATTCATTACCTTTCATCATACATAGATATAAATCTTCGATACCTACCGTGTATTGAATTTCTTTATTTTCAATTGGCATGTCTATCATCCTCACATTCTATCAATTATTTTTTGTGCCATCATATCAGCAATTTTGTCACCTTCTGCATCAAAGGTATTCTGGACAAAGTGTTTTCCTTTCACACGCCCCTTACCTTTTGCTTTTTTATGACCATGTTCAACTAAATACCAATACCAAGCTTCCTCTTTAAATTCCACAGATACACGATCATCTTTCACAACAACCTTTAGGCTATCACTTAAATGTGTCCGCTTGTTTTTATTGGATGCTTTGATTTTTGGTTTTAATTTACTCGCAAAATACTTGGCTGCTTCGTCCAATACATCCAGTTCGACCTTTTTATTCACACGTAATAGCGTATTAATATCTTCTAAAGCTTCAGAAAAGCCATTGTTATTGGAAGCCATTACTGGATACACCTCACATACGTGATAAACTGCGTGATAGTGTCGTCATTCTCGTCATAACCCATTCCATCAAACTGAGAATAAGACACGCCTACTGCATTAAAAACAGCCTTTAACGGCTCATAATCTTTTTCAGTTCCATTTGTAATAACAGAAATTTGATAAAGTGGCATATCTTTTAGAACCTTATTTGAAGCCCGTTTATGCTGTTCATTCACAAATTCATACACAATGTAAGGATATTTTGCTGTTGTAGGTGCACTATCACGATAAACTGGTATACCAGATTTCCTCATGATATCTCGTAACTCTTGAAAGCTAATTTGCATAGGACAATGACACCTCCATTAATCGATCTTCTTCACGTACATAAATACGCTCAATATTATAGATACGGCCACCAACTTTTACACGATAATCCTTTTGATTATTTTCAATGTCACGATCGATACGGACTTCAATTTTCTTTACAATTTCATTCGTATCTTTCGTTGTAAATTTATCAGTGGCTGTAACCCCAATATTATTATAACGAATGTTACGTTCTAACGGATATCCCATCACAACACGGTCATTTTCCGAATCAATGGTTTCTCCTAATTTAAGTAGCTCACCCATCCATTTGAGTTTATTCGTCTTTCTCTTCATCAGCATAAACCTCCTGGACAAACATCGGCGTTAAAGCATCAAGAGCTTGTTCTAATTCTTTTTCAGCAATCCTGTAATCATAGTAAATACCGGCGACCATAATAATTAAATACTCGGTCTGCTTGCCTGTCGCATTTCTTACATAAGTCTTTGCTTGATTGATATAAAAAGAGAGCATAGAATCATCCATGCCCTCTTCCCAATGAATATGCGATTTTAATTTCTCAGTTAAATCACCCATATTAAGCGCCCACACTAGTTATTTATAGCAATAGCATTCGATTTATCATCCGTTCCAATCCATGTTCCACCTGTTAATTTTCCAGCACCATCAACAGTTAAAGAAATAGATTTCACACCAACACCATTGGCACCGTTCGTTCCATTTTTTCCATCAGCGCCTTTCGCACCAGTATCACCTTTGTCTCCTTTCAGACCTGGGCTTCCCGTTTCGCCTTTATCTCCTTTAGGCCCTTGGACTCCTGCTACATCAATTAAATCTGTAAAATCTTGTTGCGTCGGCTTATATCCCGTCACAAATAACATTTTTAATTCTTCTTTTGTTTTTCCCATTTTGTCATCCCCCCTATGAAAGTATCAAACTCTTCTCAATTACCGCTTCTCCAATCGGAAGCGGTTCATCAGGGTTTCGTCGGCGTACCATCCTGCAAGACGTACTTATAAACTGGTACTTCAAATGGAGAATAAATTAATTGAGCATCTAGTAAGTTCCAGATGCGGAAACCTACTCGGTTTGTACGCGAGAATAACTCAACTAATTTTTGTACTTCTAATGATCCAATGACATCTTGAATATAGAACTTAGAGAAGTCACCGAAATAGAATACTGGTGTATCTGGTGAATCAGGAATATCAATTGCATCTTCTTCCTCAACAGGGAAGCCTAACAATGTATAACCAATGCCGCCCTCTGCTTGATTAAATGGACGAAGTAATGGGAAACCATCATCAGTTTTCATTGTTTCAATTTTTGTTAGTGCTGCTGTATTTAATACCCATCGTGCTTTTTTACGTACTTCTTTAACAGGTGTATTTTTCATTTTCACTAATGCATCATAAAGATTCTTTTCATCAGTTTTAAACTCGACAGCTTTCTTTGCTAATGCACCATCATTGATGTTATTCGCTTCATCACCATTCACCATATATTGCGTTTCCTTACGAACATAAGCTTTTTTCAACTCGTCCATAACAATTTGTTCAATTGGTAAACCTGTACGCGCTAATAATTTTTTCGTTACAGTTGCAAGTGCATCGAACTCCGTTGGTGATAATTCGATTTCATCAAATTCAATATCCGTTTCCGGAATTTCGTTATTTGTTCGCTCGTTTTTATGACCCTGAGCTTCTGCCTTTTTAACTAAAACAGGGTACTTAATGTTCTCTTTTGTTTTTACCCCTGTCCCTAATCGGCGTAAGAAGTTTTCTTCTTGAGCATACGTAATAATTTCTTTACTTAAGAAATCTGGAATCGTAACAGAACCATTTCCAGTAACTAATCCTAATGCACGAGCTTCTCTTTCATCAATATTACCCACAATATAATTAGCAAAGGCTGAACGAGTTTCCTTTTCTTTGTTTTTAGTAGATTTATGACCTTTAGTAGAAAGACCTGTTGCAATAGCTGCCATGATTTCAGAACGTTCTTCTTTTGGAATTTCATTTGTTTGATTTGGATCTTCTTTTACTTCTGGATCTTCTTTTTTATCTGGATCGTCATCTTTCTTTTTGTCTGGATCTTCTTCCTTTTCGTCTGCTTCTAATTTTGCTAATTCATCAGCAAGAGTTTTCGCTTCTTCTGTTAATGCTTCCACTTCAGCCTTAACTGCTGCTAATTCTTCCGAACGAACTTCATTTTTTTCTACTTTTCCTTGTAATTCTGCTAATCGAGCTTTATTTCGTGCTTGAGATGCTTTTAAGATTTCTTTTAAGTTCATTTTAATTTTCCTCCAGGACTTTTTTTATTTGTTTAATAATGTTGTTTCTTTCCTCTGTATCATCTTCCACAACTGTTTTTATAGCTGCTTCTTCACTTCTCATTTCAATCACGGCAGTATTTTCGCCCCTAGTTTCAATAGAAGTTGCAACATAAGCTGGCGTCATGTCCAAAATAGAAACTTCTAAAAGCTCTAATTCTTCAATAGATCGTTTTTGAACACCAGATTCACCTTCTTCCCATGAATCTTTTTCAGAAACAAAACCAAATGACCAACCACGTAATTCTTTATTCCTTGCCTTCTTAATCACTTGTTCATCTGTAACCGTAGCAATGGCTCTTAAACCAATATTGTCTTCATATAATTCCAGATTTCCGTTTTCAATAGAGCCAAGCTTTCTATTTTTATCGTGGTTAAAAAGTAAATCCACATTCTTTGCTTTCTTTAATGCCCTTTCAAATGTTTTAGGAACAATTCTCTCTTTGAAATATCCCCTTGGAGAAGGCAACATGCGACTTTCTCTGTCCACAACATTCACATAACCATCAAGTATGACTTGATTCCCTCGGACCTCAATTTTCATTCTCTTCACCTCCTCCCAATGAACCATCGTTCGCTTCTTTCTTACCGATTTCAGTTACATCATTTGAAATATAAATAGCTTGTGATTCCTTTGTATTTTGTTTAGGGAATCCAAGCATATCAGCGACATTATCAGGTGAAGTAATAGCTGTACGCACAAGGTTGTAACCAATATTCGTTTTGTTGCTATACGTAACAAAATCAAGAATATTAATCTTGAATTTAATTCGTTTCCCCGAATTTTGACCATAAAAAAGAAGACTCAAATGGTCTTCAAAATTTTTCATTATTGGTCTAACTGCCTTGTTGTGGATATACATCATTGCTTTCTCAATATCTTCTTTGATTAGCTCTGTGTATGTATCCACATTTATGCCTAAATACTTACCTAAATCTTTTTTATATACATTTAGGTATGCTAGGGTCTTTTCGTCGTCTAACGGGCTTTTAAGTGTGTCTATTGAATACCCTTTTCCAAGAGGAATCATTTTTACAGACCTTGCTTCATCGATTGATTCCAGTTGATCTAAAATTGCATTGATTAATTTTGACTGCGCTCCATTCTGTGGATTGATATGGGCATCTAAATGTAACAAGAATGCTAATAGTCCACCCTTTTTATATTTGTCAGTTAAAGTTTTCTCGGCTGACATAACACCCTCAAGTGTATCTCTTCCCAAATCAAGAAGGCCTTTTCCTCTTAAATGATCTGCGCCAATATTTTTCACATGACGAATCATAAACGGAGGAATTTCGTGACCACCAATATTAAAATGCTCTACTAAATTATCATCTAACTCTGTAAATACATTTGAAGCTACATGTATTTGAGCACCATTTAATACAGGGAACGTTTCTCCCTCGAGTAAATAAGTATTCGTCATTAATTTAATGAATTCAGATTGTGTAAGATAATCATTCGGATTCTTTAAAATACGAAGTGCAATATCATCTTTAGTTTCATTCCCGAATTCATCTTCCACAACGATATCAGCCAATACCATTTGATTACTGATATCTTGTAACAACTCGTAAACATCGCTAGATTGTAAGATGTTTGAATCTGTAACATACACACCACCATAACGAATACTCTTTCCTAAAACATCATCAAGATAACCACGCTTTTCAGCCTTTTTAAATAAGTAATTTGAAAATCTATCCCTTAAACCCAATTTTTCACCGCCTCTCTATCGATAAATATCACCAATCAATTCATCCATACCTTCTTCAGTTATGCTATCCATAACCATCATTGTTTCTTTATGAGCAACTAAAAAAGCCACAAATCCATCAATCTTCTTTTTGGACTGTCGCTTACTTGGGGCTTTCATTCCGTTAATATTCGTTACTACTACAACATTAAGGGCGCAATAAACAAATAAAGGATTGTCTGTAATTAAACGCTTTTCATAAATTAGTATTTCTGAATCATCAATCATCGCATTCATAACATTAGGGAATTGATTTACAGCAATACATTCAAGACCCATGTTCTCAAGTTTTTCAATTAATTTTTGTGACATTGCTGGATCATAGTTTATTTGTCGTACGTCATATACATTCATACATTCCACAATGTAGTCCATAACCTGGTCTTGGTTTATCATCTTGCCATCACAAAATGTAACGAAACCACGTTCAACCATATCGGTATAGGGAACATTATCTTCTTTTTCTCTAAATTCAATATTATCAGTGGGAATAAAGTACATTTGTTTCACTTTTAAAATTGAATTGCCTTCCTTATCATGAGTAGGAAAATTCAAACTTACACAAGTTAAATCCGTTGTTTTCGATAAATCCAATCCTACATAACATATTTCTCCTGTGAGATCATCCAAATCTTCCACAAGCACATGTTGAACTTGATCATGTTCAAAATAATTGTCTGCACTATTTACAAAGACATTTAGATGCTTGGAAAGAAATTCCGCTTTTGAATGTGCGGATTGTTGCGCTTTTTTATACTCATTCTCGAGTTGCTCCATCGTAACAGAAACACCAATATTCGGATTCACCATCTTCCATACTGTTCTATCCGTCCAGTCATACCCTTTGTTTGGCTCCCAAATTGCAACAAATAAAGGATCATCATTATCTTTTTCCAACGCTTCTTTTGCAAGTTTATATACACGCATTCCGACGCTCGATGAGCCTTTACCTGCCGTTGAAATATTCAGCATCATGGGCTGTTCACGAGATACCTGGGCAGATTTTAAATTATCGTACATGTCCATGTTTTCTTGTGCATGTAATTCATCGTTCAATACAAAATAAGGGTTCTTTCCCTCAAGACCCTTCGTGTTTTTCGTTAATACCTTAAATTTATTCTGATAAGCAATACCATTTTTATGATATCGGTACATGGCACCACTCACTGTACCATTGATTCCTTTATACACCTGTGTATGTCGTGCCAACGGTTCCGAGTTTTCTATTGCTTGCGCAATAGGTTCCGCTGCATTTTGTGCTTGTTCATAATCAGATGCTGCACAATAACAATCCGCTCCCAGTTCCAGTTCTCCATACATCGCATAGAGCAGTGCACCTGCGGCAATAATTGTTTTCCCATTCTTTTTTGGCACTTGCACATAGGCCTCTCGAACAACACGGACATCTTTCCCTTTTTCATTTTTACGATACCAACCATACATATTAGCAAAGACAAACATTTCCCACAATTCTAATTCCATCAATTGACCGGCCAGTGGTCCTTTCACATGGCGGATGAAAGATTGAACGAAATCTAACATTTCATTTGCTCGATCTACTTCAAACCAAATATCTTTTCTTTTTTTCCACTTCTTATATCGCTCTACCGCAAGAATGATCGATTTCGGGTATTTCTTTTTATGCTCCATGACGTGACTTGCATACTGATCCGCATAGTTCACGCCTAGTTTAATCATCATGTAGATTTCCGCCATTTGGCTCGATGAACTGCTAATTCATCTTTTGGTTCATTAGATTGCATATTTTCATTGTTTCTTGGTGTTTTTTGTAAACTTTTCCCCTTATTCGTCATTCCGAGAGCTTCTAACATTTTATTCTTCTTATCATTCCAAGTTTCAACTTGTTGAGCGAGCGGATGTTTCATTTCATTTACTGCTCCAGCCTTGTTTTTATGCGTTTTTGTAGGAGCAAAACCATCAGCTTTCCATTCTTCAAACATCGTTTTATAAATGATAAAAGCATCTAAATAATTATCAATTAATGGTTCTAAGGAAGGTGTGAAATTGTCATCTTCAGTCAATAATTTTATGATTCTATTTCGTTCTTCATCCCTTGCAACATCTAGCATTTCCAACTTTTTCTTCTTTGACATGCGAGCCATTTTCACACCCCCCTTCATTTTAAAAAAATGGCGCAACTATTAATATGCCCCCCAAGCTACCTATCCTCCCCAAAGAGGAAATTTTAATTTTTGATAGGGGGGCTTCCAAAATAACTCGGAAAAACTTTTTTCGGTTTATCTTCATTTTCTTCGATTGTATGACAAACTGGACAAAGTAATCTGAGGTTATCCTCTTCTAATTTAAGAGTTGGATCTTTTTTGATTGGTATTACGTGGTGAACATGAGCACTTCGACCAAAGACGAACCTTCCACATCGTTGACAGCAACCATTCTCTCTTTCGTAAACTTGAGACCTGACAAGCTTCCATGCATCCGTACGATAGAATGGTTTGTTCTCATGATGGTAGATGTTCTTCTTATCCTTCTTCTTCCTCGGCTTGTTACGCTTATGTTCTTCGCAGTAACGCCCTTTGCTTATCTTGTTATGGCAGCCATTGAAGTCACAATATTTCATTCAGTATCATTCGTTAATTGCTCAACGACATAGTTACGAATTGTTTCTTCTTTCTTTAACTTGCCTGGTACATCGATGCCATTATCTTTAGCAAAGGATAGTAACTGTTCAGCATTCATATCATTCAAGTTAATTTCAGTATTGGCATCAATTACTTCCACACCAATTACTTTATTATCAGCATGCTTAATGATCATACTCTCTGGATTAACAGTTACTTCGAATCCTTGTTCTTCACCAGTTGGTACAAATAGACTTCGTTTTTCTTTGTTATCCCAATACTCTATACCCGATATTGTTTTTCTATTTTCAATAATCATTTACTTGCACTCTCCTTTTCAAAGATATAATCTTTTGTCACCCACCATGAAATTGATACTGTCCTGTGAAGTATCTCTTGCCAACTTATTCAAATCTCCACTATGCAACGTTAAAGGCATCTCTACAACACCTATATAATTTTTGTATAATAAAAGAGCAACCGTGCACCAGTTACCCTTTCGTCAATTTCTTATGTTATTACTATAATCGATATTTTCAAGAGTTTCGATTCACTTTAGGAGTGAATCTAAATGATACCTTCGCGCTCTACGAATTTAATCAAACGAACTATTTCAGCATGTTTCTTTTTAATATGGCTAGAGCTATAACTAATTTCTTCAGCTATTTGTTCCAACGTCATACCATCCACATATTTCATTTTAAGTATTTTATTATCCAACCCGCTAAACCTACTAATTAATTTTTTCAGTTTGTACATATCATTCATCTTATGTGCTAACTCATATTCAATTGCTTCAATACGTTCTTCTACCTTTGCACCTTCCGATTCAGCAGTTAAACGGACGTCTTGTAAATCACCATGAATCCAGCGTTTTAATTCTGTTTTTGTTTTATCTAGATTATATTCTAAATAGGCAATCTCCTCTTCTAACCTTTGATATTCTTTCAGCCAATTGAACAATGACGATACACCTACTCTCGTTCCTGTTATTTCTACCTCACCACATCTACACTTTTATAATTTTGTAATTCTATACACACATCGGTTTCATGTTTACTTTAGCCCTCTTTTTTTAAGGTGATGATACAAACTGTTCCGACTACACCCTAATTGCTGACAGATTGCTTGATAAGTAAGTCCTTTTTCACGAACATGACAGCTTGTTTACATCGTTCATCCCATCTTTTATGAGCATTTTCTTGTATTTGTTTTCTGCTTGTTGACTGCCATAATCCCATTTTTTTGAGTTGCTTCTGCAACGTGTTCACTTCACAGTTTACTTCTATAGCAATTACATACATCGGTAGTTCTCTTTGTAACATTTCTAAAATTTTCGGCATCAATTCTTCCCAATTTTTCCGTTTCGGATTTTCTCTGACTTGTCCTACACAAGGAGCTAATTTTTTCCTAATCTATACAATTCTTCTCCGACCTTACAATTCTTCAAACAATACTTCGGAGACTGATTTGCCCGATATTCACACGTTGCGCAATGCTTGTCTTGCAAATCTAATATATACATTCTTATTTCTTTTGCATTCATGGTGTGGACTCCTCAAATTTCTCTATTTTTCATGATGGCAAGGTAGGTTACAGATAATCCCTTCAAAAACACACCTTGCATTCTCAAAACTCATTATACATACTTAACATCCATTTACAGATACTTTACCCTTCTAGATACCTATGGTATTCAGAAAGAATTCAACCCCCGATTTCCTAGGTTTCTGTCAGTCTTTTTTCTTCAAAACATACTTTTGTTTCACTTTATACTCGTATACATGATGTACCTAGCCTGCTATATGCTTTCATGTTTTCCTTCCTGCATAAAATTCTAATTTCTGCTCATACTATCCATAAGCTGGTGAATAGCTGAATCTATTGAAAACTGAGACCTGATTTAACGAAATTTCTCTTATCAACTGGGCAGTTAGCATTTGCTAGCTGCTTTGTTGTATATATTTTTATACTTTGGATATACTATTCATACGCCAATTTTTTGAATTTGCGATTCACCTAATTTCCTCTCAGGGCTCTTATATAAGAGTCCTCTTTTTTATCTCCTAAAAAGCCCCCAATTTAAAGTAATGTTTCGCTTGATAATAAAAATGATGATAAATCCAATTCCCACTGAATTTCTTATCCAAATACACGATTTCAAAACCGTATTTTGCTTTAAATGTATTTAGCCTTCCCAGTAACGCTAGTGGATTGTATTTGGAATGATACTTCCCTTGCAACATCTTCTCATATCCATGTAGGTCCTCCACAATTAAGGTGAAGGGAATCTCTTTTGATCGAATTAATTCATTCTCAAATGCTGTTTGCGTATTTTTTTGTAAATTTCCTGTGATTTCATCCATATGGGCTTTCCGTTCTACTCGGCTATCTAAATAGATATCACGAAATATGCCCAGCTCTTCATTTTTCGGTATCATACAGCCGTAATCGCCAGTATCTAATTTTTGATTTTTTATCGATATTCCCTTTTGATGTAAATAATCTCGAATATGAGTATTATCTTTCTCTCTCGTATCCATCACGATGGTGAGTGTTTTAAGAATGTTATTTATTTCCGTATCGGTATAACGATAACTGATCATGCTCCTACTCCTTTCTTCGCATGCATAACTGCACGTTCATATATCTTCCTTGCCATCGCATTCGATTCATCATTTTCAAATGGTCGATAATCTTCATACACGTCTGTCCATCCATTCTTCGCAAGCACAATCGTCCAGTCATAGAACATTTGTAATGAATCTGTATCAGCAAGCAACCAATCATGTAACTTTCGGGTATGTTTCCAACCAGAAAATTCATAAAAAATCTTCAAGATTGTAATCTTTTCGTTGTTTGCATCCTTCCAGGACTTAAACCAAGTATCAATACCATTGAAATTTTTCTCCGCAGCTTGCATTACTTCCACAGGAATTAAGTTCTGTCGTTTTATTCCGATTCGTCCATCACTTGGATCAAGATAGATATTTGCACCCGATTTCCAAATTAAACTTATAATTTCTAATACTTGCATGGAAGTAATCTCACTCCCCACCTAGCTGATTTACCTTTTGATTTATGCAATACTCCAATTCGATTTTTAGTAAATCTATAAGTAAATCCATTCCTACCAATAGGTTTCAAATTATGAGCTTTGCAATATATTAAATAACGCTTATATAAGTTTTCTAATAGCTCAAAACTCTTACTATCTCGTTCAATATTTTCCTCAATAAATTTTTCAAACATTTTCATTCATCCATTCTTGTTATCAAAAGTTATTTTAAAGTGTTACTGAAAAACACCTAAAATAAGCGATGTGTTACTTTTTGAAATCAACACGAGCCTTACAGCCCCAAGGGATTCGAGAATTTTGTTACCCATGTTACCGTATGAGACCTTTAGCGCTCCTAATAAAGAATATATATATATTTATTTTTTGTTTATGGTTGTACTTAGTAACAAAAGTAACAAAAAGAGTATAAAAAGCACCTTGAACCATTGGTACATAAGGGTTTTAAGAGATTTTAAATGTGTTACTTTTAGTAACACTTTCGCTATTTTCATCGTTTTTCAGTAACTCTGACTGCTTAAAAGTATTTTTTCGGTCTGCTAAAGTAACACCTTTGATGTAATACTTATTTCGGTTGCCACGTTCTCTCTTGAAACCTTGCGTTTCTAAAATTCGATAAAACGCCCTGTTTTTCAATTGATGCTCACCATTTCTGAAACACCAATTAGCGTAAACTTCGTACAATTCTTTTGCTTCAATCTGATAATCTTCTCTTTTGAAACAACATTCGAACATGAACGTACCAAGAATATCCATTTCCTCTTTATAATCACCTGTTGCTTTCCTAACAATCGCTGGATCGCTTAATCCTGACTGCTGCCACTTCAGACAACCTTCAATCGCCCAGTTCAGAATACCCGGCATTTCCAAGCTAAGTTTCTCTGGCAATTTCTTATCACGTTTTTCTTTAGGTAGCTGTAGATTGAATGGAATCAAACGAATACGTCTCCAAATCCCTTCATCCACACCTTTTATAACCGGCTTATGATTTGTAGTGAAGAAAACTTTAAATTCAGGTATGAACTCGAAAAACTCTTGTCTTAAGAACCTTGCTAATACAGGCTCACCACCTGTTATTTGCTTGACAAAGGTCTCTGAGAGTTGCTCCCCATCTTCACTTTCGATGGCGGATACAAACCGGGCCCCAGCCAACCTAGCAATATCATTATTCGCTCCTGTTTCTTTCTTCTTGATAAAAGTATCGGACTTCGCTTGTCTTCCATAATCACCCATAAGGTCCTTAATGATATTGATAAAAGTTGATTTTCCGTTGGAACCTCCACCGATTAAGAAGACCATGATTTGCTCTGTAATTTCTCCAGTAAGAGAATAACCAATTAGTCGTTGCATATAATCCGTCAACTCTTGATTTCCTTGGAAAATTTGTTCTAAAAACTTCTGCCACTCTGGGCATTTTGCTTGCTCATCAAATGTAACATTGGTGATTTTTGATAGATATACCTCCCGATTATGTGGACGAAGCTGACCCGTCTGTAAGTCTACCATTCCATTTGCAACATTGAATAAATATTTATGGCTATCAAAATCTTCACGCGCTCCTGGGACCAATGGCATAAGATCTTTGATACTATTCATTCTTACATTTCTACGCTCACACATACGTGCCCATTTTATTTCTGATTCATCTTCTGATTTAGAAAGACTACGGAGAACTTTTGCTGTAATTCTTTCAATTTCTTTCTTCGTATCCACTCTCCATCGTTTTCCATCCCATATATACCAACCGATATCATGAACGAATTTAATTACGTGGCCGTATTCATAAGCAATACGTTCCGCATTTCCAAGTTCCGTTAGTTTAAATTTCCTTTTTGGTTTGTCTTCCACAACTTCAGCTACATCTTCACTTATAAAATCAAATGAAAATTCATCGAATGGTTGCTTATAATCTAGAATTGTGGAAGAAGTAGATGAAATAGCCGTTGCTATCGTTCTTTCCCCATATGTTTCGTTTGTATCTCTGAAATGGATAACGTCCCATTTATCACGTATTAAGCTCGTCTCACGAAACATGGAATCCATTCGTGTTGCTGATTTCCCTGTCCAAAATGCTAAATGGTTACATAGAGAAAGGTCACTTGCCGAATGATCTTTATTAATTAGGCTTCCATTGTATAATGAGCGAATTTCATCGCCATTTTTACTACGGAACATTTTCTCCCATAAAGCATCATTTGAAATTTTGATTTCATCTTTTTCAAATTCTGCTAAATTCACGCGACCTTGTATGTCACTATCATCGAAATACTGTTCAAACACTTCTGCTAATTCATCCGTACGATCATACACATCATTAGAATTTTCTCGATTTCCAGTGAATGTGAAGAATCGTCCGTATGAGTAAATTTCTAAACCATGCTTGGTATTCTTCCTTCCAGTACCTAAAACAGATTGTGGAAGGTTCCCTTTGATAATGATGTGGATACCTTTTCCTGATGGTGAAAACTCTGTATAACTGTCTACTGTATCGATAATTTCTGTTGCAAAAGTATTTGTTTTTCCGGCCACAACACACTTATCAATGTCTATTCCTATATAGTTATCCTGCCTGCTGAACACGAACCCTATTCCGTCATAATCGCCTTCTAAATAAAACTTGACCGCTGTTGCAAATGTCGACCATGTACGCCTATTATTTGCTTGCGCCATTTCGCCGTTGGCTTGATACGGTATCTTCGTCGGTTTTCCATTTCTCTCTTCTTTGCGCCAAAGCACCCACTGCGGTAAGTTTTTCAGCTCTGTTGGTATCTCATTAAAATTGTATGGATTCTTTTTCATTACAACCTCCGGTTAGCCTTTTAAGATATAAAAAAGAGAAGTCGGTACAAACCAACCTCTCTATGTAGTTATTTAAAACGGTAACATATCATCACCGACTGTTACTGCTGGACCACTTGTTATCGGATTTACGTCCGACACATCATAATATTTTGCCTTGGCTACCGTACGTTTTTGTTTTTGACCATCCACAATCTTATCGTACTCTTCATGTTTTACTGTGATTTGTAGATTCTTATTGAGAAGTTGTTTCCCCATATCTTCAGCAGATACGAAAGCATGATGATTTCCAAAACCACATGCTTTTAATAAAGAATTGACGATTCTAACCGAAACCTCATGTTCGAACGTAAACATGTTATACAGCACTTTTGCTCCTTGATGATGTTGTGTTACATCACTTCGAATTTCAAAATCTATTGATAATTTCTCTTTACCAGCTTGTGTTTTGCCAGCTTCCGCATTTACAATTACCGCTTCATATTTACCTTCAGCAACTAATTCAAAACCTGTATTTACGTTTGTTTCATCAAATTTAAAGAAACTCATTATTTATTTCCCCCTGTTTATTAGTTTGCGGATGACATGATTAATTCTTCTTGTATACAGCCTTTCCGCACATCAAGATGGTTCTTAGCAAAAACACTTTGATTACCTTCTAAAACAAATCCTCTTGTACCATCTGTCTTTTTAACCAATTGACCAACCACATGAACAATTCCCATAATATGATTGACGATTTTATCCCGAATATCTGGAATGAATTGTGTATATTGCTGCCCATCATCATGAATGATATTTCTTGTTGTTTCCCAAGCTGTAAAAATAACATTTGCATCTAATGAGTTAAACGTTTCTACTACCTTTAAAAGATGGTTATCTAGTAAAGCGTAATCCTTTAATTCCGGCATACCACTTTTCGTATTTTCACCTTTTTTAAGTAACCATAACTTTTGGTAATGTGTTAAATTATCAACAAAGATGTTATCGTATTTAGCGATATTTACTTTTGCTAATGCATAAAATTGTAGGATGCTATCATGTGGATTTTCACCATCAATTTTAGCTACATCTACATTTTCATAGCCTTCTAAAACTTGGCTTGTCCCATCAATATCCAAGACTAATGTTTTACCTGGTAACAATCCAGCAACCGTTGTTTTACCGTTACCTGGCTTTGAATAGATAATGATTTTTGCTTTTTTACTTTTGGTAATGGCAGCACCGTTTGTAATTTCCAATTGATTCACTCCTTCGCCATGCTTTTCAAAACAAAAATAGAAGCTTCCAAATCAAAAATTTTACTTTCCGTGTTCCAAATATTTTGTTCCACAATCGGTTTCTTTTCTATTAGCCTTTCTAACTCTCTTTTATGTTCACTTAACCTTCGTTGTTCCACACTTAATGACTTTTCTAGTTCTTCAATTCCACCATTCAAAACGGCAGCACCTCTTTTTGTTTACTCATTTCATTTGCTTCTATCAACGCCTGCAATCCATATTCATAGGCAATCACCATACAAATGGATTCCGAATCATCACAAAATTTGTATCGATCAATTAGACGCCTTAAAATGGATATCTCACTTTCAATCTTTTGTTGTAAGTTCATTTCATTCACCTGCTATCTTTTGGGTAGAATGTACAACAACGTATTCCTTAACGCATTCTGTTGAATTGTGTATACAATCACCTTCAAAATCCAAGTACTCTTCACCGCAGTAGATTTCCTTATTGCAACTCGCACAATGCCCCATAACATTCGTTATCGCTGAATCATTTGGATTTCCTATAATCATTGGATTTTCAATTATGATCGTTCACTCCTTTACATGCATTCATTTCATGCTATAATGACCTCAACATGTGTTTTTATTAGGCCGTCAGCCCCAACTGGCGGTTTCTCCTTTTATACAGCTCGAAAACATTCAACATTCTGTTCTGCAATTAAGTAATTCGTTAGATTCCCTTCAAGTACAGCATCCTGGCCAAACATAAAATACTTATCATCTTGCTTAATTCCACAGCCATAGAAATCTTCAATTGGATGATCAGGTTCTTTAGTGGACTCCTTTCCACCAATGTCTTTCACAAATATTGCATCGATATTACTCAAACTAATGTGGAATGGTACTGTCGGAGTTGCACCTTCATATTCAATTCCTGATAAAAATCCAAAACTATTTTTAAATGTTTTAAATTGCTCTACTGTAAAACTTGTTTTAACTCCTGATTTAAAAACTAGTGTTATCTCCTTCAATTAATTCACCTCCC
This sequence comes from Bacillus sp. FSL K6-2944, assembly GCF_038005385.1. NCBI lineage: Bacteria > Bacillati > Bacillota > Bacilli > Caryophanales > Bacillaceae > Bacillus > Bacillus sp. FSL K6-2944. The sequence continues at coordinate 737,113 of NZ_JBBOTE010000002.1, read as the reverse complement.
TTCGATTTGAAACCTTACGGTTCATTTCCCTTAGCTGACACTTTGCTTCTAATTCAGTAATAAGTAATAACGCTGGATTATTTCTCATTTCTGCACATCTTTTTACAACATCCGATGCTTTCATTAATTTACTTGCGAATAACACCCTATTCATATTTGCCCCTTCTCTCATTTCCATTCATTATTTCTTGCTAAATTCCTGATTCTTTCTTACAATTCATCATAAAATTTGGTCAGAAACTCTTTCATTTCTTGTGCTTTAAATAACCATCGATTATTCTTTTGTTTCGCAAATCCTTGCACCCGTAAGTCATAGACCACATACTCCATTAACCAGTCATAACTTCTACTCGTTTCATATTGAAGTCTTTTCATATCCCACCAAGTACCGACTCCCATATCTACTAATCGTTCATTGACTTGACGAACAACTTCTTTTTGCAAGTAGTTATCATCTATGATGATTTGTACTGTCGCTGTCATTAGGACACCTTCTCACTTTCTAAAATCCCTTTAATTTTTTCTTTCACTTTTTTTCCTTCACGCTTTCCTAGAAGAATATCTGATAAGTATGGACCTGATATATTTAGCATTTTCGCTAGTTCTCCTTGCTTCATATCATTAACGAAAAGCCAAACTTTCACTCTTTTTCCAAATGTTTTATCCATAAAGAAAACTCCTTTTAAAATTTATAAGCTAAATTTTTAGCTTTTTATTGACTTTTACTAACTTATTGAATAAAATAAGGTCATAGCTAAATAAATCTAAACTTGTAGCACTTAAACGTTGTGGAACTTGATTTCCCTTCTTTTCTTTGTAGTGTTGCAACGGCTAAATAAGTAGCTCATGTACAAAGTATATTATCAAATAAGTTAGTTGTCAACAATCAAAACTAACTTATTGATAAACTAACTCTGTGCTAGTTGAAAGGGTTGATCTAGTGGGAATTACAGAAATCATAAAACAACTTTGTCAAAAGAAAGATATCTCTGTATCTAAATTAGAAGAAGATTTAGGATTTGGTCAAAACACCATTTACCAATGGAAAAAAAGAACGCCTTCCGTTGAACGTGTGCAAAAAGTGGCTGACTACTTCAAAGTTTCGATAGATTACTTACTGGGTAGAACAAAAAAACAATATTGGGAGCTTACCGAAAAAGATGAAAAAGATATTCAAAAGAAATTAGAAGAACTAATAGAAGACATGAGTAACGCTGACGCCCTCGCTTTCTCTAAAGAGTCCGAACCAATGTCAGAGGAAACGAAACAATTATTACTCCTCTCGTTAGAAAATTCTCTTAGATTAGGGAAACAAATGGCTAAAAAGAAATTTACACCTAAAAAATATAGAAACGAAGAGTGATTGGAGTGGATCTGGTTGGTTTCAAAACAGCAAATCAATTTAAAAATAGATGAACTACTTAGACGATATAACACCAGAGATCCATTTCTTATTGCTGAAGCAAAGGGCATAGTTGTTATCACTGAAGCATTAGGGGATATTTATGGATACTACCATAAAGTATCTCGTATCCCTTTTATACATATTAACGAAAGACTTTCATACCCAAATCAAGTCTTCACCTGTTTTCATGAATTGGGGCATGCTATATTTCATCCAGACGAAAATACACCTAAATTATCCAAGTTGTCTCTTTGTTCTGAAATTCGTATAGAAGCTGAAGCAAACTATTTTGCAACAAGATTTCTTATCGATGGAAGTCATCATGATTACTACATACAAACAAAGCAAGAATTATTACAGTTTTATGGAATACCTAAACAAATGGATAGATTCATTTAAAATCCACAATATATTTTCAAGCAAAAACAAAAAAACATTCTTATAAAATATAGAATGGAGTGATTAAAGTGGCTAGTTTTAGAAAACGTAACGATACATGGGAATATAGAGTTAGGTATAAAGAAATGGGAAAATATAAAGAAACCTCCAAAGGGGGATTTAAAACAAAGAAAGAGGCACAATTAGCAGCTGCCAAAATTGAAGAGAAAATAGCTAATGGTATAAACATGCAAAGCAGTAACATGACGTTTTATGATTATATGTATGAATGGCTAGAAACATATAAAAAGGGGAATGTTTCCCCTGGAACATATAGGATTTATGAAAAAAACATAAGAATATATATTTTGCCAGCCTTCGGCGATATGAAGCTAAAAGATTTAACAAGAATTCGCTACCAAGGATTTATTAATAAACTTCTAGAACATCTTACAAAAAAAACTGTTAAAACTATTCATGCTACCATACACCAAGCGTTAGACATTGCTGTGAACGAGCTTGAAATTATTAGTAAAAATCCTTCTACTAAAGCAAAAATAAAAGAACGTCATGTATTAAACAAGAAACATATAGTAAAATGTTATGACATAGATGAACTAGACTCATTTTTAAATTATATTTTGATTCAAAAGGAAAGTTACAAATATTACTCTCTATTTATGTTCTTATCAAGGACTGGTTTACGAATTGGAGAATGCCTGGCTTTACAATGGACAGATATTGACTTTAATACAAAAAGTCTTCATATAACCAAAACTTTGCTCTCTACTACAAGGACTGATTCAATAATTTTTGGTCCTCCGAAAAATAAAAATAGCGTTAGGATCATTTCCATAGATACTTCTACATTAAGCATATTAAAAAAAATAAAAATAGAGCAGACCAAAAACATATTAAAGCATGGCAAATATTATAAAAACTATAATTTCATCTTTACCCATGAAGATAACTCTTGTATGCTACACACAGGAACATTAAAATTTTTACAAAGGGTTTGTAAAGAAAGTGAACACAAATATATTACCCTACATGGATTTAGGCATACCCATGCTGTACATTTATTACAAAGTGGTGCTAATCTTAAATATGTTTCTGAGCGTTTAGGACATTCTACAATTGACATGACAGCAAATGTTTATTTACATGTGACAAAATCTATGGAAGAGACATCTGTAAACCAATACAATGATTTTTTGAAATCACGTGGGCAAATTGTGGGGAAGCATTAATTGTATGGCATCGAAACCGCTTGCCTCAAGCCATTAGATAGCAAGATACATAAAATACCTGTTTTCCCATACATTAACTCTTTACCGAGAAACATATTTTCAGCTACTGTTAAATTCGGCAATATGTTTAGTTCTTGATGTATAAATGCGATGCCGTACTCTTCAGCTTCTTTCGCATTTTTAAAGGTGCGCTCTTGCCCATCAATCTTGATTGTCCCACCATCTTTTTTGTATACACCTGTTAAAATCTTCATGAGCGTTGATTTACCCGCTCCATTTTCCCCCATCAATGCATGGACTTCTCCTGTTTCAATCATAAACTGTGCATTCTTCAAAACAGGATTGCCATTGAACGCCTTTGAAATGTTTTTCATTTCAATATGCATTCCCATCACTTCCCTTTATTAAAAAATCACGCCTGCATGTAAAATTACATTTGCATAAGGCGTAGCCTCGCCTGTACGAATAATTGCCTTCGCTTTCTTTGTATGCTCTTTAAATTGTTCATGAGATACATACTCAAATGCTGGCTCTATTAATTTCTGTTCGATCTCTTTATTTACTTCCGCATTATTTATAATGACTTCTTCTGCTAACGTCACTTTTTCGATTGCCATATCATCAGCTACAACTTGTAACACCTCTAAAAAACTCGGTTTTCCAATCTCAACAGCTAAATCAATTCGTTTTACTCCGTCAGGAATTGGTAAACCGCAATCAGCAATTACAACCGTATCTGTATGCCCAAGTGAAGCAAGGACTGCCGCGATTTCACTGTTTAATACACCATGCTTTTTCATCCAACAATCACCTGCACTTCACGTACTCGATCTCTCGTTGGCATACCGCCCTGTGCCCCAAGTTTCGTTACAGAAAGACCACCGGCAATATTCGCGAAACGAATTGCTTTTTGAAGTGTCTCTCCTTCAGAAAGTGCAACTGCTAACGCACCATTAAATGTATCACCAGCTCCAGTTGTATCCACTACATCAACAGCAATGCTAGGAACATGTACAATCTCTGTTCCATTATGGAAACGAACACCGTTAGAACCTTCTGTCATCAATAATTTATTTGGATACTTCGCCAATAAATCTTCAATTGGTGATGTAAAATCATCTAATACGATGCGGCACTCATGTTCATTTGGCGTAATATAAGTTGCTTTTTCTAAAATTTCTTCTGATAAAACTTGTGCTGGCGCTGGATTCAACATAACAGGAATATTATGTTCCTCACAAATAGCCAATACATATTTTACTGTTTCAAGTGGAATTTCTAGTTGAAGAACAACCATATCCGCTTTTACAAGAAGGTCTTTGGAGCGATCTACAACTGACTTATTTACAAGAGCATTTGCCCCTTGTACGACAACAATACTGTTATCTTCTTCTGCTAAAACGATATGAGCAATTCCTGTCGTTCTATCTGTAACCGGTACCACATAATCGATAAAAATGCGTTCGTTCTCTAAATTTTTTCTAACTACTGTTCCATAATCATCATTTCCTACCGCTCCAACCATTGCTACATTTGCTCCTAACCTAGCTGCAGCAACTGCTTGGTTTGCCCCTTTCCCTCCTGGGATTGTATGAAACGCTTCACCAATTACTGTTTCTCCTGCTTTCGGCCGTTTTTTTGAAACAGCCACTAAGTCCATTGAAATGCTTCCTACTACTGCAATATTTGGCATCTGTTTCATCTCCTTACCTCGTTGTATTTCGTTCTATAATTTCAATTGGCAAACGATAGTGTTTCTCTTCTAATGTATTTCCTTCCATTTGCTCTAACAACAACTCTGTTGCAATTTTCCCCATTTCATATATCGGTTGTGCAACTGTTGTAATAGATGGATACATCATTTCCGTTAAAGAAATGCCATCAAATCCGATAATTTGTAAATCATCTGGAATGGCAATCCCCTTTTGAAGTGCAGCCTTTACAATACCAATCGCAATTAAATCATTCCCAGCAACAATACCATCAATATGCGGGTATTCTTCTAATAATTCCATCGCTACACGCTCACTATTTGCTGGCTCAAACGTACTCTCCGCAATCATATACGAAAGATTATTTTGCGTAATAACGTCTACAAAACCTTCAAAACGTTCATTTGCAGTACTCACATCACGTGGTCCGCGAATATGTGCAATATGTTTACATCCTTTATCTAGTAACAACTTTGTCGCAGCCTGACTTCCTGCATAGTTATCTGCATATACAGTAGGAATACGCTCATTAAACATACGGTCAATCGCAACAACCGGAACAGATAAATTCATGTAATTAACACTATTTTGTGGATTCGTTGCTACAATAAATCCATCTACATTATTTTGTCTAAGTACATCAATGTATTGTTTCTCTTTTTCTAAACTTTCATCAGAGTTACAAAGAACAACTGTGTAACCTTGTTTATATGCTACATCTTCTACGGCACGTGCAACTTCTGGAAAGAACGGATTCACGATATTCGGAACAACTAAGCCAATTAAACGAGACTTTTTATTATACAGTGAACGCGCTACTGTACTAGGCTTATAATCTAACATCTCTATTGCACGCTCTACCTTTTTTAATGTATCTTCATGAACATATCCATTTTTATTTAGAACTCTGGAAACGGTCGCAACAGATACTCCCGCTAATTTCGCAACGTCTTTAATCGTACTCATTCTCTTTTCTCCTCATTTCATGTAACCGTTTACAGAAAATAATATAACGTATTTCTAAAAATACGTCAATCATTTCTCACTAAAAAGCTTTTAAGGTTATACTCAAAAAAGCACCGCCATAAGGCGATGCTTCTTCATTACGAGTATGATACAGTTTTTTCTTTTTCTTCAACAGCAGGCTCTTCAGCATCTTTTTTACGATCTGATAGTTTAATTTTTTGTAAGAAAATCGTAAAGATGGCACCTACTACGATAAATACTAATCCTGTTAAGAATACAGTATGAAGCGAGTCTACTAAAGAGTTTTTCAAAATAGGTACAATGCTGTTAGCAAACGCTTCTGGCATTTGTTTTAATGCCTCTGGGCTAAATAGCATCGAATATAAACCTTGTGGATCTGTGTGAATCATATCTTTAAATTTCGTTACCATTTGTCCCGCTTCTTTCGGGAATGTATCTAATACAGGTACTAATTTATTTGTTAACGTTGTACCTGAAGTGTTATTCATAATTGATCCTAAAATTGTAATACCAAATGTTCCACCAATTTGACGGAAGAACTGACTTGATGACGTTACGACACCAAGGTCTTTTTTCGGGAAGCTTTCTTGTAACGCTAATGTTAATGTCGGCATTACAAGACCCATTCCTAAACCGATAACCATCATATAAGAAGTAGCTGTAAGCTTCGTTGTGTGCATATCCATCGTTGTTAATAACCAAAAACCACCGGCCATAATAAGCATACCTGCGATAATTTGTGGTTTTACACCAACTTTTAATACAAGTTGCCCACCGATAATACTCATTACAATCATTGTAATCATCATTGGAGTCATAATTGTTCCTGATTCAGCAGCACTTACTCCTACAATACCTTGCATGAAGAATGGTACGAACATAATCGCGCCGAACATTCCAATACTCATAAAGAATCCAATCGCATTCAGTATTGTAAATGTGCGATTTTCAAAGAAATGCATTGGTAAAATCGGCTCTTCAGCTTTCGTTTCAACAATAACAAAGCTAACGATACCAATTACAGCTAGTGCGAATAAACCGATAATTTGCCAAGAATCCCATGCATAATCTTTTCCGCCAAACGTTAGCGCAAGTAATAAACTTACAACACCTAGAATCATCGTAAAGATTCCAGCGATATCAATTTTAATTGGTCCTGTTTGTTTATGTGATTTTAATCCCATTGCAATAAAGATTGTTGCTAAAATACCAACCGGTAAGTTAATGTAGAATACCCATCTCCAGTTCACTGCATCTACAATCCAACCACCAACTTGCGGTCCAATTACAGAAGCAAGACCGTATAACGCACCAAAAATACCTTGCCATTTCGCACGTTCTTTTCCCGTGAACATATCTCCAATAATAATCATAGCCATTGGCATCATAATACCGCCACCAAGACCTTGAATACCACGGAAAATAATTAATTCTGTCATACCATTCGCCATACCACATAACGCCGAACCAATCATGAAAATAACTAGCCCTGTTATATATACGTTACGACGACCAAGTAAATCCGCTAATTTACCTGCAATTGGTACAACTGTCGTTGATGTTAACATATAAGCTGTCGTTAACCATGTCATTAAACTTAATCCGCCTAGGTCACCGACGATACGTGGCATTGCTGTACCAACAATTGTTCCATCTAATGCAGCAAATAGCATCGCGATTACTAAACCGATTAACAACAACTTTCTATTTTGATTTTCTTGTTGCTCCATGTAATCTCCTCAATTCCTCTTAGTTATTCTCTTTTTTCTCTTGTGTCCCGCAAATAATGGTTTCTAACTTCTCAAAGAGACGTAATAAATCTTCTCTTTCTTGCAACTCTAAATGTGAAAAGTATTTTGCAATATGCTCGTTGCGAGCTGTCATTGCCTCTTCTACTCTAGCTTTCCCCTTTTTCGTTAACTCGATGATGACAACACGACGGTCATCTTTGTCGTGATAGCGTTCTACAAGTTCTTGATCGATTAGACGATCAATCATCACTGTAATCGCGCTAGGCTTCACATACATCTTTTTTGCTAATGTTGTCGCTCTTGAAGCCCCATAATGATCTAAAATCTTTAAAATATAAAACTGCGGTGGTGTAAGTCCTGTTGCTTGCATTTGTTCTAATAACTCCGTCTGCATTTTCTTTCCAATCGAAAAGGCAAGAGCTTGAATTTTATCGATATGCGTCATATCATTTGGCATGTTATCCACCTCTTATTTAAACAATAAAATATTTAACGTATTTAAATATTAATCCCGCGAACAAAATCCGTCAATACTTTTATTCATAAAAACGTTTACATTTTTGTCACAAAGTTGTATAATTTTCGACGAAGTTAATATTGACAGTCACGGAGAAACGGAGTACACGGCTATGAATCATAAAAAAGGAAACTTTTTTATATTTCATGGCCTTTTTATATTCTCTGTCTTAAAACGCTTCGAATTAATTAGGGGAGGATTTTCATTTTATGTTTTTCACACAATTATTTAAACCTGCGCCCCACGCGGAACGCTTACCAGCTGATCGCGTTGATAGCGAATACCGTAAATTACGTTTACAAGTATTCTTAGGTATCTTCATCGGTTATGCAGGCTACTACTTTGTTCGAAAAAACTTTTCACTAGCAATGCCATACTTAATCGAGCAAGGCTTTAGTAAAGGGGAACTTGGGGTTATCCTTTCAGCAGTTTCTATTGCTTACGGATTAAGTAAATTTCTTATGGGTATCGTATCCGATCGTTGTAATCCTCGCTACTTTTTAGCAGCTGGGCTATTTTTATCAGGTATCATTAATATTATTTTCGGCTCATTTTCTTTCATTACAACGAGCATTATACTTATGTTTGTACTTCAGTTTTTAAATGGATGGGTACAAGGTATGGGATGGCCTCCTTGTGGTCGTACGATGGTTCACTGGTTCTCTATTAGCGAACGTGGTACAAAAATGTCTATTTGGAACGTCGCTCATAATGTTGGCGGAGCGCTTATGCCTTCCCTTGTAACATTAGGCTTATACTTCTTCGCAGATGACTGGAAAAGTATTTTTTACTTCCCAGGTATTCTTTCAATTTTAGTTGGTATTTATGTATTAATTACGATGAAAGATACACCTCAATCTTGTGGACTACCTTCTATTGAAGAACATACTGGGGAATATCCACCAGATGAAAAAGTAAAAGATCGCGAACGCGAACTTTCAGTAAAGGAAATTTTATTTAAATACGTATTAAACAATAAGTTTTTATGGTACATCGCTATTGCGAACGTTTTCGTATATTTCGTACGTTACGGCGTTGTAGACTGGGCTCCTACTTATTTAGTAGAAGAAAAAAGCTTTACTCATAGTAGCTCACGTACTGCTTACGCTCTATATGAATGGGCTGGTATTCCAGGTACACTTCTTTGCGGATGGATGAGTGATAAACTATTTAAAGGACGTCGTGCACCTGCTGGTATTCTATTTATGGTTGGTGTATTTATCGCAGTTCTTGTTTACTGGTTAAACCCTCCTGGTAATCCAATGGTTGATAGTATCGCACTTGTCGCAATTGGATTTTTAATTTACGGACCGGTTATGTTAATTGGTCTACACGCTCTAGATTTAGCACCAAAGAAAGCTGCTGGAACTGCAGCAGGCTTAACTGGATTCTTCGGTTACTTAGGCGGAGCAGCTTTCGCTAGTGCAGCTATGGGCTTTATCGTAGATGCATTCGGATGGGATGGCGGATTCATCTTATTACTTGCATCTTGCGTACTTGCAATGTTCTTCCTTGCTCTTACTTTAAATACAGGGTCAGTAAAATCAAAACAAGCTTAAATAATATATAACAAGCATAAAAATAGCTCTTAGCATTTACATACATGCTAAGAGCTATTTTTTATTTTCATTGCTGTTCCTACTAATGATAACAACCCATTCCTTCCCTACTATAAGATTAAAAGATTTGATGAAACACCTTTATTAAAACGGCTAACGTAACAGATGCAGCAAATCCCCCTAAACAAATAAGACTGACACCTTGGCTATATGACAAATTTTGAAATGATTTCATTACTTCCATCCTCCCTATCTCCCCTTTGATACTTTTATTTTACCAATGGGAAAAATTTCATAACATCGATTTCTCTAACAACTAACTTACAAATTTGTAAGTTAACATCTTTTCAACTTATATATCTAGTATTTTCACAAATAAGAGTCATTTATACATAAAAAAAGACCTCAGTTATACTAAGGTCTTCGTTACATTCTATTTCATTTTACAATCATCACTGGACATTTCACACGCTTTGCTATTTTATGACTTACACTTCCCAGCACCATTTCTTGCAGTGTATTGAGCCCTCTACTTCCAGCAATGACAAGATCTATATCTCCTGTATTCACATATTGAACAATTGTATCTCCAGGATCACCATGTAATATCGTAATTGTATAAGAAATGTTCTCTTTCTTTAATAAACCTTCAATCTCTTTTAATTTATCTTTTCGACTAGCTGATATTGTTTCTAAATCTGTTTGACCTTGTATAATATCTGATTTTGCCGTTCTATTATCTACTACGTACACAACTTCAACATTTGTTTCTTCGCTACATTTTGCAATATATGTTGCATGTTCCGCTGCTCGAAGTGCATGTTCAGAACCGTCACATGCTAATATAATTTGTTTGTACATATGCTGAATCCCCTTTTCGTTATCCTACTCGTATTATATAATAAAGCCCCCTAAAAAGGAGGCTTTTAACTAGCAATTCTTTTATTATAAGTAGCTAAATTTGCAACAAGTTTTGAGCTACGTTCATTTAATCCTGTTATACTTACTTTCACGCCACTTTGTTCATATTTCATAATAACTTTATCAATTGATGCCACTGCCGAATCATCCCATACGTGCGCATGAGTAAAGTTCATTTCGATTTCTTTTATATCTTCATCCAATGAAAAAGCATTTATAAAATCTGCTGTAGATGCAAAGAAGAGTTGACCGTGAATTTCGTATATTTTCTTATTTTCAATATATAAATGTTTCACGTGAATCTTTGCCATATTGAATGCAAATAAAACCGCACTAATTACTGTTCCGATAATTACACCTAATCCCAAATTATGAGTGATAAGAACGACCACGACTGTTACGATCATGACGAATGCGTTCCCTTTTGGCACTTTATGAATCGTTGCTACAGAGTTCCAATCAAACGTTCCGATTGAAACCATAATCATAACTGCAACTAAAGCTGCCATCGGAATATGAACGACATAATCTCCTAAAACGAATAGTAATACGATTAAAAATCCGCCCGCTACAAATGTTGATAGGCGACCTCGTCCACCTGATTTAATATTAATAACAGATTGACCGATCATTGCACAACCTGCCATTCCTCCGAAGAAACCAGCAACAATGTTTGCGATCCCTTGTCCACGTGCCTCTTTATGCTTATTACTTTCCGTATGCGTCATATCATCTAAAACTGAAGCTGTTAATAATGATTCTAGTAAACCGATAATTGCAAGCATAACTGCATAAGGTAAAATAATCCCTAATGTCTCAAGTGTAAAAGGCACGTCAGGAATACTAAAGAACGGTAATTCTTTCGGCAGGCTTCCCATATCTCCTACTGTTTTCAACTGTAATCCGCTCATAAGTGCAATACTCGTCACAATAATAATTGAAATAAGCGTAGAAGGTACAGCCGTTGTAATACGTGGAAATAAATATATAATTGCAAGTCCTAATACAACGAGTGCATACATTTGCCAAGTTGCATTTTTAAAATGTGGCAATTGCGCTGTAAAAACTAAAATTCCAAGTGAATTTAAAAAACCACTCATAACAGATTTCGGAACAAACTTCATAAATGAGCTCAGTTTGAACACGCCAAAAATAATCTGGACAATACCTGTTAATATTGTTGTAGCAAATAAATATTGCAAACCATGATCTTTAACAAGCGTTACCATTAATAATGCCATTGCACCTGTTGCAGCTGAAATCATTCCAGTTCTTCCGCCAACAAATGAAATGGTAACTGCAATACAAAAGGCTGCGTATAGTCCAACTGTCGGATCCACGCCTGCAATAACAGAGAAGGCTATCGCTTCAGGGATTAACGCTAAAGCAACGACAATTCCTGATAACACGTCCCCTTTCACATTAGAAAACCAGTCATTTTTTATCGTTTGAAACAAAATATCACTCCTCTACTCCTTTATAATTTGATTTTCTCCATAAGAAAATCTAGCCGACTGCACGAAAGCTATTATATAACGAGTAGAAGATTTTTTGCTATGTAAAAGTTTCCTAAAAATGATGTTACCTTCGTAGCTTCTTTTTTAGGAAACTTTAAATATACTATCACCTATTGTTGATTTAACGTACAATGATTTCGGATTCTACAGTATGTCAAATGAAGAAAACTTTGTTTGGATGGATGAAAAATGCACATGTAATTTAGTTCATTTAAAGTTCTATAGATATTTCCACTTCATATATGAGGTTTAGTTTGGATAGTTTAGGGTTAGAGGAGTTTATACTAATTTAATGAAAATAGGTAACTACTCAGCTTCTTCAAATAAAAAAACAGGCCAAATACATGTTTCCGATTCGAAAACATGAAAAGAAAATACTCCAATCAGAGAAAGAATCTATGCCAAATAGAGAAATTCTCTTATGAAGTCGTGTTATTCCAAGGAACCGTTCTAGTTTCTATGACTTGGTTTATCGCTTGTAAGACCGATTGTTTTTGTTTTTTCATGGTACTCATAAAGCTTCGTATCTGACAAAAAGATTCTGCGCCTTTCTTACTTCGGAAAGTCCCAGACACTTTCTGTTTTACTTTCGTCATCCGAATATCCCGTTCTGCTTGATTGTTATCAAATGGAATGGCTGGATGTTCTAAAAACGCTAGAATTCTGTCAGAATACTTGACGAAGCGATTCCATAAATTTTGAGAAGGCGTCTGCTTTCCTTTCTTCTTTTGTTTCGTGGAAAGAATCTGTTGTTCTTTCAATATGGATTGATACATAATAAACAGATTCTTTTGCGTCGCTTTTGGCATGGTACCTTCGGATTGCTTTTTCATCGTCAACGCTTGCGTTAGAAATTTCTGCATCTGTTGTGCCCATTGTTCTCCAGTACTATCTATAATTCCTTGTAAATCTCGTAAGAGATGGGCATTACATAAAACGTGACGACAATCTGTATACGCATCATACGATTTCCAACCATCATGCATCGCAATTCCAGAAAAAGATGGCAAGATTTCTCCAGCATCCATTGCTTCTTTTCCACGTTTTTGATGAATATGTTGCAATGTCACCTCCGGTGTACTGGCAGTATGTAACCATTGTGTTTTGTTTTCTACACGCATACCAGTTTCATCAAAATGGACAACAGGAGACTGCAGAATCTTTTCCTTTACTTCTTTTATGAATGGCTGCAATTGAGAAGCGAAAGCCTGTGTATGATTTACCAGGGTTCCTTCGCTTATAGAATGTCCAAAACAATCCTGAAAGAATTCTTTTGTTCGCTTCAAAGAAATGCATTGATAATGCGTTAAATAGGGAATCAGTCTTTTTATATTTGGACCATATTGAACAGGACGAGATACTGTCGAAGGAAATTGGGCTTCTTGGATAGAATGGCAATGTGGGCATTCTTTCTGTTCTACTTTATGTTCTGTCACTTCGATCTGAATAGGTGGTAAGTCATACACTTGGCGAATGCGATACCCTTTTACAGGCTCGTGGTTCAAGGAAGTATGACAACAAGTACAATATGTAGGAGAATGTGTAATCGTATGATCTGGAGTCGCTGTCAAACCAAGAGTATGTCCCTTGTGGCCCAACTGGCCACCCGTTTGACGATGAGACGGTTTGCGCAAACTTTTTGTAACGGGCTTACCCAAACCATCTGTAGAAGGTGGCTTATGACTATTTTTGGAGTTTTTTTTTGAAGCATTTTCTAGTTCTTGTATACGTTTTTCTAACTTAGAAAATGTTTCTTCAAATAAAGAAATAACAGCTTCAGGTCCTTTTTTATATGTATCTAAAATAATTTTTCGATCGACCATAAGATTCACCTCCCCTGTTTGATATACTCAGTATTTACAAATGGGAGGCATATGAAACTAGTAAAATTTAAAAAAGACACCGAAAGGTGGCTGAGTAGTTACGAAAATAGTAAGAGCACTCTTTCGAGTGCTCATTTTATGCAGATACAGTTGCTTTATCCTTACGGAATATACCCATTAACCCACCGATTAATAGTAATACGCCTGGTAATAAGTAAATTATAGAAATACAAATAAATCCACCGATAGCAGCCACAGTCATCATAATACCGCCAACCTTCGCTTTACTTCTTACCATAACAGATCCAACAATTCCTAAGATTGATAGAGCCACAGCTCCCCAACCTAAACCAATAACAGTATTTGCTCCATCAGCTTCAAAAGCAGCTCCCATACCGCCGATCAATAAAGCAACAAATGCACAAATAATACCAAAAATACCTCCAATAAGACCTAATACAAATTCAGCTGTTCTTTTCATTTCAATCTCTCCTTATTTAGCAACTTCAAATTCAAATTTCACTGATTTCTCGTCAAATGTAAATGTAGGTTTAAATGTACCAACAAACTTATCGCCTTCTGGTACATCAAATAACATTTTGTTTGTAATTTGGTTACCTGGCGCAATATTTTCATTTATAAACGTATTTTCCCCACCAAAGTACTCTTTGAATTGGTTGCCGTTAGTATCAGCAATTTTTAATTCAGAAGTTCCAAAATATATATCTTTTTTGCCATTATTTTTAGCGTTAAAACCGATTTCTAGTACTTTCCCTTTTTCAGCTTTTACGTATTCGTTAGGCTCAACGAATTTAGCTGAACTGAAAGTAAGTTGTAGACCATTAACTTCTACAGTATCTCCAATTTTATAAATCTTGCTTTCAGCTTTTTCCTTTTTATCTTTCTTTTCAGCCTGTTTAGGAGCATCGTTTTTACTCACTTCTTTAACTTCAGTTTCACCACAAGCAGATAAACTAAAAGCAAGTGCACCTGTTAAAGCAATAGTACCCAATTTTTTATACATTCTTTTTCCTCCGATTATGTAAAATGTAAGATTTTCGAAACTATCATAACAGAAACAGTTACAACTTTTTTGTCATATTTTGTCGAGGAAAATAAAAAAAGACGCTATATCAGTAGCATCTTTTCTCATTTCATTAATGTCCACCGTGTCCTTGACCACTTTCCTGAACAATTTCTAACCTCTCATCTAGTATTCCTTGTGTTTCAAATGAAATATCACTCGTATTTCCTAATAAGAAACCGTGATTATATGGTCCAAGCGTTGGATCATCTTTAAACTTCGGCTGAATGCTTGCAAGGAAGTCATACACTGGTTGTGAAGCTTTACCTTCTTCTAATAATACAACAGGTGCGTGTTTACCCATATGTGAAAAAGGTGCCCCAGCAACTGCTAAATCTGGTGTTTTGCTTGAAACAAATGATAAACCGTGACCAGGTTTTGTGAATCCCCAGCCAAATTTTGTTTTTTCATCTTTAAACTTAGCGAACGCAATCGAGTTTTCTGTAGGGGTCTCTCCACTAATACGCGTTACTTTCCCGTATTTGCTTAGCTCTTTTTCTACTTCTTTTGAAACAATTTTTTCTGGCCCTAATACATATATATTTGCTTTATCTTTTCTCATTTTTAATGCCTCTATTGTCGCTTCTGGCACCTTATCTTTTTCTGTATATAAAAGCGGTTCTGGCATATGAGAAATCCAGTTTACAGCTGGTGTTGTATATAAACGTCCTTCTTCTTCAGACGAACCGATAATAACACTATTTGGGTAGCTTCCTGTTATATCGGCATACTCCTTATCAACATCCTTCGCAAATATAGCTGGATCTGTTTCTTTTATTTGTTTTACTTTATAACCTTTTAATTGCTCAAGCGCGCTAGTACCTACATCCCCCATCACCATAATTTGTGTTCCATCTTTCGTTCCGATTGGATTTAATCGTTTTATTTCTTTTAACGTCATTTCCGGTATCTTTTCTTTTTCTATAAATAAAATCGGCCCGTTATTCGGATGATGAATAAGGTCTGCACTCGCAATACCTAAGTGCCACTCGCTTGCTGGTACTAAAATAACAGCACCTGGCTGGTTCTCCTTATGAGTTGCTGGCCATATCGTTTGTGAAGTTAATACTGCCATTTGCAAAGGGTCGTTTGTGTTTAATCTCGTTACATTTTTTAAACTTGTCGTTAATAAATCATTAGATGCACCTTGGTTCATTTCTTTTGGCGCCGTTACCTCCTGATTCATTTTCATTTCCTTTTGCTCTGTTTTCTTCTCTTTTGTAGATTCATGGTTTTTATGGTCTGTATTCGTTTGTCCGCATGCAGCAAGACCAACTACTGTAATTATTGTTATCCCAAAAATTCGGGTCATTTTTTTCACTATACCGCCTCCGTATTAATCATTTTTGAGCCAATATGATTACCTAAAATGTAATTTCAACTCCACAATAACAAGCAATTCTGAAGAAATTATGCAGACACATCATAATCTGCACCATTTCTTCATGATTTTGCATTACACTTTAAGTAACGATTATAAATATGGAGGGCTCTCTATGATTGATATACTGCTCGTAGACGATGAACCGAGAATGCTTGAATTATTAACGCTTTATCTTACACCAATTGGATATAACTGCGTATGTGCGACTTCAGGAGAAGAAGCTATTTTACATATAGAAAATCGAAACTTTAAATTTGTTTTACTCGATATTATGATGCCAAAGATGGACGGATGGGAAACGTGCAAAAAAATCCGATCTTTTAGTAACATTCCTATTATTATGGTTACAGCTCGTGATCAAACAGTAGATGTCGTTCAAGGATTAAAAATTGGAGCCGATGATTACGTAACGAAACCTTTCCATGAAGAAGAACTTTTCGCAAGAATTGAAGCCGTTTTAAGACGTACAAATGAACATAAACAAATCCAATATCACGGTATTGTATGGGATGAAACAAAACACTTCGTTTCTGTCCATAATGAAGAACTCCTTCTCACACCAATTGAATTTTCGTAACTACTCAGCCACCTTTCGGTGTCTTTTTTAAATTTTACTAGTTTCATATGCCTCCCATTTGTAAATACTGAGTATATCAAACAGGGGAGGTGAATCTTATGGTCGATCGAAAAATTATTTTAGATACATATAAAAAAGGACCTGAAGCTGTTATTTCTTTATTTGAAGAAACATTTTCTAAGTTAGAAAAACGTATACAAGAACTAGAAAATGCTTCAAAAAAAAACTCCAAAAATAGTCATAAGCCACCTTCTACAGATGGTTTGGGTAAGCCCGTTACAAAAAGTTTGCGCAAACCGTCTCATCGTCAAACGGGTGGCCAGTTGGGCCACAAGGGACATACTCTTGGTTTGACAGCGACTCCAGATCATACGATTACACATTCTCCTACATATTGTACTTGTTGTCATACTTCCTTGAACCACGAGCCTGTAAAAGGGTATCGCATTCGCCAAGTGTATGACTTACCACCTATTCAGATCGAAGTGACAGAACATAAAGTAGAACAGAAAGAATGCCCACATTGCCATTCTATCCAAGAAGCCCAATTTCCTTCGACAGTATCTCGTCCTGTTCAATATGGTCCAAATATAAAAAGACTGATTCCCTATTTAACGCATTATCAATGCATTTCTTTGAAGCGAACAAAAGAATTCTTTCAGGATTGTTTTGGACATTCTATAAGCGAAGGAACCCTGGTAAATCATACACAGGCTTTCGCTTCTCAATTGCAGCCATTCATAAAAGAAGTAAAGGAAAAGATTCTGCAGTCTCCTGTTGTCCATTTTGATGAAACTGGTATGCGTGTAGAAAACAAAACACAATGGTTACATACTGCCAGTACACCGGAGGTGACATTGCAACATATTCATCAAAAACGTGGAAAAGAAGCAATGGATGCTGGAGAAATCTTGCCATCTTTTTCTGGAATTGCGATGCATGATGGTTGGAAATCGTATGATGCGTATACAGATTGTCGTCACGTTTTATGTAATGCCCATCTCTTACGAGATTTACAAGGAATTATAGATAGTACTGGAGAACAATGGGCACAACAGATGCAGAAATTTCTAACGCAAGCGTTGACGATGAAAAAGCAATCCGAAGGTACCATGCCAAAAGCGACGCAAAAGAATCTGTTTATTATGTATCAATCCATATTGAAAGAACAACAGATTCTTTCCACGAAACAAAAGAAGAAAGGAAAGCAGACGCCTTCTCAAAATTTATGGAATCGCTTCGTCAAGTATTCTGACAGAATTCTAGCGTTTTTAGAACATCCAGCCATTCCATTTGATAACAATCAAGCAGAACGGGATATTCGGATGACGAAAGTAAAACAGAAAGTGTCTGGGACTTTCCGAAGTAAGAAAGGCGCAGAATCTTTTTGTCAGATACGAAGCTTTATGAGTACCATGAAAAAACAAAAACAATCGGTCTTACAAGCGATAAACCAAGTCATAGAAACTAGAACGGTTCCTTGGAATAACACGACTTCATAAGAGAATTTCTCTATTTGGCATAGATTCTTTCTCTGATTGGAGTATTTTCTTTTCATGTTTTCGAATCGGAAACATGTATTTGGCCTGTTTTTTTATTTGAAGAAGCTGAGTAGTTACGAATTTTCTTTACTCGGATTATTTTTACGCCATGTGAACTACGTATTAAACCGTGATCAGCTCATCGAACGAATTTGGGGGTTAAACACAAATACAGAAGATCGCACAGTCGATTCACATATTCGTAATTTACGTGATAAATTGCGAAAAGCAAATTTCCCTATTGATCATCATTTAAAAACCGTGTATGGAATAGGTTATCGATGGATTGATACTGAACAGTAAGGGGCAAAACGATGAAACGAATTTCAATTCAATTCGGATTTTATTTTTTAATTGTTACACTTTTAATTGAAAGTGTTCTCTTTATTTTGCTCTATTATAGTCTTGTAAACACTAGAGTACATGAAGAAATGACAGCTTTATTAAAGCGAGGAAATAGTCATCGAGATGTACTTGAAAAATATTACGATGAGCAAACCATCTCTCACGTAGCATTAATGGAATCTGAAGCTGAAACAACTGTCGTTATTACAAATGCAAATAAAGAAATACTAGCTAAATCTAACGAAATAAACACGACTATAAACGATCATATTAGTAAAATGCAAACTCGAACAGACCATAATGGAGCGATTATAGAAAATCATTGGAAAACATCTAATTATATATGTACAGTTAGCCCCATTGTAGTAGATGGAAAACATGAAGGCTATGTGTACATGTTTCTTGGAACAGAATCAATTGAAAAGTTAGTTAATGGATTAACGAAACAATTCATTATTGCTGGTGCCATCACGTTTCTACTCACAGTCATCACAATTTTCCTATTATCTCGATTATTAACAAAACCATTGTTACACATGAAACATGCCACTGAAAAAATGAGTAAAGGTGATTTATCTGTTTCATTAACAACTACTCGAAATGATGAAATTGGTGAACTAGCATCATCTATTCAGACGCTCGCAAATGATCTACATTATATGAAAACAGAGCGAAGTGAATTTCTAGCAAGTGTTGCTCACGAATTACGAACACCGTTAACATACGTAAGAGGTTACGCTGACATTGCTTTAAAAGAAGGCACCCCTTCTGAACAACGTTTACGATATTTATCAATTATAAAAGATGAGTCTGATTACATTACAAACTTAGTTCAAGATTTATTTTCACTTGCACAAATGGAACAACATAACTTTTCTATTCAAGTAAAGGAAGTGCATTTACACACCTTCCTTACGCGTATATGTGAAAAAGTAAACGCCATGTATAAAGAAAGGTACATTAAAGTTTTTTTCTCTTGTCCTCCTACACTGCTAGTAAACTTAGATGAACAACGATTCGAACAAGTTGTTGTGAATATTTTAAATAACGCTTATAGACATTCAAAAGAGCATTCTCATATAAACATTTCTGTTACAGAAGAACATAAACATATTTCCATTGCAATTGAAGATGAAGGCGAAGGTATTCCGCTTGAAGACCTCCCTCACATTTTCGAACGCTTTTATCGAGTTGATAAAGCAAGATCACGAGCTACAGGTGGAACTGGTTTAGGGCTATCTATCGTGAAAGAAATTGTAGAGCTACACGGCGGGACGATTACTGTCACGAGTGAAGTTGATCATGGATCTTGTTTTATCATTTCATTACCATCTGTAAAGAAACACGACTACCATCAGTAGTCGTGTTTCTTTATCCCGCATTAACGGGCAGTAAGACCCCTACATCAAAATTCAGCGGAAGCAAAGAAGTTAGGTGGGGGATCAACTGCCCGTAAAAGCCCGATTGGTTCAACTAATAATCAGTGGGAGATGAACAAAACCCCCACTGATTAAAGTTTCACTTTATCATTTTACTTTATAATATAAATTTACAAATTGCCCAAAACGTTTCGTATCCGTTAAAGTTAAATTAATTTCTGGATTCTTTTCTTTAAATAATGGGACACCTGAGCCTAATATATGCGGTGTAATCGTAACAATATATTCATCAATTAGATTATTTTTAAAGAATTCTCTCAGTAGCTCTCCTCCACCAACCATCCATATTTTAGATCCTTCTTGCTCTTTCAACCTTTTTGTAAACTCCACTACATCTTCATTTACAAATTCCACGTTTCCGTCTGAACCTTTTTCTGAACGAGAAAAAACATAACATGCTTTATCTAAGTACGGGAATGTTTCCGTATGCTCTACTACATAATCGTACGTTTTCTTTCCCATAATTATTGTATCAATCGTTTCGTACATTTCTGTATAACCATTATCTCCCTCTCCTTCCGTTTCCATTAACCACTCTAAATCATCATTTTCTTTCGCAATATATCCATCTAAACTCGCCGCTATAAATAAAACTATTTCACGTGACATATCTTTTCCTCCTTGTATCTCATCTTGATAACATATGATGTAAACAATATACTAACAATAAAACATGACAATTTATGTCACGTTAAAAAGAAAAGGTGATACATTTGTCAAAAGCTAAACGCTTATTAGATATTCTTATATTTGCTTCTGCGAAAAAAACATTTACAGCTCAAGAAATAGCTGATGAATTTAATATTTCCGTTCGTACGGTTCATAGATACATTTTAGATTTAAGTGATATGGGGTTGCCCATTTACGCAGAACAAGGTCGTAACGGCGGCTATAAAGTATTAACGAATAGAGTAATTCCGCCTATTTTATTTACGGAAGAAGAAGCAGTCTCTATCTTTTTTGCTTTTCAATCTTTAAGTTACTATCGCGACTTACCTTTTAACACAGAAATCAATTCCGTTATACATAAACTGTATAGCTCCCTACAACATGATGCGAAAGTGAAAGTTGATAAAATACGTTCTTACATCGCTTTTTGGAATCCGAAGCGCACAATTGATACACCTCTTTTAAACGAAGTGTTAACCGCGGCTATTGAAAATAAAAATTTACACTTTCAATACGAATCTAAATCGGGGTTAAAAACAAAACATGTTCATCCTATCGGTGTATATGCTCATGACGGGCTATGGTACTTACCGTCCTATGACTATGGCAGGAAAAAAGTATTACTGTATCGCATCGATCGTATTCTTTCCATATTATCAACGGAAGAAAATGAGGATACATTCATGAATTTAGAAGAGTGGTTTGCCTCTAACTCTAACGTAGTACACATCCCTACTCAGTTACATGTTTTACTGACAACAGAAGGCGTACGCCAATGTAAAAGCGTCCCTTATCTTGAGGAATTCGTTATAATAAACGAGGATGGGACAGGATATATAAATTCAACAATTGATAAAGGAGAAATCAATTTTATTACCCCTTTATTTTATAGACTCGGAAAAGATGCAAAAGTTTTAGAACCGACAGAATTGATAGATGGTTTACGTATACGTGCGAAAGAAGTTTTAAGTATGTATGAAGACTAAAAAGGCGTAAGAGAAATTCTCTTACGCCTTTTTAGTGTGCAGTATTTTCTCTATCTCTTCTTTTAACAACGTCTTTATTTCTTCCAAATTATGATTCTTCTTTTCTCCCGATTGTACCGTATAAAACTCGGCAAATGAACGCTCTTTATATCTCGGTACAACATGCATATGATAGTGCGTAAGTTCATTAAAGATTCCACCATTTTGACAAATCGTAATTCCGTCAGGTTGATATAATGCCTTAATCGCTTTTGCAATCAGCTTAGAAGCATCCATAATGGATTTTGCTACAACATCATCTAATTCGTCTACTTCTACAACATGTTGCTTTGGCACAATTAAAGTATGTCCTGGGTAGAAAGGCGCATGATCTAAAAAGCAAGTTACATAATCATCTTCATATACTTTATATATTTTTTTCTCTTCGTTTGCTAATTTACAACCTAAACAGCCCACTACACTTTCCCCTCTTTCTAAAAACATAAAAACGTGAGAATACGGCTCTCACGTTTTTATGTTTCATTTTATTAGTTCAATTGTTTCCGTAACCTTTATACTATCTTTTACAGATTGAACAATCGTACAATTTTTCACTGCAAGTTGCAGCGCCTTGTCCAGCTGCTCTTCTGTAATGTTTTCTGCTTTAATTTTATAGTGCAAATGAACACTTTCAACTGGCTTCGATAAAGCTTCACTTCTACCAATTTCAGTTTCGATTGTAAACGTATCATATGTAATACGTTTCTTTTCTAAAATTGTTCGAAAGACAATTGCACTACATCCTGCGATAGAAGAAATGAGTAATTGTAACGGTGAATACCCGTTTTCTTTTCCAATCGCTAATTGACCATACGATAAATCTGCTTCTATATCATCGTGTTTGATTGTTAGTTTCATTTGTTTTTTCCATCTCCACTTTCATCGGTTTCTGCCGTTTCTTACTAATATAATAATATATATAGCAGAAAATGATAAATGGAATACCACAGTATAACGCCATTCTTTGTTCAGGAATAAACGCTAAACTAATAACAACGATGCTATTTGTAATTAAAGCTAAAATTGGAACAATCGGATATAGTGGTGTTCTATACTTTAAGTCCTCTAACTTTCCTCCGCCTTTTATATACTGACTTCTAAAGCGAAGTTGCGATAAAGCAATAATGATCCAACTTGAAACAGCCGATAAACCAGCTATCGATAATAAGTACATGTATACTGTATCTTCTGCAAGGAAACTTGTGAATAGAGATAATCCAGCTACCGCAATCGTTACGACTAGCGCTGTAATTGGAATACCACGCTTATTTACTTTCTGGAAGGAAGTTGGTGCCATTCCTTCATTTGCAAGTGACCATAGTATACGCGTCGCTGCATATAATCCAGAGTTCGCTACAGATAATAACGCAGTAATAATAACGAAGTTCATAATATCAGCTGCGTATGGAATACCAATTTTATCAAATACGACTACAAATGGGCTTTCAATTACGCCTGCTTCTTTCCAAGAAATTAATCCTACTAAAATCGTCATTGTTAAAATGAAGAATAACATAATGCGCCATACTGTATTACGGATTGCACGTGGAATTGTTTTTTCTGGATTTTCACTTTCTCCCGCTGCAATTCCGATTAACTCTGTTCCTTGGAACGAGAAGTTAACTGTAATCATTGTAAGTAATACGGCAGCTAGTCCATTCGGGAAAAGTCCACCATCGCTTACAAAGTTAGAGAAAAGAGGTGCTGCTTCTTTTCCGTCATATGATATAAATCCTAATAATGCACTACCACCAAGCACAACAAATGCAAGAATTGTAATTACTTTAATACTAGAGAACCAAAATTCTAATTCAGCATAACTTTTCGCCGAAATTGCGTTTGAAGCATATAAAATAACGCCGAATACAAGGCACCATACCCAAACATCAACATTTGGAAACCATCTTTTCATCATTAAACCGATTGACGTTAATTCTAGACCCACTGTTACTGCCCAGCCGAGCCAGTATAACCAGCCAATCATAAAGCCCGTTCCTGGTCCAATAAACTTCGTCGCATACTTTTGGAAAGATCCTGAAACCGGCATCGCTACCGTTAACTCTCCAAGACAAAGCATTGTTAAATACATAATAAATCCGCCTACTAAATATGAAAGGATGGCTCCCCCTGGTCCAGCCTGATTAATGGTGTAACCTGAACCTAAGAAGAAACCAGTTCCGATTACACCACCAAGTGCGATCATAAATAAATGTCTACTCTTCATCGTACGATGTAATTTCTCATTCGTTGGTTGCTGCATCTAAATCCTCCCCCTACCATACCCCTATATCCTGTTAAAATTTTCTGATAATAAAAATATACACGAAAGCGATTACATTTTCTATATAAAATTAAAACTTTTCTGATAAAACAATATAAAAATCGAATTATTGCAAGATTTAGATTCTATTTAGAGGAAAATAAGGAGAAACAAGGAAAAACCCTTACATATATTGTAAGAGTCAACGGAGTTCTAATCTTCTCGATAAAATTGATAAACTATAATTTACGATAAAGTACATACAAGCTACTACTATAAACGTCGGAATCATGTAATTCACATTTTGCCCGCTAATAATTTGAGCATTATGCATAAGCTCAGGGAGTGATATAACAACCGCTAGCGACGTATCCTTCAGCAATGAAATAAATTGACTGACAAGCGGCGGAACCATTCTCCTTAATGCTTGTGGCAAAATAATATGCCAAAGCGCTTGAACATACGTTAATCCCGAAGATCTTGCAGCTTCAACCTGCCCTTTTTCAATAGACAATAGACCACTTCTAACAATTTCAGATATCATTGCTGCCTCAAATATTGTTAAAGCAACAATTGCAGCTGTTATAATTTCTAATTTCAAGCCTGCTTCTGGAAGTGCAAAATACGTGAAAAATATAATTAACAGTAGTGGTAAGTTTCGAATCACTTCAACTATAACTCCTAATACTTGTGAGACGACAGGTATTTTCGTGTAGCGCAATATACCGATTACACTTCCAATAATAAAACTAAGTACAATTGCTATGAGCGCTACCTCTAATGTTATAAGTAATCCTTTTAATAAAAATAGAATATGATCTCCTGTAATTGCTCCCTTGAAATCCATTTACACCGCCTCCTTTGCTAAGCGTTTTTCTAAATAACGCACTAGCATACTGAGCGGAATTGTTAATATTAAATAAAACATCCCGACAAATATATAAACATCAAACGTAACAAACGTCTTCGTTGAAATTAAATCTCCTTGATACATTAAATCAGCACCAGCAATAATTCCAAGTATTGAAGAGTTTTTAACTAAATTGAGAAACTGGTTTCCTAAAGGGGGAATTACAATTTTCACTGCTTGGGGTAAGACAACATAATACATCGCCTGCACATACGTTAGCCCTGAAGAGCGAGCAGCTTCCATCTGCCCTTTCGCAACTGATAAAATACCAGCGCGAATTACTTCTGCAATAAAAGCTGCCGTATATACCGTAAGCGTAACTGTTCCTGCTACAAAACCATTTAAAGTAATTCCTATTACAGGTAAAGCAAAATAGAATATAAATGCAATTAATACAAGTGGAATATTTCTTACAAACTCCACAAAAGCTGATCCTATCCAATTTAAAATGCGAATAGGTGCAATACGCATTACTGCCAAAATTACTCCTAAAATAAAACTACCTATCAATGCAATTACACTAGACATAACTGTATATTTAAACCCTTCTAAATACATATCAATGTTATTCGTTAATATAGAAAAATCAGGCACATATTCTCCCCTCTTTCTTTACAAGAAGAGGATGAGTACTCTCATCCTCTCACTTTTACTATCTACTTTTCTGGTTTTTGTCCAATCCACTTCTCATATAATTTGTCATACTCCCCGCTTGCTTTCATGTCTTTAATTAAAGTATTAATCTCTTTCGTTAAATCATCTGCCCCTTTTTGCACTGCAATTCCATACGGTTCATCTGTGAAAATTTTTCCTACTACTTCATAATTAGAATCTTGTTTTGCCATTCCGTAAAGGATCGCATTATCTGTCGTTAACACATCACCTTTACCTGCCTTTAACGCTGTAAATGCCTCACTATAATTTTCAAACTCTAATACAGTCGCTTCTGGTGACTTTTGACGAATGTTATTTGTAGATGTTGATCCTTTTACAGCTAATACTTTAACGCCTTGTTTTATATCATCGACGCTCTTAATATTGCTTCCTTTTTTCACAAGTAACGATTGTCCTGCTTTAAAATATACATCTGAAAAATCCACTTCTTTTTTGCGTTCTTCCGTAATTGTCATTGTTGCAATAATTGCATCAATATCACCATTTTTCAGCATTGGAATGCGTGTTTTAGACGTTACTTCTTTCAGCTCTAGCTTCTTTTCATCTCCAAGAATCTTTTTCGCCAGTGCCTTGGCGACATCAACATCGAATCCTTCTACCTGCCCTGTTGAAGGATTTTTTAATCCAAATAAATTCGTATCATTCTTCACCCCAACTACTAATTTCCCTCGTTTCTTAATTTGCTCAACAGCCCCGCCTTGCTTCGTATTTGTTTCCTTTGCCTCATCTTTCTTACTTCCGCATCCAGCAACAACAAGCACGAATAAACATGAAAATACGATTAAAGTAAATAACTTTTTCATTTTAAGCATGAAATTCCTCCTCTAATGATTTAGCACCCGACTTAAAAATAAACGGGCTCTTTCTTGTTCAGGGTTTGCAAAAAAGTTCGCCGGTGTTGTATCTTCAATAATTTGGCCATCATCCATAAATAAGATCCTATCTGCTACCTCTCTAGCAAATCCCATTTCATGCGTGACAACGACCATTGTCATCCCTTCTTTAGCCAGTGCTTTCATAACATCAAGTACCTCTCCAATCATCTCTGGATCAAGAGCAGACGTAGGCTCATCGAATAGCATAATTTCCGGCTGCATTGCAAGTCCTCTAGCAATTGCCACCCGTTGCTGTTGTCCTCCGGATAATTGATGTGGATATACATTAGCCTTCTCAGGGATTCCTACTTTCTCTAAATAAAACATTGCTGTTTTCTCTGCTTCTTCTTTGGAAACTTTATTTACTTTAATCGGTGCTAATGTAATATTTTGAAGAACCGTTTTATGTGGATATAAATAAAAATGTTGAAAGACCATCCCAATATTTCGCCGCAATTCATTCATGTCCGTTTTTTTATTGTGTACCTCTGTATTTTGTACAATTAATTCTCCATCTGTAATTGCCTCTAATTGATTTATACATCGAAGCAATGTACTTTTTCCTGATCCTGAAGGCCCGACAACTACCACCACTTCGCCTTTTTTCACTTGCATATTAATATTTTTCAAAACTTGAAAGCTACCATAATATTTATTTACATTACGAAATTCTATCAACATACTCCCCCTTCCCCTAACAATGCATGTACATTCTTTTTATATTCAAAAATAGGCAAAAAAATAACTTCCAGCCTCATTTTGTCCATAAAAAAAAGCAAAGGCATTTTCCCTTTGCTTTTTCATTTCTATTCTATTAAGTTAAGATACTTCTTCTTTCTTATCTTTCCCGTATTCATGCTCCCAAAAATCAGCATTTTTAATTCCTAATGGCCCTGGATCGAATACTGGATCTTTTCCTTCTTTTTTCTGTTTTTCATAATCCTTTAATGCGACTAATGCAGGTTTTTGTAACAATAAAATCGCAATGATATTTACCCATGCCATAATTCCTACCCCAACGTCGCCTAAAGCCCAAGCCGCTGCTGCTGTTTTTATACAGCCGTAGAATACAGCTCCTAAAAATACAAACTTTAGTACCATGGACATCCAAGGGCGATCTTTATCACGATTTAAGTACGCGATATTCGTTTCTGCAATGTAGTAATACGCCATAATTGTTGTAAACGCGAAGAATAATAACGAGATTGCAACGAAACCGTTTCCAAATCCAGGGAAAACAGATTCTACCGCCGCCTGTGTATATCCTGGTCCTGGCTGAGCGCCGTTTAGTTTATTAACGATAAAGTTTTTTCCGCTTGCATCAAATACGTTATACATGCCTGTAATAATCATCATAAATGCTGTTGCTGAACAAACAAATAATGTATCAATGTAAACGGAAAATGCTTGTACTAAACCTTGCTTAGCTGGATGTGATACTTCGGCTGCAGCTGCTGCGTGTGGTCCAGTCCCTTGTCCTGCTTCATTGGAATAAATACCACGTTTTACCCCCCAAGAGATTGCTAAACCGATAATACCACCGAAAGCAGCTTCTAATGCAAATGCACTTCTTATAATTAACATAAATGCTTCTGGCAATTTTTCAATATTCATAGCAACAATGACGCAAGCTACTAAAATATAGCCTATTGCCATAAACGGTACGACAACTTGCGCTACGTTAACAATTCGCTTTACTCCACCGAAAATGATAAGAGCTAATACGACAACTAATATAGCCCCTGATACGGTAGTATTAATACCAAAAGCAGTTTCTAAACTTACAGCAATACTATTTGCTTGTACACCTGGTAGTAAAAGTCCTGTTGCAAGAATTGTCGCTGCAACGAATACTAAAGCATACCATTTCACACCTAAACCTTTTTCAATGTAATAAGCAGGTCCACCACGAAACTGCCCTTGATGTTTCGTCTTATATATTTGCGCGAGTGTTGATTCTACATAAGCTGATCCTGCTCCTAAAAAGGCTACTGCCCACATCCAAAATACAGCTCCTGGTCCACCGAATGCAACCGCTGTTGCTACCCCAGCGATATTCCCTGTTCCAACACGTCCTGATAACGAAAGTGCTAACGCTTGGAATGAAGAAACACCAGCTTCTGATTTTTCCCCTTGAAATGTCAGCTTCACCATTTCTCCTACATGTCTTACTTGTAAAAACTTCGTTCGAATAGAAAAATATAAACCTACTCCTAAACATAAATAAACAAGTGCTGGACTCCAAACAATATTATTTAACCAATTTACGAAAGCTTCCAACATTCCCCCTCCTTTTTATAAAGAATATTCAGAATATATATAAAATTATAAGTGTATACCGAATCTAGGACAATATTATTTTAATAAAGTAAACATATTTTTGTATAAAAAAACAAAGTATATATTTGTTTTATATACTTTGTTTTGAACTAAATGTATTATATATTCACAATTGCTTCTCTTTTAATAATTCTTTCGTATAGCTCTTCTGATAATTTCAAGAAGTTATCAGGCATATCTTTCCCTTTAAACTTCTTTTGAAGCGTTCCATATAAACCTATATCACGTAAACGTAAAAATAGTGGTAACGATTCATACCAACTATCCGCCAGCCTGTGCTCATACTCATATCCTTTTCGTAACACTTGTAACTGTTTACGAGCAAAATCTGTCTTCTCTTCTGCTGTCCACGGTGTAAATAGAACAGAGTAGTATAAAACCATTGCTAAATCATGTATAAAGTAATTATAAGCAGCATCATCAAAATCAAAGATTGTTAGCTCTTTACCATCATAATGAAAATTACCTTGATGAATATCACCGTGCATAAGACCGAACGTTTCTCTTTCAACTGGAAGAGCCTTAATTTCATCCATTAATACCGCTGCAATCTCTTTCACTTGACCATCTTCTAATTCATTAACAATTCCACTTTCGTCTTCTTCCCACGTATCACGGTAGTCTGTTTTAGGATAATCCATTGTAAGGCGATGCAGTTGCCCAATCGCTTTTCCCCACGCTTCAAAATAAGCATCTCCCCAATAAGGCGATTCTGCTCCTTTTACTTGCTCACCTTTTGCATATATAAATAAAGAAGCGAAAAAGAAAGTCCCATCCTCTGCTACGATTTCTTCTACGAGATTTCGAGACGTTGAATAAAGAGGTCCTGCTACCTTTGCCCCATTCTCCGCAACATATCGTAAAAAATCTAGTTCAGCCTCTACCTCTTGTTTAGAACGATGAGAAGAATGTGTTAAACGTAATACATAATCTTCATCATTATCACCCTTCGCCTTAAAAATATAATTCTCAAAATCTCCAAGTGGCTTTTCTTCTACTGTTACATGAAACAAATTCGCTGCTCTTTTTAAAATCTCTTTCGTAAACACACGTTCTACAGCTATTTCCATATATATCCCTCCTATATATCTTCTTAATTCGACACAAATGTGAGAAGTACTGCTATGAATAATCTAAAAACAAAAAAGGTTGATTCACTAAATCAACCTTTACATTATTAAAAGTTTTATTTATCAATTCTTCATCAATTGATTCTCGTATATAACATTTATTTTTATTTCTCTTCACCTTTTGTCTGCATTGAATTGAAAGTCCAATTTAATTTTAATGAATCTCCTTGAAATACATTTTGCTCTGCATTATTATCTACAAATGTGAACATTACATAGAAAGTATCATCATCACCAGGAGCAAGTCCATTTCCTTCTCGGTCTACAACACCTTTTTGTACAAGATCAGGAATACTTCCATTTTGCGTAGATACCTTTAATTCAGATAATGTAGTAGACCAAATTGGAACCTCATTTTTATCCAAATTCCACAAGAAATCAACACGGATATGATCACCAAAATCAGCATTTCCATTATCTCCTTTAGCATCGATTACACTGTAATCTGTCAGGAGTTTCACATCTCCTATTGCTAAAGTTCCTTTGTTTACTAATTGAAAACCACGCTCCATTTCATCACCTGGTTTAATATTATCGACATTAATAACAACTTCAGGATTCACACTCAAATCTAAAGTACCCGCTGCAAAAGTATTTTGTGACACTTCCTTATCACTAAAATACGCATATGTTCCCCCGCTAATTAAAGATAAGCCAAGTGCTGCAGTTACAACACCCATACCAAGTTTTTTCTTAATACTCATTTCACAAGTCCCCCTATTTTTAAAGTTCAAACTACAAACCTTATTTCCATCCCACAAAATAATTTAAGCAACTACCTTGTCCCACAGCGAAAGTGAACCAAATTTAAACTAGTTACTTCATATATCAAAACGACTATTACTTTTAAAATAACCGGTAATGTTACCGTAAATCATTACCGGTTATTTGTTAGCCAATCTCATTTCATTTACTATTCATTGTCTGATTGCATTATTTACTCTAGAAGTTTGCCCACTTATTTTTTTGGTTCTAAGCCAATAGAGCGTAAGATTTTATCTAATGTCACTGGACCTACATTTTCTTTCGGTTTCTGATTTTCTTTAGCATCTGGACTCTTTTTCAAGAAGTTTTTCTCAATAAAACGAATATCTGTTTCATCTACAACACCATCTTGATTTATATCTCCATCTTTTACAGATACTTTTCCTTTTCCATACGATAAAGCTGCTATTCTAGCATCTTGAATGTCTACCATTTTATCTCCATTTACATCACCTGCAAGGTTATCATCCATGTCAACTCTAAAGTTTTGTCCCACTAATTCACCGTCTTGCACCTTCCCTATTTTTGTTGTTAATTTACTATTTAAATGACCTGGCATTTCTACGAAAATATCATATTCTTTATCGCTTACTGGGACACTATGAATTTCAAATTGCCCGTTATCACCAATCGTTCCTGTATATTTCTTTCCATCCTTGCCAACTGCGTACACTTTTGCTCCTAGTTTTGTATAGTCTTTCTTACCTAAATACCCCTCTTCATTCAAGAAAGCTTCCGGGCCAATATACCCTGTAATCGTTGAATGTTTCGAAACAATAGCAAAAGATTTATCTTTAAACGCAGGAATCTCAATGCCTTCTGATGCAACAGCTTTTGTATAAGAGAACTTCTCTACTCCAAATGCAGTTAAATCATTAAAGTATTCATCGTTCGTCATCTCGAATGTAACATCTAAAAATGGTGTATCTCCATCTAATCCTTTAAATTCTTTTCCTTCTAATGATGCCCCAACTTTCACCTTGTTTTCCCAAGCTCCTTCTTCACTTATCTTCGGATCTTCTAATTTAAGGTTCAGTCCATGTTGTTTTACATATTCCGTAAGTGCTGGATTTGGTTTCACATCTGTAAATTTAAAGAGCTGCTTGTAATAAGGAATTTCAAATGTACCTGACATAAGCTGTTTTACATTATTAAGATTCAAAGTTAATGTAATTTTCTCTCCTAATTTGATTTTATCTTTGTCATAACTTGGAACAGCGTATTCTGTCCCTTCCTTTACAAAGACGTAATCTTTATATCCAGTTGCCATATTCCCTGCAGTTGCAAGATCATATCCAAATAATTTTAAATTTAACGGCTCGTTTATTTCCTCTGGAAGTACTCCAAATTTAAAATCACCATTTGCTTGAATTGTATTCAGCCAACCTGATGGAAAGGCTGAGTTTTGATAATATACAATTTGGTTCGCTTTTTGATCATACTGCAAGCCTTTTGCCTTCAATGCATCTACTGTAGAATCATAAATATTACCATGCCCCCATAATGCACGTTGGCCGTCTTCTTCTTTAAACATAGAATCATTGACTTCATGTATACCAGGTTGTACATCCTTAAATTTCATTTCCGGTATAACATTATCAATGATAATGCTATCGCCTTTTGTATACGATTTTCCTTCTTTATCATATCCAACGAAGTTCAATTCGTAATCTCCATCAGGCAACATAACAGGTTTATCCCCAATTGGATGAGCTGGATCTCCTGTGAATGGAAGTACATACCCTCCCATACCAGAAAACATCATATATTCAATATTCGGTGTTAGACTACTTGCATTAAGTGTACCAACGACTCCTAATGCCTTTCCTGTCTTTCGGTCCTTCACAACTGCATCAATAGTTTCAAGAGGACTATTTAGTTTAAATGTCAAAGGCGAACTTGGTCTCTCCATAAACGGATGGAATTTAGATGCATCTGTTGCCATTGCATCTCTCAGTAAATCTACAGACGCAATCCCTTTTTCTGTGAATTTAACTGCAAATGGTACTTGATATACTTCTTTTTCATTGTTTTTATTTGAAATATGAATATAGCCCTCATATCTACCAAATTCAGCGTTTTCTGGAATGATAATTTCAGGGCTAATTTCCTCTGATGTACTAGGAGCTACTTTAATAGAATCTGGTACATTTAGCTTCACACCATTCTTCGCTGCATCTCGCACACCTACACTTGTAGATGAAAACTCTACTTCTAATTTAAACTCTTTTCCATCAGTTTTACTGCTGTTCTTAATTAAGACTTTTCGACTATCTTTAATAGGCCCATTTTCAATTTGATTTTTATACCCAAACGCAATAGAACCTGTTTTTTCTTCAATTTCTACTTCTTCATCATCTACAACGTTTGATGTTTTATCGATAACCTCGATAGATGTATCTGCATGAACTGCACGATATGCATCAATTCGTCCAGAGCCCACCTCAAATACAGAACGCTCTTCTTTTAGGTCAACTGCGGTATTCATAAGTGCTTCTTTTACTTCAAATGGACTATAGTTTGGATGTTCTTGTAAAATAAGTGCCGCTACCCCTGCAGTATGAGGAGTTGCCATAGATGTACCTGACATACGTCCATACGCTACCGGATAATTTTCTCCATCTTTTGGATCATTAATATATTCAGGAACAGTTGAGAAAATAGACACACCTGGTGCTACAATATCTGGCTTAATATCATCTGTTTTAGTTGCAGGACCACGGGAGCTGAAATCAGCCAAGTGATCTCCCTCTGTTTTTATATTACTAAGTTCTCCAAATGCTAACGACACATCTCCTTGTACAGCTTTTGCTTGCAATTTCTCACCATCTACTTTTGTTAAGCGGAACGATGGAATAGATGAAGTACTTTCCCCAAGATAACTTGTAATTTCCCCATCTACATTGTTGTATACAATTACCGCCTTTGCGCCTGCTTCCTTAGCATTTTTAATTTTTTCATCAAATGTAATCTCACCACGTTGGATAAGAGCTAACTTCCCTTTTACATCTTTCCCTGTAAAATCACCTGATTTCCCAAGCCCTGCATATACAACCGATAAGGATTGTCCTTTCAAATCTTCAATCTTATCAGTAAAGCTTTTTCCAAGTAGCATCATCTTATCTACATGTACATCACCTGCATCGGCGGAAAACGTTGGAATATTCACTGCAGCGTCACTGGCTCCAACTGTAATTGGAAGTGCTGCTGCACTAGGTGATCCTATAGTACCTTCTTCCGGACCACTATTACCAGCTGCTACTACTGTAACAACACCTGCTAACATCGCATTGTTCACTGCAACAGAAGTAGGATATAAAGGATCATTAATAGACGCTCCTAGTGATAAATTGATAACATCCATATCGTCTTTCACTGCTTTATCAATCGCAGCAAGAATACCGCTTGTTTGTCCACTTCCATATGGACCTAATACGCGATATGAATATAAGTCTACATCTGGAGCAACGCCCTTCACTGCATAATCCACACTATTCTGTTTGTCTGCAGCAATTGTCCCAGCTACATGCGTACCGTGGGATGTATAATATGCACTTCCCTTATAAATCTCAGGATATCCTCCAGAATTTTGCCAATCCTTATACGTTGTCTCCATTGGATCAGCATCATTATTAACAAAGTCCCATCCTTTTATTGAGTTCGGATCTATTTTAGTTGGATCTTCACCTTGTTTTGCACGATACCCTTTATATGCATCTTTCAAATCCGGGTGGTTGTAATCAATACCTGTGTCTAGTACACCTACCTTAATTCCTTTTCCTGTTATTTTTTCATCATGTAGCTTGTCTACACCAATTTGTGGTACACTATCTGCCATTTTTGGTTCAACAGCAGTCTTAGCTGTTTCTTTCGGCAAATCAATTTTAACCTCATGATCTTCCCATACGCGCTTAACGATACCGGTACGAACTAAGTCTTCGATTATATTTGCTGGTAAAGAAATCGCTACACCATTAAAAGCATTCTTATATTCTCTTGTTATCTTTGCAGATTTTACATTTGTCCCTTTCTCTTTATTCTTTTGAAGCTGTTCAAGCTCTGCTTTAAACCCTTTATGTGATGCCTCTACCTTTTGTTCCGCATTTGAAAGAGCTATCTTTTTCCCTTTAGCCGCTTGTTTTAATACCTCAATTTTGCTAGGCGCTTGCTTAAATTCTATAATCACATTTACATTATTAGGACTTGCTGTATTGATACCTGGCGAAATAACAAAACCTGGTTTTGTATCTAACGTTTTTAAGGCATTACGTTGTTCCTTTGTAAGGCCTTTTAAGATAGCATCTGCATCATCAATTCCAGTTAAAGTAGATGTATTTACCTCTTCCGCTAATACGTTATATGGAATCCCTTGAGACAATAACATTCCAACTGTTAACGTTCCAATAAGAACCTTTCCAAATTTCCCTCGTTTCATATTGCATCTCCCCATTATTAATATTATTTGTAACTACTCAGCTTCTTCAAATAAAAAAACAGGCCAAATACATGTTTCCGATTCGAAAACATGAAAAGAAAATACTCCAATCAGAGAAAGAATCTATGCCAAATAGAGAAATTCTCTTATGAAGTCGTGTTATTCCAAGGAACCGTTCTAGTTTCTATGACTTGGTTTATCGCTTGTAAGACCGATTGTTTTTGTTTTTTCATGGTACTCATAAAGCTTCGTATCTGACAAAAAGATTCTGCGCCTTTCTTACTTCGGAAAGTCCCAGACACTTTCTGTTTTACTTTCGTCATCCGAATATCCCGTTCTGCTTGATTGTTATCAAATGGAATGGCTGGATGTTCTAAAAACGCTAGAATTCTGTCAGAATACTTGACGAAGCGATTCCATAAATTTTGAGAAGGCGTCTGCTTTCCTTTCTTCTTTTGTTTCGTGGAAAGAATCTGTTGTTCTTTCAATATGGATTGATACATAATAAACAGATTCTTTTGCGTCGCTTTTGGCATGGTACCTTCGGATTGCTTTTTCATCGTCAACGCTTGCGTTAGAAATTTCTGCATCTGTTGTGCCCATTGTTCTCCAGTACTATCTATAATTCCTTGTAAATCTCGTAAGAGATGGGCATTACATAAAACGTGACGACAATCTGTATACGCATCATACGATTTCCAACCATCATGCATCGCAATTCCAGAAAAAGATGGCAAGATTTCTCCAGCATCCATTGCTTCTTTTCCACGTTTTTGATGAATATGTTGCAATGTCACCTCCGGTGTACTGGCAGTATGTAACCATTGTGTTTTGTTTTCTACACGCATACCAGTTTCATCAAAATGGACAACAGGAGACTGCAGAATCTTTTCCTTTACTTCTTTTATGAATGGCTGCAATTGAGAAGCGAAAGCCTGTGTATGATTTACCAGGGTTCCTTCGCTTATAGAATGTCCAAAACAATCCTGAAAGAATTCTTTTGTTCGCTTCAAAGAAATGCATTGATAATGCGTTAAATAGGGAATCAGTCTTTTTATATTTGGACCATATTGAACAGGACGAGATACTGTCGAAGGAAATTGGGCTTCTTGGATAGAATGGCAATGTGGGCATTCTTTCTGTTCTACTTTATGTTCTGTCACTTCGATCTGAATAGGTGGTAAGTCATACACTTGGCGAATGCGATACCCTTTTACAGGCTCGTGGTTCAAGGAAGTATGACAACAAGTACAATATGTAGGAGAATGTGTAATCGTATGATCTGGAGTCGCTGTCAAACCAAGAGTATGTCCCTTGTGGCCCAACTGGCCACCCGTTTGACGATGAGACGGTTTGCGCAAACTTTTTGTAACGGGCTTACCCAAACCATCTGTAGAAGGTGGCTTATGACTATTTTTGGAGTTTTTTTTTGAAGCATTTTCTAGTTCTTGTATACGTTTTTCTAACTTAGAAAATGTTTCTTCAAATAAAGAAATAACAGCTTCAGGTCCTTTTTTATATGTATCTAAAATAATTTTTCGATCGACCATAAGATTCACCTCCCCTGTTTGATATACTCAGTATTTACAAATGGGAGGCATATGAAACTAGTAAAATTTAAAAAAGACACCGAAAGGTGGCTGAGTAGTTACTATTATTTTTTGAAACAAATTGATTCTTAAATTCCCATGTAGCATCGGAAACTCTATCAATCTCAATCTTTTGTATCATGAAAGATTTCCAACGCCACTACCATCCCCATACCTCATATAGCTAACCACTCACTTTACTCTTTTTATAAGAGCCCCCCATCATTTATTTCCAACAAAAGATTTTCATAAAATGAATTATTAACAATATTAAAATGTAATTCTATTTTTATTATTTCACATTTTGATTATTCTGAAAATTAAACAAAAGGAGTATCTTTTCTCTAAGGATTCTATGCGTACATAGTACAAAAGAACTATCTTGTCCTTTATTCTTTGTGATACAGAATAAATCGACACGATAGTTCTTTGATAGATTTCTTATTTAATCTAGCGGAACCAATTGATTTCGAACTGCATAAATCACTGCTTGCGATCGACTTTTCACATTTAGTTTTTTAAAAATTTTATTGATGTGTATTTTAACTGTTTTATCACTAATATATAAAACTTCAGCAATTTCTTTATTACTAAGTCCTTTTACTAGTTCAAAGAGAATTTCCTTTTCACGTTCCGTCAGTTCATTTTCATTTGATTCTACTTTCATTTTTTGCTGATGATATGTAATTAATTTTTTAGTCATACGCGGATGAATAACTGAATCACCTCGATATAACATTCGAATTGCTGCTACTACCTGCTCTGATGAGGAATCCTTCAATAAATAACCATCAGCACCGGCCTGAAGTGCATCCATTAAATACTCATCATGTTCATACATTGTAAACACAAGTACTCGGCAACTCGGATAAATTTTTTTCACTAACTCTGTAGCTTCAATCCCATTTTTCCCTGGCAGGTTAATATCCATCAAAATACAATCTGGTCCGCATTCTTCTACTTTTCCCAATACTTCATCCCCAGAGCTAGCTTCTCCAACCACTTTCATATCAGATTCATCTTCTAGTATGCTCCGAATTGCATCCCGTAAAAAAGCATGATCATCTACTACTAATATTTTAATCATTTTACGCACCCCTTGTTTGTGAATCTGGAATTAACAGTGTAATTTCTGTCCCCTTTCCTATAGAACTATCAATCTGTAAAGTAGCCCCTAATTGGTCAGCTTGTTCATTCATATGTAATATACCATAATGTGGCTCATTCTTTGTTTTAACCATAGACTCAAATAGTGAAAATCCAACTCCATTATCCTTAACCCTTAAAAGAACGTGTTCACTTTGATAACTGAGTAAAACATCAGCCTTTTTTGCTTGTGCATGTTTTACAATGTTTTGCAAACTCTCTTGTAATGTATCAAATATAACTCTTTCTTTTGAAAAACTAAGCGCACGTGCATGACCTCTTTCATGATAGGTAATGTCTAGTTCATATTCTCGTTTTAAAGATTTTATTTTACTTGCTATTGCCTGCTTAAGGCCTAATTGTTGTGTCGGATATGGTTTTAAAGCATAAATAGAATAGCGAACTTCTCCTAGACTTCCTCTTAAATCTTTTATGCTTTTCTCAACTACTTGCTGCATATCTTTTGGTTTATCATGGTATTTTTTCCGTGCGGATTCTAGTTGGAATATTACCCCCGCTAATGTTTGCGCAATACCATCGTGAATTTCACGGGCAATTCTATTTCTTTCTTCTAAAATCATTCTTTTTTTCTGTTCAGAAATCAATATCCTTGTTTTAACAACGTTAGCTAATTGGTTAGAAAATGTAGCTAACGACTGTACATCTTCTGGAAAGAAACCCGCATTTCTACTTTTCCCTGCAACAAACATTCCGACTAATTCATCATTTACTATAAGAGGAAAATATACAAGTGAGCGTATAACACTATCAAATATTTCATCTCCAGGAGCCGTACCAATTTTCCAATCATTAAATACAAGATTTTTAGAAAGTTTCTCAAACGCCCTTAATATTTCTGAATCATCAGAAATATGAGAGCGCACTTTCCCATCTTTTAATAGAATACTCCAGTTCCCATCATCTTTTGTCCATATTACATATGCTTGTATGCCAAAAAAACCTTTAAGTGCTTGTTTAATATGTTTCAAATTTCCTCCAGTTAATCCTCGACTAATTTCGGTCGTAATAAGAAATAACTCATATAATCGTTCCTTCTCCATCCTTATCCGTACAGAAAAAGAACTAATAACTGAAGCTGCTACAAGTGGAAAAAAGAAAAACAGTACTGTAATCTCGTTTATTTCCACACTATATATACTAATTAATACATGCATCAGGGCCGCATAAGAGAAACCAAAAGTTTCGCAAAGAAATACCGTTACAGTTTTTTTATACCACTGATATATTGAATATGGCTGTGGAAGAAGTATCATCAACAAATCGTAAAAACGATTGTTGAAAAAACAAAAAAACACGCAAAATAATAACAAAGATATTAAATTTTCATATAGAACTGACATAACTATCTTATTAAGTAATAAGGACATACATTTGTTTGAAAACCATTCGGCCAAAATCAAACTAAGTGCATGCTGAGTACTATTAAATAACATTCTTTGTACCGGTGAACGACGATGCAGGTGAATAATTAGCGTTACGAGTACAATAGCAGTAATAGTTATATGGATTCCAAACTGCCAACTCATAGCATAGATTATCGGAAAAGTAAGCGAGCTAGTTCCTCTCCAAAATCTTACAGGAAAATACTCTGCAATCCCCATAAATAGTAACAACATTATTAGTATTGTTGAATGAGAAGGGATTTTAATTTCAAGTAAAGATATAGTTATAGTAACCAAACCAAGAAAAGAAATAAAATAAAGATAAGAACTAGCAATCTTTTCTCTCATAAAGATAGAATTTACATCCTTCAAAACAACCCCTTCTTTCTTTATAAAAACTTCATTTTCCCTATTATCCAATAAAAAACCGGCACTGGCAAAATGGAAGAACATCCACTAGCCAATCACCGGCTGTGTACTGTACCTAAAAAGGCAAGACACAATACTAGTATTATAAATCGCTTTTCTTAAATTTCCTATTCATCAAATGATGTAATTATGCATCCCGCTAGATTTACTCTCCTATAGTACAAAAGATATATATTAATATCGCAAATATATACGTTCTTTCCATTTCCCTACTTTTCTAAAAAATCCAAGCATAATTTTCTCACAAAAAACAAAAATTAACAGAAGTAATTTCAATGTAAAGGAGATGGAAAGTATGACCGAACAGAAGCACTCACAACAAGATAATAACAAAAAGCATATGTTTCCATCACTTCCGGAAAATATTAATTACATTGAAAATAAGCTATGTCACTCAGATGATATAAAAAAATTAGATGTCCCATTTCAAAACGGAAAAGGAACAATCTTATATATCGAATCTTTAGCGGACCCAAATTTGATTCACCAATTAGCTCTTGAGCCTTTATTAACTCGGTCGGATTTGGCTTTAGATAAAGCTTTTGCCACATTAAATATGAAAAAAGAAACGAATTTAAATTATGGTGTGCAGCTTTTATTACAAGGTAAATCCTTATATTTTCATGAACACGTCGACAGTTTTTTTATTTTCGAAACAGCTTTATCTTTAAAGCGAGATATAGCAGAGCCTGATAATGAAGGGATTGTGCGCGGTCCACATACTGGTTTTGTAGAGGATCTAGCAACTAATTTAGCTTCGATTCGTAAGCTCATAAAAAGTCCAAATATCGTCGTTAAATATTTCACACTTGGTGAAGAAATGCATACGAAAGTGGCAATTGCTTATATGCAAAACATAGCGAATGACGATTTAGTTACAGAAGTAAAAAGAAGGCTAGAAACGATTAAGACAGATGCACTTATGCCTCCAGGATATATACAAGAATTTATAGAGGATACGTCTTTCTCACCATTTCCGCAGCAATTAAATACAGAGCGTCCAGATAGGACCGCTGCAAATTTAATGGAAGGACGAGTTGCTATTTTATCTGATGGAGATCCCACAGCGCTTATCGTTCCTGTTACGTTATTTGCTTTCTATCAATCACCAGACGATTATAATAACCGCTGGATTGTCGGTTCTTTCGTCCGAATGATTCGCTTAGTGAGTTTCTTGATTGCTTTTCTCTTACCAGCTATATATATCGCAACCGTAGCCTTTCATCCTGATGTATTGCCGCTCGAACTTGTGTATACAATTAAAGCTTCATTAGAGAAAGTACCACTTCCTCCTATTTTTGAAGCTCTCTTAATGGAATTAATCTTTGAATTATTACGGGAAGCTGGTATTCGCTTACCAAGCCGAGTTGGACAAACAATCGGTATTGTAGGTGGTTTAGTAATTGGTGATGCAATTGTAAAAGCTGGACTTGTTTCTTATACGATGATTATTGTTGTAGCTTTAACTGCCATCTCATCTTTTCTCGTTCCATCAAACGATATGAGTTCAGCAGTTCGAATTCTTCGTTTTCCATTAATGATTCTTGCTGCTATATTCGGATACGTCGGAATATCATTCGGTCTAATTATAACTTTCGTTCATTTATGTCAATTACATTCATTTCATACGCCATATCTTTCTCCTGTTGCCCCGATGCGGATAAAAGATATGAAAGATTCTTTCGTAAGACTTCCAATTTGGTCGTTTTGGGAACGACCACATGATCCAAAACCGAAAAAAATGCAACGACAACATGTAACGAGAGAGGATGAGGACGGTGACAAACACGCAAAGTAAAATTTCGCTCGTTCAATTTACCTTTTTCGTTATTCAATGCCAAATCGGAGTTGGTATCCTTTCTCTACCTAACCGTCTTCACCCAATAGCAAAAGGAGGTGGATGGATTTCCGCTCTCGTCGCTGGGCTTGCAATTCAACTTATTATTTTACTTGTGTGGCTTTTCTTAAAGCGATTTCCTGATGCAGATATGTATGAAAGCGTTTGTATGCTATTTGGTAATAAGTTTGGAAAACTATTAGGTTTTGCTTATGTTTTTTATTTTACGCTTATTGGTATGACGGTTATGTTGAACGCTTGTAATGTCATTAAAGTATGGATATTACAAGCTACTCCTTGGTCTGCCATTCTCATGCTATTTACGATAGCTTGCTGCTATATAGCCTATAATACATTTAAAGTCATCGTAC
This sequence comes from Bacillus sp. FSL K6-2944, assembly GCF_038005385.1. NCBI lineage: Bacteria > Bacillati > Bacillota > Bacilli > Caryophanales > Bacillaceae > Bacillus > Bacillus sp. FSL K6-2944. The sequence continues at coordinate 695,064 of NZ_JBBOTE010000002.1, read as the reverse complement.
GATTTTATGTCATGGCCTCTATCCTCATTATTCCAATGGCCCTTTTAATTGCCCTAGGGCTTTCCCGAGCTGATTTCTCTTATATTTTTCCCATTACAGAAGCCGGCTGGTGGAATATAATTCAAGCATCCAAGGAAACAATTACAGCCATGTATGGTTTTGAAATCATTCTTATCGCTTTTCCAAAAGTAAATGGCAGTTCTGTCGCAAAACTGAAGGCCATTTCTATCGCTAATGGATTTGTAACACTTTTTTATACTTTTACTGTTTGGATTTGCTTTATCGTATTTAGTCCAAAACAAATTGAGCTTATTCCAGAACCAGTTGCTTACTTATTACGCTCCTTACATATCGGAATTATAGACCGAACTGATTTACTATTTATACCAATTTGGATGATAACTGTTGCAGCTTCTATCGCTAGTTATTATTGCGCTGCTTCAATCGGAATAGGACATATATTCAATCTTGCTAATCATAAAAAAGCTGTTCCAATCATTGGTATTATTGCTTTTAGTGTAGCCTTATTTATAGATACACCTGAAGAATTAAAAGTAATCTCAACTTTCACTGATAAGTTCACCTATATTTTCATAGTTGTCCTTCCTCTTTTATTTCTACTTTATTCTGTGATACGAAATAAGAAAGGAGAACAGTATGTTCAAAAAAAGAGTTAAATTACTTTTTGTATTATGTACTAGTTCCCTCCTTTCTGGATGCTGGGATCAAGAACCATTAAGGGAGGCAAGGTTAGCTTATAGTATTGGATCTGATATTACGGAAGAGAATCAACTCCAGCAAACAATCGAGCTCGTAAAAAGTTCAAGCGGAGAGCAATCTTCATTCGAAAATGAAATACATTCAGCAACGGGGCATAACATAAGGGATACAAGCGATGCCCTAAAAAAAAATGTTACTGGGAATATTCGTTATTTTAAATATGGTGTTCAATTACTAGGAACCAAAATCCTAAAAAAAGGTATATTACCTTATTTAGATGTCAGCTTTCGGGACCCAACAAACCCAACTGCTTTAGTAAAACTTATTGCAGTAGATGGTGAAACATCCGAGATACTAGAAAAAAAGAAAGTAGGAAATTTACTAATTGGAGATTTTCTAAAGAAAAAAGTGAAAAGCTTAGAAGATATGAGTGTATTTCCAAAAGAAACTTTAGAGACAGCTGCTACAAAAATGTTAGATCCCGGTAAAGACTTTACCCTCCCTTCTATAAAAATAAAAGGAAAAGAAGTAATTACAAACGGTCTAGCTTTATTTAACAATGATAAATTAACTGGGCATTTACCTTTGAAACAATCTGTTTTATTCGTATTATTAACCGGAAAAATGGGAACAAGTGCCCGTATAACCCAGAAGCTTACTAGCGATGAATCAGAGAAAACATCTGATTATTTAACAATGGAAATTAGCAACCGAAAGTTAAAACGAGACTTAAAAATAACAACAGATAAAAAAGGAAATGTTTATGCTCACATTAAGCTCCAACTAAAAGTTATAGCGCTTGAAGCTCCGAGAGATAATCTTTACAAAATGGATGAAAGAAAAAAACTAAATAAAGAATTGTCTAAACAACTTACGAAAGAAGCTAAAAAGATAACGAAAAAGTTACAAAAAGCAAACTGTGATGCTTTCGGTATCGGCAGACACCTTATCGCCTACCACCCTGACTTATGGAAGAAGAAAAATTGGAATAAAGATTATGCAAAAGTAAAATTCAAACCTGAGGTAGAGGTAAACATTTTGTACAGTGGTGTCCTAAAATAAAAGGTTGTATGCCGCATGGGCATACAACCTTTTTATTTCGTATATCGATACACAATTGATTCATATGGTCTTAAGCTAAGTTTTGTAATATCCTTGCTAGCATCTTTATAATTCGACAGTAGTATTTCTTGTTTCATTCCATCTAATTGAACGTGCGCTGGTACAGAGTACGTTATTTCTTCTCCATAGAAGTTATTTATAACAAGCAGCACTTCACTTTCTGTAGTACGAGTATATGCCCAAATCTTAGGATCATTTTTATCCAAAATAGCATATTCTCCTTCTGTAATTACATCATACGTTTTCCTAAGTTCTATTAACTTTTTATAATGATAAAATACGGACTCTTTATCTTCTAATGCCTTCTCTACGTTTATTTCTTTAAAGTTTTCAGCCGCTGAAATCCAAGGTGTACTTGTTGTAAAACCACTGTTCATCTCTTCATTCCACTGCATCGGAGTGCGAGAGTTGTCACGAGATTTTTGCTTTAAAATCCCGATAATCTCTTCTTTTGATAGCCCTTCTTTTAGCTTTATATCGTATATATTTAACGATTCCACATCACGATATTGCTCGATGGACTCAAATTTAGGATCCGTCATACCGATTTCTTCCCCTTGATAAATATAAGGCGTTCCTTGCAGCATGTGCATGGCTGTCGCTAACATTTTTGCAGATTCGTTTCGGTACTTTCCATCATCACCAAAGCGTGACACGATGCGAGGCTGGTCATGATTACACCAAAATAACGCATTCCATCCTCCGCCCTTTTGCATTTCAATTTGCCAGCTAGACATAATCTCTTTTAATTTAATAAAATCAAAATCAGCCTTCGTCCACTTATCACCATTCGGATAATCTACTTTTAAATGATGGAAACTAAACGTCATACTTAATTCATTACGCTCAGGGTTTGAATATTTAATACAATTATCAATTGTCGTAGATGACATTTCTCCAACTGTAATTACATCTTTTCCTGCAAAAACATTTCGGTTCATCTCTTGTAAATATTCATGAACACGCGGACCATCTGTATAATACTTGCGTCCATCACTTGTCGCAGTACTACCTTCATCGTTTAAGAAACATTGGTCTTTTGAAATTAAGTTAATGACATCTAATCGGAATCCTGTTACTCCTTTATCCAGCCAAAAACGCATCATATCATATACTTCTTCACGAAGTTTTTCATTTTCCCAATTTAAATCAGCTTGTGTTTCATCAAATAAATGTAAATAATATTGCTCCGTCTTCTCATCATATTTCCAAGCAGATCCACCAAACTTAGACTGCCAATTATTTTTTTCATCACGCCAAATATAGTAATTACGATATGGACTATTTTTATCTTCCTTCGCTTCTTTAAACCACTTATGTTCAGTCGAACTATGATTTACAACAATATCAAGCATAATTTCAATGTTACGTACTTTCGCTTCTGCTAAAAGTTCTTCAAACTCTTCCATCGTTCCGTAAGATGGATCAATGCTGTAGTAATCACTTACATCATATCCATTATCATTTTGTGGTGATTGGTATATCGGTGTTAACCATATATAATCCACTCCGAGTTCTTTTAAATAATCTAGTTTCTCTGTAACACCTTTTATATCCCCGGTTTCTCTATTGTAATAACTATTAAAGCTCTTCGGATAAATTTGATAGACTACACTTTTATGCCAATCCTTCATGTTTAACTTCCTCCTACTTCTGTTTGACTCTTTTTGCAAATAACCATGTTAAAGTAAATGGGATTACAACTGCAATAATCATTCCTACAATAAACATTGGAATCGATTTCGGAATGATAGAAATAAATGCTGGCAATCCGCCAATTCCGATAGCAGGCGCTAATACACCATTTAATGTAATGAATATCGCTGCCACAGCAGATCCTATAATCGCTGCATAGAACGGGAACTTATTTCGTAAATTCACCCCAAACATCGCTGGTTCTGTAATACCGAAGTATGCTGAAATGGCTGATGTTGATGCCATACTTTTATCATTTTGATTTTTAGAAATCCAGAACATCGCAAGTGCCGCACTACCTTGCGCAATGTTAGAAAGAGCGATCATCGGCCAAATAAATGTCCCGCCATGTTGTGCAATCAATTGTAAATCAATTGCAATAAACATATGATGCATACCTGTAATTACAAGCGGTGCATATAATGCTCCAAATAATACTGCTCCAACTACTGGTACTGTTTCATATACACCTACTAATCCTACTGTTAATAAATCTCCAATATGACGTGTAACCGGACCGATAATTCCTAGTGCTAACACACCTGTCACAACGATTGTTGTAATTGGTACAACTAATAATTGAATTGCATTTGGTACATGTTTCTTTAAGAAAATTTCCACTTTACTTAATACAAATGCTGCTACTAAAACAGGTAAAATTTGTCCTTGATATCCTACCTTCTCAATTTGGAATAGTCCTAAAATATTGAAGTACTCAATCTTTTGACCCTCTAAACCAGTCGCTGCTTTTCCATAGTCCCAAGCGTTTAATAAGGCCGGGTGCACAAGCATTAATCCCATAACAATCCCTAGTATTGGACTACCACCAAAACGCTTCGTTGCTGACCAACCGACAAGTGCTGGTAAGAATACGAATGCTGTATTGGCCATCATATTAATTAAATCCCAAAGCCCGCCTAAGTTCGGATAAACATCTAATAAATTTTTCCCATCAAAAAATAAGTCCTTTGCGCCTAATAGATTGTTAATACCCATTAGTAAACCAGCTGTTACGATCGCTGGTAATATCGGCATAAATACATCCGAAAATATTTTCACAAACTTTTGAGCTGGATTTAACTTCTGATTTCCAGAGTCTTTTACGTCCGCTACAGTCGATTCTTTCATACCTGCAAGCGTTATCAATTCAGCGTAAACACGATCTACATCCCCTGGACCAATTACAATTTGAAATATACCAGCGTTATGAAACGCTCCTTTCACTAATGAAACAGACTGTAATTTATCATTATCTATTTTACTTTCATCTTTTAAAGCGATACGGAGCCTCGTCACACAATGTGCAGCTTGTTCAATATTGTCTTTCCCACCAATATACTGCAACACTTCCTCTGCTGTTTTACGATAGTCTTTCCCCATATTCCCGTCCCTCTTTTCTTTTTTTGATACCGTTTACAATTACATATTAACTCGTATATATAAGTTAGTCAACACTCGTATATACGAGTTTGTGTTTTTTTTATAAAAAAAAGAGATGAAACAATATTTTGTTCCACCTCTTTACTTCCTGCGTGCCACATCCGAAAAGTGAAAAATATCTAAACGGTGGCGTGATTCTGTATATTCAAACTGACTTCCATCATACAAATGTGTAAAGTTTTTCACAACGACAACATAGTCTGTTCCATTTAAATCTAAATACTTTCTGTCATCCTCTGTACATGGCTGTACTTCTATTACCCTCTGCGAATAACTAATATGTAGCCCAAGCTCTTTCTCGATGTATTTATAAATCGATGCAGTTGCAATTTCTTTCGTTAATCCTGGAATAAACTCAGATACAAAATGATTTATATCTAAAATTACTTTTTCTCCATCAATATTTCGTACACGTTTAATATGGTCAATCTCTGTTTTTTCTTTTACATTTAATAATTTCGCAATTTCTTTTGTGGCTTTTTCTTTGTCCATTTCCACAACTTCCGTAATACAATGACGTCCCAAACGTTCATTTTCTTCTTGGAAACTTACAATACCGCCAAAATTAAATTCAATATTTTTTCGCTTTAAAACAAAAACACCTTTTCCATGAATTTTTTGCACATATCCACGCTCTTGCAGTAAATCTACAGCTTTTCTTACCGTGCCTCGGCTTGCCTCATACTGCTTCATTAATTCTGTTTCTGATGGGATTTTGCATCCCTCTTTTAATTGTTTATTATCAATAGATTTACTGATTTCTGTATAAATTTGTTCATACTTACTCATCATCTACAATAGCCCCTTGTCACCTTCTAATTCTATATGTATTATAACATGCTTCACTCTTCTGCCAATCTCTCACTTATTTTCCAGTACAAGAAAAATATAGGTAAATATTTAATCTTTAAAACGTATTTTTATAAAAATTTTTATATTTTTCTTTTCATTCAAAAAAACATGTAGTATACTAACTTCAAAATCAGAGGAGAAAGGGAGCAAAGAACTATGCTTACTTATACAACAACTGTAGTTACATTTGCACAAAAACATCATCATCATACGTAACCCTTGAAACCTAGCGGAAAAATTACGCGTAGGTACAAGGGTTATTCCCGTTGTACCTACGCTTTGGCGAAAGAGCCATGTAGGTATTTTTTTATCTACATGGCTCTTTTTTTATTGTCAAAAAGCTAGTAAAAAATGATGTTTAAGCAAAACTTACTACAAAGGAGTTAACAAAAATGGAAACGAAAAAATGGGGATTATGGGTTTTAACAGCATTTGTTATCGGGAATATGGTTGGCGGTGGCGTATTTATGCTTCCAGCAAATTTAGCACAAGTATCAGGGCCAATGGGTTCTACACTCGCATGGAGTATTACAGGCCTTGGCGTATTTATGATTGCACTTGTATTTGGAAATTTAGCGATTCGGAAACCAGAATTAAAAGCTGGACCACAAAGCTATGCTCAAGCGATGTTTCCTTCAAAAAAAGCTGGTAAAGTTGCAGGATATAGTATGGCATGGGGATATTGGGCTGCTAACTGGGCTGCAACAGCATCTGTTATTATTTCCTTTGCTGGATATTTATCAACATTCTTTCCAGTTTTACAAAGTAAGCAAATTCTTTTTTCAATAAATGGATTTTCACTGGAACTCGGAAAAGGATTAACTTTCCTCGTATGTAGCCTTATGCTGTGGGGAATTCAATATATTCTTTCTCAAAATATTGATCGAGCTGGAAACATGAATCTACTTGCTACCATTGCAAAAATTATTGGATTTACAATGTTTATTGTAATTACATTATTCATTTTCAACGCCTCTAATTTCGGAGACGGTCAAACCTTTATGAATGAAGCAGGACAATCAATCTCATTAGGTGGACAAATCAATTCAGCTGCTATTGCAACACTCTGGGCATTTATCGGTATTGAATCAGCAGTTATGCTTTCTAATCGTGCAAAATCACAGCGCGATGTAAAAAAAGCTACGATTTTCGGATTAATTATCGCTCTTCTTATTTACATGTCAATTACTTTACTTACAATGGGAGCTCTTCCGCAAGATGCTTTAAAAGAGTCTCAAAAACCATTAGTAGACGCATTAAATTTAGCAATTGGAAATAAAGGTGCATATATAATGGCTTTACTCGCTCTTATATCTTTATTTGGATCTACAGTTGGCTGGATTGTTGTTAGTTCAGAGGTACCTTACCAGGCAGCAAAAAATGGACTTTTCCCTAAGTTTTTCGGGAAAACAAATAAAAAAGGTAGTCCTTCAAAATCATTATTGATTACAAATGTAATGACGCAAATTTTCTTATTTTCAACGATTTCTGGTACTGTTTCAGAAGCGTATAGTTTCGCTATCGTCGTAGCAACATTAGCCTATTTAATTCCATACCTTGTTTCTACCTTGTACCAATTAAAATTAGTTATTACAGGAGAAACGTATGATATACTGCCAGGATCTCGAGTAAAAGATGGAATCATTACGACATTAGCGTTGATATACTCCATTTGGGTTATCAAAACGGGAACTGCTGATTTAAAAACATTCTTCTTAGGAATTGGATTGTTCGTATTAGGTCTTATTCTTTATCCAGTACTAATGAAAGACTCACAAAAAACGGATTAAATAAAGAGAAGCTGCTGGCTTCTCTTTTTTATTAAAAATCTGTAATTAACTTTTCTTTTAGCTCTCCTACAGATAAAGGTTTCGCATAATAAAATCCCTGTACATAATCACAGCTCATTGATTGCAACAAACTCTCTTGCTCTACTGTTTCTACTCCTTCAGCAACTACTGCTAAATTTAAACTATGAGCAATTTCAATAACGGATTTTACAATCGTTCGTTCTGGTTGTGCGTGATCATAATGAAATTCACGAATAAAATTACGATCAATTTTTACAATATCCAGTGGTAGTTGTTTTAAATAATATAAGGAAGAATAGCCAGTTCCGAAATCATCCAAAGCAATTAAAACACCCATATTTCTTAATTCTTGTAATGTAGCAATAATATAATCAAAATGGCGGACTGCAATACTTTCCGTTATTTCTAATATTAAACGGTTCGGAGGAAAACCAGTTCTCTTTAAAATGCTACGTACTGATAAAATAAAACGTTTCTGCATTAATTGTTGTATAGATAAATTCACAGATAACTTTAGTCCTTCTTGATAATTCGGCAATGTTTTAAACAAGCGACATGATTTTTCTAATACCCAGTCTCCTAGTTTTATAATAAGTCCAGACTCTTCAGCTACAGGGATAAATTCGCTTGGTGAAATAGGTCCGTCTTCTGTCATACAACGTACTAGAGCTTCTATACCAGAATATCTCTTCGTTTTCAAATCAATAATAGGCTGCAATGCTACATCTAACTCTTCATCACGAATTGCCTTTTGCAAAGCAAACTCAACTTTCATTCTACGATTTATTTTCGCGCGTAGCTCATCTGTAAAGAAACACGCAGCGTTTCTCCCCTGTTCTTTTGCACTATACATAGCTAAGTCAGAGTTTTTCAATAACGTTTCCACATCTTGTCCGTCTTGTGGATAAGAACAAAGTCCCAGACTAGCTGAAATGTATACTTCATGGCCTTCCAGCATAAATGGTGCCTGAAAACATGACAACACAGATGTCGCTAACTGACTCATATCATCTTGTCTATGATTTTTTGTTAACAGCACAAATTCGTCGCCACCTAGCCTAGCCAGAACATCTTTCTCTCCTAGTACATAATGCAACCTTGAAGCAACTTCACTTAAAAGTAAATCCCCTATCATATGACCTAATGTATCATTTACTAATTTAAAACGGTCCAAATCAAAGTAAATCATACCAAATTCTTTTTTATCTGCAATCAATTCGTTAACGGTCGTTATTAATTGTAAACGGTTAGGCAAACTCGTTAAAGCATCATGATAGGCAAGTTCCCTATAACGACTTTCACTTAGCCGCAATCTATGTTCCGCTTCTTTTCTACTACTAATATCATTTCGAATTGCGATAAACTGGTATGGCTCTCCTTTTTCATTTAAAAATGGAACAATTGTTGTTTTGACCCAATAATATGTACCATCTTTTGCTCGATTCCGAATCTCACCTGTCCATACTTTCCCATTCAAAATACGCTTCCATAAGTCTTGAAAAAAGTTTTTTGGATGATGTCCTGAATTTAAAATACGGTGATCTTTTCCAATTAATTCTTCTCTTTTGTATTTAGAGATTTCACAAAATTTATCATTTACATATGTAATAAGACCTTTTCGATCTGTAATTGCAACAATTGAAGACTCATCTAATGCTAACTTTAAATCTCGCAATGAAGAGTCATATAATGCATGACCTCTCTGTTCTAGCATGCGCATCTCTCCTTGCTTCTATCTGACTAAAACACAACCTGTTTCTCTTCATAGAAATAGAGATATTTCATTTTCTAATACTAGCCCATTACATAAATTATCTTTTTGAATAGACCGATTAAAATAACATAATATTATTTGTAATAAAAAGCAATATTATACCGTTCTAATTATAAATAGTAGCTTCTCATCTCCCTAATTATTTCGTACCTTATTATACTGCAATCCCTTTAAGTGGCTCTATGCAAGCCTTGTTTCCAACTAATACCACTCACATCTGATCTCTTTGTTTTTAATAACGAAATAGAAATTAGAACATACTACATAACTATTCACGAATAATAATATAAAACTCTACATCAATGTATATGTTTTTGAATTACAATAACAAAATATTAACATATTTTCACCTTAATTTTGGAAGTATTTTATAAATAAATACCGTATTAAACTAAAAAAGAGGATAGCCTCTTTTTTAGTTTAATACGAATATGGTATTTGCTGATAACCTGGGTATGGCATTGGATACGTTACAGGGTATGGCGACGGATAAGCTACTGGATATGGAGCCGGATAATACCCTCCACTTGTTGCACCTGTTAATGCACCAGCTGTCAGTCCGCCTAACACTCCTCCTGCAAAGCTTCCAGGGAAAAATCCGCCTCCCCATGAACTACCACCACCCCAGCCCCATCCGCCTCCGTGATGATGATGGTGATCATAGTGATTGTGTCCTCCATGGTGATGATGTCCACCGTTATGATTGTGCCCACCATGATTGTGTCCTCCATGATGATTTCGATAATACAATCCATTATTTTCTATATAATTCATGTTTCTCCGCTCCTTTTCGATTTTTTCATTTTCATATGCGTTAAGAGTGGGATAAAAAATGGGATAGTACACTGTATGTAGGACAAATGCGGAAAGTATAGGTGAAATGTCTATATTTTGTAAAAAAAGCAAAACACCTTATAATAAAGATGTCATATTACATCTTCTATTTAAGAAGTCTATATTGAAAAAAGATTAGGGGAATTATATAGAAATGAAGAAGCCTATCGTTCAATTACTATTAATATTTACAATTGTATCTATCGTTCTGTTCCTATTAAATACATCGTATATCTCGTTATATACATTTGTCGGTGCTCTATGGTCCATCACAATCGTAGGAATTTCATTCGTTATTTTTATAGAAAATAGATCTCCACAAAGTACATTAGCATGGTTTTTAGTATTAGCACTTCTTCCTATTATAGGTGTGCTATTATACGCTATTTTCGGGCGCAGCCGCTGGAGAAGAAAAAAACATCTCCATCGTTCAGAAGAACAAAGAAAATTATTCCGTGAAATATTAGAAGGAAGAAGACTAGAGTTATTACTCACAGTCCCACTAAATGAACGTTCCATACATTTAACAGAAGTCATACAAAAATTTGGAGGCGGTCCTGCTGCAGATAAAACAACTACAAAACTTTTAACAAACGGAGATCAAACATTTTCAGAAATTTTGCGAGCTATAGAGCAAGCAAAACATCATATACATATTCAATACTACATTTATAAATCTGATGAAATTGGTACAAAAGTTCGAGATGCTTTAATACAAAAAGCAAAAGATGGTGTTATTGTACGCTTCCTTTATGATGGCCTTGGAAGTAATACGTTAAGACGACGATTTTTGCACCCTATGAAAGAAGCTGGGATTGAAATTGTAGAATTTGACCCTATTTTTTCAGCTTGGTTACTTGAAACTGTCAATTATCGTAACCATCGAAAAATTGTTATTGTAGATGGCGAAATTGGTTTTACCGGAGGACTCAATGTCGGTGATGAATATCTTGGCCGTTCCAAGAAATTTCCTGTTTGGCGTGATAGTCATTTAAAAATAGAAGGAAAAGCATTATATAAATTACAAGCAATCTTTCTAGAAGACTGGCTCTATGCCTCTAGTGGTTTAAATACTTATTCCTGGGATCAATTCATGAATAGACAATACTTCCCAGGTAAAGAGATTTCAAATGCAGAAGGTGCTGTTCAAATCGTAGCAAGCGGACCAAGCTCCGATGATAAAAGTATTCGTAATACATTATTAGCTGTTATGGGTTCTGCAAAAAAATCCATTTGGATCGCTACACCCTACTTTATTCCAGATCAAGAAACTTTAACATTATTACGCTTAAGTGCAATTGCCGGAATAGATGTACGGATTTTATATCCAGGTAAAAGTGATAGCATCATTAGTGATCAAGCATCTCAATCCTATTTCACTCCGCTTTTAAAAGCTGGTGCTTCTATTTACAGTTATAAAGATGGTTTTATGCATGCAAAAATTGTACTCGTTGATGATACAATTGCAACTATTGGAACAGCGAACATGGATGTACGTAGCTTTGAATTGAATTACGAAATTATTAGTGTACTTTATGAATCAAAAACAGTTCACGATATTAAACGTGATTTTGAAGAAGATTTTAAACATTCAACTGAAATTAAATGGAACTCTTTCCAAAAAAGAAGTATAAAAAAACGCATATTGGAGTCTTTCATGAGGCTCATTTCTCCTTTACTGTAGGCAATCAACTTCATCTTGATTGCTTTTTCTTTTCCCTTTATCCTCCTTCCTTTTCTTTGCATACCATATTAAAACAAGTTATCATAAGATGTATTACTTTATGAAAATAATGTTAGGTGGGAAATACATGTTAGAACAATTTCATATACATGCTGATTTAAAACAACAGCTTTCTACGATTCATGAAAAGAATAAGCAAGAAGCTGGTGAAAATGCACATTTAATCGGAACGAAAATATATAAAGCGTCTGATAATAGCATTATTGAAGATGCGATTACAGCACTTCTTCTTGGCAAGAACATTCTATTAAAAGGACCGACTGGTAGTGGTAAAACAGTACTAGCGGAAACTCTTTCTTCTTTATTCCAAAAACCAATGCATAGCATTAACTGCTCTGTCGACTTAGATGTAGAGGGTATTTTAGGATACAACACACTACAAACGAAAGATGGTGCATCTGAAGTTTCATTCGTTAACGGTCCTCTTATGAAAGCAATGAAGAACGGCCACTTCCTATATATTGACGAAATCAATATGGCAAAACCTGAAACGTTACCACTTCTTCACGGCGCATTAGATTACCGTAAAATGATCACAAACCCATTTACACAAGAGGTTGTATACGGTGATGACGAATACCGTGTAATTGCTGCGATTAACGAAGGTTACGTTGGAACAAGTGAACTAAACGAAGCGTTAAAAAACCGTTTCGTTATTATTGAAGTTCCTTACATTCAAGGTGATACATTAAAAGAATTATTATTAGCAGAATCAAAATTAAAAGATGTTGCAACAATTGAAAAGTTCGTTGCCTTTGCAAGCGACCTTATGCCTTTAGCTCGCGATGGACGTGTAAGTGAAGAAGCGGCAAGTATTCGTGGCATTATCGACGCATGTGATTTAGGTGTATATATTCCTGTTATGCGAGCGATTGAACGAAGCATAATTGCAAAACTTAATGATGAAACAGAACAAATGACTGTCCGTGAATTAGCAGAAAGTTATTTCTTTGAGGGATAATTTATGAGACAAATTTTTAGTGACAAAAAAATTGATGCGTCGCTGTTTCTACAAATGGAAAACTTAATGTATGCCCTTCTAAAAGAAGACGATGCCTATCTTGAATATGGCTATAAAGCATACTACGACGAAATTGAAAAGAAAGTTGTCATTAGTCACTTTTGGGATGATCGAAAAGAAGAAGATACAGTAATCGGATTAAAAAGCGAAGTGTTCTTAAAAGCACTTGGTAATAAACATTACTCGGACATGACTTTAATTCGTTCTTATGCGATTGAATTGCAAGAATCGCCCCTAAAAAAGTTTTTAACACAATTATTTGTTCTATTAGAAGATTTACGCGTTGAGGAAATTGTAAAGAACTTACGTCCTGGCACGAAGCATGTTTTTAAAAGAAGAAAAGAAATGTATCGCAATTACTTTAGCTCACAAAATGAAATCAATCGCGTTCGTAACTATCACGGTGATCGTCTATTTTGCCTATGCTATCTTTCATTAACGAGCGATAAATATGAAATGTTTAATAATGAATATTTCGAACAAATTGAAGCTATTTTGCATGAAACATTCCAAGCTCGTAATACGGAAGATATTATGTATATCGTTGAGAAAATTCGCTACCGCTTAGAGGAGCTTCTTGAAAGTGATATGCTTAACAACTATTTCGGACATGCACCGCTTTATTTATCTGTTCTTGCAGACGAAAAGAACTGTCGCGTCGAAGATTTAGCAAATGATGATACGCAGCTTATAGATGACGATGAAAATAAAAACAAAATGGATGAAAGTTTCTCCACATGGCATCGTGAAAATAAAAATAACGAAAACGAGAACTTTTTACGCTTTGAATTAGAAAGCGGAACAAAAACAAACATGATGGGCGATACTGCTCGTGAATCAGAAGATGGCGACCAAGCACTTGGTTCTGTACAAGGTACTTCTCAAAAAAGTACACAATCCAACTTTGATGGCGCTGATACAGAAGAAGCAAGGGCTTCACACGCTTCTAGTCAAAATGATGGTGCATATGGTAAATATAACACTGGCGCTTCTCATACATTTAAAGAAGCACGTAAACCAAATCCTGATGAGAAAAAGGATTACCAAGCTATCAAATCAGTCGTTAATAAAGATGTAAAAGAATTAAAGAAAATTATCGAAAAAACGATTGAAAATAAAACGAATGCAAATAGTGATAAATATTACGGAAGACTTCGTAAGAAATTCCTTCGTATTTATACTGAAAAGCAGCCTCGCATGTTTTATAAAAAAGGGCAAGAATCACAAGAGCTCGACGTTGCATTCCAACTGTTAGTTGACTGTTCTGGTTCTATGTATAACAAAATGGAAGAAACGAAGAAGAGTGTTGTACTATTCCATGAAGCTTTAAAATCTTTAAAAATCCCGCACGCTATTAGCGGATTTTGGGAAGATGCCTCTAGCGCTAAACCTGAAGATAAGCCGAACGTTATCCATGAAGTTGTAAATTATAAAAACTCAACGTTACCAAACGTTGGTCCAGAAATTATGCAACTTCGTGAAGAAGAAGATAACCGCGACGGATATATTATTCGTATCGTTTCTGAAAAGCTTGCCAAAAGACCTGAGAAACATAAATTCTTACTAGTCTTCACAGACGGTGAGCCTTCTGCGCTAGACTATCAACAAGACGGAATTTTAGATACGCATGAAGCTGTTAAACTCGCGCGTAAAAGTGGTATGGAAGTAATCGGTATCTTCATCGAAGAAGGCGAAGCGAAAGAAGCAACTTATCAATTGATGAAAAACATTTATAACCATCACTTCTTAGTTGCAAATCACGCTGAAGATTTACGACTGAAGATTAAACCATTACTGAAAAAATTATTACTGAAGACGATTGAATAGAAAATAGGAGCCTTGTGGCTCCTGTTTTTTCGTTCAATTACTTTGTTTCTGGTTGAAACTTGTATGGAATGGCTACTTCTAACAAATATTCAAATCCTCCGTCATAGTATGGGAAGCGCTCATTCGCAATTGTTCGATCCACCCACTCTACTGCAGAAATTTCACCTTCATCTTCCGCAATAAGTTCACCTTTTTCTACATTCGCTCGGAATGTAAAAAATAGCGCATGATTCCCTGATTCTTCAAAGAATTTTTCATTGATCGCAACAAGTCCACCTAACGTAGCAGTTAAACCTGTCTCTTCTTTCACTTCTCTTATTAGTGCTTCCTCTAATATTTCACCTTTTTCCACAGCCCCACCTGGCAATGACCAAACGTTTTGTTCTACATTATGTACCATTAATATTTTATCTGTTTCTTCATCATGTATTAGTGCATATACGACATCAACTCTTTGCATAAGACCTCTCTCCTTCCAAAAATGAGGAAGAGCCGATTCCTAAGAATCGACTCTTCCTATTAATTCATCACTAACTCAGCTGTGAGCTTTTTTTTTAACTTAGCCAGCATGTCAGTTGTCATTTTGTCTAAATCGTATTCTGCTTTAAAGCCCCACTCTTTCATTGCTGCTGTTGCATCAATAGAGTTTGGCCAGCTATCAGCGATTGTTTGACGAGCTGGATCTACTGCATAATCCATTGTAAACGTCGGAATGTGTTTACGAATTGACGCTGCAATTTGCTCTGGCTCGAAGCTCATTGCTGTAATGTTAAATGCATTTCTATGCACTAGCTTACTTGGATCAGCTTCCATTAATGAAATGATCGCTTGTAAAGCATCAGGCATATACATCATGTCCATATATGTTCCTTCAGCAATGTATGAGGTGTATGCACCTTTTTTAATCGCCTCATAATAAATTTCAACTGCATAATCAGTTGTTCCGCCTCCTGGAGGCGCTACGTAAGAAATTAAACCTGGGAAACGGACACCGCGCGTATCTACGCCAAATTTTTGATAATAATAATCACACAGTAATTCTCCTGCCACTTTGTTTACCCCATACATCGTAGTAGGACGCTGAATTGTATCTTGCGGTGTATTATCTTTTGGCGTTGATGGACCAAATGCACCGATAGAACTTGGCGTGAAGAACTTACAGTTTAATTCACGAGCTGCTTCTAGAGCATTTACAAGTCCACCCATATTTAAATTCCATGCAAATAACGGATTTTTTTCTGCTGTTGCTGAAAGTAAAGCTGCTAAATGAATAATTGTATCTACTTCATTACGCTTTGCGATATCATGTAGTTTTTGTCCATCTGTTACATCTAACGTTTCAAATGGACCAGACGTTACTACTTCACTATCTGTTTCACGAATATCTGTTGCAATAACATTTGATGCGCCGTATACATCACGAAGTTTCATTACTAGTTCAGAACCAATTTGCCCTAAAGAACCGGTTACTAGAATTTTTTTCATTTTCCCCACTCCTCATTTGCAAGCTATTCAAAAGATGTCGTTACTTAAATGATGCCCATTTCTTTTCCTACTTTTTCATACTTAAGAATTGCTTCATCTAACATTTCTTTCGTATGAGCTGCTGTAGGCATATTACGAACGCGCCCTGTTCCTTTTGCTACAGTTGGGAACACGATAGATTTTGCGTATACACCTTCTTCATTTAGACGTTTACTAAATTCTTGTGTTAATACTTCGTCCCCAATGATACAAGGTGTAATTGGCGTTTCACTTTCCCCAATGTTAAAGCCAAGTTCTTTTAATCCTTGTTTCAAGTAGCGTCCATTTTCCCATAAACGATCGTGTAACTCTGTGCTTTCCATTAAGATTTCAATTGATCTCATGCAAGCTGCTGCATCAGCTGGTGTTAATGCTGTAGAGAATAGGAATGGACGTGAACGAACTTTTAACCAGTCAATTAAGTTTTGTTTCCCTGCTACATACCCACCAATTACCCCAATTGCTTTTGATAATGTACCAATTTGGAAATCAACTTTATCAGAAAGACCGAAGTGCTTTACAGTTCCTGCACCTTTTCCAAGTACACCTGAACCGTGTGCATCATCTACGTATGTCATTAAATCTAACTCTTCTGCAATCTCAACAATTTCTGGTAGTTTTGCAACATCTCCATCCATCGAAAAGACACCATCTGTAATTACCATTAATTTATTGTAAAGACCTGATTCTTTCGCCGCGATTGCTTTTTGGCGTAAATCTTCCATATCAGAATGTTTATAAACAATAATTTTTGCTTTTGATAAACGACTACCGTCAATAATAGATGCATGATTTAATTCGTCTGAAAGAATCGCATCATTTTTATCCATAACAGCTGAAATCGCTGCCATATTACAGTTAAATCCTGATTGATAAGCAATTGCTGCTTCTGTATGTTTAAACTTTGCAATTGTTTCTTCTAACTTAATATGCAAATCTAAAGTACCGTTAATTGTACGAACAGCCCCTGCTCCAACACCGTACTTATGAATAGCACCAATTGCTGCTTCTTGCAAACGGCTATCTGTTGCTAATCCAAGATAGTTGTTTGAAGATAAGTTAATATATTCTTTTCCGCCAATTGTAATGATTGGTCCATTCGAACTCTCAAGCGGATCAATTACGTTATAAAGCCCCTTTGATTTTAAATCCTCTAAATTTTCTTCTAAAAATTTCGCAAGTGTTTTACTAGACATTGTGAAGCCTCCCATCGTTCATGTAAGCGGATTATTGTCTTAATAGTTCTAATAATCCCTCTACTAGCTTAACACGTTTTCAGAATTTATTATAGAAAAATAGTTTAAAGTAACCGCTTACAATTCTAGATTATATATGATTCATTACAATAAATCTATCATTTACTTTTCATATTTGATAGAATTAAAAAAATATTTAGGGAGGCTTCAAACATGGCATTTACAGAATCTGATGTATACAATAACACAGCATTTTTCGAACAATATATGAAACGAAGATACCGAGAAAATAGCCCAAATGAATCCATTGAAAAACCAGTATTCTTTCAGCTCATTGGTCATGTGCAAGGAAAACAAATTCTCGATTTAGGCTGTGGTGATGCTAAGTTTGGTGCGGAATTATTAGAAAAGGGATGCTACTCTTACACCGGCATTGAAGGCTCCGAGCTTATGTATGGAAAAGCTAAAAAACAACTAGAAAATAAAAATGGATCTGTTCATTTTTTAAACCTCAAAGATTATACCTATCCCTCTTCCACTTTTGATTTAGTAACCTCTAGACTCGCCTTACATTATATTGAACATCTTGATATCATTTTTCAAAATGTGTTTCAAACTTTAAAAACAAATGGTACCTTTACCTTTAGCGTTCAACATCCCGTTATTACTTCTTCATTTGAAAGCTTACAAACAAGTGGTAAAAGAACGAGTTGGCTCGTCGATGATTATTTTAAACTAGGCAAACGGGTTGAACCATGGATTGACCAAGAAGTTATTAAATATCATCGTACAACGGAAGAGTATTTCACATTATTACAGCAAGCCGGATTTACCATTACATCATTAAAAGAAGCTACACCAAATCCAACCTATTTTCAAAATAAAGAAGAGTATAAACGTCGCTTACGAATTCCTCTCTTCCTCTTATTTTCTTGTACCAAATAAAAAAACGATGAATCACTCATCGTTTTTTATCTCATTGCCTGAGCAACTTCTTTAACTACACGTCTTCCTCTTCCGTGCGGGATACAAAGCGGTGTTCCAAACAACGGATCCGTACTAATTTGACACTCCATTCGGAATACATCACGTACTAGTTTCTCATCTACCACTTCTTCAGGTTTACCTTGTGCATATATTTGTTTATCTTGAATTGCTACAATGTTATCTGCATAACGGCATGCTAAATTCAAATCATGTAATACCATAACAATTGTTCTTTGTTCTGTTTCATTTAATTCGAATAATAAATCTAGCACTTCAATTTGGTGAGTCATATCTAAGTATGTAGTTGGCTCATCCAGTAAAATGATATCTGTATCTTGTGCAAGTGTCATTGCGATCCAAGCACGTTGACGCTGCCCACCTGAAAGAGCATGCACATCACGCTCAGCAAATTCTGTCATACCTGTTGCTGCAAGTGCCTTCTGTACCATTTCCTCATCTTTTTCTGACCACTGTTTCAGCCATGTTTGATATGGATAGCGTCCTTGTTTTACAAGTTGCAATACTGTAAGCCCTTCTGGTGCTTGCGGTCCTTGCGGTAAAATTGCCATTTGACGAGCAATTTGCTTCGTTTGCATACTTTGAATAGCTTGATTATCTAACAAAATGTCACCAGTTGTTGGCTTTAATAATCTAGCTAGTGAACGTAATAAAGTTGATTTCCCGCAACCGTTGGAACCGATAAAGATTGTAATTTCACCTTTTGGAATTTCTAAATTCAACTCATCAATAATAATTGTTTCACCATAAGACAACGTCAAGCGTTTCGTCTCCAATGCTTTTTGCATATTCATCTCCCTTTATGAATTCCGACTTTTATAAAGTAAATAAATAAAATAAGGTGCACCAATTGCTGATGTAAATACCCCTGCTGGAATTTCAAGTGGTGTGAAAATTGTACGCCCTATTAAATCTGCAGCAAGTACTAGAATTGCACCGACAATAGCTGCAACTGGGAGTAATGCACCGTATAAAGAACCAACTAATCTTCGTGAAATATGAGGTGCCATTAAACCGACAAATCCAATCCCTCCGGCAAAGGCTACCGCACCACCAATTAAAGCTGTACTAAGTAATAACATAAATACACGCGACTTCGTTAAAGGAACCCCAAGTCCTACCGCTATATCATCCCCTAGCTCTTGTGCATTTAAATGCCTAGCTGCGATAAATGATATTACTGTTAAAATGAGAACCCAAGGCGCAAGTACCATAACATTTTGCCAAGAAGAGCCGTAAACGGTACCCGTAATCCATACATTCGCTTGGCTCGCTTGATAAATTGGTGCTAGCAACATAAATAATGTTGTCGCCGCCTTCGTTAATGCCCAAAATCCAACACCAATTAAAACGAGACTAATTGGTGATAATCCATCATTTTTCCATGCAAATAAGTATACAAAAACCGCTACAATCGTTGCTCCTGCAAAAGCTGCGAGCGGCATATAATGAATACTTACCGTTAGTGCATTATTTTTATCACTAAATAGCGCTAAAAATAATACAACTGCGACACTTGCCCCGCCCGTAATCCCGATGATATCAGGAGAAGCAAGTGGATTTCGAACGAGCCCTTGTAAAATACAGCCCGCTACCGCAAGCGCAATTCCTACGAGGATAGCAATTAAAATACGTGGCATACGAAACTTATTTACAACCATATTTGACATTGCATCGCCATTTCCGGTAATTGCTTGCCATACGTCATAAGGAGCAATTTTCATGTCTCCCATACCTGCGCTCGCAAAGAATAATCCTATTAAAACAACTAGTAAACTTAACAAGACGAGACAAGCTCGTTTATACATTAAAAACGAGAGCTCGCCTTTTCCTATACGAAACGGAATATATTTCTTCATTTGCTAAGCCCTCTCTTACGTGCAATATAAATAAAGAATGGAGCTCCAATAAATGCTGTCATAACTCCTACTGGTACTTCTTGTGGCATAATGACATATCTTGCTGCTATATCAGCCAATATTAGTAGTATTGCACCTAACAATCCGCTATAAGGCACTCTCCATCTGTGGTCAACTCCAACAAGAAATCTAGCAAAATGCGGAGTAATAATTCCAATAAATCCAATTGGACCAGCAACCGCAACTGAACCACCAGACAACAGTACAATAATAAGTAACACGAATGATTTCATTAAAATTGTTCGTTGTCCAAGTCCTTTCGCGACGTCTTCTCCCATCATCAATGTATTTACTTTCCCTGCCATCATAAGAGATGCAATCCATCCTATTAATAAATATGGGAATACAGATTGTAAAATTTCTAACTTTCTCCCTTGCACAGATCCAGCAAGCCAAAATAATACCTCTTCAAGTGCTTTTTCATTTAACACAAGTAATCCTTGTGTTAATGATGAAAATAACGCACTAATTGCGACCCCTGCTAACGTTAACTTAAGAGGAGTAGTCCCTTCTTTTCCTAAAGAACTAGAAGCAAATACAAGTACAGCTGCAACCGCAGCTCCTAAAAAGGCAATCCATGTGAAAGCTGATAATGATGTTACTGAAAAGATTACAATTGCTACAACTATGAAGAACGCAGCACCTGAATTTAATCCAATAAAATCTGGAGAAGCAAGTGGATTCTTAGTTAAAGTTTGCATAAGACAACCCGCGATGGCTAAACTAGCACCAACACTTGCTGCTATAAGTGCCCTTGGAAGGCGCACATTTTGAATAATAATATGTTCATTAGAACCATTAAAATGGAAAAAAGCATCTAGCGCTAATTTCCAGCTCGTATTTGTATATCCGAAAATAATACTTCCCCAAATACAAATAACGACTGCAATGATTCCAACGAATAATCCAATCCATTTTGCTTGATTTGTTTTTAATAACATGCAGCGTTTCCCCTTCAATGTATAATGATACGTTGTAAGTGTATTTCAACTTAATTCTTATTGTCAACGGAAATGAGAATTATTTTCAACCATATGTATTGACAATCAAAAGATAAAGGCTTAATATCATGCTTGCTATTGAAAAATATTCTCAACATGTAGGGGGTACATAATGAATTTCATGCGGAAGAAATCGTTTACAGTATTTGTATTTTTACTAGCATTTTCAATGCTTTTAAGCGCTTGTGGAAAATCAAATAACAAAGAAGAATCTACAAAAGAAGATAATAAAAAAGAAGTGGTTACTGTAGAACATGCAATGGGTAAAACAGAAGTTCCTGCTAATCCAAAACGTGTAGTTATCTTAACAAATGAAGGAACTGAAGCTTTACTTGAATTAGGTGTGAAACCAGTTGGTGCTGTAAAGTCTTGGACTGGTGACCCATGGTATCCACATATTAAGGATAAAATGAAAGATGTAAAAGTTGTTGGTGATGAAGGACAAGTTAACGTTGAAACAATCGCTTCTTTAAAACCAGACTTAATTATCGGTAACAAAATGCGCCACGAAAAAGTGTACGAACAATTAAAAGCAATTGCACCTACTGTGTTCTCAGAAACATTACGTGGTGAATGGAAAGATAACTTCAAATTTTATGCAAAAGCATTAAATAAAGAAAAAGAAGGTCAAAAAGTTGTAGCTGATTACGAATCACGTATGAAAGATTTAAAAGGCAAACTTGGCGATAAAGTAAATCAAGAAATCTCTATGGTTCGTTTCATGCCTGGTGATGTTCGTATTTATCATGGCGATACATTCTCTGGTGTTATTTTAAAAGAACTTGGATTTAAACGTCCTGGAGATCAAAACAAAGATGATTTTGCAGAGCGTAACGTATCTAAAGAGCGTATTTCTGCTATGGATGGTGACGTATTATTCTACTTCACATTCGATAAAGGAAATGAGAAAAAAGGATCTGAACTAGAAAAAGAATATATAAACGATCCTCTATTTAAAAATTTAAATGCCGTAAAGAATGGTAAAGCATACAAAGTCGACGATGTTATTTGGAATACAGCTGGCGGTGTAATTGCTGCTAACCTATTACTAGATGACATCGAAAAGCGCTTTGTTAAATAATACACCTCTAGTCAGCACCCTCCTATGGTGCTGGCTATTTTCTATTTCACTGAAGTGTCACATTATTTCATTTTGTATTTTTATTCCCAATATGTTATATTATAAAAGTAAATAGAATATATTTTCTCTATATCAGAATAAATATTTTAATCTAAATTTTCTGATTAATCACTATTTTATTTTCTTTTAGAATTCAATTATTACATTTGAAAGCGCTTATCATCTCGTTTTCAGGGCAAAATACAGTAACGGTTGAAGAAAAATAGAACTTTTTAGAAATTTTCTTTCTATTTCCATATAATTCTATTGACTTCTAAATATTTTGTAAATTAAAATGATTACATAAATATCCGTTATACAGGATTAGGGGGAAACAAAAATGGATGCAGCTTTAAAATTAGACAAAGCTGGAGAGCAACAATCACCAAAAAAACATCCACCAGGGTTATACTTGT
Source organism: Bacillus sp. FSL K6-2944 (assembly GCF_038005385.1). Lineage (NCBI taxonomy): Bacteria > Bacillati > Bacillota > Bacilli > Caryophanales > Bacillaceae > Bacillus > Bacillus sp. FSL K6-2944. The sequence goes on along the minus strand of NZ_JBBOTE010000002.1, from coordinate 672,043 downwards.
TGTTCTTTACAGAAGCATGGGAAAGATTTAGTTATTACGGAATGCGTGGCTTATTAGTTCTTTATTTAACAACGAGCTTAGTAAGCGGCGGTTTAGGATTTGATAAAGCAGTTGCAGTTCAAATTTACGGTATTTTCACAATGTTAGTATACTTCACACCGATTATCGGTGGTTGGTTAACTGACCATTTCATTACGAAGCGACATGCCATTACTATTGGTGGTATCATCATGGCACTTGGTAACTTTGTACTATTTTCAATGAACACAAAAACCGGACTATTTTTAGGATTAGGATTATTAGTTATTGGTAATGGATTCTTCAAACCAAATATTTCGACTTTATTAGGTCAATTATATAGCGAAAACGATTCTCGTCGTGATAGTGCCTTCACTATCTTCTACATGGGAATTAACTTAGGGGCTTTTGTTGCTCCATTCATTTGCGGTTATTTCGCAGATTATAAATATGGATTCTTAACAGCTTGTATCGGTATGATCATTGGTCAGATTGCCTTTAACTTATTAGCACCTCGTTACTTAGGATCTATCGGAACAACTGTTGTAGGGAAAAAATCTAAAGAAAAAAATGCAAAAGTAATTGAGAAAAAACCTTTAACAACACAAGAGAAAAAACGCACTGCTGCAATTTTAATTTTAACTTGTTTCGTAGTATTCTTCTGGGCAGGATTTGAACAAGCTGGTAGTTCTTTAACACTTTACACAGATAAGTTCGTAGATCGTACAATCGGTGGATTTACAATTCCAACACCTTGGTTCCAATCTGTAAACCCACTATTCATTATCTTATTAGCATTACCAGTTTCTGCATTATGGATTAAACTTTCGAAAACAAAAAATGGTGATTTGAAAATCCCAACAAAAATGGCATTAGGTATGATTTTACTAGGAATTGGATATCTAGTTCTAACTTTAGCTGTATTAAAAACTGGTAGCGATGAAAGTAATATTACAATAAAGGCAAACTTACTATTCATTGTATTCACTTACATGTTCCATACAATCGGTGAGTTATTCTTATCACCTATCGGATTATCTATGGTAAGTGCAATCGCTCCTGTTAAATTAGCATCATTATTAATGGGTGTATGGTTAGCTGGTACTGGCTGCGCAAACTTATTAGCAGGACAATTAGCTGCTTTCACTCAATCTTTAGGATATTTAGAAGTATTCGCAAGTATCGGTATTATCGTAATTGTACTGGGATTAGTACTTCTTATGTTCTCTAAGAAAATTGCACATATGATGGAATAACAAAAAGACGCTTCTCAATTGAGAGGCGTCTTTTTTATTATTTCTCCTCTAAAGCTGTCACGTCCACATGAACGCTCTCACCAGGATTAGATACATCATACACTTGAGCACTCCCCTTCTGCTCATCACAGCTCTCAATCCATACTGGTACGCCCTCATATGTAACGTCAATTCTACTTGAAGAAGATAAAATTTGTTTCACACGTTTCACATCCATACTACTATCCCTCCTTTTGCTTACTACACTCCTTTCTATTTTTTCTTTTCCTTTTACAATATATTCCGTAAGGCAGCATGTTGATTGATAGTCATTTCTTCCTCACATGCTAATATTTACTCTCTCGCTACCTTTCTGACAAATAAAAAAAGACGTATATTCCATACGTCTTTTTCCATAATATTCAAATTTTAAGAAAATAATGTTTTTACTACCGCACTTACTTTATCATTATGGATTTGATAATACACTTCTAATCCTCGTCTTTCAAAGCGCACTACTTTATTTTGCTTTAACTTCGTTAAATGTTGTGAAACCGTTGATTGCGGAATTTCTAATACTTCCTGTAGTTGTGTTACATTACATGTTCCTCTTTGCATAAGTTCCATTACTAGACGTAGACGAAGTGGGTGAGCTAACGCTCTTAACATTTGTACATCTTCTTCTGAAATACGACATTCGAATTGATTTTGGCTCATAAAGTTCCCCTCATTTTCGTTTTTATTTGCGTTTTTATGTTCTTTTTATTTATTTATATATCTGTTCTTATATTTCCTGTTACGACATAACTTTATCAACCTATAAAGCCGAAAAATTTTTCCATCTTTATCAGCAAAAATTCAGGAAAAAATCCTTGCTGATTTTGAATATTATACTATATGATATAACGAAAAAGCAAAATAATGGCCTACGAATACTTTGCTTGCAAACGTTGTTTTATCAAGCTTTTTGTTATATTTTCACCTCATTGAAACGCACAGTAACGGTATTGTAAAATACCGTCTATAATTGATAACCTATCGTAATGTAGTTGAACTATAATTAACCTCTTTGTTACGCTAAAAGGAATTTTCAGTAAAAAGAGATGATGTGATATTAAAAATTTGTTTCTAATTTTTTATTCGTATTGCAAGCGGTTGGACTGTTGTGCAAAACTTCCTATTTAAATCCACTCACCAATCCTCCCTCACACTAGATCAAATAGGACAGATCAGTTCATATATCAAACTTTATACTCGATATAAAAGATGGCATCTAATATACACTTATAGGAAACATGCCAGCTGAATAAGCAAAATAATATGCAAATAGTTTATACAGCACACTTAAATTCATTTGAGTGTGTTTTTTGTCTACTTTATGAACAAAGCTTTTCTTTTAACACTATTATGGAATAATTATACTTTTTTACGTTGACAATAGTGTTGAAGGAGAATATACTAAGCATGTAAGTTGATTGTGAATAGTTTCACAAATAATGTGAATTTCTTCACATATAATAGATAGGAGTTGTCATTATTATGAGTACTTGGACACAAATTTATGACCCATTAAACAATATTTGGTTATCTGCACTAATCGCAGCACTTCCAATCTTTTGTTTCATCATTTGTTTAATGGGATTCAAAATGAAAAGTTACATGGCTGGTCTTTATAGTGTGATTGTCGCTATTATCCTTGCAATATTTGTTTATAAAATGCCAGCAACAGTAGCTGTAGCATCTGCTGGATTCGGTGTTTTATCTGGATTTTATCCAATTTGTACTATCGTTATCGCCGCAATTTTCCTTTACAAATTAACTGTTAAAACAGAGCAATTCAATATTATTCGCGATAGTATTTCAAGCATTACAAATGATCAACGTTTACAAGTATTATTAATCGCTTATTCTTTCGGTGCTTTCTTAGAAGGTGCAGCTGGTCTAGGGGTTCCAGTTGCTATTACAGCCGCACTACTTGTAGGTATGGGCTTTAATCCATTAAAAGCAGCAGGTATTTGTTTAGTAGCTAATATTGCTGGTGGTGCTATGGGTGCTATGGGTATTCCAGTTACAGTGCCAGCACAATTAACTCAACTTGACGCATTAACTATTGGTCGTCAAACTGTTCTTATTTTACCTTTCATTAGTATTATTTTACCTTTCTTACTTGTTTCAATGGTCGATGGAATTAAAGGTATTAAAGAAACTTGGCAAGGTATTCTTGTAAGTGGTGTTTCTTTCGCTATTACTCAATTCGCTGTGACTTACTTCTTAGGTGCAGAACTTACTAATATTTTCGCAGCAGTTGTAAGTATGATTGCTCTTGCATTATTCTTACGTGTTTGGCAACCAAAATCTTCTACTAAAGAAGAAAAACAAGAAACTAAAGTATCACATACATTCAATCAAATTTTATACGCTTGGTCTCCATTCGTATTCTTAACTGCATTTGTAACAATCTTTAACTTAAAACCGATTAAAGCTTTATTTGCTCCAGATGGTGCGTTAGCAAACTTAGTATTTAACATTCAGTTCCCTGGTCTTCATAATGCTGTTATGAAAACTACACCAATTACAAAAGCTGATACACCTTTCGCAGCTGTTTTCAAATTTGATGTATTCTCTTCTACAACTACTGCGATTGTACTAGCAATTATCGTTTCACTTATCGTTTACCGCGTAAAAGGTAAAATGGTTAAAGAATTAATGATTGAAACAATGAAAGAATTAAAAGCTCCAGTATATACAATTTGTAGCGTTATCGCTTTAGCTTACGTAGAAAACTACTCTGGTATGTCATCTACACTTGGACTTGCATTCTCTTCTACTGGTAATGCATTCCCAGTTCTTTCTCCAATCTTAGGATGGATTGGCGTATTCATTACAGGTTCAGTAGTTTCAAGTGGTTCTTTATTCGCACCACTTCAAGCAGTAACAGCAGACCAGTTAAACATCGTTCCTTCTACACTCGTTGCCTTAAACGTAGTAGGTGGTACAATGGCAAAAATGGTTTCACCACAATCTGTAGCAGTTGCTTGTGCCGCAGTTGGACTAGTTGGTAAAGAATCTGCTCTATTTAAAACAGCAATGAAATACAGTTTAATCTTCTTAGCTGTTATTAGCTTACTTCAATTAAACGCTGTATTTAATATCTTTTAAAAATAAAACACCGATCCAAGTGGATCGGTGTTTTTCACATTACATTTTTTTATTTTTTAATAAAGAAGCTCCAGCAATTTCAGGGTGAGTCATTTCGAATGGATCTAAAATAATATCCAATTCCTCTTCTGTCAGTACACCATGTTCTAAACATAACTCCCTAACAGATTTCCCTGTTTCAATTGCTTCACGTGCAATACGAGATGCTACTTCATAACCAATATGAGGATTAACTGCTGTAATAATTCCAACACTTTTCTCAACATATTGCTTCAGCAATTCTTCATTTGCCGTAATTCCTTCAATACAATATTCACGGAATACACGGAATCCATTATTCATAATACTAATAGATTGAATTAAATTAAATACAAGCACAGGCTCCATTACGTTTAACTCTAATTGTCCTGCTTCTGATGCTAAGCAAATTGTATGATCGTTTCCGATTACTTGGAATGCGACTTGGTTAATCACTTCTGCCATAACTGGATTTACTTTACCTGGCATAATCGATGAACCTGGCTGACGTGCTGGCAATTGAATTTCAGCTAACCCAACACGTGGTCCAGACGCCATAATACGAAGATCGTTTGCAATTTTAGACATGTTCATCATACATACTTTAAGTGCTGCAGATACTTCTGTGTATGCATCTGTATTTTGCGTTGCATCAACTAAATGCTCTGCACCAACAAGTGGGAATCCACTAAACGTTCTTAAATGTTTTACCACTTGTTCAATATACATAGGATTTGCATTCAATCCTGTACCAACAGCTGTCGCCCCCATATTCACTTCATATAAATGCTGACGAGACTGTTTAATTCTTTTTATATCACGCGCAAGCACTCGGCTATACGCTTCAAATTCTTGTCCAAGGCGAATTGGAACTGCATCTTGTAAATGTGTGCGTCCCATTTTAATAACGTGATCAAACTCTTTTGCTTTTTTACGAAAAGCAGAATGAAGTTCTTCCATTGTAATAAGAAGCTTTTCTAACATCATAAGAGTTGCAATATGAATCCCTGTTGGAAACGCATCGTTCGTTGATTGGGCCATGTTCACATGAGTGTTTGGGCTAATTTTCGCATACGCCCCTTTTTCATATCCCATACGTTCTAACGCTCTATTCGCAATTACTTCATTTGTATTCATATTAATAGAAGTTCCGGCTCCGCCTTGAATAGGATCCACGATAAATTGATCATGAAACTTTCCATCAACAATTTCTTGCGCTGCTTCTGCAATTTCATGTCCAATGTCTTTAGCTAAGTAACCAGTATCTATATTCGCAAGCGCCGCCGCTTTTTTCACAATTGCCATTGCTGTAATGAGTGATGGATGAATGCGATATCCTGTAATTGGGAAGTTTTCTACGGCACGTAATGTTTGTACACCATAATAAGCTGCACTTGGTACTTCTTTTTCACCTAAAAAATCTTTTTCTATACGTATATCCTTCGTTGCTATCATTTTTATCACCTATACTTTTTCATTCTAAATCCTTATCCCAAAAATCCGCCCTCTAAAAACACGAGTATCATTCAGAAGAATTTTTCAGTATCCACCTTCACTATATAGCACCTTTTTTGAAAGCGCAAACATTTATTTTTCTGTATATCCTTTTTATTAAAGTTTATAGAAAATCATTCTTCTACTTTCCTTATTTCCACTCGTTTAATTTGATGCATATCCTTTTCAAGGACTTTAAAATAAAAACCGTGTTTCTCAATAATATCTCCTTCAGCAACGATTTGTTTTTGTACCATAATCCAGCCACCAATTGTATCTACATCATCAGCAATTAAATGTATGCCAAGCAAATCATTTACTTCACTAATAAGCACTTTTCCCTCTACGATTTTATAACCTTCACTTATATGCTCTATAGGGGGATTCTCATCTTCATCGTATTCATCTCGAATTTCTCCAACAATTTCTTCTAAAATATCTTCTAGTGTAACAATCCCAGCTGTACCACCATATTCATCATACAATACAGCTAATGGAATGTGTTTTCTTTGCATTTGTAATAGTAAATCATGAATTGGAATATTTTCTAGCACTTCAATAACTGGCCTTGTATATGGCATAATTGAGCACTCCTCATCCCGATTACCATCCATATAACGAATAAATAAATCTTTTACATTAACCATCCCAATAATTTCATCTTTATCTTCACCAAATACAGGATATCTCGTGTACTTTTCTTGCGCGATTACTTTAATATGTGTTTCAAATGGTTCGTCCTCATATAAGCCTACAACTTCCGTACGAGGTACCATAATTTCTTTTGCTACTCTATTATCAAATTCAAAAATATTATTTACATATTTAAATTCCCTTTGGTTAATCTCTCCGCTCTCATAGCTCTCAGATAAGATTAACCTTAATTCTTCTTCTGAATGAGCTACTTCATGTTCAGAAGCTGGATGTAATCCGAATAAACCAGTTACAACCCTCGCTGAACCATTCAAAGCCCAAATAAACGGATACATAACTCGGTAAAAATAAATAAGTGGTTTCGATAACAATAAGCTAACTTGTTCTGCTTTTTGTATAGCAAATGTCTTTGGAGCAAGCTCCCCAATGACAACATGTAAAAATGTAATTACTGCAAAGGCAATAATAAATGAAACTGTACTGGAAATTGCAGGTGAGAATTTTAATTTTAAAAACAACGGCTCGAGTAAATGTTTAATGGTTGGTTCCCCTAACCACCCGAGCCCTAAAGCAGTAATTGTAATGCCTAGCTGACAGGCCGATAAATATTCATCTAAATTTGAAGTTACCTTTTTTGCTGCCAGTGCACCTCTTCTTTTTTCACTAACGAGTTGATCAATACGACTGCTACGTACCTTAATAATTGCAAATTCAACAGCCACAAAAAATGCTGTTAACCCAATAAGAATGACTACCATCAATAATTTTAAAATATCCACATATGCTCTTTAGCTTTCTTAGCTAAAGTTACACCTCCTTTTAAAAAGAAGTTTCACTTTAGTTTCTTCAATTATTGGACAGCAACTCTATATAAAATCCACCAATTTTCAAACCTCATACAATTCTAAAGGTAAAGCATCAGGGTCTTGGAAAAAGACGAATTTCTTCCCCGTTATTTCATCAATACGGATCGGTTCCGTCTCAACACCACATTGGTTTAAATGCTTCACAGCTTCTTCTATATTTGTAACAGCAAATGCTAAATGTCTAAGACCGGCTGCTTCTGGAAAACTTTTGCGCTCAGGCGGATTTGGAAATGAAAATAATTCGATTTGATACTCTTCTCCTACACATAAATCTAATTTATAAGAATCTCGTTCCTTTCTATATACTTCATTTATCTCTTTAAACCCTAATATCCTAGTATAAAAATCCTTTGACGTCTCATAATTCGAACAAATAATTGCAACGTGATGCACTCTACATATATTCATGCTCTCTCTATTCCTTTCTTTACCAAAGATGCATATTCTCCCTTGAAATGAAAAACATATATAGCAGAATATCTCTTTTAGGGGGCTTACCATGAAATTCATTACTTTTTTCGTCGGACTAATTGTTGTTTTCTTGCTCGCTTATATTGCTAGCAATAATAAGAAGCATATTAAATTTAAACCAATTTTTATCATGCTTATTATACAGTTAATTTTAACCTATTTACTATTAAATACAGAAATCGGCCTCATACTTATTAGAATCATTTCCAGTTTGTTTACCAAGCTACTCGAGTATGCTGCTGATGGAATAAATTTCGTATTTGGTGGTCTTGCAAATAAAGGTGAAATGCCATTTTTCCTTACTGTATTATTACCAATCGTCTTTATTTCTGTTTTAATTGGTATATTACAACATTTCAAAATATTACCATTTTTTATTCGTTGGATCGGGTACTTTCTTAGTAAAATAAATGGTCTTGGTAAATTAGAATCTTACAACGCTATCGCCTCTGCCATTGTCGGCCAATCAGAAGTTTTTATTACAGTGAAAAAACAATTAGCTCAAATTCCAAAACACCGTCTTTATACACTTTGTGCCTCTGCTATGTCAACCGTATCTATGTCTATCGTAGGTGCCTATATGACAATGATTGAACCTAAATATGTAGTAACTGCACTCGTTCTCAATTTATTTAGCGGTTTTATTATCATACTCATCATTAACCCTTACGACGTTAAAGATGACGAAGATATTTTAGAAATCAAAGGTGAAAAACAAAGCTTTTTTGAAATGCTTGGAGAATACATTCTTGATGGTTTTCGTGTAGCCATTGTTGTCGGCGCTATGCTCATCGGATTCGTCGCATTAATTAGTTGTATTAATGACCTGTTCCTCATTATATTCGGTATTACGTTCCAACAATTAATCGGCTATGTATTTGCACCTATCGCATTTCTTATCGGTGTACCCAGTTCTGAAATTGTCGCGGCTGGCAGCATTATGGCAACGAAGCTTGTAACGAATGAATTTGTCGCAATGATGGACCTTAGTAAAATTTCTAATAGCCTTTCTCCCCGTACAGTTGGTATTATTTCTGTTTTCCTTGTATCTTTTGCCAATTTTTCTTCCATTGGTATTATTTCAGGTGCGGTAAAAGGACTAAACGAAGAACAAGGAAACGTTGTTGCGAGGTTTGGCCTTAAATTACTATATGGAGCTACTCTCGTTAGTATTTTATCTGCAATTATCGTAAGCATTATGTTGTAATTAGGTAAAATTTTATCATTTTCTTATCCCTATCTTTTGTATACAATAACGAATAGGTGTCTTATAAATAATCAAGACATCTATTTTTTATACATGTACAATCGCTTTTATTTAGCGTAAAATATTTTTTATGTGTTTGAATACACTTCTAAATGTATACACTTTGATAGTTTTAAAGGAGAAAAAATGATGAAATCCGACACGAACAACAATACGCGAGCCAAAAAAGGACGCTCAAAGAAAAAACGCCTACTTTGGTTCCTTCTTATTCCATTACTAATTGTAGCACTTGGAGCAGGAGGCTACTCCTTCCATATATACAGTAAAGCAAAGTCCGTCTTAAATAACGCTTATGCTGAACTAGGTCGAGGAGATAAGTCCAGTAAACGTGAAAAAGCTGTTAAACCTATGACCGACAATATTTCCGTACTAATTATGGGTGTTGATGAAAGTGATATTAGGGAAAAAGGTTATGGAAAAGCAACTCGAACAGATGCGTTATTACTTGCAACAATTAATAAAAACGATAAATCCGTTAAACTTGTAAGCATTCCACGTGACTCACGCGTCTACATTAAATCACGTGATAAATACGATAAAATCACACATGCGCACGTATTCGGTGGTGTAGACAGCACAATTGATACGGTAGAGAACTTTTTAGATGTTCCAGTTGACTACTATGTAAAATTCAATTTTAAATCCTTTATTAAAATTGTTGATTCTCTTGGTGGTATTACTGTAGACGTTCCAGTTGAGTTCACAGAGCAAAATAGTAAAGATGAAGCAGATGCCATTCATCTAAAAAAAGGACGTCAACATTTAAATGGAGAAGAGGCACTGGCACTAGCTAGAACTCGTCATATCGATAGTGATTATATGCGTGGTCAACGTCAACAGCTTGTATTAGAGGCCATTGCTGAAAAGGCACTATCTCTTAATTCCATTAATAAAATCGGTGGCCTACTAGACGCTGTCGATAAAGATTTAAAAACTAATTTAACTTTTGATGATATGATGACAATTACAAAAAATTCAATGGATTCAAATTTAAAAATGGAAACAATGCAAGTAGAGGGTACAGATAAATATATAGGTGGTATTTATTATTACGTTCCAAATGAAAAAAGCGTCGATACTATTTCAACTACCCTTCAAAAACATCTCGGTGTTACGAATAAAAATGAACATAAAAAATTATAATAAAAAGGCTGCTAGATCTTTCTAGACAGCCTTTTTATTATATTTTTCAACATATTTTTCATACACATTGTGACAAGAAGTGACAATTATTACAGCGGTGTAACATTTTTTATGAAAACATTACACACACAGTGAAAATAATAGTATACTAGTACGTACATAATGTTATTTTCATCATTTTTATACAAAAAATGTAATACATATATTTATACATAAATTTCTGGGGGGAAATAAATGAAGCTAAGTAAAATACTGATTGGTTCTGCAATTGCTGGGGGCATATTACTTTGTGTAGGCGGTGTTTGGGGATATCAATATGTATCCAAATTAAATAATCAATTAGATACTACTGCATTACCAAATACTACATTTGAAGGTATTTCTCTCGACGGAAAAAATAAGAAGGATATTCAAGCAATTATTAATCAAAAGGTAACTGAGTTAGATCAAAAATCCCTTACCTACATATTCCAAAATGATAAACAAACTTACACATGGAAAGATTTAGGGATAAATTATAAAGAGAAAGATATTATTGACAAAATCTTCAAAGAACAAGAAGGAAACGTAATGAATCGTTATAAAATGCGTAAGCAAGCTGAAAACGGTGAATTAAAACGTGACTATAAATTAACACCACAATTAAATGCAACAGCTTATGAAACCTTTATAAAAGATAAATATAATGAAACATTAAAAAATCCTGTTAACGCAGAATTAAGTATTGAAGGCTCAACAGTAAATATTAGTCAAAGCCAAAACGGAGAAAAAATTGATAAAGGGAAACTAAGCGGTTTAACAAATGAAGCTATTACTACTGGTAAATCAGATGTTACATTACCAGTTACATTCATAAAACCAGAACGTTCTACAGAAGACATACAGAAAATGGGTATTAAAGAAGTCATTGCTGAATATTCTACTCCAATGGCTGGCCGTAACGGAAATCAATCATTTAACGTAAATAAGTCAGCTAATACTTTAAGTGGGGTTATTGTCGCACCTGATGAAACATTTAGTTTTAACGGTCGCGTTGGCGTAACTGATGCTGCACATGGTTATAAATCTGCAGCAGTATATTCACAAGGTAAAGTAATACAAAGTGCAGGCGGAGGAGTTTGCCAAGTCAGTAGTACATTATACAGTGCAGCTTTAAGGGCAGATTTAGGCATTGTTTCTCGAAGCAATCATTCTATGCCAGTAAATTATTTACCACTTGGGCAAGATGCAGCAGTAGCAGATTATGGTCCAGATTTAAAATTTAAAAATAATACAGGCAATCATATTTATATTCAAGCATTTTCAAATGGAGGTAGTATTACTACACGCATTTTCGGTACAAATACTGGTAAAAATGTTGAAGTTTCTTCTCAAGTAATTAGTAGAACTAGTGATAAAATCACCGCGGTTACGTATAAAAAAGTAACACAAAACGGGGAAGTAATATCAAATGGACAAATTTCAAAAAGCGTATATAAAAGCGCTCCAAAAGAATAGATACTATCAACCGAATAGCATAAAGAAAAAGGCGTGATTAAATCAAGCCTTTTTCTTTTGCAGTAATAGTAAAAAAGTTTCAAGATGGTCTTTCGTTTCTTCTAAAGACCACATACGATTTCCTTGCTTTGCAGCTAATACACACGCCTCTTCCCACGCGTTCTTTTTCTTCATATTTATTAATTCATCACGTAATTTCAAAACAATTTCTTCGTCTTCTTGTTCAATAAACTCTTCCATCACGCTTACTATTTCATCCTCATGAATACTTAACGTACAGTACGATTTAAGAAAGTATTGTAATGTCGTATACATAATGTACTCCCCCTTCTTATTTATCAGATGGATAAGAAGTAATAATCTTAAACCCTAATTCTCCTGACTTATCTCTTGCTAAAACAGTAACAGTTTTTACTAACTTGTCTTTTACACTCATATTTTTCTTTATTACCGTTTTTCCAACAGGAAATGAATGAGTTGTATTTAATACGAGACGAGCCTCTTTAGAATTTTTTAACCAATCTTGAATTTCCTTGTCATGTTGCTTCAAGCTATCTTTTACAGCTTTCGTCGCTGTTTCTTTATCATAGTATGTACTTGCGGCTGACACTTTATCTGTCTTCAAGCGATTCTTCAAATCCTCTTCTGACTTGCCTACATGTCTTTCAATCGTATGACCATTTTTAGGTGGTCCTTCCATTTCATCTAAAATATTATCACTAATTTTTTCTACTGATGTAGCTTGATTCCCTGTCTGTTTCTCTGTTTTTTGTTCTTTTCCTGCACATCCGCTTAAGATCAGCATTAATGCCAATAAACTACTGAAGAAAAGACTACTTATTCGTTTCATCATATCACCTCTTCCATGATTATTATCGCAACTTCACTAAAAGTCAATTTCACAACGAAAAAATCTATCAGTTTTCATTTTTTTATCTATTTTTCCATATTTACTCCAGCAATTTCATCAACCCTCTATTTTTCGCCTTTTATAATATATACCCCCTATATTTTTCGGTTATTTCCCAGATAAAATCACCGATAACATAACTATAAAACTCTTTTATACAAAGGTTTTTATAGTATTTTTAAAAATATTTTAAAATACCCCTATTTTTACATACCCAATACCCATATAAGGTATAAAACACCCTTCTTATCAACGTTTTTCTACATTATGTAAATTTCCCCTTGCCTATACAAACGAAATGTGGTGTAATGCAAAAAAAGATAAAGGATTTTAAACAATGGCTGAAACGATTCAAAATTTCTTAACAGAATACTATTCAATCGCAATTCCACTTAGTATCTTAATTAACATCATCATTAGTCTTTTAGGTTTTATCCCTAGTATTTTTTTAACCGCCATTAATATACAGCTCTTTGGCGTAACAAATGGTACTGTTATTTCGATCGCAGGCGAAGCATTAGGGGCTATTATCTCGTTTTATATTTACCGCATGGGCCTTCAAAAGTTCACTCACGATAAAGTAAATAAATACCCAAAGGTAGAGCGTCTTCTTTATGTAGAAGGTAGAGAGGCCTTTCTACTCGTTCTATCGTTTCGCTTGATACCTTTCATCCCATCAAGTATTGTGACTTTATTTGCGGCTCTAGGTAAGATGTCATTACTCTCCTTCAGTATTGCCAGCACAATAGGGAAAATACCGGCATTGTTAATCGAAGTATATTCTGCCTATCATGTCATGAACGGAACAAATGAAGCAAAGTGGATTGTGACAATTGCAGGTTGTATCGGATTATATTATTTGTGGAAAAAATGGAGAAAAAAATAAAGAAGGAGCATAGGCTCCTTCTTTATTTTTGAGGTATTTTATTAATAGCTATCCTTTAAATTCTTAGTTAATACCAACAGCACTAAATGATTGCTTAACTGCTGCTACTTCCGCAGAAGTCGCACCATATAAATCAGCTGCAGCTTGTACTGCACCAGCACGAGCTTGGCTAAATGTAGTAGATTGCGTGAAATATTGTGTGTTTGCACGGTAATAAATTGCACCTAACTTATCTTTACCAATGCCCGTTACAGTTACACCCGAATGCGTACCACCATTTGCTAATAAATAAGCTTGTTTGTTAATGATACCACTGTTTGTATGAACCCCACCGTTATCACTAGTACCAGTGTAACGCTTAGAATAATGGTCTGGATCACCGTATTTCGCTGGATCACTCATAGAGCGAAGCGCATCTCCTGCTTTACCAGGCGTATAAATATCTTCACCAATCTCCCAATCCGGGTTACGGTTATCATAGAATTCTACTAAAGTACCAAAAATATCAGAAATTGCTTCATTTAGCGCTCCTGATTCATTTTGATAAATTAAGTCCGAGCTATTTTCAGTAACAGCATGCGTTAATTCGTGACCAATTACATCAATTCCACCAGATAATGAAGTGAATGTTACACCATCACCATCTCCGTATACCATTTGTGAGCCATTCCAGAATGCATTATTATACTTACTTCCGTAATGAACTGTCGATTTTAACGGAGCTCCTGCATCATTAATAGAGTTTCTGTTAAATGTAGCTTTATAATAATCATATGTTCTACCTGCATAGTAATGAGCATCTACTGCTGCTGCATCATACGCTGCATTGAAAACATTATCTGCATCTACCCATAAAGTTCCTGGTAATGTAGTACGATTTTTCGCATCATATGTGAAAATTGTTGCCCCGCGCGTATTATCTTGTAAGTAGTAAGATGAACCAGATAACGTTGTATTAAGTGATTTCGTATCTCCTAATACACCTTTACCAGTTCCTACTTTATTTGTTCCTGTTACAGGTTTTACTACTGCTTTCGCATCCTGTTTAGGAGCCTCTTGCTTAACTGGTGATTTATCTTCATTTGTTACATGATCCAATTTATTATATTTATTTAATACTTTACCGCTGTCTGCTTCAATGAAATAGTAGTAGTTTCCTGGACTTGGATCTAAGAAGTTTAGATTTACAACGTATGCATATGTTGTTTCTTCACCATTTTGATATACATATAAGTCCGCTTTTGGTTCTACCTCATATTTCGGTGTTACCCCTAAATCTTGTTGCGCGATTTCAATCGCTTTTGCGCCTTCAATCTTATTTTTATTTTTCAACTTTTCCTTCTTGTCTAAATCAGGTGCAACTGTTCCAGACAATACTTTTAAAGAACCGTCTTTACTTACGTGAGCTACTTGAGTAGAACCCCATACAGGTACTCCTTCGTAAACTTGTTGCATACGTACTACTGTTGAATCAGTTACAGCATCTTTCTTCACTTGTTTCACTTTGAAAGAATCTTGCGCACTCTTTTCCCCTAGCTTGTAATCACCTTTTGCTGCATTTAAGTAATCAAACACAACAGATTCCGCTTTCTTACCAGTCGCTCCAGTTAGATCACCAGAAATAAACTCAGGTGACTGTACTGTCTCATTGTACTTCTTCGTAGAGAGTACATTTTTAGAATCCGCAAATGCAGAGCCTGTCCCTCCAAATGTTGTAACTGCCATTCCTGTCGCTAACACTAACGCTAAACTTTTCTTTTTCATGAACCTTCCCCCTAATAAAAATTTTTTTTGAAAAAGAGTAGTTTTATATTAGCATTATGTTTCCACTATTAATATACTAAAAATTCAAATAATTATTTTCTCAAGTTTTGTAGAATTTTGAGGAACAAATATTGAAAAAACCCTTTCCGGTTGGAAAGGGTTTTCTGTTAAGAATTTATTAATTCTACTACTTTTTCGCCTTGACCATAAATATCCGATGTCCAAGCATATTGCGGTTCCAATACCACTAATACAGCTACCAAAGCCAAAGCACCAATAATTATTTTTTTCATATTATTTTCCTCCCTTTTCTTCTAATAAATTAATTGCTAATTTATAGTAGTTATTACTTTCCTTAAATTCTAGTAATTCCTCGTGATATCCTGCTAGTTCTAAATACACCATTTTTAATTCCTTTTTATTTTCTTCGCCTCTAAAAAATGGGATTGCCTCAACTTCTAAAAATCTTTTATAAACATCTTTCGTTTCAAAGTATTTATTCTTAAGCATTGAAAGTATATATAACATACTTTTATACTTTTCATCCCTCTTGGCAACATCTATTCCTTTATTAATCCAATCTTTCGCTTCTTCAAATTCTTTTAATTCAATACACTGCAAAGCGATCTCATACACTGCATCAATATAATTTAAATCCTCTTCCTTTTTGTACTTTAGGCATTGTAAATAATAATCTTTTGCTTTTGCATAATCTTTTAAGTTATAGTACAAGAAGCCTAAATTATTTAAAGCAATAGCTGTTATACTTTCTTTATCAGCAAAAGAATTTGCTTCCCTCAAAATATTATTATAAATAGATAGTGCTTCATTATATTGCTTTTTTTGTATATAACTCAACGCAATAAGTAACTGGCAATTTATCACATAACGGAATTTATATTCATTCTTAAATCCTTCCATTGCTACATTAGCAAAATGTAAAGTCATATGTTCAACTTCTAATTCATTATAAACAAGAGCCAAATTGAAATATATTCCATTCTCATGATAACCTTGTTCCTTTGCCATTACTTCTGTTCGAGTCAAATACTCCAATGCCTTCTTATATCTATGTTGTAAAAAATAATATAACCCTTTGCTATACGTATATAATAATTTTTGGAATGGTGAATACTTTTTGTACATCTTCTTTAAGCTCTCTAACTCTTTTTCGACAGCAGGAAAATCCCTTTTCATAATTAAATAACGTGTATACAGCAGTTTATAATAATTTATAATTTCAAAATCCAACACATGCTTCATTTCACCTTGCAACTCTTCATATATACGTTCTACTTGTTGCTTGTCTAAATGAACTAGTGCATTTAACCATTCATCTAGCTTCCCCTTCACATCTTCTTCTACATCTCTCAAATCCGTCACAGCAATTTCTAGTCTTGTGCAGAGCAATTGTAGAATTTCTTCTGATGCTTCGATCTTTCCATTTTCGATCTTACTTAAGTATGAGACAGAACAAATGCCCTGACATAATTCTTCTTGTGTCATTTTTTGCTGGAGCCGTTTATAAAAGACTTGTTTGCCTATTTTTTCTAATGTTTGTTGCATTGTCCTCCTCCATTCTCATTACCCCCATTACTCTAATAATACATAAAATTTGGAGAAATATAAATTGATAAATATAAATTTTCTAAAAAATATGCATAATTTCATTTTTTTCTCTCTTGACTTCACATCAATATCTCTTCTTTGCTACGAATGGTGAAAAATTGGTATACTATAACCAAATTATGGAGGTGTTCTCGCGATGACTCATTATAAAGACGATAGTTATGCCTTACATACAGACCTATATCAAATCAACATGGCTTATACATATTGGAAAGATGGTATTCATAATCGCCGTTCTGTTTTTGATTTATATTTTCGAAAGCTTCCATTTGAGAACGGCTACGCTGTTTTTGCTGGCCTTGAGAAAATTGTAGAGTACATAGAAAATTTCAGTTTTACTGAAAGCGATATCGCTTACTTAGCAGAATTACAATTCGAAGAAGAATTCCTTCATTATTTACAAAATATGAAATTCACTGGGACGATTCGCAGTATGCAAGAAGGTGAAGTTGTATTTAATAACGAGCCTTTATTACGTGTTGATGCACCACTTGGTGAAGCACAAATTATTGAGACTGCCCTCTTAAATATTGTGAATTACCAAACATTAATTGCCACAAAAGCAGCACGTATGAAACATGCTGCAAGTAATGATGAGCTTTTAGAGTTCGGCACAAGACGTGCCCATGAGTTCGATGCTGCCCTTTGGGGGACGCGTGCTGCCTTTATTGGTGGTTTCTCCTCTACAAGCAACGTTCGTGCTGGGAAACGCTTTGGGATTCCTGTAGCTGGCACACACGCTCACTCTTTCGTTCAAGCATATCGCGATGAATACGTCGCGTTTAAAAAATACGCTGAAACTCATAAAAAGTGCGTCTTTCTCGTTGATACATATGACACATTGAAATCTGGTGTTCCAAATGCGATTCGTGTTGCAAAAGAATTTGGGGATCGTATTGATTTCTATGGCATACGTCTTGATAGTGGTGATATGGCTTATTTATCGAAAAAGGCACGAAAACTACTAGATGAAGCAGGGTTTACAAATACAAAAATTATCGCTTCTAGCGATTTAGATGAATACACAATTATGCACCTTAAATCTCAAGGAGCAAAAATTGACGTATGGGGCGTTGGAACGAAATTAATTACGTCCTTTGAGCAACCTGCATTGGGGGCTGTTTACAAACTCGTTGCGATTGAAGATACTGACGGAAAATTAAATGATACAATTAAAATTTCATCTAACCCTGAAAAAATTACCACTCCAGGACTGAAACGAATTTATCGTATTATCAATCGGGTTAACGATCATGCAGAAGGCGATTATATTGCGTTAGATTCTGAAGAACCAGGAAAAGAAGAGCGCTTAAAAATGTTCCATCCAGTTCACACATATATAAGTAAATTCGTAACAAACTTTGAAGCCCGTGAACTGCATAAAGACATTTTCGTTAACGGTGAAAGAACATATGAACTACCAAGTATATTAGATATTCAAAAATATAATGAACAGAGCCTCTCTCTATTTTGGGAAGAATATATGCGAACTTTAAACCCTGAAGAATACCCTGTCGATTTAAGCCAAGAGTGCTGGGATCATAAAATGAATTACATTCAAACAGTTCGAGAACAAGTTGAAAAAAACATACAAAAGTAAACAGAGAAGTTTCCCCTTCTCTGTTTTTTCAATACTATATGGATATTTGTAAAAAATATATTAAAATAATAAGAAGAATGTATCTTATTTGCAAATTTTAATATTACACTATTTTAAAGTAAAATAATATTTGATATTATTTTATTGAGTCAATTTCAACAAAATCACCAATAAAAAAGAGGACGCGGTTCGCGTCCTCTTTTTTATAAATCTTTCACTCGTAATACACGCATTGCATTTAACACTGCAAGTAGTGTCACACCAACATCTGAGAAAACAGCTTCCCACATTGTTGCAATACCAAAGGCACCAAGTAATAAAACGATCCCTTTTACACCTAGAGCAAAGATGATATTTTGCCACACTATACTTCTTGTGCGTTTTGCAATTTTTACAGCTGTCGCAATTTTTGAAGGCTCATCAGTCATAATAACGATGTCTGCCGCTTCAATTGCTGCATCTGACCCTAAACCACCCATCGCAATACCAACGTCTGCACGGGCTAATACTGGTGTATCGTTAATACCGTCACCAACGAAGGCAATTTTTTCTTTTCCGTGCTTCGCTGCATCAATTTTTTCAATCTCTTCTACTTTTTGTTGCGGTAGTAATTCCGCATGAACTTCATCTAAGCCTAATTCTTTACCAACAGCTTCACCAACTGATTTTGCATCACCAGTTAACATTACTGTCTTTTTAATACCTAGTTCTTTTAACTTTTGAATCGCTTGTTTCGAATCCTCTTTTACCTCATCAGAGATAACAATATAACCTGCATATCTTCCATCTACAGCAACGTGAACTAATGTACCTACTGTTTCTGGTTGCTTAAATTCAATATTTTCTTTTCTCATTAATTTTGCATTACCTGCAAAAATTTCTTTTCCTTGTACTTTTACGACTGTACCGTGACCAGAAATTTCGTTATAATCATCGATTATTTTTTCATCAATTGATTTTCCATATGCCTTTCGAATAGATTGGGCAATTGGATGGTTAGAATATACTTCAGCAAATGCCGCATACTCTAATAACTCTTCACTTGTAGTACCTTCGCTCGGTTCCATTTTTGTAACTTTGAAAACACCTTTTGTTAATGTTCCTGTTTTGTCAAAAACAATATATTTCACATCATTTAAAGCTTCTAAATAGTTACTACCTTTTACTAACACACCACTTTTAGATGCACCACCAATACCTCCAAAGAATCCAAGAGGAATGGATACAACTAACGCACATGGACAAGAGATTACTAAGAACACTAAAGCTCTATAAATCCACTCAGAGAATGTAGCTCCTTCTAAAATAAGTGGTGTAATAAACGCCATGATTGCCGCTGTAATAACTACAACTGGAGTGTAGTAACGTGCAAACTTCGTAATAAAGTTTTCCGTTGGTGCTTTTTTACTGCTTGCATTTTGAACTAAATCTAAAATTTTCGATACAGTTGATTCACCGAATTCTTTTGTAACTTCAATTGTCAACACACCGTTTTGGTTCACAAAGCCACTTAATACATCATTTCCAACTTCAACTTCACGTGGTACAGATTCACCTGTTAATGCTGAAGTATCTACCATTGATGTTCCTTCAATTACTTTTCCGTCTAACGGCACTTTCTCACCTGGCTTAACGATAATATAATCGCCAATTTGTACATCTTCTGGTGATACTTGTTTCGTTTCATTTCCAACCTTTACATTCGCATAATCAGGACGAATATCCATTAATGAAGTAATTGATTTTCGAGAGCGGTTTACCGCAATGCTTTGGAATAGTTCTCCTACTTGATAAAATAGCATTACTGCTACAGCTTCTGAGTATTGTTGAATTGCAAAAGCTCCTACAGTTGCAATTGCCATTAAGAAGTTTTCATCAAATACTTGGCCACGAGTTATGTTTCTTACCGCTCTCCAAACGATATCTCCACCTATTAATAAATAAGCAAGGACGAATAACGGAATTGTTACCATTTGTGGTAAGCCCGCTAATGCAGCAATTGCTGTCAAAATTCCGCCGACCACTAATCTCCCTACCATCTTTTTCACATTTGCTTCACCATGATCATGACTATGCCCGTGGTCATGACCGTTCTTCTCTTCACGAACAACTTTCACGTCTGGCTCTAACTTTTGAACGACATTTGTTATATTTGCTACAGTCGCTTCTAGTTCTCTTTTATTCGCAACTTCTACTCGTAGTTTCTTCGATACGAAATCAACAGTTGCTTCTGAGACAGCTGGCATTTCCTTAACTTTATTTTCAATTTTCATTGCACAGTTCGCGCAATCTAAACCTTCTAATATAAATACTTCTTTAGCAATTTTATTTTTTTGTTCTTCTTGCACTTTAATATGCGGTTCTAATTTTGTAACGAGTTGTTTTGCTTCCGTAACAACTTCGTTTTCTTTATTTTGTGCCGTTTCTAAAATCATTGTCTTTGTTGCAAAGTTTACAGAGCAAGAATTTACTCCTTCTATATTCCCAACACCTTTTTCAATTTTCATTGCACAATTCGCACAATCTAAACCTTCTAACATCAGTTTCTTTTTCACTAACGCTTCAGCCATCGTTCTCCCTCCTCGCGTTCTTTTTATTCTTCTTCGTTTACGTGTTCAAACGCTTGCTCGAAGATATGAATTACGTGCTGGTCAGCTAACGAATAATAAACAACCTTTCCTTCTTTACGATTCTTCACAAGTTTCGCTTGCTTCAACACACGAAGCTGATGCGAAATAGATGATTGTGTCATTCCTAATAAATAAGCTAAATCACAAACGCACATTTCAGCTTCAAATAGCGCATGTAATATTCTCGTACGTGTACGGTCACCTAATACTTTAAATAGTTCTGCTACTTTACTTAAACTTTCATCAGTTGGAATTGTTTGTTTTACTTGCTCTACAACTTCTTCATGAATTATCGTTTGAGAACATGTCTCTTGTGGTGTTTCTACTTTATTTCCAGCCATTATAGCTCACCTCTTTAATTGAACATATGAACAATCATTCATATATCTTATACTCTTATTATATGAGCGCCTACTCATATGTGTCAATGAAATCTGAATTTTTTTATGAACATTCCGTTCACATTTTAATAAGTCGTATACATATTTTCCGCACCCTCTATATTCTCATACAAAAAAGGATGCACAATTCGCACACCCTTTTTCATATTCCGACATAAAAATTCAACAAAGTAATATACATTCCCTTTATTTCAACAAAAGAAAAAGCCTTGCGCGCTCCCTAGACGCACAAGGCTTACTATACTTATATCCCTTTTAATTAGCTTGTTCTAAATTATCCTGCGAACTTCCATCGTCTTTTAAATGACTATGTTTTTTCGAATAAACAAAGTATACAACTACTCCAATTGCTAACCAAGCACCGAAGTACATCCATGTTTTTAATGGTAGATTTACCATTAAGAATAGACAACATGCAATCGAAATAATCGGCAAGATCGGTACAAGTGGTACCATAAATCCACGTTGTAATTTTGGATGTGTTTTACGAAGAATAATAACTGACACACCAACCATCGCAAATGTTAACAACGCTCCAATATTCGCTAAATTCGACAATTCTTTTAAATCGATAAATCCAGCAATTAAAGCACTACCAATTCCTGTTAACCAAACTGTAAATGTTGGCGCTTCTGTCTTTTTATTAATTTTCGCGAAAGATTCTGGCAATAAACCGTCACGGCTCATCGCAAAGAATACACGTGTCGTTGCATAAATGTAAGCAAAAATTACTGCCATAATACCAATTACAGCTCCAATTGCGATTACACCTGCTACTTTATCTTGTCCTACAACTTCTAACACATATGCCATAGCTTCTGGTACATCTAATTCTTTATAAGAAACCATACCCGTCATAACGAGACAAACTACAACATAAATGATTGTACAAATGACTAACGAAGCGATAATACCAATCGGTAGATCACGTTGCGGATTTTTTACCTCTTCAGCAGAAGTTGCTAATGCATCAAATCCTAAGAAAGCAAAGAATACTGCTGCTCCCCCCGCGAAAACTCCACTTAAACCGTACGGTGCAAATGGTATCCAGTTTTCTGGTTTCACGTAGAATACACCAACTGCAATGAATAAAACAACGATACCAATTTTAATTAATACCATTATGTTATTCACGCGTTTACTTTCTTTCGTACCTCTTGATAATAACCAAGTTATAACTAATGTAACGATAACTGCTGGTAAATTCACCATACCACCTTGAGACGGAATCGTTAGCAGTGCTTTTGGAATTTCAAGCCCTAATCCACTCACTAAGTTATGGAAGTAACCAGTCCATCCGCCAGCTACTGCGGCAGTCGTTACAACATATACGGATAGTAATGTCCATCCCATTAAATGAGCTACAAACTCACCAATTGTTGCATATGAGTATGTGTACACACTACCTGAAACAGGAAGTGTAGAAGCAACCTCTGCGTAACATAATGCTGCAAATCCACAAACGATGGCTGCAATCATGAATGAAAAAATAACTGCTGGACCAGCATCTCTTGCTGCTACTAATCCAGTTAATACTAGAACTCCTGTACCAATTATCGCACCAATCCCTAGCATTGTTAGGTCAAATGCCCCTAGCGTTTTCGTCAAAGTTTTACTTTTACTTTCCCCTAACAATTGCGTAACGGATTTCTTTTTAAATAGGTTGGCCACGATGTATGCCCCCTTTTGCCAAGAAGAGCTAAGAGATCTTCACTCTTAGCTCTTATCATGTTGTTTTATATATTGTTCGATTTTGTTTTGTATAATGCTTCTATTAGCAAGATACTGTTTCTGCTTCTAATAATTCTTTAGCACCTTTGTACTCTACACCGTGAGCTTCTGCAACTGCTTCGAATGTTACATAGCCATCTAATGTGTTAATACCTTTTAGTAATGCAGAGTTGCCTAGGCAAGCTTCTTTGTAGCCTTTGTTAGCAATTTGTACTGCATATGGTACTGTTACGTTTGTTAATGCAAGAGTTGATGTACGTGGAACCGCACCTGGCATGTTTGCAACTGCATAATGAACAACGCCGTGTTTTTCGTAAGTTGGGTTATCATGAGTTGTAATACGGTCAGTTGTTTCGAAAATACCACCTTGGTCAATCGCGATATCTACAACAACAGAACCTGGTTCCATTGATTTAATCATTTCTTCTGTTACAAGTTTTGGAGCTTTTGCACCTGGGATTAATACTGCACCGATTACAAGATCAGACTCTTTAACAGCTTCTGCAATATTGTAAGGATTAGACATTAAAGTTTTTACTTGGTTTCCGAAAATGTCATCTAATTGACGAAGACGTTCTGCACTTAAGTCGATGATTGTTACATCCGCACCTAGTCCAACTGCAATTTTAGCAGCATTTGTACCAGCTTGTCCACCACCGATGATTGTTACTTTACCACGTTTAACCCCTGGAACACCTGCAAGTAAGATACCTTTACCGCCTTTGTTTTTCTCAAGGAATTGTGCACCAATTTGTGCAGCCATACGACCAGCTACTTCACTCATAGGTGCAAGTAATGGTAATGAACGGTTTTCTAATTGTACTGTTTCATATGCGATAGAAACAACTTTTTTCTCGATTAAAGCTTTTGTTAATTCTGGCTCTGGAGCTAAGTGTAAGTATGTGAACAAGATTAAGCCTTCACTGAAGTGTTTGTATTCGCTTTCAATTGGTTCCTTAACTTTCATAACCATTTCCATATTCCAAGCTTCTTCAGCTGTATCAACAATTTTTGCTCCCGCTTCAACATACTGAGCATCTGTGAAACCAGACCCTAAACCTGCACCCTTTTGAATGAATACTTCGTGATTGTTACGAATTAAATGTACAACACCTGCTGGTGTCATTGCCACACGGTTTTCGTTGTTTTTAATTTCTGCTGGTACCCCAATACGCATAATGAAATGCCCCCTTATAATTAACAGAAAAAAGAGATTCTTTTTTCTTTTTGTAATAATTAATAACTTATGTCCTTATTCTAGCATAACTTAAAAGTTATGAAAACGCTAACATATCATTTTCCTAAAGTTTTTATATTTAGAATAGTGTAAATATATAAAACATTGATTCTATTAGGGGTTTCGTGTCATTCCATTATCTTTCACTCTATTTTTATTATACTGCTTCAAAATAAACAGCAATCATTTATTATTTGACAATAATTTAACAATGTAAGAAACCTAAGCGATAACGTATACATATACAGTTATTACTTTACTCAATACTTTAGAGATATATTCTTTTCACAAAAAAACAGCTGCTAGCATTTAGCTAGCAGCTGGGTAACTTATAAATAACTTAGAAAATAAATCATCTGTCGTTTCAGTAATTTTATCAAACAGATCACTTTCTTCCGCTTCTTGCTCTTTTAACATCTTAATTGTTTCACGTGCATCTTCAGGGTAATCGGTTATAATACCATCTACGTTTAACTTATAATATGCCTTTAAATTTTCCATATCATTTACTGTCCATACGTAAATTGGTTTGTTTAACTTCCTTGCTTCTTTTACTAATTTCTTATTTAACATATATTCTTCTGCTACGTAAAAGTCAGCCTTCACATTCTTTAAGTTAGCTCTACTTGCATACAGTATATACCCTACTTTTATATCTGGATTTGCACGCTTAAACTCTTTAATAAGTGGATAGTGTAACGTTTGAATTACACATTGCTTCTCAAATTCATTATCTTTAATCGTTTTTAAGACTTTGTTTACAAAATCTTTTTCGCCCCCATGAAGCTTCACTTCTATATTAAGTTTGATTTTGCCATTTGCTAGCTTAATGATTTCATCAAGTGTACTTATTTGTCCTGAAAGTCCATCTTGACTAAGGGTAAGCTGCCTTAACTCCGCCATCGTTAAATCTGACACATGCACATTAGCATTTGCGAGACGTTTCAGCTTCAAATCATGTATAACCGCTAGCTCACCGTCTTTCGTTTGTAATACATCTATTTCAGCGTAGTCTGCTTTTGCATCAATAGCACCTTGCACAGCTTCTTTCGTATTTTCTACGCCTTTTGATATATACCCGCGGTGCGCCATAATAATCGGTTCTTTATACGAATTTGAAATAAACGTTACAATGAAGGCAACGACCATTCCCGCAGTAATAATCCCTACAATGTATACGCCAATGAATTTCCAACGATGTTTTTGGAAGAAACATTTATCTGCTTTCGTTTTCGAATAATCTAATCCTTCTTCTAATAAAACATCCTCAACTGGAACCTTTTGTAAGTATAATCGCGTAATCGCCATAATATAAAATGGCGTCACGATAAAGCTGAATAAATACAATGTACTCGTTAAAAATACAGAAATCGTTGATTCAGCTAATAATGCAAATGTTCCTTTCGGGTTTGTAAATTCATAAACACCCCATAGGCACAATAAATACATTCCCAAAAACATGACATATACAATTCCAATTGAAATAAAAAATCCTACTAAAAAGAATAGTACTTTAAAAAAGCTTTCCTTTACTAAAGTTGCACTTTTACGTGCTGCCACGCGAAATGGTTTTTGCTCTAAAACAACAATAGGTAGAACGAAAATCCATCTAAGATTCAAATACGCGACTACAGCAAAGAACGTGTAATAACCAACTTGTCCCATCGTTGTCTTAAACAGCTCTCCTGTAATAAAGTTAGGAATTTGAATTTGCGGGATTAATGCCGTTTCATATCCCATATTTAAAAGAGGCAACAATACGACAGCATATAAAATAAATCCTGGTAAGCAATATGTGAAAAGAGTAGGTAAATACGTTACCGTTTTATATAAAATCGGACGTAATTTCACCTTCTGTCTTTTATGAGCGAAATACGAAATAATAATAAGCACCGCAAATTCTGTAAAGATAAGAAACAGTGCTAACAATGATAAAATTACGATTGCTAAGATGCCATAAGGCGTCTTTAAAAACGCTAATAATTCATCATTTGTCGCATTTGCATAACCACCAAAATACAATAACTTATTAAAAATGATTCCAAATAGCGGAACAAACACAATCGCTGCTAATAATTTATAAGCAAGTTGAAAAGTTAATACATTCCAAAAGGCAAATTTAACTGTTTGAAAGGAATGTCTCATTACTCCTGGTATAGATAGTTTTTTACGGTGTTGCATATATTCCTCCAAATTCTAAAACGGTATTTGAGATGGATTCCATATTTCCAGTTCTAATCCATCTTTTTAATAATAATATATTCCGCTTAACATGAACACACTTATACATATAATGAAAAAAGTGATGGCTACTTCCCATCACTTTTTCATTTATTCTATTTTTTCTCTAGCCCTTGTCCAAATGCTTTCAAGAAGCTAAAACCGAATGTAATAGCTCTATTGATATCTGGATCTTTTAATACTTTAAAGAAATCCATCACTTTTGTTTTTTTACCACTATTTAATTCATCTGTTGCAAATTGCAATCCTGTAACTAAACTTGACGTAATTTGCTTCGTTATTTCTGGGTCAACTGAAGATAACGCTTCTCCTGCCCCCATCATATTATTTAACGCATTTTTAACGGGTTCACGATTTAATTGCTCCACAGCGATTTTTGAAACATCTTCCTTCGCAGCAAGTAAACTAATTGCCGCATCTAATATACCAGCCTTCTGCAACTGTGCTAAAAGCTGCATCGTTTCTTCTACTGCTTCACGATTATTAGATAGCTCATTTAGAAGTTCATCTGCTACTTGCTGTTTCTGTTCTTCCTCTGTTACAACTTTCTTTTTAATTACAGTAATTTCTTTCGCCACTATCTCCGCCCCCTAGTCCACAAGTGATACGTATTGTTTTCTTTGCCATTTTTGCTGGATTTCAACACCGTTTTGCGGATTACGCTTTTTATCTCTCGGGTTTGAAGATGGTAACGGACGATTCCCTTTTTCACGTAGTACACGCATCTTTACCATCGTTTGTTTGTACGCTGGTGTACACGTATAAAGATCTGTCGCCGTTCCAGTTAAAATATTGATTGCCTCTTCATTTACCGTTGCATGCATCGGTAAATATAGCTCTTTCCCCGTTACACGCTCTGTAACAAGTGCCTGTACTTTAATTTTCCCAAATGGTGATGCTAATTCTACAAGGCCACCATCTTTCACATTGCGCTCTAGGGCAAGTTCAGGCGAGATTTCAACGAACACTTCAGATACTTTAGATAAAATACCAGCCGATTTATTCGTCATATTCCCTTCGTGGAAATGTTCTAACATACGACCATTATTTAAAAGTAAATCATACTCATCTGGCGCTACAACTGGTGGTACCCATTCATCTAATGATAGACGAGCTAGTTTATCCGGGAAGTTAAATCCGTCCACATATAATAGCGGTGTATCGCTACCATCATGGCTACCCCAACATAAACTATTCCATCCTTCTAAACGATCGTATGTTGCCTGAGAATATAAAGGTGCAAGCGATGCAATTTCATCCATGATTTCACTTGGACTTTCATAATTCCAGTCCCCGCCAAGCGCACGAGCTACTTTTTGTAAAATCCACCAGTCTGGCTTTGAATCACCAAGCGGCTTCAATACTTCATATAATCTTTGAATACGGCGCTCTGTATTCGTAAATGTTCCCTCTTTTTCTAAGCTTGGTGCTGCCGGTAAAATAACATCAGCAAAACGAGCTGTTTTCGATAAGAACATATCTTGAACAACAAGGAAATCTAAATTCGCTAAAATATGTTGTACATGGTTGGCATTCGAATCTACTAAAGCCATTTCTTCACCCATAACATACATACCACGCAGTTTTCCTTCATCTGCCGCAAGTAACATTGCAATATTATTTAAGCCTGGTGCTTTCGGAATTGTAGTACCGTATGCTTTTTCAAATTTCGCACGGAGCGCATCATCTGAAACCGCTTGGTAACCTGGAAGCCAGTTTGGTAATGTTGCCATATCACAAGCGCCTTGTACGTTATTATGTCCGCGTAATGGATATGCTCCTGCACCAGGACGACGATAATTACCCGTAACAAGCAATAGATTTGAAATTGCTGCTGAAGTTGTACTTCCTCCAGTATTTTGCGTTACACCCATTCCCCAAAGTACACAAGTACCATCTGCTTCATATACCATACGAGCCATTTCTTTCAGATTTTCTTTCGAAATCCCCGTAATTTCTTCTGTATAATCAAGCGTATACTTTTCTACCATTTTGCTATATTCATCAAAATTCTTCACATTTTCAGCTATGAACTTTTTATCGTGCCAATCTTGATCAATAATATATCTCGTAATACCAGCGAGCCATACATAATCAGTTCCTTGGCGCGGATGAATGAATAAATCCGCACGCTCTGCCATTTCATGTTTACGAAGATCCGCCACAATTAATTTTTGGTCATGTAATTTATGAGCACGTTTTACACGCGTTGCAAGTACAGGATGTCCTTCTGTCGGATTTGCTCCAACGATAATGACAAGGCCTGCTTCCGCAATATCTTTCACTGTTCCAGCGTCCCCGCCCATACCGACAGTTTTAAATAAACCGTCTGTTGCTGGAGATTGACAATAACGGGAACAGTTGTCTACATTATTCGTTCCATATATTTGACGGGCTAGTTTTTGCATAAGATAATTTTCTTCATTCGTTACTTTCGAAGAAGAAATAAACCCAAATGCATCACTTCCATATTCTGATTTAATATGCTGCATATTGGATGCAACAACTTCAAGAGCCTCTTCCCATGAAGCTTCAACAAACATATCCCCTTGGCGAATTAATGGCTTTGTAATACGATCTTCACTGTTTACAAAATCCCATCCAAATTTGCCTTTTACACATGTTGAAATACCGTTAACCGGCGCATCTGAAACAGGCTGCACTTTCAAAATGTGGCGGTCTTTCGTCCATACTTCAAATGAACAACCTACACCACAAAATGTACAAACTGTTTTTGTTTTATTCACTTTCGTCTTACGCATCGCAGCCTCTACTTCTGAAACTGCTAAAATACTACTATATCCCGGCTCTACATCCTTTACAAAATCAATCATCGGATCTAACACATCCGGTTTCAATCCTGTCATGAATCCAGCTTCACCTAACATTGATTTCTCCATCAACGCATTACATGGACATACTGTTACACATTGCCCGCAACTTACACAAGATGAGTCATTTATACTTACACCATTGTCCCATATAACACGTGGACGGTCTAAGCTCCAGTCTATCGATATAGTTTCATTCACTTGTAAGTTTTGACATACTTCTACACACTGTCCACAAGCAATACATTGATTTGGATCATATCGATAAAACGGATGTGACATATCCACTTCACACGCACTTACTTTTGGCTCATACGGATATTTCTGTTCCTCAATTCCCATCATATGTACTGTATTGTGGACTTTACAGTTACCATTATTGTTATCACAAACGGTACAATACAGTAGATGATTCTCTAATATTCGATCCATTGCCTCAGTCTGTGCCTCTTTTGCACGCTGGGACTGTCTTTCGATATGCATACCGTTCTCTAATTTCGTTGAACAAGCACGCAATAACTTTCCATTTACTTCTACAATACACGTATCACAAGTTTGAATTGGATCTACTTCTGGTACATGACAAATTTGAGGATGTTCCAAATTACTCTCGTTAAATAATTGTAGTATCGTCTTTTCACCTGATGCAGAAAATTCTTTACCATCGACGGTTACACGGACTGTCTGTTCTGCCATAGTTTCCCCTCTCCTTACAACCAACTGTACAACACAATCATGAATCCGTTTTCAAAATCGCATTACTGTACATTTTTTTGAAACGCTCTACCCAAATACTTTCTTATGAAGTCGATTCTAGATGTTATAAGGTATAACTACGAAAGCTTGAAAATATCACTATTCTACAGTTCTATTATATCGTACATATACAATAATAACCAAAATAATCTGTGATCTTCTTGTTAATAGGTGTTTTTATTTTTCCCATTGTTTTATGATAAATGTGGGAGAGAAATACATATAAAAGGGGAATTAAATATGGGGCCTACGCAAGAGACTTATACAATTGTACGTTATCAATCTGGTACATTTTCAAAACAACTTGATGAGATTGTTACAGAATCTCCTATTACTATTAAATTGAATGGTGAAGAATATGTAACAGTCGTATGCACACCAAATTATATTGAAGATATGGTAATTGGTTTTTTAATTTCTGAGGGGATTATTTCTTCCTATAACGATGTTGAAGAACTATGGGTTCAAAAAGATAACGGAATTGTCCATGTAAAATCATCAAAAGTGAATCCGCTCTATCAAACTTTATATAATAAACGATACGTCACTTCTTGCTGCGGAAAAGGTAGACAAGGTTTTATTTTCGTAAACGATGCGGCAAAAGCAAAAGACTTACATGATATACATGTAAAAATTACTCCTGAAGAATGTTTTTACTTAATGAATACTTTACAACAATCTTCCACTACCTTTCGCCAAACTGGTGGTGTTCACAATACCGCGCTATGTGATCGAAATAATATCCTTCTATCAAGAATGGATATCGGAAGACATAATGCATTAGACAAAATATACGGTCATTGTTTACGCAATGATATATCTGTTAAAGGAAAAATTATCGCATTTAGCGGACGTATTTCATCTGAAATTTTACTCAAAGTTTCAAAAATCGGATGTGAAATTGTTCTATCTAAATCTGCCCCAACAAAACTAGCATTGCAACTTGCCCATGATTTAGGCATTACAGTCGTAGGGTTTATTAGAAATGACTCTTGTAATATTTACACACATCCAAAACGAATTGATGGCTATCAATCCAATGTTTAAAAAATAACTCCTCAATCGAGGAGTTATTTTAGTTATAAAAATGTAACATATTAAACACTTGAATAGTTAATAAAGTTAATATATAATTTCATTACATATTAAAAAACAAAACATTGTAGCATATATCTTTTCATTCTTTTACAAATTAAAAGAGACTGCTAACAAAACACATACACACTCTTATAAAAGTAATGGATTTATTTTATTTGAAATCGACCAAGGAGGTTACAACTATGGAAATTCGCTTATTAACGACAGAGGACGCAGAAATATATTTAAAAGTTTGTATGGAAGGTTTAACGAAGAACCCGGAAGCTTTTAGCTCTTCCTATGAAGACGTTTTGAAACATGAGGATCCTGTAGCTGCTATGGCAAAACGATTAAGCAATCCGGATAAGTATACTCTAGGGGTCTTCAAAGATGATGATTTAATCGGCATTGCTACTTTAGAAACAAAGCCTTTTATTAAACAAGAACATAAAGCAAAAATCGGTTCCGTTTTCGTTTCCCCAAAAGCGCGTGGCCTTGGAGCAGGACGAGCTCTTATTAAAGCAATTATTGAAAATGCCGATAAATTACATGTAGAACAACTTATGCTCGATGTTGTAGTTGGTAACGCTGGTGCAAAAAAATTATATGAATCATTAGGTTTCCAGACTTACGGCGTACAAGAGCGTTCATTAAAACATAACGGTCAATATTGGGACGAGGAACATATGGTTCTGTTCTTAAATGATTAATACTTCAATATAGTTTTCCAAAAGCATCTTTTTATTAAGAAAGATGCTTTTTTCATTACAACAATGTAATCTTCATGTCACCTTTATCGATCGTACCAAACCTTTCCATTCATTATACTAAAAATATAAAGTGAAACTTTACTCAGTGGGGAACTACATCCCACGCTGATCGCATGTACTTGATATGTAGAGGAGAATGTGACATGAAACAAAACAAACGAGCTATGCTTTTAATATTTACTACAGCAATTGTAACTTCTGGATTAGCAATTTTACCTTGGTTTATTATATGAACACTCCCCCTAACAATGAAAAAAGCTGATTGCTTCTTAAGAAGCAATCAGCTTTTTTTATATTATAAAATCCCCAAAATTTTATTTACGCAACTTATAATAATAACCATAGATACGGCAACGCACATGACAACCGTATTACGATCTTGCTTTTCTTTTTTTGAAATTTCTTCTTTTGAATTCATGTGTATGATCTCCTTTTAAAAAAAGTGTGAGATAGGAAATTTTTCTTATCCGATGCGAGGTGAATACGAAAACCCTCTCTATCTCACATACACAATAGAATGGAATTGTCATTTTATAAATAAAATGACATGACGTTATGTCGCAACATAGGGTATTTTGTGTCGCTACGTTTTCTATTATAAAAAATAGTTGTGCAAAACTAGTGCATTTTTTATGTCAATTACTCTGAGCGAAAAAATCAGCCCTCCATTCAATCACATAAAAAGAGTTTTTTATTATTTTCATGTAAACTATACAAGTAGAATGAACAGTTTGGGGTGCACAAGATTATGGTAAAAATTTTATTAGTAGACGATGAAGAACGTATGTTACGATTATTAGATCTGTTCTTAAGCCCTCGCGGCTATTTTTGTATGAAAGCTACCTCTGGCCTTGAAGCACTAAAATTAATCGAACAAAAAGAATTCGATATTATTTTATTAGATGTTATGATGCCAAGTATGGATGGATGGGATACTTGCTATCAAATTCGTCAAATTTCCAACGTTCCTATCATTATGTTAACAGCTCGCAACCAAAACTACGATATGGTGAAAGGCCTCACGATGGGCGCAGATGATTATATTACAAAACCATTTGATGAGCATGTATTAGTCGCACGAATCGAGGCTATATTACGCCGTACAAAAAAAGATGGCTTTGTTAGTTTCAATGGTATTGAGTGGGATAAAACGAAACATACTGTCACAGTTTATGATGAAAAAATCTCATTAACTCCTATCGAATTTTCGTTACTCGGACTATTTTTACAAAATACAAACCGTGCTTATAGCCGAGATGATTTAATCGAAAAAATTTGGGGCTATGAAACAGATATCGAATATAGAACAATTGATTCACACATTCGTAATATCCGTGATAAACTACGCAAAAAAGGATTTCCTATTGAAGATTACCTAGAAACGGTCTATAAAGTCGGATATAAATGGAAAAGTGAATAATTACTTCGGTCAGTGGGAAATCGTATACCACTGACTCTTTATTATGAATAAGGTATGGTGAAAAAATGAGTAAACTTTCCCTTAAAATTGGGACATACTTTTTAATATTAGCTTTATGTATTGAAACAATTGCTTTCGTATCTTTTTATAAAAGCCTTTCAAAAATGCGTATTGTAGAGGAAACTGATGCTCTTTTAGAGAAAGGTAATCGCTATAGTAAAAAAATTAAAAGCCGCGAGAGACGGGATGAATATTATAAAGAAATGAAACACGCTGAACATAATAAAAATCCTAAACGTCCTGTGTACCCTGAGTTCGATATTACGAATGAGGCTGCACACTTAGTTGAATCGGAATCAATTTCTAACTCCGATATAGCTATCATTATTACTGACCATAACGGCAAAATTATTTCCACCTCAGAACCCGTAACAAAAGATATGCAAAAACAACTTACTTGTAAAACAGAAACTGTCCCAGACGGCGGATTGGTCGTTGAAAGGAACTGGAAAAAATCAAAGTTCATCACAACAGTAAGCCCACTTAACACAACAAAGTTTCAAGGAAAGCTATATATGTTATTAAAAACATCTTTCCTAGAAAATATGTTACTTAAACTCATGAACCAATTTCTTATCATTAGCGTTTTAACAATTATTTTAACAACAATTTCTGTCTTTGTTTTTTCACGCGTTATTACAGAACCACTTGTAAAAATGAAGAGAGCGACAGAAAAAATGTCAAAATTAAACAAGCCAATTCAATTAGGTATTAAACGAAATGATGAACTCGGAAGTTTAGCAAAAACAATTGAAGATTTATCGAGTGAACTTACGTATATGAAAAAAGAGCGCAATGAATTTCTCGCTAGTGTCGCTCATGAACTATTAACTCCATTGACCTATATGAAAGGTTATGCGAAGGTAGCAAAGAGAGACTCTTTAACAAAAGAGGAGCGAGAAGAATACTTACAAATCATTGAGGATGAAACGGATAGTGTAACCGATCTCGTCCAAGATTTATTTATGCTTGTACAATTAGAACAACACCAATTTGTTATAAAAAAACAAAAAGTGCTTCTTCAGCCATTTTTAGAACGAATGGTAGAAAAAACAAAAACAACATTAACAAATAAGCAAATGCAACTTCATGTATATTGCAAAGATGATTTAGAAGTTTGCATAGACGAAAGACGTATGGAACAAGTTATGTTAAATTTATTACACAACGCTTATCAACATTCGCCAGAAAACACATCCATTACGATACGTGTACTCATGGAAACAGATTCTTTTACAATAAGTGTACAAGATGAAGGTGAAGGTATTCCTGAAGAAGATATCCCGCATATTTTTGACCGTTTTTATCGTGTTGATAAATCCAGAACACGAGCTACAGGTGGAAAAGGCATCGGGCTAGCTGTTGCAAAAGAAATTGTAGAATTGCATAACGGTTCTATTCTAGTAACAAGCCAATTAGGAGCGGGAACAAACTTTATAATCGAGCTACCTTTTGAATAATATGCGTGTGAAAACACCAGTAGTAGTAAACACTACTGGTGTTATTTTGTTCATAAAAACAGCTCATATAAGCTAAGCTTTTGAAATTATTCTTATTTCAATATAAAATAAAGGTACATTTGCAAAGATTTGGAGGGTGATATAATTGGATATCCATGTATTAACAAAAGACGAAGCAGAAATTTACTTAGAACTTCGCGTAGAAGGATTAAAGCAAAACCCTGAAGCATTCAGCTCTTCTTATGAAGATATTATTAATAAAGAGTGTGCGATTGAATATAAAGCACAAAAATTAGCACAAGATGAAAACTATACGCTAGGTGCATTTAAAGATGGAAAATTAATCGGGGTTGCAACACTGGAAACGAAACCATATGTAAAACAAGAACATAAAGCTAAAATCGGTTCTGTATATGTATCTCCAAAAGCGCGCGGACTTGGAGCAGGAAAAGCACTTATTAAAGAATGTCTTGAGCTTGCTAAATCTTTAGAAGTAGAACAAGTTATGCTTGATGTTGTTGTTGGCAACGATGGAGCGAAAAAACTTTATGAATCATTAGGTTTTAAAACATTCGGTGTACAAGAACGTTCATTAAAATATAACGGACAATATTGGGACGAAGAGCATATGGTCTTATTCTTAGATGAAAATAAATAATAAAAAACATCCTCATGTTTGGAGGATGTTTTTTACTTTATTGTAAACCATGCCGTGTGTAATAATTGAATCGCTTTCGCAATTTCTTCCTCTGATAATATCGCAAACCCAAGTAAAACTACATTTTCAGGTGCAGTATCGTCTTTATAGTACGTAGACACAGGATATATTTTGATACTATGTTTCGCAGCTTCTTGAATTAATTCTTCTTCCCGCATTCCATTATGCACTTTTAATAAAATGTGTAATCCTGAATCTTCTCCTATCACTTCAACACGATTAGAGAAATACTTCTCTATTTCAAAAACAAGTCGATCTCTCTTCTTTCGGTAGACGACACGCATTTTATGAATATGTTTTTCCCAATAGCCTTCATTTAAAAATCTTCTAATCACTTCTTGGTCCATTCTTGAAACACTTTGTGTATAAAATAAATATTGCTGTTGATACTTTTTAATTAATTTCTTCGGCAACACCATATAGCTCATCCGTAGCGATGGTAATAATGCTTTAGATAGCGTCCCCATATAAATAACTTTCCCCTCTGTATCTAACCCTTGCAGCGCCGGTATAGGCTTTCCAGAATAGCGAAATTCACTATCATAATCATCTTCAATAATATACCTACTCTCTTCTTTCTTGGCCCATTGTAAAAGCTGCATCCTTCTCGTAATAGGCATAATCATTCCATACGGAAACTGATGGGAAGGTGTAACAAATACAACATTCGCATTGCTATTTTCTAAATCTGCAATACAAATTCCATCTCTATCTAAAGATAACATTTGGACTCTTGCTTCTCCCTGTTCAAAAACAACCATCTTTCTATGATACCCTGGGTTTTCAACTGCATAATTGCTTCCCTTTAACAATTGAAACAATAGTTTCACTAATATTTGTGTTCCCGCTCCTAATACAATTTGACTAGCTGAACAACGTACACCTCTAGATTCATACAAATAATTCGTAATCTCTTCTCTTAAGCTCGCTTCTCCTTGAGGGTGTCCTAGAAAGAGAAGTTCGTTATTATGCGGCTGCCATATTTCATTTACAATTTTCCGATACATATTGAATGGAAAAGCATTTGTATCAATTCCTGTTTGTGTAAAATCAAATTTATAACTCTTCTCCTGAAACGGTACTTCTTCTATTCTATCTCCGCTATCCTCTATATGAACCATTTGCTCAATCTTGCATACAAAATAACCTTTTCTCGATATCGACTCAATATAACCTTCTGCAAGTAATTGTTCGTACGCTGCCTCTACTGTATTTTTACTTACTTGTAAATGTATCGCTAACTTTCGCTTAGCCGGTAATTTCGTAAAAGGGACAATCGATCCATCTTTAATTTCTTTTTTTATATACTCATACAATTGCACATACAATGCCTTTTTACTATTCATATTTAAATTAGGCGTTAATTCTAACATAATATCTGACCCCTTAATAAAACTAAAATCTGATACTTTTTACAGTACCAGAAGTTATATATAATTCCTTTTATCATGTCACACATAAAAAATCAAATACTGGAGAGGAGAAACATGATAATGAACAATGGTAGACGTATCGGACTCATTATGATTATTACAGGGGCTACATTATGGGGATTATCTGGTCCAATGATTCAGTGGCTATTTCAACATACTAATGTATCCTCAATTGATTTTTTAACAATTCGATTGTTGCTTGCAGGAATATTTATTTTGTCTTTCTTACTTATAAAGAAACAAAACATATTTCAAATTTGGAAACACCCTAGATATTCTATACAACTTATTATTTTCTCTATTCTCGGCATGCTCGGTGCGCAATACGCCTTTATCGAAACGGTTCATATTAGTAATGCAGTCACAGCAACGCTATTTCAATTTCTAGGTCCTGTTCTTATTACCATGTATGTTGCATTTGAACAAAGAAAATTCCCTGCTTCCATGCAACTATTCGCAATTATAGCCGCGCTAATAGGAACATACTTTATTATTACAAATGGCTCAATTGAAAATATTGTTTTATCCAAAGAAGCTATTATTTTTGGACTATTAACAGCAATCGGATTTGCATTTTATACCCTTCATCCGGCTTCTCTCATTAAAGAATGCGGGACAACTGTAGTAATTGGTTGGGGGATGTTAATCGGAGGAATTGCACTACTTATTTATAATCGTTCATTCGGGTGGAATCAATTTTCACAAACCCTTACACTAAAAACTTTTTCTATGCTTATTCTTATCATTATTAGTGGTACCCTTTCTTTCCTTCTATATATCGGTAGTCTTAAATATTTAGCAGCAACAGAAACAAGCATTTTATCTAGCATTGAACCCCTTGTAGCTGCCATCGTTTCAATCACTTGGCTAAATGAATCTTTTGGAACATATCAATTATTAGGCGGCGTATGTATCGTTCTGTCCGTTATTTTTTTGACGATGCCTCAAAAAGAAACCGAACCAACCTATACAACGGAACAAATATAAAATGAAACTTTAATTAGTGGGGACTATCTCCCACTAATTATTAACCTACACCAATCGGGCTTTTACGGGATAAAAATGTCAAAAGAGGTCGTACAAAACTTACGACCTCTTTTTATACTTTAAAGGAATTGTCCCGCCTTCTAGCAAATACAATTACACTAACAATAAAAACTAGGAGTGTGGCACCATGAAAAAAATCGGAACTATGCTACTTCTCTCCTTCCTCATCACTGGATGCACACAAACGCAACCGGATTCAAAAGAACAAAAAAAAGACGTAATAGCAACGTCATCCACTCAAGTGAACGCACCTTCCTTCTTTCACCTTAGTGTTTTAAAAGATGTAAATTGGGAAGAAACACCTTCTTTCGTAGAAGGAAAAATGCCTTTAAAAGGCATCGAAGGTAAAGTCGCAATGGCTGATAGTCCTATTATCGCAAATGAACAAAATGAAATAATGTGGCACTTTCTAGATTCTGAAATACCAACTGGAAAATTGTCTATTATTGCGCTAAAACAAGGATCTGTAACTCCGACACAAGTACTCTTTCAAAAAGAAACTTCCAAACAAACTTGGACTACTTCAAATACAATCGATTCTACTACAAACGAACTCCCTCTCACTATGTCACTACCTTCATCTGGATTATGGTTATTAAATATATATGTGAATGAAAAATATTATGATCAGTTTGTAATCACTGCTGAGTAAAGTGACAA
The DNA here is from genome assembly GCF_038005385.1 of Bacillus sp. FSL K6-2944. Classification (NCBI taxonomy): domain Bacteria; kingdom Bacillati; phylum Bacillota; class Bacilli; order Caryophanales; family Bacillaceae; genus Bacillus; species Bacillus sp. FSL K6-2944. The sequence goes on along the minus strand of NZ_JBBOTE010000002.1, from coordinate 632,960 downwards.
AAATAAACCACTTTCTTACAACAATGTAATTTCTACGTCATGTACTTCGATAGTTGAATTATCTCTCTTCTCTTATACTTAAAGTAAGAAATGAAACGAGGAGAGATGAGAGATGAAAAAAATGATAGAAGTGATCGTAGCAGTAACTGAGGTTTTAGTGAATGGTAAACAAGTTGCAATGGAATTAAATAAATAGTGAAGAAACATAAATAATTCTACACTTCTTCATTATTTTGATTTCTTATCTCAAAAAAGCAGTGCCTTTTAGGCACTGCTTTTCGCTATTAATAACGTGGTATTTTCGTAATTTGTGCCACGCCTGAATCAATAGCTGCTTTCGCTACTGCTTCTGCAACACTTGGAACAACTCTTTTATCTAATGGATTCGGGATTACATAATTCGCATTACGTTCTTCATCAGTAATGATGTTAGCGATCCCATATGCTGCCGCTAATTTCATCTCTTCTGTAATATCAGTTGCGCGCACATCTAACGCACCGCGGAATATTCCGGGAAACGCCAATACATTATTTACTTGATTCGCATAATCCGAGCGTCCAGTTCCTACTACAGCTGCCCCAGCCTCTAATGCATCCTCAGGGAAGATTTCTGGAATTGGATTCGCCATTGCAAACACAATTGCTTTCTCATTCATCGTCTGTACAAGTTCTTTCGTTAATACGTTAGGAGCAGATACGCCAATAAAAATATCAGCTTGGTGAATTGCTTCTTTTAACGTTCCACGCACATGTTCACGATTTGTCTTTTTTGAAACTTCAATTTGTGCTTCGTTCATCCATGTTTCACCTTCACAAACAATACCTTCTAGGCTAACTAACGTAATGTGCTTTGCACCAGCCTTTAATAATAATTTTCCAATTGCAATTCCTGCCGAACCCGCACCGTTAATAACGATTTTCACATTATCCATTTGTTTGCTAACAACTTTTAATGCATTAATAACAGCTGCTAAAACGACAATAGCTGTTCCATGTTGATCATCATGGAATACAGGAATATTCGTTTCTTCTTTTAATCGTTTTTCAATTTCAAAACAACGCGGTGCTGCAATATCTTCTAAATTAATCCCTGCAAATGTAGGCTCTAAATTTTTTACAAGGGTAACGATTTCATCTACATCCGTTGTGCCTAAACATAATGGGAAAGCATCTACATTCGCAAACTTCTTAAACAAAATACTTTTTCCTTCCATAACAGGCATAGCCGCTTTCGGTCCAATGTTTCCTAAACCGAGTACCGCTGTTCCATCTGAAACAACTGCCACCATATTGCCACGTGCTGTATAGTCATACACTGTTTCTTCATCTGCCGCAATTGCTTTACACGACTCCGCTACACCTGGTGTATACGTCAGGCTTAAATCATCCGCTGAATTTACCTCCACTTTACTTGTAATTTCAATTTTCCCTACTAATTCTTTATGCAATAACAATGATCTTTCATTAATTTGATTTGCTAACATACTTATAATCTCCCCTTAATTTGACAAGCTAGCTATATGAATATAGCTAGCTTGTTTGATCATGAAAACATTTTTAATAATATTGTCGCCGTTACAACCATTGCCGCCCCGCCTAAACGAGTTGAAATTTGCGCGAACGGCATTAATTCCATACGATTTGAAGCCGATAAAATAGCAACATCTCCAGTTCCGCCTAAACCGCTATGACATCCAGTTACAATCGCCGATTCAACTGGATACATCTTCATCACTTTCCCTACAAGAAAACCTGATGCTACCATTGTAAGAACAACCGATGCGCACACAACAACATATCCTACTGAAAGAACTGCTGCTACGTCTTTTAACGGAATATATAGCAATCCTAATCCAACCATTAAAGGCCAAGTTAAATTCTTCGAAATAAATTTATATAAATGGAATGCTCCTTGCTCCATTTTTGCTGGCATTAATTTAAAGTATTTCACAAGTGCTGCTGAAAAAATCATAATGATTGCCCCAGGAATACCGATGAACTTAGAAGCAAATCCTCCAAAGATGAAGAACGTACACGCAATTAATAAACCTGCTCCCATTAATGAGAAGTCAATTGGCTTCTCTGTATTTTGTTCTTTTAATAATTCTGCTTGATTGTCTGTTTTCACTAATACACCGTTACCACTAAGCTCCGGTTTCTTCTCACCTAAACGCTTCATATACCCTGCACTTACAATTGCGAACATATTTCCAATAATAGCTGCTGGAATAAGCTGTGATACAAACGTCGCTGATGATTCATTTAAAATATCACTATAAGCTAGCGACAATGGTAAAATCCCTTCCCCGATACCACCACTCACAATTGGTACGATGATAAAGAAGAATGTGTGCTTCATTTCAAATCCAAATAATGAACCGACCAATAACCCTACTGCTACAGAAGCTAACGTCCCTACTACTAAAGGAATAAACATACGAACGAAACCTTGTACTAACACTTTACGGTTCATTCCTAAAATACTTCCGACTACTAAACAAGAAATATATAAATATAAAAAGTTCGATTTTTTCATTAACATAGTCGCAGCTTCCATTGAAGCTGGATTCATCCAGTTAAAAAATACAAGTAATGATGGAATAAATAACGAAAGTATTGCTGGACCGCCGATATTTTTTAAAATTGGAATTCTCATCCCAATATCGCCTAAGAAAATCCCCATGATCATAATAACTGCAAATCCACCAATCATATCTGCTGGCAATTTATTATATACAGATGCCCCATAAATAATAGCAGCCAATACTACATATAACGGTAAAGGTATAACACCGATTTTTACATTCATAATTTTAGAAGCGAAAGATTCTCTTTGTACTTCATTTCCTTCAGAAAATGATACCGCTTCCACATTCTTTTGAATTCCCATATGGCACCCCCTCGTTTTCTTAATAACAATATTAAAACGCTTTCAATAGTAAAAATAGTTTTTGTAAGTTTTGTAATTGATTTTGTAATTAAAAAAAGTATAAGCGACTTATATTAAGTCGCTTATACGTAAAACTCTATTTTCTTTTGATCAACACATCTTAATTTACTTACAGGTCTGCCCACATGTTGGTACATCATTTCGTTTTCTAACACTCCAATGTCAGTCAAAAACATTACATATTTTCGAATAGAAACTCTTGAAATTCCAACTAATTGTGCCATTTCATCTGTTGTAAACACTCTTCCATTCAACGACTCGATCTTCTGCCAAATTAATTGCAACGTTTGCTTCGTTAACCCTTTCGGAAGCTCTTTCGTGACAGTAGGCTCCCTTTTTTCTTTTTGTAAAATTAACGAATCTAATTCCGATTGACTAATTTTTTGTTGTTCTTTCATGAAAGTAAGTTTTTCTCGATATATAGTTAATGCCTCTTTAAATCGTTCAAATGTAAATGGTTTAATTAAATAATCTACTACACCATATTGTAATGCTTTTTTAATACTTCCCATATCATGTACAGCTGAAATCATTATAATATCAATTTCTTTTTCTTGGTTCCGGATATACATTAAAAGCTCAAAACCAGTCTCTTCAGGCATAAAAATATCAAGTAATACTAAATCTACTCGTGATTTCTCTAATATTTCGATCGCCGACTTTACTGAGTTAACTGCTTGAACAAGTTCAAATCCTCCTACTTGCTCTAAATAATGCGTATTTAGCATTGCTACCATCGGGTCATCTTCTACAATTAAAACTTTAATCATATTTGCCTCTCATCCCTACCTTTAGGTATTTCAATTGTTATCGTTGTTCCCTTACCTACTAATGAATGCATATGAATTTCCCCATTTATTCGCTGTATACTTTCTTTTACAAGATACAAACCATAACCGCGGTTATCTCCCTTTGTGGAATAACCTTTCGTAAATAATTGCTCTATTTCTTTTTCTTGTATACCTTTTCCCGTATCTTGTACTGTAATAGTTAGTATATCCCCATGTTGTATCTTAACTTCAACTCGCTTCTTTTCACAATTCGTAACTGCCTCTAATGCATTATCAATTAAATTTCCGACAATCGTAATAAGTTCATGAGTAATACTTTCATCATCTATTTCCGGCATATAAGAATCTTCACTTATAATTAATTTTATATTTTTCTCTCTAGCATAGCTGAGCTTACCTAGTAAAAAACCAGCAAATACTGGACTTTTTATTCTTTTCATAACTCCACCAATTTCATATTGATGCTCTGATACCATGCCGCTTATATACTTCTGTAATTCTTCATACTGCTTCATATGTGTAAGCCCTAATACGACATGCATCTTATTCATAAACTCATGAGATTGTGCCCGTAATGCTTCTGCATATAGTCTAATACCAGTTAGTTCCTCTGCTAGTTTTCTAATCTCTGTTTTATCACGAAATGTTGCAATTGCACCAACTATTTCTCCTTTTACATATAAAGGAACTCGATTCGTCACAATCGTAATTCCATAAATATTTTGTTCTTCGTTTAATTGTACTTCTCCCGTTTGCAATACTTCTTTTATACGTGAATTTGGCATATACAACTCAACATCTTTACCGATAAAATCTTCTTCAAGTCCGCTTTTTTTAAATAGACGTTTCGCTTCATTATTAATTAATGTTACTCTAGCCTCTTTATCTACAGCAATAATACCTTCCTTTACAGATTGTAGCATCGTATTTCTTTCTTCAAGAATTTTTGCTATCCTGTGCGGCTCAAGACCGAATAAACTTTTCTTTATATGTCTAGCTAGCAATATTGCTCCTATAATTCCGACTAATACACCAACTCCGACACCAATATAAATGATATGTCTACTTTCCTTAACTCTCTCTTTTACATTATCTGCTGAAATACCAACAGCCACAGCTCCAAGTTGTTCACCTGTTTCAGAAAATATTGGTACAAACACTCGCATGGAAATACCTAAAGTTCCTTCTGCTAACGATACATGTTCTTTTCCTTTCAATGCAGGCCCTTCATCTCCCCCAATAAAATGATGCCCTATTTTTTGAGGATTTGGATGTGACTTTCTTATTCCATTCATGTCCATAACTACAATAAACTGAACACCTGTGTTTTGTAATATTCTATTTGTATACGTTTGGATTGCAGAGGTATCTGCTTTCCCAACCAAACCATCGATTACAATCGAATCATTCGCCACAATGTGTGCAATTGTTTTTGCCTTCTCTGCTTGGCTATCCTCCGTCGTCCGTTCTACATTATGACTAATTAATATATCTGTCACAAGTAAAGAAAAAATTACAACTGTACAAACTAACAATGTAATCGTTTTCCATAAATTCCATAGTCTTTTTCTTTTTTTCATCCCGTTAATGACTCCCCTAATTGCTGAATAGAAAAATAAGTAAGGTGATATTATTTTCACCTTACTTATCTGCTGTTATTATACTTTAAATTTACTAGTCATCGCTTGTAGTTCTTCTGCCATCTCAGCTAAGTTTTGCGAAGCTGAACTAATTTCCTCCATGGAATTAACCTGTTCTTCTGTTGAAGCTGCAACACTTTGCATACTAGCTGTATTTTCTTCTGCAGCAGCTGCAATTTCATCAATAGCATTTGTCACTTCATTTGCATCCCCAGCAATTCTCTTCGTTGTTTCTACCATTTGATTAACTTGAGAAACAATATGTGTAGTAGAACTTAAAATTTCCGTAAAACTTACTTTCGTTTTTGTTACAACATCAAGGCCCTGTTGAACTTCTCCATTCACATTATCCATCGCCTTAACAGTATGTTCAATATCCGCCTTAATTTCTGCAATTAAATTTGCAATCTCTCCAGATGACTCTCCTGATTGCTCTGCTAATTTTCTAACCTCATCTGCTACAATAGCAAATCCTCGTCCCTGTTCACCTGCTCTTGCTGCTTCAATAGCCGCATTCAAAGCTAATAAGTTCGTTTGAGTAGCGATGTTTTGAATTGCTTCAGAAATAGCTCCTACCTGCTTTGATTTCTCATCAAGAAGTTTAATAATAGCATCTGACTCGGATACCGATCTAGAAATAGATTGCATTTGTTTTGCGGTTTGTTCAACTAAATCTTCTCCCTCTTCAGCTCTTTCTCGCGCATGTAATGAGGAAATAGAAATTGACTCTGCGCTTCCAGTTACATCTTGAATTGCTGTATTTACTTGTTGCAATGTAGCCGCACCTTCTTCAACACCTTGACTTTGTGATTCGGCCCCACCTGATACTTGTTCCATTGCAATTGTAATTTGATCTGTCGCATCATTTGCTTGCTGTACGCTCGCTGTTAACTCTTCTGCCGATGCTGCAACATGTTCTGCTGAAAAGCTAATTTGGGTAATAACATCTTGTAAAGACGTAGACATTTCATTAAATGAATTCCCTAATTTCCCTATGTCATCCTTGGAATGGATTGTAATTTTCTCTGTTAAATCTCCCTTACTAATTTTATATGCCGATTCAGCTATTTTTCGTAATGGCCTTGTAATAGACTTTGTAATGAAATAAATTAATATACTACCAAATGCAATAGCGATAGCAATGACAATCAAAGTCTTATAAAACACTGGACTGGCAGCTTGGGTAATTTCTTCATCGAACATAACACCAACTACTTTCCAGCCCGTTTTCTCATTTGTTGCAAAGATTAAATTCTTTTTATCATCTTGTTCTGTATAAGACACATTTCCTTGTTTATCTTCATAAATTGGTTTAATCCAAGGATCAGTAACTTTTGCACCTGGTTTTCTAGATGGATGACTAACAATTTGCTTATTTTGATCTAAAATAACTGCATAACCTTTTTCACCAATGTTAATCATTTTGGAAATTTTTAAGATGTTATCTAAATTGTAACTACTCAGCCACCTTTCGGTGTCTTTTTTAAATTTTACTAGTTTCATATGCCTCCCATTTGTAAATACTGAGTATATCAAACAGGGGAGGTGAATCTTATGGTCGATCGAAAAATTATTTTAGATACATATAAAAAAGGACCTGAAGCTGTTATTTCTTTATTTGAAGAAACATTTTCTAAGTTAGAAAAACGTATACAAGAACTAGAAAATGCTTCAAAAAAAAACTCCAAAAATAGTCATAAGCCACCTTCTACAGATGGTTTGGGTAAGCCCGTTACAAAAAGTTTGCGCAAACCGTCTCATCGTCAAACGGGTGGCCAGTTGGGCCACAAGGGACATACTCTTGGTTTGACAGCGACTCCAGATCATACGATTACACATTCTCCTACATATTGTACTTGTTGTCATACTTCCTTGAACCACGAGCCTGTAAAAGGGTATCGCATTCGCCAAGTGTATGACTTACCACCTATTCAGATCGAAGTGACAGAACATAAAGTAGAACAGAAAGAATGCCCACATTGCCATTCTATCCAAGAAGCCCAATTTCCTTCGACAGTATCTCGTCCTGTTCAATATGGTCCAAATATAAAAAGACTGATTCCCTATTTAACGCATTATCAATGCATTTCTTTGAAGCGAACAAAAGAATTCTTTCAGGATTGTTTTGGACATTCTATAAGCGAAGGAACCCTGGTAAATCATACACAGGCTTTCGCTTCTCAATTGCAGCCATTCATAAAAGAAGTAAAGGAAAAGATTCTGCAGTCTCCTGTTGTCCATTTTGATGAAACTGGTATGCGTGTAGAAAACAAAACACAATGGTTACATACTGCCAGTACACCGGAGGTGACATTGCAACATATTCATCAAAAACGTGGAAAAGAAGCAATGGATGCTGGAGAAATCTTGCCATCTTTTTCTGGAATTGCGATGCATGATGGTTGGAAATCGTATGATGCGTATACAGATTGTCGTCACGTTTTATGTAATGCCCATCTCTTACGAGATTTACAAGGAATTATAGATAGTACTGGAGAACAATGGGCACAACAGATGCAGAAATTTCTAACGCAAGCGTTGACGATGAAAAAGCAATCCGAAGGTACCATGCCAAAAGCGACGCAAAAGAATCTGTTTATTATGTATCAATCCATATTGAAAGAACAACAGATTCTTTCCACGAAACAAAAGAAGAAAGGAAAGCAGACGCCTTCTCAAAATTTATGGAATCGCTTCGTCAAGTATTCTGACAGAATTCTAGCGTTTTTAGAACATCCAGCCATTCCATTTGATAACAATCAAGCAGAACGGGATATTCGGATGACGAAAGTAAAACAGAAAGTGTCTGGGACTTTCCGAAGTAAGAAAGGCGCAGAATCTTTTTGTCAGATACGAAGCTTTATGAGTACCATGAAAAAACAAAAACAATCGGTCTTACAAGCGATAAACCAAGTCATAGAAACTAGAACGGTTCCTTGGAATAACACGACTTCATAAGAGAATTTCTCTATTTGGCATAGATTCTTTCTCTGATTGGAGTATTTTCTTTTCATGTTTTCGAATCGGAAACATGTATTTGGCCTGTTTTTTTATTTGAAGAAGCTGAGTAGTTACTCTAAATTTAAATTAATTCCTATAACACCTTTACCATCTTTTACTTCTTTCGCAATCGTCACTACCATATTTTTTGTAGATGCTGACTGATATGGCGCAGTAACAATTACTTTCCCTTTATTTTCATGTGCTTCTTTATACCAAGATCTATCTGTTGGATTATACCCATCAGCCATTTGAATAAATGGTTCTCTTATAAACTTTCCCGTCTCTGTTCCAATATAAATACCTTCTACTTCTGGATGAAGCTTTATATATTGTGCTAACTTCGTTCTTACTATTTCTTCTTGTCCATTTAGATATGTATCCTCTGTTAAGATGTCTGCAAAGTACGTCGCATCAACAAATTTCTCTTCTATATTTTGAGAAATAACAGTATTTAAAATCGAAATATTCTCCTTTGCCTTATCTGTCATTTGATGCTCAAAATTTGTTTTGGCAGTTTGATATGAAACACCACCGATAATAATTCCTGGTATAGTTAAAATAATAAAAAATGAAATGATTAATTTTTTATTGATACTCATACATTTAACCCAGTTAAATATTTTTTGCATAATAAGCCTCCTTTATGTAATGTGGATACTTGTGTCATTTTATACAATTAATATATATAAAACAATATATAATGATAACATGTATTTTTTTCGTCAATTATGCATTTTTGCATATCCACTCCTTATACGTATTTTAATCATAAAAATAAGAGAACTTTAGCATTATATATGCTAAAGTTCTCTTATTTCTTAACAGCTTCTACTCTATAAAACTTCTCTTATAATCCTCAAATCTTTACCCTTCGCCTTATAGTCATATTACTAAAACTCTTCGTCCTAATTTATTTAGCGCTCTTTACATAACTAATTGCCTGACTTCCCATTTGTACCCATGCCTGTTCAAAGGTTTCTCTCGGTACTTTTACATCTAAGCTATCCTCAAGTGGATCTCGAATATATACAGATTCCTGATCATACCCAATAAGTACAACACAATGTTCATTATACGTAATAGAAACATCTCCACTATTTGTTTCCCATGTAGTAAATTCAGCTTCATCTAATGGTGCAAATGTTGCATTTGTGATCATGACTACAGGTTGCCCTGCTTTTATACTCTTATAAATTTCTTCTATATTCTTCCCTGTTAAGTCTACAGCTTTATTAGGTAAATATTTTTCCGCTAACTGAAAAAGTGGCCCATGATATACACCATATCCCGATTCAGAAAATGTATAAATATTACCTACAAATCCTTCATTCGGATTCCCGCGCACACCATCGTCTATAAAATCAACTTTTTTTATTTCATTTGCTAATGTCATCTTATCCACTGAAACACCAGCGTATTGTAACATCATCGCTAAGCTCGTCACTTCACAGCCTCTATCCAATTCTGGTAACTGCTGAATTAAGGGAACATTTGCTAAGATGACTTTTTCATCGTTATTACTAAACTCCGTTTCTTTTCCTCTTTGTATATTTGAGAATGTTAACTTCTCTACATACTTTGGAATTCCATTTGTATATACACTCCATATTGCTGCACCTAGTAAAGCTGTACATATATACCACTTCAATTTTCTTATCGCTTTCACACCCTTATTAATTCGTTAAATAAGAATAAAATGCGTCAGCATCCGTTCGTACCATCGGTACAAAATTTAGTTCTTTTCCTTTTTCAGGCTGATCTTTTTTTATCTTTTCCGCTAACTCTTGAATATTCATATTCATTTTATCCATATTAAGCTCATCTGCCATTTGTAGCACCTTTTGTTCATTAATTTCTCTTAATATTTGATATATATCTTTACCATACAAATCAATATGATGTTTTTTTGCTTCTTCTTGTACTTTTTGTTCGTACACTTCTTGTGCTAACTCTTCAATTTCTTTTCCTTTTTGAGAAATATCTAACTTTCCTGCTTCTTCTCTTACTTTCTTTCCGTAGATTTCTTCCGCGATGTCTTCGATTTCTTTTCCATCTGTCGAAATACCTAATTTATCTGCTTCATCTTTAATTTTAATCGCATTAATTTGAGTAATTAAATCTACAATTGATGTATTCTCTATAGATATACCTAGCTTTAACGCTTCTTGCTTTACTTTTGTTTCATAGATTTCTTCTGACAGCATCCCAACATCTTTTCCTTCAATCGATATGCCTAACTGCTCTGCTTCCCTTCCTACTTCTGTTTCATGAATTTCTTTTTCTAGTGTAATTTGTTCTTTTCCTTCCGTTTCAATACCTAGTTTCTCTGCTTTTTCTTCTGTATGCACTGCATGTATCTTACCATTGTTCAATTGTTCTTTACTGCGCTGCGTGTAATCTGTCTTTCCTTTTTGTGTTTCAGAAGGAGAGGCCCCCCCTAATATACTTAAACTCATTACTCCAATAGTGAATACCGTCATCATTTTCTTTTTCAAAATTAATTCCTCCCTCTTATACTTTCTTTCCCATCATTCCCCTAGTTTTTTTAATACTATACATACATCTCATCGCTGCTTGAGATAACATTATGATTGATAAACCCCACTCACATACACCTAATCTCTTCTTCATGTAACGAACTTTCTTTATGCCATACATAATATAAATAGTTTCTTAACTTTCCCTTAAAAAAAGACGACCTTGTAAAAACAAGGTCGTCTTCTTACTTATATTTTTTGATTTTTAGGGAAAATCACTTCAAAACAAGTGCCATCTCCCCATTTGCTCTCTACTGATATTTTTCCGTAATGCTTTTCTACAATCCAATTTGCGATTGAAAGACCTAATCCAGCTCCTTCTGACGTACTTCTTGCTTTATCCCCTTGATAAAAACGATCAAATAATTTCGGAATATCTTCTTCTTTCACTCCTATCCCGTCATCTTTCACCTGTATGCGAATTGAACTACTCGTTTGCGTGCAATCAATTTGAATATGCCCACCTTCGTTTGTATACTTCATCGCATTATCTAACAGTATGACCATCATTTGATGAATCCGCTCTCTATCCCCCATAAAAGATACACCACGTTCTACTTTTAGCATCATTTCTTTTTCTTGATAAGAAGCAATCTCTTTATATGGAGCTACTATTTCTTCTAACAATTTATCAAGTTCAAATATTTTCTTATCCATCTCAATTTGATTAGAATCAGAACGTGCTAGCAATAATAAATTACTAACGAGTTTCGATAACCGCCTACATTCTTTTGAAATTGTAGAAATATCCATCGCTTTTTCTTCTATCGTAGCGGATGGTGACTGGAATAAAACATCCGTTTTTGATTGAATAACTGCAAGTGGTGTCCTGAGTTCATGTGATGCATCAGAAACGAATTGTTGCTGTTTCTCCCATGAACTTTGAATAGGTACAAGTGCTATACCAGCTAGGAAAAAGCCAATACCTATCGCACAGAGGCTTCCTATGCTACAACCTATAACGAGAATTAAAAATAAAGTATTTAACATTCCTTCTTCCGCTGTTATATCTCGCACGATTTGAACTATTTCTCCATCTTTTTGAAGCGAAAATGCTCTAAAATATCGTCCTTGTACTTCAATATCTTGTAACTCCTCTAATTTTTCGGGAGAAAAACTTTCCAAATTCTCTTCAAAAATAGAACGGAATTTACGGTTATCGCCCTCTATTTTCACTATTTTCCCATTCCAAGTTATTCTAGTTACTCGCGGATCTCCAATTTGGATATTCTCCATGCGTTTTCTTGGTGGTACTTTAACATCTAATTTTTCTCTATACTGAGCTATCATTTTTATAGATTGATCTACTTCACTATAAATACGCTTGTATGTGTACGAATAAATAATACTGCCTAATATACCTATTAATAGAATAAATACTAATGAGTTCACTATAGTCAAACGAATGCGTGTTTTTTGAAACATACTTCCTTTTTTCATTGTTCTTTTAATATATATCCAATACCTCGAACGGTTTGAATATCTTTCTGATAACCGAATGGCTCTAATTTTTTACGTAAATGATGCACATACACTTCTACAATCGCTACTGTCGTATCTGAATCAAATCCCCAAACACGATCAAAAATTTGTTCACGCATTAAAATCTTTCCGCTATTTTGAACAAGGTACTCTAGAAGCTCATATTGTTTTAATGATAACTTCATACCTTTTCCATCTACTTGAACATCTTTATCTTTTCCGAACAATTCAATGCCTTTATAGCGAATTGTTTGCTGCGTTGTTAAACTACCACTTCTGCGTAGTAAAGCACGAATTCTCGCTTTTAATTCAGGGGCCTGAAATGGCTTAACAATATAGTCATCTCCACCAAAGTCCAATCCCTTCACCCGATCTTCTAAAGAATCTCTCGCTGTCAAAAACAGGACTGGTGTTTCAATCTTTTCATCTCGTATTTTTTGAATCACTTCAAATCCGTCCATCCCTGGCATCATCACATCCAGCAAAATTGCATCATATATATTTTGAAGAGCTAAAAACAATCCATCTTCTCCATTTATTGCCGTATCTACTTCAAATTCATCACGTAAAATTTGTACGATAGACTCTAATAACGAAGCATTATCTTCTACTACAAGTAAACGCATGCTCTCACCTTCCATCAAATAGTTCAATTCTATTTATTATTACATTTCTTCTCTTCATAACAAAAGAATGTAGTTACATTACGTAATTTCATTTTTAACTATTTCCTTCTAAAATTTTGAAGTTTTATTATAAAAACTTTGTCTTAAATTTAGCTTAATAAAAAATTGAAAGAAATAAGATTCCTCTTATCTCTTTCAATTTTTTATTACATATACCTTTTTACTCGGCAACTCTAAACAATTTAGCTGACCGCCATACACAGCCCCGCCATCAATCCCAATAATACGATTACTACCAAAATACACTCCGCAATCCTCACTACCATGAAGCGTTTTTGTTTCCGTATGCCCAAATACAATAACCTTTTCACCGCTATATCCATTATGAAATTCATTACGGATCCACATTAATGTATATGGTTCAGATTCAGAAACTCGTTTCATCGGTTCAACCCCAGCATGTACAAATATATACTCTTCTGTTTCAATGTAATGATCTAATTCTTGAATAAACTTTATATGTTCCTCTAATACACGAGAGTGTAAAATCGGTTTTTGGAAGTCTTTCTCATTAACCGCAATATCTTCTTCTACAAATCCATAGCTATATAATGTCTTATCTCCACCATTTCTTTTTACCCAATGGTTCCATGAACGTTCCTCATTTGTCGTTAACGCCTTAATCATCATATCTTCATGATTTCCTTTTAAAATGAGTGCTCCCTCTTTTTTCAATTCTCTTACCTTTTCAATTACAGCACGCGCATTTGGACCACGATCTACATAATCTCCCAGTAAGATTAATTGATCCTGTTTCGCATCATATTGAGCTTCTTCCAATAAATGTTCGAACTTTTCTATCTCTCCATGAATATCACTAATAACAAGAATTCTTTTCATATTATCCCCCCTCTTTCTAATTATAGTTCAAAACGACAGAAAGTTCAGAATTAAAATCCCGCATTAACGGGCAGTAAGCCCCCCACTGATTACAGTTTCACTTTATTACAAACTAAACTATTATCCTTACAACAATGTAAGTCTCTTGTCATCCAATTCGATAGTTGTAATTACTGTATTTCCTTATACTGAGAGTAAGAAATGAAACAAAAAATAAGGAGAGATGAGAGATGAAAAAAGTAATGGAAGTTGTAGTAGCGGTAGTAGAGGTTTTCGTAAATGGTAAACAAGTCGCAATGGAGTTAAATAAATAATGAAAAGGACAACATTCACTCTAGACCCTTTACTCATATAAAAGAGATAAGACTTCATCATTTCTTTGATCCCTTATCTCCCTATAAAGAAAGCCGTATCCCTTTTAAGGATACGGCTTTCTCTTATTTTTGACTCGTACGAGCTGAAATGCTAATTGCTCTATCTGTTGCTTTGGCAGCTTCATCTAACGCTTCTTTACTATTCTTCCCGTCATACATCGCTTCTAATGCTTTTACAACTGCATCTCGTGATTCTGGGAATACACTAATTAAAGCCCCTTGTGTTGCTGGAGATTGCTTCGTCGCTTGCAATTGATCTACTGTTACTTTCAACTGTGGATATTTTTCATATTGCTCTTTTACTAATGGCTCATTATATGCATCTGGATTAATTGAGAAATAACCTGTTGCAGTATGCCATTTTGCTTGTACGTCTGGCTTCGTTAAATATTTCATAAAGTCCCAAGCACCTTGTTGCGTTTCTTCTGAAACCATATTCGTCATCCATAATGATGCTCCACCAATAACAACACCATTTTGTTTCGAATCCTCAGGATACGGAATATATGAAACACCTACATTAAACTTAGATGCATCGATTAAATCACGAACACCTGCTGAAGAATCTAAATACATAGCAACTTGTCCAGATTGGAACGCGGCACGAATATCATCCCAACTTGCTCCATACTTTCCAAGTGCGCCAGCTTTATTTAAATCATCTAACATTCCAAATACTTTCTGTCCTTCTTTACCGTTAAATACCGCCTTCTTTGCAGCATCTTTACGGCCGTTTTCGTTATCTACATATAAAGCACCTTGTGTCGCTAACAATTCTTCAAAGAACCAACCGTAGTTAAGCATGGAGAATCCATATTGTTTTACATTTCCGCCTTCTTTAATCGTTAACTTTTTCGCTGCTTCTTGTAATTCCGCATATGTTTTTGGAGCTTTCTCTGGATCTAAGCCCGCCTTTGCAAAAGCATCTTTATTATAAATTAATACTGGTGTAGATGAATTAAATGGCATAGAATACATTTTTCCATCAACTGAATAATAATTTGTAATTGCTTTTTCTAATTTTGACGTATCGTACTTATCTTTTTTTATCCAGCTATCAATTGGTGTGATTTTTTTGCTATCAATCATATATTTCGTTGTAATTTCACTCGATTGAACAAGAGCTGGCGCTTCTTTCGTTGCAGACATCGTTCTAAATTTCGTTAAAGACTCTTCATATGTCCCTTGGAACTCTGCCTTTATCTCATATTTATTTTGCGACTTATTATAGTCTGCAACAAGACCATCTAATACTCCTTGTGTTTTTCCACCCATCGCATGCCAGAAGCGAATTACAGTTTTATCACCATTTTTTTCAACAGGTGCTACTTTTGCCTGTACTTCAGGTTTTCCCTCTGTTTTACTATTTGAACAAGCTGCACTAGATAATGCCATTGTTGCTACCATTAATAGAGCAGCACCTTTTTTAACTAGACTCATTTAAATCTCACCTTCTCTTAGTTATTTAATTGCACCTTTTGTTAATCCTTGTTGTAATTGCTTTTGCCCTAAAAATAGTAAAATCAATGTTGGAATAACGATAACCGTAACACCGGCCATTACGCTTCCCCAATCAGTTGCAACTTCTTGAGACTGAAGCTGCTTTACACCGATTTGCACTGTTCTTACTTTTTCATCAGTGGTCACTAAAAGTGGCCATAAATACATATTCCATGTTGTTAAAAAGCTATATACTCCAAGCGTAATAAAACTCGTTTTACAATACGGTATTACAACGCTGAATAAAAATCTTATATTTCCAATCCCTTCAATAAAAGCAGCTTCTTTCAGTTCATTCGGGAGTGTCATAAAATGTTGACGTAACAAGAAAATACCGAAAGCTGTTGCAAAAAACGGCACTGTCATCCCGGCGAAACTATTGATCCAGCCAAAGTTTTGAATCGTTAAAAAGTTAGGCACCATCGTTGCTTCCCACGGAATAAGCATCGTTGAAATAAACAGGAAGAAAATTAAGTTTCTCCCTTTAAACTGAAGAAAAACAAAAGCATAAGCTGCTAAACTTGATACGATAAGTTGTCCAATCATAACGACTGTCGATACAATTAAACTGTTATATAAGTATGTAAAAAGCGGTACTTTTTGAAAAATATTAATGAAATTATCAAAAGTAAACTGGGTCGGAAATAACCTTCTCATTTGAATATCGTCTGGTGTCATAAAGCTTATTAAAAATGCATACAGTACAGGAAAAAATACCATCACTGCACTAATAATGAGTAGCATGTATAATAGGAAATTTTGTTTCCACTGTTTAACAATCATTTATAATGCACCTTTCTCTCAGCAAACTTAAATTGAAGTAATGTAGCAACGAAAATGAAAACAAATAATACCATCGCTTGTGCACTTGCTGTTCCAAATTGATGATTCACAAACGCCTCTTTGTAAATCGAGTACACAATTAAATTCGTTGCATCATTTGGTCCACCGTGCGTTAAAATATCAATTTGTCCAAAGCTTTGGAACGCACTAATTAATGTTACTGTTACAATAAAGAATAAAGTTGGTGATAGCATCGGTAATGTAACACGGCGAAGCTTATATAAATAACTAGCACCATCTATAGATGCACTCTCATATAAAGACGTATCAATATTTTGTAAACCACCTAATATAACTAAAAATGCAAAACCTGTATTCACCCAAACTGTTGTAACTGATACAGAGAATAGTGCCCAGTCCGGACTCGTTAACCATGCGATTGCAGGAAGGTTCATAGAGGCTAATATATTATTAAATAATCCTACACTTGGATGAAATAAAAATAGCCAAATCACTGCACTAGCAGCTACTGATATTCCCATCGTCGAAGAAAACAGAACTCGGAATAACCCAATACCTCTTACCTTTCCATTTGCAATCAATGCAAGAAACAAAGCAAAT
The DNA here is from genome assembly GCF_038005385.1 of Bacillus sp. FSL K6-2944. Taxonomy (NCBI): domain Bacteria; kingdom Bacillati; phylum Bacillota; class Bacilli; order Caryophanales; family Bacillaceae; genus Bacillus; species Bacillus sp. FSL K6-2944. The sequence goes on along the minus strand of NZ_JBBOTE010000002.1, from coordinate 615,753 downwards.
ATAATACTCGTAGGAACTGTATATAAAACAAATAATAAAGTTGATTTTATACTTTTGTAGAAGGCTGGATCAGAGAATAAATATTGATAATTTTCTAAGCCAACGAAAAGATTAGCTTCTCCATGTATATCGGTTAAATAAAAACTATAATAAATCGTCCTAAACAATGGATAGAACAGAAAAATCGAAAATAGCAAAATAGATGGCGCCAAAAACAATAATCCTATTCTTAAATCTTTCGTTCTCTCCCATAATTTTTTCTTTTTTGACACCTTTGTTTGAACTGGTAACTTACTTACTTCGATCATTATTTCGCCACCACTTTCAACTCTTCTTCAGCTACCACTTTTAAGCGTTCATTCGTGTTTTCGTTAAAGAAGCATAACTTTTCTTGCGAGAATAATAATTTTACTTTGTCACCTTTGTTCAGGAGTAACTGTCCGATAACTTTCGCACTCCAAGTTGTTCCATTTACCGCAAAGTTCAATATAGATTCATTCCCTAATACTTCTACAGATTGCAACGTCACTTCTTGTCCCTCCTCAGACAGTGCAATATGCTCAGGGCGCATGCCTATGCGAATTGTTCCTTCTGGTAATTGCTTTAACTGTCTAATAGATAATGGAATTTGCAATTGTCCTATATGTAATACACCTTTTTCTTTATTTACTTCCCCATCATTTATATTCATAGAAGGAGAACCTATAAAGCTTGCAACAAATTCGTTTGCTGGTTCGTTATATATGTTAAGTGGTGTTCCAACTTGCTGTATACTTCCTTTATTTAAAACCATGATACGATCACCCATAGTCATCGCTTCTATTTGATCGTGGGTAACGTAAATCATCGTAATTCCTAATCGCTGCTGAATTTCTCTAATTTCAATTCTCATTTGCGCACGTAATTTCGCATCCAAATTCGAAAGTGGTTCATCCATTAAACAGATTGGCGCTTGACTCACAATTGCCCTGGCAAGTGCAACACGCTGTCTTTGTCCGCCTGATAATTGGCCTGGTTTCATTTTCACATACTCTTTCAGTCCTACCATTTCAATAGCTTCCATTAATCGCTTTTGTCGCTCTTCTTTTTGTACTTTTCTTACCTTAAGTCCAAATAAAATATTTTCTTCTACAGATAAGTGTGGATATAATGCATAATTTTGAAATACCATTGATAGATTACGGTCTTTCGGCTCTAGATCATTTGCAACACGTTCATTAATAATTAAATCTCCTGAAGAAATCTCTTCTAAGCCAGCGATCATTCGTAATAATGTGCTTTTCCCGCATCCTGAAGGTCCAACTAAAACAAAAAATTCACCCTTCTTAATATGAACCGATACGCCTTTAACCGCTGTCTCTTCTGCATTTTTATATACCTTTGAAACATTTTTCAATTCAATCACAAGGTTGCACTCCTTTTTTCTTCTTGTATCCATACTTCATAATGACTTGTTGAAATCGCACTTGCTCCTGCACGAATTGCAATTTCCGCATCTTCTCGCGTTTGAATCAGCCCTCCTGCAATAATAGGAAACTCTATTTCCTCTACTAGCTGCTTAATAATAGAAGGCATAATCCCCGGCATAATCTCTACTGCATTTGGTTTAGTCGTTTTACAATTTTCAATTGATTTAGTAAGAGATAAAGTATCTACAATAAAAATACGTTGAATTGTTTTCAATCCAATTTTATTAGCATTTCGAATTGTTGAACCCTTTGTTGAAATAATACCTTGTGCCCCGATAACATCTTGAATATACAAAAGCGCTTCCTCTGTATTCGTATTTAAGCCTTGTATAAAATCACAATGAAGAAATACATCATGTCCATGTTTCTGCAATTCATATACACGCTCTGGTAATTCCAGCATTGAACCAGTCATAAGAAAAACTGTTTTCGGCAATTTTTTGTATGCTTTGTATCCTTTCCAATCCTTTATCATCGCAATATAAGGTTCTTTAAACATTTATTCCACCTAACTGTTCTATTTTTATCCAAACTAAAAACACCTACTTACATAGAACGCCTTTCTCCTTATTTGAACTCTAGGGAATAGAGCACACCTAAGAAAGTGGCACATTATATGTAAGTGGGTGTTCTCAAATGTTCTCTACCCTAGTTATTTTGTTACCTTTACTATATTACGCATTTATTAAGTCAGTTTTGATAGATTGTTAATTAGGTGTTAATCGAATGTTAATATTCACCATATCATCATTTACATTAATCTAGATATTAAAATATAAATAAATAGAACGAAACAATACTTAAAATTCAATCAATATGTAAATTCATTCCATAGTTAATGATTTTTAGTTTGCTTGCCACTGCTTGCAAACTAAAGTTATCCCAAGCAGTACTATAAAGTGGAATGCGCCTTTTCTCTTGTATTGATATGGCCCAGGCTGTAACAACATCAGTACCATATCCGTTCCCTTGAAACTCCGCTAAAGTTTCCACACTTGCCTCAGCAGCTACGGGCGTACTTCTGGCACTGCAACAAACAGAAACTACTTTTTCATTTTTTACAATTGCCAAATAAGGTTGCCTCCTTATTTACTCCATTTACCATCCATTCATAATCTATTTTTCATGTTCAAAATAAAAATCCCATTCAAATACACATTACTGAATCCATCATACTAACTGATTTCTTCATTCTGTCTATCTAAATGGGATTATTTTTCGTTTTTTACTCTACTGGTTGTTGTGGCTGTACTACTTCATTCGCTCCAGCTACCCTCAACATATTTACAATATCTTTAAAACCTCTTTTTTCAGCGTATTGCAGTGGTGTCAGATGTTCCTTGTTAGCCATGTTTACATCTGCACCGTGATCAATAAGTAATTGAATTACTTTCTTATGGTTTTCACTACCATTTCCTAATACAATTGCTTCTAATAACGCTGTTCCACCACGTTCATTTTTATAATTCACATCAATATCTGTATGCTCTAATAATTCTTTAACAACCTCTACATGGCCACGCTCAGATGCAGAAATAAGTGCTGTCCCACCTGACCTAGTCGTTTCTTTCGTATTAACTCCTGCATTAATTAATACTTTTACAATATCCGTATATCCTTCTCTACTTGCATAAAGAAGTGGATTACTTTTTTTCTCATCTTTAATTTCAATATTAGCACCTGCACCAATTAATGCTTTAACTGTCTCTACATGATTTTGGTACGTCGCTGCAAGGACAGGCGTTTCTCCGTTGTCACCTTCTACGTTTATATTCGCTCCATCCTGAATCAACTTCATAGCTGTCTCTGTGTCTCCAAGAGTAGCTGAAAGTAACAACTGTTTGTCCATTAAATTTATACTTTTCTCTTCTTTAGATTCTTCCTGTTCTTTATGCTTCTCTTTTTTCTTCTCATTTTTCACATGAACCGGTTTCGATTCTGGTTCTTCTTGCTTATCGCAAGCCACTACCGTCATTAAAAGTCCTAATAAAATACATAATAAAATTTTTTGTTTTCTCACAACTACAGCTCCTATGAAAGATAATGTTTTCTTAACCATTCCTCCATCACATACAATAACTCTTCTTGATTACATTTATCCATAAGCCCTTTAGATTCCTTCTTTAATCGGATTATCTTAAGCTTATACTATGTTTCTCAACCTATTGAAATGATACGCCTGATGGCCCCATCATTAACATTATGAAGCAATTAGTTTAGCACGTTTTTACCGCATTTGTATACATTTCTAAAAAGTACATAAATGATTGCTTTAGGTTACTATATTCCATTGTAACCGTTCTGCTAAAAATTTTACACCTTTTCTATATTTGCACCTGAGTAATAATAGAAAAAGACAACTACATAGTTGTCTTTTCCTATTAATGATGTCCACCATGATTTCCTGCTTTCGGTTTCCCCATCATCTCTTTATTCATTTCCCATTTATGCTCTGCTAGCTCTTTATACGAAAGAACTTTCCCCTTATAGTTAGATACAAATCTCTCTGCATCTTTTTTATTTTTAAATGAAATGACATTATAAGCCATCGGTGTCGTTATTGTTTTATCATATACGTAAGTAGCGTCTTCTAACGAAATCCAATCTTTCGAATCATAATCTCGGACAAATTTCTCTTTCGTCTTTTCATCTGAGTTGATCTCCATCCATTTATACATACAACCGATATCATCAAACTTTAACGCTTTTCCATTTTCTAAAATAATTTCTGTTGCAAATTGATTATCTGTTACCCCAATTTGGCAAATATCACATTTATCATGTTTCTCATCAATGGCAACAGCTGCTGTTTCCTTTTTCCCACACCCGACTACCGTAAATACGAAACATAAACATATAGCAAGTACGACATATTTTACTTTCATCAATATTCCTCCCTAGAAACCGTATACTCCACGAAAAGAATACCAAAAGGTTGTGTGAGATTTGTGAAAAAACAATGTGCTTTTTGTAATATAGGAAACAAAAAAAGATGTGTAGTTATTTCTACACATCTCTCATCACTCGCAACCTGTAATTAACAAATCATCTTCTAATTTAACTAATAATGTATCCGCACTAATTTCCTGTCCAACTTCTACATTTACCAATCTTATATTTCCACTAATCCCGACTGCAATTTTTTTAAGCTCACCGTCATTTTTTCGGATCATCAGTAATTTTTCCCATTCATATACGTAAGAAGATTCATTAATAAAAATCTCCTCTACTTTTCCTTCATAAGAGCTATAAATCTCTTCAATTCTCGTTTTCATATAACATCTACTCCCTATTTCACACTTCACTATTTTCATCTTATTCTACCATTCTTACGAGAAGCAGCTTACTTTTTAAAAATTCAAATTAACTACCGTGAACAAAATGAACAAAATAAAAATTATGCTTCTAATGATGTTATTTTTCAAATTATTTACCATTTGAATAGATGCTTTTATTATAAATAAAAAACCTTTTTCTGAATTTTTATTCTATTTTGAAAGCGCAATCATTCTTTTGAGGGGGAAATTACATGTTAGCACTACTTGGATTTGCGATGGTATTTGTCTTTATGTTTTTAATTATGACGAAACGTATGTCAGCGCTAGTAGCATTAATATTAATTCCGAGTGTTTTTGCATTAATTGGCGGATTCTATGCCGATATGGGACCTATGATGTTAGAGGGGATCCAAAAATTAGCACCTACTGGTATTATGCTTATGTTCGCTATTTTATATTTTGGGATTATGATTGATAGCGGTTTATTCGATCCTGTCATTAGTAAGATTTTAAAATTTGTAAAAGGAGATCCTTTAAAAATCGTTGTCGGAACGGCTATATTGACTATTATCGTTTCTCTAGATGGTGATGGTACAACAACATACATGATTACAGTTTCCGCAATGTATCCACTATATAAGCGCCTTGGAATGAACCCCCTCATATTAGCTGGAGTTGTTATGTTAGGGGCAGGGGTAACAAATCTTACACCTTGGGGTGGACCCACAGCTCGTGTTATGAGCGCACTTGGGCTTGAGGCTTCCGAATTATTTACACCTCTTATTCCAGGAATGATTGCTGGTGCAATTTGGGTTGTTTTCGTTGCCTACTATCTTGGAAAAAAAGAAAGAAAACGTTTAGGAATTATGGATGTACAGTATTTAAAACAAATGCAAACAATGGATGAGCAAGCTGCAACTGTCGAAGCAGCAGTGCATAAACGCCCTAAACTTCTATGGATTAACTTTTTATTAACCGCCACATTACTTGTCTGTCTCATACTAGAAGTTATGCCATTACCTGTTTTATTTACAGTCGCTTTTGCTATCGCTGTTATGATTAACTATCCAAACTTAGAGCAACAGAAAGAACGTATTGCTTCTCATGCTGGGAATGTATTAGCAGTTGTTTCTCTCGTATTTGCTGCCGGTATTTTCACTGGTATTTTATCTGGAACAAAAATGGTAGATGCAATGGCTAACAGTGTAGTAACTCTTATACCAGATGCACTTGGACCACAATTGCCAATTATTACAGCACTTCTCAGTATGCCATTCACATTTTTCATGTCTAATGATGCATTTTACTTCGGGGTATTACCTATTTTGACGAAAGCTGCTGCTACTTACGGAATTAGTGCAGCTGAAATGGGACGCGCTTCCTTACTTGGGCAACCCGTTCACTTATTAAGTCCTCTTGTCGCTTCCACTTATTTATTGGTCGGAATGGCAAAAGTTGATTTCGGTGAACATCAACGCTTCACTTTATTGTGGGCCGTTGGAACGACAATGGTTATGTTAATTACCGGAATTGTAATTGGGATTATTCCAATATAAGATGCAAAAAAAACAGTAGAAGGAATAAAATCCTCTACTGTTTTTTATTATGAAGAAACAAGAAAATAACGTCTCTCGGGTCTCCCAACACTTCCATATATTAGCTCTGCGTGGACTTTCTTCCCAGATATCAAATACTCTAAATAACGCCTTGCCGTTGATCGGCTTACGCCTACCATTGAACTTAGCACCTCTGCTGTAATCCCTTCTTCATTAACTGTTAACATATGCTTTTTTATTTTCGCTAAAGTTAAAGGATCTATCCCTTTCGGGGCATATTCTATTTGATCTCCCTTCACCCCTCTTTGAGACCATAAATATTCAATTTGCTCCGTAGATAATTGATTATTTTTCTTTAACTGTATAATCTTTTTTTGATAGCCTTCCAGACTTGCTTTAAATCGATCAAACATTAGTGGCTTTACGATATAATCTGTTACTCCGCCCCGCAGGGCGTGCCTCACTACATCTGTTTCCGATGCCGCTGTAATCATAATAATATCTGTATCGTGCAAATGATGTCTAATATATGTGACAAGTTCCGTTCCTTGCATATCAGGTAAGTACACATCTAATAAAACAAGCTGTGGCTTCACAAGCTCTAGCCATTCTTTCGCTTGTTCTCCAGTCGTTGCCGTTCCAATTACTTTAAATCCCTCAATTTTCTCAGTAAAACGACGATGAATGTCAGCAATCCGAATATCATCTTCTACAATTAATACTTCAATCTCCTCACCCATTACTATTCGCCTCTCTCTTTCGGTAGTGCAATAATAAATAACGCACCACCTAAATCCCCTTTTTCAATTGCAATACTTCCATTTAAATCTTCTACTAACTCTTTCACTTTTGCTAATCCATATCCTCGCTCTCCTCCTTCTTTCGTCGAAAAGCCTTTATAGAATATGCTAGTAATTATTTCATCATGAATCCCTTGCCCTGAATCTTCCACTTCAATTAATATTTCTTCTCCAATATCAGTTACAAACATCCTTACTTTCTTATCATTCTCTTCATTTTTTTCAATTGCTTCAAATGCATTCGTAATTAAATTTCCTAAAATAGAAACGACATAATTACTCTCAATATGTGGACTTAATTTTTCTAAACCACTTTCTCTATCTAGCATAAAATCAATCTTCAACTCTCGTGCTCTATTATAAAATCCAATTAAAATTCCACCTAGCCATGGATTTTGAATCCGCTTCATAATAAATTGAACAAAATCTTGATATACCGCTGTTTCCTTATGAATAAGCTCTAAAGCATCTTCGTATGATTCTAATTGAATAAGACCTGAAAGCGTATACAATAAATTATTATATTCGTGCGCTTGCGCTCGTAATGCCTCTGTATATTGCTTCGTCTGAGATAATTCTGCTGTTAACTGATCCATTTCAGATTTCAAACGTAAGCTCGATACAACACCAGTTACTTTATTCTTTACTTTAATAGGTAGACGGTTCGCAATAACAGCCTGTCCTTTTATATTTAATTGGCGATCAAACTGTTCTTCACCAGTTTGAAGTACATCTAGTATCGTTGAATTAGGAATTACATTTAAAATAAATTCCCCAATAATATTTTGTTGTTTATCTAGCGAAAGAATATCATAAGCTGCTTGATTGACTAAACTAATCATGCCATTTTTATCGATTACAATAATCCCTTCACGTACAGATTGAATCACTGTACTATGCTCTTCATATAAAGATGAAATTTCTTCTGGTTCCATCCCGAACATCATTCTTTTTATACTTGCCGCTAAATATATAGAGCCGATTACTCCAATTAATAGCCCTATTATTGTAATCCAAAATACACGCTTTCCATACACTTCTACCGCTCCATGAATATCAGCCATTGAAAATCCAACAGACACCACACCAATGATTTCATTTTCCTGATTACGGATTGGAACTTTTCCGCGTAATGAAGGGCCTAATGATCCAGTTGCTTTCGAAACATATGATTTTCCTTCTAATAAAACGCCTTTATTATCTCCGCCAACCATTTTTTCTCCTATTTTATCTCGCTCAGGATGCGCATAACGAATCCCCTCTTTGTTTCCAACTACAATGAAGTCAGCCTCTGTATCCATTCGAATTTTTTCTGCGATTGGCTGAATAATAGAAGCTGGATTTTCTTTTTGAAAAGCTTCCTGAATTTCTGGTATCGCGGCAACTGTTTTCGCAACATGCAAAGCCCGTTTCCCAATTTGCTCTTCTACCGTTTCAGATAATATGTAATAAAATAAATAACTCGTTAGCAGAAGTACCACTAAAATAAGTGTACTAATAGTTAATGTAATTCTCGGTTGGAGTTTTAATTTTTTTAATTTCAAAACCATTCCCCTAACATGATTAAAGATAGAATTTAAAGAATATACAGTCTCTTTAATTATACTTAATCATAACACGGTTACTCTATATTTCTTTCTTTTTCTCTTCATAAAAAAAGAAACGAAGTAAAATTATTACCTCGTTTCTTAATATTTGTTATTACACTTTAAACTTACTAATCATCTCTTGTAATTCTTCTGCCATTTGTGATAAATGGACTGCTGCTGCATTTATTTCATCTACTGAAGCTAATTGTTCTTCTGAAGAACCAGCAATATTTTGAACGCTTGCTGCATTTTCTTCAATTGTGGCTGCAATTTCATTAATAGATGCACTTACTTGTTTTGCATCTACCGTCATTTGTTTTGCTACATCTACCATGCTATCAATTTGTACAACTGTATCATTTGTAGACTTCAATATTTCGGCAAAGCTTTGCTTCGTTTCATTTGCAACTACAAGTCCTGATTGTACTTCTGCTCCAACTTGATTCATAGAGCTTACTGTTTCTTTTATATCAAATTGAATCTCTTTCACTAGTTTCCCAATTTCCGTAGAAGACTGTCCTGATTGTTCTGCTAGCTTTCGCACTTCATCTGCTACAATTGCAAATCCTCTTCCTTGCTCTCCAGCTCTCGCAGCCTCAATTGCCGCATTTAACGCTAATAAATTTGTCTGTTCTGCAATATGTTGAATCACTTCAAGGATTGCTCCAATTTGTTTCGACTTATCGTCTAACAAACCAATGATTTTGTCTGACTGTGAAACAGACTCATGAATTAATTGCATTTGATTCACAGTTTGTTCAACTAACTTCCCACCATTTTCAGCTTTTTTCTTCGTATACATAGAGGCTGTAGATACTAATGAAGAACTATCTGCAACACGCTGAATTCCTTCTGTAACTTCTTCTAACAATGTTGCTCCTTCTTCAACTTCTTTCGTTTGTATTTCTGCACCACTTGATACTTGCTCTATCGCCTGTGTAATTTGTTCCGTTGCTTCGCTTGTCTGCTTCATACTAGCTGTTAATTCTTCTGAAGATGCCGCTACATGACTTGCTGAAGTGTTTATATTGGAAATGACACTTTGTAACGATGCAGCCATCTCGTTAAAACTTTCTCCTAGCTGTCCAATTTCATCTTTAGAATGAACTGTAATTGATTCTGTTAAATCACCTTCACTAATCTTCTTCGATGATATGACAAGTTGTTTTAACGGTTTAATAATAGACGCAATTATGAAGTAAATTACAATCCCACCGATTATTAGTGAAATTCCAAGAACAGTTACTGTTTTATAGAAAATAGGTTCAGCCGCTTCGATAATTTCTTTGGAAGGCATAATTCCTGCTATTTTCCACCCAGTTTTCTTATTCGTTTTAAAAGTGATATTGCGATCTTCACCATCTAATGAATAATGAAAATCCCCAGCTTCCTGTTTATACAATTCTTTACTAAGTTTCTCTTCTAATTTCTCTCCTGGCTTCATTTTCGGGTGCGCTACTACATTTTTATCTTGATCAAATATCGCTACATATCCTCCCTTACCAATATTAACCATCTTGGAAGTAGTAACAATATTATTAATGATTAAGTCAATCCCAAGAACTCCACTTTTATCCTCGTTTTGTTTTGCTAGTGTAATAACAATATTCCCTGTCGTTTTTGACTTATATGGAGCAGTTACAATTACCTCTCCACTTTTCTTCACGGCCTCTTTATACCAATCTCTTTCTGTAGGATTATATCCATCTGGCATCTGAATAGCTGGTGATTGAATGAACTGTCCATTACTAGATCCTGTATAGATTGCTTCCATTTCTGGATGCAGTTTATTGTATTCTTCTAGTTTATTTTGTATGTTTTGAATTTGATCTGCTTGGTAACTTGATTGTGTGAATAATTTCGTAAAATAAGTTGCATCTACTTTTTTACTATCCAATTCTTTATTAATTACATTATCCAAAATTTTTATATTATCTTTCGCCGAGTTTAAAATCGTTTCATTAAAATTCGTCTTCGCCTGTTGATAAGACGTCCAACCAATTACAATACTTGGAAGAATTAAAATAATAATAAATGATACAAGTAACTTTGTTTTTAAACTACTACTCCTTAATTTCCCTTGAAACATACTTCTACCCCTCCATACCGTTTTAAATGTAATTAATTAACATTTAATCTTTCTATAAAAATAATACGATTTAAATGTATCAATGAGACTCTCTATCTTTTTATACATCTAAAGAATTGATACATATCTTTTTCATTCTATATAAATTAAATAATTAAAACAATGTATAAAAATGTATATTATTCGAAATATTATAATTCATAGGAGAACCTCTAGTATTTCACTTACTAGAGGTTCTTTCCACCTTATTATTCTTTATCTTTTTCTACTTCTTTTTTCTTATCTTCTACTACAGATACAACAGGTTTATCACTTGATAATTGTTGCACTGCTCCTTTTCCTGCAAATCCTTCTAATAGCTCTTTTAAGTCAATTCCAGAAGAAGCCTTTAACGTTTCTTGCATCGTTGCCATTAAATCAGTCGCATAGCCCGCAACTTTTCCGGCCCCGCTATTTTTACCACCGCCGCCTGTATCGACAACTGTGATTTTATCAATATTACTAAGCGGACTTGCAACTTCCTTCGCATAACTTGGAAGCATTTTAAGAACCATATCCATAATTGCCGCTTGACCATATAATTCAAATGCTTCAGCAATTTTTTGTTTCGCTTCTGCTTCTGCTAAACCTTTTAATCTAATAACATCTGCTTCTGCTGTACCTTGCGCTTTTTGTACTTCCGCTTTCACTTGACCTTGCGCTTTTTCGATTTCCGCCTTCGCTAAACCTTCCACACGTACTTCTTCCGCACGAGCTCTCGCTTCAGCTTCAATCTTATATTGATCCGCATCTGCCTTTTTAATTTGTTTTACTTTTTCTGCTTCTGCTGATTGCTCAACAGCATAACGATCTGCATCTGCTTTTTTCTTAACTTCTGCATCGTATTGCTTTTCACGACGCGCAATCTCTTTTTCTTCTAACTCGATTTGCTTTTCACGCTCAATGATTTTAACGCGCATTTGCTCTTCTGTAACACCTTGTTGTGCTTTCGCTTGTTGTAATTCGTAAGAAAGATCCGCATCTGCACGTGCTTGCTCTTGTTCTCTCTTATAGGACTGTACTTTTAATTCTTTATGTTTTTCAGCTTCAGCGATTTGTGCATCACGTTGATATTCTGCTTCTTTTGCCTCTTTTTCAGCACGTGCTTTTTCAATACGTGCTTCTTTTTCACGCTCTGCATTTGCAATTGTTGCATCACGCTTAACTGTCGCAATTTGCGGCTGACCAAGCGCATCTAAGTATCCGTTTTTATCCATTATTTCTTTAATTGTGAAAGAAACAATGCGAAGTCCCATCTTCTTTAAATCTGTAGAAGCTACTTCATGTACCTTTTGAGCAAATTGCTCTCTATTACTATACGCATCCTCTACTGTCATAGAAGATAAGATTGCACGTAAGTGACCTTCTAAAACCTCTTTTGCTTCTACTTTTAACTCTTCTGTTTCTTTTCCTAAATATTGCTCAGCTGCAGTAGATACTTCTTCAATTGTAGAACCTACTTTAATAATAGAAACACCATTTACTGTAACTGGAACACCTTGCTTCGTATACGTATCACGTGTACCAACTTCTAATTTGTAGTTTAATAGGCTTAAAGGCTCTGCTCTTTGCATAATTGGAACTACGAAAGTACCGCCCCCGCGGATAATCTTAATCTTCTTTCCATCATCCGTGGTAACAACATTCTTTCCTCCACCAAGCCAGTTCCCTGTAACAATTAACGCTTCATCTGGACCAACCGTACGATACTTCGTAATGAATACTAAAATGAGTAGAATTAAAATTGCCAGTAAAACTCCACCGATAATTAATGGAATCGTCATGTAAATTCCCCCTTATAATTTTGGTTTTTTTAAAGAATAAGCGATGTTTTGTACAAGTAAAACACCATCTTGGACTCCCTCGATAATAACCTCTGTTCCTTGCGAAATATCTTTTTTTCCAACAGTTTTAGCTGGGATTGCATTACTTCCAAATTGGGATAAAATTAATACTTCACCAAATCCTTCTGTAGGAATTGTCGTAATGACTTCTCCTTTGCAACCGATAAATTCATCCATACGTTGTACGGTATTTTGTTCTGCTTCTGCAATCGGTTTTAAAATTAGTATTTTCATGATGAAAACACCGATAAAAGATATAGCAAATGCAGCCCCGAAAATAGTAATACTATTAAAGGAAAATAAGTACTCTCCTATATAACTAAGCCCACATAACATGGCGAAGAAACTAAGTAATAAAGTAACAACGGATACAGATCCGCCCCCAAAACTAAATATCGATTCAAATATATCTCCAAAGAAGATATAAATAACAGTGAGTATAGTAGCAATAATAAATCCATATAAATAAATTGTTTCAAGTGGATAACCAAACAAGACCATTTCTTATCCCCCTTTCTTAAACAATCCCTTTTTTGTTATGTGTATGCCCCACCTCTTTCAAAGATTATTGTTCTTAATTTTCAGTCATTTATCTTTTAAATAAAAGCCTGTAAGACAGGCCTCTAAAAAAGAACAGGAGAAACCTATTGTGACAGGCTCCTCCTAGAAAATAACCGATATATTATATATCTATATAATATACTATTTTCCACAAAAAGTAAAGTTAAACATACATTGGAAAAGCACTTATTTTACTGACAATTCGTATGTTCCATCGCCATTATCATATTTATATACATACAAGTAATACTTACCTGGTTTTGCATTAAATTTTGCTTCTATATGATTCCCATTAGCTTGACCGTAAGCCGCATAATTTTGCATATCTGATTCATGGTGAAGTACCCATGTCATCCCAATTCCATACTCATTTAAAACAGAAATGTCGATATCTTTCGCTGATGCTACATTAAATGTATAAACATCAGTGTGGTCCCCGCCAATAAGACTACCTTTTATAGTACTATTTAGCCCGATACGATTTGCTTCCTCTGGACGATTATTTGGTTCTGATTCTGTTAAACTTCCATCTTTAATCGTAACAGTTGTTTCGCTTCTGCTCTCTTTTCCCTTATCATCTTTTACTCTTAACGATACTTTATAAGAACCTTCTCTTTCATATACATGTACTGGATTCACTTCTGCACTTGTGCTTCCATCTCCAAATTCCCATAAATAAGAAGCAATTTTTCCATCTTCATCGTTTGAGCCATCACTTTTAAATTGAATTCCCTCTTTTACAAGACCACTATAAGGGCCATTTATATTAACCGTTGGAGCTTTATTTTCTCCATCATCTTTTGCGATTCCATGGAAGACTACATCATATTCAAATTCATTTGAGCTATTCACACGATAATTGACGAAGTATGCTGTAACAGTTTTGTAGCCACTCCATTCTTTTTGCGCCAATTGTTCTAAAGATTCATTTACTCTTTTACTCATTTCTTTCCAATCTTCTGATTCACCTTTTGTGACACTACCTGTATACGTACCTTCTAATGTAAATGTATTAAAGAATTGAGAATTATGTTTTGTCATTTTTGTATCTTTCATAGGCAACGTATCACTAATTTCTTTCTTCACCGCTGCTAATGACTTCGTTTCATGTTCAGCTAAATAATCATCAGCTACTTCTGGTACAGTGTATGTATCTTGATTATCAATTAACTGCTGCATATACTCTTGATACTCTTTATTTAACTTAGGATCTTTACTTAGATTTTCACGATATGCATCATAATTTTTCACGTCATTCGCACGAATCAAATCTTGAATTTTATCAAATGTTTCAAACTGATGCGTATATAAGTAAGACTGCAATGCGAACGAGTAATTATAGAAATCCCAAGAACCGTATTTAGCAAATAGTGTACGCTCTGCTGTATAACGGCTTGCAGGATCAGATGATAATCCGCTAATTATACTCTTTCTTGGTACAACGTTATTCGTACGAGTAGATCCTGCGAAAAACTCTGCATTTCCTTCTTGGAACCAAGTTAGCCTTTCATTTTGATACATATCTCCTCTTCCAAATAAACCAGGAACTTCATATCTCCCTTGCAGATAATGAGTAAATTCATGACGGAATAACTCTTCTAAACTATAAATACTTTGCTCTGGTGTACGCTCATATGTAAAGAATGTACCTGTCTCTTCAATATAAATTCCACCGTTGTTTGTTTCATATCCATACAATTGTCTATTTAACTGATATTCATCTGGACTATTATAAATTACGATCGTTAATACATCATCCGCATTTCCTGGCTCTAACGCTTTGTCATTTCCAATTACACGGTGATACTGTGCCTTTACTTCCTTCGCAGCCCAATATAGTCTCTTAATTTTTTCTTCTGATACTTTATCTCCTGTTTTGAACACAATTGATCCATCGTCGAATGTATACGTTTTTGGTAAGTATTGCTCTTTTCCTTCTTTACGTATTTTCTCTAAATCTACTGTATTCCCGCTATAATCTTTACCATTATAATTTGTTGTAATTTGTTCTACCGCAACAAAATACGGTTCACTTAAGCGCGGGTACATATGCATTGCTTGTGTAACAACCTCTAATCCTTTATTTGGATTGCTATGAAACTTCCCTAAACGGCTAGCAAAATAAATTCCATTATTAACGAGCCATTTATTTTCTGACGTTACTTCATTTAGAAGAGCAATACGATTTATTTCATTAATAAACCCATCTACTTTTCCATACCACATCGTTTCATTCGCTTCTTTACGAGCCTCAGTTAAGTACGACTGTATATCATAGTCAATACCTTGCATAATATCGTATATTGCTTGTCCCTTCATTCGATCATTTACATAAGTAGTATAATTATCATTGTATTGCTTTAAAATATTCGATGCGTATTGAACCGTTTCAACATCGCTTGAAGCATTACTAATTAATTTACCGTATGCAGATACGACTGTATCTTGTTCAACTGTACCAAGCTTAAAGTTTGGATTTTTTGCGATTGCTTTTAAAGCAGGTAAACATTTATCCTGGAAGCTTCTTTCATTTAAGTCGCTTAATTCACTATTATAAAATGCAAGATAAAAAGCTGAACGCAGCACTTCAGTAAACGTTTGAATTCCTTTTGAATCATCTTTCGTAAATGTACTACCTCTATGAGCTAATTCATCTATAATGACTTGCATTTTTCCTTTATCTTTATAAAAAGCCTTTGCATCTTCATTAAACTGGAATAAGTCTTTAATTTGGTGCCATTTAATACTGCCTAACGTTTCAACTAATTCTTGGTCATTCATTTTGTTTAAATCAGCCATTGAATAGCTTTCTTTAACCTGCTTTACTGCAGTTTTCTTCGTAATAGATGCTGGTCGCTGTGAAAAATCTCCTACTTTTAAACGTTCTTGAAATGATAAAGTTTCATCAACTTTTGAAATATGTCCAACTTCATCTACCGACTTTTCAATTCCAACCGGTTTCGTTTTTAACACGTTATACGGTACTTTTTCTTCCGCTGCTGCATGAGTTTGAAGTGCGCCTAACGATAAAGCCATTGTACTAATGCTAAGCATCACTTTATTGATCTTTGATTTCTTGTTCATATCCTGACCCCCTATTTTAATATTCCATTCAAGAATTTAACATAAAATCTGGATGTAACAATATAAAATGCAATATTTCATATTATTTCTTCCTATAATTTGTACATATCGTGAACGCATTACTCTTTACCTCCCTAAAACAAATTGCATCCTTTCACATTATAAAAAGGGAATTTTTTGACAATTAAAAACTTAATTGTTATGATTATTATAATTGTTAACTTTATTAAATAAGGGTGGGATTCTATGATAAAAAAAGAAAACAGTGTATTTTATATCTCCTTCTTGCTAACAACATTATTCATTATATGGGGAATTACCCCAGCAAGTTGGATACAAGGCTACGATTTACAAAGTGTTACATCTTCTTTAAACTCATTTATCCTCAATAAATTTGGATGGTTTTACTCTCTACTTATGACTACAATGATTATTTTGGCTGCTTATTTAGCATTTTCCAAGTACGGTTCTATTCGTCTTGGTAAAGATGGAGAAAAGCCAAAATATAATTATCCATCTTGGCTATCCATGTTGTTTGGGGCAGGAATGGGAATTGGACTCCTCTTTTATGGAATCGCTGAACCGATTTCACATTTTACAGATCCGTTAACAGGAAAAGCAGGTACAGAAGAAAGCGCCAAACTCGCTATGCAATATTCATTTTTCCACTGGGGACTCTTTCCGTGGTCACTATACGCAATGGTCGCTTTAACAATTGCATATTTCACATTCCGCAAACAAAAAGGTAGCACTATCGGGGCTACAGTTACTCCATTATTTAATCGATCGAAAAATTCTCGTATCGGAAAAACAGTTGATATTTTAGCTGTTTTAGCCACAGTGTTTGGCATTGTACCATCTGTTGGGATTGGTGCTCAACAAATTGCTGGAGGATTAAGCTATTTATTCCCTTCCATTCATAACACTTTACTTACCCAGCTCGTACTTATAGCTACCTTCGCTGTTTTATATTTAACAAGTGCACAAACTGGCTTAGATCGTGGGATTAAATATTTGAGTAACTTGAATTTCTCTCTTGCAGGTATTTTACTCATCTCTTTCTTATTTTTAGGACCAACTGTATTTATTATGAAATATTTCACATCTACACTCGGTTCTTATATTGGAGCTTTACCTAGTATGGGATTAAATTTAGGAGCATTTAATGAAAAATCTTCTGCTTGGATTGAAAACTGGACTATTTTCTATTGGGGATGGTGGATCTCTTGGTCTCCATTCGTCGGTACATTCATCGCTCGTATTTCTAAAGGACGCACAATAAAAGAATTTATTTTTGGAGTTGTATTAGTCCCAACCCTTATCTGTACATTTTGGTTTGCAGTATTTGGTGGTACCGCAATTCATATGGAAATGTTCCAATCGCTTGGAATAGCTGATGAAATTGCAAAAAATGGTACAGAGATTGGATTATTTGCTGTTATTTCACATCTACCATTCTCTACATTTTTAACGATTATCGGGTTAATTTTAGTAGCCACATTTTTCGTTACTTCTGCCGATTCAGCAACATTTGTTGTTTCAATGCAAACGAGTAACGGAAGCTTATCACCGAAAAATAGTTTAAAACTTATATGGGGATTAACAATCGCGATAATTGCCGCTATTTTATTACAAGCTGGAGGATTAAATGCACTACAAATCGCAGCTATCATCGCAGCACTACCATTTTCTATCGTAGTCGTTCTTATGGTCATTTCGCTCTTTAAGGAGCTGCGAAAAGAAGATGTTAATTTGCAAACAAAAGAAGTATCTCAAAAAATAAAAAAGGTTATGTAACGATTAGCACCTCAAATTACTTCTGAATCCGTAACAACTGAGGGAAAAGTAGATTAATAAAACCCATTCGTATGAAATATAATTTTCATACGAATGGGTTTTCACTCTATTATATAGTGTTGTAAACATGCCTTCTCCTCAAATCCTACTTTCTTGTACAATTTCATCGCACGATCATTATTCGTATTCAAACATAATTCTATCTCCTTCATTCCTTGGAAGGAAATAATATACTGAATTGCCTTTTGTAATAACCGCTCTCCGACACCTTTTCTTCTACTATTTTCAGCGGTTGCAATAAATTCGATATTCGCTTTTTGAAACTCTGGATTTACTTCCACATATACATAACCTTCTAACTTATCATTCTTCATACTTACAAATAATTTATTCGTATTACTTAAACGTTCAATAATTTCGTTTCCGTCATAATACGTATTAGAAAACACATGATTGTGTAAAGCGATAAACTGCTCAAACACTTGTGGTAAAGCCTCTTCTACATTACATATAATACGGTGCTCCACAATATTATTTAAAACGAGAATACTATGTCGACCTTGTTCTTTTGCATGTAAATTCCTCATTAAACGGGCACAATTATTATTTTCCACATGATAAAAACCATAAAATCTCTCAATATGAAAAGGCACCTTTTCTATAAGTTCCTTCTACCTATGTAAAGCAACTTCTTCCCAATTCTCTGCGATAATAAACGGCCCCCATATCTCTGCACATTTCTTTACTTCATCCACATCAAATCCTAATAAACCTATTAAATTATTATTCTCATAAGTAGCAACAAAAGATTGTTCCCAGCCTATATCTGAAAAATCATGAATAATTGTCTGTAACAACTCCTCTTTCTCATCTCCACAATAGCCAACATGATGAGTAGCATCTTTATTCATATTCGCAATAAATGCTGCCACCTCTTCAATTTTCAAAATAGAACTGACATACATAACCTCTCCTCCTCGTATATTAATATTTAAGCCCTATTACAGGCTTAGATTTTCTTCTTAATAAGAGCCCTATAAATAAAAATACTTGGACGTCTCAAGATATTTCTAGATAATGATTGTAGGATCATTTGGGACAATTCTTTCACCTCCTGTGGATTTACCACATTTGAAGAGTGTTTCTCAGTGAACGTGCGGGACTCCCTACTCGCAGGCTGAGCAGCCTGCCCCTCGAACCTAGATGATAGTAGCTCTAGGGCGGCTTTCGATTCAGGACTAGCTCTCATACACGAGGTTGTTGGTCGGCGTACACACTAGAGATATCTCGAGACGTCCAAGAAATGATTCTAATATAGAAGGGAGGTCTCTTACATGAGATTATTTGTTGGTTTAGATGTAAGTTCGTTTGATATGAAAGTTTGCTTTTTAAATGGTGATGGAGAAAAACTGGATTCTTTTTCGGTCAGTAATGACCTACCAGGAGCTACTACACTCAAAGAAAAATTATTACAGTGTGTTGCAGGGAAAGAGGTCGACATCCTTAAGATTGGCCTAGAATCCACCTCTGTTTACAGCTTTCATCCTTCTATGTTTCTTCACCATGATATAGATTTACAGCGTTTTGGAGCAAAAGTATTTCTCCTAAACCCAAAGCAAGTCGCAAATTTTAAGAAAAGCTATTCTGACATGAATAAAACCGATGAGATTGATGCCTATGTCATTGCTGATTACTTACGATTTGGCCGCAATCAAATGTCTATCGTAAAAGAAAGCCAGTACGTGGCACTGCAGCAATTAACTCGATCACGATACCAACTTGTCAAAATGTTAACGAAAGAAAAACAACACTTTCTTCAACACCTAAGTTTTAAATGTAATACATTTTCACAAGAGGTGGATACTTCCGTATTTGGTAGCGCCATGACAGAACTATTTCTTGAAAAATTCAGCTTAGAGGAACTAGCTAATATGCCTTTAGAAGAACTCGCTGAGTTCCTACAGGAAAAAAGTCGAAACCGTTTTGGTGATCCAAAATGCGTAGCAGCATCCATTCAAAAAGCTGTGAAAGCTTCTTATCGCTTGGATAAGGTTGTAGAAGATTCAATAGATGTCATCTTAGGTACATCCATCGCAGTCATTCGTACGTTTCAACAGCAAATCAAGGAATTAGAAAAGTCTATTAAAAAAATCATGGCTGGTTTGACCCAAACACTTGAATCTATTCCTGGAGTAGGTCCTGTTTTCGCTGCCGGTATCATTGCTGAAATTGGCCAAATCGAAAGATTTGACGATGAAACAAAAATAGCCAAATACGCTGGATTATACTGGCGAAAGCACCAATCTGGTCGTTTTACAGCTGAAGATACTTCATTATCCCGTACAGGTAATCATTACTTGCGTTATTACTTAGTTGAAGCCGCCAATTCAGTAAGAAAGCATGTATCAGATTATCAAGAGTATTACGTGAAAAAATATAATGAAGTACCAAAACATCAACACAAACGTGCACTCGTTCTAACCGCAAGAAAATTTGTGCGATTGGTGGATGCGCTACTACGTAGCCACCAACTTTTTACGCCTGGAAGGTGTGTGAAAGAATGACATAAATTTTTGTCATCGCTACCTTTCATTATTTTCCAGTAAATTACATTCGTTACTGGTTTAGTTTCGTGATGCCTTTTTTAAACAAATTGACCTTTGGCAACTTTAAACTTTGTTATTTCTCAGTTGACATACTACCGCAGGTCTTCACTAATATATTCACACCTTTTCCATTTATATCCTTCTAAAAAAGACATCACCATAAGCATATTTCAAAATGAAATCGCCATGATAATGTCTTCTCAAAAACTCATATAATCATCTTACGTTATAATAAGATAAAACGTTTTTTATTTCTTAAATAATCTCTTTCTAAATACAAACATACTCAGTGCTGAAAGAACTAACGCTATGCCTGAAAGTAATGTTGATGTATTCTCTTGTCCACCTGTTGCTCCTAATGATTTCTTACTTTCTTCTTGCTTATTAACAGCTGGTTTATTTTCTTTCACAACTTGATTATTCACGTTTTGTTCTTGGACTACTACTGATTGATTTACCGCGTCTTTTGAACCTTCAATTTCTTTTCCTGTTTCTTTTACCTCCGCTTTCGATCCTTCAACTCCTGTTGTTGGCTCGTCCACTTCCTCTTTCGCTTCTTCAACTTCTTTCGTTGGCTCTTTTACTTCCTCTTTTACTTCCTCTTTTACTTCTTTTACCGGTTCTTTCACTTCTTCTTTTGTACTTTCAACTTCTTTTACCGGTTCTTTCACTTCTTCTTTTGTTTCTTCAACTTCTTCTTTTTCCACTATATTCTGTATAACTGTTCCGTTAAACCTGATGCTAATTTCATCAGAATCTAAATCAAATTTATACACCTTTTCACCTAGGGTATTCCATTTTATTACTCCGTTATTAAACGTCCCTCCCTCACTTACCAATTGAATATTTTCAATACTTTCTCCTTCTAAATCATATACAGGAATTTGAATTTCTTCGTTTATTTTTGCATCATTTAAAATGATATTTTGTCTTCCAACATCAATTGTAAACCACTGACCTAATTGTATTAACGGCCTTACATCACGAATCTCATTTCCAGCTAGATTTAAGCTAAATAAGTTTAGCATGGAACCAATAACCGTTACATCTTTAATATGATTGTCCGCAAGATTTAACCACTGTAAATTTTCCAATGAAGATAGTGGTGTTATATCTTCAATTTGATTATGAGATACATTCACATTATTCAATTGTTTCAAGTTTGAGATGAACTCAATATTTTTCAGGCCTACTCCTTCTAAAGTAAGTTTTTCTAAATTCGTCATGTATTCTAAACCTGTTATATCTTTTATCTCATTTCCTTTTTCTTTAAGTATCTCTAATTTTTTAATCTGTAATAAATCTTCTTTTGTGATAGGAGCGTTTACATTCTCTCTACCTAAATTCTCTTTATTAATATGTTGTTGTAAAGTTTTATCGAGAATTACATTTTGACTTTCTTTTTGTTTTTCAACTATATTCTGTATAACCGTGCCATTAAATCTTATTTTACTTTCAGTAGAATTAGTATCTAGTTTAAATTCATATATTTTTTCTCCAGGACTATTCCATTTTATAAATCCGTTATTCAGAGTAGCCCCCTCACTTTGTAGATTAATATTTTGAAGTGGCTCTCCTTTAAGGTTGTATACTGGGATTTTTATTTCTTCATCTACACTTGCTTCATTTAAAAAGATTTTTTGTCTTTGAATGTCAATTGAAATTCGCTTACCTAATTCCTCAACAGGCCTTACGTCAGAAATTTCATTTGCTCCAAGATTTATCTCATGTAAATTTGTTAAGGTGCTCAGCGGCGATACATCAGAGATATAATTCTCTTCTAAATTCAGCACTTGTAAATTTCCTAATTGAGATAATGGTGATATATCTTTTATTTCACTATCAGAAATTTCTAGTTCAATAAGATTACTCATTTTACTAATAGATTCAACATTATTAATTTTATTGTTCCCTATCCATAATAGTTCCACATTATTTAATCGATCAATTCCCGTAAGATCACTGATTTGATTATTTGCTAAGTATAATTGTTTCATAGTTGATAATGTAAATAATGGCTGGATATCTTTAATGTTATTACCGATTAAATCTAATGTTTTAATTTTTTTCATTTTACTTAATGGTGTAAGATCAGAAATTTTATTATCTCTTAAAAAAAGCATATTAATATTCTCTAGCTGCTCAATTGGGTGAATACTTTCAATTGAATTAGACGTTAAATCAACGTACTTCAAACCTCTCAATTTCGAGATGGCTGATATGTCTTTTACATTAGACTCTCGTAACGTCAACTTCTCTAAATTTGTCATATACTCTAAACCAGTTATTTCATTTATTCCTTTACCAGAATAAATGGATAACGTTTTAATTTTTAATAAATCTTTCTTTGTGATTGGCGCATCAACATTATCTCTATTTAAGTTGTATTTATTAATATATTTTTGTAATTGCTTATCTAATATTACATTTCCGTTTTCATCTTGTTTCTCCTCTTTATTTTCCTTTTGTGCTTCTGGAACATCTTTATCTAAATTCAATGTATTTACTTCAAACTGTACTTGGTACTTATTGTCATAGGCCATTGTTGGAATATAAATATGCATTCGCATATTATACCTTTTTCCTAATTCCCCTACTTCAAACTGAATCACTTTCGTTCCATTTTTCTTTTTGTCTTCTGATATTACTTTCACATCATGAAACACACCTGGAGTGTGAATATCCTCTGTCTTCAAGTATTGAAAGAAATCACTATCACTTAACGTTGCTGTTACAATTTTCTTTCCATTCTCAATTGTTAATTTCGGATCCTTTATATAAACAGCTGCCATAGACTCTTCATTCGTTTTATCTTTATACGCTTTAATAACAGCGTCATATGTACCATCTTCTAAACCTTGTCCAGTTTTATTCGCCTCAATTGCTACTGCCGCTAAAGCAGGTGTTGAATACACAGCAAACGGAAGTGATAACGCCGCCGCTATAATCATTGCATTTATACGTTTTCTTTTATTTTGTTTCAACTTTACATCTCCTCCGAAATATATAATTCAAAATGTAATCATTTCTCGAATAAATGATAATGATTTTCATTATCATTGTCAACTGAAAAAATAAAAAGTTTACAAAAAAAGAACCTCTTTAAAAGAGGTTATGCCATTTTCTCACCTGATTCTTCTCTAAAAAAGCTTTTCATCGCATGAAATACGTCTGCTTTTTGCTTTAAAATATAGTATCTAAAGTTTTCATCTTTAATAATTTTATAGGCTGACATGAGTGTACTGTGGCGGTTGTACTGATTCACTTCCCCATACCCAAACATATTACACTTCTTCATTAGCTCTTCAACAAGTTTTACACATCTAGCATTATCTGATGTTAAATTATCACCATCTGAAAAATGGAATGGATAAATATTATAGCGGTCAGGTGAATATTTATTATCGATAAGTTCTAATGCTTTTTTATATACGGAAGAACATATTGTTCCGCCACTTTCTCCTTTTGAGAAAAATTCTTCTTCTGTAACGACTTTCGCTTCTGTATGATGAGCAATAAATTCAATATCAACTGTTTCATACTTTGTGCGTAAAAATCTTGTCATCCAGAAAAAGAAGCTACGTGCCATATATTTCTCCCATATTCCCATCGATCCACTCGTATCCATCATCGCTAATACAACAGCTTTTGAATCTGGCTTTAATACTTCATTCCAAGTGCGGAACTTTAAGTCTTCTTGATGAATTGGATGAAAAGATGCTTTACCACCCATCGCATTTCGTTTATATGCGGATATCATTGTTCGTTTCTTATCGATATTTCCCCATAATCCTGTTTTTCTAATGTCATTAAATTCAACATGTTCAATCCGGTTTTCATCCATTTCTTTTCTCTTTAAATTAGGCAGTTCTAACTCTCTGAAAAACGCTTGCTCTAATTCTAAAATAGAGACTTCAGCTTCATAGTAATCTTCCCCAGCTGCATCTCCTGCTCCTTGCCCTTTTCCTGGCCCTTTTTGTTTTTGACCACCTGATCCATCTCTCGCAACGACATCACCAACTTTGCTGTCACCGTTTCCTTGCCCAACATGTTTATTTTTATCATAATTGTATCTAATCTTATATTCATCTAGAGAACGAATTGGTATTTTTACAACATCCTTGCCATTAGACATAACTATACTTTCTTCTGTTACAAGATCGGGTAAATTATTCTTAATTGCCTCTTGTACTTTTTCTTGATGGCGCTGTTGGTCGTCATATCCTTTGCGATGGAGGGACCAGTTTTCCTGTGAAATCGTATAATTTGGTTGATTTTCTTCGCCCATTCCTTTCCCTCCTTACTGTAATTGTCTTCCTGTATGAACAGCAATCTATAAATTTTGTTCTGTAATATGCAAGCTAGAATATTTGAAAGGTAACTGCCCACAGAAAATCATCCCATAAACATTTATAACGTTTTTCATACAATACCCCGAGCATCCTAAACAAAATTTTGCCACTCACATAAATAGAAAGAAATATTCAGCCACTGATAAGAAAGAAACACAATGCATTGTTGCACACATTTTTACTTTGCAACATATTGTATTGTGTTGGCTTTTTTCGTATGAATGGTTGGTTACTCTATCATATGCATATTGTAAAAATAATTGACAATAAATTCATAAAATTACATCTTAATTTATTACATTTGGACAAGGTATGACACTTTATACACATATGAACGGATAATAAAACGCTGTCCCGCAAAATACAAGAGACAGCGTTTTGTTATCAAACTATCTGTTTAACAAGCTACCTACATAGCGTAGTAATTCATTTGCTGAAGAAGAATTATAACCATGCTCATCAATTAAACGCGCAACAACATCATTGATTTTCTTAAGCTGATTTTCGTCCGGCGTTTTCGTTGATGTTGTAATTTTCACTATATCTTTTAAATCAGCAAATAGTTTTTTCTGAATCGCTTCACGAAGACGTTCATGTGAATTATAATCAAAGCGTTTTCCTTTACGGGCATAAGCAGAAATGCGAATTAAAATCTCTTCACGGAACGCTTTCTTAGCATTTTCTGAAATTCCAATTTGCTCTTCAATTGAGCGCATTAATTTTTCATCTGGACTCATTTCTTCTCCTGTTAACGGATCACGTAATTTCGATTTATTGCAGTACGCCTCAACGTTATCTAAGTAATTATCCATAAGCGTCTTAGCTGATTCTTCATATGAATAAACAAACGCTTTTTGTACTTCTTTCTTCGCGATTTCATCGTATTCTTTTCTCGCTAATGAGATGAAGTTCATGTAACGTTCACGGTCTTCATTACTAATGGATGGATGCTGATCTAGCCCATCTTTTAAAGATCTAAGTACATCTAACGCGTTAATAGATGGTACCTCTTTTCGAATGATTGTAGACGAAATTCGGTTAATGACATAACGAGGATCAATACCCTTCATACCTTCATCTTGATATTCGCGTTGTAATTCTTCTACATCAATCGCATTATAACCTTCTACCGTTTCTCCATCATACAAACGCATCTTTTTAATTAAATCAATATCCGGACGCTTCGGATCTTTTAAACGAGTTAAAATAGTGAACATTGCTGCAACGCGAAGTGTGTGTGGTGCAATGTGAACATTCGATACATCACTTTCACGAATCATTTTTTCATAAATATGTTCTTCTTCACTTACTCGTAAATTATAAGGAACTGGCATTACAATAATTCTTGAGTGCAATGCTTCATTTTTCTTATTTGCTATAAATGAGCGATACTCTGTTTCATTCGTATGCGCTACAATTAATTCATCTGCTGAAATAAGCGCAAATCTTCCCGCTTTGAAATTCCCTTCTTGCGTAAGCGATAATAAGTGCCATAAAAACTTCTCATCGCATTTTAACATCTCTTGGAACTCCATCATTCCTCGGTTTGCCTTATTTAATTCTCCATCAAATCGATACGCACGCGGATCTGATTCTGAACCATATTCTGCAATCGTAGAAAAGTCCAGACTACCTGTTAAATCTGCAATATCCTGTGATTTTGGATCAGACGGGCTAAATGTACCAATCCCTGTACGGCGATCTTCAGAGAAGAAAATACGCTCTACAACTACATCCTCAATTCTTGATCCGTATTCTTGCTCTAAACGCATGACATTTAGTGGTGATAAATTCCCTTCAATTCTAACCCCATACTCATCAAAGAAATCATCTCGTAAATGATGTGGAATTAAATGCAGTGGATCCTCGTGCATTGGGCATCCTTTAATTGCAAAAATTGCTCCGCGATCTGTTCTCGAATATGTTTCTAATCCTCGTTTCAACATTGTAACTAACGTTGATTTCCCTCCACTAACAGGACCCATTAATAATAAAATTCTTTTTCTAACATCTAATCGTTTTGCAGATGGATGAAAATATTCCTCTACAAGACGTTCTAGAGCATCCTCTAATCCAAAGAGCTGATTACTAAAGAAGTTATACTTTCTTCTACCATCAACTTCTTCAATTCCAGCGTCTTTTATCATATTGTAAATGCGAGAGTGTGCTGTTTGAGCCACCCATGGTCTTTCTTTCACAAGCTCCAAATACTCCGCAAACGTACCTTCCCATTGTAAACGTTCTTCTGCTGCTCGATGCTGTTCAATCTTTTTTAGAATATCCATTATAGCTCCTCCCCCATCTCCTTGTTCAATCGGATTATTATAAAAGGTATGCTAGGATGTCCTTAAACATTCTTTAAATCAAAACGAAATATATAATAGCACGCTAAAATTCTCTCCAAAATTCAAAGAAAATTCTGTATAATATAGGTATTAACATTTTTACACTGCTATTCATTATAAATAAATTCTTTTCTTCTAAGAACCTTACATACATTTTGGATAATAAATAAAACTCATAAACCGAAAACAGTAAGGAGGATATTAGTATGAAATTATTATTAATTTTAGGTGTATCACTCACATTTCTTACAGCTATTTTTACATCCGGTTACAATGACAAACCAGGTACACATAAAAAATGATGTGCTTTTAGCACATCATTTTTTTATTTATAATACATATTTTCCATATCATATTTGGATAGTGGTCGGCTATAATAATAACCTTGTACAAGCTTCACATTCTTTTCTTTCAAAAACTGTATTTGCTCCTTTTTTTCTACTCCTTCTGCAATTATATTCAATTCTAAAGTATGAGCTAAATGAATAATTGCAGCTGCAATATTCGTATCACGTTCATCTATATGTATACCTTCCATAAAAGAACGATCAATTTTTAAAGTATCAATTGGATATGTTTTTAAATAACTTAAAGATGAATAGCCTGTTCCAAAATCATCTAAATGAATCTTTAAATTTTGTTCTTTTAATTGTAGTAACACTCTCTTTGATATATCTTTATGTATAAGAGCTCCTTCTGTAACCTCTATCGCTAATAAATGAGCTGATACATTGTACTTATTTAAAGCCCGTGTAATCATCTCTATTAATGTAATAGAACGAAAGTGTCTAGCTGAAATATTAACCGCAATTGGGACCACTTCATATCCTTTATTTAACCATTCGCGCAGTTGCTGACACACTTGATTTACTACCCATTCATCGAGCTTAATAATAAATCCTGTTCTTTCTGCCAACGGAATAAATTGGTTTGGAGAAACAAATCCTAATTCCTTATTCTCCCACCTTATTAAAGCTTCCATACTAGCTATTTTTTTCGTTTCAATATTAATTTGTGGCTGATAATATAAGAAAAATTCATTTTTTTCTATAGCACGATGTAACTGGTTTTCTATTATAAACCTTTGTTCACGCTCACAGTCTAATCCACTACAATAAAAATGATAATGTCCTTTTCCTTTTTCTTTTGCTTTTTCTAAAGCAGCATCGACCCTCTGAAATAGTATTTTTTCATCTTCTCCATCTGCTGGAGCCATTACAATTCCAATTGATGCACTTAAATATACATCTTCTTCTTCGATTACAAAATATTCACTAATATTTTTCAGTATGCTTTTTGCAACTTCCTCTACATATTCTTTCTTTATATTTTCTATCAACATAACAAATTGATCATCGTGTTCTCTAAATAAGTGCATACCTTCTATTTTTAGATTGCTTAAACATTCTGTAACTTTTTGTAATACTTTATCTCCCTCTTTATGACCAAATGTATCATTAATACGATGAAACTCATCTAAATCTATAAATACAAGCGCAAAATTTACACTCTCATTTAAAAAAGTATTTAACTTATTTGTACATGAAATTCTATTCATTAATCCCGTTAACTGGTCATAGTAAGCTAAATATTCTGTTCGCATTTCGTTTAATACTTGCCTTGTAACATCTCTCGTAACAATATAAATCCCAACAATTTCACCGTTCACAATAATCGGGATAGTTCTCAAAGAAATATATAGCTCGTACCCTTCTTTATGAACATATTTCTTTGAAACAATTTGTTTTGCTTTTCCTTGCATCGATCCCTTAAATATACTTTGAAAATCTTTTTCATATTCTTTATTAATGAATTCAAAAATAAATTTATTATTTAATTCCTCATACCGGTATCCAAATATTTCATACGTTGCCGGATTTGCATATGTAACTCTCCCTATAGAATCTATAGATATAATTGAGTCATTATTATATTCCAGTAACGACTTAAATAACATTTGTTTTTCCTCTATCTTTGTCTTCTCCTCAATTTGAGCTGTAATATCTCTTGTAATGCAAATAACAAATTGACATATTCCTTCTTCGTCGCAGACAGGATTAAGTGAAGATTCATAATGTATCTCACCTTTTGGTAAATTGACTACATCACAAAAGGTGTGTGCTTTCGCTTCTCTCACTACTTTTGCATATTGCCTTTGCAATATCCCCGCTATATCTTTTGGTAATACTTCTGCAAAAGTTTTTCCATAGCACTCTTCGCTTAACCTAGCATAATCCATTCCTATTTTATTCACATACATATATTGAAACGTTTCATTATCAATAACTTTCAATATGAATACTAAATCTTGAATAGCATGTAATAATCCTTGTCTAATTAAATCCATATCTATCATACTTAAAAAGGTATTTTGATTACTATATTCTTCCTTCATATTTATCTCAACCCGTCTTATCTATTTTTAATCATATATCCCATTCTATATGATTATGTCCTCTCTTTTAAATGTATGATTATATATTATTTTTATTTTATAAAAAAAGTCGCCATATGGCGACTTTTAATAAACGATTTCTAAATCTAATCCAGGGTAATTTTGTTGACGGAACGCTTCATAAATTAAAATTGCTGCTGTATTAGATAAATTTAATGAACGTACTTTATCTGTCATTGGAATACGTAAACAATGATCAAAGTTTTCTTCGATTACATTAGCTGGTAAGCCGTTTGTTTCTCTTCCAAATACAAAATAGTAATCCTTCTCACGCTTGCTATAGTCAAACGCTGTATGAGCTTTCTCGCCATACTTTGTTAAATAGAAGAATTCACCGTCTTTATTTTTTTCATAAAATTCTTCAATTGAATCATAATACGTAATTTTTACGTGCTGCCAATAATCTAATCCTGCACGCTTTAACATTTTATCATCCGTTGAAAATCCAAGCGGTCTAATCAAATGTAATTCTGTTCCAGTTGCTGCACAAGTACGAGCAATATTCCCTGTATTTGCTGGAATTTCTGGCTGATATAAAACAACATGTACTCCCACGCGATATTCACCTCTGTTTTTTGTCTACTACGTATTATACCACTTGAGCGAAAAATCTCTACCCATTAATAATATGAAAGAATTTATATTTCATTTGTGGTGTATATTTACTAGAGTCTTCATAGTTCCAATAACGTCGACGGCTATTCGCTGAATGTGCATTTACAAGCGGCATACCATCTGCATCTTTTGCTACTACAATCGTCGTATGATTCCATCTTCCGTCATCCTCGAAATCATAAGCAATGACATCTCCAAGAATAAGTTCTTCTGGCCTCTCTACCGCCTCTGCTCGAAGTCCTGTTGTAGCACCTGACAAATACCAATAAAAAGAATGTGCAACAGCCCAGCTCCAACTCCACTGATTCTCCCTTTGCCACCATCCTTTACGAATATTAGGATACCCGTTCATAGGTACTTCTCCAGTATGAAGACATTGAGAAATGAAATTCGTACAATTATCAGGGAAATTACGATACATAGGATTCCGGTCATCCCACCAACGCTCTGCATATTTCACTGCCTCTAAACGATTATACTGATAAGAACCGTACTTCTCTTTCGTAATATCCCTTTCTAATGTCTCACCCATTCTAATTTCTTCTGACACTTCAATAGCAGAATCGCCTATAATTCGACTATTATTTAAACAAACTCTTCGTTTTAATTGTTCCTCTTCAATATAAAATAATTCTTTATGCTTAATTAAATATTTAAAATGTATTTGATAATCAATTTCTTGATGGTCATTACTATTTAATTGTCTAATGAAAGAAACATCCGCAGTTGCTTTCACTATATGTGCACTACGCCTTTGAAACAATTGTTTCTTTCTCAGTGCCATTTGTAGTAAATCCTCAGCAATACCATCCACATTCGTTCTTTTCTCCGTTATATATGCTAAAAATTGTTGTACTTGGTTTTCAATCTTCGTTTTTACAACCATTCTGTCTCCCTCCCATATTACAATATGAAAAAGGGAAATATTATCTACTCTTTTTTCTGTGCTAACAATTCAAGCCCGCGATTCATTTCATGAAGCACTTCTTCATCTTTCTCACGTTCCATCGCTTTCTCAATCGCTTCGCCTACTCCATCTCCGCCAATTTTCCCAAGTGCCCATGCTGCCGTTCCGCGTAGTACCGGTCTTGGGTCATCTTTCATAACACCAATTAAATCTGGAATTGCCGATGCTTCTTTAAAATGTGCTAATGCTAAAATCGCATTTCTTTGCAGTGGTTTTTTCCCTCTCCATGACCCTGACATAATCCCATATTTCTCTTTAAAATCACGATTACTAATTGTTAAAAGTGGCGTTAATAATGGTTTAACTAGCTCAGGATCCGGCTCCATCTCAGGATGATTATGAAAATCCATTCCTTTGTTTTTCGGACAAACAGTCTGACACGTATCACATCCATATATGCGATTTCCTATTTTATCGCGATATTCTTCAGGTAGGAATCCTTTCGTTTGTGTTAAAAACGCAATGCACTTCTTCGAATCTAACTGTCCCCCCTGTATTAAAGCACCGGTAGGGCAAATATCGATACATTTCGTACAGCCTCCGCATTGATCTTCTATCGGCTTATCTGGCGGGAATGGAACATTTGTAATCATTTCCCCTAAGTATACGTACGAACCAAATTCAGGTGTAATAATAGAGCAGTTTTTACCGCTCCATCCAATACCAGCACGCTCTGATACAGCTCGATCACTTAATTCACCTGTATCAACCATGGACTTCACTTCTATATCGGGAAGTTTTTCAATTAAATATGCCTCTAATTTTTGCAAACGATCTCGTAAAACAAGATGATAATCTTGTCCCCAAGAAGCACGACAAAAAATCCCACGGCGTTCTCCACGCTTACTTAATGGTGCATTTTTTAATTTTGAAGGATATGCTAAAGCAATCGCAATAATTGATTTAGCACCCGGTAATAACAGTTGCGGATTCGTTCTCTTCTCTATATCAGGCTCTTCAAATCCAGATTGATAATTTAATTGTTGTTGCTGGATTAAGCGCTGCTTTAATTCCTCAAAAGGAGAAGCGCTCGCAAAGCCTATTTTATCTATGCCAATTGTTTTACTATACGCAATTACATCTTGCTTTAATTGTTCAAAATCCACTCTTAATCGCCTCCTCAGATGAATCCACCCCTTATGTAACCACTCTATTGGTTAGTAATTCACGTTTGGAATACTATCATTTACTTCTATTTTCGCATGTAATTATATTTTTCAAACATTAAAAAACGCAATGCCTCGTTTATCTCGGAAACGAAACACTGCGTTGATCACAATTTATAGAAAAACTTTTAATAAAATTTGGAGCGGGTGAAGAGAATCGAACTCTCGACCAGAGCTTGGAAGGCTCTTGTTTTACCACTAAACTACACCCGCAAATATGAATTACATATAAGATATTAGAATAACTTATGTAAAATAGTATAGCAT
Organism: Bacillus sp. FSL K6-2944; assembly: GCF_038005385.1. NCBI lineage: Bacteria > Bacillati > Bacillota > Bacilli > Caryophanales > Bacillaceae > Bacillus > Bacillus sp. FSL K6-2944. The sequence goes on along the minus strand of NZ_JBBOTE010000002.1, from coordinate 582,874 downwards.
GTAAAAAAAGTAGAGGCAAGAATTTTATCGAAAAAAGTCGAAAAAGTGATGAGAGACCTCATCACTTTTTCAATTCTTTATCAATTGCCTTCTTCATACTATCAAAATCAGGATTTGCAAGATTTCCGTTTACATATACAGAAGGAGCACCTTGAACTTTTAATTTTTGAGCACGATCTGAATCTTTACTTACTTTTTCTTTAATGTCTTTACTGTGTAAATCTTTCTTAAATTGCTCTACATCAACTTTTGGAAGTTTCTCTTTCACAATGCTAAGAAGCAAATCTTCTGTAATCCATTCTTCCGTATCTTTCTTTTGATTTTGATAAATCTCATCATAGAAAATCCAGAATGAATCTTTATCTTGTTTATAAATTGCTTCACCAGCTGCTGCACCTAAATCTGAGTCTTTTCCGATAAATGGGAAGTTAATAAAGTATAACTGCACTTTGCCTTTATCAATATACTCTTCTTTTAATCGAGGTAATACTGTTACATCCCAAGTACGACAAGCAGGACATTTAAAGTCTCCAAATTCAACTACCTTAACTGGAGCATCATCTTTCCCTAAAGATTGTTGCGTAGAATAAGCAAACATCTCATTCCCTTTATCTTTTTTGTCATTTATGATGCTATACGCAATTGTTCCAATTACAATCAATACTGCGATAGAAAAAACTATACCAAGAGCCATGAGTTTATTTGATTTCATATACATTCCTCTTTAAATTCATATTCTGTATACAGCATTGTACACAATACACATAATATCAACACTTATATACGTCACGCAATGAACACGCTCACATAAATTACAAAAACACAATAATTGTGACGATATTGTGTCACAATTTGTCACAATTTATTCAAAAAAAGAAGCTCCTCTGTAGGAACTTCTCTTAACTTACTGCTTTTTTACGCGCGCTATTTAACATCGACTGCTCTATTTTTATATCATGACGAATTACCAATTTCTCACTAACTGCTTGAACATACTCATCATGGCTTATATAGCCTTCTTTCTCCATTAGTCTCAAAACGACATTACGTCTCTCTACTGCTTTATCATAATTTTGGGCAGGTGAGTAATAAGCAGGTGCTTTTACTACAGCAGCCATCATTGCACTTTCAGCCAACGTTAATTGGTTCACCTTTTTACCGAAGTAAAGGTTTGCTGCTTTTTCAATTCCCCATGCTCCTTCTCCATAATAAATATTACTTACATATAATTTTAATATTTCATCCTTCGTAAATGTGCGTTCAATTTTTTTCGTATAAAAAATCTCTTTCCACTTCCGAGAAAATGTACGTTCATTCGTTAAAAAGGCATTTTTAGATAGCTGCTGTGTAATTGTGCTTCCTCCTTGCACGACACCACCAGCCTTTATATTCTCAACAGAGGCCCTAATAATTGCTATATAATCTAAACCGTTATGATGATAAAATCTTTTATCTTCTGTCGCAATAAATGCATGTGTTAATGATTCTGGCACCTCTAACTTAGCCGGTACATGTAATTTACTAATATCACTTTTCTCAATCATTACATTTCCAATGAATAATAACGTACAACTTAACAATAATAATAATATAATGGCTTTATAAAAAAGTTTAGTCATTGGATTTAATGCAACTTTTTGATGATAGTTCACCCTAGATAATACTCGTTCTTTCATCTTGAACACCTCTTTTCCACACAGCATATAACTCTTACTTTAAGAATACATTGTTGTAAAAAAATATCCCATCGATTTCTCTTACACGTACCTTACATCATTGTAAGGTATAAAGTGAAACTTTAATCGGCCCTCATTAATCAAGCTTACTGCCCAGCAAATAGTTGGATAAAAAAGTATTGTATCACAGTCTTTTTTTATCTACTATTCATCTGAAATATTGAATATAGGTTATGTTAAAGTACGAATAACCAATAAAAGAGAAACCCTTAAGACTATTATATTTTCACTTTACACTTTAATTATATCATCTACAAATATATATACTTTTGACTATCTAGTAATCTAAATGTATATAACATATAGATTTATTATACAGAACAAACGTTCCCGAAATCAATACTAGTGCTATTATTATTTTGACCTTTTTCTTAAACAGTATACAAAAAAAGAGTAGTGATTCGAATGTATCTCAAATCGGCTACTCTTTTCTTTACAATCTTCCTATTAAATTATACGGCTGTACTTCCCACGTTTCATACGGAATAAAATGTGTTGCTCTCATTGCATCAAGCGTTCTAGATTTCATATGAGGACGCGTTATATACTCATCTATGTTCTCTTCATTTAAATCAACAAATTTAGCCTCTTGTATTTCTTCAGGTTGAATTTTTATTTCACCACTTATATATGCTACTTTAAAAACAACAGCTAGAATATGCATAGAAGTATTATAATAAACGCCTGTAATTCCGATAGGCTTCACCGTTAACCCTGTTTCCTCTTTTATTTCCCTACAGACAGCTTGATCGAGCGCTTCGCCTTCTTCTACCTGTCCTCCTGGCAACTCCCACGTATCAGCTCGCCAGTGCACTTTTGTTAATAACACTTCATTTTTTTCATTTGTTAAATAACCTGCTACAGCAACGATATGCTTTGGTGTCTTATGTTCCATATTAAGCCTCCTAGAGATAATGAATATTTTATATATCCCTATAATCATATTCCCTACCTACAACAAAATACCTTTAATACTTCATCACCTTAATTAACTTCATAAAAAAGACCCTATCCGCTAAGCGAAAAGGGTCATCTATCGTATTACTCTCCTAAGTCTACGTTGTGATAAACTTGTTGAACATCTTCTAAATCTTCTAATGCATCAACCATTTTCTCAAATTGTGCTTGAGCATCTTCAGGAAGTGTTACATCACTTTGTGCAAGCATTGTTAATTCTGCAACTGTAAACTCCTCAACGCCAGCACCTTTAAGTGCAGATTGTACTGCATGAAATTGATCTGGTTCAGCATACACGATAACAGAATCTTCTTCTTCTAGAATGTCACGTGCATCTACATCTGCTTCCATTAAAATTTCAAGAACTTCATCTGATGTTTTACCTTCAAGGCCGATAACAGCTGTCGCATCAAACATGTAAGCTACAGAACCGTTCACACCCATATTACCACTGTTTTTGCTAAATGCAGCTCGTACATCTGCTGCAGTACGGTTTACGTTATTTGTAAGTGTATCTACAATAACCATAGCTCCATTTGGTCCGAATCCTTCATAACGAAGCTCGTCATAATTTTCTTCTGAACCGCCTTTTGCTTTTTCAACTGCACGATCAATAATTGTTCTTGGAACATTGTATGTTTTCGCACGCTCTAATACAACTCTTAGTGCTTGGTTTGATTCTGGATCTGGCTCGCCTTGTTTTGCTGCCACATAAATTTCACGCCCAAATTTCGCGTATATACGGCTTGTATTTGCATCTTTTGATGCTTTTTTGTCTTTAATATTGTTCCATTTACGGCCCATACTTTCCACTCTCTTTCCCGTTTTAAATCTACATAAAAATATTAATATGAAATATAATGTGTGTTCAACACATTTTTAAAAGAAATATAAAAAGTTCATTTTTGATTCATATTACAGACATAATATAAATCACTATCATTTTGTTCTTTCGACAAGTTATATTATACATGAATTCCTACGTTTATTACGAATTTTAGAAGCACATAGTATAATTTAACAAAAAGACTCTAACATTTCTGTTACAGTCTTTTTATATTGCCAATAAAGATTTCCATATTATTCCCATAATTGTTTTCTATTGTTGTATAATAAAAATAGGAAAAAATTTGAAGGAAAGATAGAAGGTGAATTATGACACATTCAAAAGACAAAAAATCACATGCTTTTAAAGGAATAGGAGAGAAGTTAAACCCAACTATCTATCAAGTGAGATTCATGAAATTAGATGAACCAATTCGATTTGAGTCGTTTCCTGAATTAAAGGAATTAGGAGACTGGTTGAGTACTTCAACGCACATGTGGTCATGCCACTCAACTATGTACAAATACAACAGAGAAGAGTTTGAAAAGAAGTTCTTAGAAATTACGAAATTAACAGCTGATCATGTACTAATATCTACTGGTGGCGTCGGATTTAACTTCATGTCACCAGGTTGGAGAAATTCTCTATAAAATAATGAAATTATATAAAGGGATAAAAATTTATCCCTTTATTGTTTTGTAGCTTTCCCCAACTGTATCGCATGTACTAAATGAATAAGTTTACCTTAATCATTTATAACCATTTCACCAACACACCATTTTTGCTTATTTTATAGTATGATGAAAACATAAAAAGACTCTACACATTTGGTGTAGAGTCTTTTATTACGCCGTTCATGATACCGATGGTCGGGGTCGAACCGACACTCCCGAAGGAACACGATTTTGAGTCGTGCGCGTCTGCCAATTCCGCCACATCGGCACAAAAGAAAAGGCGGCAACCGGATTTGAACCGGTGATAAAGGTTTTGCAGACCTCTGCCTTACCACTTGGCTATGCCGCCATATAAAGTTTTATTGGAGCGGAAGACGGGATTCGAACCCGCGACCCCAACCTTGGCAAGGTTGTATTCTACCACTGAACTACTTCCGCAAAAATGGCTGGGCTAGCTGGATTCGAACCAGCGCATGACGGAGTCAAAGTCCGTTGCCTTACCGCTTGGCTATAGCCCATCGAATTCTTACTTAATTATATGTAAGTATCCATTAGATTATTTGTAATTTTTAAAATAAAAATGGGGCGACTGATGGGAATCGAACCCACGAATGCCGGAGCCACAATCCGGTGCGTTAACCACTTCGCCACAACCGCCATGTTGTGTAAATATATTTGGCAGGGGCAGTAGGAATCGAACCCACACTGGAGGTTTTGGAGACCTCAGTTCTACCTTTAAACTATGCCCCTATGTAAATGGTGGAGGGGGGCAGATTCGAACTGCCGAACCCGAAGGAGCGGATTTACAGTCCGCCGCGTTTAGCCACTTCGCTACCCCTCCGAAACTTACATGGTGCCGGCTAGAGGACTTGAACCCCCAACCTACTGATTACAAGTCAGTTGCTCTACCAATTGAGCTAAGCCGGCGTATTTTATTAAAATAAATGGTGGCTCGGGACGGAATCGAACCGCCGACACGAGGATTTTCAGTCCTCTGCTCTACCGACTGAGCTACCGAGCCTTATTAAAATGGCGGTCCCGACCGGGGTCGAACCGGCGATCTCCTGCGTGACAGGCAGGCATGTTAACCACTACACCACGGGACCATTTGGTTGCGGGGACAGGATTTGAACCTGCGACCTTCGGGTTATGAGCCCGACGAGCTACCGTGCTGCTCCACCCCGCGATAATACTATTCATATAAAATTTATATGGTGGAGGATGACGGGATCGAACCGCCGACCCCCTGCTTGTAAGGCAGGTGCTCTCCCAGCTGAGCTAATCCTCCAAAGTGGTGACCCGTACGGGATTCGAACCCGTGTTACCGCCGTGAAAGGGCGGTGTCTTAACCACTTGACCAACGGGCCAAATATTATAAATCCTATGGCGGAGAGCAAGGGATTCGAACCCTTGATACGCTTGTGACGTATACACGATTTCCAATCGTGCTCCTTCGGCCAACTCGGACAGCTCTCCAATGGCTCCGCAGGTAGGAATCGAACCTACGACCGATCGGTTAACAGCCGATAGCTCTACCGCTGAGCTACTGCGGAATAATATTGCCTGGCAACGTCCTACTCTCACAGGGACAAGGTCCCAACTACCATCGGCGCTAGAGAGCTTAACTTCCGTGTTCGGTATGGGAACGGGTGTGACCTCTCTGCCATCATTACCAGACATTATTCTTTTGAGACAATCATTATTATAACTTATTTACTTTAAAAGTCAACAAGTTTTTTATGTTCTCTCAAAACTAGATAACATTGCTACATATTATATGGTTAAGTCCTCGATCTATTAGTATTCGTCAGCTCCACATGTCACCATGCTTCCACCTCGAACCTATCAACCTGATCATCTTTCAGGGATCTTACTAGCTTACGCTATGGGAAATCTCATCTTGAGGGGGGCTTCATGCTTAGATGCTTTCAGCACTTATCCCTTCCGCACATAGCTACCCAGCTATGCCCTTGGCAGAACAACTGGTACACCAGCGGTGCGTCCATCCCGGTCCTCTCGTACTAAGGACAGCTCCTCTCAAATTTCCTACGCCCACGACGGATAGGGACCGAACTGTCTCACGACGTTCTGAACCCAGCTCGCGTACCGCTTTAATGGGCGAACAGCCCAACCCTTGGGACCGACTACAGCCCCAGGATGCGATGAGCCGACATCGAGGTGCCAAACCTCCCCGTCGATGTGGACTCTTGGGGGAGATAAGCCTGTTATCCCCGGGGTAGCTTTTATCCGTTGAGCGATGGCCCTTCCATGCGGAACCACCGGATCACTAAGCCCGACTTTCGTCCCTGCTCGACTTGTAGGTCTCGCAGTCAAGCTCCCTTATGCCTTTGCACTCTACGAATGATTTCCAACCATTCTGAGGGAACCTTTGGGCGCCTCCGTTACACTTTAGGAGGCGACCGCCCCAGTCAAACTGCCCACCTGACACTGTCTCCCGGGTCGATAAGACCCGTAGGTTAGAATTTCAATACAGTCAGGGCGGTATCCCACCAGCGCCTCCACCGAAGCTAGCGCTCCGGTTTCAATGGCTCCCGCCTATCCTGTACAAACTGTACCAAAATTCAATATCAGGCTACAGTAAAGCTCCACGGGGTCTTTCCGTCCTGTCGCGGGTAACCTGCATCTTCACAGGTACTATAATTTCACCGAGTCTCTGGTTGAGACAGTGCCCAAATCGTTACACCTTTCGTGCGGGTCGGAACTTACCCGACAAGGAATTTCGCTACCTTAGGACCGTTATAGTTACGGCCGCCGTTTACTGGGGCTTCAGTTCAGAGCTTCGCTTACGCTAACCCCTCTCCTTAACCTTCCAGCACCGGGCAGGTGTCACCCCCTATACTTCGCCTTACGGCTTCGCAGAGAGCTGTGTTTTTGCTAAACAGTCGCTTGGGCCTATTCACTGCGGCTTTCCGTTAAGAAAGCACCCCTTCTCCCGAAGTTACGGGGTCATTTTGCCGAGTTCCTTAACCAGAGTTCTCTCGCACACCTTAGGATTCTCTCCTCGCCTACCTGTGTCGGTTTGCGGTACAGGCACCTTTTATCTCGCTAGAAGCTTTTCTTGGCAGCGGGGAATCAAAGACTTCGCTCCATAAGGAGCTTCCCCATCACAGCTCAGCCTTTACGATAAGCGGATTTGCCTACTTATCAGCCTAACTGCTTGGACGTGCACAACCAATCGCACGCTTCTTCTATCCTTCTGCGTCCCTCCATTGCTCAAACGATAAAGAGGTGGTACAGGAATATCAACCTGTTGTCCATCGCCTACGCCTGTCGGCCTCGGCTTAGGTCCTGACTAACCCTGAGCGGACGAGCCTTCCTCAGGAAACCTTAGGCATTCGGTGGACGGGATTCTCACCCGTCTTTCGCTACTCATACCGGCATTCTCACTTCTAAGCACTCCACCAGTCCTTCCGGTCTGACTTCACTGTCCTTAGAACGCTCCCCTACCACTGATACCATTGGTATCAATCCGCAGCTTCGGTGGTGTATTTAGCCCCGGTACATTTTCGGCGCAGAGTCACTCGACTAGTGAGCTATTACGCACTCTTTAAATGGTGGCTGCTTCTAAGCCAACATCCTAGTTGTCTAAGCAACTCCACATCCTTTTCCACTTAATACACACTTTGGGACCTTAGCTGGCGGTCTGGGCTGTTTCCCTTT